>NZ_JBFTZR010000004.1:0-426429 GCF_056406695.1 Priestia sp. P1_B12_1 | reverse complement strand
TGGCGGGAAGCTACTTCGGCAATTTTACATTGCACAACTTCCGCGTTAATGCCGTTGTCTTTTAATAAATTTTCTACTCGTTCACACACCACTGTTGATGTTGCAATTCCCGCTCCGCATGCTACTAATACCGTATACTTTTTCATTTTACTTCTCCCCTTTTGTACTAATTTTTTCAACTCCGTTAAAAATAGCTTGAACATCCCTTTGATTTTGAGCCTGTAATAATTGCTCTATTTTTTGCTGATCTTGAATTGTTTGCATCAGCTCCTGAAGTACTGTTAACTGGGTATGAGGCTGGTTTAAACCTAATAGAAGCACAATGCGCACATCCACTTTTTTTGTATTATCATCCATTAAATAAAACGATACAGGTTTTTGTAAGGTAATCACACTAATAAATTGTTCAAAAACGTGCTCTGGATCTGTATGAGGGATTGCTACACTATAATCGCCTATTTGGAGCCCCGTCGGAAAAGATGCTTCTCTTTCTTTAATTTTTGTCAAAAAGGCTTCACTGACATACCCTTTGCCAAATGCCTCTTTGTACACCATTTCAAAGATATCTGCTTGATCTTTACATATACTATTTAACTTCAATAACTCTTCTTTTAAAAAAGGCTGTAATGTCACGATTGTATCCTCCTTGCTATACATTCTGTACCATGATTAGATAGAGTGCGTTTTAATTATTTCATAGATTTTGTATTTTTTATTTAGCCGTTTCATCTCATTTATTACCCCGTTCATTTCCGCTAACTTCATCAGCTGCAGCATAGCGTTTAAATGTTTCTTTTTATCAATAGCTGCGATAACAACAATAAAATGAACTTTTTGCTCTCCGCACAATAAGCCTTCTTTTAACTTAAGTAAGCTCATGCCTACTGCTTGAACACCATCCTCAGGGCTTGCGTGAGGTATTGCAACATTAAGTCTTAGTACAATATGTGGAGACATAGACGGATATTGTTCCTGCATTTTATCAATATAAGCTTCAGTAATAATACCTTTATGTAAAAGCGGGGAAGCGGCTATTGAAATAGCTTCCTTCCAGCTTTCCACTTGATCGCGCAGCACAATTGTTTCGGGTGTAATTAAATCTGCTAAACTGTATTCTTGATTTTCACTTGTTTCGTTTAATACTTGGAGAGAAAAATAATCTTGCAGCGCTTTTTGAAGTTGAGCCTTTTGATCAACTTTTGCGTATTTTTCAATGACACTTATTAACTGTTCAATGTTTACAACGGATGTATTTAAACCGAATATGGTTTGAATGACTCTCTGCCGAAGCTGCAGCTTTTGAAAATCTGAAATAAATTGTTCCACAATAAATAAATGCTTAGAAGTCTGGACAGGAACAGGAGAAAATACCATATCAAAGTCTGCTTTTGATTGCTCAAATTCTCGAATTGAAAGAGCTTCGTAGAAATAAAACTCTGGAAATAAATCGCGCAGCGTGTGCTCCATCAAATGTGAAATGGATACCCCGTTAGGACAAACAACAACCGCTCTCTTTTTCAGCTGTATCGTTTCGCCACTGTTAATTAAATGTCCACCAATAAAAACGGTAATGAACATCACTTCGCTTTCAGGAATAGGACAGCCAATATAAGTTTCAAAAGGCTTTAATGAATCTTTTACAATATAGTGAATGGCTTCAAATTCTTCACTTACTTTTTTAATTATTGAATAGTTAGTAGTTAGCTGGTATTTAATACGGTAGTAAGCGGGTTTCATGTGCAGCACTAATTTTTGAAGCAGCTTTTCTTTTTCTTTAAAAGTAATACATGCTTTTTTCTCAAATAATGCAAGGCTATCCTTCAGTGAAGATTTTAGTTCAAGAGTTTCTTCATCTCTTAAAAATTGAGAAGATAGAACATTAGATGTAAGCAGCTGTAGTGTAATAAATAACCGTTCTTCCTTTGGGATACAAGCAGCTTCTTCAATTAAAATTTCAGCAGCTTCAAACTCTTTTGTATCCGATAATTCTTCATAGTCAATATGATAAGGATCTTTAATTAAGTTTCCTTTTTTAATTCTTTTTAACAAAATAGCTATTGTATATGGAAGAAGTTTTATTTTTTGATCGATAAATTGAAGGGCTAAACGCTTTTCTACTTTTTCCATTTGTCCTTTTAACTTCTGAATTTCTTCCTTTGAAATTCCTGTATACATCTGAATATACGTCTCACCTTGATACATGTCATAGACGGTCCGCAGTACTTCAATAAGCAGCTTTCTTTTATTCCATTCACTTCCGACTATGTCGTATCCATACATTCGTGAATAAACAATTTCAAGATTATAATCATTTACAAGTTTTTGTGTGTATTTCATATCTCTTAATATCGTATTCTTACTCACTGATAGCGAGCTCGAGAAATGAAGTAAAGATAATTCTTCTTCGCTGCTTAATAGCATCAGCAAAACCAATTGAGCTCTTTCTTTTTCAGACGGAATATAGCTTCCAGCAGAGTGTTCGACTTTTTCAGCAAACAGTTCCATTAGAAGAGGATCAATAATAAAATTCCCCCCGTTCGTTCGCTGAATTTTTGGATAATTGTTACTCTTTAACCAGTCATTAATTTTTGTAAAGCTGTAGCTAATCTGCCTCCGTGAAAGATGATATTTTCTCTCTAATTCTACATTGGAAATACCTGGATTACTAACCACTCTTTTTAAAATTAAATTGCTCCTTTCATCTAGATGCATCAATTGCTCCCCCCCTGCTTAAATTTATTTTATCACTAATCCCCACTAAAATGTTTACGCTTTCATTACCACTTCTGGTCGAGTTATTGTGCAACTTGATGGTTAACTCTTCCTTACCATTGTAGACATTTCGCTAGTGATCAGGAAGAAAAAGAAAAACTGTTTTTGACTACGATTTTTGCGTCACAGTGAATAAAAAAACCCGACTGTTCAGTCAGGTTTTTTGTAGTATCGATTTTTATTGATGCTCTCCTATTCCAAATACTTCTGCTACATGATTTTCTAATTTATGCTTGTAGTGATCAATGTTTGGATGTTTGACTACGTCATGAATAGAGTAAGTTGGAAGTGGACTCATACCGACGTACTGGTTCATTTTATGCAAATACATAATGGCTTCGTCTAAACTTTTTCCTTCATAGAAAGCTTCGTCATTGTCGAAAATAGCTTCCGGCGCATTCCATGTGAGAGAAAACATGTATTTTTTCCCCGTTAATAAGCCGCCTCGCCCGTATTGATTGGAACCTTTAAAGAAAATGTTATCCATATACACGCGATCAATATATTGCTTAAACTTTCCGGGAATGCTGAACCAGTAAATAGGCGTCTGCATAATCACAACATCAGCCCATAGCCACTTTTCAATTTCTTCTTCTACTTCGTAGCCTTTATCAACCACCGTTGTTTTAATGTCAAATTGATCAGCGAGTAAATGCTGCATTTCGTTAAAAATCGTCTGATTTAACTCTCCTTCTGATTTTTTATAATACTCGTGTCCATTAATGATTAATACGTTTTTCATGCTGACCTGCTCCTTTCCAAAATCCTTGTTTCTTTATCTTCATATATTTGTATACCCATAAAAACTCCTTACCTATCAGTACTATCTCTTACTTTGAAGTAACATAGGCACCTAGAAGTCCCTTTTTAAACACCCTTATGATTTCCTAAACAAAGAAAAAAACAAGGTCTAATTTACTGATTTCTTAGAAGATGTTTAACGTGCATCAAGCAAATCGTTTTTTTAAATCAGTTCTTTTAACCCAATAAAAAAGACTGGCGAATTAAATTCCGCCAGCCTTTTTCCCTTTTTTTATTTTGGTTCGCCTACTTCATTTAACGGATAGTAGCGAAACTGCACTTTTCCGATAACTGATTTTTGTGGAATGAAGCCAAATGCTCGTCCATCATGACTTACAGGACGGTTGTCCCCCATTACAAACAGTGAATTTTTTGGTACCTTCACTTTGCCATCAGTTGCAGGCAGCGTTTGAAGCGTAAAATCTTCCGTGAATTTTTCATTAGGTGCAAGAGATTTTTTAGATTCTTTTAAATACGGCTCTTTATAAGCTTTACCGTTAATATATAGAACGTCGTTTTTCATTTCTACCGTATCTCCTGGAAGTCCAATTACACGTTTAATATAATTTTCATCTGCATCCGGTGCATGAAATACAATCATATCAAAGCGATCAACATCACTGATTTTATTTAAAATAACGCGGTTTGAATCTTCAAACGTTGGATACATCGATTCACCGTGAACTGTAGTTGGCGCAAATAAAAAATGGCGAACTCCCACTACAATAACCAATGCAATAACAATGGACTTAATCCATGAAAACACTTCTTTTTTTACGTTATTTTTGCTCATCTCAAAACATCCCTTACGTCAAAATATACTTTCATCATAGCATCAAATAGAGGGAAAGTATAATAATAACCGAATAATCTTATTTATTGATCACCGTTTGTGGCGGTGCCTTGATGGAAAAACAAACGCCACTTTTCTTCTCTTTTTCGCCAAATAGAACTGCGAAGCGTCTTTTTTTTGGCCGTATGGTTCATAAGATGATAGGTAGTTAATACGCATTCAGGAGACAATACGTCTATATGAAAATGAGAGATTTCGAATACATCTGGCGAAAGTACATGATTGTTATTGTAATCTTTTCGTTTCCATACCGTGCCCGAGCTGCCAAACTCCACGTAATCATCTGCAAGAATGTTTGAAAGCTCTTTAGCAGAGGTTCGTACTTCTGATTTTAAGTGCACGCATTCTAATTCATAAAATGTTTGAGTGATATTCGCTGTTTCCACTTTTACAGTCTCCTCTCATTCTGTCTTATACTCATTATAAAGGCATACTGCAGTTTTCACTTAAACAAATAACACCCCTGTCTGAATAGATAGGGGTGTTATTTGCTTAGCTAACGCTATAGCCTTTTTTCTTACCTGCAATCCAATCGCCAATCATTTTCACTACAATTCCCATGATGAATACTGTAAGAAATGAATAAAACATCGTCCAGTTCAGCAATTGGTACAAATACAGAGCTTTGAATACCGGAATACCTATAAAAGCAATAACAGCAGACGTAACGATATGTGCGATAAGGAAAAATTTCCATTTACTGAAAAATTGATAGACAAGCGCAATACTTACCGGAATAATAGCAAAGTCAACCGTATTGAAGCGATCTGTAAACGGAAGCATCTGGTGAGGATAGCACCATAGGTTAAAAAATTTCCCGAATTCATCTACCAAACCGACTATGTCAAAGCTGATAAAAAAAACGAGAAGCATAAAAAAGAGACGCTGTCTATCAATAAAAAAGTAAAAAAGCAGCAGAAAAAGAGTGTTTATCACCACTATGAGCCACCATTGAAAACTAAAAAGATCTTGATGAACCCAATAAGAAAATTCCTTTTTATTTAAGACTTCTTGCATCATTTTAATCATTTCAAACATAGAAATCCCTCCTATCTTAGAAAGTCTTTCCATGAGGGTTTCACTTCATACTAAAATAAAGCATCGCACACAGTGCTTTTGCACCTCCTCCTTCTTCAAAAGCAGATTGTACCTATTTAGCGATTTCTATCTGTCTAGTAAAAATTTTTCGCAGGAGCTTTGCTTTTCATCTCAGAACCTATTGACTATTATTTTCATTTCATACAAAATTAACAATTGTGCATGGTTTACATGTTAATACAAGCAAAAAGATACTGTTTTGCAACATTAAAGGAGGAACAACATGAACATCGGTACGATTAAAAGAGAAGCTAAAGCTTCTTTAAAGAATCGCTGGGGACTTGCGATTCTACTGACGGTGGTGACGTACGGAGTATATACGCTTCTGCCTATTCCATTTGAAATTGTGGCAAGCGGCGGCTATGACAATTGGATGAAAGATGAATCTGATTCGGCGTCATGGATTTCAACTGCCTTTGCCATTGTCTTTTCGCCTCTTCTCATGGCGAACTACTGGGCATTTTTAGGCTTGGCGCGAGGTGAATCTGTCCGATTGGGACATTTGTTTAAAACATTCCAAGACTTCGGTCTTTATGTCAAGTCACTAGGGATTTATGTACTTATGACTCTTTATGTGATGCTGTGGTCACTGCTTTTACTGATTCCTGGAATTATCAAAGCACTGGCATATTCACAAACGTACTATATTTGTAAAGACAATCCTACTTACTCGATGAATCAAGCGATTACAGAAAGCCGCAGGTTGATGAATGGTTATAAAGGACAGTACTTCCTGCTGCTGCTAAGCTTTCTGGGCTGGTTTTTATTAAGTATCATTACACTAGGAATCGGCTTTTTATGGTCTATTCCATACCTTTCTGCTTCACTTGCCCGTTTTTATGAAAATTTGTTAAATGAACGCTCATCGCATGCTGAATAATAAAAAAATCCTCTTCATCGTGAAGGGGATTTTTTTATAAGAACACTGTTTGCATAAGTGAAGCTCTGATGTCATAAAGCTTACTAAGAGTATAGAAGAAAGGCAGGAGCTTATATGTATACTACAAGTGAAATTTGTCAGCAGTTTGGCCAGATTTTAAACGCTAAAAGCAAAGTTAGTCCAACAGGATGCTCAGTGTCTCTTAAAAGAAGCTTTCAAGCTCATGTTCAAGGGCGGAAAAGCAGCTCTGTCGTTCCTGTTGGTGTATCATTTGAAGCGATAGATGCACAGGGAAACGCGTTAAACTTGGCTGAGATTGCTATTTTACAAGAAGAAATCCCCCGTTTTACAGAAGCTGCTGCGCGGCAAGGTCTTATCGTAAGCGCTTTGCATAACCATTGGCTTTTTACAGAACCGGTCCTTATGTATCTTCATATTCAATCTGTAGAGCCTCCTTTACATTTTGCGAAAAAAATGGCTTTTTGTTTTACAACTCTCAAGAGTCTTCCCGTTCCGACAAACGAATAATTTATTAAACGCATCTCTCAGGTACATTAGAGAGGTGAGAGATGTTTTTTATACCTATAGATTACTAATATAGCTAAAGGAAACCTCCTTACCTTTTAAGTCATTAACAAAAAGGCGCTATGTATTTTTGAGAAGCTGCATAAAAACAAAACCCAGCACTTTCTTATAAGTGCTGGGCTTCTGCTTTATCTATTTTCGCGTATATCTTTTTCAATTTTCCGCAATGCTTTTTTTGATCCTCGCTGCAGATCATGCTGTTCTTTTCGATCTTTATAGCTAATAAATAACGAATTGAGGTCATAACCTTCGGGATATAATTCAGCAGCTTTGATTTCAAGAGCTACTCGCTTAACGTTTACTTCAATTAACTCATTCTGATAGAGTACGACTATATTGTTTGTGTTGTCTTTAGACTTATACACAATCGCATGATTTTCATAATCTAACAGTTTGACTCGATCTCCTATTTGGTATTCAACACGGTCTTTTTTCTGTTCCTTCAAAATAGTGGGTTTTTTTATTTTATTTTTTCTGACGACTTCTGTATCATACGATTTGCTTTCCATATAGAACTTTGCTTTTTGTAAAATCTCTTCTTCTACCTTCATCTTCTTTGAAATCCAAAGCGCATTGCTTTCTCCAGATGTGCCAATTAACAGCTGATACAGCGGTTCTAATGTTTTACTGTTGAACTGCATCGCGGCATTCATAAAGTCAGGATGAATTTCTGAGAAACGCTTAATTTCTCCGTAATGCGTAGTCGCGACCGTTATGCAGCCCATATGATAAAACTTTTCTAAAATCGCAATCGCAAGTGCAGCTCCTTCATTCGGTTCGGTGCCGCTGCCAATTTCATCGAATAGGAGCAGCGTATTGTTCGTTGCTTTTTGCAAAATAGCCGATATATTTTTCATGTGTGAAGAAAAGGTGCTCAGCGCATTTTCAATACTTTGGTTGTCGCCGATATCGACAAAAATATGCTCAAACAATGCAATTTCTGTTCCTTCATCAGCTGTAATATGAAACCCCAACATTGTAGCGAGTGTCAGTAGCCCAATCGTTTTTAAGACAACGGTTTTTCCTCCTGCGTTAGGTCCGGTAATAATTAAGCTTCGATAATTCTCGCCAATTTCGAAGTGAAGCGGAACAATTTTACCAGTTAACAGCGGGTGATATGCGCCTTTTAAATGAATATATCCATAATCATTAATTTTAGGTTCGATTCCGTCTGCCTGTTTACTGTATTTTGCTTTGGCAAACACCATGTCGTATTGGCTAATTAGCTCTAAATTAATATGAATATCAGCTAGCTTCTCTAACACTAAACCTGTTAAAAACGCTAAAATTTGATATTCTTCTACCTCTTCTTCTGCTTTCAAAATCGCTAGTTCCGCATTCAGCTTTGTAATAGATGCCGGCTCTATGAACACTGTTGACCCTTTAGAAGATGTTTCAACAATCGTTCCTCCAACATGATTTTTATAGGATGCCTTGATCGGAATCGTATAGCGGTCTCCTTTTTTACTGATGAAGAAGTCTTGAATATACTCTTTGTTTTTCCCGTTTCGTAAAAATTTCGCAAGCTGTTCTGAAATCTTCGCTTCCGTTCCTTCTATATGTCTTCTGATACGCTTGAGCTCTTTGCTTGCCTCAGCGTCTACTTTTCCGGCTTTGATCGCAAAATTAATTTCCTCTTCTATACCTGTCAGTTCTTTCATCGAATGGGCATAGGAACTTAAGAGCGAAGCAAAAAATTCTTTATCCACCATATATTGTTTTACTTTTCTGCAGCCTTTTAAAAAATCGGATACGCGTATTAGCTCTTCGGGCTCTAAAATCATGCCTTTTTCAAGCTTTTCGATGACTCTTCCTATACCTGAGACACCTGATAGCGGAAGTGATTTCTCAGCATCTAGAAGTCTTCGTGCTTCCGTTGTTTCTTTAAGTCGGTTTTTTACTGTTTTAAGAGATGTGCTCGGCTGAAGTTTATCCATTAATTTTTTTCCCAGCTCACTTACGCAGTGAGATTTTACGATTTCTTTTAATTCCTGATACTGTAATTTTTCAAATGTCATCGTATTCATGGTTTTTCTCCTCACTATGATTTTTCATCACATATGAAGATACCTATTTATTAGAAGGCAATGAAAAAGGTAAACAAAAAAAGCTGTGGTGATCCCACAGCTTTTTGCGTTCATAAGGTGTCTAAACACATATCACGAAAGAAAGCTCTGTAAAAACAGACGCCTCTTTCGCGACAAATGCCGAATCCTTTATAAAGCATTGTAGGTATCTTCATAGGCAGTGAAATAAATCCATAAGCAAATAAAGGGTACCTTCATTCTCCAAAAAATACCCGTCTTGCTTATTTAATTTATTTCATTCAATTGTTCCTATTTAGATACTACTCCGCTCATAAAAGCACCTCATCTATATTTTAGTTTTCATTGGCTTCTAATTTACACTCTTATCATACTATATGAAAAAGCGTGCGTAAAGGAGACAGTAAAAAAGCTCAAGAGCATAACTTGAGCTTTCATGATAAAAGAAAAAAACGAAGCAGCGCCATCATTCCAACTCCGCTAATAACGGTGATGGATAAACTTTTTGTTTTCAGGGCAATCAGTAAGGTTGGAATGACTACGATAATGACGGGCCAGTTAATCTTTACGCTGTCATTTGCTTGAATGATAAAGTTTTCTACAACAAGTGCAGTTAAAATACAAATAGGAATATAGGACAACCATTTTAATACGGGTTCTGGCAGCGCGATGTTACGTACAACTAAAAACGGAACAATGCGAGGAACTACGGTAACAAGGGCACACCCTAAAATAACGATGAGTGTTGGGTAGTGGATGCTCATTTATCCGTCACCACCCCAATTGTCGCTACAATAATCGTTGAAATCAATACGGCCACATGTGAGGGTACGAAAAAAGACAGCACAATCATAATAATCGCCATATAAAGAATTAAACGTAAGTAATGATTAAGCTTTGAAGGTAACACGCTTTCGATTTGTAAAACAAGCAGAGCTAAAAACATAGCTGTTAAGGCAAAATCAAACCCAAAGGCTTCCGGGTTAGATAGCATATGGCCAAAAATAGCTCCTGTCGTACAGGCGATAATCCAGCTGACGTAAGCCGTTATATTTAATCCGTTCATCCAGCGGTCATTAATTGGCTCACCTTTTGCAATTTTATTTGAAGACACCCCAAATGATTCGTCCGTTAGAAGGGCTCCAATTCCGACGTTTTTTAATAACGAATATTTTGTAAATTCAGGCGCGACCGTAGCGCTCAAAAGAAAGTGTCGTAAGTTTACAATAAATGTTGTGAGAATAATAGCTGAAATCGAGCTGTTTGCAACCATCAGTGCACAAATAATAAACTGTGCTGCCCCGGCATACACGAGCGCTGATAATAAAGCAACTTCCATAACGGAAAGATGCGAGGATACTCCAACGATCCCAGCCGCAAGCCCTATGCTTATGTAACCGAGTAGCGTAGGGATACAATCCTTAGCCCCTTGTCTGAACGTTAAGTCCACTTTTTCTCTTTGCTGTACTGCTTTTTCTGCAATCACCGTACTCCCTCCTTTTCTGTTATATTATACATCTATACGTTATATTAAACAACGGTATGTTATACTATCTTTATAATAATTAAAGGAGTACAACAATGGACGCGATTCAAGATATTATTGCTAAAAATCTTGTTAAATTACGAAAAAATCGAAATTTGACGCTTGATCAAGTTTCCGAATTAACCGGTGTTAGTAAAGCAATGCTTGCACAAATTGAAAAGGGTAAATCCAGTCCCACGGTTACCACGCTTTGGAAAATCGCCAACGGCCTTCAAGTCTCTTTTTCTGTATTTATGAAAGAAGACACCCCGGGTGTGCAGAAAGTAAGCATAAAACAGCTAGATCCCATCACGGACAACAAAGGTGATTACTTAGTATATTCTTTTTTTCCTTATCATCCGGAAAAAAAGTTTGAAATTTACATCGTCACATTAAAGCCTGGATGCGTGCACGAAGCGAAAACTCATTTAGGAGATGAATACTTACTTATTAAAGAAGGCGAATTAACGGTTCGTTTTGAAAATGAAGAACATGAATTAGTCTCGGGAGACGCCCTTCATTTTTCAGGAAATACCTCTCACAGCTATATCAATTCTTCTGAAGAAGAAGCAAGCTTTTTTTTGCTTATGCACTACCCCGAATCATAAAAAAAGAGCGTACGGATCATCCGTACGCTCTTTTTTTAAGCTGCGTGGGCTTGTTCTTTTTTCATTTTTTTGTTTTTCATGTACCCAATGCCTACAACTGCAATAGTTAAGATAACTTGAACAGCGAGATGTAAAGCTGTACTTGGAACAAATCCGCCGATGATTTTATCTTCAACAATCATTTTTCCAGCAGACCATGCAAGCATCGCCGCTCCAGCGTAAATGATAATCGGAAATTTTTCCATTGCTTTCATGATAAAGCTGCTTCCCCAAATAATAATCGGAATTGAAATTAATACACCAATCATAATCGGGACAAATTCGTGAGCTACACCTGCTAGAGCTAATACGTTATCTAATGACATGACCGCATCTGCAATAATGATCGTTTTAACCGCGCTCCATACCGTTGCTCCACCTTTAGGATTGTCGCCGTGATCGTGATTGTCCGCTAATAATTTATATGCAATCCATACTAGCATTAAACCGCCGACCGCTCCGATTAATGGAATTTTCAATAAAGGGACAATAATAGCCGCAAATAATAATCGAAGACCAATTGCGCCGCCTGTTCCAATTAAAATCGCTCTTTTTTGTAAATCTTTTGGTACGTTACGAGCCGCCATTGCAATAACAATTGCGTTATCCCCGCTTAAAATTAAATCAAGAAAAATAATTTGCAGCAAACCTTGCACTGATACGCCAATTAGTTCCTCCATAGTTACCTCCACCTTCTCTTTTTATGTAACGTTTCTCCTCTAAATGTCCGAGCCTTTTCCTCCCTTTTTATAATTGAATACAAAAAAGACCCTTACCAAATAAGCGGTAAAGGTCTTGCTAACAACATAATGTTGCCAACAAAGCCGAGAGATAATCTCTGTAATGACGACTTTGCTGTTAAAGCTACTCCCCTTTAGGAGATACGTTCAATTATTTGTTTGTATTTACACCACTTATACTATAGCATCTCCTACATTCTGTCAATCGTTTTTTTATGCAAAGCGATTGTCAACGCTTTCTCTTTCAATCAATTCATAGTTAGAAAGTGTAAGCTTTTCGACTTCTTCTCCGTTGACTAGCTTAATAATTCGCTGTGCCCCCATTTGTCCCGCTTCTTTATAGTAATATTTTACGGTTGTTAAGCTGGGATGAATCACACCTGTAATTTCGTAGCCTCCAAAGCCGGTAATGGATACATCTTGCGGAACGCGCAGTCCGTTTAAATAAGCTGCCTTTAATGTGCCAAGCGCAATGTTATCGGTCGCACATACAATGATGGACGGATTAAATTCTTTCATCACAGCCGTAGCGGCCCCGATTGCATCGCTCATGCTAAAGCTTGTTTGATAACAGCGGATCTCGCAGTCTCTGTCTTTAAGACCTTCCTTTACGCCTTCTTTTCGCTTTACACCTACAGCTATGTCTTTTTCGGTTACGCCTAAAAAAGCGATTTTTTTATGTCCTTTTTCTCCTATGTACCTTCCAATGTCGCATGCAGCCTCGTAGTCTTGGTGAATTAAACTATGGACTTCTTCATGCTGCTGTCCAATTAACAAAACGGGAATTGAAATTGTGCGGAACGCTTCCAAATGAGCTTTTGTGATTTGAACGGCAAGAAGAATAATACCTGCTACCTTCTGCTTAGCCAGCGTATAGATATTTTCGATTTCTCTTTCTAAATCTTGATTAGAATTGGAAATAATCATTTGATAGTGGTGGTCTCTAAGTTCTTGGTCAATACCATCTAATGTGCGGGAAGTCGCAAAAGAACCCATGCGCGGAACAATTACACCAATGATGTTTGTTTTTTTTGCTTTTAAGCTTTGAGCAAACGCATTTGGGCTATAGTTTGTTTCTTTAATAATCTCTTCGATTTTTCGTTTTGTCGCATCGCTCACAGACCCTCCGTTAAGGTAGCGGGATACAGTGCTTTTTGCTACTCCTGCAAGCCGAGCGATATCTGCAATAGTTGTCATTCTCTCATCTCCGTATTTTGTTGCTGCTTCTTTCACAGTATACACGAATATCGCGTGCATATTAAGTAACTGCTTTACTTTTTGATTCATAAGCGGTATGATAACCTAAACGTGGATAATGATTATCCACGTTGTACACATAAAGCAGGAGATGATGTTTTTGCATATGAAAACAGGCGTTGAGCAATCGGTATATGCCATTTTGCTTCTTACGTTTTTACCTGAAAAAGCTGTGTTGCCAGGAGATGTCATCAGCACTCAGCTTGGGGGCTCGCCTACGTATTTTCAAAAGCTTCTTCGCAAGCTGGTTAGCGCTGATTTACTTGCTTCCGTTCCTGGTAGCAAAGGTGGATTTCGCTTAAAAAAAACGCCGGAAAAAATTCGTATTTATGACGTATACGTAGCCATTGAAGGTAAGCAGTCTCTTTACTCATCAAGCGGTATTTTTCACGACATGCTTAACTTAAAAGACAAAGATATTTGCTTATTATCCGATTTAATGGAAGAAGCTGAATCTTCGTGGCAGTCTATCTTAAAACGGCAAACCATTGCTACGCTCACAAATGAAATTAACAAAAAATGTCCGAAAGAAAACCTGGACATGTTAAAAGCAACAGTAGAAGAAAAAATGGTGCTGTAGCACCCAAAGGAGATCATCATGGAGAACTTAAATAGATATTTTGATTTATTCGATCAATCACGTACAAGCGAACAAGCATTTGAAGAATTAGTAGGGCTTTTTTCAGACGATATCGTATTTGTCTTAAACGGCCACGAAAAGCAAGGCATTGAAAACTGGAAGCTGTTTGTGAAAATGGTGTTTAAAGAAAACGCTGATATTAAGCATATGTTCGAAGGCTGGAAAGCAGTTGAAGGTACAGATAAGTTTGAAACGCCTTGGGCAGTGTGCGGAAAACGTGCATCTGGCAGCGTCTTTACTCAAATGGGAAAAGATATTGCTAAGCTAGATGACAGCGGAAAAATCAGCTACTTAGAAAACGTACCTGACGATACAAACATGTTTGATACGTATAAAAACTAATACAAAAAAGAAGGGCTCTTCTAGCCCTTCTTTTTTTACGGGGCAAATCCCTCTTGAGAAAGATAAATCATCGAAGAAGGATAAAATTTTTCAAAATAACGAATGGCTTTGGCATGAATGTCTTTATCATACCAGTCTAGGAAACCGTACTTCTCAAATAATTCCGGCATCCCTAGCCTTTTAGACGTTTTACCTAAGGAACCGTCTCCTAAGTACAAGGTATCAATGCAAATTCGGTCCATCATTCCTTCTATTTTTTTAGGGAATTCAGGCGTGAAAGGAAGCATTGGAGCAATGGTTACTTGCGTTGAAATTCCTCTTTCTTTTACTTTTTTTAACGCGTTCATACGAAGTTTCATCCCCGGAGCATAAGGAGAAAAAATTTGTTTTACATCTTCTCGGTCCGTTTCAACAGTCATCGATACGCGAAGATCACATACTTTTTGAAGCTGTAAAAGCAAATCGATATCCCTCGTCACAAGGGGCGACCTTGTTTGAATCAATAAAAAATCAGGTGGATGATGGATCATCGTTTCTAAAAGGGCACGTGTGATGCCTGCTTTACGCTCAGCAGGCTGATAGGGATCTGTCGCTGAAGACATAAAGATGCGCACCGGCTGCTCTTTTTTTCGCAGTTTTTGTATTTCTTTTTGATAGACTTCAGCTGCGTTGACCTTCAGCTCTAGCCATGTCCCCCACTCCATCTCTTTAAAACGCTGAATTGGCAGCTCTCGCACGTAGCAAAATTTGCAGGAAAATGCACATCCGGCATACGGATTTAAACTATGAGTATAACCAGATGCCAAAAAGCCGGTCGCTTTTGTTAAAATACTTCTCGAAACCACGTCTCTTTTGTTCATCTTTCTCACCTCGTTGTCCAATATATCAAGTTCACAAATGAAAAAACTACTTTCCACATGGAAAGTAGCCCTTTATGTTTTTAATTCATCAACTTTGACTTTCTTTCTTTTCACTTGTCGTTTCAAGTAAAGAGGTTAAATATGAATTTAACTCAAATTGGTCCTTTTCAATAAAATCAGATAATACCGGCTGCTCTTCTTTTCTCATCTTTCTCCACTCCCTTTGTTTTTTATGTATGTGTTTTCATTCATCAATGGATAAAAGTAATGTACTTAACTCTACCCGTATCTAAACAAAAATAATCATGGTATTTTATACTATTTTTAATTTATGCACGTTTTATTTGTATATTTTTTACAATATCACACACATTAATAGCAAGATTAGCAAACGTATTTATTCTACTATGCAACATGAGAGGATTTTTCATCATGACGATTCACAAATCAAACGATTTCTCTAGTCTAGCTGAAGTGGTGGAGCGAATTTTAGATAAAGGTGTCGTAATTGACGTATTCGCGCGCATTTCCGTTATTGGTATTGAATTAATTACCATTGAAGCCAGAATCGTAATTGCGAGCGTAGACACATGGCTGAGGTACGCCGAGGCAGTTCGGCTGCTTCATAATGAAAGAGAAGAGTTTCTTTCTTCGAATAACAGCGGAAAGAAACTTGAACAGCTGAACCTTTTACAAGATTTAGATTTATAAACTCATAAAGGTGGATTAGAGAAGTGAAAGTAGCCGAAATCATGGAAGCCGTAACTGATTTTTTTAAAGAACACGTCGCTCCTCCTCACCGAATTATTTCGTATGAATCGATTCAAAATGGAGGATGGAAAATAACACTTGAAGCATTTGAAGAACAGGAGTATATGAGGCGCTATGCAAAAGATGAACTGCTCGGTATCTATGAAGTGCTGGTCAATAAGCAGCATAACATTACGTCTTTTTCACGCACCAGTCTGCGCTATCGAAGCTCTCCGGCAGAGAAATAGGCTAATTATTTTAATGGAAAGGAATGAAACAAAAATCGATGAGTGAAGAAACGGGCATTTATATTTTTTGCAGCATCCCCGCTACCGAGGCACATACGTTTGGCAGCGTTACGATTGATCACGAGGAACGATCTACTTTTACCATTCATTACCGTGATGCCGCTATAGTGGCCGCTGCCTTTCCTCTTAAAATTTATCACCCTACAAAAGAGAACGTCACAGCGCACCAGCAGGTGATTTCCAAAGTAATGAATGCACATGATTCCGTTATTCCCATCAGCTTTGGCAATGTGTTTCATAGCCAACAAGATGTTGAAATGCTGTTAGAAAACTTATATCCACAGTTCGCCTCTCTTTTCCCACAGTTAAAAGGAAAAATAGAAGTCGGACTAAAAGTAATTGGGAAACCGGACTGGCTGAAACAAAAAGTGAATCAAGATTCTTCTTTGCACCAAGTACGAAACCAGCGTTCTGCCAGTGCTGATTTTTATAAACAAATTGCCCACGGAGAAACAGCTCAGAAATTCTTTTTAAAGCTTCAGCACGACTGTAAAAACGAACTGTATGAACAGTTAGAACCGATAGCTGAAGCGTCTAAGCTAAACCCTCCTATTGTCGAAACAATGCTTTTGAACGCTTCTTTTTTAATTGACCGAAAAAAAGAAGCAGCGTTTGATGAACGTGTAAATGACCTGTATGAAAAATGGAAGCACAAAGCAGATTTTAAATACTCCGGGCCGTGGGCTGCTTATAACTTTATCAATATTCAATTAAAAGTAGAAGAGAATGTATGATTCATAAACTGCTGCTGTCTCCTGTCACGCTCATTGTTAAAGTTGGGCAAAAAATCAAAGAAGAAGCGGATAAGGAACTGTATGACGTTTCTTTTATTCAGCAAAAAATCGTCCATCTTCAAATGATGTATGAGCTTGGAGAAATACCAGAAGATGCATATATGGAAAAAGAAAAAGAATTGCTGCTGAGATATGAAGCTGCAAAGGAATATGAATTGAAAAGATGGGAATCAATGACGAAGAAACAAAAGTGAGGTTAAAAGATGAAAAAGCTCATTTATTTATATGGTCTAGTTCCAACCGAAGAAGCTAAGGAAATGCCCTTTCCTTCACTTGAAGGCATGGATCAGAACAATCCTATCTATGCTCTTTGCTTTGATGACATTACCGCATTTGTATGCGACTTGCCAAGCGATGAGTATTCGGAAGAAATACTGAAAGAAAAGATCGAGCACGATATGAAATGGCTGCAGGACAAAGCCATGCATCACCATGAGATTCTTCTTTTCTTACAAAGTCACTACACGCTTCTTCCCATGAAATTTTGTACGGTCTACAAAAGCAAGGATAGCTGTCAAAAAAGTATTGCTGATAACAAAGAAAAAACCCTCTCTTCTCTTCATCTTTTAAAAAGATCTGAAGAATGGAATATAAAAGTATATGCCCATACGAATTCTTTAAAGAACTATCTGCTAACGAACAATGAAACGATCCAAAAGAAAAAAGAAGAAATAAATACGCTGCCTCCAGGCAGGCAGTTTTTTGAACGTAAAAAGATAGAAAAGCTGATCGAAGAAGAAACAGAAAAAGAACAGCTGTCGCTTTGTGATCATTTACACAGTGAGATAAGCCCCCACGCCGCTTACCACACAATCAAAAATAACTGGAGTCAAAAAATAACCGGCGAGAGCTACAGCATGTGCTGGAACAGCATCTACCTTCTTTCAAAGAACAATGTAGAATCGTTTTTAAAAGCCATTAGCGACAAGCAAACGTTTTATAGTGAAATGGGACTGAACATCGAAGTAACGGGACCATGGCCTGCTTATCATATCGACACTCTGCGCTCGGAGAAAGATGCGGGATGACATCGCTGCGAAAACAAACGCTGGAGCAAAAGGACATCGCCCTCATTGATATATTAGATGTGATCCTCGATAAAGGAATTGCCATTAAAGGTGATTTATTGATTTCAATTGCCGGAATTGATTTAGTCTATCTTGATTTGCGGGTATTGATTTCTTCTGTAGAAACGCTGATAGGCTCTCATGATCGTCAAATCATTTCTTCTCGGCAGCTTGAACAGGAAACGGAGGCGTTGCGAAATGGAAAATAACCTCAAACGAAACGGCCGCATTGAGCTGAGTGCGGAAAATGCTGAACAAGGCCTAGCGCAGCTTGTTTTAACTGTCATTGAATTACTGCGGCAGCTCATTGAAAAGCATGCGATTCGCCGAGTCGACAGCGGAAACCTGACGGATGCTCAAATCGAAGACCTGGGCGTGGCGTTGATGAAGTTAGAGAACAAAATGGAGGAGCTAAAATCAGTGTTTAGCTTTACAAATGAAGATTTAAATATTGATCTAGGTCCCCTAGGAAAAGTGTTATAACAAGGAGTGAAAAAATGGCGGCGGAACATAACGGGCATCTGGGCACCATTGTAGAAGTATTAGAAAAAGTATTAGATAAAGGTCTTGTTATTGCTGGAGATATTAAAGTGCAAATTGCTGATGTTGAACTCTTAACAATCAAAATCCGGCTGCTTGTCGCTTCTATTGATAAAGCAAGAGAAATTGGCATGGACTGGTGGGAAACAGACCCTTACCTATGTTCAAAAGCAAATCAGTCTTATCAAAAACTCCAGGCGGAAAATGACAGTTTAACGCAGCAAGTGGCATCTTTAACACAGCGAATTCAAGATGATTTGCTTTCGCTTGATTAACAGCTCACTTTATATAAGGAGGAATAACAAACATGAATCCTGAACAAAAATCTACGCTGTCTCCTATTTCACAAGAGCAGCAAAGCCCCGATACTCAGCTAACGGAAAAAGAAGAGCGTATGCCCGAGTATACGCATACTTCGCTTAATCCAGATTCATAGAATCAAAAGAGAAATGCTTCGGCATTTCTCTTTTTAATGTTTCTATACTTTTCTTCATTAATCATGACATTGAAACAAATGGAGGTAAATACAATGAACATAGCGAATGAGTACCATTATCTATCAATTACAAAGGAGAACGAGCATGAAGAAAAAAGCATTTGGAGCAGTCTATGCTCTTTTAACGCTGTTCATTTTAGGTGCCTGCAGTACCGAAGACGTTGTGACAAATAATTCAGATCCAAAAGTTTCTGTTTCTACTACAGTTAAACAGCTGACGAAAAAAGAATTTAGTGAAGTTGGAACATCAGGGTTAACAAGCCCTGCAAAAAAAGATTTTCACAAAGTACATATGATCCTTACGTTACGCGGCACGGATTACCTGTCGAATATTCAAGTTAAGCTACCTAACTATAAAGAAGCTTTTAATAACATCAAAGACGATCAGCAAATAAGATATTGGTTTGGCAGCGGTGCAGATAAAGAGCAAGAAAATAAAAACATCTATACAAGAGAATTTGTCCTTTATACGAAAGGCTTAAACGATAAGCAAATTAAAGAAATTTTAGCAGCAGCTAAGGTAAAGACGTCCTGGGTGGTAAAGGATACAAAAGCGAAGGATCAATCTGAATTTGCTGCTGGTAAAAACATAAAATTTGAAGCAAAATGAGAAATGCATCAATTAGCAAAAGCCCCCTTTATTAAAAGAGGGCTTTCTCTTATTATATGAAGAACGATTACCTTGTCACCTGCAGCTAAAGGTTTGGATTTGATGCCAGACTTTCAGAATGCAGCATATTTTCTAAGCTATCTATCCGTTATAAACGCTAGCGCATGTTCCGGGCTTTGGCTCATAGTAACAGTGATTTTTGTATTGACCAGAAGCCGGTTGACCGTACCAGGTTGGAGGGCATGGAGCGGATGGATTAAAGTACCACAGTGCATATTTCCCCGGATGTTCTCTCCAATAATCCAAATTCTTTTTGGCTAACCTTTTTTCAACACCTCTTGCTCTTTGATAAAATACGTTTCCTTTTTGAACAGCCTCGAACGAGTAGTTGCCTCCCTGCACCTGATAAATAACTTGCGGAACGGATCTTAAATTCTTGAAATCTAAACAGTTTGCTTTAAGACGATTGACAATGACATTTCCAACATACAGCATTCCTTGTTTTCCTTCGCCTTCAGCTTCTGCTCTCATCATCCTTGCCATTAAAGCAACGTCTGAATCTCGATAATTTACTCTTGGCATTTTTTCACCCCAAAAATATACTATGAAAAAAGGACGCTCTTGATGTCACTGTCCCTAAAATAACAATAGCTGGATGTTACATACACGATGAGCACACTGACACTGCAGAAAGAGTTTTTATTACGAAAAGCTTATTCTTTTTCATAATAAAGCTGAGCAATTTGCCCGTACTGTTTTATATCGGTAAGCTTCAAGTTCATTTCGGGAATTCCTCGTTTAAACAGCGGAATACCAGCCCCAATCAACACGGGAATGACCGATATAATAAATTCATCCACCCTCTTTGCTTTTAAGAAATCAGCGAGAATATCAGCGCCTCCCACCAGCCATATTTTTTTCGTATCTTGACTGAGGTTGTTGAGAAATGACGCCACGCTTTCATTTATAAACTCTGCATACTGATCTTTTCCTTGAGCTGAGCGGCTAAACACGTAGCACTTTTTATCGAGATACGGAAACTCAGGTGTGAGCTTCAGCACGTGGTCGTACGTGGCTTTTCCCATAACGACCGCATCACACGTTTGATAAAACGTTTCGTAGCCGTTGTCTCCCTCTCCTTCTACGCTTTCCAGCCAGTCAATCTCTCCGTTTTCTCTTGCAATATACCCGTCTAAGCTTGCCGCAATATATACGACGATTTTTTTCTTCATTCTCTTTTCTCCTTTCAACTTTACTGTTTCTGTATGATATCATCTTAATACGACACTTTTTGTCATATTAAAAGAAAAAGGTGAAAATAAATGGCTAAGTCTAGACGGCTTGTTGATATGCTCATGTTTATTAATACAAAAAGAACATTTACGGCAAAAGAACTAGCGGAGGAATTTGGTCTTTCCGTGCGGACCGTCCAGCGCTATTTACTGGACTTAAGTGAATTAGGGCTGCCTCTTTACAGTGAAAAAGGACGGAGCGGCGGTTACAAAGTGTTAAAGAATCGTATTCTCCCTCCTATTTTGTTTACGGAAGAAGAAGCTATTTCTATCTTTTTTGCTTATCAAGCTCTGCAGTATTATCATGACCTTCCGTTTGATGCAGAAATTCATGCGGCTCTTCAAAAGTTTTATGTGTACCTGTCTGAGGAAACAAAGAAAAAAGTAGATAAAATGAGTGCTCATATTGCGTTTTGGAATCCTAAAAGAAACCTTGACACTCCTTATTTAAAAGAGCTTTTAGAAGCAAGCCTTGCAGGAAAATATATTGAATTTCTTTATGATTCAAAGGCGGGTCAAACAAGAAAACAAGTCAAACCCCTTGGAATTTATGCTCATAACGGTTTATGGTACTGCCCTGCCTATTCTTACGATAAGCAAAAAGTATTATTGTTTCGAGCGGATCGTATTCACTCATTAAAGGTTTTAGAAAAAGACAAAAATATATCTTTTACGTTAAAGGAATGGCTTGAAACAGAACCGGTAAACTCACAGCCGATTTCGTTAAAAGTAACCTTGACACACGAAGGCGTTCGTCAGTGTAAAGGCGTTCCGTGGCTTGAAAATCACGTGAAGGTGGCGCGTGATGGGAATGGCTACATCGATACAATAACTGATGGAAATGAATTAAGCTACATGGCTTCTTTTTTCTATACCTTAGGGGCTCATGCTTTTATTGAAGAACCTCGGGAGCTAATTGAAAAGATTTGCTGTCACGCAGAAGAAACGTTAAGACGCTATAAAAATGAAGTGGGGACAAAAGACGAATAAATGGGAGAAATGAACTCGTATAGATCACTTTAGAAACCTCGGTTGATTTCCGTGCAAGACTTCGCCTTGCCCTCCAATCAACCGCTACAAGCCACTAAATAGATGAAATCTACGTTCACTCTATCAATAAAAAGATCCGAACGATTCATCGTTCGGATCTTCCTTCAACCAACTAAACTATTTGTATCCTAGCCTCTTTTTAATTTACCCAGCCCACACGTCTTTTGCGTATCGGCCTTTTTCTTCTAGCTGCTGCAGCCATAAGCGAGCGTCTGCTTCACTCACTTGGTGAACGTCAGCATAGCTTTTCATAAGCGTTGCTTCAACGTCAGGCGCCATTTGGCTTCCGTCTCCGCAAATATAGAAGTGCGCTCCTTGATCAAGAAGTTCAATCAATTTCTTGCCGTCTTGTTCCATTACGTGCTGAACGTATGTTTTCGGCTGATTTGGCACGCGAGAAAAAGCGGTATGAAGCGTAAGGATGCCTTCATTTTGGGCGTTTTCAAGCTCTTCTTGATACAGGTAGTCTTCATGAGGTGAACGGCAGCCAAAGTATAAATGCGCTTCTCCAAGCGACTGTCCTTGTTCTTTTAACTGCTTGCGAGCCTGCACGAAGCCTCTAAACGGCGCGACGCCTGTTCCCGGTCCGACCATGATAAGCGGCGTTTCAGAATCTTTTGGCAGCGTAAATCCTGACTGCGGTGTGGAAATAAAGCACGTAATCGTATCTCCTTCTTGCAGCTCGGCAAGATAGTTCGACGCAATTCCTTTATATTCTCCATATCCGCTCCACGCTTCTCCTGAGACAACGCTGACTGTGATGCTTGCTTGTTTTTCATCGACACGAGGTGATGAAGAAATTGAGTAATAGCGCGGGCGTATGCTTGGCAGAAGGGCGATAAATTCGCTGAATTCCATTTCACACGCCGGGTATTTTTCAAGCAGTTCAAGCATTGTTAAACGTTTTGCCAGCACTTGTTCTTTGTAGGCTTGCTTTTCAAGCAAGGCTTCAAGCTCTACTTTATGCGGCGGGCAGACCGTTATAGCAGCCATTGCGCGAAGCTGCGTGCGCGTAACAGGATCTTGAAGCTCCACGTATTGCAGAAGCTCTTCTACTGATACTGTTTTAGCGAGTGGCAAATGAGCTAATTTTTCTTCTTCTGCTTCTAGACGGATTTGCTGTGATGCATCTAGGCCGAACCTTGCTGTTACGCGGTTTACTATTCCTTCATAGTTGCGAGGAATAACGCCTAAATGATCTCCTTCTTGATAAGAAGCTTCTTTTGGAAGTTCAATTTCAAGATGACGCGTGCTTCGTGCACTGCCTGGCTGTTGAAGTTCTTTGCTTGCTACGACGTTCGCTGAAAACGCACCGTGCATTTTCGCAAGCGGCATATCCGCGGCGCTGTCGACGAATTGAAGTGAAAGCGTAGATTTATTATCTTCACTGTTTTCAATGTCGAGGTTAAAGTAGGCTGCTACATCACTCCACATATGTTCACGCCATTCTTCATATGTGCCTTCAAAGTCGTCGCTTGCATCTGCTTCACCGCGGTCAGCGATGTTTTCTGCCCCTTTAGCGGCAAGCGTTTCATCGATAAAAGCAGGCACTTTTTGATACGTTGTCGCCCAGTTTTTATCACCGCATCCAAATACGGAATAGCGAACGCCTTTTACTTCATCAGCAGACGCTTGGTCTAACCAGTCGACAAATTGCTTTGCGTTATCAGGCGGGTGTCCGTTATAAGACGCCGTTACAATTAATACAGCTCCTTCGCGGGGAAGATTTCCGGCGTACGAATCAAGGGTAGCGACCTGTGGTGCGAATCCTTTGCTCATTGCAATATCTGCTAAATCACGCGCCGTTCCTTCAGCTGTTCCCATATTTGAACCGTATAGCACAAGCAGCGGCGTATTATGAGCGTTTTCTGCCTTTTTGCGTACTTTTTTAGCAGACTGTTCAGTGCTAGGTGAAGGAATACCACCAAGCGGAATTTGTTTCGATTTTGCTTTTACCACAAAGCCTTCAGGTTTTAATGTTAAAGTTTCTTTAATATCCAGCTCATAGTTTGTATGGTCTTCAAAATCAAAGTGTTTTAGCATCATACCAAGTACAAGCGTTGCTTCATGAAGAGCGAACTGCTGACCGATACACGCGCGCTGCCCGTTTCCAAATGGTTTAAACGCATGCTGCGGAATCGCGCTTGGGTTTTCAAAACGCTCTGGGCGGAACTCTTCTACATCGTCTCCCCAAATCGTTTTATCACGGTGAAGCTGAGGAATCAGAACCATTAGTTCATCGCCTTTTTCTAACGAATATTCTCCTCCAAGCACCGTATCTTCTTTTGCATATAGAGAAAACGCAGGAGCCGTCGGCCATAAACGCAGCGCTTCGTTTAAGACCATGCCCACATATTTAAGCTGTTTGACTTGTTTGTAGGTTGGAACAGGATCTACTAGAACTCGTGCTGCTTCTTCTGCTGCTTTTTGTAATACATGTGGATTTTTCACTAAGAAATACAGCGCAAATGATAACAGACCGCTTGTTGTTTCGTGTCCCGCAATTAAGAACGTAATAATTTGATAGCGAATGTTCTCGTCATCAAGCAGCTCACCTGTTTCTGGATCTTTTCCGTTTAGCATATGCGTTAATAGATCATCGCTTTGTTCACCGCTTGCTTTGCGATCTGCAATAATTTTATCTACTAGGTTGTTCATCACCTTAACATCTTCTTGAAACTGACGCTTATTTTCATCGTAAGCCGGGTCATCCGGATTTGCACGCTGCAGTTTTTTCATCGATTCGTCTAATGCACGGACCATACTTGTAATAAACGGGTGCGGCTGATCGCGATAAAAGCTGTTAAAGCGATAGTTAAAGCCGCAAAGACCGATTGTGTCAAGCGTTAAGCGCGTCATGTCTTCCGGTACTTCAATATGCTCATCTGCATTTAGACGCTCCCACTTTTGAATAAGCTGCACGGCGATATCGACCATCATTGCGTGATAGCCTTTCATTGCCTGCTGGCTAAAGCTTGGAAGTAAGATATTATGCGCTTTTTTCCAGTTTTTCTCATGAGTCCAGCTTGTAAATAAACCGTCTCCTGCAAAATCACGCACAAATTTAAGCGCTTGACTTAAGTTTTTATCGAATCGGGACTCATCGCATGCTTCTTTAATTAGACGCTGACTTGATAAGTAGCGCGTTACACGGCCAGGCGCTTCAAATTTAAAGATTTCCCCTAATTCATCCGCAATTTTCATCAGCGTCTGAAGTGGTTTGTCTGTGTTTAATAACGGTAAGTTTTTAAGCTCTCCAAACGTTTTTGGCTGAGGCATTTCTTTAATTGTCATGTTATCCCTCTTTCATTTGTTAAGTTTCATGATTGTCTGCTAAGTGCTGCCCACAGACTCTCTTCTACACCTGTAAGAAGTTCATCAGTTAAAGATAAGTAGTCATTTTCAATCATTTCATATACTTCCATAAAACTTCCAAATAAAATAGCAATTAGCGCATTTTCAGGAAGATTTCTAATCACACCTTGCTTTTGTCCTTCTCTGAAGAACGTGCAAACAAATTCCACCAGCTTTTGATATGCGAAGCGGCTCTCTTCCGTTAAAAAAGCTCCTTGGCTATGAGTTTTAATAAAACCAAGAGCACGAGGATGATTTTTAGTAAATGTCACCATACCTTCAAAGATATGATGAAACCCATCTCGGTATCCTTCTCTTTCGTTTGCCAGGCCGCTTTCAATGCACTGTAAAAACTCGTTCACATGCTGCTGAAACAGTTCGTTTACAAGGCTTTCTTTATTTTTAAAGTAGCGATAAATTGTTCCTGCTCCTACTTTGGCATTTTCTGCAATCATTGGCATCGTGGTTGCATCAAATCCTCTTTCTGCAAACAGCAGAAGCGAAGCAGAAAAAATCGCTTTTTGTTTTGTTGGAGTAGATTCCACTTTATCACCTCTTTCCAAAAACGGAATGAACGTTCATTCCGCTACAATTACAAGTATAAAAAACTGCATCTTAATAGTAAAAAGATAACTAGAAAAGTGGAAAGAAAAGGTTCTTTCATTCTAATTTTATACCATTTAAAGGTAATTAACCGAGTCTTTCAGAATCTTTTGTGCTTACAGAAAATTAGTCCACTTATCCCCTCTATTAACATAATTTAACACACCTTATTAAGGGCAGAAGTTTAAAGGAAAAGCAACGTGGAAATAGAAAAGAGTTACACAAGGCGTAAAGGAGGATTAAAAATGAATCAAGCAAGAGTTATAGAATACGAAGAAATGCTTCGCTCAGCCATGCTTTCTAATAACGTAGAGCTATTAGAAGAGTTACTTTCAGATGAACTTATTTTTGTGAATCATCTTGGGCAATGGTTGTCAAAAGAGCAAGATATAAATGCTCATCGCTCAAAAAGTTTGGATATAGCGGGTATTGAAGTGTTGGAACAAGAAGTTAAACTGTTTCAAGAACTTGCCGTTACGATTACAAAAATAGCGTTGAATGGGGCACTGGCAACCGGTGAATCGATCGGAGGCGAATACAGCTATACGCGAGTTTGGAAAGATGTTGAAGGGAAATTAAAGGTTGTTTCTTGTCACTGCAGTTCCAGCGTATAATCGACGCTGCCATAATAAAAAACATCCCTCCTTTCGTATGCATTCGCCAAGGGGGATGTTTTTTTACTAGTTAAAAGATTTTCTTCCTGTCTCTGTCATCTTTTAAAATCTCCACGGCCTCGCGGAACCGCTGTGAGTGAACAATCTCTCTTTCTCGTAAAAATCGTAAGCTATCGTTTAAATCAGGATCATCTGATATATCAATTAACCATTGATATGTAGCTCTTGCTTTTTCTTCTGCAGCTATGTCTTCATAAAGATCTGCAATCGGATCTCCTTTTGCCTGTATATAAGTAGCTGTAAACGGAACCCCAGCAGCATTATTGTAATAAAGTGCACTATCATGGTTCACATAGTGTTCTGCTAATCCTGCTGCCTTCAGCTGCTCCGGCGTTGCATCTTTTGTTAGCTTATAAATCATCGTAGCAATCATTTCAAGATGAGCAAACTCTTCTGTCCCGATATCGTTTAGCAGTCCAACCACTTTATCGGGAATTGTATAGCGCTGATTCAAATAACGCAGGGCTGCCGCAAGCTCTCCGTCCGCTCCCCCGTATTGTTCCATTAAATATTTGGCAAGCGTTGGATTACACGTGCTTACTTTCACTGGATACTGCAATTTCTTTTCATACACCCACATATCGTTCCCGCCTTTATCTGCTTATATTTGCCATGGCCAAGGGCTTGTTCCCCAGCTCCACTTTCCGTCGGTATAACTGTTTCCATATTGCTGAAGCGGCCCGTACTTTGTTTCAAAGGTTCTTTTTAACTGCATAGCCTGCTGCGCGTATTCGTTAAACTGCTGCATAGCCTGCTGGTCATTTGGATGGGTATCCAAATACAGCGTTAATTCTACTAGTGCAAAATCAATCGCCTGTATTTCTTCTAAATCCTGATAGTACTCCGGAGGTAGATTTTTCATTCTTCATCCCTCTTCTTATCTTTGTATGGATTTTCATAGTAGTCCCAAAAAGCCGGCCACAGCGTTCCTTTTTTTAGCGCTTCTTTCGGTGAAAACTGCTGCAGATTCGGCGGCTGAAATCCCATGTATAATTGAGGCGGCGTAGAATAATATTTAACTCCTATCGGCCGGCAAGGATCATAGATACTGTGGAAAGGTTGATAGGTCTTAACCGGTGTAAACATCTTTTTTGGATTGTTATCCATGAAAAGTCCTCCTCTAAAAACACACTCTGTTTTATCCTATTCAGCTTTTATCGAGTTCATGAAGGAATTTACTTCGGACTTAGGAACCAAACTTTTATTCGTAAAAAAGGCCTATGTAAAAAACGCTATAATTGCCCAATCCATTTAGGCAACTTTCTCATACTTTATAAAATAGTGATAAAAAAATCGAGGTGATTAAAAAATGGACATTAACTACATGGATTTTTATTTGTACCCGACAAGATTTCCTGGACCTCAACTCCCGCCCGGTCCACCTAGACCACCAGGCGGTTTACCTACACCTAGCCCGCAGCAAGCCCCAACTTCTCCTCCGCCGGCATTTATTCCGGCTCAACAAACGGCAACTCCATTTGCTGTTGACCCAGGAGCCATTTCTCTATGTCTATTCCGCAACACGTTCATATGGCTTAGAAACGGCTCTAGCTTCTGGTATTTTCCTATTTTTGTAGGCCCGCGATCGGTTGCAGGATTTAGATGGAACGGACGTTTTTGGACCATTTTCGGTGTGGATACACGACAAATTGTTTCGTTTACGTGTTTTTAAACGTTAAGAAAAGAAATTGAGACATAGTTAAATCAATACAACCTAAAGACGAGCAAATTGGATACATGAACTAGTATGGGGGGCTTGTGACACCGCTGTGGATTTCCGTGCAAGACTTCGCTTTCCGCGGGCGGCCGGTGAGCCTCCTCGTCGCATACGCTCCTGCGGGGTATCACCTATTCCGCTTTTTCCGCAGGAGTCTTCGCCTTGCCCTCCAATCAACAGCTAGAAATAACTGAATAAATATATGAAAGCTATGTTCATCATACTAATAAAAAAATCCGAACGAGTTTGATTTTCAATCAAGAATCAAACTCGTTCGGATCTTCCTTCAACTAACAATTTTTATACCAGCCTCTTTTTGCTTACTAACTACGATTACACTATTGTTCTTATTCCAAAACCAATCAGCAGCACGCCGCTGCATCGTTGAAAGGCTTTTTGAAACACCGGTTTTTTAAACCATTTTTTCACGTAATCTATTACATACACCAAGATTAAAAACCATCCTACTGCTATAAGCGTCAGAATAAAGCCAAGTATCAGCAGCTGTTGATTTGTGTGTGCATCCAAGTTAATAAACTGCGGCATAAACGTAATATAAACTAATACCGTTTTAGGATTAAGAAAATTACTAAGAGCCCCTTGCATATATGATTCTCTATAGCAGCGATTAGATGAAGACTTTACAGTTTTTGTTTCTTCTGAAATAGCCTTCAATGAGAGCGTATTTTTTGTCAGAAATATTTTGATGCCTAAGTAAAATAAGTACGCTGCCCCTATGTATTTAATCGTGTTAAACAGATACACCGACTGCGCAATAGCAACAGACAAGCCAAGCACAGCAATTAACGTCCAAAACGTGAGGCCTGTAGCCATACCGAGTATGGTAAAACGTCCTGCTTTTGCTCCGTGATGAAGCGTATTTTTCATAATAAGAATTGTATCAGCACCAGGTATCATCGACATAACCAGCGCCATCAGCATGTAAGCAGCTAAATGATCCACAGCTCTTCTCTCCCTTTTAAGCTATTACTAGCATCCTGTTTTCTTTTCACTTTCAAATATTTTCATATATTGTTTTGGCGTTAACCCAACCTGACTTTTAAAAAATTTAGTCAAATGACTTTGATCACTAAATCCCGTTAAAAAAGATACGTCAATCGGTTTTTTTCCTTGCTCTAGCAGCTTTTTAGCCTGATTGATTCGAATTGTTTCCAAGTAGCTGTATGGAGAGATTCCTTTTTGCTTTGTAAAAGAGCGCAGCAGCCGGTATTTGCTCCATCCAATTAGCTGACTTAACTCATCCAGCGTGATTTTGTTTGTATAGTTGTCTTCCAAATAGCTGCAGATCGTTGTAATTTCACGGGACGTGTCAACATCTGACGAAAGAAAAGAAAGATTTGAATGATCCTGCATGAGTTCTTCCAGCAAATATAAAAATAACTCTTCTTTCTTAAACTCCCGTTCACCATTTGAAATTTGCAAATGAAGCTCTTTTAAACTAGAGACAGCATCACTTCTTTGCACCACGCTGCTGTTAAAACGCGGAAGACTTTCACTGCCGTTAATGTCAAAAACAGCTTTTTTCATCACTTCTGGCGTCACGTTAATACAGCGATAATCAAGCGTTTTGCCGTCTATTTGTTCACAGCTATGGACATCATACGGATTAAACAGCAGCAAATCGCCTGGATTAATGATGTATTCTTTGCCTTGGCAAATTAAATGACGCTGACCTTCTTCAATAAATCCAATCACATAATACTCGTGAAAATGAGCAGGAAACTTTTGCATAATCCCTTTAAAACGATAAGCTTCAATATGTAAATCGGCGTCAACGTGCGCCGTGCGAATTTCTTTTACCATCAATGACCCCTCCTTGTCACATACTAAGCTTTTTAACCATACCATTCACTCAAAAATTTTTCTTGTATGATATTGCAGATGAGACTTTTTTCCATTACTTTTATCCGTTCAGCTACCGGTGGTACTAATCACCCTTAAGAGTGATTTCTCTTCTTTCCTCTAGTAATTTTCCGCTCAAATGATAAAATATAGACACATTTTATGGACGAAAGAAGGGATACCGTGAAATATAGACAAATTAAATGGCTGATTTTGCTTCTTCCAACTCTGACCATCGCTCTTTGGGAGTATGTTCGTCATGCCTTTTTGCTCCCTTACATCTCAATGGATATGGGAAATGTGCTTTCTCCGCTCCTTGTCTTTTTTGTAACGCTTGTGTTTGTCCGCTATTTATTTTCTATTTTAGAAAAAATGCAAGAGGAACTAAGACAAGAAAAAGAAAAGAAAGCAGCACTTATTGAACGTGAAAAATTAGCTCGTGAACTGCATGACGGCATTGCGCAGTCGCTGTTTCTCCTATCTGTTAAAATGAACAAGTTCGGAAGAAAAAATAAATTAGAACAGGATCCTGACTTTATCCGGATGAAACAAACTCTTCAGCATGTCCATGACGATACGCGTCAAGCGATTACGAATTTAAAGCACTCTCCGTCTGACTCTTCCGAAAGCTGGACTGAAAGCATTCATCAATACGTCGATGATTTAACACATACTCATTTACTAGATGTAAACCTAGATTGGAGACTGTCAGAAACAACGCTGTCGAGGAAAGAAAAAAACGAGCTGTTTGCTTGTGTAAAGGAAGCGGCTATGAATGTAATCAAACATGCAAAAACGAATAAAATCTGGATTACAGCCACTGAAACGGCCGGGGGATGGATTTGTGAAATTATAGATTTCGGTACAGGTTTTACGTCCGACTCTCTCAAGTCCGGTCTTGGTTTGCAAATTATGAAAGATCGTGCGAAGGACATGAACTGGGACTTTTCCATTGAGCGAAAACAGAACCAAACCATTGTTAGCATTAAAAAGGGGGTTATGTAAATGCAGCCGTTTCGTATTTTGATTGTAGATGATCATGCCCATGCGAGAGAAGGCATTCGCGATATTTTAGAAGAATATGAAGATTTTATTATTGTTGGCGAAGGAACCAACGGGCAAGAAGCCATTGAACTGACCGAAAAATTAATGCCCGATATCGTACTAATGGATATTGGAATGCCTGTGATGGACGGTTTAGAAGCAACTAAACAAATTAAGCTTCAGTTTCCGTACGTTAAAATTGTGGTTATCACGGTTTCAGACGATATTACGGATTTATTTGATGCGCTGAAAAAAGGCGCACAGGGCTATTTATTAAAAAACCTGCAGTCTGAAGTGTGGTACGACTATTTGCGTGCGTTCGCTTTAGATGAAGTTCCTATGTCAAAAGAAATTGCGTTTCAAATTTTAAAAGAGTTTCCGCAAGAAACATCGATAAAAAAACCCGACACTCCCCTTTCTGCACGAGAGCTTGAAGTACTTCAATTAGTGGCTAAAGGACTGTCAAACCGCGATATCTCCGCGCAGTTATTTATTTCTGAACACACGGTAAAAAGCCATTTGAAAAATATTTTAAGCAAGCTTCATTTAGAAAACCGCGTGCAGCTGACAAGCTATGCGTTTCAAAACGGCTTAATGAACTAACAGCTTTCACGAGCTGTTTTTTTTATCAGCACCTTTCTCTTATAAGTCCCAACAATCACTCTCAGGAGTGATGGCTATTTCTCCCTTTCCTTCTATAATAAAAGCACGCTAGTTAGTAAAAAGGAGGAAAAAACGATGCAGGAAAAGCGCGAAGAAACAGCGAGTACAACTAAAAAAAGCACAGCGCGTTCTCAAGGTCTATACAAAGCCATATGGCGCTGGCACTTTTATGCGGGCTTAGTGTTTACTCCGTTTCTTCTTATATTAGCTGTTACTGGAGGCGTGTATTTGTTCAAGCCTCAAATTGAAGAAAGACTGTACCACGACTTGTATCATGTTCAAGCTCAATCACAGTCTACATCCCCTTCAGCACAAGTGCAGGCTGTAAAGGAAAAGTATCCAGGCGCTGACGTGTTGACGTATAAGCCCAGTGAGCGCTCCACTCGTTCTTCAGAAGTAGGAATCTCATTAAAAGACCATACATATACGATTTTTGTTAATCCTCACAATGGTCACATTGTAGGAAAACTGGATGATTCGAGTCGCTTAATGAATCAAATTGAAGAATTTCACGGAGAGCTAATGGCAGGAACAGCGGGTGATCGTATCGTAGAACTTGCGGCCTGCTGGGCGATTGTCTTAATTGTAACCGGTGCTTTTTTATGGTGGCCGCGCAAAAAAGACAAAATAAAAGGCGTGCTGATTCCTCGTTTTTCAAAAGGTAAAAACGTGCTTACACGAGACCTTCATGCGGTACCGGCCTTTTGGATTTCAGCTGGTATGCTTTTTCTCGTACTAACGGGCCTTCCGTGGTCAGGACTGTGGGGCAATGCGTTTCAGCAAATCGCCACAAACGCAGGCGTTGGGTACCCTCCTTCTATTTGGGTAGGCAGTGCACCTACTTCAACCGTGCAAACAAAAGATGTAGCGGACGTGCCTTGGGGAGCTGAAACCCTAGAAGTTCCAAACTCCACAGCTTCGCAATATACAAAAGTATCGCTTGATGACATTGTAGATATGGCAAAAGAACAGCATATGCACGACGGCTATACCATTTCTATTCCGCAAGAACCTCAAGGCGTGTATACGCTCTCTGTATTTTCACCAAGAGCTCAGGATGAAGCAACCATTCACCTTGATCAATACACCGGCGCTGTGTTAGCCGATTATCGGTACGACAACTATGGATTTATGGGAAAATTGATTGCACTTGGTATTACGCTTCATAAAGGTACACAGTTTGGGTTTATAAATCAGCTTATGGGCCTCATTGTTTGTATCGGAATTGCTGGTATTGCTATCAGCGGAGCCTTACTGTGGTGGAAACGAAAACCAGCTAAAAACATAGGCGCTCCTAAAGTTCCTGAAGGAAATGCAATGCGCATTGTGACGTGTATAATCGTGGTGTTTGGTCTCGTCTTTCCTTTAGTCGGACTGTCCTTAGTTATCGTGTGGCTTTTAGATTTCTTTGTCATCAAACGAATTCCAGCATTGAAGCGGTTTTTAAACGCATGATGCATGAAACGATGTGAGGTGCAGTAACAATGAACAAATGGAAAATGTCCGGACTAGTCATACTCAGTACGATTTTACTTTCCGCGTGCTCTGTAAACAGTAACGCAGACAAGCTCTACAAGCAGCCAAAGCCTCTGTCTGCGCATGTGATGCTTCCTGAAACTATAAAACCACGGAGCACACAGGTACTAGAAGTGCACGTAATGCAAGAAAATAAAACGGTGGATGATGCCAAAAGCGTTCAGTTTAAAGTGTGGAAAAAAGATGCTCCCGGTAAAGTTGAAATAGTAAAAGCGCATTATGACGGCAGTATGTATAAAGCCAAAGCAACCTTTAAAGAGGATGGTATTTATTATATTAAAACCGATATTGACGCGCGCGGTGAACACATCCTTCCTACTCAGCAAGTCGCAGTAGGCGAATTATCGAAAGAAGAATTACGTTCACTGCAGCCAGCTGAAAACGAAACGCATCATCATCACTCTCATCATTAGACATAAGCTCACGTTCAGCGGCTGTACGTGAGCTTATATTTTTCTTATGAATTTTGACTAGTTCCATTATATGTTTTTACATTTTTTTCTTATTACTTTAAAATAAAAGTGATAAACGTTTTATAAAGGAGTTTTACAGATTGAAAAAAATTGTTTCTGGTATTTTAATTTTAGTATTAGCCGTTATTGTTATGATTGAAGGAAATCCGTTAGAGCAGAACTCTTCAACGAATACCTCCTACGATGAAGTAATTACCTTCCCTGCTGATCGTTACCCTGAAACTGCAGCGCATATTCAACATGCAATCGATAAAGGAAAATCGGCTGTTTGTACAATCGACCGAGACGGGGCTGAGGAAAACCGCCGTGAGTCTTTAAAAGGTATTCCGACTAAAAGCGGCTATGACCGAGATGAGTTTCCGATGGCCTTTTGTGAAGAAGGCGGAAGCGGTGCTGATATTGAATATGTAAAGCCTTCAGACAACCGAGGCGCCGGGTCTTGGATCTCCCATCAAGTAGACGAGTTTCCTGACGGTACGAAGGTTTTAATTGAAGTGAAGTAAAAAGAATGGTCGTGATGACCTTTCTTTTTTTATATTAAAAGTCTATAAAAAATGAAAAATTGCTCTTGCCTAAAGATACTCTTCACTTTTAAAATAAAAACGTGTGTGTTACATATATGCATCATCGTTTTATAGGAGGAATGAGTTTCTTGGACAATCTATGGCAGCAGCTACTCCCTGCCTCATGGCAATTAACTTTATTTATTTTCTTTTTTGTTTATATCTTGCGCTACAAACAAGAGAATAAATTCAGCATGCAGCTTCACTTGCTGCTTAAGTTTCTTTATGCCGTTATTTTGATTTTAAATGCGGTGTTGTTTTTAGTGGAAAGTCAGCGCGATTTTCTTTTTTATGCAACGCTTTTCATGAGTATCCTGACAATTATTTTGATGGAGTTCACGCTTTCTGCAAAAAAACAGAACGAGCTTGATTTTATTTCAGCCGTTTCTTGCTGTGTTCTTCCGATTTTTATTTCTTTACTTGAACTTAGTTAATGAAACAAAGGCCTCTGGTGATTCAGAGGCCTTTTTGATGTTATTGATCTTTGTTGTTACGGTCCATCATATCTTTTGGATCTTCTACAATATCTTCTGGATCACGGTTGTTGTCTTTTTCATCATCTCGATACATCTTGTCATTTTTATCTACGCCAGGTACGTTATTGTTGTTGTTCATATTGTCTAAGCCCGTGTTTACAAACGCCACGTATACTTTGTCGATTTTACTATCTGCTTCTCTTACGCGGTCTGCAATTTTTTGCTCAAAATCAGTTGAAACTTCATGATAAGTATCCCCGTTATACGTTACGGTGTTCACCTTGCCGTTATCATTGTTGTCCGCTGCGTCATTTCCAGCTAGGTCTACCGTTACATACGCGTTATTATTATCGCGAAGCACATATGCATCGTCAACTTCCTTCATATCTTCTACATTTTGTGCTGCTTCAACTGACTTGGTCGGTTGATCAGTGTTATCCATTGGGATATTGTTATCAACTCCGTCGTTTGTAGAAGTGTTGCGTAAGTCATTTTGAGTATTGTCCATTGCGTTATTGTCTTTATTTCCTCCACATGCAGCTAAGCCTGAAAGAAAAAGAACTGAAGAAGCAATGATAAGCCCTTTTTTCATTTTTTCCATCTCCTTAAATATAGTTTGCAGTCGTATTATGCTTAATTTTTGCAAAACTATTCAAAGGAGACGAAGAAGTGAAAAAACCTTTTTAAAAAATATACTTAACGCTGCTAACAATATTATAAGATACATTTTAATATTACAGCTGTACTTATTCTCCTAATAGCTTTCGAACGGCTATTGAAAGCGTATTGACATGCCGTTCTACGTTTGCCGCCTCAGCAACTTGTTTCTTTTCATCGACGTTGTAAACCGGCGCTGGATTTTGTGTAATTCCGTTGATCGCTGTAGCCATAAAAGCCAGCAGATCATCTGTTGGTACAGCCGGAGAGAAATTCTTTACTTCTATTTGCTGCGTAATAAAGTCGTGAAGCTTTTTTTGAATATATTTAAGGTTAGAGACTTCAACTAGCTGATCTTCAATTTTCATAAAACGCTGAGGGTCTTTTGAATACAACGCTACTAGTTCAAAGTAAATTTCTCCTCCTGCTGTCATCGATTCTTGGATATGCTCTCCAATATACATAATAAAATCATGCAACATTTCAAAGGAATCTTTTTTTGTCTGAAGTAGGGCTTCAATTTTATCTTTTACTTTATAGCTGACGCTTTCTTGATTAAGAAGTCCAACAAATACTTCATCAAGGTTTGAAAAATATTTGTACACGCCTCCCTGACTCATTCCAGCTTCCAAAACGATATCTCGCATGGCTACATCATGCACCGGTTTGCTTCTGCATACTCTTTTGGCTGCTTCTAAAATCTCTTGCTTCTTTTTTTCAGCGTATCCTTCCCTTACTTTTGGCATTTTTTCACGCTCGCTTACTTTTTTATTTATTTTCGAATGTCTCGAGTGCATCAATAATAACCTGAGCTGCTTTTTCAGCTCCTTTTTCAGCTCGGATTTGTTTTCCGATTTCTTGTGCTTTGGATCGAATTTCATTAACTTGCGTACAGGAAATGGCTGCGGATAATTTTTCAGCCGTCAATTCTTTTCTCGGAATGGCTTTTGCTCCAGCTCCTAGCTCGTGAATTTTTCTTCCCCAAGCGAATTGGTCATTTCCATAAGGAACAATAATACTTGGAACACCAGCTCGGAGGCCTTCGGCTGTTGTTCCTGCTCCTCCATGATGAACAACGGCAGACATTTTAGGAAACAGCCACTCATGAGGAATATCTTTTACAAATAAAATGTCTTCTGCTATCTCTTCCGTGTGATTCATTCCGCTTCCTCCTGTATTGATGATACCTCGTTTCCCGGCAATTTTTAAGGCTTTAATCACTAAAGCAGTCGTTTCGCCTGCGTTTTTCTTATCACCAACACTTCCAAATCCAATATAAACTGGCGGTTCTCCAGCCTTTAAAAACCTTTCCAGCTTCTCTTCCGGCTGATAGCTATGGTCACTGTCCATAAACCAATTTCCGTAGGAATGAACGTGTTCAGGCCAATCTTTAGATACGGAAAATACAGTGGGACTTGACGAAATAATGGTTGGGTTAGCTGCTGTACGCTGCTTTGGATATGGACATGAAAAATCGTTAGGTCCTGTTCCATGCTGCTGAACCCAATATTTTTTTAAAGGACCATTTACTACTTTCCAAAATCCCCATTCAAAAATACGATGCGTCAGCTTATTATATATTTTTCCAAATCGTGGTCGATCATAAAAAATTAAAGCTGGATAGTCTTTTGTTGGTGTCATTGGAAAAGGGCTGGCTAGAATGCTTGGTATATTCATCTCTTTAGCAGCAAAGTAACCAATTGCCGCGCCTGGATGATATACAATTGCATCGGCTCCTTTGCATGCTTTGTGCAAATCTTCTTGTATATTCATCATCATACCCATCATCTTTTCATTTTTTAAGCTTGAAAAAAATTTGAGAGGATTGTCTGCATTAATCGCGTCGTCTGCTGCTCCGCTCTCTATAATTTTAGAAACATCTCCTCGAAGCATGGCATATTCGAATCCATACGATTTTATGAAGTTTTGATAAGCTTCTGAAGCCGCAATTCGTACACGGTATCCTTTCTTTTTTAGCTCTAATCCTAAAGCCATAAAAGGCTGGGTGTCTCCCCGCGTTCCCGTTGTTAACATCGTAATAAGCATCATTTCAGCCTCCTTATATTAAAACGACAATGTCGTCGTTTTAATATAATGTAACCTCTTGGAATTGATTCGTCAATGTAAAAACAACAATTATGTCGTTTTTATTACTATCCTTTATTTTCTTAAGGTGCTTTTTGTAAGGATTGCTGCTTTTAATTATAGCAAGGGAAAATTTCCTTTTTATAGTATTGTATAAAGAAAGGCTTATTCAGCTAACGGGCAGTCATATTGAATAAGATAGGGTTTATTTATCCTTAAATAAAATATTTTCAAAACATCATAAAAGGAAGTGTGTACTATTGGGCAGTGAAAGTAAACTCATTATTTCTCCATTAAATAATGACTTAATAGAGGATATCAATATGACAAATGATTATTTTAAGCTATATGGCAGAGTTGTCCCCAGTTTACAATCAGGAAGGTGGTCTTATAAAGAAGTTCTTTTTGATGAAGCTAGAGAAACACGTTTTCCAGATGACAAACTTGATTGGAGCCAATATATAAACCGAGAGGATAAAGCTTTGTTTTTAGCTTATATGAATAATACTTGCATAGGACAGATTAGAATCATTAAGGATTGGAATCGCTTCTGTTATATTGAAAACATTGCTACTAAAAAAGACTATAGAGGCAGCGGAGTTGGAAAGTTTCTCTTAAATAAAGCAGAAGAGTGGGCAAAACAAAGAAAACTTATAGGAATGTCCTTGGAAGCACAAGATGATAATCTTGGTGCATGCAGATTTTATGTAAAACAAGGATTCATACTAGGTGGAGTTGACACACTAAAGCAGTCATATAATCCTACTATTGGAACCACTTTATACTGGTATAAGTTATTCAAGTAACGGGGGCTTTAGCGAAATAAGTAATAGAGTCGTTTTAACATAGGAATTTTAAAGAGTTAAATAGTTGAAACTGAAAAAAAGATGCTTCGCGTTTTAAACGAAGCATCTTTTTCAAGTGCAGCTATGAATGCCTACCTACTTTTTTAGGTTAAACTGATCGTGAGGCAGCTAATTTCTCAATCGGGGCTTGTTCAATGTCTGCTGCTGAAATATTCAGCAGCTTTTCTAAAACAGCCGTTATGCCCTCATTTGTCTTATTACTTTTCTTGCATTCATTAATATGCTGATTTAATTGTTTTTTATAAGCCTCTGTATGAATGAGCCACTGACTTAAAAGCTCTTTTGTCGCCTTTCTTTCTTCTTCGCTTTTAGCTCCAAATAAGCTTTCCATATCAGGTTCTTGAATAATTAGCTTACTAAAATCTTCGCTTACTGCAAGCCAAAAATAGTTCTTTTCGTACTCGTAATATCTGTGTTCTTTTAATAAAAAGTAGCCAATTTCAAATTCAATGCGATAGAGCGGCTGGTTAACTTTCGGCGCATGAAGGCTTTTAAAGTTAATATGTTCTACATCATCTACATAAACCTCTGAACCGTATTGGGTTTTAATCATCTTAGCATCTACTGTATTCATGGTGTTTACCTCTTTAAGGATATTATGAGAGAACGGGTGCATTCTTTTTCTAGAATGCGCACGTTCTTTATCTTTTACTTAATTTTGAACAGCATTTTTCCAATCAGCCGCAAATTTTTCGATTCCTTGTTCGGTTAAAGGATGTTTAACAAGCTGCTCGATTACTGAATATGGAATCGTTGCAATATGAGCTCCGGCAAGGGCTACGCGTGTAACGTGATCCGGATGTCTTACAGAAGCCGCAATGATTTGAGAGTCAATATTTTGAATGCGGAACAACTCGGCAATTTTAGCCACAAGCTGTACGCCGTCTTCTGAAATATCATCAAGGCGACCAAGGAATGGAGATACATATGTTGCACCTGCACGAGCTGCTAAAAGCGCTTGGTTCACAGTGAAAATAAGCGTTACGTTTGTTTTTACACCTTTTTTAGCAAGGTAGCGAGTCGCTTCTAATCCAGCGATTGTCATTGGAAGCTTAATCGTAATATTTCGATCCCCGCCATTAATTTTAATTAGTTCTTCTGCTTGCACAATCATGTCTTCTGCTGTTTGGGCATCCGGCGTCACTTCTGCTGAAACGGATTCTACTTCTGGAACAGTTTTTAAAATTTCTTCAATACGATCTTCAAACTTTACGCCTTCTTTTGCAACAAGAGAAGGGTTTGTTGTGACGCCAGATAAAACGCCCACTTTGTATGCTTTTTTAATATCGTCAAGGTTTGCAGTATCAATAAAAAATTTCATTTTTTCATTCCTCCATTAGTTTTTTTTACTATACCCACTATTTTACTTGTTATTTCTTTTCCACAGCATGACCGCCAAACTCATTTCGAAGTGCGGAAACTACCTTTCCTGTAAAGGTATCATCTTCAAGCGAGCGATAGCGCATCAGTAAAGACATTGCAATAACCGGCGTAGCTGTTTGAAGGTCTAGAGCGGTTTCTACCGTCCATTTCCCTTCACCAGAAGAGTTCATAACTCCTTTGATGTCATCTAGCTTAGCATCTTTAGAGAATGCATTTTCTGTTAATTCCATTAGCCATGAACGAATAACAGATCCATTGTTCCATACTCTCGCTACTTTTTCGTAATCATAGTTAAATTGGCTTTTTTCAAGAACTTCAAATCCTTCTCCGATTGCAGCCATCATGCCGTATTCAATGCCGTTATGAACCATTTTTAAAAAGTGGCCGCTGCCTGCTTCACCAGCGTATAGATATCCGTTTTCTACTGCTGTATCGCGGAAGATAGGTTCAACAATTTCCCACGCTTCACGATCTCCGCCAATCATATAACAAGCTCCGTTACGAGCGCCTTCCATTCCGCCAGATGTTCCAACGTCCATAAAGCGGATTTTGTTTTCTTTTAACTCGTTATAGCGTCGAATAGACTCTTTGTAATGAGAGTTTCCAGCTTCAATTACGATATCTCCTTCAGCTAAAAGGGGCTTCACTTCACTAATAACAGAATCAACAACCGTATGAGGAACCATCAGCCATACAACTCTTGGTGTTTCTAGTGACTGAACAAGCTCCTGCAAGCTTGATACTCCTGAAGCACCGTACTCTTTCATTTGTTCCACTGCGTTTGAATTTACGTCAAATGCTACAACGTTATGACGCTGATCCAATAAGTTTTGTCCTAAGTTAATCCCCATTTTCCCTAAACCAACTAATCCTACTTTCATGTGAACAGCTCCTTCTATTTATCTTCTTATTTAAGCCTTTAGTAATTCTTTTGCTTGTGCCACTACGTTTTCTTCTGTAAATCCAAACAGCTTCATCACATCAGCTCCCGTTCCTGAAGCACCGAATGTGTCAATAGCTAACACTTTTCCTTTTGGTCCTACAAAGCGTTCCCAGCCAAGTGAAATTCCCATTTCTAGAGAGATTCGTTTTGAAACAGATTCAGGCAAGATGCGCTCTTGATAATCTTTTGACTGCTTGTTAAACAGCTCCCAGCTAGGCATTGCTACAACACGTACAGATATACCTTCACGCTCTAGCTGAGTTTTAGCACTGACCGCTAGTGCTACTTCAGAACCTGTAGCGATAAAAATCAGCTCCGGCTTATCGTTTGTTTCGGTTAATACGTAAGCTCCTTTAGCTAGGTCGTTGATATTTTGTTTTGTTTCTTCAAACACAGGCAAGTTTTGACGGCTAAGCACTAAGGCTACAGGACCTTCCGCTTGCTGAAGCGCATAAGCCCAAGCGCTAGCTGTTTCGTTTGCATCAGACGGACGGATTACGGTAAGCCCTGGAATTGCACGAAGAGAAGCTAAATGTTCAACGGGCTCATGAGTCGGTCCATCTTCTCCTACTGCTATGGAATCATGAGTAAACACATACGTGACCGGCAGCTTTTGCAGTGCAGCCAAACGAATCGCTGGACGCAAGTAATCATTAAAAACAAAGAATGTGCTGACAAACGGCTTCACACCGCCGTGAAGGGCCATTCCATTTCCGGCCGCTCCCATTGCATGTTCACGTACGCCGAAATAAATATTTCGATTTACGAAATATCCTGGTGCGTAAGGGCCTTCTTCTTTAATGTCCGTCATCGTGGAATGCGATAAATCAGCGCTGCCTCCAAAAATAGATGGCACAGATTTAGTGAAATAATTAATAGCTTCTCCGCTTGCAACACGAGTCGAAATCGCTTTTTCTGATGAGAATGTTAAAATATCATTCACTTCAATTAACGCTTCGCCTGTGATAGCACGCTCTAATTCATCAGCGAGCATAGGGTATTCTTTTTGGTAAGAAGCAAACAGCTCGTTCCACTCTGCTTCTGCTTTCATTCCTTTTTCTTCTAGCTTTTCAAAATGGGCTTTTACTTCTTCTGGAACATAGAAGTTTTCTTCAGCTTTCCAGCCGTAGGCTTGCTTTGTTGCTTTTGCTTCTTCTTCTCCAAGCGGATTACCGTGTGCTTTATTTGTTCCCGCTACTTTTGGACTTCCGTAGCCAATAATTGTTCTCACTTCAATAAGCGTTGGCTGCTCGGTGTTCTGCTTCGCTTTTTCGATGGCTTTTGTGACTTCATCTACGTTATTTCCATCTTCTACACGCAAATAATGCCAGTTTGCAGATTCCGCTCTTTTTTGGATATTTTCACTAAACGAAAGATTTAATTCCCCGTCTAACGAAATATCGTTGGAGTCATATAAAGCGATAAGTTTACCAAGCTTCATATGGCCAGCCATGGACATTGCTTCATAAGAAATGCCTTCCATCAAGTCACCATCGCCTACTAACGTATACGTATAGTGATCAATGACTGGGAATTTTGACTGGTTAAATTTTGCCGCTAAATGAGCTTCTGCCATTGCTATTCCGACTGCATTTGCAATCCCTTGACCTAAAGGACCTGTTGTGGCTTCCACGCCGTCCGTATGGCCAAATTCAGGATGTCCCGGTGTTTTACTGTTTAGCTTGCGAAAGCTTTTTAGATCTTCTACTGATACATTGTATCCGCTTAAATGAAGCATGCTATACAGCAAGCTTGAGCCATGACCGGCTGATAAGATAAAACGATCTCGGTTAAACCAGCTTGAATTTGCCGGATTGTGCTGTAAGTGATTCGCCCATAGCGCATAGGTCATCGGAGCCGCTCCCATCGGAAGCCCGGGGTGGCCTGAATTGGCTGCGTTCACCGCATCAATTGACAGGGTGCGAATCGTATTAACTGCAAGTGTGTCTATGTTGGTACTCATGTGTCATCCTTCTTTCGCTTTGTTTGTATTAAACTGGCTGCACTTCGCGTGATTGACTTGCTGTTTCTTCATCCAGCCACCATTTAAAACCGTCTTTTTCTAAAAGTGCATGTGATGCATCAGGGCCGTGTGAACCAGCAGCATATTTATAAAGCGGCACTGTATTTTCCTCAAATGCTTCAAGAAGCGGCTGAACCCATTCCCAAGCTAGCTCTACTTCTTTCCAATGAGCAAAAAATGTAGAATCTCCGGCGCATGCATCTGCAATAAGACGCTCATATGCTTCCGGTGCTCCTTCTTGCTGACCTGAAAAATTAATTTGTACAGGCTCAATATGACCATGATTAAATGGATTTTTGCTGTTCAACTGCAGCGTAATATTTTCATGCGGGTTAATTTCAATGATCAACAGATTTGGAGATGTTGTTTCTCCTTTGTCTAAGTACAACTCTTTTAACGAGTCTTTGAATTCAATAACAATTCGCGTCGCTTTTTCAGCCATTCTTTTCCCTGTACGAATGTAGAAAGGAACGCCTTTCCAAAGCGAATTATCGATATATAGTCTGGCTGCTAAAAACGTGTCCGTCTGCGAAGATGGTGATACGCCGGGCTCATTTACGTAGCTCTCCACTGAAGAGCCGTTTATTTTTCCGGCCTCATATTGACCGCGAATAACGTCTAGATCCATATCTTCTTTTACAAGCGGACGAAGTGCTTTTAACACATTTATTTTTTCGTTTCGAATATCATCAGCGCTAATGCGGGCCGGTAAGTGCATAGCCGTCATCATCAGCATTTGCAGCATATGATTTTGAACCATATCTCGAATGGCTCCCGAATGGTCATAATAGCTTGCTCTTTCCTCTACCCCGACCGTTTCACTTGCTGTAATTTGTATATTCGCAATATGTTCGTTATTCCATAATGATTGAAGAATAGGATTAGCGAATTCCAGCGCTTCTAAATTTTGCACCATCGACTTGCCAAGATAGTGGTCAATGCGGTAAATCTCTTTTTCTTTAAACGCTTTGCTCAAGTTTTCGTTTAATTGTCGAGCTGACTGTAGATCATGGCCAAACGGTTTTTCAATAATTAACCGTTTCCAACCTTTTGTAGCACCTAAGCCACTATCTTTAATATGCTCGGCGATCGTACCGAAAAATTCTGGGGCAACGGAGAGATAAAACATTCGGTTGCTTGGAATGTTTAGTTCTGCTTCTCGTGCTTCTACTAGATTTAACAGACTTTTATAGTCTTCAGCATTCGTTGCATCCAATTGACTGTAGCGAAAAGCTGAAAGAAAATGCTGCATAAGAGATGAATCTTTTTCGACGCGACGTGAAAAAGTATGAATAGATTCTTCTACTTTTTTCTGAAAATCTGCATCGGACATCTCCTTTCTGCCTAGTCCTACAACAGAAATTGATTTAGGGATTTTCCCGTCTACAAATAAATTATAGAGTGCAGGATAAATTTTGCGTTTCGCTAAATCACCTGTTGAACCGAATAAAACAAAAGTCATCGCTTCCATATCTCTTCCTCCTGTTAGGAAAAATATAATCTTTAAAAGTAACTTTTCTTTCACTCGTTACTTTATGTAACATATCTTATTCCTGAAATATTTTTTCGTCAAGATATTAAACTCGTAAAAAATCATTTCAGTTTTCTTTTTTTCTTTAAACCTTATAGCAGCTTATCTCGGTTCGTTTATGGAAAAATAATGAAAATGCTTTTCGGTTGAATTTAAAAAATAAAGCTGATTTAATGGATTTGATAGAATTGTATGAAAGTAAAAACATACATACTATTTACATATGTGTCAGGTGAAAGTTTCAAAAGGTGGAAGTAATATGAAAGTTCAACGAATGAAGATCTATCTGTTTTTCGCATAAAAAAATCGCAAAACACTTTAAGGGAGAAAGAAAGTTTGTCCTCTTTCTTTTAAGCTGCACGCACGCCTTTAATGCGTGGCTACAGCAAGAAGTGCAAGCATCATATAGAGGTTAAAGACAGCCAGTAAAACAAGAACGGTATAGACTAGTGTTTTACCTTTTTTGCCTAAAAAGTAGATATTTATCAAACTAAAATACACGCCTGCTGCGCATAAAACGAATGCAAGAAATTCCTTGCACTCACTCGGCTTCATTTGAAAATCTGGATTATAATAAATTCCGAGGTTGTTACTAATAGCGAACGGAACAGTCCACCATCTGATTAAAACCCCTACAAACATAAATATTCCGATTACATTTAGCGTAAATTGCAGCGTTCTCTCCTTTTTCACGCTTCTTTTTGTAGATTCTTTAAAGTTTGCCCGCATGCATTTCCCCCCTGATGTTTTTAACACAGTAACTGATTTGAGCAGACCTATATAAACGTTCCTTCTTTTAATTTTATACACGCTAGATCTCACAAATGACATGATTGAACATAAGAAAAGCTTCTTCCATTCAAAAAGGAAGAAGCTTTAAATAATGAGACTATATTGATCAATGCTTTAGTTCACCTCTGTATTCTTTTCTATTACAGCTCTTACTACGATAACTTTCCCATTCCCTTCGCAGAATGCCCATTTTAATGCTGTCAAAATAGTTACCGTTTACGATACGTGCTTCTCGGATTCTCGCTTCTTCTTTCATCCCTATTTTTGCCGCTGTTTTGATCATTCTGATGTTGCCTGACCACGTGGACATACCGAGTCTATGCAAAGATGTCGATTCAAATAAAAAATCAATCCACATCCGGTAAGCTTCCGTTCCGTATCCCCCGCTCCAATAGGCTGAGTCGTAAATGACAATTCCGGTTTCCAGCCAGTTTGTATGCTTGTCCACCCAATAGCAGCTCACGGTCCCCACCGTTTTTTCATTAATAATAATCGCAAGTATTCGAGGAACTGACGGAAAAAGCTCATATTCTTTTTTCCATGAGTTTATATACTTTTCTTTCGTGAGTCTTCGTTCTGGTATGTACGGAGCGTTCCACTTTTTTGCTTCTTGTTTTTTTTCTTCGTACTTCCAGTAATAAAGTTCATTAACGTCTTCCTGTGTCGCTTCTCTTAACGATACTTTTTCTCCTATTAGTTTTATCATGAGAAGCATCACTCCTTGATTTATAAAATAGCTTATTACGTTCTGTAGAAATAAAACGAATATTAATACACGTGTGTACAAGCACACCTTTGCATAACGAATAAAATATAGTAGTTATGATGAAAGGAGTGAATCCTATAAAAAAATATTATTGCTACTACAATTCAGCAGATGACAAATATTATGTAGAACGCGATTATTCTTCTAAAAAGCGTTCTCGCAAGAAAAAACCATGCTGTGTAACCATTAATTATTATACAAATATTGCATATGAAGGCGGACAAATTGCTATAAACGATGGACAAAACGCATCTCAAGGTGGACAAATTGCCAAAAACGGCGGGCAAAATGCTAATCAAGAAGGACAAATCGCAGGAAAGTACGGGCGAAATAAGCTAATTGAATTTAATTTCACTAATGACAATGAAGTCTAACTCATCCTGTTTTACATGTAAAACACCGAGACAATATATATGCTCCCGGTGTTTTTCTTTTTCTTTTATTTATGATTCGCGTTTTCCATAACTGCAAAGTAGTTACCTTCACTGTCTGAAAAATTAAAGACTCGTCCTGAAGGCATCGATACGATTTCTCCCACTGTTACGCTTTTAGCTGTTAAATCTCTGTATAGTTCATCCACATTCTCTGTAAAAAACAGCAGCGAAGGAGTTCCGACGTTTAATTCTGGCTGCATTTTTGCTATTAGCTGTTTGTTATGAAGGATAATGGTTGTTTCGGCACCCGCTACCGGTGCTAGCTCAATCCACTTCATGCCTTGTTCATTATTTTGTTCAGACATAACTTGAAATCCCATTTTTTCTGTCCAAAACTTTACCGCTTGATCTTGATCGTTTACATACACCATAATTTGACCAACTTTTTTAATCATTTCTTCCACTCCTTTGATATAGATAAAATAATTTCTTCGGCTACTGTATCTGCCGATTTTTCTTTTGTGTAGATCGTTTGCTTTGCCAGCATCTCATTTGATGGATGCGTTACAAAATGTTTGTTAAGTTCAAAAACATCTTTATCATCCGTTATTTTCTGCAATCTTTGATGTAATAGTTGTATAGACTCTTCTTTATCAGCACTGGGAAGCAATAAAAATAGAGACTGGTAAGGTTTTAACGTCTTTTCTATTTGCTGAAACAACCCCATGTCTTCATACACTGAGTGACCCGCGCCAAAATCAATGACCGTATGTTTGTACTCTTCTAGTATTCTTTTAACAGCATAGGCTTCAAACGGCTTCCAATAGGCGTACATGCCTTGAAATCCTTGTTTTTCTCGAACGTTTTGCTGTGTTTCTTTGCTGAATCCTATTTCCCGGTAGTAGGAAAATCGCACTTCATCCATTGAGCACTGAGGAACATTTAGTTTTTTTGCCACTTTTTCACCGACCGTCGTTTTTCCAGCGCACATAGGTCCAATGAGAATAATAGGGGTTTGCATATGCTACCTCCTTATTTCACTTCCAGCACAAACGCGTACAACGCATCTCCATTGGATACATTTTTTTGATTTTTATCCATCCACCATACTGAATATGAGTAGTAGTAAGTACCTCTTTCAGAAGGTATTTTCATCTTATTTTTCTTTAGTGGTACGTCCACTTCATTTTTGTTTTGTATTTGTACCATATGCCTCTCGTTAGGCTGCCGCTTATGTTTGATAGTAAGCGCTAGCGATTCATTTGCTTTAACTTCAATAGGCTTTTCGGTTTTTAACAATTCTAAAGGGCCTGCTTTATCCACACACGTCTCTTTCCAGCAGTATGTGCCAACTTTTGTTTCATAAAGGTGGTTGTTTGCTTCGAGATACGCTTTTGGGGGGGATTCTTCAAGAACTCCACTGCTTGAACATCCCGTAAAGCTTGCTACGATAAGTCCAAACGCGGCTGTTTTCCATTTTCTCATCGTTTCATCACCTTTTTACTATTTCTTCATTGCCTTTTCATTTCCTGTTTCTTATTTTCTTCCTTCCTAAATAGCGTTGTTTTATTTTGGCTATACGCTTTTTAAAGAAGTGGAATATGAATAACTAACCCATCTATTAATAAAGAAGCAAACGTATGGAAGCTCCAAATCGAGACGACAAATATATGCACAATGAAGAACGCAAAAAAAGCGCTGCTCTTGTCAAGAGCAGCACTTTTTTAAACTTGCACGCTGTTTGATTCTACTAATTTTCCATCTTCCATCCACACAACGCGGTCACATAAATCCAGCATTCTTTGGTCATGCGTAACCATTACAGCTGATTTGCCCCTTAGCTTTACTTCATCTGCGAGCATTTGCACGACTGCTCTTCCTCGCTCTGAATCCAAGCTTGCCGTCGGTTCATCTGCAAAGATAATTTCAGGGTTATTCATCCACGCTCTTGCAATCGCTGCCCGCTGGCGTTCTCCGCCCGATAGACTTTCAGGATAGTGATGCTTTCGATGAGCAAGCCCTAGTTTTTCAAGCAAATCATCCGCTCTTTTTTTCGCTTCTTTATTTCGACTTCCTTCTAGTTCCGTGACAAGAAGAAGCTGATCGCGAACCGTTAAATACGGAATTAAATTAGCTGCTTGAAAGATAAAGCCGATTTTCTTCAAACGGATGCTGTTCATTTGTGATGGAGACATTTTATTAATCTCGTCTCCGTCAATAATCACGCGTCCGCTAGACGGCGACAGCAGCGCGCCTGCAATGGATAAAAAGGTACTTTTCCCGGAACCAGAAGGACCGACAATCGCCACAAGCTCTCCTGCTTTTACACGCAGCGATAGGTCATTTAACACGACTACAGCGTTTTCTCCGTCTCCAAATGACTTGCTAACACTCTCTAAAACTAATTTTTCTTCACTCATTAAACAGCCCTCCCAATCGCTTCAACTGCATCTACTTTTGCTACGCGATACAGCGACAATAATGAACTCAGTACAGAAACAGCTACAAACAGCGCCGAACAGCCGGCGATTAGCGATACATCCAAGTGAAATGGCATCGAATCAGGCAAAATGGCAGCTACTCCGTACGTCAGTCCAATACTAATAGCGAGACTGCATAAAGTTAACACAACCACTTGAGATAAAATCGTTCGCGCTAAATAACTTGTTTTTGCTCCTATCGCTTTTAACACGCCAAACTGATTCATTTTTTGAAGCGTCATCACGTAGAAAAAAACGGCTAAGACAAAAGCGCCAATGATAAACAGAAACGCGACCATCATTAAAAGCGAGCCTTGTTCTTCTTGATAGCCAGGAATTCCTTTTAACGCTTCATCTTTACTAATCACGTCAATGTTAGACTCCTTTTTTTGAAGAGCATGTGCTTTTTTATCGTTCATGTTTAACACCACTGCATTAAAAGCACCTGTGCTTTCAATTGTCTTCCACTCTGTAAGATTAATATGAATAACAGGCGCGTGACTAAACGACTGATTTTTTGTAAAACCAACAATCCTAAAGCTTTTTCCTGAAGCCGTATCTTTTATCATATCACCTAGCTTTACTCCTTCTTCTTTTAGCGAAGAGTCCGCCACGGCTTCATGTTTCGCATCGTCCGTAATCATCTTCCCTTCTGTTACGTTCGGAGCTAAAAAGCCGCTTGTGCTTATGGCAAAAAACGAGGCGTCTATTTTTTTCGCTTTTCCTTCATTTATAATTGCTGTCATCATCACACCAAGCGGCTCAGCATTTTTCTTGCCGCTTAGCTGTTGAATATCTTCTGTTTTGTTTATGGATAAAACAGAGCGCGTCAGGCGCTGATCCGCTTCTTTTTGAAGCACAACGTAATTTCCTTTCATTTCTTGAACAGCTGAAGCATTGTCAGAGGAAAGCCCCTTTGCTAAGCCTGATACAAAAAGCACAAGCCATACAATTAACACCATAATCACGCCAATGAGTAAGTAGCGCAGCTTCGCATGTTTCAATTCACGTAAAGCCAAAAACATGTTTCTTTCATCTCCTTTTTTCATTCTATTTAAAGTATAAAAATAGAAAATGAATGGAAGATGAACGGCTCATTACATTTTCGGAAGATAAATGTGAAAGGTGCTGCCTTTTCCTTTTTCGCTTTCAACGTGAATGGAACCTCCGTGCATTTCGACAATTTGCTTCACAATCGCTAAGCCAAGCCCGCTGCTTCCTTCGGTCCGGCTTCTTGCTTTATCTTCCTTATAAAAACGATTAAAAATATGCGGGAGGCTTTCTTTTGACATGCCGATTCCCGTATCTTGAAATTCCACGTGGCAATGCGTGTCTTCCATACCAACGCGAAGAGACAGCGTGCCTCCTTCTTCCGTAAACTTTACGCTGTTTGTAATCAAATTTGTCCACACTTGATGAAGCAGTTTTTGATCGCCTGAAATCATCGTTGAAGGAAGATCCATTTCAATAGCCAGCTCTTTTTCACGCCAGCTCCACTCCGTCATAAACAGCACTTGCTTGATTTGAGCTGCAACATCAAACGTACTTTTTTCGATATGCTCACTTTCTTTATCAAGTGAAGCAAGCGTAAGCAGCTGTTTGCTGAGTGACGACATGCGCCGGCTTTCTTCTTCAATAATAGACAGGTACTCATTTCTCTGTTCATCTGAAAGATGAGCAGAACGGAGCGTTTTCGAAAATCCTTGAATGGACGCCAGCGGAGACTGAATTTCATGTGACACGTTGGATACAAATTCTTGGCGCATCTCTTCAAGCTGCTCTAAACTTTTAGCCATCTCGGAAAAATGTGAAGCAAGCGCGCCGATTTCATCTCGGCGCTTTACGTACAGCTCGACGTTATATTTTCCTTTTGCCACTTGTTTTGTCGCTTCCGTTAGCTTGACAATTGGTTTTACTAAATAACGCGTACTAATAAGTACAAATAAAATACTTAATACAATCATCAGCAGTAAAATGACCGAGAAAAAAATGCGCATTTCCCCGAACTGCAGCTGAATATCAGGGCGGATAAACAGCGCTTGCTGCTTATTACTTTCTCCTTTTAACGGCACGCCGATGGTATTGGCTAACACATTATCAAAAAATCCCGTCACAAACACCTGTGAAGGAAAGTTTGCAATTCCGTGATACATTTTTCCGTCCAGTACTTGTTTGACAGCACTCTTTTCTAAGCGCTGATTTCTAAATTCCCGTCCGTAAAACGTCTCATGTCCGCTCCTGTCCACCACATATATTTGATAACCTAATTTACTGATATGCTGTAAATAAGCTTGTTGATCCACGCCCCTATTGCTTTCGTAAAAGCTCGCAATGTCTTTTGCCATACGCGTAAGCTTTTGATCGTTATAAGGCTTTAAGGTATACTGATAATAAACGTTTGCTAAAATAAACGCTAGGAGACTGCTAAATACCATTACAGCAATGGTTGTCAGGACAATCCGCAAATAGAGCGTCTTCATTTTGCCGTCACCTCAAGCTTATAGCCGACGCCTCGAACCGTCGTAATGACAAAATCATCGGTATGTCCAAACCTTTCGCGCAGCCTTTTTACGTGTACATCGATTGTGCGGTTATCTCCGTTAAAATCCGCTCCCCATATCAGATGAATTAATTCTTCTCTTGTGAAAATTCTTCCTGGATAGCTCGCAAGCTGAGCTAATAATTCAAATTCTTTCATTGGAAGAATTAACAGTCGTCCGCTGCAGTGCACTTCATAGCTTTTTCGGTCGATAGAGGTGTTGTTCAGCACGATCATTTTTTCATTTACCACTTCGTATCGGCGAAGCAGGGCTTTGATTCGGAAAATCAATTCTTTTGGTTCAAACGGCTTTGTAACATAGTCATCCGTTCCCGCTAAAAAGCCTTTCTCTTTGTCTTCCAGCTGATCTTTTGCTGTTAATAAAATAATGGGAAAATCATAATAGCTGCGTATTTCTTCGCAAACTTCATATCCGTCTTTATGAGGCATCATAATATCGACAACCGCTAAATGAATGTGCTGCTTAGCAAGCAGACCCGAAGCTTCCTCACCGTCTTTTGCTTCATGCACCACATAGCCTTCAAGCTGCAAATAGTGACGAACTAATTGCCGCATATGCTCATCGTCATCCGCCAGTAAAATGTGAATCATTTCTTCTGCCACTCCTTTTATCAACCATTTAAAATGGCGGCCTTTTGGCCGCCATCATTTATTCTTTCAGTATCTATCTGTTTACTAGTGTAACCAAACGCCGTGGTCCTATTGCGTTTTTATTAGGATAAGAACTTATTGTGAACAGCAGATGAACGGCTTGTTACAAAATCCATTCACCGCGCGCAATCATCTCTACTTTTCCGCCTACTTTAATGTGAAAAGCTTCTCCATCATAACTAGCTTTTACATACAGCAGTGAAGGTCTTTCTATCTCGTATCCTTGTTCTACACGTATGTCAATCACGGTCTGATTAAAATAGCCGTATTTCACTAAATATGCTGCCAAACAGCCGTTGGCGCTGCCGGTTGCTGCATCTTCTGGAACGCCGTAGTAGTCAGCAAAGTCCCGTACGTTTAGCTGATGATCTTGGTGATAGGTTTCCGGCGAAAAGACCATAATTGCTTTTGCTTCTGTATTTTCTATCAGTTTGAAATATTTTTCTTTGTCTACATTTATTTCTTTAGCTGCTTCTAATGATGTTAACGGGGCAAGGATGACAGGCAGACCGGTGGATACTTCTTGAACGGGAAAACGCGTGTCGATATAAGCTTCATCAAGGTTTAACACATCCGCCACTTGCTTTTTATCAAGCACTTTCCCAAACGTCGGCTGACTTTGTGTCATCCATAGTACATCTTTTTGTTCATCATATGTAACGGGCGTAGGACCTGCTTTATAATGAAGAATAAGCTCCTCTGTATCTTTTTCTTCTAGTTCTTCTCGGATAACATAAGCGGTACCGAGCGTCGGATGGCCTGCAAATGGTACTTCTTCATTAGGCGTAAAAATCCGCACGTTATATTCCCCTTTTGCAGAAGAAGACGTAATAAACGTCGTTTCAGAGAAATTAATTTCTTTAGCCATTTGCTGCATCTCTTTGTCTGAAAGGCTTCCTGCGTCTTTAAAAACTGCGAGCTGATTTCCCGTATATTTTCTCTGTGCAAATACATCAACAATGGAATACTGAATACTTTTCATTTATGTGTTCCTTTCTAAAGGGAATTTTTATGTATGAAACAGGCCATTACGTTTTTCTTTAAAGCCTCATATTGCTCTTTATTCGTATCCATAAACGCTTCTTTCCGACTGGACAAAATGTCTGCATAATGGAGAGGCTCGCGAAATTGTTCTTGTGTAAAATCACAGCGCTGTCCGTTGAGCTGATTATAGAAATGCCAGCCTTCTTTACACGGAGTTTTTAAAATACCTCCTCCTTTGATATCTTGAACGACAAGAGCTGTCACGCCGCACTGTCCTTTGGAAGGATTGTCAGCCGTCCACTTCGTGCTTGAATGAATTGACCACGATTGGTGCAGGGCTTTCTTTAAACGATTCACGTTTAAGCACCTCCTTTTTCTTCAAATCTACCATATTCTTCTTTTTTATGAAAGTTCCCGTTAAAAAACCCATAGCACAAATATTCTTACTTTAAAAATAATTTAAGGAAGAATAGAAAAATAATAGAAATAATGTATAATAATAGAGTCATTTTAGATGATAGATTATAACCAATGAAAGGTGTTTTAAATGGAAGAACAAGCAGTAAATGAACTCCTGTCTTTTGAAGAAGAGCATAAAGTAGTTCGAACAAATACGTCCTATTATGATTTGAAGTGGGAAAAAGCAGCTAATCCAGCTAAAAACAACACGTGGAACTGGGCAGCCTTTTTTCTGACAAGCGCGTGGTTTGCATACCGAAAAATGTATAAGCACTTTTTTATTTTAACGCTTATTGAGGTAATTTGGTTTTCCCTTTTGTGCTTTGTAGACATACCAGAGTGGTCGGATGCAATTGTGTTCGGCGGTGCTTCACTTATTACAGGGCTATGTGCCAACCGCTGGTATTATAACCAAGTTAAAAACGTGTTAGCTCGAGCCGAAGCTCAGCCGGAGCAGCGGAAAGAAGCTTATCTGCAAATAAAAGGCGGCACTCACATCGGAATTGCTATTGGTTTAAGCATCTTAGCGCTTGTGATTACTTTTGGAGTCGGAGCGGGATTATCATTTTTACCGACAAAAACGAATATTAAAGATGTAGTTCGCTACGGCGACGAAGCAATTACGCTTGAAATGTACAACGATCATCCAAAATGGACCTATATTAAAAAAGAAGGCCGTCATCACGTTGTACAATTTACCGGCTACGATTATACAGAAAAAGAGCATGTACGCATTGTATTTAATGTTTATTTGGATAAACAAATTTACGAATGGGACAAAATTTACATCAACGGCAAAAAGTTAAATAAAAAAGATGCGGAAGACTATGAATACTGGATTGAAGACAGTTCAGCATATTAAAAAGGTCAGCAAAAAAAGAAAGGATGAGGCTTGCTCTCCTTTCTTTTTTGTTTTATCTTAAAGCGTCAAAGGCAGCTTAACCGTCACTACTGTCCCGTTCTCATCACTTTCAATCGAAAGCTTACCGTTATGCTCGTTGATGATTGTTTTACAAATAGAAAGCCCTAACCCCATGCCTGTTCCATCTTTTGTTGAGAAAAATGGATTTCCTACTTTATTAATAATGGATAGCGGAATCCCAGAACCGGTATCTTGAATATCAATAAGAGCACAATCTTCCCATTTTTTGATAATAAGATTTACTTCCCCGCGTTTCTTTTTCTCCATTGCTTCAATGGCGTTTTTCAAAAGATTCATAAACACTTGTCTCATTTGAGCAGGATCGATTGATACAAGCGGAATGGCTCCTTCTATTCTTACGTTCATTTCGACATTATACAGCGCAGCTTCACTTTTCAAGAAAGCAACGGTATCATGAATAACTTCTACAATCGATACGATTTCTTTTTTAGGCGCTGTTGGCTGCGTGACAAGCAAGAAGTTGTTAATAAGTTCATTCATACGGTCCAGTTCATCAAGAACAATTTTTTGAAAAGGCTCTGCCTGTTCATTTTCATTAAATAAAAATTGAATAAAACCGCGCACCGACTGCATCGGGTTTCGAATCTCATGCGCTAACCCTGCTGCCAGCTGCCCTACGAGCGCCAGTTTATCAAGCTGCAGAATTTTCTCTTCAATTTTCGGCAAAACAGCCGCTTGATTTTTATAAATAATATGAGACAAAATACCAGCCAGCCGGTTTAACCCTTGAATTTCACTTTCGCTAAACTGATAAGGATCCGGATCGACCGCGCATAAAGTACCAAACATTCTCCCGTCTTCTAGCACAATCGGTGTTCCTAAATAAGAACCTACCCGGGCACCATCAATGATGGCTAAATTAGACGTTCTAACATCGCGTTTTGTATTGGGAATAACAAGGGGCTCATCACACGTGACTAAGTTGCATACCGCAAGCTCTAACGGCAGCGTCAGTCCATCCTCTACAAGGCTTCCCCCTTCTTTATTAAAGGCTTTCATAACTGAAAATTGTTCGTCGAAAATCCCTACAAACAGCGTCCTGCTTCCGACTACTTCGCTAGCCATCTGCAATACATCCCAAACGGCTTTTTCATTGATGTTCCTCTCTTCCATTACCTTAGTCACCTACTATTTAAATATAGACTGTTCTATTCTCTTATTCTCATTATAAAATTTAAATGTAAAAACGTATATCAAAATTTTAAGAACTCGTTTATTTCTTCTATGTCATCATTAGGGTTAAGGATAGCTAAGACTTGATGGTCTTCCCATATACCATTAATATTTACATTTTTTCTAGCAATTCCTTCCCTATGAAACCCTGCTTTTTCAAGTACGCGCTGAGAAGGCAAATTACGTGGCATAACGCCGGCTTCAATGCGGTGAAGATGCAGCTCTTCAAACGCATAGCCAACAAGTGCTTTTACGGCTTCTGTTGCGTACCCTTTTCCATTATAATGCTGATCTAGAAAATAGCCGATAAACGCGCTTTGTAAAGATCCGCGCAGCACTTGAAAAAGACTAATGGTGCCAATCAGCTTATTATTCTCTTTTTGAAAAAGACCAAAATAGTATTCTTCATCGTTTTTCCTGTTCTCTTCATGGCGCTTAATTTGTTCTACTTGGCCTTCTAACGTATAAAAAGAATCCTCTCGAATCATAGAAAACTGTTCAAAAAAGCCGCGATTGTCATTTTGCAGCTGAAAGCTGTTCTGCGCATCGCTGACAGTTAACGGGCGTAAATAAATAGCGTGACCATCTATCATACTATGTCTCTCCTCTACTTCAAGAAATGTATGTATGTAAAAAAAGAAGGCTTTTTTAAAAACCTTCCATTTTCTCACATATTAAACTTTTCTTGTTTGAATGTAAAGTTCTAAATCACTGCTTTTCTTCGTTGTAATATGTTGTGCTATGATTTTAGCTAGCACCATATTATACACCGTTCCGTTATCCCCATATCCACTTAGAAAGTAACAGTTAGGCATTTCGTCATATATTCCGATAAGGGGAAGCCCGTCATGAGTGCCACCGTAATAAGCGCTTATGTAATAATCAGCTTCGACTTGAAGATGAGGAAAAAGCTTATTGAACTCTTTTAAAAGTTTGTCTCTTTTATGAACGAGTTTAGCATCACGTTCTTGCGGCACAATCGTGCTTTCATCAAGACCGCCTATAATGACTCGATTATCGGAAGTTGTTCTCATGTAAATATACGGTCGAGCGGTTTCCCAAATTAAATTTCGATTTTTCCATCCTGTAAAATCTTTTACAGGATTCGTAACGATAGCATAGGAACTTGTGAGTACAGCTTTTTTCTCTCTCTTAAATTCTTGATTTTCATAGCCTCCTGCCATAATGACATGTTTAGCTTTGATTTGTGATTTATTTTTAGTGAAAAATACAGCTTCATCTTTTTCTAACTTTTGACCGACAATTTCTGTTTCTTCAAATATCCGAACCCCATGCTGTTTTCCGTACTCTAACAGACCGAGTGTAAAGCTGTAAGGGTTCAGCTCTGCATCATTTTTAATAAGCATTGCCATTCGTTTTTTAAACCCATAGTCTTTTTCAATTTGTTCTTCTGATAAGATTTCAGCGTCAAATCCATGCTTTTTCATATAAAAATAGTCTTTATTTATCTTCGGGATATCTTCTTCATAACTTGCGTAATACAAGCTGTCTCTTCTTATAAATTGTGCATTAATCGGAAGCTTTTGAGCTGCTTCCTCAATATCTGTAATGGCCTGTTCGCACAACTTATAATGACGGACTGTTCTTTCTTCTCCAAACGTGTTGACTAATTCGTAAAACAATTTATCTCCTAAATATTGAATAAGAGAGGTATTTACAATTGTACTTCCATGCCCTGCTTTACGTTTATCAACAACCACAACATCAAGCCCCTGCTCACATAAATAGTAAGCACACTGTGCACCTGAACTTCCTCCTCCGATAATGAGAACATCGCACCCAATATCTTCCTCTAGAGACGGGTATACAGGTGGCTTCGCTACTGTTGTCTGCCAATAAGGGTTTCCAGATAATAAATCCATGCAAACGCCTCCTTTCCTCTCTCTATTATGCCCAATATCAGCTGATTTTTGCATGCAGCAGGAAAAGTATTGATAAACATCATGTCGTAATCTTCTGCTTTAGACATAGACCTCCAGTAAGTGCGTAAATATATAACTTCTTCCCTACATAAAAAAACTCCACACAAAAACCACCTGGAAAATCACCAGATGGTTTTTTATATTAAGCGGGGTGCACGCTCTGATTAACTGTGGATGGATATAAAGCCTTACGTTCCAAAACAGACTTCTTTATAGAAAAGAATGGGGTAAAAAATACTTTTTCTGAGATTTTTCTTTTATTTACGTTTAACAGCAGCCGCCGAAGCCATAGCCGTAACCGCCAAAGCCACCATAAGGATAACCACCGTAACCGTAGCCGCCAAAGCCATATGGTGATAACAGTGAACCTGCTACTAGCCCTCCTGCTAATCCTCCTAAAAATGGACCTCCAAAGCCAAAGCCGAATGGTCTGCCAAAGCCATAGCCAAACGGGCGTCCGAAACCAAACGGTCTGCCAAAGCCAAACGGTCTGCCAATAAACCTTTCATCTGCGTGTTGAAGTTGATGATGATCTTGAGAATACATAGTAGGTAAAAAATGCATTTCTGAATTCATAAGAGAAACCTCCGTTTTTTTGTTTTTGCTTTCACCCATGAATATGCATTTACCTAGTCGCTGTCTTGGGCAAATATCTTGGTTATGCTGAAAATAAGGGAAAAGAATTACGAAAAAAAACAAATTACTAGGTTTATATGAAAATGAGCTTGATTTCTCTTTAGTACCTAATACATACAAAAAAGCGGATCCTGACTTAGAATGGTATAGGGAAAGTACTAACGTGTTTATTTCATAGTAAGAATAAGAAGCCGAAGAAAAAATTCTTCGGCTTCTCCTTCATTATGTACGCAGGCTAAGGAGGAATTGGTATTAGCCTGCTTTGTTATAACATGGGGGCTCATATATGAGATCTTGGGATGATTCATCCTATGTAGAAAGTGAAAAAAAGTACCGTGTCCATCTTATTTTCTTATCTTTTTTTTATTTTCATTGAAATCATTGGATATTTTTGGAGCACTTTTGCATTTCAGGCATATGTTAAAAATGTACTCAGAACTTGGAGGTGAAATATATGGGCTTCTATGGTGGCTGTGGTTATGGCGGTTACGGTTACGGCGGCGGCTGCGGATTTGGCAGTGGCTTTGCTTTAATCATCGTATTATTCATTTTATTAATCATCATCGGCTGTGCTTGTTGGGGAGGATTTGGCGGTTGCTAATCATTAGAAATAGTGATAAACAGCTTCATTTCCGCTAATTTTTTTACCAAAAGCTAGCTTTCCACTTTATTATGAAAAAGCAGTGTCCACATAATGGGCACTGTTTTTAAATGTGCTTATGAATCAGGTAATAATAAGACTAGCCATTATAAAAAAATAGATTTTTTTAATCTGCCGTTTCTTGTCTATTTCTTCCCATCACCTTATTTTTCTTGTTCATACTTCCTTTTCTTCTACATATTAATAGATAAAAAGATTAATTATAAAGAGAGTCACTCTGCAACTCTCTTCCTGCCCTATGTAGATGCTAAACATTAAACAAACGTTTTTTTCAAGACAACGCGCTGATCATTGACACTATAGCCGTTTCTTTCATAAAAAGCCTGTGCAGCTCCTCCAGTCGCCGTCAAGAGATACAAGCTGTTGATATCGTGTCTTTGAAGTTCATTCTCAAACCGGCTTAAGATAGCTGAACCGTACCCTTTTCCCTGCGCGCTTGCGCTGACGCAAAGCTCGGCCACGTAAAAGGTCATACCGCTGTATGATTTTTTTGCGTGACCTGCAATCATTCCAATCAACTCTCCTTGGTCATAAAATAAATAGCCCATAAATTTAGGTGTGTTCAGTAAATCAGTCAGCCTTTCTCTAGCTGATTTCTCTGTCCACGGCTCATTCCAAGGTGTTTTTGTAAATACATTCATATACAAGTTAATGCACTGCTGCATATTCTCTGCAGTGAGAGGTACTACTTTTTCGATCATTTTTACGCTTCCTTTTTTGTTTAGTTTGAAGGCTTGTTAACAATTCGCTCGTACATTTCCGGCAGGTGCTTAATTTTATAATCAATCGTCTCAAGCTTGTGATGGATTTCTTCGATTTCTTTTTGTACCGCTTTTTTATGATCCATCAGCATTTGCAGGCTTTTATCAAGCACGGCATTTTCAAGCGTACAGTTTTCAATAAGCGTCCGAATGTCCTTGATTTGCATACCTGTGCTTTTTAAACAGCAGATTAAATCAATCCATTCAATATCTTGTTCTTTAAAAATACGATTCCCTGACGCTGTACGATCTAAAAATGGAAAAAGCCCTTCTTTATCATAATAGCGAATGGTATAAATTGTCACGTTCAATTTTTTTGCCACTTGTGAAATGGTATACGTCATACTGCTTCCTCCTACACCTTAAACTTCTCAGAAAAACATGATGAGTTTGTCTTGACCTCTAGTTATCTCGAGGATTTATTCTTTTATAGTCTTCTTCATTGAGCTCTTTATGCTGCAGCCTTTTTGTACAAGCAGCAAGCAACATATATTTAAACCTGAAAGGATGAATACGATGAATACTGCTCACATGATGCTTACCATTGTAATTGGCGGTTTTATTGCCTTTTTGTTAGGTCTTGGCGTCACAAAAATAATTGAGCTGCTGCTAAATCTTTTTCTAGCTTAACCAGTAGTTACTTATCGTAAAACGCAGGTAACTCCGTTCCATATCCGAACGGAGTTACCTGCTTTATTTTAAAAACTGCAGCGCTTAAGGCACCATGTTGCCAGCGGCTTTATAAATATCGTACCACTCTTCGCGCGTTAACTTGATTTCTGAACCTTTACTTGCATCTTTCATACGCTGAATATTTGTAGTACCAAGCACCACTTGAATATTTGCAGGATGAGTTGTGATCCACGCAACGGCAATCGCTGTATTCGTCACGCTATACTTACTTGCGATGCGATCAATCACTTCGTTTAGCTTTCCAAATTTCTCTTTGTCGCCTAGGAAAGGTCCTTCGAAAAATCCGTTTTGGAATGGCGACCACGCTTGAAGCGTTATATCATTTAAACGGCAATATTCAAGCACGCTGCTGTCGCGGTTCACAGCTTGGTCGATGCCCATATTTAAAGAAATACCAGAGTCTATAATTGGCGTATGTGCAATGCTGAACTGCACTTGGTTTACGACAAGCTTTTGGTTGATATATTTTTCAAGCAGCTGAATTTGCGCTGGGTTGTGGTTCGACACTCCGAAGTGACGTACCTTTCCGCTGCTTTGAAGCTCATTAAACGCTTCTGCTACTTCTTCAGGATCCATTAGCGGATCTGGGCGATGAAGTAATAAAAGATCTAAGTAATCTGTTTTTAAGCGCTCTAAGCTGCCGTTAACAGAGTCTATGATATGCTTCTTTGAAAAGTCATAGTAATTTTTCGCTGCGTTAATGCCGCATTTACTTTGAATCACCATTTTCTCACGAAGACTTGAATTCATTTGTATAGCGTTTGCAAAATACTCTTCGCATTGTCCCACATAATCAGGACCGTAAATATCAGCATGATCAAAAAAGTTAATTTCTTCTTCCATCGCTGTGCGGATTAGCTTCTCTGCTTCTGGTAACGAAAGCTCTGTTAAACGCATATTTCCCATAATTAAATTTGATACGTGTAAGTTAGTATTAGCAATTGTATGATACTTCATATAAAGCCCCTCCTTGAAATGATACTACTACAAGATAAACCATAGAGTTAACTCTAGGTCAAGCAGAAAGAATAAAAGTTTTTATAAGCAGCGACGGTAAAACACCCTATCTTTTTTGGTAAAAAGATGAAATACTAGGTTGTGGTGTGATAAAAGTCACTGCCGCTCTGCATTTCATTTAGTAGTATATGTTACGTTCTTTTATTCCTTTTTATCGAAGCTTATTTCATAGCAATACATCAATTTACCAGGTAAAGGAGCTTATCAATCACTATGCAGAAAACGAAAGCAAAACGATTTGAAATACAGTATTCCGTTCTAAAAGATGAAGCCAAAATCAAAGGAACTTTTGTGATAGAATCTGCTAAAAACCGGGATGACGCATCAAGACTTGCTAAATTAAATGTCTCTACAAAAGAAAGAGTGTTTATTCAATATGTAAAGATTTTAAAAGTCAAACGAGTTTCTACAGATTCGGCGGAAAAGTGACATTGGTTTGCTTCTTCTTTTAGCAAGCCCCTATTTATGCTGAAAGTGTCGTCTTAGAAGATGCTTGTTTCGTTCGTGTGAGTAATAAAACTAATCCAATAATACAAGCTGTGCCTATCCATTGATAAAAACCAAAAGGCTCTTTCAGCCAAACAACGGTTGTAATAACAGCGGCTAAAGGCTCTAAACTTCCAATCAAACTCGTTTCTTTAGGTAAAAGACTTTGCAGGCTTTCTACATAAAACCAAAAAGCAAGCATCGTGCCAAAAATAATGACAAATAAAATATATCCCCAGGTTATTGGTGATAAGCTTGACGCTTCCCAAGGAGGATGAATAAAGCTCATTACGCTTCCCCCAATTACCATTGACCAGCCAACGATGACAAGCGAACTGTACTTTTTGATCAGCGGCACCGCATACAGCGTATAAAATGCTGCTGCTACACCTGACAGCACTCCCCAAGCAACGGCAGATACAGGAACAGACAGCTGAGAAATAGAACCGTTTGTTAATAAAAAAAAGCAGCCCCCCAGTGCCAGCAAAACAGTGATGACGTCTTGTCGCGTAAATATAGACTGCTTGCGCAAAAGCAAATAAACGATAATCATCACCGGTGATAAATACTGCAGCAGCGTAGCTACTGCTGCATTTCCATGCTTAATAGAAGCCATATACGTATACTGAACGGCGAGCATACCAAATATGGCAAAAACGACGAGCTGAAGAGCTGCCTTTTGGTTCTTCCATACTCCAAGTACGTGAGAACGATTATTTTTTATACATGAAATCATTAGCAGCAAAAAACCCGCAATGAGCAGCCGTACTGAAACAAGCCAGTCTACACTGATTTCAAATTCTTGAAAAAGCTTTTGAGCAACCGTTCCTCCCATCCCCCAACATATAGCTCCAGTTGTTACAAAGAAGAACCCTTTTTTCCGGCTGAGATTGTTCATCTTTCATCCCTCACTTTTATTATAAGAATAGTGTTATAATAAATGAAAAACGGGGCGGGAAATACGCATATTGCATTAAAAAATATAAATATATTGAGGTGACCATGTATGCCAGCAGCCCATTTTAAAATTGATGAAAACTTAAAAGAGCTAACGACTCATCGCACCGTTGAGCTGCCAGTAGCATGTTATCAAACGACGATCAGTGATCACATCAACGGCTACACCCCTCTTCACTGGCATGATGAGCTTCAATTTGTATTAGTTATAAAAGGTGATGCGTCTTTTCAAATAAATGAAAAAACAGTGACTGTAAAACAAGGCTACGGACTGTTTATTAACAGCGGATGTCTTCATATGACTGAAGACACAAACAAATCTGGCTGCGTGTACATTTGTTTAAATGTTTCTCCTCATTTTCTTGTGCCGCAAGAGCTTTTCACAAATTACGTTTATCCCTACATTCATGCAACGAATCTATCACATTTATTCATCAGTCCAAAGCAAGCCTGGGGGAATAACGTGTTAGAGTCTATACATAAAATATACACATGGATTCATAAGCAGCCGCACCACTATGAAATAGAGATTGCCTCTGAACTCAGCCTACTGTGGAAAAATTTAATTCTTAACGGTTTGCAGCTGAAATACAATGAAAAAGAAATGATCAAAAATCAGCGGATGAAGCAAATGCTCAATTGGATTCATTTGCACTTTGCTGAAAAGATTACGCTCGATGATATTGCCAAAGCCGGACAATTGAGCCGTTCTGAATGCTGTCGATATTTTAAGAAAATGTTAAAAAAATCGCCTTTGACCTATGTATTAAACTATCGAATTCAGCAAAGCTTAGTTATGCTGCAGCAAGCAGAAGCAAATGTGACGTACGTCTCTTATCAAGTAGGGTTTAATAGTACAAGCTATTTTATTAATCAGTTTCGAAAAGAAATGAAGATGACTCCGCTCATGTATCGAAAAAAGAAGCTGCACATGTCTTCACATCACTAAAAAACGGCAGGGCAATCACCCCGCCGTTTTTTATGAACTCTTTTTACTCGTTGATTTCGCATCAGAAATCTTTCCTAAGAAAAACCCGTCTACTTCTGCTATTTTCCCTCTCCAAAAGATCTTTCCTTTAGAAGGAGTAGATTTACTGTCTCCACAGTAAATCTTTGTATTTTTTAAATGAATAAAATGGGCTTCTGCTTCTCCGTTTGATTCGCTCGCTTCGCTTGCTAAAGAGAATTGTTCGCTTAGCGCCTGAGCCACTTCACTGCCTTCTTCAAACGTTTCGCTTAAGTAATCAAAGTATTCTTTTGCTGAAATCATGGTACCGGAAATCACAGCGCCGTTTACATTTAATGAAATATCAAGTGAAAAGCCGTGTTTATTAGAAGCTTTCACAAAGTATTCAAGCGTACTGTCTTTAGTTGAAAAAGAAGGGCCTGTACTCATGTCTTTCTTTCCTCCTTTACGCCTTAGGCTGTTGTGTCGTCTTCACTAGAAAGAGATGTTGCTTCATCATCTTCTTCGTCCGTGTTTTTCTTTGCTTTTGTATTTTTTGATTTTTTAGCTGTTGACTTTTTTGGTTTCGCTTCCTTTTTTTCTTCTTCGCTTTCATCTTCGTCTTCTTCTTCTGTTTTTACTTTTTTATTTTTTTTGTTTGAGCGAGAATCTTCCTCTTCTTCCTCGCTGTCTTCGTCACTTTCACTTTCTTCTTCCTCTTCTTGCTCCTCTTCTTTTTTATCCTTTTTACGAGGCTTAGATGTTGCTTCTTCGTTTTCGTCGTCCTGCTCGTTTTCTTCGTTTTCATCGTTCTCTTCTTCGTCGGAATCTGTATCTTCCGCTTCTTCGTCTTGATTTTTATTGAGGCTAAGCTCAACAAGCATGTTCATTTTTTCTTCAAGCTGTGATAAGCGATCTTGAAGAGTTTGATTTTCTTCTTTTAACTCGTCGTACTCTTGAACGTTATCGTCTTCTGTTTCGCTACTAGAAGAATTTACGTTTTCTTCATCATCTTTTGATTTATCTTTATCTTTTTTAAACAAGCTTCCCGCAGATGTTTTCAGGCTGGCCACACTGCTTTTTGATTTTTCTTTTACCTTTGTTCCTAAATCAGATGCTTTGCTTTTTAATTCGTCTGTATCAATGCGGTCAAGGAGACTTTTTCGATTTTCAGGAGTCGATACATATCCAATCGTTGCACCGATGATACCTCCTGCTACCGCTCGTTTGATTGGCCCGCTGCTTGTTGTTTTGCTTGCTTTTGAACCGTTCTTTTCTTTTGAACCGTTTTCCGTATTTTTATTTTCCTTGTTTTCTGCCTGTGTGTTATCTAATTTTGTTTCAGTTGCCATTGTAAATCCCTCCATTTTTTAAGTAGCGTACAGTTTTTAACGTTTCGTTTCTATTTTTTCTTCAAGCGTTTTTAACCGCTCATGCAGCATTTTATTTTCTTCTTCGAGCGCTTTGTTATTGGCTCCTTTTGAACTGAGATAGGGATCATTTTCCCACCAGTCCATGCCGATTTCTTTTGCTTTATCAACCGAAGCCACAATCAAGCGGATCTTTATCGTTAATAGCTCGACATCTGCAATTCCTACGGTGATGTCCCCCGCTATGACGACTCCTTTATCCAAAATCTTTTCGAGCACATCTACAATCGTACTTGACTGCATATTATGTTCGACTGCCATACTGTTCCTCCTACTGACCGCTTAAAGCAGGCTGCCTAGCGGTCCAAGATCAATATTTAAATCTTCTGCGTCCAGACCGAACACCTCTTTCAACTCGTCCATTTTTTCTTCTAAGTTCATTAGTGCAATTCCTAAGTTTTCAATTTGTTCGTCCGTCAACGTTCCACCCTCCACCCGCCTCATGGCATGACGTTCAACGATTTGCCTCAATAGCTCAATGACTGTCATCACAAGCTGCGCTAAGCCTTGTTCAGCTTGATCAGGATCCAAGTGGATTCGTCCATTTGCTTGGCTGACCGGTTGCATCCATTAATTCCTCCTTTTGTTTATCAAATTGTTCAGAAGTAATTGGTTTGTGATTTCCTTCTTTAGCTTGCACCAGTGTTTCAACCGAAGAAATAAGCACCCGCAAATCCAAATACACTAAATCGACGCCGGCTATGGAAATGATTAAGTCTCCTTTAATGGCGACTCCTTTATCTAAAATCACATCTAAAATATCAATAAGAGCAATATCTTTATTCTCCATGGATTGTTTAAGAGACATAATGTTAATTCCTCACTTTACGCAAAGCTCGAGAAATGATAGGGCGGCCATGGTCCCGTCACTTCAAATTTCCAGCCTTTATTTTCAAGCTTTTGCTGAAGCTCTTCTATTTTGTTTACGAACTCATTGATCTGCAGAGACGGAAGAAGAAACACGCTGTTCCACGCCATCTGTTCAGCTGCGCCCGTTACGTCCTTGCTCCAATTCTTTTTCACAGAGTCATAAAGCGACAGTTCTTTAAGCTTGTCATGTATCTCTTCACACACTGTGTTTTTGTGAAGTTCTAATTCTTTTTCAATCAGCTGATCTATTTTTTTCTTTTCAAAAAACTGTCTTCCTGGTGATAAGTAACTAATTTCTTCTTTTTTCGCTTTCACGCTTTCATTCGTTTCGCTGATTCCTTTTTTAAGCTCCGTATCATCACAGTAAATCTTCACGTTCCACTCTTCATTTCCTTGAAGCAGCTTCAGTGAATTCTCTAACTTTTCTTTGTTAATCTCAATAGCTGCCTGCAGACTTTCTTCACTTTTATAGATGGTGCAAAATTTTAATGGAATGATCGTGAATTCTTCGTACAAAGCGGCTACCGTCTCGTGATGGTGAAATGCTTTTTCCTGCAGCCAGCTCATATCCTGCTCCATCTTTTCTTTAATCACTTCTTCTGAATAGGTGTCAGCATCCAGCTTAGAAACTACAGCCGTCACCTGATCAAACGTTAGTGGGTACAGTGAATGTTCTCCGTCAAACCCTTTATAAGATGGAAACGGCTCTATGGCTGCTGCTTCTTTTGTTGGAATTAAACCGTATAAATACAGTAATTCTCCCATCTAGGATTCCTCATTTCTTTTTTGTGTTAGCTCTTCCCATTGTTCAATTTCTCTGCGCTTCGCAATTTCGTACCTCATTAACAATTCATCTTCTTTTTCTTGAAACGCTTCTTCCGGAATTTCACCAAGCTCAAACATCATTTGAAGCTGAATGAGTTTTTGCTGAATCGTCGGAAGGTCATATAGCTGCTTATCAGCTTCTTCCTGTACTTTTTCGCCGATTTTCACTACAAGGTTAATAGGGGCGGTTACTAATTTGTGAAGCACGTTATTTCTCTTCTACTTTTAGGCGAATGTTCACAAAATTATAAGCAGGCCATGGACCGCTGTAATGAAAATCGGCTTTGTCTTTCCAGTTTTCATGCGCTTCATTCACTTTTTCATCAAACTTCGCTTCATCTTCTCGGTTAATTAAGAAAGATGCGTTTAAAAGCATCGTTTCGCCCGTTGGCTCATTTGCTTTTGCTGCTTCCGCTGCTTCTTCAAGCGGTGAAAACACATCTGTCTTGACTTCTTTTTGAAGGGAAGTAAACATCTTTTGAGCCATTCCCCCGAGTTGAATACGCTCATAATAACCGGCTGCTTCTGATTTTCCTTTTACGGAGGCTGATACTTTTTCAAGTTCAGGATTTTCATTTACTTTTTTCTCAAGCCATTCTTTTTTCCCAATTACTTTTAAACCGACTTCAATTTTTCCTTTGATCGCTGGAAACAGCTTTTCAAACTGCGGATAAAGGTTTTCCAAAAGAACTTTTACATCTTCTTTGGATTTGAATACATTCCCAAAGCTGATTGGAATAACCGTATCGTTCTTGTCCATAATCGCTGCTACTGCGTTTTGATGCATTAATAAATTTTGGCGATTAGGATGATAAATTTTCATCGGTACTTCAGCTGCTACCATAGCTGCGTCTTTGTAGCGAATCAAAAATGTTTCAGCTTTTGTTCCTTCTACTTCCACGGCGCCAAATTCTTCGTCTTTATCCGTTTGAATGGCGCTAAAAATATAAATACCTGTTTCGTTTGTTTCACTCATGTTTTCAAGCTCCTTTACTTTTCTTCAATGTCTATATTCTTACATTCTTCTAAAATGATTTTTTCGGCTTTGCTTTTTGCCTTTTCTTCATCCAAACATTTGGTAAGCGGATGATGCAAAATATCGATACATAACGTTTGAAAATCTTCGTCATTTCCATCGATAGCAATGTCTTGCTGCGTGGCGAGAGTAGCGATCATAAGCGAAGCCCGAAGGCTAAGTCCGCTGCTGTTTTCGTCTCCAGAGCGGTTTCGCACGTTTGTAACAAGCGTTACAATTGTGCGCGCTTCGTCTTCTTCTACGTCCGTTTTCTCCGTTAAAATCGCTGTCTCTCTGTCGATGTCTTTATAATCAATAAACATGGTAATTAACCTGTCAAGAAGCGCATCTTGCGTATCATATACGCCGGCATACTCAGCTGGATTGCTTGTGAAGATGACGCGAAAATCGGGATGCACGCGCACAAAAGGATCAGTCATTTTCACTCCATACAGCGGAAGCACGCCTTCTTCTAATATTGATAGAAAGATATTATTCGTTGCAGGCTTAGACCGAGTAAATTCGTCGTAAATCAGCGTATAGCCATTTTTTACAGCTTCAAGCAATCGGCCATCCTGCCAGTTTTCACTCACTTGTTCATCTTTTTTATAGACAGAACGAACATATTGGTCGATTACTTTTTTGCTCGTGTATCCCGTAAAATCGCCAATTAAATCTTTATTGTTGAGCTCGTGATTCCCGTGCATCAGCATTACAGGACGCTTTCTCTTTTTAGCAAGCGCTCGCGCTAAAGAGGTTTTGCCTCCGCCGGCAGGACCTGTAAAATGAATGGAATAGCCGGATTTTAAATAGCTCAGCGCTCTTGAAAGAACCTCTTTTGTCTCGTCATCTTGTATAAAAGCTCCACTGCCTTTTTTCCTTTTGTCTGTTAAGACGGTCATTTTTACGTTCCTCCTGCCATCTTATCGTCTATGCTTCAATGCCAATGGCGCTTCTATATCTGACGTCGAGTCGTTTGAATGAAATGACTTCTTTTTCTTTATTTAAAAAGCACTCGTACGTTCCGAGCATTTCATCTTTGGCGTATTTTTTCATGTATTCTCGTTCTTCAATGACTTCAACAATAACTCTCCAGCCTTCATCTTCAGTAGCTTCCACCGAGGTAATTTTATGAGGAGGAGCTACGTGTTCACCGAAAAAGTCGTTCACGGCTTGCATAATTTTTTTAATTTCCATTTTTAGTAGCCTCCAATAGTTAAATCTAAAAGCTGGAACCACCCCCAAAAAAGGAAGGTTCCATATCACTTCATATTAAATACTAAAACGCGGCTGTCCTTCACTTGAATTTGAACGTTCAGGAAGACCGTTTTCTTCTACGTCGTCACGAAGAAGCCCTACTGCTTCTGCATAGCGTAACCATGTATCAACACTGGCAATAACCACTCGTGCTTCAATCGTTAAAATTTCAATTCCTACAACAGAAACCCTTGCAAAAGCATCAATAACAATTCCTTTATCTAAAATACGGTCAATGACTTCTGCTAAACTTGAACTATTAGTACTTTTTTGAATAGACATATCTCATTTCTCCTTTCGCTCATGATCCCATTGTTTTTAAATCAGTAGATGATTTAATATCATTGGAACTTTTAATCTTAGTAGAGCTTTTAATATCCGTTGCTTTTTTAATCTGATTTGCGCCTTTTATTTTCCGCTTATTTTTTGACTTCTCTTTATCGTCTGAAGAAGAAACTTTTTCTTGAAAGTTTTCTCCAGCTTCTTTCACATCGCTAAGCTTATCTTTTACTGATAATAAGACGTCTTGGAGCTTTTCTTTTGCGTCTTCCCCTTTGCCGTGTACCTTTTGGGCATTTTTTTCTTTTGTTTCCTGCAGTTTTTCTGACGCTTCATTTGCTTTTTCCTGCAGTTTCCCTTCAGTTTTTTCGACAAATTTTTCTTTCGCTTTTTCTTTAACCTTTTCTTCTACCTTTTCCTTAACAGGTTCAGGCGTGTGCTCCACTATTTTTTTCCCTGCTTTTAGTGCTGCTTTCTCCACATCTTTTTTATCCATGAAATTCCCCTTCAGGACGGATATCTTACTTCTTCGCGTCCATGAGTTTGTTTAGCATCTCTTCAATGCGCTGCAGCTGGTCGTTCATATTTTTATTTTCTTCTTTTAACTCTTCGTACTGAGACGTTTCCATTTCTGCGCTTTGGCTGACTTCTTCCTGCGCATTTCCCTGTTCATTTGATGCCTCTTCTTTTTTCTTTTTAGGTGCGAGCAGCTTGCTTAAATTGTCTTTTTCAAGATAGCCTGTAGCCGTCTGTCTTAATGCTCCCATCGCTTGCTGCGTTAAAATATCCTGTGCGTTTCTTCTTAACTCTTGTCCTGTCGCACGTACAATTTCTGATTGTCCTAAGCGGCTGAGTACTTTTTTACTCGTTTGAGGACTTGAAAGAAGCCCAATTCCTGCTCCTACTACGCCTCCTAAAATAGCAAGATTTAAAGAGTTTTGCGTTTTTTCTTCCTGCTGCTGATTTTCTTGTTTTTCATTTTGCACGTTGTTATCAGTTGTTGACATGTTTCATCCTCTTTTCTCTTATTATTATTTATTTAATGAATTTTCTTACGATTAAAAGACTTAAAAGCTAAGCCCTGCTCCTCGCTCTTCTGTTCGGCCAGGCAGCCCTTCTTCCTCTACTTTGTCGGTTAATAACCCAACGGCTTCTGCGTAGCGAAGCCACGTATCGACACTTGCAATAACGACTCGGGCTTCAATCGTTAAAATTTCAATTCCTACGAGTGATACTCGGGCAAAAGCATCGATGACAATCCCTTTGTCGAGAATTCGATCAATCACTTCTGCTAAACTAGAACTATCTGTACTTTTTTGAATACTCATTTTTAGCAGCTCCTTTTGAAATTTAGCTAAATGAATGATGCTACTAATCAACCTGCTTAACTTTTTAATTAAACATACTTTTGAAATATACTTTTTAGCTCTCTTTCAAACATGAAGAATTTGCTAAAAAGTAATTCCCGAAAATAAATTAGAAAATTATTCTACTACGTATAATAATTAACAGTTAATTATTGGATGAAATTTGCGCTTAAATCCTTCTGTTAAAGCTTTCATCAAGATTTCAATCCCAAAATAAAACAATAAATACATTATTGTTACAATAATATTACATTATAATTTAAGGCATATTGTTACTCGGTGCACCATGACATATTTTGATATTTTTAACTATTATGGAATATTATTGTGAATTAAGTTCACTTAAATAAAACCAGCGCATAAAAAAACTGCCGCACTGCGACAGCTTTCTCCTACGTATCTTACGTTCTATAAAATCATTCCAGTTAAAGGAGCTTTCGGGTTTCCATCATGATCTGAGTCTTCTTTGTCTACTAAAACAAGCAAGCTTCCTTCTTTGACTGAATCATTATATTGTTCGGCCTGCTGTTTTGGAATTCCCATACTTACTAAAATACCAGACAGACCTCCTACGCTCGCACCAGCTGCCGCACCTGTTAATGTAGCTACAATCGGACCAGCCGCCACAATGGGACCTATTCCCGGTATGGCAAGAGCCCCGGCACCTGCTAATATTCCGGTTAAGCTCCCTAGCGTACCTCCGGTAAGTGCTCCAGTTACTGCCCCTTCTGTTTTTGTATTCGTTTCTTTCTGAACGTTTTTGGTCTTTTTATGTTTGCCGATGATAGATATTTCTTCTGATGTATACCCTTCTTTTTTCAAACTCTCTACAGCTTGAATTGCTTCTTGTTCCGTTTCGTATACCCCCACAACATTCTTTGCTTTTGCTTCCATACTATCTCCTCCTCATTAATGTTGTGTGTACCCGGGAGTATGGCTTTGAAACGTTTTAGAGGATAAGAGGTCTTCTCTATTCTTAAATAAATAGCCCTACATCACTTTTCATTTAGTGACGTTTTTTATTTAAAAATGAATGAACTCGCTCTTTTTTTAACCATATTCCTCCACAAGCAATGAAGCACGCAGCCGTACTAAAAGCCAACGTGTAACTCCGGAGCCAATCCACAAGGAGCCCAAACCAAATCGGTGCGAGCACGATGGCAAATTGATTGAGCGTTAACGCAATGCTTACCGTTAAACCAATAAAACGATCATCCGCTTTTTCTGCTATTAACACGATAAACAAACTAAACCAGCCAATTGCAAAAAAGCCAAAGCTAAAACAAAAAGCAGTTAGTAGCCAAAAAGGCAAAGTAAATCCAATATAAGAAATTGCTATTGTTAGTCCTGCAGTCATCCAAACCGTCACTTGCAAAGGAGTTCTTCGATTTCCGTTATACACATAATCACTTACCCAAGCTAAAACAATTCTCCCCACCATTCCCCCTAGCAGTGTGATGCTCAGCAGGGTGCCCGCTGAAGCAAAATCCATCTTTATGGCTTTCGTTAAATAGCTCATAAAGTGCGCAACGATAATCATTTGAAGAGAAATCATTGAAACACCTACAAAAAACAGCGGATAGAGCGTTTTATCTTGAGAAATGCGCTTGATTTTTTGACGAAGCGTAAATGTTTCCTTTTTTTCTGACGATGATGATTGCTCTCGGTAGAATACAAAAAAAAGAAGACCTCCTCCGATAGCTGCTGCTGCCTGTACGAGAACAGCCCCATGCCACCCGTATTGATGAAACAGCAGAGGTAATGCTGCTGAAGCGACAGCGCCTCCAATCGGTATCCCCGTTTGCCGAATTCCCATGGCAAGACCTCTATGATGAGAAGGAAACCACTTCACCACCGCTTTGCTTCCTCCTGGCTGTGCTGTTCCATACCATACGCCTGCTGCGAGAAGTACGCCTGTTAGATACAAATAATGATCAGCGCTATAGGCAAAAAGCATGCTTATCCCCAGCAAAATAGATCCTCCTCCTACAAGCCACCTTTCGCCATAACGATCCATCCAGTTTCCAAAAAGCAGCATGGAAAAAATCGGACCAATTTGAACAGCTGATACGAGCAGTCCTGTTTGAAACTGCGATAAATCATGTAGTCTTTGCCAAAACGCGGCCAATGGCCCCGCTCCGTAGGTGACAAACGTTGCACACGCCTGAGAAAGAGTGGCAATAAATAAAATCATCCACTTATAAGAAGCTTTTTCTCTGCTCATTTTCTCTCCTCCACCTCTACTTTCAGTGTAGAGAAAGAATGGTATCATGTAAAATAAGGAATAAAGATAAAAGTCATCAATAAAAATGATAGCTGAAGGAGGAGATTTTATGGATATAAAAGATTTGCTTGTTTTTACAACGGTAGCAGAAGAAAAAAACATTTCAAAAGCTGCCAAAAGTTTAAGCTACGTGCAGTCGAATGTGACGATGCGCATTCAGCAGCTGGAAGCTGAACTCGGCACACAGCTATTTGAACGCAGCGGTAAAGGCGTAACGTTAACTTCTAGCGGAGAGCTGTTGCATCGTTATGCTGAACAAATTCTTCGTTTAACCAATGAAGCCACTATAACTGTTCAAAACAGTGCGCACACGCCGATAGGGCCTTTAAAAATAGGTGCAACTGAATCTACCGCGGCTCTTCGGCTACCGCCTTTGCTTTCTACTTATTGCACTGCCTACCCGGATGTAGACTTCATTTTAGAAACACATACAACCGATGTTCTTATTCACCTGGTTTTAACCCGAAAACTTGAAGGCGCATTTGTTGCAGGCAGCTGTGAACATCCTGATCTAAACTCTTTATTTACTCAAGATGAAGAGCTTGTACTTGTGAGCCGCCACCCTCTTCCTTCTCTTTACAGCCTAAACGATATGAATTTATTAGCCTTCAGCAGCGGATGCGCATATCGACATACGTTAGAAATGCTGTTGACAAAAGAAGGCGTGTTTCCAAAACGGATATTAGAATTTGGTACGATTGAAGCGATTATTGGGTGTATAAAAGCTGGTATGGGCGTAGCTGTAATGATGAAATCCATTGTATCTCATCACGACCATTCATTAACGTTAACTCCGCTGCCGCAGCCATATAGAAAGGTTCCCACTTTTTTTATTACGCGAAAAGATGCCTTTGTATCGGCGGCTTTACGTGAATTTTCTTCTCTTCTTACCAAACAGCTTTGCATAACAAAACCCTAAGAAAATAGGCGCTCTTAGGGTTTTGACTTAAGCAGCTGCGGTATTCTTTTTCACAAATTTCATGAACAATAAGCGAACTAAAGGTCCCATAATAAGAAGCTGAAGCGGGTATGCCACGATAAAGTTTTTTATCACGATCAATGCATAGCTTGAAAGAAGCGGCTCTCCGTCTAAACCTTTTGTAAGCGACATCGTAATTAACCCGTATACAGACATGCAAAGCACCATTCCGATCACCATACATGATGACAAAATCAACACGACTTTTAACTGTTTTGACTTATCAAACGGCAGTGAAAATGCTACTTTTTTTGCTACAGGACCGACAAAAAAAGTTTCGACAGCCATGGCAACTGCAAAGGTGATAACCAAGTTCAAAATACCTTCTGCGAGCGTAATATGCCCGATGACATCATTTATTAACATGTTATACATCGTCATCACAAGCACCATCCCTCCGCACATCATCATTCCAAAATATATACTTTCTTTTTTAGTTGTTGGCACATTCCTCATCCTTTTCATCTTTTTTACTTGGCTTAGTATAGCTTTTTATCTTCCTTCTTCGTAAGTGAACATTTTGTGAACATTTGTAAGCGGCTGCTCCTCTTTTTGTGGAGGGATAAGTATGACAAACCACTCTAGTCTGCACCTTTGAAACGTAAACAAAAACCCCCACTTTATGGACTAAAGCGGGGGTTCATTTTATAGAGATTCTGTGTGCGACCCGGGCGGGATCGGCGTTTGGGTGCGGAATACTTTTTCCCATTTCGAGACGACAATACAGGCAATCGCGTGGCCTGGAACGTTGACTCCTGTTCTGGCCATATCCATAATGCGATCCACTCCTGCAATAATTGCCACTCCTTCAGCCGGCAGACCTACTGCGTTGGCTGTTGCTAAAAGAACAACGAGTGAACCTGACGGGACAGCCGCAATTCCTTTACTTGTCATCACGAGTATAAGCATCATAAATAATTGCTGAGTTAATGGCATATCAATGTTAAAAGCCTGTGCTAAAAAGACGCATGAAACGGATAAATAAAGAGTGGAGCCATCACAGTTTAACGACAGGCCGGACGGAATAACGAACGACACAACTCGTTTAGGGCATCCGTACTTTTCCATCCGTTCCATCAGCTGTGGCAGCACCGTTTCCGTACTTGTTGTTGAAAACGCAATAAGAAACAAATCCCAAATCATTTTGAATACTTCAAAGTAGTTGAATTTGAATATAAACCCAACAAGCGGAAATAAAACAAATAAAATAATAAAAAGACCTAAAAAGACGGTTCCAATAAGCTTTAGCATTGGAAGCAGAAGCACAATGCCGTATTGCCCTACAGATGCAGCCATTAGCGCTAGTACACCAAGAGGCGCTGTGACCATGACAATTTGCGTTAATTTAAACATAATTTTAGCCGTGGATTCAAAAAACTTCATTGCAGGTTCGGATGCTTTCCCAACTCCTGAAGCGGCAACACCAAATAAAATAGCAAAGAAAATCACGGCCAGCAAATCATTTTTTGCCATCACATCTACGATATTTGTTGGAATGATGTTTAAAATCATTTGTTTAAAGTCCACGACTTTCTCAGTGTACTGAGACAATTCACCGATATCTTTTTTTACAAGATGAGAAAGATCGAGGCCTACTCCAGGCTTTAGCAAATTCACTAACAGCAGACCGATTCCTAATACGATGGTAGTAATGATTTCAAACCAAATAATCGTCTTTAATCCTAGACTCCCCATTTGTTTCATACTGCCGCTTCCCGCAGCACCTATGACGATAGTTGAAAAGACAATCGGCACCACAATCATTTTAATGAGCCGGATAAACCCGTCTCCTACCGGTCTTAAAGCCATCCCAAAGTCCGGGAAAAAGTGCCCGATAAAAGCTCCGATTACTAATGCAATTAAAATTTGAAACGCTAAAAACTTTTTCACATTTCTACCTCCCTTTTGCCTTCATGAAACGGACATCCATTCCATTAATATCCAAATTCTGAGACACTTTAAGTAAGTTCGGGACATTTAGCTAGATTCCTTCTAAAATAGACAAATTGGTCTATATATTTCGCTTTATCAGTTAAAATGCATAGAAAAAAGCCAGAGTGAAGTTGTTCTTCATCCTGGCTTTTTTAATTCTTATGCTTTTTTAACAAACTGAGATTTCAAGCTCATCGCTCCAAATCCGTCAATTTTGCAGTCGATGTTATGATCGCCTTCTACTAAACGAATGCTTTTTACTTTTGTTCCGATTTTGACAACCGATGAGCTTCCTTTTACTTTTAAGTCTTTGATGACGGTAACTGAATCTCCGTCTTTTAAAAGGTTCCCATTTGCATCTTTTACAGTAAGCTGCTCTTCCGTACTTTCTGCTTTTTCATCTTGCCTCCATTCATGCGCACACTCCGGGCAGACGAACAGGTTTCCATCTTCATATGTATACTGTGATTGACAGCTTGGGCAATTAGGTACATTCATTTTCTTTTCCTCCAGCAGCAGCTCGTAACCAATAGTACGATCACGAGATTACGTTTTTTCTCTGTTTTATACTGTCACAACTTTATAAGATTAACAAGCTTTTCTATTTCCTTGCTGCTGATGTTTTCTTTTCCAAATAAGTGAGCCGATAAACAGAACAAAACCCGCTCCAAAGACAAGAAGCTGATCTACATAAAAGTCACCTGTTTTTACATACTGTATAATAAATAATCCTCCAAACATCAGCATCAGCATACATGAAAACCGAAGGAGGTATGAATTGATTTCCATTTTTCATTCCTCCTTTTTGTAAGACTTTTTTTGTTACGAAAAAAACACGAACCATATACCAAATGTAACTGCGTATAACGGTAAAATGAAGGCTAGTTTTTGCTTCCACCCTTTAAAAAAAGAAGAATTACGAGGCGCAAACCAAAGCTCTAACGTGCCATATAATAAAAGTGCTCCCGCTGCTAGTATCGCAATCACAGTCTCTCCTAAGTCCATACACCCTCCTCACTTTCATTCTACGCACTTGAAGCTAAGCGCAGCGTATATAGTAAGTCTCATCATTATAAAAGAGCTTATAATCGTGATGCATACGAACTTTGAATACTTTTCCAACCATACATTTATTACCATTATATCATAATAAAAGCATTTTTGAGACTTTTTATACATGTAAATTATTGTATAATGAAAAGTAGACACAGAGAAAAAAGGGGAGAATTTTTTGAAGAGAACTCAGCTTATTTTTGTTATTACACTGCTTATTGAAGCTGGATTAACCTATGCGTGCTCATCATTTTTGTCTATCCGCTTTATTGAGCTTATGTTTTTTAGCGGACTTTTGTTTTCAGTTTTGACTTTTTGGTTTTCAAGCAGCGGAAGCAACAGCGCTCATTCTCACTATAAAACTCATTCCATGAGATTAATGTCTGGGGCCACTATTGAACACAATCCGTTTCGTTTGCGCTGGACGGCTTATTTTTTTGCTTCTTTGAGCTTTACGGGAGTGGGCCTGATTTTTTTCGTTCTGCTGCTGACGGACGTTATTCCTCCAGTAAGCTAAAAAACCTGCTCTTCACAGAGAGCAGGTACTTACGAGAACAGCTTGAGAAGCAGGCATTTTCGCTTTACTTTATTCGCAACAGCTTGAGTCACATGATCTTTTAAAGGCCGCGTCAATATTCGTTTCAGCGGATGTTTTAGCATCCGTTTGCTCACGGGAACTTTAAAGATAACGCTGAGAACCACTGTTGCTAAAACCGAGAGCAGTAAGACCGCAAAAGGCTTTTTTTGAAACCATCTCGAGAAGATAAGCATCATTACGTAAATAAGTGCAGACCACCCCAAATGCCAGCCGTGCCTAAATGTAATCCCCTTACACCTGAGCCCAACCCATTCTACAAACGAAGCTGTACATACCCATTTTGTAATATATTTCACCTGCTTAGCGAGTGTAGACGGATAAGTAGCTAAGAACGACAAAATCATGAGAGGCGTAATGAACATAAGGTGTAAAATACGCAGTACTTTTAATGAAAGATGAGAAGATTTAAAATCCCAAAGCAATTTATCATTACATAAAAAGTAGTAGAGCATATTAAAAAAGCTCACGTATAAAACCCCAGCATACAGCTCGCGTATTTTGTTCCACGTTTTCTTATGGATATTTTGAAAAATCAGCCATAGAAGGACAGAAATATGCACCTTTGTTCACCTCTCTAACGTCGTTTTTAGAATCTCTGCTATTGTATTTTCGTTTCTTCCTGCTTCTTTTCAATTTTTCGAATCCATCCAATAAGCATACGGTTAAGATACGATTTTAACGTTACGCTAGTAAAAGTGTGATACCACATCCAGCCTGTTTTCCACTCGATGAGCTTCGTTCGTTTTTCAGCCCATAATTCAATAAAAAACATTGGAATCGTAAAAAACATAATTTTATATAAAACTTTTAACCCTTTATCGTAATATGTAGCTTGATTAATCATGACGGATATCATAGGATAAAGCAAAAAGTCGAACAACACGTTAATTCTAAACTGTTTTTTCAATAAGCGAGTTGGATATCGAAGAAGGCCGTGAGTTACAATAAATTTATCAATAATACCATTTGTTAAGGCGTTAAATACATAGGCCAGCAGCCAGTCTTTAATCGGTGGTTTTCTAAATAAAAAAGGGAGAATCCCCAGGGCGATAAGTAGCATTACACGTAAAAATTTCACTTCAAACTTTTTATTTCTCATCACCTTTTCGCTCCTTTCACCAAGTGTTGTTAGCCTACCTTCATGTCAATTGGCAGCTTGAGACGGCTGTTCTCACCACGCTCAATTATTGCTTATGTTAATTTATAAAGATACGCAGCAGCGTCTAATGTAAATTTTCCGTACATAACCCTTAAGTTCACGCTATCCATACATACGTAAATATTTGTTTTAGTTTTCAGTTCTTTGAAGAGATTTATACATGTGGTTGAGACATGAAAAAAGCCCAACTCTAATCAGTACGGGCTTCTTCATCCACCTATTGTGTTTTTTTAAACGTTACCATCCGGCTACGAATCCATCCGTTCGTGATTCACTTCCTCCGCATAGCACGCCGCTTTCAGGATCTCTCCAAATAATCTGTCCGCGCCCAAATGCCATAGAATCCACGGCTACTTCAATTTTATGTCCTTTTCGTTCAAGCGCTTGTGCTACGTGGGATGGAAAAGCTGGCTCCACAAGCACCGTTTTATCTTTTTTCCACTGCCATCTTGGCGCGTCTAAAGCAGCTTGAGGATGAAGCTGAAAGTCAATCGTATTCATGACGACTTGCATATGTCCCTGCGGCTGCATAAAACCTCCCATCACGCCAAACGGTCCTACGGGCTCATTATTTTTAGTGAGAAAGCCTGGAATAATGGTATGAAACGTTTTTTTATTAGGAGCAAGGCAGTTATCGTGATCAGGGTCCATTGAAAAATTGTGGCCGCGGTTTTGCAAGGCAATTCCCGTTTCTGGCACAACGATTCCAGAACCAAAGCCCATATAATTACTTTGAATAAGCGAAACCATGTTTCCTTCTTCATCAGCCGTTGCTAAATACACCGTTCCGCTTCCAACAGGCTCTCCCGCTTCAGGCTGCAGGGCATGTTCTTTTATAAGGCCGCGGCGATAGCTTGCATATGTATCAGACAGAAGCTCACTAACAGACACGCTCATTTTTGCTTCTTCCGTAATGTATTTTTCTCCATCTGCAAACGCAAGCTTTATCGCTTCTATTTGTTTATGATACGTATCCACGGCATCTTTTTCTAGAAGCTCAAAGCCTTTTACGATATTTAATGCCAGTAACGCAATAAGCCCCTGACCGTTCGGAGGAATTTCCCATACATCATATCCACGGTAGTGAGCGCTAATAGGATTCACCCACTCAGGCTCAAAAGCAGCCAAATCTTCTTTTGATAAAAAGCCGCCGTGTTTTTTACTGAATGCATCAATACGATCCGCAAGCTCGCCTTTATAAAACGCTTCTGCATTTGTTTCGCCAATGAGCTGAAGCGTACGGGCATGATGAATGGATGACCACATTTCTCCTGCTTTTGGTGCTTGTCCATTAGCCGCAAACGTTTGAAACCACGATTCAAATTCTTTGCTTGTATGTACTCGTTTAAACGTATCGTACGCTTGTTTCCATTGTTTCGCGAGAGTAGGCGCTAGCGGAAATCCTTCTTTAGCGTACTGAATGGCAGGCTGCAGTACTTGAGAAAGAGGCAGTTTGCCAAATCGCTTCGATAAAGCAGCCCAAGCAGCCGGAGCCCCGGGAACCGTAACGGGAATCATTCCGTATTTAGGAATATCTCTGTATCCTTTTTCCTTTAGCGCATCAATGGAAATAGACTGGGGAGAAGGTCCGCTAGCGTTTAGTCCATACAGCTGATTATTTGTCCAAACAAGCGCAAACGCGTCTCCTCCGATTCCATTAGATGCGGGCTCTAATACGGTAAGGCTCGCAGCTGTCGTGATTGCTGCATCAATGGCATTGCCAACTTTTTTTAAAATATCAAGGCCTGCCTGCGCTGCGAGCGGCTGAGATGTAGATACCATTCCTTTTTTTGCATAAACAGGAACTCGGTAAGATGGATGTGGATGATAATGCGGATCATAGGTCATAAAAGCGCTCCTTTTTTAGATGTTTAAATTTTCTAAATAATGTAACTTCTTTATTTTACCATATTCATAACGCATCGGCTTTTTTATCTTAGAATGACATGACTCCTTTTACCTAAAATTGGTATACTGATAGAGTACAAGAATCGCCAAGGAGGATGATGTATGAAAAAAGTAAAAGCTGCCCTTCCACTCGCTGTTTCTTTAGCACTCGGGCTTCAAGCACTTCCTATGTCCACTTCACCTGTTCAAGCTGAAGCAGCGGCGAATGCTGCTCATCATTCAGCAAAAGTTGAAGTCAAACGAGCAAACGCATTTTTAACGAATGTCGCCAACGGCAAAACAAAAGAAGCTAAGCGCTATTTTTCACGCAGCCTGCAGTCCAAAATGAGTGAAGACAACCTAAAAACATGGTGGTCAGCTCTAACGGCTCAGTTTGGTGCTGTAAAAAAGATTGGGACAGCTGTACAAGGTGAAGTCAATACCGTTCATCGAAATATAGAAATTCCCATTGAATTTGAACACGTATCAGCTACTTTAACCATTCGATTTAGTCAAAATCGGCAAATTGATGATTGGCGAATCGTACCGGAGGAGCGCCAGTTTTCGTTTTCCACACCGCCTTATGATACCTCTAAGAACTACAGTGAAAAACAGCTTTCAATCGGCAAAGCACCTTACGAACTTCCAGCAACGCTTACTCTTCCAACACGTTCAAAACATCAAAATGTACCCGTTGTCATATTAGTTCACGGATCAGGACCTTCTGATCAAGATGAAACGTTTATGAGCTTAAAGCCGTTTCGAGATCTGGCTTCTGGACTGGCTTCTCAAGGAATCGCCGTTTTACGCTACAACAAGCGTACATACGAACATACAGCTAAAATGTCCGGTGAAAATAAAATAAACGTCGACGATGAAACAACGGATGATGCCGCACTCGCAGTGGAAGCAATGGCGAAACAAAAAGGCATCGACAGCCGCAATATTTTTATACTAGGACACAGTCAAGGCGGCATGATGATGCCCAGAATTTTAAATCAAACGCCGGATAAAAGCGTGCGCGGCTCTATTTTACTCGCTGCACCGAGCCGCACACTTCCAGAGTTAATGCTTGAACAATTTGCCTATCTTGTATCGCTGAATCAGCTTCCGAAAGAGCAGCTTGCGTTTTTCCAGCAGCAGTTTGCCATTTTACAAGACCCAAGCTTTTCACCAGCTCAGCCGCCAAAAGAGTTCCTGCTTGGCACGCCTTATTTTTGGTATGACGTAGCTCACTGGCACCCTGCAGAAGTCGCAAAATCTCAGGACACGCCTCTGCTTCTTTTACAAGGAGCACGTGATTATCAAGTAACGACCGAAGATTTTGAAGGCTGGAAACAAAGCTTATCTCAGCGTTCCAACACTTCTTTTAAGCTTTATCCAAAGCTCAACCACTTTTTCACAGAAGGAACTGGTGAAAAAAGCACGCCCGATGAATATGCTGTTTCAGCCAACATTCCTTCTTATGTCATTGATGATATTGTGAAATGGGTTCGTGAAACGAAAAAGTAAAGAAAAAAGAGCGGCTGTTTCCGCTCTTTTTTCTTTACTTTTTATTTAAGATGATATGCGACTGATCGGAAGAAGCGGTGGATTTTCTTCCTTTTCCCCAGCCTACAGCTTCCCGGTAACTTCCGAGCAAGTGCTGATTTATTACATGCTGTTCATTTACTTCTACAGTTTGTTCAGCTAAAGGCGTCACATATAAAGCATCTACCGGACAGTACAGTTCACACATAAAGCAAGTTTGACAATCGGATTGACGAGCTATGGAAGGAGCACCTCCCATTCGAGAGCGGTCAAAGACATTTGTTGGACAAACGGATACACAAAGATTGCAGTTAATACATCGGTCTTCACTAAGAAGCTCGATCATTAAATAACCCCCTTTACGCGATCAGAAAATTTTGTACCTAAGGGTCTCGCCCAGACTTCCTGCACCCCTCCGCTTAGAATGCGGTAGTGTTGCTTGGAATCCATAAACGGAAAATCGTCACGCCGGTGCATTCCTCGCGTTTCTTTCCTTTCTAATGCACTTGTATACATCCATCGCGCCGTTGCCGTCATGGCCGCAAGCTCTCGACTTCTCACGATGTTTCTTTCTTTATCATATACTCCATTCTTCAACTCATCCCACACGGCATTTAACTTCATAAGGGAATCTTGCAGTCTTACTTCTGAACGGAACCAGTTTCGATCATATGGAAAGACTTCGCGCTGAACCGATGCTATCATTTCCTTCGTATCAGCTGCGTCAGAAGAAGCTACTGACTTTGTGATTCCTGACGCTTCTGATAAGCCTTTTGCATGTCGACTTGCGGCATTTTTTCCTTGCTTAACAGCAAATGCTGCCGCTGCTTTTCCTGACCAGCAGCCTGAAGAGATAGCCCACGCTGCATTATGGCTTCCTCCTCCCGTAAATCCTCCGCAAATTAATTCGCGCGTTGCCGCATCTCCGGCTGCATATAAACCTGGAATGTCGGTTCTACACGTTTCATCTGTAATGTGAATACCTCCTGTTCCTCTAACAGTTCCTTCAAAACACAGGGTGATTGGAAACATTTGAGTAAAGGGATTTATATGAAGACGATCAAATGATAAAAAGAAATTTGGCTGTGATAAGCGCATGGCTTTTTGAATGCTTTCATCCGCTTTGTCCAGCCTTGCATAAACGGGCTGGGTCATTAACGTTCTGGCAATGATGGAACGTCCTTTATGAGAACCGGCTCCTTCAATCACTGTACCGTCTTCATAATAAAATGTAGCCCATTTATAAAATGCAGATTTTGTGATTGGAGAAAAAGCTGGCGAAATTGAATAAGCATTTGAAAACTCCATACCTGAAAGGGCCGCACCTGCTTCTGTAGCTAATAAGTAACCGTCTCCTGTTAAAACATTTGTACCGAGTGCTCCGCTCAGAAATGCACACCCTCCCGTTGCAATCACAACTGCAGCAGCCTCTACTCTCCATGTTTCTTGCGTTTGATTAATGATTCCGCACGCACCTGCCACACCGTGTTCATCTGCAAGAAGCTCCAGTGCGGGGCTGTGGTCCAAAATCTGAACGTCTGCTTTTTGAAGCTGACGCCGCATTAATCTCATATATTCAGGACCTTGAAGAGTCGTTCGCTGAGAAATCCCTTTTTCATCTACTGGAAACGGATAGCCAAAATGCGCTAACTCATTTACTTGTTCAAACGTACAATCAAGCACTCGCTTCATCCAGCTTCTTTCGGCTAAATATCCTCCCAGCTCTTCCCTGCTTTTCATCGCGGTCATCTGTTCATCAGAAGTGGGCTTTACATACCAAACTCCTGTACCAGAAGGCGCAGTTGCTCCGCTCGTTCCGCAATATCCTTTATCAACAAGTACAGCTTTTGCACCTTCTTTAACTGCTTGCAGAGCTGCCCATGCACCAGCAGGGCCTCCTCCAATAATTAATACATCTGTATGAAAATGAAAGTCGGCAGTCATATACGGATCCTCCTCTTAAAATGTTTACGCTCTCAAAACCTTATTAAGAAAAAAACTTACTTACTGTCCATTCGACTATTTTACTCATCGCTAAATTTATACCAACTATTCCGTTCCAGAATCCAATTCTTCCATAGCAGCCGTTCAATAAAAAAGGAGACCAGTCCATTTGTTTCACCACAATGGTCTGGCCTCCAGTTGCCTAGTAGGCGCGTTTTTTCGTACAGCGTCAGCAATACCTAGTAATTCACTTTGTTTAATTATATATTAAAAGTTTATGCTAGGATTGTCAATGATTGTGTTATTCTTAGAATTTATTTCGATTGTTCGTATCTCGTATTGACAACTCTATGAATTTTTTGGTAAATTAATCTCACTAAACGTATAGGAATTAAAAAAACCGACCAGACAACTGGAGGCTCTTATTCTTTTAAAAAGAATGAGAGCCTTTTTGTTTCCTGAATTATATGTAATACGATAAGGAGGTCAAGTATGGCAAGTGCTCAACCACACGTAATTCAATCGCGTCAAGACATTATCAACTTTGTTAATTCAAATCCAGTTACCTCTAAAAGCTGGAAAATCATTTTAGTAGCGTTAGGCGGCATTTTTGTCGATGCCTATGACTTTACCAGTCTTGGAATTGGAGCTGATCAGTTAAAAGAACAGTTTAACCTTTCTCCTGCCGGTCTTGGAAGTCTTACAGCTATTATGGCCCTCGGCGCTTTGTTAGGAGCCACTGTAGGAGGATACTACACGGACAAATTCGGCCGCAACAAAATGTTTTTAATTGATTTATTTTTTATGGTCTTCTCCGCTCTTGGCGCTGCTTTAGCAACTGATTTAGTTTGGTTGTTTATCTTTCGGTTTTTAATGGGCGTAGGCGTAGGGCTAGATGTTCCGGTAGCGCTCAGCTTTATTGCAGAGTTCAGCAATTTAAATAAAAAAGGTCAATACGTGAACTTGTGGTGTCCCCTGTGGTATGTGGCTGCAACTGTTACTGGACTTGTTGTTCTCCCTTTTTATCTGCTCGGGCAGCATGAAGATATTTGGCGCTGGTCGGTAGGATTTGGAGCTGTTGCTGCACTAATCGTGCTAATTTTGCGCTACCGCTACATGGATGAAAGTCCGATGTGGGCCGCTCATCACCTTCCGCTTAAAGAAGCGGTCAAAGTGTTAGAGAAAACCTATGACATACAAGTCACAGTGGCTAAAAATGCAAAAGAAGAACCATTATCTCGTTCAAAAAAACTGTCTTACAAAGCTATTTTCCAAGGAAAGTATCGGGCTCGGACATTTCTAGCTTCCATCATTACGGCTACTCAAAGTATGCAGTACTTTGCCGTTGGCTTCTATATCCCAACCATTTCCACGCTTATTTTTGGCAAAGGAATGATTTATGCAATTATCGGTACTCTTTTCTTTAATTTATTTGGGATTATTGGCGGCTTTACACAATCACGGCTAACTGAGCAAGTCGGTATAAGAAAACTTGCCATTACAGGCTATACCATTTGTTCTTTAAGCTTAGTCCTGATGGGGCTCACAGGCGATACACATTTTATTGCGCTGCCAATTTTATTTATTGCTTTATTTATTTTCGGTCAATCTTTTGGACCCGGAGCGCAAGGGATGACGATGGCTACTCTTTCTTACCCGACTGAACTGCGAGGGCTAGGCTCTGGATGGGGGCAAGGAACAACGCGTATTGGCAGTATTTTAGGTTTTTACTTATTTCCGGTTGCCCTTTCAATTGGCGGGATCTATACGACATTTCTGGTTCTTACAATCGTTCCCGTTATTGGGCTGATCGCGACGATTCTTATTAAGTGGGAGCCTATTGGCACAGATGTCGAAAAAGAAGAAGAGCAAGAATTTGAAAGCGATAAAAGCTTTAGTAAAAAAAGTGAGGTCTATCACTAGCTATAATCCTAGTAAAAACGGAAAACACCTTCAAGTGCAGTGTGCTTGAAGGTGTTTTTTTGTTAAAGGTCGATAAAATACATACTCGTAAAAGGCTATGCAAAGCGCCCCATCACTACCGTGTTATAGTACTTGCCGTCAGACAGCACCTTATCATTTTTTAATACTCCTTCTATTTCAAACCCGAACTTTGTATATAAATCAATCGCTTTTTTATTGGTCTCTAACACATTTAGCGTCATTTTCTTCATGTCCGCGCTATCTGCCCACCGTATGGACTGCTGTAAAAGCTCTTTGCCAATTCCGTATCCCCAATGTTCTTTTGCGATGCACACACCAAACTCTACTTTATGAGAAAATCGTTTCAATTCGTTGCCTTGGCACCTTGAAAATCCGACGATTTCATTATGTACGCTTGCTACTAAAAATAAGTTTCGTTTACTTTCTATGTCACGTTGAATAAGTTTTTTAAAATCGGATTCGTCCATATATCCTTCCCCTGGTTCACGATCTAAGTTTTCCGTTTCTCCGTCTAGCTGAACTCTAAGGTGAGACAGTTCGTGTGCATCGCTGGTGTCAGCTGAACGAATGATGTACTGAAGTCCTTTTACATTATAGATTTGCTGGTTGATGACCATCGTATTCCTCCAAGCGTCTTTCATAAATCTATCAATTGAATTTAATTTCCTTTAATATAAATATTATACATAAAGAAAGAGAGCTGAACGAGTTGCTTTGGTTACTGCTTTTAATTCTATACGGCATTTACAAGTTCTATAAATCAAGAAGACCTCTAACGAAGTTCGACCATTTTTATGAGAAAGCGTTTGAGCTAGAAGAAAAAAAGCGATATGAAGATGCTCTTGATATACGCAATCAAGGGATCGAACTCCATACCCTTACCGATTTAGAACGAGCTGATTTACATTTAGCAAATGGGCGTATGCTTTTAAAACTAAAGCAATACGAAGAAGCAACAAAACACTACGATGCCTCATTTAAGCTAGCAAAATATGAAAAATTCCCTTACTCAGAAGGATTTGACGAAGTCATTGAAGCTTACTTGTATGCAGGGCGTAAAGAAGATGCGCTGATAATAACCAACGACATGTTAAAACGGCAAAGCTATGATCAAAAATTTAAAAAGCTAGAGCCTTTAAAAGAAAAGCTTCTTTCATATGAAGATTCATGGTAAAATTAAACAATTGAAAGCGTATTATTAAGAGCGACTGAGGTGAACGTAATGGTCATAACCGTCATTGTAGGAGTGCTGGGTTTAATTGGTTTAATTGCAGCAGGTTTTGCGACGAATTATAAAGATACGAAGTAAGGATACATAAAAAAGAACAAGAACCAAATAGGTTCTTGTTCTTTTTTTAACGAGCCAACAGCTTTTCTGTTATGCGCAAAAACATCTTTACGCCAATTTCAAGCGAGTCTTCATCTACCGTAAACTTCGGATGATGATGAGGGTATACGATGCCTTCTTCTTCATTTCGTGCTCCAATGTTAAAAAACGCCCCTTCCGTTTCCTGCAGGTAAGCTGAAAAATCTTCTCCTCCCATTTTAGGAGACAGCGTTTTAACCCGTTCTTTTCCATATTCTTCGATAGCTGTTTCTTCAATTAAACGCGTAATTTCTTCAGAGTTAATGACAGGATGATAGCCTTTTTCATACGTAAACGTGTACTCTGCGCCGTAGGCTTCTGTTAGTCCTTTTACGATACGGTCAATTTGTGCCGGAACTTTTTCTCGCAGAGCCGCGTCAAAGCTGCGAACGGTTCCGTTCAGCTCCACTTTATCAGGAAGTACATTGTGCGTAGTTCCTCCGTGAAATTGTGTAACTGATACAACTAATTTATCAATAGGATTGGTCGTTCTTGAAACAATGGTTTGAAGGTTCGTCACAATTTGCGCTCCTACCACAATGGCATCAACTGCTTCATGAGGCGCTGCGGCGTGTCCTCCTTTTCCTTTAATCGATATGTTAAACGTGTCAGGCGAAGCCATCATAGGACCTGCAAGCACGCCGATTTCTCCGACGGGAAGGCCAGAATTCAAATGCGTGCCAATTACGTAATCCACCCCTTCCACCACGCCTTCTTTCACAAGCTCCTGCGCTCCTCCCGGCAGCAGCTCTTCTGCGTGTTGAAAAATCAAGCGAATTTCTCCTTTAAATTCATTTCCTAACTGAGAAAGAACAGAAGCTACTCCTAATAAAATAGCCGTGTGACCGTCATGTCCGCATGCATGCATCACGCCTTTATGAACAGAAGCAAATGCAAACGTGTTTTCTTCTTCAATCGGCAGCGCGTCCATATCCGCTCGAATCGCAACTACTTTCCCCTGCTCTTTTCCTATTAATCTAGCCACCACGCTTGTTGGTGTAGGACGCGTAATGATAAAGCTTCCAAACGAACGAAGCGTATCTTCAACGTACTGAGCCGTTCGATGCTCTTGAAACGATAATTCAGGATAGCGATGAAAATGTCTTCTCCACTCAATTACCTGCTTCTTTAAGCTTTCTGTGACGCTGTATTCACTGATTAATTTGACTGTCATACACATACTCCTCCTTTGTTTGACTATATCGATTGGCTGGAACGGAAAGGTTCAAATTCCCGCGCAGCGTACTGCTTTCATATGAAGTGTCGTAAAGGCCACGCTCTTGTAAAATAGGCACTACTTTTTCCACAAATTGATGAGACGTCTCGCTCATAAAAGGACGAAGCACAAATCCATCCGCTGCTTCTTGCTCATGCCATTTTTGCATTTCATCCGCTACGTGTTCAGGTGTCCCTGAAAACGGCGAACGCGGCAATATTGTTTCAAGCGCCACTTGTCTTAACGTTAACTTTCGAGCAGCCGCCGCTTGTTTAATTTTATTTGTCGTGCTTTGAAAGGCATTTGCTCCGATATCCCCTAACTCTGGAAACGGTGCGTCTAGGTCAAATTGCTGAAAGTCGTAGTCATCAAAAAAACGAGCTAAATATGTAATGGCGTGATCAATTGGAATTAGCGCAGCAAGCTCTCCATATCTTCTTTCTACATCTTCCTCGCTATCTCCTATAATTAAATCAATACTTGGAAAAATGAGAAGCTCTTCGGGATTTTTTGCTCTATTTTTCATATCTTGATAGAATGCCTGCGCTTCTTCTAGTGTATGTGCATTTGTATAAATCGCATCGGCATTTTCCGCTCCGAATCCTCTTCCTCTTTCTGATGAACCTGCTTGAAACACAACCGGATGTCCCTGCTTTGAACGAGCAATATTTAACGGCCCTTGAACTTGAAAATGTTTGCCTTTAAATCCAGGCGTATGCATTTTCTTTGGATCAAAAAACTGCCCCGTTTCTTTTTGATAGATAAAAGCATCGTCTTCCCATGAATCCCACAGTCCTTTTACTGCATCGAGATGCTCTTTTGCAATTTCGTATCGTTCGCTGTGAAGAGGAAGATATCCTCTGCTGTGATTGCGCGCTGCCCTTTCTTGCGGAGAAGTAACTACGTTCCATCCCGCTCTCCCGCCGCTTATATGATCAAGAGACATCAGCTGACGAGCGATTGTAAAAGGCTCACTGAAACTTGTTGAAATCGTCCCGACTAGTCCGATGTGACTCGTAGAAGCAGCGAGAGCTGACAGCAGCGTAATTGGCTCAAAACGATTTAAAAAGTGAGGAATAGACTTTTCAGATATGGCTAATCCATCTGCAATAAAGACAAAGCTGAACAGTCCTTTTTCCAATATCCGCGCTTGTTTCTTATAAAACTCAATATTAATGCTCGCATCAGGCTCTGCGTCCGGATGTCTCCATCCATCCGTCGTATTTCCAAGGCCTTTAATATTTGCTCCTAGCTTTAGCTTTCTTTTTTCACTCAACGTATACTTCCTCCTTTTTACGACAAATAAAAAGAGATGCTTTGATTGTTCAAAGCATCTCCAGTCGTCTGGTCGATTGTTTTTAAACGGCTATTTATTTAGAGCAAAATAGCTGTTGACCTCTCATTTATTTAGCTTATTTGAATAGTATACTCACTATTCCTATAAGTCAAGTTTGTTTTTAGTTAAAATAAATGATCTCTTCTTTCTTTAACTAAACTTAATTACGATTTCATTCTTTTTAAATTTCTTAAAACTCATTTTGACTATCGAAATAACCGGTGATATAACTATATGTACATTCAGCATCCATACTGCCTGTCAGGCTACTGAAGGCTCTTATCTTCTCTTCAACTTGAAGCGAGATAAGAGCCTTTGGCATTTAAGGAGTTGAATGTTTAACCCAGCTCATTTATTTTCACTATTTAACTAAGGAGGCGTTACATATGAGTTTGCAATTTGCTTATTGGGCTCCGAACGTAAGCGGAGGTCTTGTCATTTCCAACATTCCTCAAAAAACAGAGTGGTCATTTGAAGCGAACAGCCGGTATGCGCGAATTGCCGAGCAGGTGGGCTTTGATTATGTTCTCTTGCAAACTAGGTTTTTTGCAAGCTACGGAGCTGAAAATCAACTAGAAGCTGCGACTCTCGCTTCTGCTTTGGCCGCCACTACTAAAAAAATCAACATTATTACAGCAGTTCTTCCGGGGCTATGGCATCCCGGCGTATTTGCTAAAATTATTTCGACTATTGATCATATCAGCAGCGGACGCGTCTCTGTGAACATTGTAAGCGGCTGGTTTAAAGGCGAATTTAACGGCTACGGCGAACCATGGCTAGATCATGATGAGCGATACCGCCGTTCTGAAGAATTTATTAACGTGCTTCGAGAGCTATGGAAAAACGAAACGACTACGTTCAAAGGAGACTTTTACCGATTAAATGACGCACCGTTAAAACCAAAGCCTCTTCAGCCGCCAAAAGTATTTCAAGGAGGAAACTCTAAAGCTGCCCGTGAAATGGCAGGCCGAGTATCAGACGTTTATTTCATGAACGGCAACTCGATTGAAAACTTAAAAAACCAAATTGAAGATGTAAAAGCAAACGCAAACGGCCGTGATATTCAATTCGGGGTGAACGGGTTTGTCATTGTCCGTGAAACAGAAGAAAAAGCAAAACAAGTGCTAAAAGAAATTGTTCTACAAGCGGATAAAGAAGCCGTTGAAGGGTTTGAAAGTCAAGTGAAATTTGCAGGCAAAGCTTCTCCTCAAGGTGAAGGCATGTGGGCAAACTCTTCATTTGAAAACTTAATCCAGTACAATGATGGCTTCCGAACTGGCCTTATCGGAACAGCCGAACAAGTCGCCAATCAAATTATCGAACTGAAAAAAATCGGCGTGGATATTATTTTGACAGGCTTTTTACATTATGAAGAAGAAATCAAAACGTTTGGCGAAACCATCATTCCGCTCGTAAGACAAAAAGAACAGGAACTAAAAGAAAAAGCGGGCGCATTGTAAATAGTTTATCCTAACAAACATTAAAATTTTTGGAGGTATGTTATGTCAGTCGAAATTTCTGCACGTCCTGTATATAATCAATCAACGCGCGCTTATTACGCGTCCATCCGCGAGAAAATCGCTTCTCTTGTAGATGAAGTGATCCGTCCTAATGCAGCCCTTACAGATGAAGAAAGCGTTTTTCCAAGAGAAAATTTAGAAGCGCTTATTAAAGCAGGCTGGGGAAATATTCTTGTACCAAAGGCATACAACGGCTTAGAGCTTGATCACGTGGCTTTTGCAATTGTAGCTGAAGAAATTGCAAAAGCTTGTGCTTCTACTGCTTTAGTTTACGTGATGCATGTCGGAGCGATTCAAACTATTACGCTGTATGGAAACGACAATCAAAAGAAACGCTGGTTACAGCCAATTGACCAAGGGCTGATTGGTACGTACTCTACAAGTGAAAAAGCCTCAGGAGGACACTGGTGGTACAACTTCAGCCAAGCACAGAGAAATGACGAAGATTATGTAGTTAATGCTGACAAATCATTTACTACGAGCGCCGGGCAAGCTGATTTTTATATCGTCCAAACACGCAGTCCTGAAGCACAAGAAGCAACGGATATTAGCTTTTTTATTGTAGATGGAAAATCAGACGGCATCACCGCAAGTCCATGGGAAGCGCTGGGCGTTCGCGGCAATCACAGCGGTCCGATTTCTTATAAAAATGTACATGTGCCAAAAGAAGATCTTCTAGGCAGTGAAGAAACAGGGAAAGAAATCGTCTTAAACGGCGTTTCCCCTATTTATTTAATTGGCCTTGGTTCTGCTTGGCTTGGAGTAGCGGAACATGCGCTAGAGCTTGCGGTTAACCATGCAACGCGAACGATTCACCGCGATTTTAATAACCAGCTTAGCGACTATCAAGTCATTCGCCAGCAGATTGCCGAAGCAAAAGTCCTCATTGAAAGCACAAAACCATGGCAAATTGACTTGGCAGAACAGCTTGATATTTTACAAGCTGAACAAAAAGCACAAGGTGTCCTTACCCTCCCTCTAACTGAATTTAAAGTGCACGCTTCAGAAGTAGCCAACAAAGCAACGCGAATTGCATTGGATGTAAGCGGCGGATACGGCTATAAAAAAGGACCTATTGAACGTTTGTTCCGAGATGCCAGAGCTGGCATTGCTATGGGCCCTTCTAATAATATTGCCAGAGAATGGATCGGAAAGAACCTTGTAGGGCTTCCTCTGGAACTTTGGATTAAAGGCGGAGAGTAGCGTTTAATATCGTAAAAAAGAGGATCTTTTAAAGAGATTCTCTTTTTTACTTTTTTAACGTAACGACTACGCTCCCTATTTTATGTCCGGTTTCTACATACTCATGAGCTTCTGGAATTTGTTCTAAAGAGTAGCATCTATCAATCACTGATTTTATCTGCCCTTCTTCCATCAGCTTTTTAAGAAGCAATAAATCTTTCGTCTGCACTTTGGCAATTCCTTGCCCTTCGACCGAAACAAAGCGTCCATTTAAGGCTAACGCTTCCTGGCACTGATTTTTTGTGATTTTCCCAACGGCATCAAAGATAAGATCGTATCTTTCTTCTTTTTCAGTAAAATTTTCGTGTTGGTAGTTGATGACGCGGTCTGCTCCTAAAGACTTTACTAGTTCACTATTTTTAGCACTGCACACGCCTGTCACTTCAGCTCCGTAATAGCTAGCAAGCTGTACAGCGGCAGTTCCTACTGCACCTGAAGCACCGTAGATAAGCACTTTTTGACCAGCTTGAATGTTTCCTTTTCTAAAAAAATGCAGAGCCGTCGTGCCGCCAAAAGAAATAGAGGCGGCTTCTTCACAGGTTACATTCTCTGGCTTTACGGCTATTGTCCCCTTTTCTGGTAAGCAGATATATTCCGCATATCCTCCGAACTTCATACCAGTCATTGCAAACAGCTGGTCGCCTTTTTTGAACCGCGTTACGTTCTTTCCGACGTCCTCTACTTCTCCGGCCAGCTCTACGCCTAGTATTGATTTTCTAGGCTTCCGTAATCCTAAAACTATTCGCATTGGAAGCCACAACAGCAGTGGACTGTTAAAGCTCCTCACTCTGCAGTCGCCCGATGTGACCGTGGTGGCATGAATTTTTATCAGTATTTCATTCTCTTTTGGAGTAGGATTTTCCACTTCTTCAAGCTGAAGAACATCTGGTTTACCATACTTTGTACATACCATTGCTTTCATAACAGCTCTCCTTTTTTCACTAGAGTTCAATATATGTTTATAAACTATGCTCGTCGAAAGCTATTCTTTCACATTTTATAAAGAACGCCGGTGAATCTACTATCACATATGGTAAATAAAAGGATATTGCTATAAAATAAGTATAAAAACAGAAAGCGTGGTACGTGTTATTGTTTAAACTTCTTTTAATTGAAGATGATGTAACGCTGTTTAACGAACTGAAAGAACGGTTGGAGCAATGGTCTTATGATGTTTACGGCATCCGTGATTTCAGTAACGTTATGCAGGAGTTTAGCGAGGTAAAACCTGATTTAGTTATTATGGATATTCAGCTGCCGAAGTATGACGGATTTCACTGGTGCAGAATGATTCGTTCTCATTCAAAGATCCCTATCATTTTTCTATCTTCACGTGATCATCCTTCTGATATGGTAATGTCTATGCAGTTTGGCGCAGACGACTTTGTGCAAAAGCCGTTTCATTTTGATGTGCTTGTAGCAAAAATACAGGCCCTTCTCCGCCGCGTGTATAATTACAGCGTTGAACAAGTAAACCTTCTTTCATGGCAAGGCGCAACGATTGATTATGAAAAAAACAAAGTATCAGCGGGATCTACAGCTATTGATTTAACCAAAAATGAAATCTTTATTTTAAAATGCTTAATACAAAAAAAGAATACGATTGTAAGCCGAGATGAACTGATTAATAGTTTGTGGGAAGATAAACGGTTTATCAGTGACAATACGCTGACGGTAAACGTCAATCGCCTGCGAAAAAAATTAGATGAAATTGGACTTGGAGCTTTTATTGAAACAAAAGTCGGCCAAGGCTACGTAGCCATTGAAGAGGAACGCTATGATTAAACTCTTTATTCGCGAGCGTTTAAGCTGGATCCTTTTCTTTTTTATCATACATTTTTTTATGCTGTTTATCGCGTATATTGATGAATCCATTCCTCTGTCTTCGATTCTCTATATCGTGTTTTTATCATCGATTATCTTTCTTATTTTCTGCGTCTTCCGCTATCACAAAGAAACGACATTTTATCAAAAGCTAAAAGATGAAGAAGACTTCTTTGATTCTTCTACTTTTTCTCATCCGCTGCGTCCGTTTGAAAAGATTGTTCAGCGAAATCTGATGCAACAATTAGAACAAGCGAAAAAAGATGGCGTGGAAACTCAGCTGCACGTGACGCAGGAAAAAGATGAACTGTTAGCTTGGATTCACGAAATTAAAACGCCGTTAACTGCGATGCATTTAATAATTGAACGTTTAGAAAATCGAGAAGTTAAAGCAAACTTGAAGTTCGAGTGGCTACGCATTCACTTTTTGCTTGATCAACAGCTGCATCAAAAGCGCATTTTCTTTATCGAAAATGATATGTATATTGAACATCTTGATTTAGAGTCCCTTATTTTCACTGAAATCAAAACGCTGCAAGCTTGGTGCATGCAAAAAAATATTGGGTTTGATGTGGACCTACAGGCAGAACGTGTACTGTGTGACGCAAAGTGGCTTTCGTTTATTATGAGACAGCTGTTAACAAACGCAGTCAAGTACAGTGAAGAATCTGATGTGATGATTAGAAGCTACGAGCACCGCGGTCAAGTATACATCGAGGTAAAAGATAACGGACGGGGCATTTCTCCTCAAGATATGCCGCGCATTTTTGAGAAAGGTTTCACTTCAACTACGCAGCATGAAGACAGCCGCGCTACAGGCATGGGCTTATATCTGGCTCAAAAAGCTGCGCAGGCCCTTTCTATTCACATTGGCGTGCAGTCAGCTCTTAACGAAGGCACAACGTTTACACTTGCCTTTCCTAAATCAAATGATTTTGTGGATATGAAAAGCATGTGACAAAAATGTCACATGCTTTCGTTATTTGTTCGGTGAATCAAAGGAAAAGCTAAAGCCCTTTTTCTATAATAAACGTATCAGATCAAAGGAGTGAGTACATATGAACATATTAGAAGCAACTAATATTCATAAAAGCTACGGAAATAAATTTAATAGACAAGAAGTATTAAAAGGCGTAGATATTACGATTATGAAAGGAGAATTTGTAGGAATTATGGGCGCTTCAGGATCAGGCAAGACGACTCTTCTGAACGTGCTTTCCTCCATTGACAAAATCAACGGAGGAACCATCAAAATCGAAGGAAATGAAATTAGCAGAATGAAAGAAAAGCAGTTAGCAAACTTCCGAAAAACGCATTTAGGCTTTATTTTTCAAGACTATAACTTGCTCGATACGCTGACAGTAAAAGAAAATATCCTCTTGCCTCTTTCCGTTGCAAAAACTCCTTCAGCAGTAGCTCACAAAAAATTTGACGCGCTTGCTAAACAGCTCGGTATCTACGAGCTAAAAGACAAATACCCAAATGAAATTTCGGGCGGACAAAAACAGCGTACCTCTGCTGCAAGAGCCTTTATTCATGAGCCAAGCATGATTTTTGCTGACGAACCAACCGGTGCACTTGACTCAAAAGCGGCCAGCGATTTGCTAAACAAACTGACCGAGCTTAATGACAAAAGAAGCGCAAGTATTGTGATGGTAACGCATGACCCAGTGGCAGCCAGCTACTGCAGCAAAGTCATTTTTATAAAAGACGGACAAATTTATACGCAGCTGTACAAAGGCGATCAAACGCAAAAAGCCTTTTTTGACGATATTATGAAAACTCAAGGCGTGCTAGGCGGAGTGCAAGATGAATATTAATCAGCTCATTTTCCGCAACTTCAAAAAGAATGTAAAAAACTATTATTTATACGTTTTTGCACTAATTTTCAGCGCAGCTTTATATTTTGCTTTTGTCACGCTTCAGTATGATCCTGCTCTTGATGCAACCAAAGGCTCCATTAAAGGAGGTGCAGCCGTTCGGGCCGCTTCTGTTTTACTTGTAGCTATTGTTTCTATCTTTCTATTATATGCAAATACGATATTCATCAAGCGACGCAGTAAAGAAATTGGCTTATTTCAGCTAATTGGTATGACCAAAACAAAAATTTTCCGTATTTTGACCGTTGAAAATTTTATGCTGTACTTTAGCTCGCTGATTGTCGGCATTTTAATTGGGTTTTCGTTTTCAAAAGTAATCATCATGATTTTATTTAAAATCACTGATACAAAAGGCATTGCCAAGCTTCACTTTTCCGAAGAAGCCTTGATTCAAACGCTGATTGTATTTGGAGTCATCTATTTACTGATTATGACGATGAACTATCTTTTTATTAAAAGACAGACCATTTTAGCATTATTCCGCGTTACTTCATCGACAGAAAGCAAAACGAAAAAAATCAGTATACTTGAAATTATTATTGGAATTCTCGGCATGACCTTTATTGCTTCTGGCTACTATATCTCTGCCAAATTGTTTGACGGATCTTTTACAAGCATGAATGCTTTAGCAATCGCCATGATATCTATTTTAGCCTCAGTTATCATAGGTACTTACTTGTTTTATAAAGGCTCGGTTCGCTTTTTATTAAATCTGATGCGAAAAAGCAAAAAAGGCTATTTGTCAATTAACGATGTATTATCTCTTTCATCCATTATGTTTCGCATGAAATCAAATGCACTGTTGCTGACGGTTATTACAACCGTATCGGCTCTCGCTATCGGTTTTTTATGTTTGAGCTACATCTCCTATTACTCTGCTGAAAAGTCGGCTGGGGACTATGTACCTAACGATTTTGCTATCAATAATACAAAAGACGCTGCTTCGTTTAAAGCCGCACTGGATCGAAAGAAAATAGCATATACGGAAAAAAAGATCGACGTCATCCAAGTAAAAGCAAACGTAAAAAACATCTTAGAGAATGAATTAAAAAGTCCAATGGTCGACTCGTCCGCTATGATTTTTCCGATGGTTAGTGAAACATCCGTTAGTGGTGTAACCATAGCTCAAAATGAAACTTTATTTACCGGCTCTAATGATATGCTTCAACAAGCAATGACATTTAAAGACTCCGGACAAATTGAGCTAAAAGGAAAGAAAAAAGTCGTCCCGCAAAAGTTTATAGGTTTAAACCGAAAATTTATCTTATCTACCTATTTTACAAGCGGTATGCCTGCTGCCATTGTAGATGAGGCTGTATTTAATGAGCTAAAAAAGGATGCGGATCCTTCTATTCAAAAAGAATCTTCTGTCTACACTGGAATAGACATATCAAATGAAGATAACTTACCAAAAGCAAATGAGCTTTTCGGAGAGATAAAATTTAGCGATAATAGCTTAAATAACTCGCGTATAGAAATGGCAGCGAGTCAAAAACAAAATATGGGTCTAATCATGTTCATTGTTGCTTTTCTAGGACTGGCATTTCTAATTACATCAGGCTGTATTCTTTACTTCAAACAAATGGACGAAAGTGAAGATGAAAAGCCAAACTATACAATTCTTAGAAAATTAGGCTTTACCGAAAAAGACTTATTAACTGGCATAATAATTAAGCAGCTTTTTAACTTCGGCATCCCCTTAACCGTAGGCTTGCTTCACAGCTATTTTGCCGTCCAATCCGGCTGGTTCTGGTTTGGAACAGAACTTTGGACACCTATTATTATCGTCATGATTCTCTATACCGCCCTCTACTCTATTTTTGGTATTTTATCTGTTCTTTACTATAAAAAGATTATCAAAGAAGCTCTTTAAAAATCAAAAGCACAAGCTATAGCTTGTGCTTTTGATCGTTAAATGCCATTAATTGCTCGCATTTTCTTTATTTCCCTGACTGGCTGCGTGTAAAAAACCTTCTAGTCGCTTTTTGACCAACGGCCACTCGTCGTCAATTATACTGAAGATCACCGAATCTCGTACGTATCCATCAGGTAAAACCATATGTTTTCTGCTGATGCCTTCCTGGGTAGCCCCTAACCGTTTAATAGCAGCTCTGGACCTATTGTTTCGCACATCCGTTTTGAATTGAACGCGGTGAAGCTTCAGCTCTTCAAAACAGTATTTTAACAATAAATACTTACACTCCGTATTAACCCGAGTGCGCCACACGGACGGATGGTACCACGTCCAACCTATTTCTACGCTTTTGTTGGGAAGTGATATATCTAAAAATCTCGTGCTTCCTACAATTGAATGTGACTTTATATCAAACACAGCAAAAGGCAGCTCTCTTCCCTCTTGCTTTGCTTTTAAAGCATTTTCAACGAGCCGTTTCATATCACTTAGACTATGAACGTTTACCGGGAGATGCTCCCAAATTTCTTTCGGTTTTGCAGCTTCATAGAGTCCTTGTTCATGCATTTTCCCAAGCGGCACTAGCTTTACCGCTGTTCCTACAAGCTCACCTGACTTTAGCATAACTTCGCTCCTTTTCGATACGTCTAAAGAAAATGTTAATACATGTATACGTACTGAAAAAGAGTCAGTTTCTGCTTATTGTAAGGTATCACTTTCAGAATACATAGCTAGTGATCAGCTAATTGCTTTTCGAGAAACTGACTGATTGTTTGGAAGGCTTGGTCTGCTGATTCTTTATTAAAGGTTTGTGAAAAAGGATTCATAAAACCATGAACGCCATAAAATTTTTTGATTTCCAAAAGCGGCTCTCTTTTTTGCTTTAATGAATTTATTAAACAGTCTACATCAAATGTTTGCTCTACAGCAGGAAAAATAAGAAGAGTTGGGCAAACAGGACTTCTATTTACATAATCTCTAATACGGGATCCGTAACAGCCAATCACAAAGTCACACAAATTGTTTTCACTGCATAGCCACGATATTGTTGCTCCTACACTGAATCCTATAACTCCTACTTCTTCATATTCTTGTTTTAGTTGAATTAGCATGTTAGTAATTTGTTTTGAACCCTCATCAATCCCAATGTTTTGAACAAAGTTTTGATAAGCCATTCCTTCTTCTTCATAACTATAGGAAACGTCTTTAGATAATAAGTTAGGACAGATAATATCTGCCTCTAACTTAGACAATTTCTCTTTCATATACTTCATATGATCGTTCACACCGTATATTTCATGAATCAATAAAATAGCTTTATTTGATTTTTCCATTACTTTTATAAAACAGTCGTTTCCCTTGTCAATTCACGATGCAATACGTCTCCCATGCGCTTCATGCCTTCAACGATTTGTTCAGCAGACATATTAGAATAATTCAAGCGCAGCGCATTGTTTCTTGTGCCGTTTGGAAAGAATGGCGTTCCAGGCACGCAGGCTACGTTATTTTTTAGACATTCTGAAAAGATATGTCCTGAATCGATCCCTTGAGGCAGTTCCACCCAAATAAACAATCCGCCTTCTGGCTTACTGTAAGACAAATTCTCCGGGAAAAATTCTTCAATGCACGATAGCATTTGGGTACATCGCTCTTTGTATACGGCTTTAATTTTTTGAATGTGCTCTTCGATATCATAAAGCTCCATGTACTTAGCCGTTACGCGCTGAGCAAAGCTGTCCGTATGCAAGTCTGCCACTTGCTTAAACGCTACGTACTTATCAATGAAGTCTTCATCTGCACACACCCAGCCGATTCGAAGACCTGGCGCAAAAATTTTAGAGAATGTGCTGATATAAATAACTCTGCCTTCTGTATCAAAATGCTTAACCGGCGGCAGCGTTTCTCCTGCAAATCGGACTCCTCCGTACGGATTATCTTCTACAATCAGCACATCGTATGCGTTCGCAAGCTCAATCATTCGCTGACGTCTTTCGCGCGTTAAGGTGCGTCCTGTAGGGTTTTGAAAATCAGGAATCGTATAAATAAATTTCGCATGGGGATTTTCCTGAAGCTTTTTCTCTAGTTCTTCCATAATCATTCCGTCTTCGTCCATGTCCACTTCTACAAACGTCGCATTATAGGATTTAAATACGTTAATAGCCGCTAGGTACGTTGGGCTTTCACAGATTACCACGTCTCCGTCATTAAGAAACAGTCTTCCGGTAAGATCGATTGCCTGCTGAGATCCGGACGTAATTAAAATGTTCGAAACCGTGGACTCAATGCCGATGTCCTTCATTCGTTTAGAAATTGCTTCTCGTAAAGGAATATACCCTTCAGTTGTACTATATTGAAGCGAAGCGGCTCCGTCTTCATTTAATACCGCGCGGCACGCATCGTTCATTGCTTCAACGGGAAATAGCTCCGGCGCTGGAAGTCCTCCTGCAAACGAAATGACTTCTGGTCGTTCCGTTACTTTTAAGATTTCACGCGTTTCAGAGGATTTTACAAGACTAGCTCGTTGGGCAAATTTATCTTTCATTAATGATCATTCCTTTTCTAGATTTTAAACTTTTAACAATAATTATTCGAATAGTCAGAAAAATTTAAGCAGAAGCCGTGGAAGATGCCTTTTTAATAGACAACCAGCATCTGCTTGCTCTCTGACTCTTCATTTCTTCTTGATGCCACGTTCTCCTTTCGGTACATATTTTTCTCATTCACTATTTGTAATACAAATCAAAGGTCGTACGATAATTATGGCCTTGTATTTAATGTATGTTAAAAAGGATAACATAAAAATCAAATAAATAAACAATAAATTCTATAAATTCTTAATTTTTTATGCGAATATATTTATCTTAGTAAACTATTTTGTAAGATTCCTTCTCTTTTATACTCATTAAATCGTTTCATGAGATAATCATAAACCTAAAATTTAACATTTTCTATTGACTATATATATCATTAAATGATATATATTAATTAACGATATATCGTTTAATGATATAAGGAGGTTGAATATGCCGCGAAACGATTCATTAGAGACAGGGGAACTTACCGATACGTCCTACTACATCTTAGTGTCCCTCATAGAAGCAAAACACGGGTATCTTATTATGAAAACCATTGAAGACATGACCAATCAACAGTTTTCGATTGGACCTGCATCCATGTACACCACGATTAAAAAGCTTCTTGCAGCTGAGTTAATTATGCTTTTTAGCGAAAGCAAAGACAAAAAGAAAACGTATGTTGCAACGGAAAAAGGAATTCAGTTTTTAAAAAAAGAAATTCAGCGCCGTAAAGAAATGATTAAACACGCTGAAGATGCTTTAGGAGGTTTATAAATGAAAAAGACAAAATACATAATGAGCGGCGGAACGGCTTTTGCAGAGCAAGAAGATTTACAAAAGCTCAGCGACTATGCTAAAAAAGGCTGGCTATTAGATCGTTTTGCATTTTTAGGATATACCTTAAAAAAAGGAGAGCCTCAAGACCTTCAATATTCACTGGATTTTCAGGAAAATGCAGATGATGAATATTTTCTGCTTTTTAAAGATGCTGGATGGCAGCACGTTTGTTCAGAGGGGCATGCAATGCATATTTTCAGCGCACCTCCGGGAACAAAACCTATCTATTCCGATATAGAGACTATTATTGACAGATACAAACGAGAAAAGCATTTCGTAGGGAAAGCAGCGCTATCTATTCTTGCCATTATGGTGTTTCTTCTGCTTTTTAACGCTATGAGCTCATACGGTTGGTTGCCAGAAGCAGTGGGAATGATTAGCGACATTTTATTGATAATTTCAACAGTGCTTCTAGTATTTCCAGGACTTCCTTACCTGGCGTATCAGCGTAAGTTAAAAAAGCTTCGCAACATCTAAAGAGATACTCTTTTTATTGACCTTTCCTATAAAACCCTTTATAATCCTTATTAACTCGATAAGATTTAAAGGTTTTAGTACAGGAGTGATGAAAAGTGAAATGGCTTCATTTGCTGTTTAATGAACGATGTCCTAAATGCAAGCAAGTGTTAAATACATCAAAATCCAATGCGCTTCGCTCTACTGTTGTGAAAATATGTCCGTCGAACCACTATCAAAAAGAATTTCATCCTGCGCTTGAAACGTTTGTGGAAAGTGATGAAGTACTATAAAAAAGCTAAAGCTATGGAAATCCATAGCTTTAGCTTTTTTTATAGCAGCCCCCACCAAATCTTAATTGCTGTTGCTAAAATTAAACCGGCAAGGATCCACTGAAGCACTTTTGTATTCATTTTCTGACCAACTTTTGCCCCAATTGGAGAAGCAACTAGGCTTGCTACCACTAATATAAGTGCAGGTATGAACGGGACTTGATGCGTTATCAACTTTCCAACCGTCGAACCAATGGAAGAAATAAAGGTAACGGCTAGTGAAGTTGCGATGGTAATTCGAGTTGGAATTTTAAGTACCACGAGCATCACAGGAACTAAAATAAAGGCTCCTCCTGCTCCTAACACGCCTGCTACGGCTCCGATAAGCAGTGATAAAATAGAAGCTAATCCTTTGTTGAATTGAAGTTCACCTTCTTTTATCTCATCTAAATTTTTCTTTGGAATAAACATCATAATAACCGCAATAAGAGCTAAAACTCCATATACAACATTTAATCCTTGTTCATTCATATAATGTGAGCTGTAGCTTCCAATCATGCTGCCGATTAGAATATTGCTGCCCATATATAAAATTAATGGTTTGTTTAAAAATCCGCTTTTTCGATACGCCCATACGCCGCCTATTGTCGCAAAGAACACTTGAACAGCTCCTGCACCTGAGACTTGATGAGCCGTTAATGCTCCTACTCCTACCAATGGAGGAATATATAACAGCATCGGATAATTAATAACAGACCCGCCAATACCGACCATACCGGAAATAAACGACCCAATAAATCCAATAAGAAAAAGCGTGATGATAAATGTAAGATCCATCTATAGTCGCTCCGTTTCATATAAGGAAAGGGTACCTTTTACAAGAGATACCCTTTTCGTCCATTATTTCTTATCCTTTTTTAATCCAAAATTTAAGAACGTCGCCTTCTTCTGTCTGAAGAAGCTCATGACCGCCAGATTTCGCCCAAGCTGCAAGGTCATTTTTCGCTCCTTTATCCGTTGCGTGAATTTCTAACACTTGACCTGCTTCTAGTTCATTCATTGCTTTTTTTGTTTTAACAATCGGCATTGGACAGGCCAGCCCTTTTGCATCTAATACTTTATTTGATTCCATTTCTCTCTCTCCTTTGTTTAGGTTTTAGCGAATCGCACAGCGGTTTGGTCCAATTTCCATTTCACGCTGTTTTTCTTCATCTGGACTTACTTTCCCCATATTAGTTTCACGGATTTCTTGATATGCATTTGGCTGCGGCGGTAAGTTATCTGTTACTAAGTGTCTGAACTCTGCTTCGTCTTTAATGTTTAATCCATGATTTTTTGCAAACAAAGTACCTAACTTTTCAGCTACGCTGCCGTTGTCATTTAGCTCATCAATAATCATAAAGTGAGCTGGCAATACGATTAACTCATCTGATAATGCTTTATAGCGTTTATAAAGCGTGTCGCGCAGATCCCCTACCCAGTCTTCAGCCATACCAGCTAAATCAGGACGTCCAATTGAATCAATGAATAAAATATCACCTGAAAGCAAGTATTGATCGTCTACGATACAAGAAGTTGATCCAATCGTATGACCCGGTGAATAAAGAGGCTGAATCGTAATCATTGTGTTACCAATCATGACATCACTGCCTTCTTCTAACGCCTTGTAGTCAAAAATCACTTCTTCTGCATCTTTTGGAGGCAGCCAGTACGCTGCATTTGTTGCTTCAGCAATAACTCTTCCTCCTGAAATGTGATCTGCATGAAGGTGCGTATCAAATACATGCTTAACTGTGACACCAAGTTCTTTGGCAAAGTTGATGTACACATCCGCCATACGCGTCGCATCAATAATAGCCGCTTCACCATTTGATACGATCATATAAGATAAGCATCCTTTACCGATACGAACAAACTGATAGATCTCTCCGCCGTCTTTTAAATCTCCGACTTTAACAGGTTCTAAATATTCACTCCACGCTTTCATACCGCCTTTAAGGTACGATACGGTAAGCCCCGCTTCTGAAAGCATGTCAGCTACCATCACGGATGAACCTTCTTTGGCGCAGACAACTAACACTTCTTTATCAGAAGGGATTTTTTCTAAGATTTCTTCTACTCCGTCTAAAAGATCGAAGTACGGCACGTTTAAATGCTGAAATTGATGACCTTCAATTTTCCAATCGCTAAAATCACTTTCATTACGAACGTCCAAGATAAATAGCGCTTCTTTATTGATAATTTTAGATGTAACTTCTTTTGCAGTAAGAACATGTACTGTCATATTAAAATACCTCCTTGAGTATATAAAATATCAAATTTTTTTAATTCACTATAATTCATTAGTTATTCTACTTTACCTGTCCAGTCACGCATACCAGGAACCACGTTAATTAAGTGTTTAAACCCTTGCTTTTTCATCGTTTGCCCTGCCATTTCACTTCGTCTTCCAGAGTGGCAAATAATATAAATTTCATTCTCTTTATTTAGCTCATTCGAACGTTTTTCTACTTCACCAAGCGGAATATGAACTACGCCTGGAATATGAGCTTCATCGTATTCTTCTACTTCACGCACGTCTAAAATATGAAGATGTTCATCATTCTCTACTTTTTTCGCAAATTCTTCTAATGAAATTTCAGGAATTGGCGTTACGTTTTCTTCAGCGCCGCCTTTACGAAGAAAGTGGTGAAGAACGTCACCTGCTGCCTCGGTACCTAAATACTCATGACCTGTGCTTTTTGCCCATGCTTGTAAGTCCGCCGTAGAGCCTTTATCCGTTGCTTGAATTTCTAGTACTTGACCTGCTTCTAATTCATTCATTTTCTTCTTTGTTCTTACGATTGGCATTGGACATGCTAACCCTTTTGCATCTAATACGAAGTTTCCTTGCATCATTTCTTTTTTCCTCCTTAGTTTAAATACTAGTAGGGGTATATTTTTCTCCAAAAAAATTAGATCGTTTCCCCTTTCCACTCCATCATTCCGCCTGTCATATTCGTTACACTGTAGCCTTGCTGCTCAAGAAAACGAGCTGCCATTCCGCTTCTGCCTCCAGAACGACACACCACAATGTAGTTCTTTGCTTTGTCTAACTCATGCATACGGAATTCCAATAAAGGAAGCGGGATATTTAACGCGTTTGGAATTTTACCTATTTTTACTTCCTCTACTTCACGCACATCTAAAATGTGAATTTGTTCTTGTTTTTTTACTAATTGTTCTACTTCTTGTGCCGCTATTGTCTTCACGCTACTTCTCCTCCTTTTTGATTTATCTCCACGTATTCATGCCGCCTTTAACGTTGGTGATGGATGTAAAACCTTGTTTTTTCAACAGTTTACTTGCTTTCATACTTCTCATTCCGCTTTGACAAATAACGATTACTTCTCTGTCTTTTGAAAGCTGGCCTGTTTGCGCTGGCAGTTCTGATAAAGGAATGTTTCGAAACCCTTTAATATGTTTGGTACGAAATTCATGCGGTGTTCGCACATCGATAAACTGTTTATGTTTATTTTTTAACTCTGCTTTTAATTCCATCGTCGATATTTGCTGTATTCCTTTTACTGGTGCAAAACGCTGATACAAAAACCACAGCAGAAAGATGATAATAAGCGCATTGATAATCATATTAACCCTCGCTTCATGAGTTATCTTTTAGATGAATAAGTTTACGTTTCCATCTTCTGCGTCGGCTAAATACGCCGCTACGCCTGCATATTCAATATTATCTAGCAGCTCTTTTTCCTGTAACCCTAGAAGATCCATCGTCATCGTACAAGCCACTAGCTTCACATCTTGTTCTTGCGCCATTTCGATAAGCTGCGGTAGCGTTAGGGCATTATGCTTTTTCATTACGTTTTTAATCATTTTAGGTCCCATACCTGCAAAATTCATTTTAGATAAGCCCATTTTATCCGCACCGCGCGGCATCATTTTGCCAAACATCTTTTCTAAAAATCCTTTTTTCACCGGCACCATTTCTTCTTTACGAAGTGCATTCAATCCCCAAAACGTATGGAATATCGTCACTTCATGATCATAGGCAGCTGCTCCGTTGGCAATAATATAAGCTGCCATCGCTTTGTCATAATCACCGCTAAATAATACAATTGTTGTTCGTTTCTTTTGTTCATTCATGTTGTTCCTCCTCTTACCCTGTGGGGTATATTTAATTCTAAAAAAAATTAGCCTTTTTGAATGTAAAAGATAAATGTGCTGCCTTCTTCTTTAAAATCAATAAGCTCGTGTCCTGTTGATTTTGCCCACGCTGTTAAATCACTTTTAGCACCTTTATCTGTTGTTTGCACTTCTAATACTTGACCTGTTGTTAAAGTATCCATTGCTTTTTTTGTTTTTACGATTGGCATTGGACACGCTAATCCTTTTGCATCTAAAACTTGATCAATTTTCATCGTATTTCTCTCTCCTTTTTATATACATATACCTGTAAGGGTATACTATACTAAATAATGATATTCGTCAACCTTAAACAAGGTGACAATGATTAACGACTTTTCACTAACAGCTGTACAGCTTCTTTCACTAAACCTTCCGTTGGCTCTCCTTGCTCCAGGCTTTCTCTGACGCACTGTTCAAGATTGCTGCTCACAATGACTCCCATTGTGCGATCAATGGCACTTCTTGCAGCAGATAATTGAGTCACGACGTCTCGGCAGTCTTTTCCTTGCTCCATCATGCTAAGCACGCCTTTTAGCTGCCCTTCAATTCGGCGCAGGCGATTTTTCACCTGTTGGTTATACTCCATAATCAAATACCCCTTTCTTTCCTTTACTTTTACACTTACATGCTGCTAACTCATAGCTGCGTACTTCAAAACCTTTTTTTCGTAAGAACCTTACGCCCAAATTTAACTCCACTCTATCTCCGGCAATCAGATGAACACTGCCCTGTGGAATTTCTGAATAAAAGCGTTTTAGATACGCATACGGAATAACTATACCAATCGAATCGCGAACTTCATGGTAATGACGAATATCTACAACCGTTCGCCCAAGTTCTTTTGCTTCAGATTCACGTATGCACTGTATTCCTTTAACGGGATAATAACGTCTGTATGCAATAAATAAAATAGCAAGCAACAACACTGCTATATAGAGCATAACCATCACCGCCTTGCTATTGAATTAATATTGTTTACATGCTTTATATTATACCCCTATAGGTATATTGTCAAGCGAGAAAATTATATTTAATTTTGCTCATTTACATAGTTCCTTTACCGCGAACTAGTCCATTTTATACAGCTTAGGCATTATAAATGTTGGTCTTCAACTCGCTTTATATATGTACCCCCTACCCTATCGACCAAACATATTCTTCATCATCGTCGCTCGTATACAGCGCTGAAAATCAAGCTTACTGCATCATTCACGTCTACACACAAAAGGTCCAGTTCCCAAGGAGAACCGGACCTTTTATGGTAAAAAGCTGATTAGCTTTGATGATAAATATTATGCCATTGATTCCACGAACTGTGTGGATGCTGCTGGTGCCACTGATTCCATGGCACATATGGATTTTGCTGATGCCACTGATTCCACGTACCGTGCGGATACTGCTGATGCCACTGATTCCAAGGTGTGTATGGATGTTGTTGATGCCATTGATTCCATGTGCCGTGCGGATACTGTTTATGCCACTGCTCCCACGGTACATGAGGATGTTGCTGATGCCATTGATTCCACGTGCCTTGAGGATGCTGATGATGCCATTGTTCCCATGGAATATAATGTTGCTGTCCTTGATGCATATTTCGTCAACTCCTTTTCCTTTGCCACATCATATGTTCTTTTTAGAATTTAGAGCTTATCTATTTTAAAATATAGGCGTTTGATTAATTATGAATTAAATTACGTATTTCTTCTCTTTACTTATAGGCATGAGCTCTTGTTTTATAAGTGGAAGCACGTATTTATGTAGAAGTATAGAATGAATATTTCTTATGTTTCACCTTATTGCTAATAATATTTCTTTCAGGGGTCTATGTTTTTTGGGATGCATTTGTCTTCCCATGAAAAAAACACCTTCTCATTCGAGAAGGTGTTTAAGAATTAACCTACAATATTGTAACCAGCGTCTACGTGTACGATTTCTCCCGTTACGCCGCGTGAAAGATGGCTCAATAATACAACCGTCATGTCGCCAACTTCTGCTTGCGTTACGTTACGCTTAAGAGGTGCTTTTTCTTCAACTTTGTGAAGAATTTGGTTAAAGTCAGAAATACCTTTTGCTGCAAGCGTACGAATTGGACCTGCTGAAATAGCATTTACGCGGATATTGTCTTTTCCTAAGTCTAATGCTAAGTATTTTACTGAAGACTCAAGCGCTGCTTTCGCTACGCCCATTACGTTATAGCCTTCAACTGCGCGCTCTGCACCAAGATAGCTCATCGCTACAAGAGAACCGCCTTCTGTCATAAGAGGTTTTGCTGCTTTTGCTACCGCGATAAATGAATAAGCGCTTGTATCTTGAGCAAATGCATATCCGCTTCTTGACGTATTGATGAACTCACCGTTTAAATCCTCTGAGTGAGCAAACGCAACAGAGTGAATCACTCCGTGAACTGTGCCTGCTTCTTCTCCGATTTTCTTGAACGCTGCTTCAATGCTTTCATCGCTGTTCACGTCACATTCAGCAATTAGTGATGCTTGAATTTCATTTTTTTCTAGCAGCTTGTTCAATTTTCCTAGTGAACGTTCTTTACGGTATGTAAAAATTAAGTTTGCTCCTACTTGGTGAAGGGCTTTTGCAACACCCCAAGCAATACTTCTGTCGTTGGCAACTCCCATGATCACAATGTTCTTGTTCTTTAATTGTAATAAATCTTCCATATTATCCTCCAAAAAAAATTAGTCATCAATGATGACTAATAGGTAATTGTATAGCTTTATTATAGCACAAAGATGCGCTTAGTTCCTAAGAGTCTTATGAATTAACCGATTTTGCTCTATAAATAATCTCCTACTTATCCGAATCCTGCAGCCATGCTTGCGTTGTTTCAGCAAATTTTTTGGCTGCAGGTGAAAGATGATAACGAGTAGCTAGACCAATTGAACGGTAGCTGTCTACTTGAAACGGAATCGCACGCAGCTCTTGCGGGATCGAATCCAAAAGCATTTCAGGTAAAATGCTAATTCCTAAGTGATGCGTAACCATCGATAAAATAGCACTTTCATCCATTAATTCAAAACGAATGTCAGGCTGAATGCCACGTTCCTCAAACAGTTGCTTAATATCATGATAACCGCCGTATGTCGGCATAATAAACGGTTCTTTCTCTAGATCTTCAAAAGAAACGGTTTTCTGATGGTATAGAGCACTTTGATTCGATACGACGCACAGCAGCCGGTCTTTTTTTAAAGAAATAATATGAAATTGACTTGAATGCGTAATGTTGATAAAGCCGCAGTCTATTTCTCCGCTCAGCAGCCACTGTTCAATTTCAAGGTAGTCGCCTTCCTTGAGCTGAATTTGAATGTCAGGGTAGTTTTTCTCCATCAGCCGAATAATTTCAGGAAGCCATTTGGTTGACACGCTTTTAAAAATACCGATTTTAATCGTTCCTTTTGCAAGACCCAGCAGGCTGGCTGCTTCTTGATGAACTTTTTCATTTTCTTGCAGAACCTTTCTAATGGCAAGGAGCATCGTTTCGCCTTCTGTTGTTAAGGTAATACCCGACCTGTTTCGATTTACAAGTGGAAAGCCAAATTCCGATTCAAGATTTGTAATGGCATGACTGACCGCTGACTGCGTGAGCGCCATCGCATCTGCCGCTTTTGTAAAGCTTTGCAATTCCGCTACTTTGTTTAAAATTTCATATTTTACTAAGCTCATTTTATCCCGCCCTAACATGAATTTAATTCATGTTTATCATTATAAAGATTCATTTTATTAATATCAAATTCCTTTGTATACTGTGAGTACATCATAAACAATGGAGGGTTGAACGTGAGTTACCGCACACGAGCAAATATGATGATGATTGGGGTAAACGTATTTTGGGGTATGTCGTACGTGTTTATGAAAATGGGGCTTAGTTCACTCGGGTCATTTACCATTATTGCGCTTAGATGTTTGATTGCTTTTTTCATTGCCGGGCTGTTTTTTCATAAGCCTTTACGGCAAATCACGCGCAAAACGATTTTATCATCCGCTATTTTAGGCTTTTTACTGTTTTCTGTTTTTACATTTGTCACGTTTGGCGTCAGCATGACGTCTGCTTCAAATGCCGGATTTCTTGTCAGTTTAACGGTCATTTTTGTTCCGTTGCTCAACTGCGTGTTAGTGAAGAAGCTTCCTTCTTGGCCGATTGGGCTCGGCATTATCACTACCCTAACCGGTATAGGTGTTTTAACTTTAAAGCACTCCTTTCATATGAATGCTGGTGATTTACTTTGCATTGGAACCGCACTATGTTATGCCGTTCATATTACGTTGACCGGCACGTTCACCAAAAATGAAAATCCAATTGTTCTCGGCATTTTACAGCTAGGGTTTGCTGGATTATTTGCACTGATTTGCAGCTTTTTATTTGAACACCCTAGCATCCCCACTACTTTATCATCATGGATTGCGATTTTAGGTCTTGGCGTTCTTTGCAGTGCGATTGGATTCATTTGTCAAGCCATTGCCCAGCGCTACACAACTCCTACTCACACAGGCCTTATTTTTGCAACAGAGCCTATTTTTGCTGCGCTGTTTGCCGTTCTTTTTTTGCATGAGCTGTTTACGCTTAAAGAACTGATTGGTTCTGTTATTGTGGTTGCGGGGATTTTAATTGCTCAGTTAGACAATTTGCTACTAAAAAAAAGAGTTCATTATCAAGAGACATTGCCAAAGTAAAAGCCGCTAGGTTCGTTGACCTAGCGGCTCACTTTATACCTTATATGTATAAAACTTTTTATCTACGTTCATCACCGGGAAATTCTCAGGCAGCTTTTCTTTCTCTATATGTTGAAACCCATTTTTCTCATAAAATCGATGAGCAGCTCTATATTGTAATGTGGTTCCTAAATATATTCTTTCCACTTCCTGCTTTTTTGCCCACGCGATGGCTGTATGCAATAACCGGTGAGCTGTTTTGAAGTTCGCTCCTCTATAAGACTTTGCTACAAACATTTTCCGCAGCGCTACTTGACGGCTGCCGATGTCTATTAAAGCCACGCTTCCTACTACTCTTTCGTTACAAACAGCAACCCAGAAGTTTCCGTTTCCCTGTTGATAAAAGCTTTCAATTTCAAACAAATCAGGCTGATCTTTTTCCGTTATCGGAATGTGGTAAGGAAGAATTAAATCCACTACTTGCTGTTGATACTTGCTAGCATATGGCTGAATAATGATACTTTCACTCAAAACCTCCACCGCCTCTAATCAGTTTACTCCATCTTACTTTTGACTGTTTTTAATACTGCACAGCCTATGTTCATTATAAAACCAATCACAATACCTGCAAGAATCGATATCACGCCTACAGCGATAAAATCGCCTTTAGTCGGCTGAAATAAATTCATGGAAAGCAAACCGAACATAAAAAGCATGGGAATAAGATAACTCAGCATCTTTTTCAATTTCGCACCTCATTTCCTTATCTTTATAAACCCTGTAACCATTTTATCGTATAGTAATTTCCTATTTATTACAATCATTATCTTATTTCATATTTTTATCGAAAAAATGAAATAAAGTGCCTGCCTCTCGTTCCTTACTAATTGAGAGACAGACACTTTTTTATAAAACATGACTCGTTGCTTGTAAAAAGAACTGAGACTGTTCGTAGTTGTACGTTACTTTTGAAAAGTCAAACGGCTGGCCGTTGGCTAAATGAAAAAGCGTTTCAATAAACAATTTAGGATCGCCTTCTTTTAATCCTAAGTATGTAGCTTCTTCTCCGTTCAGCTTGCCAACGTGAAGATATAGATCAGAAAACCCGATTTTTAAGCCAAGTCCTTCTTTAATGTAATGAAAAATAGACTGAGAAACAATTTCATTATTTAAGTATGTAACGATGGATTTATTATAAAACGATTCTTCTAGACACAGCGTCTGGCCGTTGATATACCGCACTCTTTTTACATAATAGACGTCACTATTTTCTTCTATGTTTAAATTTAACGCGGCTTCTTGCGTCGGCTTTCGCACATCTAACTCAATCACTTCCGACGTTAACTGAAAATCTTCAAGTTCACTCGTAAATCCTTGATTGGAAAGCAAGCCAATGTATCCTGTTCGTTTATGACGACGGACAAAAATGCCGCTTCCTCTTACTTGAAAAACCACGCCTTTTTTCTCCAGCAGATCTAAGGCTTTTGTTACCGTACTTTTGCTTGCCTTAAACTGCGCCATCAGCGTTTCTAATACCGGCAGCTTATCTCCTTGCTGAAGCTTGTGTTCTTCAATATAGGTTTCAATTTCAATTGCAATTTGTTGGTATTTAATCATAGCTATACCTCTTTACTGAATTTGTCTCAAGAATAACACGATTATACCATAATCTAACTCCATGCCATAAACTTAAATTATTTATTGATTATTATTTTATTAGGGTATTGATAAATTGTATCGGTACAATTATACTGAAGCGTATAATCAACAAAGAGGTTACAATCACGCCGGTTATTATCACCAATTCAAGCGCTTATCGAGAAGTGATTGTTGAAGATGTTGAAACTAGCGGGCTGAATCAAACATTATTTACCGTAGTGAAATAAGGAGGAACTAACAATGACAAAGATGCCAAAGAATTTTTTATGGGGCGGCGCATTAGCAGCTCATCAATTTGAAGGTGGATGGAACCAAGGCGGAAAAGGACCGAGCGTAGTAGACGTGATGACTGCAGGTGCGCACGGTGTACCGCGACAAATCACTGAAACAGTAGAAGATGATAAATTTTATCCGAATCACGAAGCGATTGATTTTTATCATCGCTACAAAGAAGATATCGCGCTGTTTGCAGAAATGGGCTTAAAATGTTTGCGAACGTCGATTGGCTGGAGCCGTATTTTCCCTAAAGGCGATGAAACTGAGCCAAACGAAGAAGGACTAAAATTCTATGATGATGTATTTGATGAACTGTTAAAGCATGGAATTGAACCGGTTATTACGCTGTCTCACTTTGAAATGCCACTGCATTTAGCTCGAGAATACGGCGGGTTTAGAAGCCGAAAAACAGTAGATTGCTTTGTGAAGTTCGCTGAAGTTTGTTTCGACCGCTATAAAGATAAAGTCACGTACTGGATGACGTTTAATGAAATTAACAATAAAATGGATGTAAACAATCCTCTATTCTTATGGACGAACTCAGGTGTTTCTGTAAAACCGGGTGAAAATGCAAAAGAAGTGATGTATCAAGCGGGACATCATGAACTGCTTGCAAGCGCTCTTGCCGTATCAAAAGGAAAAGAAATTAATCCCAATTTCCAAATCGGAGCGATGGTGTCACACGTGCCAATTTATCCGTATTCTTCAAATCCTGAAGATGTGATGTTAGCAGAAGAAACAATGAGACAGCGCTACTTCTTCCCTGACGTTCAAGTTCGCGGCTATTATCCAAGCTATGCATTAAAAGAATTCGAACGAGAAGGCTATCATATTCCGTTTGAAGAAGGCGACGAAGAAATTTTACGAAACGGAAAAGTCGATTATTTAGGATTCAGCTATTACATGTCAACAACGGTTAAAAGCGACGTTGAAGCTGATAACACGGGCGATATCGTAAACGGCGGATTGCCAAACGGCGTAGCAAACCCTTATATCAAATCAAGCGATTGGGGCTGGTCAATTGATCCAACGGGCTTGCGCTATACGTTAAACCGCTTCTACGACCGCTATCAAATTCCGCTGTTCATCGTAGAAAACGGATTTGGTGCCATTGATACAGTTGAAGAAGACGGATCAATTCATGACGCATCACGAATTGAATATTTAAAATCACACATCGAAGCGTTAGAAAAAGCTGTGATGTACGATGGCGTTGATTTGATGGGCTATACTCCATGGGGGATTATTGATATTGTTTCCTTTACAACAGGCGAAATGAAAAAGCGATACGGCATGATTTATGTCGACCGTGACAACGAAGGAAACGGATCGATGAAGCGCTACAAAAAAGATTCCTTTAACTGGTACAAACATGTAATTGAAACAAATGGTGAAGAGCTATAAGAAATTAGAAAAAGCCGGACTCCTGCGTAAAAACATAGGAATCCGGCTTTTTTAAAACGTGTAAAAATAAAGGCAAATACATTATCTCGGTTTATCTACTAGCTGTGTTTGCGCAATTTCCGTTTGCTTAATTCCCGCTCGTTGAATTTCATCAGCAAACGATTCATGTTTCAGCGTTTTGATTACCTTTTCGCTTCCATCTCGAAGAGTATACACTCTAAATTCATACATACTCTGCCCTCTCCTTTAAGCTATGATTGATGCGATACATTAGATGCGCTCCTGTAAAAGCAACTCATAATAGAGGTAACTTTTTTCTCTTCTTTACTTTACCCACTTTTTAGGAAACTAGACAACGAGATTTAATCTGACGCGATAGAAAACAAACAAAAAGCCTTTGCGGCAAGCAAAGGCTTTGATCTATTTAATATTATTGTTCAAAAATGGTTCCTTTTTTAAACTTTGACTGTTTAAAAGCAAATTTCGTCAAAAGAATATATGTGATTCCTGCGACTACTACTCCTATAATCCAACCTAAATCAACTTCGATAAACGCAGCACCTGCACCGATGAGCATCGCAAGCATGGCGCACGGATTATAGCCGGAAAACGGTCCTTTTTCTTGATACAATTCTTCTACGTTTACTCTTTGTTTCCGTAAAATATAATAATCGACTAGTAAAATAGAAACAATCGGCCCTAAAAAAGCAGAGTAAATTAAAATGAAGAGCCCAAGACCTGCAGCTGACGAATCTTGAACAAGCACCCAAGGGAACGAGCAAAAAGCAAGCAGTCCAGTAATGGTAACCGCCACTTTATAGTTTGCTTTTGTCAGCAGCGTAATCACATACGTAGGCGGAATAATATTTGCCACCATGTTTACCGCAATAACGCCAATCACAATAAAAGCTGATACAGCGACGGTAATATATGAATTATCCACTACAACCGCAAACGCTTTGACAGGATTGGATATGCCCGTAGCAGAAGCAAGCATTGCCCCGATTGTAAGAACGAATCCATAGGCTACTAGAATTGGTGTAAAGTATAAGAACCCACGCTTTGTGTCGCTAATTCCTGGCTTCAGTTCTCTAGAGTAATCGGCTGCGCTTAGAAAAATCGCTGCATAATTCCCCATGAACATCATAATGAAAGAAAAGAACGGAAGTCCCCATGAACCTTTTGTATTTACCCACTTCTCCCCTACTACCTCACTATGAGAAGTTAAAAGAACACCAAATACGTAAACAAGGCCAAGCAATATGATGATTGAAGCAAGCATCTCTACCCATTTAACCGCGTGGAAGCTGTACAGGGAAAGCACGATTTGCAGCAGCTGAATGATAATAAAACAAAGAACAAGATTGTCAAAAGACCCTTTACTTACAATTTTCCCGATTTCGTTTAAAGCGGTACCGCCTGTCCAGCTTTGGAAACCATACCAAATGATAGCTGGAATACCTCGTAAAAGAGACGATATGACGGATCCTTTTATTCCAAAAGACATTCGAAGCTGCATCACATACGGTATGCCCGTCTTATAGCCGATTCGATCGTTCAAGACAAAAAAAGTAGAAATAATACCAATGGCAATAATTGCTGCCACAAACGTTTGAAAAAGATTTAATACCGCAGTACCTGCGATTACCAAGCTAGCCCCAAGCGTCATATTCCCCAAATTAACCCCGTCTCCAATCCACATAAACATATACGATAACGGAGTTAGCTTTCGGTCACTTTCGGCTTTTGGCTTTAGTGACGGATCAAGACTTCTATCTTGATAAGAATGCACCTCTTCTATAACGGAACTTGTTGCATTTGTAGACACTATACACTCAACTCCTTTTTTATGGTGTTTCCCCTCTCTCTTCTAACATTATATGTGAGTTAACTTAACATGTACATAGTGTATACGAATCCCAAAGTAAGTTCATTATTATTTATGTGAATTTTCTGATATTATTTTGTGCGATTTGACTAATTTTTGAGCTCAGCTCGCAACATACAGGAGTTGATGATAATAAAAAATCCAAGCGCTTACAATAAGCGCTTGGATGAGTCCGCTAGTATTTATTTTTCACAGGCAATGTAGTCTTTATCTCGATCTAGCTTTGTATTGGCATCATACAGTGATTTTGACACATACGGTTTGTACTTTGTTTTGCCGCCTTTATTTTTCACATTAGCCGCACGAGCTACGCCGCCTTTGTAGTCTTTGTTTAATTCCGTGCAGTTTTTGTAAGATTTAGCTGCCGCATCTACGTTTGAAACCGTGCTAAAAGATACACTTGTTAATAAACCGAAAGATAGAACAATTGGAAAAATCTTTTTCATAAGAGATACTTCCTTCCTATATTTTTTCTAATTAATAATAGAATGTTCTATCAATCTTTTCAATCTTTTTTTTACATTTAAACTACTATTATCCAAATTTATTTTTATTTACGAGTAACTTTAAGAGCCTTGACCGCTTGTTTAGCCGCTTCTGCAATCAGTTTATCATTATACTCCGCATCTTTTTCCGTACGATTGGAAAGGATCGCAAGAACAATTGGATCTCCTTTCGGCGGCCAAAGGATAGCAATATCATTTCGCGTCGCGTATGAGCCTGCGCCTGTCTTATCAGCTACTTCCCAACTTTTCGGCACGCCCGCTCGTATTAACGCATCCCCTGTTGTGTTTCGCTTCATCCAATCTGTTAAAAGTGCACGCTTGTCTTCAGGAAGTGCCTGTCCAAGTACATACGTTTGAAGACTTGAAGCGAGTGCTCTTGGTGTACTTGTATCGTGAGTTTCTCCTGGATTCACTTCATTTAAATCCGGTTCAAAGCGCTCAGGCAGCGTCACATCGTCTCCTATTTTTTCTAAAGCTTCTTTAAATCCATCCGGTCCGCCCAGCTGCTGCAGAATTAAGTTCCCTGCCGTATTGTCGCTGTAGCGAAGTGATGCATCCGCGAGTTCTCGAAGAGTCATGCCTGTATCCACGTGCTTTTCTGTAATTGGATTATAGTTTACAAGGTCATCGCGCGTATAAAAGATACGCTCGTTGAGATCTTCGATTGACTTCTGCTGTAAAAGTGCGCCGACAGCAAGAGCCTTATGAGTAGACGTATAGGCAAAACGCTCGTCCGGGTGATACGTTACCGTTTTATTTGTACCGGTATCTAATGCATAAATGCCAAGATTCGCATCATATTTGTCTTCAAGCTTAGCAAACTCTCGATCACTCTTAGTTTCTTGTCTTTGACATTTTACCGTTTCAGCATGTACCTCGCTGCTTGAAAAGCTTACAGCCGCCGCGCACGACAGAGCGAGTACAGGCATCATTTTTTTAAGCTTTGAAGTACGAAATATCTCTTTCCATGTCTTCATTACACTTCATCACCTTTCAAAAAAGTATTTAGTATGTATTCTCTTAGGTAGAGATTACCAACAATGCTATTTTATCAATTGTTCACTCTCACAAACATGATAGTTTTATCACATTTATATAATAAAAGTGCCTCACACTGAAGGTGAGCAGTATAAAAACCGTAAGTACTTTAAAAAACAGGCGGCGTAACGGAAAATAAAATAATGGCTTTCTCTTCAAATATATTCTCCCATTTATGATTCAGATGCGAAGGGATTTTGACACTATCTCCTTTTTCTAGCACGTATACTTCCTCTTCCAAATACACTTTAATTTTCCCTTCTAAGACGTATGCCACTTCCTCTCCTTTATGCGCTAAAGGAGTTTCTGATGAAGCCATCATCGGCGGTACTTCCATAATTGCCGTAGCTAGATTCCCTGTGAAATCGGGTGATAGCAGCGAATACGTTAGCTCTTTTACCTTCATTGTTTTACGCTCATTCGACCTTACGACTAAATGAGAGGTGTTTATTTCTTCAAGTAAAAAACTGAAAGTAGGAACATCGAGGCATTTAGCTAAAATTTTAAGCGTTGAAATGGACGGATTAGCTAATCCTCGCTCAATTTGACTTAACATAGACGGCGTAATCTCCGCTAATTTGGCTAATTCTCGACTGCTTAGCCCCTTTTCTTTTCGAAATTTCTCTACTTTTTTTCCAATATCTATGTTTTCCATGATGATTCCTCCGTAAAAGATGTTTAATTATACTTAATTTTATTAAATTAAACTTAATAAACGGCGTTACTTATGTTAAATTATATTTAATAAATAAATTATAATTTAATACTATCACAGTAAGGAGGAAGAAAAAAATGAACGACATCTTCACCTTTTTGATTCTCACATTATTTGTTATTATGAGTCCTGGTATTGATACCGCTCTCATTACCAAACGAACGATGGCAGATGGACAAACGGGCGGCTATAAAATGGCATTAGGCTTAGCGAGCGGCTCTTTAGTTCATACACTCGCCGCCACGTTTGGTTTATCGGCTCTTCTCCTTCAGTCAGCTCTGGCATTTGAAATCGTAAAATACGCAGGAGCCCTTTACTTAATGTATTTAGGAATCTCTTCCTTCCTTTCTAAAAAAAGCAATATACCTTCTTCTGAAAAAGAGGAGCAGTCAAAAGAAAAGTCCGCTTTTCGTCAAGGCCTTGTCTCAAACGTTCTTAACCCAAAAGTAGCCGTGTTTTTCTTAACTTTTTTACCTCAATTTGTTCAAAGTGATCAAAATGTAACGCTTCAATTACTTCTGATGGGAATAACGTATACGATCCTTGCTATCACGTGGTTTTTCGTATTCGTCTTTTTTATTAACTATTTACGAAAATGGCTCACAACACCTAGCGTGCAGCGCTTTATGGACAAAGCAACGGGAGTCGTTTTAATCGGGTTTGGATTAAAGCTTGCTTTTGAAAAACATAAATAACAAAAGTATGTTAGTTGAAGAAAGTTCCGAATGAGTTTGATTTTTGATGGAGAATCAAACTCATTCGGATTTTTTTATTGTGATGATGAACGTAGGTCTAATCAGGTGCTTCTAGCCATTAATTGGAGGGCAAGACGAAGACTCCTGCGGGAAAAGCGGAAATGGTGAGACCCCGCAGGAGCACAAGCGACGAGGAGGCTCAGCGGCCGCTCGCGGAAAGCGAAGTCTTGCACGGAAGTTAATGGCGGTGTCACAAGCGGTTCAGCTCCTTTATCTCGTTTGTTCATCTTTAGATGGAATTGATTTCGTTATGTCTCAATTTCTTTTGTTATTTATACACGTCAGGTTCATAGAGATAGACTTTAAGATCAAGCTTTCCATCCGAAGAAACGATTATTCCTTCCGCTTCGAGTGAAAGTTTTTGAACAACGTACATTTCTTCGTCTTTAAACCCAATTTCTCCTTTAGAATTAATGACTCTGTGCCAGGGGAGATTATGTTTCTTACTCATCGAATGCAGGACTCGTACAACTTGCCTTGCACCTCGCGGACTCCCAGCCAGACGGGCGATTTGTCCGTATGTCATTACTTTCCCGGATGGTATTTGTTTAATAAGTGCTACTGCTCGTTCTGTAAAACTCAAGTCGCTCCTCCTTTCGTTTCTTCTTTAGTACAACATTACCATATTAAATAAACAGTGAAGTAATCACTCGATTTTTCTTCAGCAACATTATAAGATAATAATAAGAAGCACGCTCATCATTGTTCAACATACTCCAAACAAATGCTTACTGATTATTTCCCATTCTTCAACTAACAAATCTTTGTGCGAGTGGCAGCTTATACCTCATTTATGACACTGTGATTATAAAAACGTTACAGAAACCAACACAGCAAGGTACGTAGAAGCGTTACATGATAAGATAAACAGTAGAGATACTAGTACAATTTCAAATTGATGCTGACGAATAAGTAATCATTTAAAAAGTGGTGAGAAAATGACAAAATGGCTTAGTGTAAAAGAGTTATCTGAAGAAACGAGTATTCCTACTTCAACGATTAGAAGATATATAGATAAATTCCAATATTTCTTTATACAAAAAGAAGATCATCGACCAAAACAATATGAAGCTGCGGCTGCGACCGTTTTACTGAAAATTAAGCAGCTTTATGATGAGGGCTGTCAAGCAGAAGAAATCAATGAAGCGCTGCAAAAAGAATTCTCTTTGACTACAAGCGAGGATCAAGCTGCCGTGTCTCTAGAAGAAGCCGAAGACAAAGAGGACACAGAGAACACCGCAGAAGCAGCTGACCAGCCCGAGGCCGACGACCAGCAGCCGACACCTCCCGAACAGCCGGTACAGTCTTCACCCCAACAAGAGCCTGATACAAAACAAATTCTTCAGGAAAAAGATAAGCAGCTTATTCAATCTTTGCGCAAAAGCCTGCGTGAACAGCAGGCCATTTCAGAATTAGTAGAAGCTTCAAAAGAAAGCAGCGTAGTAGGTAAAAAAAGATCGATTTTAAAACGATTATTCCGACGAAAAAAGGACTGAGTTTGCAAACAAGTTTAGGCTACGAAATACCGTTATTTCTGGTCATTAAATTTATGTAAAACAAAGTTTCTAAACTGTTTAACAGCCGGTGATAGATATCTTCCTTCAATCCATGCTAGTCCAATTACTCGATGGCAGTTGGCTTTAGCTAATGGGATTTTCACTATTTTACTTTGATCGATTCCGTGTAAATCTGGAAGGATAGAAATTCCTAAGCCGGCTCCTACAAGTCCTGCTACGGTGTCAGCTTCCTCTCCTTCAAACATGATGTGAGGCTTTACCCCTGTCTCTTCAAATAACTGCTCAAACGTAAGACGAAGAGAAAAACCTTCTTTTAAGTGAATAAAGGATTCCTCAGCAATTTCTTCTAGTGCAATACTTTCACGATCAGCATACCGGTGATTTTTCGGTACGATCACAAACAGCTCTTCACTCCAAAGATGCTGCCACTTAATGACCGATTTCTCTTCCATAGGGGCAATCAAACAAAGATCCAGTTCACCGAGCTGCAGCTGCTCAAGAAGAACGTGAGAAGGACTTTGCCTCAGCTGAAAATTCACTTTAGGATATGAGCTGCGAAACGACGCGATTAAATCTGGAATCAAATCTGTGCTGAGCGTATGTAAAAATCCAAGTGACACCTGCCCTTTTTCCGGATCTAGCAGCGCTTGAATTTCCTCTTGTCCTTTATCAAATTCTTTCATCATATTATCTACACGCTTCAAAAAAACTTTACCGTATTGATTCAATCGAATGGAACGTCCTTGCCGGTCAAATAGCGGCGCTCCTACTTCTTCTTCAAAACGAGCAATTGAACGACTGAGCGCAGGCTGCGTAATTAACAGTTCTTCTGCGGCGCGCGTCATATGCTGTGTACGTGCAAGCGTTTGAAAATATTTAAACTGCTGCCACTCCACTTTGTACCATCTCCTTATTAACCGTTCTATTCATTACATAGATGTATGAAAAATATGATTATAATGAATTATACATTATAAATAGAGGGCGTTACTATAAAAAATGGAAACATACTCGAGGATGTTTTTAGTTCACCTTGACGATTGCTGTATACGGCACTTATTAAAAGTTTATACTCATCATTTTCTAGCAGAAAGAAGGATTTGGTATGAAACGTAAGGAAAGTTATTAAAAAGCTAACTAAGATATCATAGTAACTACACATCAAAAAGACCTTTCTCTCACAATCAAAGAAAGGTCTTTTTTGAGAATGTAAAACGCATTTTTTCTTGTATGTACCCCTTAAAGTAAACTTTTTTAGAGTTTAACTCGTTCTACTAACTGCAGAAACTCATCATTAGGTCCGTGAAATAAAATCATACGGCCGCCTTCAAGCGTTGGCTGAGGCTCCGATGATAAAAATTCAATTCCTTTGCTCTTATAATGTTGAATCGCCTTATTTATATCCTCTACCGTAAAGGCAAGGTGGTTAACAATCCCGCTTTTGTTATACTCGCCAATCGGATCAATATCTCGAATGAGCTCAATTTCCATACCCGGCTGTTCTTCAAGATACAAAAAAGCCATCTCTCTTTTCTCGTTAGATCCTTGAAGGCGAACTTTAAAGCCAAACATATCTCCGTAGTAGTGAATCGTCTCATCCATATTTCCAACAATAATTGCTGTATGCTCCATTTTTTTAATCATCAATCTTCTCCCTTTCCCCGTATTTAGTAAGTACAAGTAAACTATACCGCAATTTAGCCAATATGTATTTCCATATACCTTGAATTCTCATACTATAGTTAGGAAAATTCAAGCACTCTATCAATGAGTCGGCTATGATTTGAAAAATAACAAATAAAAAAACAAACCTCATTGGTTTGTTTTGGTTACGTATTTTATAGTCAGTCTCTGTTTCAACAACGTTCGATAAGCCATGTTTTGTACCTTTGTACTGCAAACGATTTTACTCTCGTACTCAGGCGGTAATCATCTATCTACGATTACACATGTAACCGTCCGTCTCTCCGTTTGATTCCTTAGAGACAGTTCCCCTACCATTGTTTGGGTTTCTCGCTCGTGGGGTTTACCGTGTTCCACCTTTGCTGTTTCCAGCAAAGCTTCGTCACTGTGGCACTTTCAGGGATACTCGACCATATCCGAAGACTTAGGTGGTTTTTCCCGCCGTCAGCTAAGCTATAAGCCAAGCTGCCCTAGCTTATTTTTTCACTAGGCACGAACACTACGGGCATCTCAGCACCGTGCGAGCATGGACTTTCCTCTACATCAAATGATGCAGCGATTACCTGAACGTTATTTCAGATCGTGTATGAGTAGTATATGCGTTTTAGCTTGCCGAATCAAATGTAACTTTTGGTATGGATTCCATTTCAATTTTTGCGGCAAATTAAATAAAATAACCTCTTTCTGTACAATTTTTTTAGTGGATGACTCACCAGCAAGCCAAGAAATATTCTCTTCATCCATTTCTACGGGGGATACTTTGTTTCTTTGTAGAATATTCTATACACCACACAAAAAGATAACAGAGGTGATGAAAAATGAACGCTGAGTTAAAATTTGATTTTCATACCCATCACGACCGATGCGGACATGCTCGCGGAACGATTCGAGATTATATAGAGGCATCCATTAATAAAGGGCTTGATATCATTGGAATTTCGGATCATTCTCCTTATTTTGCGAGCGAAGAAGACCAGCCTTATCCTCATATTGCGATGGGAAAAAGCGCATTTTCCGGATATGTAGCTGAGATTTTGAAACTAAAAGAAGAATATAAAGAGAAAATTGAAGTACTGTTAGGCGTGGAGTCTGATTTCTTTCCCGAGCATGCAAAAGTATACCAAAGCCACTATGAAAAATATCCGTTTGACTACATAATTGGCTCTGTCCATCTAGTTGATGAAGTCAGCATCTTTCATAAAACGCGCTGGGAAGGTCTTTCTCAGCATGAAAAGCAGCGCACGAAAGAAACGTATTATCAATTAATCGAAGAATCCGCCCGGAGCAGAATGTTTCAAATCCTTGGCCATATTGATGCCATGAAAGGATTCTATCCCTCGTTTTCTTCTATCGAGACAGCTGTCATTGATCAAACGCTAAAAGTGATTTCAGCGCATGACATTGCCATAGAAGTGAATACATCAGGCAAAACCAAAGACTGCGGAGGCTGGTATCCTGCAGATGATATTTTAGAAAGAGCCCTGCACTACGGGGTACACATTACCTTTGGTTCCGATGCTCATGATCCGGAACGCATTGGCGACGACTTTGAACTAGTAAAAAAGCGTCTTAAAGAAATCGGCTTTACAGATTGGGTCTTTTTTAGACAGAAAAAAATGCAGATGACACCTTTATAAAACGTAAATAGACTCACAATAAAAATATGCCTGAAGACAAGGAGATGAAGGACATCTCGTGTTTTCAGGCATGTGTTTTTTACTGAGAAACTTTGACTTTTGTAGATGAAGATAAATCTTCTCCATTTGTCTGAATCACTTGTTTATACCAGTAAAAAGAATCTTTTTTAGATCGTTCAAGTGTACCATTTCCTTCATCGTCTTGATCTACGTAAATAAAGCCGTATCGTTTTGACATTTCGTTTGTTGACACACTGATTAAATCAATAGGTCCCCACGCCGTATAGCCCATTAAGTCCACACCATCTTTAACAGCTTCTTTCATTTGTTCAATATGCTGCTTTAAGTAATCTACGCGGTACGGATCATGAATAGAGCCGTCTTCTTCTACTTTGTCATGAGCTCCTAAACCATTTTCAACGATAAACAGCGGTTTGCCATACCGGTTATGAAAATCTTGTAACGTATAGCGCAGTCCTTTCGGATCGATTTGCCATCCCCAGTCGGACGTTTGAAGATGAGGATTTTTTACACTTCCTGCAATCATATTTCCTAGGACATTGTCTTCTTCGCTTTGAGTTGTGACAGAAAGAGACATATAGTAGCTAAACGAAATAAAGTCCACAGGGTATTGTTTGATAATCTCATCGTCCCCTACTTCTTTTACGATTTGAATGTTGTTTTCTTTAAAGTAACGCTCCATTACCTTTGGATATTCTCCGCGAACTTGAACATCTGTAAAAAATAAGTTCAGGTCATTTTTATGCTGAGCTAGTAAAATATCATCCGGATGATTCGTCACAGGATACGTTGTCATACGCGCAAGCATACATCCTACTTTTACATCAGGAATAATCTCGTGAGCTAACTTAGTGGCAAGTGCACTCGCAACAAACTGATGATGCGCCCCTTGATACGCAATTTGCTCCGCTGACTGATTTGGAACGTTTTCAACTAAAATACCGCCGCCTGTATAAGGACTATGTGTAATCACATTAATTTCATTAAACGTCAGCCAGTATTTTACTTTGTTTTTATAGCGTGTAAATACCGTTTCCGCGTAGCGTGTATAAAAGCCAATTAGCTTGCGGCTGTACCAGCCGTTGTATTTACGGGTAAGCTCAAGCGGCGTTTCATAATGCGAAAGCGTCACCAATGGTTCAATGCCGTACTTTAACATTTCATCAAACAAATTATCGTAAAATTGCAACCCTGCTTCGTTTGGCTTCACATCATCTCCATTTGGAAAAATTCTCGCCCAGTTGATCGAAATGCGAAGCGTTTTAAATCCCATTTCCGCGAACAGTGCGATATCTTCTTTATAGCGATGATAAAAGTCAATAGCCGTACGCTTTGGAAAACGATCGTTTACTTTGTTGTTAAGCACATCTTCAATGTAATCTGCTTTTACATCCATTGAATAACCAGTTCGTTCGTCTTTTGGGACAAATCGGATCATGTCTGCAGTAGACAGCCCTTTCCCATCAACGTCGTAAGCTCCTTCAATTTGGTTAGCAGCCGTCGCTCCTCCCCATAAAAATCCTTTTTTAAATACAGTATCATTTGTTAACATAGCCCCCACGTCCTTTTTTCATATTTTTATTAAAAATAGCATTTATTTTACTACAGAAAGTAGCTGTTCCCCTTCAAAAATTGGACCTATTTCATTGACCGGCAGCACATCTAAATACTCTGCGGTGTTTGTGATAATAACCATCGTAACGGTTTCGAATCCAGCTTCTGCAATCGCATGCCGGTCAAATTCAATGAGCGGCTGCCCTGCATTTACATACTCTTTTTCTTTCACCAGTGCTTTAAAATGCTCTCCTTTTAAAGAAACGGTATCAATTCCAATATGAATTAAAATTTCTTCGCCCTCTTCTCCTTTAATGCCGATTGCATGTTGAGAATCAGGCAGCACCATAACCGTGCCAGCAATAGGCGAAACTACGCGGTTTTCGTTCGGTTTAATTGCAATTCCTTTCCCCATAATTTCTTGAGCAAATGTTGCATCTGACACTTGATGCAGCGGTACAAGCTCACCGTGCAACGGAGAGAAGACGCCTGCTGTTTTACCGCTTTTTTTCGCCTCTACTGCTAGAGAAACATTTTGTAATGGCGCTTTTTCTGTGACAGGATGTTCTTCAAGTTTGATTGTATTTTTTTCTGTTTCTTCTGAAGCAATATCTTTAAATCCAAGAGTGAGTACCAAAACAGCTGGTAAAATAACTGCCGCTGCCAGCAGCGCCACAGCGACCATTAAATTGCCTGCTGCTCCGCTTGGATCTGCAAACGTAGGGATAGCAAAGATTCCGACTAATCCTCCTAGTGTAAAAGCTTTAAAACCATACCAGCCAGCAAAGCCGCCTAGCAGTGCACTAGATGCCATAGCGTAATAAAAAGGTTTTTTTAACTTCATGTTTACTCCGTACATAGCGGGCTCTGTAATTCCGATAACAGCTGAAATAGCCGATGAAAATGCCACTTGTTTTAAATCTTTATTTTTTGTCTTCAAGGCTACTCCAAAAGCTGCTCCACCTTGAGCAAGGTTGCTGATATACATCATTGGCATCAAAACATTGTCAAATCCGTATACTTTTAGATTTTGAATCGCAATCGGACCTATTGCATAGTGCATGCCGGTCATGATAATAAGAGGCATAAGACCTGCTAGTAAAAGCCCTGCCAGCGGACCGGCTGTTTCAAACATCCAAGAGAATATAATGGCTACTCCGTCTCCCATATACGTTCCAAGCGGACCGATTACCCATAACGTGATAGGTGCAGCAATTAAAAGGGTAAGCAGTGGTGAAAACATGACCGTAAGAGTAGCCGGCATCCATGAGCGAACAAATTTATATACATACTTTAATAAAAGCACACCTAAAATAATCGGTATAACGCTAGACGTATAGTTCACAACTGGAATGGATATAAAATTGATTCCAAATAACGTGAATTCTTTTATTTTCGTAATGCCTCGTGCTGCATCTACAAAGGTCGGATACAGCATGGCAGCTGCTAAAGCAAGCGCTAAGTATTCGTTTGTTTTAAACTTACGAGCTGCTGAAACTGCTAAGAAAAAGGGTAAAAAGTAAAAGACTCCGTCTCCAATTGCGTTTAGCACGGCGTACGTATCGCTTTCTATGCTCAGCCATCCGAGAGTAGCAAATAAAGCGACAAAAGCCTTTAGCATACCCGCACCAATAAGCGCTGGTAAGATAGGAGTAAAAATTCCCGAAATACTGTCCATTACAAGTGAAACAACGCCTTGTTTTGTACCGCTTTTCTCCTCAGCAGCGCTTCCGCTTCCTACTAAAGGTTCAACTTCTTCAAACACTTCAGCCACTCTGTTTCCAATAATGACTTGAAACTGATCACCGGAAAATTGAGCGCCCATCACTCCTTTTATTTGCTTAATTTCCTCAACCTGGACTTTATTCTTATCGTGAAGATTAAAGCGAAGTCTCGTCACGCAGTGCCAAGCCTGGTTAACGTTCTGTACTCCACCGATTTTATCTACTACTTGTTTAGCTGTTTCTTTATATGAAGTCATTTATATCCCTCCTTTTTTCAATAAAAAAACCCAAACAGATCACTACATGTTTGGAACATGTCAATGTCTGCTTGGGTAATGCCTGATCGAGTCAGTAACAATCCTCCAATGAAGAACAATTATTCAGTTTCTACGAGATTCGTCACGCGCCAAATGTGTAGCGTTAAGTAAAGCTTTTCATCTGACGTTAAAGACCAACCGTACTGTTTATGAAGCAGATTTGTCACTTTTTCAACAGCTTTGTACGCTTTCTCATACTTTGTTTTTACAACATCCAGCAGCGTAGCATCAACTTCAGGAGAAACATGTGGGTTCTGATCTAGCTGACGTAAGACAAAAAATCGTAGATGCGTGACAAAGCGGGAATAATTCATCGATTCTTCATCAAGTTTTAGCTGAAAATGATATTGAACAATATCGATAATTCGATTAATCACTTCAGTCATCTTCATCGTTTCTTCCACTTTTGCTTGTACATTCTGTGCGTTTACAAAATGATAGGTAAGAAACGTTTCTTCACTTTTAGGAAGCAGCACATCAAGCCGGTCATACACTAGTCGAATCGCGTTAACCGCAGCATTATACTCTTTCGGATAAAGCTTCTTGACTTCCCAGCGGCTCGGCTGCGCGTATTCAAGGCCACTATGGCTTCGTTCAATCGCAAAATTTAAGTGATCCGCAAGAGTTAAGTGAATATTGGTGCGAAAAGGCTCACCTATTTCTTTTTCTGCTTGTTTGATTAGCTCTACAGAAACCTCAAGAATTTCTGGTTTGATGCTCTCTAACATTTGAGCCAGCGGTCGACGAATGTTGGACGACTCGGCCACAAACTTTCGTCGAATGACAGCTTTATCAACGGGATCACCTTTTTTCTTTTGGAAACCGACGCCTGTTCCCATGATGACCCATTCTACATTAGAAGAGTCTTTCACCAAAGCTACGTTATTATTAAATACTTTAACAAATTTCATAGATGCTTCCCCCACATCAGAACAAACATGAAAATCCCATCTTAAAAACACATGAACACACCACGTATTTTTAACACAGGTAATGCCTGATCGAATCAGTAACAATCCAGTTTTAAGTTATTACCGAAATTATATTCTACTATGAAAGCGATGTCAACACATAAAATACTGAATTTTTAATAATCTTCTAGTGAAAGAGAGATAATTCTTATAGACTAGCCAGCTACTTCCTTCACTGATACTAAATTCCTAATAAAATATCCACATTTTATTTGAACTGTGCTACATTTAACTAAAAATGCTTTCTTAATGAGGGACACGATTGTGAATTTAGATTTAACCGCTTATATAACGCTTATCTGTACGTCTGGTGTTCTTAATTTATACTTGTGTTTTTACGTATTTATTAAACGTCACCACTACAGCAATATTGCGCATTTATTTATTCTTCATACGGGTTTCACCGCCGTTTATTGTATGGGTGCGGCATTCAGCTTGCTATCCGTTAATCTTGAGGAAATGAAATTTTGGACCGTTATTCAATACGTGGGCATGCCTTTTTCACCTCCTGCAGGACTGCTGTTTGTTATGCAGTATGTCGGCATAAAGGTAAGGAAAAAACATATTTTTGCGCTTTTTATCATTCCGTTTATTAGTTTGATTATGGTCGCAACAAACGACTGGCATCACCTTCATTATCGCGTGTTTGAAATTGACCCAGTTTTAGGTGCTCCTTACATTCATCAAGAAATTGGACCATGGTACACGATTCACGGCATGTTCATCTTTTCGTCTATGTTCGTTGCTTTTTTGCTCGCCGTTTACCGCTGGAAAGAAACAGCCAAAGCTTACCGCCTGCAGTTAATTGCATTAATGGTCGGGCAACTAGTCCCTATCGTCACAGCTTTTGTCTATTTAATGGGCTTTACGCCGCAGGGAATTGATCCAGTTCCGACGGTTTTATGGGTTTCTTCTTTTTTATATTTATGGTCCATTAACTCATCGCGTATGTTTACAGTCATGCCCGTTGCGAAAGATGCGATATTTAACAGCATCAATGACGGTGTTATCGTGCTTGATGAAGCTTACAGATTAATTGAATTTAACTTAGCGTCGAAGAACATGTTTCCCCAGCTGAAAAAAGCGATGTTTGGAAAACGGTTTGCTGATATTTGGTTCACTCTATCGGACAGTTCATTTCCTTTTACATTCGAAAATAAAAACAGCAGTCAAGAGCTGCAGCTTTTTTCTGCGGATCAATCTCAGTATACGTATCAAGTTCGCACTTCTCCTTTGCAGTATGCTAACAATAGTCACGGCTTGCTGCTTATTTTTACGGATATTACAGAGCTCAAAAGACTTCAGCTAAAGCTTGAAAACCAAGCTTATTACGATGAGCTGACGCAAATTTATAATCGTCGGGCATTTTTTCAGCACAGTAAGCAAGCGTTCAAAGAAGCAAAACAGTCCGCAGCTTCTTTTACGCTTCTTTTACTTGATATTGATTATTTTAAAAAAGTGAACGACACGTATGGTCATTATGCCGGCGATCAGGTGCTTGTACATGTCGTAAAAGCCTGTCAGTCCGTATTACCGCAAGGAGCGCTTTTTGCTCGGTACGGCGGTGAAGAATTTGTACTCGCGCTAAAGGGCTATACTTTATCCGAAGGCGAAACGCTTGCCGACCAAATTCGCCGTCACGTCGAGACTCAGCCCTTACTGATTAACGAAGAAACCATTTCTGTTACGCTGAGTCTTGGAGTAGCACAAGCGGAAAAACAAGAAAATGAAACGTTAGATGAGCTGTTGAATAAAGCAGATATCGCCCTGTACGATGCCAAACAACATGGACGCAACCAAGTACGTATATATAAAGAGATAAAAGAAATCCTAAAAAGAACCTAAACAGCACTGTTTCGGTTCTTTTTGCTTTTGACTAACATTCTTTCATTTATCAAGTGAAAGTGGTAAAAGACTTGATTTTATCTATGTATTTGCAACTAGAGCATCCTATAAACTATATGTAGATCAAAAAAAGGAGAGATACAGATGAAGATTACACATATTCGTAACGCTATTCTAATTGTTGAATACGGAGGAAAAACGTTTTTAATTGATCCTATGTTAGCAGAAAAAGGTACGTACCCTCCTTTCCCAAATTCGATCAGACAAGATCAAAACAATCCTTTAGTGAACTTACCGATATCCGTTGAAGAAATTATTGCTGATGTAGATGCGGTTATTGTCACTCACCTCCATTTAGACCATTTTGACGATGCCGCTAAACAGGCGTTGCCAAACAATATCAAAATGTTCGTTCAAAATGAAGAAGATGCCGCAGCAGTAAAAGAAGCTGATTTTAAAAATGTAGAAGTACTTACGCAAAACACGGTTTTTGAAGGCGTTGAATTAATCAAAACAAAAGGCGAGCACGGAAGAGGAGAAATTTTAAAGCGTACTGGTTTAGTGTGCGGCGTTGTTTTTAAAGATAAGAGTGAAAAAACCCTCTATGTAGCTGAAGATACGGTATGGTATTCCGCTGTTGAAGAAGAAATCAATACACATAAACCCGACGTTATTGTCGTAAACGGCGGCGATAATCAGTTTTTAGAAGGCGGTTCTCTTGTGATGGGGAAAGAAGATATTTACGAAGTTTTTAAAGCGGCCCCTCGTGCTACGATTATTTCTGTCCATATGGAAGCTGTAAATCACTGGACGCTATCAAGAGAAGAATTAAAAGGCTTTATCAAAGAAAAAGACATGACATCTCAAGTCTTTGTTCCAGATGATGGGGAGGTTTATACTTTTTAAGAGAAAAGCTGAGATAAAAGTATTCTAGTTGAATGTAAATCCGAACGAGGAATCAAGATTCCTGATGGAGAATCAACTCCGTTCGGATTTTTTCATCGGTATGGTGAACGTAGGTTTCATGTATACGGGTACTTCTAGCGGTTGATTGGAGAGCAAGGCGAAGACTCCTGGGGGAAAAGCGGAACAGGTGAGACCCCGCAGGAGCGTAAGTGACAAGGAGGCTCAGCGGCCGCCGGCGGAAAGCGAAGCCTTGCACGGAAATCAACCGCGGTATTATAAGCGGTTCAGCTCATTTATTCCATTGGTTCATCTTTAGATTAGATTCATGTAGTTATGTCCCAGCCTCTTTTTATAACCGTTTCATTTATCAAGTATTAGTCGTAGTAGCAACTGCTGAAGTGCTCGCAATAACAGCTAGCATAGCTGCCTGCTGGGCTTGAATAATCGTTTCAATCGTTGTATAGATACCTGTTTCGACCAGTCTAGAATCCTTTAGCTTTTCACTGATAACCAGATTAACCGCCAGCATAACATTGATGTCTTTATGCCACTTAAAAAGTTTATCTGCATTCAGCTGCTTTACCGCTTCATGGATAATTTCAATTTCAGCTTCCGGATTTTCAAACAGTGCTAATAAGCCAAGAACCGGGTAATGCATTGCTTTTACTTTCATACCTGCCGATTCACAGGTTTCTTTTACTGCTAGGCACCTTTCAATAACGGTATCCCCATGTAAGTTTTTATCGATTGCGAGAATATGACTTAAAAATTGAAGGTCATTCCCTCTTTTAAATCCATGCTGCCCCAATGTGGTATAAAAGTGTTCAATTTCATGCATCAAATCATCAACAGACTCGCTCGTTTCAGCTAATAAAACGGCAAGAGGTACATCACCGCTTGTTGTGAGGAAGAGATGCTTTTTTTTCATGCCTTGATAAATTTCTACTGACCTTCGAACCATTTCTTTATGACTTCGACTTGACTCATTCGACAGCATAGCGGAAGCTGCGATATACGTAAATGCGCCTCTGGTAAATCCGCCTTGTACCAATTGATCATATACATCCAGAAATTCATGAAACGTTTCTTTTGGATTCTCATAGCGGGTATCTAGCATAGCTGCGATCGTAAACCTCTGCGATGATTTTAATGTAGAAAACATTCCTACTTGATTTTTAATATAGTCACTTAACTCAATATAAGGCTTAAGCTGAAGCGATTTGCCTTTCACTGCATACATAGAAGCGATAGCCATAAGCTGCTTCGGATCTGCCACTTTCCATTTGAGCTCATTTTTTAAGCTGATATAAAAACCTCTATACTGATCTACTTTTTGTTGAATCGTTTCCGGTAGCATATCAACACGTCCTTTATTTGTCGTTAGCTTATATACGTAACACTTTAATAAAAGTTTCAATATTCGGTAAATAAGCCGTGCATTTATGACAATACGAAAAAGACCTCGGGATATCCCAAGGTCTTTTTTCTTTCAGCTTTATTTATTAACCTCTTCCCGCTTGAAAAGAAGGATATTTTGTCATACCGCCATCAGCAAATAGTGTAATACCTGTTACGTAGCTTGCTTGTGACGATGCTAAGAATGCTGCAACTGATGCAATTTCTTCCGGGTTGCCGATGTAGCCCATTGGAATCATGCTTTCTACGTCTGCACGCTGTTCCGGATCTGCGAATTTTTCAGCGTTGATTGGCGTATCGATCGCGCCTGGTCCAATGTTATTTACGCGGATACCTTTTGGCGCATATTCAAGAGCCAATGTTTCCGTCATTAGCTTCATACCGCCTTTACTTGCTGCATAGTGGACAAATAGTGGCCAAGGAATCATTTCGCGAACGCTGGACATGTTAATAACGTTTCCTTTAATGTCATTTTCAACAAAATATTTAATCGCTTCGCGGCTTCCTAAAAACGCGCCTGTTAAGTTTGTATCGATTACTTGATTCCAGTTTTCTAATGATAATTCGTGAGAAGGAACCGGGTTTTCAACACCTGCATTATTAATCATAACGTCTAATGTGCCAAATTCTTTAACAGCTGTCTCTACAAGGTTCACAACGTCTTCTTCTTTTGTTACGTCGCCTCGAACAACAATTGCTTGACCGCCAGCTTGTTCAATTTCTTTTTTTACTTCTAGCGCTTCATCCTCATTGCTGCGGTAGTTTACAACCACTTTTGACTGCTCTTGACCAAAACGAACGGCCATTGCGCGCCCCAATCCTTTTGATCCGCCTGTTACAACTACTACTTTATCTTTTAAATCTGTATACATCTTGAAGTCCTCCTACTTTTCCTGCGTGATATGTCTTGTTATACTGTACTAATTACAAATACAGTTTAGGTTTTAAAAAGAGAATAAACATTTCTCTATCTCTTCTTTCTCAAACTGTCATTCATTTAAAAAGTAACAAATTCACTTTTGTCTCTTTTCGTTACTTATCGTAACTAAGAGAAATAAAGTAGTCAAACTTTTTGTTTTATCATTCTTATTATTTATTTTCATCACTTACTTTCTTCATCTCTGTTCCCCGCAGGATGTGGTTTCACACTTTTAATTAACACCACTTCAAAAGTTTAAACTTTTTCCCTTGCAATTCTTAAATCAATGTATTATATTGTTGATGTATCAATTATTGATATGTCAAACAATTGTCCACAATCAAAAATATGGAAATGACAGTAAATATATTTAACGCCTAAAAAGAAAGGAATAATGACTATGATTATAAAAGATTTTAACGAAATTGCTTTAAAACGTCGTTCAATTAAAAAATATAATCCTTCAGTAAAAATCAGCCGTGAGGAAATGGAGGAAATCCTTACAGAAGCTATGCGCGCTCCTTCTTCTGTTAATATGCAGCCGTGGCGCTTTGTTGTTATTGAAACACCAGAAGGAAAAGAAAAACTAGCTAAACTTGCGAAATTTAACAGTGAACAAGTTCATACATCTTCAGCTGTTATTGCCGTGTTTGGTGACATGAACAACGTCGAATATGCAGACGAAATTTTCGGGAAAGCAGTAGAGCTTGGCTATATGCCTCAGGATATTAAAGAACAGCAGCTAAATTTCTTTAAGCCGATTTACGAAAACATGCCAAAAGCAGATATGAAAGACATCGTGCTAATTGATTCAGGTCTTGTATCTATGCAGCTTATGCTTGTTGCTCGCGCTCACGGATATGATACAAATCCAATCGGCGGATACGAAAAACACTTAATCGCAGAAGAATTCGGTTTAGATAAAGAACGTTACCTTCCAATTATGCTTATCTCAATCGGGAAAGCAGCAAGCGAAGGCCATGCTTCTTACCGTTTACCGGTCAATACGGTTACAACTTGGAAATAAGCAGCAGCTAGTTCTGTTCATTGAACAAAGAGTTAAAAATGTGAAGTAAAAGGGGATTTTCTGATGAATAACTATCAAGAACTTACAAAAAAACAGCTTTCATTCTTTAATAGCGGTAAAACAAAAGAAGTTGCGTTCCGTATCGAAACGCTAAAGAAATTAAGAGAACTTGTTGTGCGTCATGAAGACGACATTTTAAAAGCAGTAAAAGCTGACCTTAACAAACCAGAAATGGAAGCAAAACGTGCAGAAGTTGGTCTTGTGCTAAGTGAAATCGACTTTGCAGTTGAAAATCTTGCAGAATGGGCAGCGCCAAAAGAAGTAGAAACACCATCTACTCACGCTGGAGCAAAAAGCTACATTTATCAAGATCCATACGGTTTAGCTCTAGTGATTGCACCTTGGAACTATCCGTTCCAACTTGCTGTATCACCAGTAGTAGGCGCGATTGCTGCAGGTAACTGCGTGGTGTTAAAGCCTTCTGAATTAACACCTCATACGTCAAGCCTTCTTGCTAAGATGTTTAATGAAAACTTCCCTGAAGAATACTTAACGGTAGTCGAAGGTGAAGTGGAAACAAGCACGGCTTTACTAAAAGAAAACTTTGATTACATCTTCTTTACAGGAAGTACAATGGTCGGCAAAATCGTGGCAGAAGCTGCAGCTAAACATTTAACGCCTGTTACGCTAGAACTAGGCGGAAAAAGTCCTACAATTGTACACGAAGATGCTAATATTGAAGAAGCAGCTAAACGTATTGCGCGCGGTAAATTTGCAAATGCTGGCCAAACTTGCGTAGCGCCAGACTACATTCTTGTTCAACGAAATGTAAAAGACGAGCTGCTAGCTAACCTAAAACAAGTCGTAACAAACACGTACGGCGAAGATGTTTCACAAAATCTAGACTTCCCTCACGTAGTGAGCGAAAAGCATTTTGATCGTCTTAACAGCTTCTTAACAAACGGAGATATCGTTTTTGGAGGCAAAACGGATCGTTCTCGTCTGTTTATTGAACCAACTGTTCTTGACAACATCTCATGGGAAGACAATGTGATGCAAGATGAAATCTTTGGACCAATTCTTCCAGTCATCGTATACGATGAAATCTCAGAAGTAATTGAAGCAATCGTAAAACGTCCAAAACCATTAGCACTTTATCTTTTCTCTGAAGATGAAGCAATCCAAGATCACATCTTAAACAGCGTGTCATTCGGCGGCGGTTCTATCAATGATACGATTAACCACATGACGTCTCACTACCTTCCATTTGGCGGCGTTGGTGACAGCGGAATGGGTGCGTATCACGGAAAAGCAAGCTTTGATACATTTTCACATGCTAAAAGCATCTTAAAACGTTCAAATAAATAATAAAAAAGAAAAGCCGAAGTCACGCGTTGACTTCGGCTTTTTTATTCCTTCATCTGTTTGACGATTTGGTCATATTGCTCTTCTTTTTTTGTAGAAACCGCTAAATCACAAAGAATATGTAAAAAGTACTTTTTATCTTGAACAAATAAATACTCTTCTTCAAAGCCTTTAGAAATGTATACGGCAAACTCCCAAATATCGTCGTAATAAGCTGGCCCAATGGCCTCAGCGAGATTTCCAAGCGTTTTGAGCAGCTCCATCGTAATGATAATATTCCGCCTCGCATAGTGCCGGATATTAGCGAATCCATCATATAAAAAGTCCTCAAATTTTTTATCAGGAATCACCATTCGTATCACGCCGCTGTCATCCACTAAATAAGAAGAAAATTGACTAGCTTCACAAATTTCCCGAAGAATATCGCTAATTTGATGAATGGAGTTAACCGCCGTCTTGAAATCATCATTCCCTAGTGATTTAACTGCCATCTCTACAAACTTCGTAATGATATACGTAGTATCCTGAATATCAGTCTGAGATTTCCCTACATGGATATATTGGTGAAAGACGGTACAGTCCATTTCATCGTGCTCTGTCGAATCTCTGTGCCAATAATAAAACAATACGGTTCCGCTGAGCACGTAATCCCCTACTTCACGCTCCATTTTTATCACCAAATTATGCTCTTTGGCACAGTGAATCAATTGGCTGTAGTTCAACGTTTGAATATAGCCAGATGTTTGAATACATACCGGCTTTTTCTCTCCTTGTGGAAAGGAAAATTGTTCGCTATGACTAGACTGCGTTCTATGAATCTCCAGTTCCTCGCGAATCGTTGTTTTAATCGCTTTTATGGACGCTGTTTTCATCGATTGAGTCATATGATTTACTTGCAGCCACTTAACAGAATGATTAATGAAGTAGACAAACGTGCCCGCACTAAAAACAGAAAGGGCTGTCGTCACAAACGGAATCGCAAAATATCCGTCTACTTGAGAGCTGTTTAAAAAAAGAAAGACAAAAAGTGTATACAAAAAACTTCCTATAAAAATACCTAAAATTCGCTGAGTGGACTTAGAAGAAGCAAAGTTTTTTAACACGCGAGGAGAAAACTGAGCTGCAAATGATGTAAACACAACAAGCATTAAATTAAAGGTAAATGTGGTAATCGATAGAATCCCGGGCATAATCGTACTCACTAACGTATTCGTTAAATCCATGTTGATCGAAAAAAATGAAGGGACCTTCTCTCCTACTTTGCAATAATAGTCAAGAAACAGCGTCAGTGCAGCTAAAAGAACAGAAAAGAAAGCATAAATTAAGGGACTAAACCAGATTTGACTAGTTAACTCATCTTTAAACGCACGAGGAGAAAGCTGTTTCCTTGCAGCTATCCATCTAAATGTATTCATATAAAACCTTCCTTTTTATTTGTAAATCTCTAACTTTTTTCTTAATTCCCTAATTTTTTTTGATTATGCTTATACAATGGAAAAAAATCTTTTTTTTAAGATATAGGCATACAAAGCAAAAATGAGATTGACACATACCTAATTAATTCAATCTAAAGACGCAAAAACAGGATACATGAGCTGAACTGCTTGTGACGCCGCAGTTGATTTCCGTGCAAGGCTTCGCTTTCCGCGGGCGGCCGGTGAGCCTCCTCGTCGCTTGTGCTCCTGCGGGGTCTCACCTGTTCCGCTTTTCCTGCAGGAGTCTTCGCCTTGCCCTCCAATCAACTGCTAGAAGTAACTGAATGAATATATGAAAGCTATGTTCACCATACAAACAAAAAATCCGAACGCGTTGGATTCTCAATCAAGAATCCATCTCGTTCGGATTTTCTTTCAACTAACCTAATTTTATCTCAGCCTCTTTTAACTCTTATCTTTTTACCAGCCTCGGCTCGCTCCGCCGCCTCCGGAGCTGCCGCCTCCCCCTCCGCGAGGACCGCTTCCACTGCCGCCACCTCCTCCGCCTCTTCCTCCAAACATGACAAGGAAGTTTAGCAGAAATTGAGTGATGGCTCCTTTAAAAAAGACAAAGTCAAGGATAAGCAAGCCCACAATAAAAGCTGCAATCAGCAGCGTTTGAAGCGTTGTGAAATGAGCACCGCTATCGGAAGGCGAAGATGCTTTTGGCACTTTTTGTTCAAAATCTTTTCCTAAATCATACTCTTTTACGACTTGGTTATAAACAGCTTTATATGTAGTTTCTAGCGCCGTATCGTATTTTCCATTTTTTAAGTTAGGAATGGCATAAGAGTCGATAATTTCTCCAGATTTGATATCAGTGATGGCGCCTTCTAGACCGTATCCTACTTCAATACGAATTTTTCGCTCCTTTTTAGCAAGCAAAATAAGAACGCCATTGTTCAGCTTTTTATCACCGAGTTTGTACTTTCGAAAAGCTTCATTTGTATACTCTTCTAAATCCGAATCACCTAATGAATTCACGGTAAGAATCGCTACTTGAGCTTTCGTTTCATCATCTAACTTTCTACTCATTTGATTGATATCCGCTTTTTCCTGGTCATTTAACAGATGAGCAAAATCTTGAACGTAAATATCGCCTACCGGATTTGGAATATCAGGTGCAGCAAAAGCAACGCTTACCGTATTACATAAAAGAGACAATAATAAAGTAAACGAAGCTAGGAATTTCATCATTTATCGCTCCCAAAATCAACTTTCGGCGCTTGTTTTTCTTCATTTGTTACTTCAAAATATGATTTTTCACCAAACCCAAACGTGCGCGCGAACATGTTTTTAGGAAATCCTTTAACTGATTTATTATATTTTGCAACTTCATCATTATAGTCTTTACGCGCTACAGCGAGTCGATTTTCCGTTCCTTCTAAGCTATCCATTAAGCTTCTGAAGTTTTCATTCGCTTTTAAATCCGGATACTTTTCAACCACTACAAGCAGGCGGTTTAACGCGCCGCTTAACTGTTGATCAGCATCAGCTTTATCTTCAGGCGTTTTCGCTCCCGCTAGCTGCGCTCTTGCCTGAGTGACTGAATCAATGGCTTCCTGCTCATGCTTAGCGTAGCCTTTTACCGTTTCCACTAAGTTAGGAATTAAATCAGATCGTCTTTTTAGTTGGTTATCCACTTGGGAAAATTTATTATCTACCTCTTCCTCTGCGCTAACGAGGCCATTGTAAGAGCTTACTCCGTAAATGACAATGAGCACTAACACGACAATCGTAGCAATCAAACCTTTGTTTTTCAATGTACTACCTCTTTTCTTCATCAAAATTATGTATCTATTTACTAGTACGAACCACGCTCTAAAAAGATTCATTTTTTACCAATTTTTTTAGATTGCACGTCTAAGTAAGATCTCTCCTAACAATCAATTTCTCGACAAGGTGAAATACTTTTCTCTACCTAGTCTTTCTATCCATTCACCCATGTAACCCTTCTCGATTTTATCTTGTTTCACAATAGAAAAAAAGGAATACCTCTTGGCTATTCCTTTTTCTGCTTAAGACCATCCTTCAATCTTGTATGCGACTCGGTGAAATTCAGGAACCGTTACAAATTGATAGTCGTTTTTTATTAAATATTTAATAAGTTTCGGCAATGAAGCAACAATTTGATCCCGCGCTCCGCTGCCGTATCGATCCCCGTCGTGCATGACAATAAGATTCTTTTCTTGTAGATTTTTAATCGTATATTTGCATATGGCCAATGGATCTTCTTCACGCCAATCCTGACTATCTACATTCCATAGAACAGACGTCATTCCCAATTCCTTAATAGCAGCAAGAGCTGTATCATTTATCGAACTGTAAGGTACACGAAATAGCTTGGGAGAATAACCGGTGATTTTCTCTATTTGAACATTTGTAGAAGTGATTTCTTTCCACAGTTCACGCTTAGAAAGAGTTGTAATATCAGGATGACTCCACGTATGATTTCCAATTACGTGCTTTGCTCTATGAATACGTCGGATCAGCTTCGGAAATTTTTCCGCTTCTGCACCTACGACAAAAAAGGTCGCACGTACATTATATCTTTTTAGAATTTTTAAAATAGCAGCAGTGTAGACTGAAGGGCCATCATCAAACGTCAAAGCAACGTACTTTGGTGAATTTTGATTCATGTATTCTCTCCTTATATAAAATAGATATAGAAATAAACCCCTCAATTTGTGGGTGTAAGCTGAGGGGCTTTTACGGCGAGACAATTTTTAAGAAATGATGTTATATCTTTTTCTGCATGTAATAGCGCTACAGGTAATAGATTTGTTCAAAAGAACTCGCCAAGTAGTCAAATCCACGAGGGCGCAGTGTTTCGAACTGCTGAATAATTTTTATTCTTTCCTCTGATCCTCCTGGGAGATCGTAAAGTTTCGTCACGGGCTGTCCACTATTTAAATATTCAATGATTCTAAACAGCATGATGCGAAAAGCATGTTTAAATTCCTTATATTCATCAGGAAAACGCTTCTCCAGCGCTTTATATTCAACTAATGTTTTATGCATATGCATAAACGGAAGCTCTTTCCATTCAAGAGAGAGGATAAGCACGTCTATATTGGGATGTTTTTTAACAAAACGATAGTGATTTCCCCACTGTTCTTTTACTTTTCGCTTGGACATACCGTGTTCTTGGTGATAAGCAACCGTAGAGGAATCTAAAACAAATTGTGCACCATTCTTATATAAACGATATCCAAGCTCCCAGTCTTCTGCCCCGTAGCCAACAAACGTTTCATCAAAATAGCCGGATTTCTTTAATTGCGTTTTTCTTACGGATACATTTCCACTTAAAAATGCGATATACGGTAGCGTAAATCCCTCAAGTCGCTCTCCGAAATGTTTTAGCCCGCTGTTAAGGAAATAACGATTGGGAAATGATAAACGTTGAAAACGGTTTGTATCAATATCTTCTTTTGTTACAAGAGGACAAGGAACGTTTGAATGCCGCTTCGTTTGTTCATAGTTTTCATATAATCTTCTATACTCAGGATCCCTGACGACTAGTTCTTTCAAGTGGGCCATTTGATCTTCATTATAGTCTGGCATAATAAACGTGTAGACTCCTTCATAATGCATAGCTCCGGTAACCACAAGATTGGATTCATGCACATGATGTTTATAGTGATTTTCAATAAAAGCAGGAGGAGCCAGCATTTCTCCGTCTAAAAAGATTAAAAGATCTCCTTCAGCATGATTAATTCCTATATTACGTACTGAGGAACGCCCTTTATTTTGTTTCATACGGATATACTTAAATTTGAACGGGACATCCGCTTCTTTTAAAATGTCGGGCGTATTATCAGAAGAAGCGTCATCCACTAGAATGACTTCATACTCAGCTTGAGGAAACGTTTGTTTTGATAAACTATAAAGCGAAAGAGAGGTTTGATGATACTTATTATACGTAGGCATAATGATACTAACTTTAATAGGTTGTTTATGATTATTTTTTATGCTCATACTATATAATGAATGGTCTGCTTTATTTATTTTATTTTTGGTCTCTTTTAAGGGATTTGGACTCTTTTTTTTCTTTTTAATATAGTATTTTCCATCGGAACGGTTGTAATAGGAATCATATAATTCTATTTTAATCATCCTTTCTTTGTTTTTCCTCTATATACTATTCAATAAATGACCGGGTGCTTGTACAATATATAAATTTTTTTAGAAAAGGCGTATATAATAGATTCGCGAACTCTGATAGATCGTTCTATTGAAGTAGAAACACATTCTCTTATCATAAATAAGTGTTCTACTTCTCAGCATAAAAAAGCTGCTTACAACTTCATACGTTATAAGCAGCTCCCTTTTATAGCTGATTTCCATATACCCCATCAATATTCGCAACAGCAGTTTGATCAAATAGATCTGCATCCATATTTGTGTTTTTCATTCGCGCACAAGCAGCTGAAATGTCTCCATACGTTGAGTTGATTCCAACAGATTTAACATCCGCTGTGTGTCCGTTGTGAAGAACTTCTCCAAAATTCATCGATCCGTTTCTCGCCATACCATTAATTCTCGTGTTACAGATGTTAATAACTCCTGCCATGACCATACCACCTTTTCTTAAAATGAATTCGTACATCGTATGCTGTGACAAGCCTATGTGTGAAAAGTTTTCAAGAAGTGAAAAGCAAGGTCCAAGTACTAGTGAAATTATTCATTTCCCCCTGCTTCACCCAAAGTTTCCACATGTTTTTATGCTTTTTCTGTTACAATAAATGCATAAGTTATTTTTCATCCATATTGTTTGAAGGAGGATACGTAATATGGACGAACCAAAAGATATTCAACCTAAAGTAGAAAAAAGTTTTGAACTGATTGGCAAGAAATGGACAGGATTAATCATTTATGTACTTATGAGCGGTCCTAAACGCTTTAGTGAATTAAATGAAAGTATACCAGCCTTAAGCAGAAGGCTTTTGACAGAACGCATTAAAGAGCTTGAAGACCACGGAATTGTTGTCCGAAATGTCATTCCGGAACGCCCTATTCGTTCTGAATATTCGCTGACTCAAAAAGGAACAGAGCTAGGCAAAATATTAGGGCCGATTAGCCAGTGGGCAGAAAGCTGGGTCCAAGATTAATAAAACTACTCCATAGAAAGGATGAGCATCATGGCAAATGTTCTCTATATTACTGCACACCCTTTAGCTGAAGACGAATCACTTAGCATGGCTGTTGGGAAAGAATTTATTGACGTGTATAAACAAACACATCCAGAAGATGATGTGGTTCATTTAGATTTATATCAAGCAGATATTCCATACTTAGATGCAGACGTATTTAACGGCTGGAAAAAGCTTCGTTCTCACTCTTCCATCCAGGATTTATCAACGGATGAACGATTAAAAGTGGGACGATTAGCTGAACTAGGCGGACAGTTCGTACTCGCTGACAAATATATTTTTGTCACGCCAATGTGGAATTTCTCTGTTCCTGCGATTATGAAAACGTACATTGATGCGATTACCGTGTCAGGTAAAACCTTTACATATACAAAAGAAGGCGCTCAGGGATTGCTTAAAGGAAAAAAAGCAATTCACATTCAATCCCGCGGAGACGTGTATTCAGAAGGCCCTGAAATGGCAAGGGAAATGGGCCACCGCTATTTAGAAATCATGATGGACTTCTTTGGAATTGAAGCGTTTGAAAGCATTATTATTGAAGGGCAAGTAAAATTCCCGGATCAAATTCCGCAAATCAAAGAAAAAGCACTCCAAAAAGCCTATTCAATGGCCAAGACGTTTTAAATTCAATAAAAATTAAAAAGACCTCGAAGCAGATCGAGGTCTTTTTCTTTACTCTTCCCTCCCTTATATTTCCCTTGAAATAATAATCACCTTCCTGCTCGTTTTACGCTGAAAATAGATTTAAAGGAAAGATGAAACGCTGTTATTTTTTGTTACTATTAATAACGAACAAAACAAAAATACACGTTTTTTCTTTTTCGTTTTTTAATTATCTACGTTCAAAAAAGATAGTTCCTTTAAATGAATAAGGTTTAAAACCACGCCTTAAACAGAAATAAACCTTTTATTTTAAAGGGTTTAGCTACTAAACCCAAAAGCGTAATACTCTTAAAAACGTTTTTGAACATGATAAAACCCAATAAAAAAACCTTTGACTAAATTTGTTACGTAAGTTACTATTAATAACGTAGTAGATGTTTTCGAACATATTATCTTTAATTCATGAAACAACATTTATATATTGAAGACGGAAAGGTGAAAAGAATTATGGCAAAAGTATTATATATTACAGCAAACCCTAACGATGCTACGCAATCATTCAGTATGGCTGCGGGAGACGCATTTATTAGCGAGTATAAAGAAGTAAACCCAACGGATGAGATTGTTCACGTTAATTTATATCAAGAACATATCCCTCACATCGACGGCGATGTATTCAGCGGATGGGGCAAACTTGGAAGCGGCGCAGAATTTGACGCGCTTACTCCGGAAGAACAGAGCAAAGTTGCTCGTTTAAACGAATTAAGTGATCAATTTGCTCAAGCGGATAAATACGTATTTGTTACACCAATGTGGAACTTCTCATTCCCACCGGTAATGAAGGCATACTTAGATTCTGTAGCAGTAGCTGGAAAATCATTTAAATATACAGCAGAAGGTTCTGTTGGTCTATTAACAGATAAAAAAGCGTTCCATATTCAAGCAAACGGCGGTATTTATTCTCGCGGCCCTGCTGGTGAATTAGAAATGGGTCACCGCTATATGCGCATTATGATGAACTTCTTCGGCGTTCCTTCTATCGGAAGCCTATTTGTAGAAGGACAGGCTGCAATGCCAGATAAAGCAAAAGAAATTAAAGAAGACGGCATTGCTCGCGCTAAAGAAGCTGCACGTACGTTCTAATAACAAATATAAGCATAAAAAAAGGAACATCTCCCCGTGTTCCTTTTTTTATGCTTGCAATTATATCTTTGCTTCCTCGCGCAGCAGCGAATAAACATATGTATCAAACGGGATGCCGTTTTGGAGCAGGTACTCTCTTAGGGTCCCTTCTTTTTTAAATCCTAATTTGCTCAACAAGGCGATAGATCCACTATTTTGCGTAAATACAATCGCTCCTATACGATTGTATTGAAGTTCGTTGAAGCCATAAGAAATCGCTTCATGAACGGCTTCTGTTGCGTATCCTTTGTTCCAATACTCCGGAAAAAGAGCATAGCTTACGTTTGCTTTCTTATGCCCAGGAGACCACTCTTGAAACCCTATTGTTCCAATCAGCTTCTCTTTTCCTTTTAGCTGAATCCCCCATTTAATTAATTGTTTTTCTTCGTAGCCTTTGGAAAAATTTTTAATGATCTCCTTCACTTGGTTGATCGATTCTAAAGGTTTTTGCCCGTAATAGCGCAGCACCTTCTTCCCTCTTTTCTGCGCAGCTTATCTATCTACGGGAAACCATACTATTCTCCTCTCAACTAGCAATATCCTGCTAAAACCTTACCCGGGAGGACTCATTTCCTATCCAAATAGTCGATTTACAGCGGAGATAGTGGTATTTTATATAGTGGGCATAAGTTGCTTTTTATCAACACAGAGGCGGTGAACGCAGAAATGAACCAAGATAAAGAATTGCTGTCCACGATACAAGCTCTTCAAAAAGAGCTGCAGCAAGAAAAAGAAAACCGTGCGTATATGCAAAAAGATATGGACGAACTAAGAAGCGCTTTATTACAATCAGAACAAGTAAAACAAAACTTAATTGATCAGCTAGAAAAGAAAGTCGATTTGATTTTAACGTTGATTCAAAAAGGAGACGCATAAAGGAATGGATTTTTTTAAAAACAGCAAAATACTATACACTATTGTGGCACTTGTTATTGCCCTCATCGCTGTATTTACCAACAATTCGCCCATTTCTCTCATTCAGCAGCATGAAAATTCAAGCAGTACATCGAGTAGCACATCGGACACTACACCAAGCAACCAATGCTCTGCAGAGACTCAAAGCGACAGCTTATTTACCGGCAAAGAACTTGTCTTACAAGAAGGAAATGATAAATACGGATATTGCCACATTATCGCGCATATGCAAAAACCAGGCGTTGACAACTATCAAGGTAAAAGCCAATTCAGTAAGTATTTAAATGAAAAACAAGCGATGTCTGTTGCTGAAGAAGTCATCAACGAAGGCGAAGACGGCACCAACAATAAATCTGGCAACTACGTGAAAGAAAAGTATATTAGTTCTTTGAACCAAGAAGTTAGAGTTGTGTATACCGACTACAGAGGCAAAGACTACGACTACAGCGTAACCACCATGTATCCAATCGGTCATTAACCCTAATATAAATATATGAAATGAAAAAAGCAGGCTCAAGCCTGCTTTTTTTTCATTTCATTATCTACAGCTCTAGAAAGTTAATAATTGATTTAAAGTCTATTTAATATGTAAAAAACCCAACTTTAGACTATGAAATTTTGGAGATATGACAGTAGCACTTTTACCTCTTGGACATATTCTAAATATAAAAAAGAAACAGCCCCTTGCTTCTTTTTTAAGAAAGAGGTTAAAAAATGAGTAACAAGTACAAAGTTAGAAAAAACGTATTATCTCTTACAGACACGGAAAAAAGAGATTTTGTTCGTACCGTGCTAATACTAAAGGAAAAAGGAATATACGACCGCTATATAGCGTGGCATGGTGCGGCAGGTAAATTTCATACGCCTCCGGGCAGCGATCGAAATGCAGCACATATGAGTTCTGCTTTTTTGCCATGGCATCGTGAATACCTTTTACGATTTGAGCGTGACCTTCAGTCAATCAATCCAGAAGTAACCCTTCCTTATTGGGAATGGGAAACGGACGCACAGATGCAGGATCCCTCACAATCACAAATTTGGAGTGCAGATTTTATGGGAGGAAACGGAAATCCTAAAAAAGATTTTATCGTCGACACCGGTCCGTTTGCAGCTGGGCGCTGGACGACGATTGATGAACAAGGAAATCCTTCCGGCGGGCTAAAACGTAATTTTGGCGCAACGAAAGAGGCACCTACACTCCCTACTCGAGATGATGTTCTCAATGCTTTAAAAATAACTCAGTATGATACGCCGCCTTGGGATATGACCAGCCAAAACAGCTTTCGTAATCAGCTTGAAGGATTTATTAACGGGCCGCAGCTTCACAATCGCGTACACCGTTGGGTTGGCGGACAGATGGGCGTTGTCCCTACTGCTCCGAATGATCCTGTCTTCTTTTTACACCACGCAAATGTGGATCGTATTTGGGCTGTATGGCAAATTGTTCATCGCAATCAAAACTATCAGCCAATGAAAAACGGGCCATTTGGTCAAAACTTTAGAGATCCGATGTATCCTTGGAATACAACTCCTGAAGACGTGATGAACCATCGAAAGCTTGGGTACGTATACGATATAGAATTAAGAAAGTCAAAACGTTCATCATAACCCGTTCTAGAAACAGCGGTATGCAATCAAAAACAGATAAACCCCTTCCCTTCTGACATAACTTATAAAGCCCCCAAGCACCGTAAAACTCACTGCTTCATTTCCACTCACCATAAAATATAGTTAATTAACCATAATTGGGCTGTGAATAAGCTTCATATAAGAACCTTGGAACATATGAATAAGTTATCAAAGCTTTATAAAAGTTTTATAAATGAAGGGAAGATATTAAAATGCATAATAACGTAAACGCACCTTTTAGTTCTAATGAAAATATGCCGTTCTCACCTGCTATGGCTCACCACGCCTATACAGCTCCTGCTTATGAGCACATGATTCCACACTGCGGGTATTCAATGCCGGACTATGGATATATGGTTCCTGAATGTGGATATGGCGTTCCTCACCACGGATGTAATGGTTTTGCCATTATCATCGTACTGTTTATTTTACTCATTATTATTGGTGCATGTGGTTGCGGTTTCTGGCACGATGAGTGTTAACCTAAAAAACTCCAGTATAAATACTGGAGTTTTTTCATGTCTTAATAGGCGGCAGGCACCTTCAGAATTCTATAGCGTTTCATCCAAATCCAGGGGTCTCAGCTTCTCTTCGATTTCTTTGCGCTTCGGCTCTAAAAATGGCGGCAGGGCTAATGTTTGGCCCATCGTTTCAAGCGGTTCATCGGTTGCAAATCCAGGTGTGTCCGTTGATAATTCAAATAAAATGCCGTTTGATTCTCTGAAATAAAGTGCTTTGAAATAGTATCGTTCTACTTTACCGGAATTCGGCAGACTGTTTTCATTTAATCGAGCTGCCCACTTATTGTATTCTTCTTCATTTGGAACACGGAAGGCAACGTGATGAACGCCACCGCGCCCTAAGCGAACTTTCGGCAAATCGGGTCTCGTTTCAATATGAACTTCGGCTCCGCTTCCGCCTTCACCTGTTGCATAAACCAAAATATCTCTATGATCTCCTGCAAGAGATGGATAAGAATTCACGTAGCGAAATCCCATAATATTTGTCAGTACGTCAACCGTTGGTTCTGGCGTACCCACCGTTAGCGTGACCGGTCCTAAGCCTATAATCGCATGTTCTAACGGAATGTCTTCGCGCTTCCACGGCACGCCTGCTCTTACCCCTTTTTCACCGTTGTCCGCAACAAGAAGCAAGCGTGTGCCTTCATAATCTTTAAATGCTAACGTGTCACGATTAGCTCTTTTAGCTATTTCTTCATACTCTACTCCGTACTGCTCAAAGCGCTCTTTCCAAAAGTATAAAGAATCCGTACTTTTAACACGAAGCGACACGGTTGAAATGTCAGATGTACCTTCATGTGTTCTTGCAAGCCCTGGGATATCAAAAAACGTTACTTCCGTTCCTGGCGTCCCTTCTCCATCTGCATAAAACAAGTGGTAAGACTGGGTGTTATCTTGATTCACCGTTTTTTTTACTAATCGCATGCCTAACACTTTGGTGAAAAACTGATAGTTTTTCTCAGCTTTCCCCGTCAAAATAGATACATGATGCAACCCTAACAATTCCATCTGCTCCGCCTCTTTTCATAATATATAAATTTTTTAACTTCCACTAAAATTATCTTTAATTTAATTATCTTTAATTAAAGATAATTTTAAAGGATATACAGCCCCTTTGTCAATAACAAGAAAATGTTGTGAACATAAAAAGAAACTAAACACATAGTTAGTTTCTCTTTATCTTCCCTTTAACAAACTGCTGATCTTTTCCAACAGCGGTTACTTCTTAAGCACGCGCTCCACATTTTGCTTCATCAGCTCCGCAATTTTCGTTTCATTTTCACGAGACGTCTGCTCTAACTTTTCGATGACTAACTGCTGTCTTTCTACTGAATGATTTTGACTTAGCTTTTGCTTGCCTTCCATTTTGCTGATGTCGATTTTAAACCCAATGATTCCTTTGCTTAAACTATTCATATAAGCAGGATCAACGTCATTTAGTGTATATGTACTGCTCGGGCTTTCATATTTCTCCACCATCTTCCTCAGCAGCCCAAGCAGTTCTGTTGGTTCTTCAATCATTTTCATAGTGCCATACACGTGAACAGCTTCATAATTCCATGTTGGCACAGCTTGATTCGTTTCATACCAAGACGGTGAAATATAACAGTGAGGCCCTTGAAACACAACCAAAATTTCTTGATTTTCAGCATCTTTCCACTGCTGATTCGGACGAGCAAAATGTCCGTATAAAGCTTTTTCTTTCCGGTTTAACATCAGGGGCAAATGAGTAGCATAAGGCTTTTCATTATGATACGAAAACAAAGTGGCGAACCCATTGTCTTCAATAAAATCATACATTATTTGTTCATCATTCACTTTGAAATACTTTGGAATATACATCGGCGCTTCTCCTTTATCTCTTATTTAGTAAAAGATATAATACTATACGTGTTTGCAACAGCGTCAGTTATGAACTTTTTATGGAGGTCAGCAAGCATTTAACCATTTATGAATCGATTTTTTAAGAAGCTTATGCTATACTGCTGTGACGTAAACCGCTGATTTTCTATATGTATTTATTTAGCACATGATGCAATTAGATACCTGTTAGTTAAACAAAGCTTCAGGAACTCAAAAAAAGAAGAGCTTGTTTAAAACAGCTCCTTTCTCACGTTTATCTATATAATTGAGGATTTTTTTCTCGTTTGATAGGGCCGCCTTTAGCTATATGCCACTCAATGACGCGATCCGTCAAACGATCGTATACGTCGTCTTCTAAATACGGATCTTCTGCCGAAGTGAGCAAGGTGTGAACATCGGCTTTTATTTCAGCTAAAGCAGCTGAGCTAAATACCGCAGGTTCATTTAATACGTCTAGTATATATAACACCAGCATCTCAAATCCGCCGTCCCAATTGGCATTCCCGTTGCCTTGAGCTTCACAGCGAAGCTTTTCAATGGCCCGGATGACTTCTCCTTCTACGATATCCGACTGCCCATTTCTCGGGACGTAGTTTAACCATAGTTCTTTTGCTTCATCAAAATATTTCATTCTGCACTCCTTCTTTCAGAATTTTATTCCTTTTTATGTTTTTGATTCATTGCCGTTCCAAAAGCAACACCTAAGGACGTTCCGATCGCAATACCAAAGCCAATATTATCCATCAGCATCCCAAGAGAAGCCCCCATCGCAACGCCCAGACCTAGTCCCAGTCCTAGATAATTTGTCTTTTTCTTTTCTTCAGACAAAAAAACCTCTCCTTTTTCTACTATTTTATTGATACCTTTTATACGTAAAAACCGCGCTAAAAGTTTCATAAAAATGGAAAAAAGCAGTCGCTGTAACTGCTTTTTAAATGATGAGCTGATAAATGGCCTCTCCGAGCAGCAAGAACCACGTAAGCATGCAGACACTCCAAATACGTACATCGTTTTACGTGCAGAAAAATACAAACAACTCAACAGGGAAAGGTATCCAAAACTTAAGAAAAGGGCATTTTAAAAATAACGAAATTTTTCTTACTTAAAAGGATGGATTACATTGACACCAAACCAACAGGAATATCTAAAAAAGATACATAGCATACAAGAAAATCTAGCCAAAACGTGGGCTGAATATTGGCAACACTACTCCACTCCAGGCTCTTGGCAGTTTTGGGTTACCTTGGGCGCTTTCATTTTACCTTTAGTCATTCTCTATTTTTTAATTGACCGAAAAAAAGCCTTTCACTTAGGGTTTTATGGATTTAACGTGCACGTTTGGTTTCACTATAGTGACACCGCTGGAGTTTATAACGGGCTGTGGACGTATCCTTACCAAATCAACACAATCATACCCGTAAGCTTTAGCCTAGATGCTTCGCTTATTCCTGTCTCTTTTATGCTTCTTTATCAATGGACAATTAACCATCATAAAAATTACTATGTATATGCAACTGTTCTTTGTTTGTTTTTTGCTTTTATTTTCAAACCTCTATTAACAGGGATTGGCTTTTTTCAGCTGCATGAATGGGCTACTTACGGTTATTTATTTGTATTTTATCTCGGTGTGATACTGCTATCAAAATGGATTACCAATCTGTTTCTTTATTTTGAAAAACAGCATTAAATTTGATAAGTGTCATCAATAAAAAACGTAAGCATCTTCAAAAGACCTTACGTTTTTTTGATTGTTTTCTTACTAGTTGTCTGCCTTCTCAAAAAATAGAAGGCTTTTTTCATTGTTAATTTAGAACATGCTGCATCTAGCAATAATAAAACTTCTGTTAGCAGCAAACTAAGCCCTGCTTAAATTAGCGTTGTATAAGTCCATTAAACTGCTTAAATCATCCAACAACGGGCAGTGGCCTACGCCTTTCATAATTTTTAACGTCGCATTTTCCCCTATGCCTTTTGCGATGTCGGATGCATCTCTTGTGGAAACCATCTTATCTTCATCGCCTTGAATAACCATAGTAGGAATCGTAATTTTTTCCACCTCTCCTGTCCCTTCCACAACACCATTAAAATCGTTTGAAATATTAAATCTCATGAGTGCGTAATTGATATCAATTAAATTTCGCTGCTTGATCGTTCCTTCTAAATATGTTTCAAATTGATCAGCAGACGGCTTATTTTTTGTATATAAAAATTGACGCAGCATCATTTTTAAAAACCATGTGTTTTTTGTTTCTTTTGCGTTTTCTACCATTCTAAATGCTTCTTTTACTTCTTCTTTGGTTTGTATAAAGTTGTTAGGAATAGGCAGTTCTAGGAACGTTCTTCTTGGAATGGGGTAGCCTTTAATGTTGACGGAGCTTAATAAAATTAATTTTTTGGCATCATTCGGATGATCAATCACATATTGCATAGCCACTGCTCCTCCTAATGACCACCCGCTTATTGTAAAAGCAGACAACTTTAAAGCATCCGCAAACAGTTTGACATCATCTGATAAGTCTTTGATTGTGTGGATAGGTGTATGATAAGTGGAATCTCCAAATCCTCTTAAATCGATCGCATAAGCTGTGATATGTTCTGGAAGTTCATTCATTAACACATCCCAGTTAAGGGAAGAGTTCATGTTTCCGTGAATTAACAAAAGTACCTCTTTTCCGCCTTTTTTCATTCGGTAATTTACTGTTTCTCCATTCGGTAATTCTACTTTTGCTTGTTCTAAAGCAGATACGGTCATCGCTATTTTCCTCTTTTCTTATATAATTAGAACGATCGGTAGCATTTATTTTTTAATACCCTATTTATCAAGATTTAAGCAGTTAGAAAGAAGTTGTGCAAAAGCCAACATAATGCTATGTTATTCTACTTGCTAAAAAAGACAGCCAAATACGCGATTCGGCTGCCTTTTTATAGTGAAGAAATATACGAATGAGCAACAAGGCCATTACTTTTTCGGTGCGTCTAATGCTTGATAGGCAAGCTGATATTTCCCGCCTTCAGCTACTTCTGCATGGTACAGAGCTTTAAGAGCAAAGTTTTTTTCAAGGCTGTGCTCTTTCATCAGTCCATTCAGCTTACCTTGCAGTTCCTGATTGTCTTTAATGAGCTGCTTCATCTGTGATTTTAAATATTTCATGGTGTTTTCCGCTCCTTTCACTTGATGAATATCTATCAAGTATATCACTTAAGGATAGGATAATGGTAAAACGACTTACGATTGACCAATTAAATCTGTACCGCTCTGTTCTTTAAACGTCCTACAAGCGGAACGACGATGATACCGGCGATAACAACTTGCATCACATTTCCCGGTATAGAGCCAAGCGGAAGGATCCAGTTATGATAAAGAATCACTTCGGCAAAATAGTAGCCTACGATTTTTACAATCAGCGCAGCAACAACTGCCAGTGTGTTCACAAGTGCTCTTTTACCAGGTGCTTTTTCTGAGATAAGACCTGCTAAAAAGCCCATTGCTCCTACGATAATAAACGTAAACGGCGCCCATGCTGTCCAGCCGGAGATGAGGTCGAATAAACCCATTCCAAAAGCCCCGGCGATGGCTCCTGTTTTTTTGCCGTAAAGAAAGGCTGCTATAAAAAGAGGAACGTTGCCTAAATGGATGAGGCCTCCGTTACCCATGATTGGAAGCTTGATGTTGATAAACATTGTCGCTACAAACGTCAGTGCGATAAAAAGTGCATGCATGGATAAAGCTTTGATTTTGGTTGATTCTCTTGGTGAGTATGTTGAATTCATTTGTTGGCCTCTTTCTTTTTTTACTACTATCATACTCCTAATTACATACTTAATAAATACGTAAAACTATTTATTTAGTAAGATATATCATTCTAGCAGCACAAAGGGATCGGCCAACTTCAAAATTTGTCCTATCCGTTCTTAAAAAAATAAAGCTTCCTCAGCTTCCTTTAGCAGACTGCGGAGCCTAATTTTTGTTATGGTAAAGAGTCTGTTCGGGCATAATATGAGCAAATCGTTCTTTTTCAAGAGTTGACGAAGGCTGATAAATATGAGAAGTTATATGTTTGTAGAAATGAATGGAATAACCTAGAATTCCAGCGGAACCTGTTACTATAATTGTACTGATATTGACCAAGTTCGTTCAGATTGTGGCAGTCATGATTTTTACATACAGCAAGCAAGTTATAGGAGGATCAAGAATGGATAATAACGATATTTTAATTAGATTACGATATGCCTTGGATTTAAAAAATACAGAAATGGTAGAGATCTTTAATCTTGGCGGAGTAGACGTAACAAAAGAAGACGTATTAAAGATCCTTACGAGAACGCCGGACGAAGAAGACGAGGATGCAGTTCATGCGGACGAACACATTTCGTGCAGTAACAATATGTTAGATTCTTTTTTAAACGGTTTTATTACCTTTAAAAGAGGAAAACAAGACCCTAAACCAGGGCAAGCACCGCCAGCGCCGGTTCAGAGCAATCAAAATATGTACAACGTCTTATTAAAGAAAGTGAAAATTGCTTTGTCCCTAACCAGTGAAGAGATGTTAGAAGTATTTGATGACGGTGGCATACGTGTATCCAAAGCAGAATTAGGTGCTTTATTACGAAAAAAAGGCCACAAAAATTACAAACCGTGCAAAGAGAATTTCGCACGAAAATTTCTAAGAGGCTTAACCGTACAATATAGAGGATAAAATGATACACACTTTTTCAAATCAGAGTATCCATTATGAAATACGATATAAAAACCGAAGTTCTTTTGCGATTAAAGTAGACGGATACGGAACGGTCGAAGTCCTTGCTCCTAAAGGAACCTCTACTGAACAAGTACGTATGTTATTAGAGAACAACTGGGCATTGATTCAGCAAAAGATAAACGAAATGAAAGATAGAACGCATGGACCAAAGAAAAAAGTCTATGAACACGGAGAACGCTTTTTGTATGTAGGGAAAAACTATCCGATACAGATTCATCACGATTCGACCATTACAAAGGATTCTGTAGTGTTTGAAGCGAACACGCTTCAGATTTATGTCAATCAGCACGACGATGAAGCGATAAAACAAGCGCTCAAACGCTTTTACTATCAACAATGTAAAGCGCTAGTAACCAAGAGTATCTCCTCCTATCAAAAACATTTTAAAATAAAGCCGCGCTCCATTTCGATTTCCGATAGCAAAAAAGCGTGGGGCACGTGTGATTCCAAGCGTCAGCTAACTTTTAACTGGCGGCTGGCAATGGCACCTCAGCACGTCATTGATTACGTAGTCGTTCATGAAATGTGCCATATGGTTCACATGAACCATGACCGGTCTTTTTGGCGCCTTGTCGGGAAAATCATGCCCGATTATCGTGAACAAGAGCACTGGCTGGAAATGTCGAACTGGGAAATGACGGTGTAGCACCGCTAAATAAAAAAGAGCAGAAGCCCCAGAGGCATACTGCTCTTTTTTTATCTTTAACTATAGCGATATTTTCTTAAATCTTTTAAAATAGAAATTTCTTTTAACAATTCTTCTCCGACGTTTGTTTCTAAAACCATTTTTCTTTCTAGCTCTTTGTCAACCAATCGCTTTACGGATAAGACGTCCGTTCCTTCTAATAAAATCTCTTCTTTTGAATTAAAGTGTTTGTGAGCGACTAGCTGCATGCCGTAAGAATTATATAATAATGTATATCCAGCAATCCCTGTTGTAGACTGATACGCTTTTGAAAAACCGCCGTCAATAACAATCATCTTTCCATTTGCTTTGACCGGGTTTTCCCCTTCAATTTCTTTGACTGGCGTATGCCCATTGATAATATGACCATGATCAGGATTTAGATTAAATTCTGCGAGGATGTTTTGGCAGACTTCCTCATTTTCCCGTAAATAGTAGTATGGATTCTTCTTCTCTTTATGCGTTGTTTTATCACTTATAAAATATCTTTCAAACGTCGTCATTGCACGTTTCCCGAAAAGTGATGAATATTCTCCTGTCCATAGGTACCAGACCATATCTGTTGCCAAATCATCCGTTTCTTCAGGATGGGCAAAAGCCTCTTGCAAATAATGTTCAAACACATCAAGCAAGTTGCGGCCTGCATACGTTTTATCTTCAATCGTCATTTTCTCCATGTTTCCTTCTTCATCTAAAGGAATGCAGCCGTGTATTAATAAGTTTCCGTTGTATTTTAAATAAAGACTGCCTTTTTTCATCAGAAACTTCATATGTCTCGCCAGTTTTTCCGAATGCTGCACGGAAAGCAGCAGTCTTTCCATTACCTGCTCTTCTTCTTCTAATAGCTGATCAGGCTGCGCCGGATTAACCGTTGCAAAGCAGCTGTTTTCCAGCGGATACGTGTTTCCGTATATCGTAATTTCATTTTTATCATAATCAATTTTTTCAAGCAACAGCCTTTCTGACATATTAAAGAAAGGACGTCTTTTTATAATCGGACTTTCAAGCTTGAACTGAATCATCGCAATGGCCTGATGAATTTTCGTAATTTGCAGTCGCTCGTGATCGGATAGTTTGTCACTCGAGCTTACTTTTGGTCTAAAAGCAGGATTGTCATCATAATATTTCTCCGCCAAGTTAAGCAGCGGTCTCAGGTTAATGCCATATACGTCTTCAATAATATCTAGATTGTCGTATCTCGCGCAGATACGAATAATATTAGCTAAGCACACTTTTGAACCCGCAAAAGCGCCTAGCCACAGCACATCGTGATTTCCCCACTGAATATCAACGGAGTGATAATTAATGAGCGTATCCATAATTTTATCCGGCTCAGGTCCACGGTCATAAATGTCCCCTACTACGTGCAGATGGTCCACAACCAACCTTTGCGTCGTATAAGCAAGGCCTATAATAAGCTTATCGGCTTGTCCTAGAGAAATAATCTGCTGAACAATCTTTGTATAGTACTGTTCTTTATTTGTAAATTCATCCGTTTTATATAGCAGTTCTTCAATAATGTACACAAATTGATCCGGCAATGCTTTACGCAGTTTAGAACGCGTGTATTTAGAAGAAGCGTACGAAATGAGATTAAGCATACGATCAATGATTTCTGTATACCATTGATAGAGTTCCTTTTTGTTTCGAAACTGTGCTTTAATCAACGGTAATTTTTCTTCAGGGTAATACACTAATGTCGCAAATTCATTGATTTCTTTGTCAGATAATACATCTTTAAAAAGGTCTTTGATTTTCTCTTTTACATTTCCTGAACCATTTCGCAGCACGTGCTGAAAGGCTTGATATTCGCCGTGTAAATCACTGACAAAATGCTCGGTCCCCTTTGGCAGATGAAGAATAGCTTCAAGGTTAATAATTTCGGTTACCACTTTTTCTTCCGTATCATACTTTTGTGCAAGTAAATCTAGATATTTTGTGTTCAAAACTATGTATCCCCTTTCAACGTTCACCATTTAGTATAATCACCGTTATAACCCTTTAAGATAAATTGTGATTATAATGTTACGCACCTCTTATTTAACTCTTTTCTCTCCATGCCTCACCTCTTTATTTTAACCTATTTTACGTATAGGTAAAATGGTATAAAGTCTATTTGTCTATAAAGATTTCCCGGTCTTTTCCCTTACCTCATAGAGAAAGTGATACTATAAAAAAACCTGCTGATCTCAGTCAGCAGGTTCGATACATATGAAAGAAGCGCACATAATCAAGAAAGTTTACTCCGACTTCTACACAATAACAGATTTTTTCCTTCCTAGCTGTGAGATATCTCACAGCGTTAAGACCTTGCTGGTGTTACAATAAAAATGACCTTTCTGAGACAGGAAAAGTCATCCTTTGTATTATATAAGAATCATCATTCTGTTGAATCTCTGTTCTTTTATGTTCAGAGATTTTTTCTGTTGGATGAAGAGAAAAATTATCACACTAATGTCTGCTGATACCTTATCCACCTTAATTCTGACCGTTTCACTTTTTTAGCATATCCGGTTTTAAAGCCCTCCGCTACGCAAGCGGATTTTGCGATATAAAAAAGCAGCGGATGTAAAACATCACGCTGCTTTTCTTATCTATACACCCCAACCTAAAAGTGGATTATTCCAGAGTGTTCGTACAAATGTAGTGATTGGTGAACTTAATGAATATTATTCTTTCTGAAATTACCGCCTTTAACTTCCGCTACGTCATATACCGTAACAAAAGCCGTTGGGTCAATTTCATTGATAATTTCTTTCATTTTACTTTCTTCCAAACGGTTGATTACGCATGTGATTTCCTTAAATTTTTCATGAGAATAACCGCCGTAAGCTTCTTTGTATGTAGCGCTTCGACCTAAACGATCACGTATTGTCTCTACCATTAATGCAGGCTGAGAAGTGATAATCTGGAAGGTTTTTGATCCGCTTAGCCCTACCTCTACAATGTGAATAACTTTGGATGCAATAAAGTATGCAATTGCAGAAAGAATCGCGCCTTGTAGACCAAATACTAATGAAACGAAAATAAATACAAATGCATTTAAGAACAAAATAAGATCACTTGTTCCAAACGGCAGTTTTCGAGAAAGCAGCACGGCCAGCATATCGATGCCATCTAAGGCCCCGCCGTTACGAAGTGCAATTCCCATTCCAAACCCAAGGATAATACCGCCGACAACGGTTACGAGTAGTGTATCTCCTTCAATAATCGCTGGAGTGTGATGCATGAGGCTTGTACCGACAGCTAATGAAACGATTCCGAGGATTGAAAAGATGGCAAAACTTTTACCGATTTGTTGATATCCTAACCATACAAAAGGAATGTTGATAACGGCGATGAGAACCCCAAGTGGCAAGCCAAATAGGTTTGAAGCAACGATGCTAATGCCTGTTACCCCTCCATCTGAAACATGGTTTGGAATTAAGACAGTTTCTAAGCCGTAAGCTGCAATAATTCCTCCGATAATGACCATTAATGCTCGGAAAGCAATTTTTAGCCGCTTAGGCCTGTGATGTTTTTTAGTTGTGTTCATATAATGCCTCACTTTTAAATGTTTTTTACTATTTAAGTGTACCACAAACATTCTCTTTATTTGAACTAAGGAGGCTTACGTATCGTTTTTTAGCTCACATAGTGCAAACATAGATAAAAGAGAAATTGTAGCTGTACAGACTCTACCCTTGCAATAAGTCCCTATTTCTGTTAAGTTTAAGAAGAATTATTTTTGTTCGGCAAAGATTGATAAGTTACATAACTTTCGTCTATAGATTTGAGCAAGGATAGTAATACAATGTGTGCGTGTCACACTAGGAGGCAACAATTATGGAACAAGGTAAAGTAAAATGGTTTAACGCAGAAAAAGGTTTTGGATTCATCGAACGCGAAAACGGAGACGATGTATTTGTACATTTCTCAGCAATCCAAAGCGAAGGCTTCAAATCTTTAGACGAAGGTCAAGCAGTTACATTTGACGTAGAACAAGGTCAACGCGGCCCTCAAGCTTCTAACGTTCAAAAAGCGTAATCCATCATAAATATAAAAAGACAGACTCCATGGAGTCTGTCTTTTTCATTTCCTTGAAAATGTCATAATAAAACCCTATCCACCGAGGAATAGGGCTTATTAATACAAAAATAGTAATCGGTAATACAAATGGTAAATTCAGTATAGCACAGTATAGGCAAAATCCAAACTATAAATCAATATTTATTCATGTTTCATTAATTCTTCTTCAAAGAAAAACGTACTTGGATATTTATCCACTGTATAAGAGTATCTTTTCATATTTTTTACGTAATGGCTTTTTAAGATGATCACTTTTTCATTAGATGCTTTTATATTTACAATTTCTCCATTGGAAAATAAGCTTATACTCATATTCCTCATCCTCTCTCGTATCAAAAATAATCAAATTTTTAACTTTATTTATCGGGAAATATAATGTGTTAATCCAGCGAAGGATAGTTATTTTTGAGACCTTCAGGCGTATATGTACTCCTAAAGTATACAGTTTTATAACCATAAGGGGGTTTTTTCTATTTTTTGGGACACGAGATTTTACATATAGGTAGCTCTGCTTTGATAGCATTCTGTCTCCAATGTCTCTACTTATTTTTTACGTAATCTTTTTAAATTATTAAAATCCAAAGCAAAAAGACCCCTATGTGGAGTCTTTTTTAGTTTTAATTATGCTACTTTATGAACGTTAGCAGCTTGTGCTCCGCGTTGACCTTGTTCGATGTCAAACGTTACTTTTTGACCTTCTTCTAATGATTTAAAGCCTTCACCTTGAATAGAGCTGAAATGTACGAATACATCGTCTCCTCCTTCAATTTCGATAAAGCCGAAGCCTTTGTCTGCATTAAACCATTTCACTGTACCTTGTTCCATAATTGTTGCCTCCTGGTGTGGAATACTCCACGCTTGTATTACTACCCTTGTCCAACCATACTATCTTAAGATAAAAAATTCTATGGAAGACATTTCTCTTCTCTCAATCTTATACCGAACAAAAATAATTAACTTAATCGTAACATACAGAATCAAAGATAGCAAATACAGGGAATGGGATAAATGATTGAATGATAAAAGAGCCTTCTCTATGCGATACAAGGAGAAGGCTCTTTTTAAGTGTTCATATTTTGCGCAGCAGTTAATGCAGCTGCTGCTGTTTATTTACTTTATTTTTCTGTTTGCTCTGTGTGCCACCATAATGAATCTTTTGGATTTTCAACTGCTTCATTGTATTCAGATTTAGAAGCAACCGTTGGGTATGAACCTTTGAGTGATTTTCCTGCCGTGTTCGCAAACAGGAACAAGATTACGAAGAATCCAATGATGCTCACAATCGTTAAATAGAACGCGGGAGCCAAGTGATTGCCCGTTGCGTGAACTAACCATGTCGCAACCAATGGCGTCGTTCCACCAAAGATAGAAACTGAAACATTAAACGTGATCGCTAATGTACGGTAGCGAATATCTGTGTAGAACATTGTTGGCAGCGTTCCTGGCATTGTTCCTTCATACGTAGCAAGTAAAACACCTAGAATAAGAATACCGATTGAAACAAATACTAAACCATTTAAGTTGATTAAATAGAACGAAAAGGCTGACAGTAAGCTCAATCCGCCTAAACCGATTAAGAAAACTTTCTTGTTTCCGATTTTGTCGCTCAGTTTTCCAAACATAAGAGCAAGCGGCACCATTAAAATCATAACTGCCGTAATTAATACCGTACCAACTGTGTTTGATAAACCAATAATTTCATTCAAATAAGAAGGCATGTACGATAATAGCATATAGTTTGTGATGTTAAAGAAAGCCACGGCTACGAAACAAACAAACACATCTTTTTTGTGATTTTTTAAAATAGAGAGGAAGCTTTCTTCTTCAACTTCGTCTTCATTGGAAAGTTCATTTTCAAAAATAGGTGTTTCCCCTAAACTTCTTCGTAAATAAAAACCAATAAGTCCTAAAGGCAATCCTAATAAGAAGGGAATTCTCCAGCCCCATGAGGCCATTTGTTTATCCGACAGAATAAAAAATAGTAAGCTAGCTAGCAGTGAAGCAAGAATATAACCAACAAGTGTACCGATTTCTAGTCCACTTCCAAGCACATTTCGCTTATTATCTGGAGACGATTCTGCAATATACACCATCGCACCAGCATATTCACCACCAGTTGAAAAACCTTGAATGATTCGTGCAATTAATAAAAGGATGGGTGCCCATATACCGATTTGATCATATGTAGGTAATAACCCAATGAGTAACGTGGAAAAGGCCATTAAAATAATGGTGGTGGTTAAAACGACTTTCCTTCCTAACTTGTCCCCAATTCTACCGAATATAACACCGCCTAATGGACGCATTAAAAAGGCAATCGCAAATGTAGCAAATGTGAACACTAATTTGAGCTGATCATTTTCAACTGCGCTAAAAAAGTTTTGACTAATAATTACGGCTAAATATGAGTACAAGCCAAAGTCAAACCATTCCATCGCGTTTCCTACTCCTGTAGCAAAGACGCTTTTTTTAGCTTTGTCAATATCTACGACGTTAATTTTTTTCTTATTAAACTTCATTTCATTACGTCACCTCCGCGGTATACGATTATACAAGACTGAGTAGTAAAGTCAAATTTGACTTACTGTATTTCACACTTAAATGTGTTGTAACTCTCTTTATTTTTAAGTAAAAAACAAAAACTATTCATGTGATGTTAAATATTAAAAAAGGTTATGGCTAAAGGGATTGAAGCCAAAAAATGCTGAGGAAGGAACGCTAACAAATAAATGAATTAAAACCAAAATAAACTTTTTTTATTTCAACGTACAATTTATTGCTATTTAAAAAACGATTTTCACCTAAAATAGGGATCGTTTTCGATGGAATTACAGTCGCTGAAATAGTAACTTGTTGTTAAAGATAGCGCATTCACAATGTTATTGGTAGCAATTTCCGCTCAGGTTATCTGACAATTATTGTTACAACCCATTAGATATAAGCTTTATTTTTGTAATAGATACCCTGTTTCTATTACAAAAATTATGTAGCCTTAAAATAAATATAAAGCTCGTTCTAACAAGTGCAGCAATGGATGATTCGGTCCATAGAATAAAACTTTAAAAGTTGGCTGGGATTCGAGGGATAAAAATTCAACTCCTTTCTCCGTATAATCATTCGTGGCTTCAAGTAAGTTTTCTACTGTAAAAGCAGGCTGGTTTATAGTGCTACTTTTGGCATATTCTTCAACTTGTGTAATATGCCAGCTCCACTCCCTCACCACGCTGTTTTTCAGGATAGAAAGATACTCTCTTTCTTCTCTTAGATACCCCATAAGACAAACTTTAAACCTAAATACACCCGTATAGTTTTGAACATAAAGATTCAGACTTATTACATTTATTTACATTAAATAAGCGTTTTATCTGCGATAAAATAAAAAAATAGACCTTCGCTTAGAAGAAGATCTATTTTTTTACTTGCTTTATTTTTTAGTAAGCCTGCCATTTCGCTCTAAAACAGGGACTTCAATATCTACCGTGTTTGGATATTTAACTCCAAGCCCTGTATTTAAAGCCACAACCGTTTCGTTTTCTTTGATCCAGCCTTCTTCTCGTAAACGGCGTGCAGCTAGAAATGTAGCAGCGCCTTCCGGACAAATGAACGAACCTTCAAGCTGTGCAACCTTTTTTTGTTCTTCCACAATTTTATCTTCGTCGACCGCAATCGCGCATCCATTTGTATTGTATACAGCTTCTAAAACAAGAAAGTCTCCGATTGCTTTTGGTACGTTAATCCCAAAGGCAATGGTTGAAGAATCCGGCCAAAATTCAGATTCTTGTTTTCTTTCATTCCATGCTTTTACAATAGGCGCACAGTTTTCAGCTTGTACCGCAACTAAACGAGGAAGATCACCTTTAATCCAGCCAAGCTCTTTTAATTCATTTAACGCTTTATAGATGCCGATTAAACCAACCCCTCCTCCTGTTGGATATAAAATCACATCAGGGAGATTCCAAGAAAACTGTTCAGCAATTTCCAGGCCCATTGTTTTTTTACCTTCGATTCGGTACGGCTCTTTAAGCGTAGAAGCATCATATAGACCCCAGGCTTTAATAGCTTCACCGACAATTTTACCCGCATCGCTAATAAGTCCATCTACTAAGTAAAGGTCAGCGCCAGCGACAGCACACTCATTTCGTGTAATAACAGGCGCATCTTTTGGCATCACAACAGTTGCTTTTATGTCAGCGCGTGACGAATAAAGCGACCAAGCGGCTCCGGCGTTCCCATTCGTAGGCATCGCTAACTGTTCAACGCCCAGTTCTTTTGCTTTTGACACCCCTACAGCGGCACCTCTAGCTTTAAATGATCCTGTTGGAATAATGCCTTCATCTTTCATATATAAGTTTGGAATGTTCATTTCTTTACCTAGCTTAGGCATTTTTATAAGCGGAGTCATCCCTTCTCCTAAGGAAACGACGTTTTCTGGATCTTCTACTGGAAGCAATTCATGATATCTCCATAGATTCGGTTCTCTGCTTTGGACATCTTCTGGACTTAGATTGTCTTTCAGTCTCTCTAAATCATACGCTACTAATAAAGGTGAGCCACATTCACATAATTGATGTTTTTCTTTTGGACTATATTCTTTTTTACATTTAGGACAATATAAGTGAGAAACATAACTGAACGGCATCATACACACTCCTTTAAGGTTGGTAAACATTAAACATAATATCTTATATAAAATATTATAGTATTTTTATCAGAATTGTAAGGTATGATTTACCCATCATTTTTTGAATAGTAATAAAAGCATAAAAACCCCTGTTATAGTAGGGTTTTTATGCTTCTTTCCACTTTGTTTATATTCTTTTTTAAAAGTCAACATCAGTGAATTTAAATAAACACGCGAAAAGAAATGTAATTTGCACTTTATCTATAGGAATAATCATTTAAGAAGGAGTAACTGCTCTTCGAGTTTCACCACAGAAACGTTTACTGCTATTCAAAACAAAATTTACTTAGCAAGACTTTTCTTCAACTATTCAGCTTTTATCTATATGTTTAACTTTGTCAAAGTATATTTTTTATAAGATATTGACATTTTAGTAAGGTACCTTTACTATTTGATAAGGTACCTTATCTTTTTGAGAAGATAAAATTTTTTGTGCAGATAAGGATAACGTTAATTAGCAAGGAGGTTTTTACCATGAATGAAAGAGATAACGAATATTTACACGAGCAAGATTTGATTGATCAATTTTTCAGGTTCCAGAGACAGCTGGCAAGATACCAGCGACACTACTTTGTTAATCGAAGAGATGCTGGAGCACTAGGTGATCAGCACCGGGGGCAAGGACGGATATTAAAATTATTAAAATTGCAGCCTAAAACTACACAAAAAGAGCTGTCGTACTTACTGGATATGAGACCTCAGTCAATAGGTGAATTACTTAGTAAGTTAGAAAGAAAAGGTTACATTGTTCGTACGCCATCTGAGAAAGATCGGCGAGTACTTTCCGTTGAGCTAACAGAATCCGGACTAGAAGCTATCGAGGCTACGGAGGAACAAGACAATAACTCAGGCATCTTTGATGTTCTTTCAGAAGAAGAGCAGGATACTCTTTCACATTTAATGCAAAAGTTAAATACTTATTTAGATGAAGAAATGTTAAAACAAGGTCATGATGAAAATCAAGAATTTCGACGCCATAATGACCTACGAGGATTTGGACCTCACCACAGATTTTTTGGTGGTGATCCAGAGCATGGTCCAAGAAGTTTTGGACGCGGACCTTGGGGAGATGGTGCTGAATTTAGAACACCGAGATTTAGAAACCCAAATCCCCGAGAGACTAATAGAGATAATAACGAGAAATGATTCACATGCTGTTTAGTGACTATTTCTACTAATTTCACGAGAGGAAACGCAATATGGAAAACATCTCAAATGTTGGAGAACAAGTTTCAAATAATAAAAACAATAAAGTATTAGTAATGGCTGGATTGATGATTGGAATCATTTTTTCTGAGCTTGATGAAACGGTGGTAAATACAGCCATGCCAACGATTATACGTGATCTTGGCGGATTATCTATGTATGGCTGGGTTGCAGGAATCTATATGCTAGCGCTATCTGCTTTTATGCCTATACTAGGAAAATTAGCCGATTTATTTAGTCGAAAAAAAGTCTACTTCGCTTCTATGGCCTTCTTTATTGGAGGATCTATTATATGCGGCCTTTCTCATTCTATGATTATGCTTTTAATTGGACGAGGAATTCAAGGACTTGGCGCGGGTGGCTTAATGCCATTAGCCATGACGATTTCGAGTGATTTATTCCCTATTGAACAACGAGCAAAAGTTCAAGCGTTTATGGGTCCAGTTATGTTTATCCCTATGCTTTTAGGTCCGTTAATGGGCGGCTTTTTTGTAGATCAAGCAAGCTGGCACTGGATTTTCTTCGTAAATATTCCTGTAGGATTAATAGCAGTCATTTTTTTAGCAAGTGGGTTAAAAGAAACACATGAAAGAAAAAAAGTAAAGATTGATTGGGCTGGAGCCGTTCTTCTGGTAGCTGCGATCATTTCGTTATTAATTACGCCTGTTTTGGTCGAGAACGAAGGATATGCGTGGAGCTCTCCATTCATCATTTCGCTACTATGCGTAGGCGTACTTTTAATTGTATTTTTCATTTGGGTAGAATCAAAAGTGGTTGAACCTATCGTACCGCTGCATCTATTTAAAAATCGTAATATTTTAGTATTATCGCTGCTTGTTTTTACTGTAGGTTGTGGATTAATGGGATCATTCTCATCGTTCCCTTACTTTGCACAAAACGTATTAGGCCTTACCCCTACGGAATCTGGGTATTTAACTTTGCCCATGATGATAGGTGCTGTTGCAACTTCAATCGTTTCTGGGTTTCTATTAACAAAAGTTCGGTACCGCGAATTATTCGTGATTTCTTTCATTATGCCTGTTATCGGCTTTTATTTATTTTCTAAGTTAAATATTAGTACCACTACCCTGCAGGTTATCGTTTTCTTTTTCATCACAGGGCTTGGCTTAGGCGTCATGTTTGGGGGTGATAACTTAATTGTTCAAGAATCCGTAGAAAAAGAACACAAAGGGATTGCATTAGCAACCGTTCCATTGTTTCAGTCTATTGGCGCAACTGTGGGAGTAAGTATGTTTGGTACACTATTATCTTCCACACTTACTTCAAAGCTAAGTAGTTTAGGTGATGAATTACCAAAAAGTATGGCAGATAATATGAATAGCCTGGTAGCAGGAGGAATTCCAAACGGCCTTACTCCAGAATTATTTATAAAAATCAAAGTTTTATTTATTGAATCATTTCAGCATATCTATACTTACGCGTTTGTGCTTACGATCATTTCCTTTGTTTTATGCTTCTTTCTAAAAAAAGAAGTGCTATCTTCAAAACCAGAAGAGGAATAAAAGAGATTCATACTTTAGTCAAAAGTTTATTTGTACAACGATGGTTCCCAAAAATGAAAAAGCCAATTCGAATTTAACTCGAATTGGCTTTTCTTATTAATAGATTAAAGATTTTACTTTAGTTATTTCGGAGTCATATTACTATCAGCTTTACTCTTGATTGTTCTTTCTTTTTCTTAAATAGATTTATTCGCACTCTCTTTCTTAAAGACTCCTATTAACAGCGTAACAAGTCCTACTAAAAAGAAAAACGGAAACAATAACATCATTAAGGCAACTCCTGCAAAACCTTCTTCCTGGCTAATTGCAAACAAAATTGAAACGGCCCATGAAAAGAACGGAGCTATGATCACTATGGTTGTTGTCCCCCACACTATATATTTTCTTTTAGCCGATTTTCCTTGGCTTAGTCCGCTTGCAAACATCAGACCTAATACTAAAACAAGTAATGCAACTCCAATTGCCATTTCACCACCGCCTTTAGCAGCTATTTTATTTCTGACTTTAGAGAGTTTTCTTTTTTGCCTCTTGAACGGAAATGAATACACTTGTAATAACGAGTAAGATCAAACCTTCTCCGATAATCATCAAACCTTTTATTTGAATGTCTAGAGCATCAAACCCGCTTACGTTGGCAAAAGCGTAAAAAAGTAAAAATAAACCGAATAATACAGTAACTAAGGAACTAAAAAGAGCAGCTATTCTTTTGTTACATACGATACTTACAAAAAGTAGTATCACAAACATTATACTAATGGCCATACAATTAGTTAGAATAAAAGACATACACACCCCCTTAAATACCTTTTTATTTCATTAATCTTACTCAAACCTAAACCCAATTCCACCATCTACAATAATGTTTTGACCCGTAACAAAAGAAGCGTCATCCGAAAGAAGCCACTTTACTGCTTTTGCCGCTTCAAGGGGATCACCAATTCTGCCTAGCGCGTTTAGCTTTTGATAGGATTCATTAAGCTTTGCTTTTTCCTCTGAAGATAGATTTGAAAATCTTTCTTCTAACATAGGCGTACGAAATGCGCCTGGACAAAAAGAGTTAATTCTTATATTTTGATGGCCATATTCTTGAGCAACTGATTTCGTTAAAGCGATCACACCGTTTTTCCCAGCCGCATATACGCCAGTCTCCGCTGAGCATAAAATCGCATCCATTGATGATGTATTTACAATTACACCGCTGTTTTGTTTGGTCATTACCTGCAGCTGATACTTCATACAAAGCCATACACTTTTTAACGTAACGTTGATCAAATGGTCAAAGTCTTCTTCTTTGAATTCATGCGTAGCACTAGAGGACGCCTCTGTGTTAGCCGCATTGTTAAAGCCCACGTCAATTTTTCCAAATGTAGAGTATGTTTGGTTAACAAGGTTTTTAACATCTTGACTATTCGTCACATCGGTTTTGATAAAAAGAGATCGAGGAGACCACTTTTTTAATCTAGAAAGAGCTTCTTCTCCTTTTTCACTATTTCTAGAAGCGATCACAACATGCATGCCCTCTTTTGCGAGTAATTCCGCTGTTGCTAAACCAATCCCCGACGTTCCACCCGTAATAATACCTACTTTTTCTTCAAACATACGTTTCTCCCCTTTTGCGTTCAATAAAATCACGACAAATTAAATTTAGCAGTATTAGTCATAAGAGTTATTCAGCTTTGGATAGATTAATACCTGCTTCGAAACTCTAAAAAGAGAGTGAGACATAACTAAAGCAATTCAATCTACAGGCGAGCAAATTGGAGAAAAGAGCTAGTATAGGTCACTTGCTACACCGCTGTTGATTTCCGTGCAAGCCCTCGCTTTCCGCGGGCGGCCGGTGAGCCTTGCCCTCCAATCAACCCCTAGAAGCACCCACCCACATAAACGAAACCTACGTTCATCACAACAACAAAAAATCCGAACGAGTTTGATTCTCCATCAAGAATCTCCATTCATCGTTCAGATTTTTCTTTAACTAAAATACTGTTGTTGCAGTCTCTTTTGATTAGCTACTAATCTGATGTTGAGAAACAGGTAAAGTAGATTTTCGATTCCATAAATAAAAGGCATATCCGCTTAAAAATAGAAGCAGCGCGTAATTAACAAGGAAAGAATCGTTAGCGTCGACAGGGCTTGTAAACTGGAGAAAATTGTTTAAGCCGTGGAATGCAATCGTAATTCCAATCGATTGACCATTAACGATTAGCAAAGCCAGTACCATCCCAATAACAAATGCAAATAAAATTTGAAAAATTGTATTTGCTACCGATTGACCGCTTAGCATATTCAAACTGTGCGTAAAAGCAAATAGGAACGATGATAGAAGAACGGTCATTTTATAGCTTTTTGATAACAACAGATTAAGGATAAATCCTCTAAATACCATCTCTTCTACAAATGCTATGACTAGAGTTTGGGTAAGCAAAACAAGAATAAGATCAACAATGGAATTTCCGTGTACACCTTTGTTGCCAATGAGGATAATAAGCAAATACAAAAGAAGCGGAGAAAGAAACAGGATTCTCGTTCTAAACGACATGTTTTGTTGAAAGGAGAAAAAATGCGGCCACTTTTTTGTTTTTGTTAGATAAAATGCTATTCCAATCGCCAAAGGGACGATTCCTAAAAACTGAAGATAATGTGCAGTAGGATGCGTCATGCTCACGTATGCACCGTTTACCACAAACCAAAAGATAACTAAGATTTCTAGGCCAATAACTTTCCACAAAAGCTTTGACTTGATCATCACTACGCCACTTTTCTGCTTTAGGTTTCATTGATAACTATACTATTCGTTTTAAGGGTTTTATATGTTTTCACCTTTTTATCCTTGTTCATAAAAATCCTTTTTGACATCTTTTAAAAGTTTTAAGATGTTTTTATAAAAACAAGTAATTAACATGCCCGCGATGTTGGTGACCATCATAATTGTAAGATTGCCGATAATCAGGCTAAGAAAAGTACCAAGAAACATAATACCTATTCCGATATAAAAACCTGGGTGAAGCAGTTCATCGTCGTCTTCTTTTTCTTCTTCAATAATGTTTATTTTGTTTTGTAACGCAGCATCACTTTTAATAAATTCATCAATGGTTGTTCCATAGATGTCCCCTAGCTTCAAAAGATGCTGAATTCCAGGGTAGCTCTGATTATTTTCCCACTTATGTATGTTTTGTACAGATACACCCACTTGCTTAGCAACCTCTTCTTGAGACATTTTTTGTTCTTCTCTTAATTTTTCTAGCTGATTTCCTAACCTCAACTCATTCACCTCTATAACTATGGCAGCGTGTAAACGGAACCTGCTTGCACTATGTTTTCTCGTTTCCTACAATTCTAACATATTGTGGTAAAAAAAAAGAAACAGTTAATGTGGCGTATACCAAAACCTACAAGGGCAGTGATAAAAAATAGTGAGAATTCTCATGTGTAAAAAATGAAAGAATGCACTTTTATCTTCATCCTTTTATTGTTTATACTAAATAGTGGATTGTACGAACGTAGAAATAAAAAAGGAGGCAAAATAACAATGGAAATGCTGCTTATTTATATATTTGTTATCGCTCTTATTGGACTCATTATTTGGAGGAAGATGAAAAAGAAAAATAAGCCCATTAAAAAGAATGGACTTGGTATATTAGCACCTATTTTTTTCATATTGATTGCATTTTCACTTAGTCTAAGTCAGCTGATGCACATACCGGGCCAGCCCTTTCACTTACCACCCTACTGGGAAATGCTTATTGCTGGTGTATTAGGTGTTATATTCGGGCTCATTATGCTTAGCCAAACGGCCTATGAAGTAAGAGAAGACGGCTTCATTTACTCAAAGCCAAATAAAAATTTTAAATATGTGATTATTGCTATTATCTTCATAAGAATGGCTTTGAGCCAGTACTTTAAAGGTTTAGATTCGATAGACTTCGCGGTCTTAACGATGACGCTAGCCTTTATATATATTGTTATTTGGAGAGTTGGCAGCTATCTAAAATTCCGTAAATTAAACGGTGATCATTACAGCGTAAATGCTGGGTAATCATCAATATGAATGGTCCTTCTTTCTGCTTGGAAAGAAGGATTTTTTGTCATAGGGAGTAAAAGTACCGCCTGTTGTGTAAGACAATAAATATGTTGTATAATACAATATGTGTTTTTTATAACGGTAGTCCATATATAAAAATAAAACAGATTAAATTAAAAATGTACCTGGTCACCCGCTTTTTAATTTACAAGTAGATTATGAAAGGAATCATACTATGACATTTATCAATTCTGTAACAGGCCCAGTCAACGCGTCAGAACTAGGGTTAACGTTAATTCATGAGCATATGCGCGTTCGTTCTGAATCTGTTCACGCACAGTTTCCTCATTTATATGATGAAAAACAAGAAATCGCAAAAGCAGTCGAACAAGTAAATCGCGCAAAGAAGCTCGGAGTCAAAACAATCTGTGATCCTACGGTGATGGAACAAGGGCGAGATATTCGTTTTATTGAAAAAATTGCCCGTGAAACGGACACTCAAATCATCGCAGCTACGGGAATTTATACGTATAACTACATCCCTACCCATTTTCAAACTCGTAGCATTGACTATATGGCAGACCTGTTTGTTCGAGATATCGAAGTCGGCATTCAAAACACGTCGATTAAAGCAGGCTTTCTAAAATGCGCTACAGATGCACCTGGCGTAACGGCCGATGTAGAAAAAGTAATGCGTGCCGTGGCACGCGCTCATAAAAAAACGGGCGTGCCGATTATGACCCATTCACATCCTGCAAGCGGAACAGGCTTAAAGCAGCTTGATATCTTACTGGATGAAGGTGCTAACCCAAGTCAAATTCTGATTGGACATACGGGAGATACGGATAACCTTGAATATATTTCAAACATTTTAAATCAAGGGGCTTTTATTGGAATGGACCGCTACGGTTTGACAAGAGAATGTTCAACTGAAAATAGAAATAACACGGTCATTGAGTTAGCCAAACAAGGATACTCAAACCGCATGTTTCTATCACAAGACTACTGCTGTACAATGGACTGGTTTCCAGAAGGCGTAATTGAAGAACGTTTTCCAAAATGGTCAATGAGCTTTATGTTAGAAGAAGTCGTGCCGGAATTAAAAAGAAAAGGCGTAACTGAACAGCAGATTCAACACATGCTTTTTGATAACGCCCGCTGTTGGTTTGAAGGAAAGTAATTGAGATAGTCTTTTTCATTACTACTAAAACCCCCACTGTCTAAGCCTACAGCGGGGGTTTTTACGCGTATTATTTTGTATGCTTACATTAACCAGTTTTTCTTAATAGCTTTTGTTTTTCTTGACTCTTTTTCACCATAAAGCGTACACCACACAGGCATAATCCAACGGCTATTCCTACTGTCAAGTTTGTAAATACCGTTAACAAAAAAGTCGTGAGTAAAACCAGCGAATGAAATGATCTTTCTTTTATCACTTTTGCAAACTGTTCTTTTTTACTTATATTCCATGCTACGACCATCAAAACTGGCGCGAGACTGGCAAGCGCCACGTATGAAGCATACGGCGCAAGCACCAAGAGCACAATCAACACAAAGATAGCATGAGTGATTCCTGCGATTGGAGATGAAGCTCCGTTTTTAATATTGGTAACCGTTCTTGCAATCTCTCCTGCCGCGGGAATACCTGAAAACATCGGCGTTACCATGTTTACGATTCCCTGGCCACTCAGTTCTTTTTTGCTGCTGTGCTTTGACTTTGTCATTTCATCCGCAACGCGAGCTGTCAGCAAAGACTGTAACCCTACAAGTACAGCAATTACAAACGCAGAAGGTAAAAGAGTTACCACCCTCTCCACTGTTATATCTGGAAACGCTGGCGCCGGGAAATGACGAGGTATCTCTCCGTAAATCGAACCAATCGTTTCAAACTGATTTGCAAAGAAAAAAGATGCTAATCCCGTTGATACAATAATTCCAAGTAAATAGGACATTCCCAGCGACTTAGGCGAAAAGTAAAGAACAATTAAAATCGTAGCTAAGCACAATCCTGCTGTAGCGATACTATAGATGTTGATGAAGTGTAAATTACCAAAGATCTCTTTTATATTCAAATGAAAATACTGATATTTTTCAATAGAGTGTAACCCAAGGAAGTTTGGAATTTGTCCGCTGAAGATAATCAGCGCAATCCCTGACTGAAATCCAACAATAATAGATGACGGAAAATACTTGATTAAAGCTCCTACTTTGCATAGCGCAAAGATAATGAGGAGAATCCCTGACATAAAGCCGGCAATTAATAAGTTTTCATAGCCATATTGCAACACAATTCCTAATAAAACAGGAACAAACGCACCCGTAGGTCCAGCGATTTGAAACCTACATCCACCTAAAATAGCAATTAACAATCCCGCTACAATCGTCGTATAAAGTCCTGTAACAGGCGATATTCCAGAAGCTATCGCAAATCCTAACCCTAAAGGTATAGCTATAATGCCAACAACAATACCCGATAGTATATCTTTCTTCAAATGCTGCAAGGAGTAATTTCGAAAAACCTCTAGATTCATAAGTGTACATCAGCCTCCATTTTAAGTAGTGAGGTTACCCATTCGTATTTTCGTCATACAACCTTATTGAGCTTTCAACCATTCAAAATAAGGTGGACTACTCGATTACTTTTATTTTAAAGGAGACAACTTACAAAAAAATAAAGGAGAAATTAGAAGTTTCTTAGACAGTTATTAAAATTTTCTTAAAAATTCTTACTTTTTATTCTTTTAGTTATTTTTCAACTAAACTGCGCTTCTCAGTAATGAATAAAGCAAGAAATCTAAACAGGTGAAATCTACGTTCATCCTAACAAAAAAAACGAACCACCCATCAAACATGTTGATCAAGAGTCCGTTTTTCACTTGAGCTAACATACGTTTGTCCCAGGCTCGTTTTTTTACTAATAAGATATATAATACCAATTCCTTTGTAACTTTTTTATTTCTTCAAACTTCAGACCAAAATCGCCCGATGAAGGTTTACGGTTGTTTGGGTCATACACAAAGCCTGAGAAATGACCTAAGATCCCAAGGTTTGTAAAGAAAAGTACGGAGGTTGCCTTTCCTTTGGTTTCTACTGCGACATCATCTCGACCTCTAGATACGCTCACATACTCTTTCGGCAGATCAATTAGTGATGAGAGGTCGGGTTCATTGGGTAAAAAATGGAACGATGGATAGTTGGCTTCATCGGGTTTCAGAACACCTTTTTGTATTTTAGCTGCCACTTCTTCTCTCTTCTGCTGATGGAGTTTAAAGTTTATGTCTAAATTAAGCTGCTCAAACGGAATGAAGAACCACAGCACAACGGTTATCACTTGAATGACTAAAGGCAGCCACTTTCTACTGCTAAACAGATAAATTCCTGTCCACAGCGTTAGTAGTAAAAAGAAAGGAATGACAAAGAATAACCATATATACGGACTTACGTATTTCCCTATCCAATCATCTAAATCCCATTGAAACAGTGACAATAAAAAAACAAGTAAACTACTACATAACGATAAAATTAAGGTTAAATGACGTTTCACACATTTCCCTCTCTCTGAAATAATTCTTTTTTAACCTTCATTCTTTATAATTCGTTATTTACTATAGTTCTATGAATCCGCTTTAAGAATTCTCTTATTATTCTAGAAAGACCATTATTAGCGTTATAAAAGTAGCCAAAAGAATAAGTTTTGTAATGCGGAGGAGCAAAGTTAACGACTACATATTGATCACTTCTAGATAAGCCGGCATCTGTTTTAAATGCGTAGTCAAATCCTATATTTATTGCCGTATTATTTTCCAATGTATTACGAATTGTATCTACATTATTGGTAGTAAACAAGATATCAAATGGTAATGAACTAAAACCTTTCATAAATTCCTGAATATATTTATCGTTATATAAAACAATTGGCTGGTTGAGCAACATCTCTTCAGTAATGAGTGTTTGTTTGGCTAATGGCGACTTCTTATTTACTGCAGCTACCATATGGCCATCTAATAACTTTTTAAATACCAAGTTCCGATACTTTGTTTCTTCTTTTTCTGTATAAGTAATAAAACCTACATCTACCTCCCCCTCTAGAACTTTATCTATAATATACTCGGTGCTATTTTCATAGACAGAAGCCTTTATGTTCGGATATTCTCTTTTAATTTCTGTTATTAAGTGAACGAGAATCTCCATTGGTCCTGGGTAGGTTGCAATCTTTATTTCACCATTCATTGTATTTGTATACGCTTCTGCTTCATCCATAAATTCTTGAATTTTCAATAAAGCAGAATTGGCCTTTTCAATTAACCTATGACCTTCTTCAGTTGGAATAGATCCTCTTCTAGAACGATGAAAAATCATTATATTTAGTTCTTTCTCTAAATTTTTTATAGATTGGCTTAGTGCAGGTAACGTAATATGCAGATTATTAGCTGCTTCTTTTAGTGAACCCGTTTTATCTATTTCCACCATATGTTTTAACTGTTCAATATTCATAATGCCCTCTTTTTCTTTTAGTTAAGTATTACTTAACAATCGTTAATATTAACTAAATTTACCATAAGCATATCTGATTGTATACTTATAGGTATAGTAAAAGAAATGACACAAGGAGATGTAGTATATGAAGGCGCTAAGATGGCATAATCAAAAAGATATTCGTCTTGAAGAAATAAATGAACCGGTTGTACAGGCTGGTCAGGTAAAAATGAAAGTTAAATGGTGTGGAATTTGCGGTAGTGATTTGCATGAATACTTAGGCGGTCCCATCTTTATTCCAGTTGATAGACCGCACCCTCTCACTAATGAGGTTGCTCCAGTGACCCTTGGACATGAATTCTCAGGTGAAGTAGTAGAGATTGGAGAAGGTGTAACTCGTTATAAAGTGGGTGATCGTGTCGTAGTTGAGCCAATCTTTGCTACACATGGACACCAAGGTGCTTATAACCTAGATGAACAAATGGGATTCTTAGGTTTAGCCGGAGGCGGTGGAGGTCTTAGTGAATATGTTGCTGTAGACGAAGAACTTTTATTCAAACTTCCAGATGATTTATCTTATGAACAAGGTGCTCTAGTAGAACCAGCGGCAGTAGCTCTTTATGCAGTACGTTCAAGTAAAGTGAAAGCAGGAGACAAAGTTGCTGTATTTGGATGTGGCCCCATTGGACTTCTTGTCATTGAAGCGTTGAAAGCAGCAGGTGCAACCGATATTTATGCAGTTGAATTATCTCCAGAAAGACAAGCGAAAGCAGAAGAATTAGGAGCAATCATCATCAATCCTGCTGAAGTTGAAGATACGGTAGCTGAAATTGGTAGATTAACTGACGGTGGCGTAGATGTATCTTTTGAAGTAACAGGCGTACCTATTGTATTACGTCAAGCAATCCAATCTACAGGAATTGGTGGAGAAACTATTATCGTTAGCATATGGGAAAAAGGAGCAGAAATTCTACCAAATGATATTGTAATTAAAGAACGAACTGTTAAAGGAATCATTGGCTATCGTAACGTGTTCCCAGCGGTATTATCTCTTATGCAAAAAGGATACTTCTCAGCCGAAAAGTTAGTAACGAAAAAGATAGCTCTAGACGATGTAATTGAAGAAGGGTTCGAAAGCCTGATTAAGGAAAAAAACCAAGTTAAAATTTTGGTTGAATCAGAACAGCGATAATAAGGATTTCTCTAGGCCACTGATAGTAATTAGTGGCTTTTCAGCTCTTTAATAGGATTCAGCCGAGATGTGTGCAGAGTTCCATCAACATAATTTAACAGTGTAGAAGAATTAACGAGTGAACTCCAGGACTATCCCCGTTGATTTAATTATATTCGAATCCATGGGATGCTTAGTTACATGAATTTCATAGATTACAGACTTTAACACCTAAAAAAATTGTTTCATCTAATACTAACATATCAATAGGTTAGTTCATGAGGACTAGACAGATATAAAATACGCCACCTTTTCCAACAAAATAAAGAACTAGGGGCCATTCCATAAATAACTTAGCTATGAAACTTTTTATTTTCTTTGTTCTTTTGGTACTCTACAAAAAATGAGACCGGGACTGCTCCAATACCTATACCTATTGAAATAAACAGCGCCTGGTTTAGCTGAAGACTCGTATTTCCTGCTGCTTTACTATAAATCATAAAACATACGAAGCTTAAAAGGCCTATAGCTAAAGGAATGAGCGCGTGCTTGTACCATTTCATTGTATTAATCTCTCCTCTTTTATAACAGGATAAAGTTAGAAAAACCCCCAGCTTCCAAGGTTATGATCATTTCCAAATTATCACATCTTCTTTTCCTTCCTTTTCCTTCTTTTCTTCTTGTTAAACAAGTTTAGCCAAATAGTCAGCAATGCCTCTCCAGAACATACGAGTCCTCTTGAAATCATACAAAAATAAAAAAGGCAGGGTTTCTCCTGCCTTTTTTGCATATGTAATTCCTCTTCACTATGTCAACTCAGCGCTTTTAGCGAGCATAAAAGCAGAGATACTAAACAACACAATAAATAAAGAAGCGGCATGTAACAGTAAAAAAAGAAATTTTTGACCGCCTTTAATGAAGAGCGAATAAATCATTCCTAGGATTGTTACTAAGATTAAAAGTGCTGCTGCTATTTTAATTACTATAGCAAAGAAAGCTCCCACAAATACAATTGACGGAATAAAAGATGCTACAATAATGATATACAAAATCAGTGTAGCAATAAAAGCGTTTTTTGATACGTTTGAAGCCTGTTTAAACGAATTCCCCATATAATCTCCTTTCTCATTTTAAAACTGCATCTTTTACTATAATACATGTGTATAGAGGACACAATTAACTTTTGTAAAAGTGCTTATCCCTCAAGCTTGATCACCAATCATATCGGCTATATTTTTGAGATCTTGTTTGCTTAGTTTATCAAATGTTGTGGCTGTTTTTTTGTTTGAATTATTTGTTGATAAATAGCCTTAAAGAACGCTTTGTAGTCTTTACTTCAAAACCAATTCATACTAAAATTCTCTCTTCCGGTAGATAGACAGCGCAATAAAGTAAGAAGCAATATACATCCCCACTCCAAAGAGAGTATATAAGATAGGAACATGCAAAGAAGAAGCGATCGGTAAGCCGGATGCTGCTAATATTTCAACTATATACCCAACAACTCCTTGTAAAGCAATCGCAACGAAAAGACCTCCCATTCCACCTCCAAGTACTATTCCGTCAGATTTCTCTGCTCCGAATACATAAAGAAGCGGATAAGCAAGTGCACCGGCAAAAAGGACGATAAATGTACCAAATGAAACGATATTTACTATATTCTCTAATGCACTCTTAGAAATAAGCGAATACATTGAGAAAACACCATAGGATAGGATGGTTCCGCTGACGACAATTAAAAAATAGAAAACATAGTGGCTTTGCACCACATTTTTTCGACTGATCGGAAGAGTAAGCACGTATTTGTCATAGCCGGTTTTACTTTCTAATTTGATTACTTCAAGCGCCGGCATTGCCATTAATAAAATAATTAACATCGCTATAATACGGTAAAATGAAGGGTCCTCAAAATAAAAGATGACCGCAGAAATAACTATGGCGAGCGCTGTGTAAGTCAAAAAGCTTCGGTGAATGAGGTAGTAGTTCGTTAACAATAGACCTCTCATTTACATTTCACTCCTCGTTAAAAGCACGCTTAGTTCTTCCATAGACATCGGTTCAGTTACAGTCTCATCTGGCAGCTGATGCTTATCTGATACGAGTACACGGACAGACGTATCATACGTTCTTTTTGCCACTACTACATCTTCAGGAAGCAAGTTCAGCTGTTCTTCCTTCATAACGGCAATTGCATACTCCTGAAAAACTTTCTCTTTTTCTTCATTTAATAAAACCTCACCGTTTTTAATCACAACAAGGTGGCTCGCTATTTTTTCGACGTCGCTCATAATGTGAGACGAAAGCAGTATTCCGCTGCTGCCATCGCTGACAAATGCTTTTAATTCATCTAGTATTTGCTCTCTAGACGAAGGATCCAGTCCTCCTGTCGCTTCATCTAACAGCAATAGTTTAGCACGGTGAGACAGCGCTACAGCTAGAGATAATTTCATCGACATGCCGCGCGAAAACATATGTATTTTTTTATCTTCCGGCAACGAAAACGAACGAATCAACCGGTGAAAACCAGCTTCTTCCCAGGAATTAAATAGTTTCTTAAAAACGTTGTTTAACTGTTTTATGGTCAAAGAAACCGGCAGATTAATCGCATCAAACACGACTCCAATATCTTCTTTAATCGTCGCATCTGTATTCAAATTGTCTTCACCAAATATTTCGACAGTACCGCTATCTCTCGAAATTAATCCTAGTACTGCTTTAAACGTCGTAGATTTACCCGCTCCGTTATCACCAATAAATCCCACAATCGATCCAGGAGGAACATGAAAGGAAACATCTTTTAAAACCTCATTTCGGCCAAACGATTTCGCCATGTTTCTAACTTCTAAAAGATTTGTCATTTGTTCACTTCACTTTCTCTATTAGTAGAGTTAGGTGGAGTCATAGAAAGTAACTAATTTAGTCATTTTGACAGCACACAGAATCACCTTTTATTTACAAAAATGACTATTCAATACCAATTATAGCTAGTAAACTATAAAAAGTCGATGATAACATAAAGGTTTGCTGCCTCTTCATTTGTTTTTGATGACCGTAATATGTATGACAACATCTGGCTGTACTATTCTTGCCTGACCTATTTAGCGAAATCACAAATAAAAAAAGGATCTGCTATAAAAGATCCTTTTTCTTCACTATAATTGATGACCCTGCTTTTTTTCTTTTTCACTTAATACGTAGTCGGTTATAAAACCAAGAATAAGTCCGACGGCTACCGGTATTAAACCGCCTTTTGCTTCCATTTGAAAATTTTCCGGTTTATTTACATAAATCCACTGAACTGACAGTAACGAAATATGAAATGTATTGCCGATAAAAAATAAAAGTGCTATGGTGCCAATTGTTACGCCGAATGAAAGAATATATTTCTTCATAATGCTCCCTCCTTTCACTAAAAGGCTGCTCCTAACAGAGCAACCTTTTAATCTCTTTATTTTGCTTCAAGCGCTACTTTTTCTTGAACAACCTTCTTTAATACAACAGACTGAAAAATCATAAACAAACTGCCCGTCATCCAGTATATAACAAGACCAGATGGTGAAAAGATTCCAAATGAAAGCACCATGAGAGGCGAAAGAATTCGAGATAACACTGCTTGCGATTGATTCACTCCTTCTACATCACTTTGCATAACTTTTGACTGTAAGTACGTAGCAACTGCCGCCGCGATTGGAAGAATAAAATACGGATCCGCATGTCCTAAGTCAAGCCACAAAAAAGATGATGCGCTAATTTCATCTATTCGTCTAATCGCGTAGTACACAATTGAAAAGACCGGAAGCTGGACAAGTAAAGGAAGGCAGCCCATAAGAGGATTGGCTCCATTTTCTTTAAGCAGTTCCATCATTTCACGCTGATATTGCTGCTGACTCTCAGGATCTTTATTTTTGTACTTCTCTTTTAGCTGTTGAAGCTGAGGCTGGATACGTTTATTGCTCAGCTGATTTTTATATTGAAGAATGTTTAAAGGCGCCAACAGCATACGTACACCAACGGTCACAAGCATGATGGAAAAGCCAACGCTTTGATGAAGCCACGTATTTCCTATAAACAAAATGAGCAGTGAAAAAGGATAAATAAAATAGTGATCCAAAAAGTGAGTGTGCGAACTTTGAATTACGTTTGCTGAATCACAGCCGGCAAGTAGAAAAATGGAAACAAAAATAAAGAAAAGCTTCTTTTTATGTTTTAACATTTATATTCCTCCAGTATTTTTTTAGTTAAACGAAAAAAATACTGGCGAATGCGGACCTTCATCATCTTGTTCACCTATTGCTTCTTGTCTGTGAACAGAATGTATAAATTTAAATTTGTGATACACGCAGCATATGAGATTCTGAGCGCATAAAAGATTCACGTTTTGTATGAGATACATGTCTTCTTGCTTCAGGCAAACATGCTTATGTATTGTTTGAAAGGTAGCTAGTTTAATAGCCGCATGTACAAAAAAGGCCGTCATAATCGCAAATGACACATACAGAAAAGCATCCGGTATAAACAATTCCATTTATTCACATCCTTATGGATTATTGTATCATATTTTCCTTAATTTAGGTTAATTGATTTTATGACGCAGAATCTGCTATCTCAGTAAATATACTCTACAAAGCTGGTTTTCTTATAGGAAAGTCAAAAGCTGCGTTTCTTTTGCACATACCTTCATACGTTTGATAAAACAACGAATAGAACATATACTGGGGCACATATAATTCTAAAAATTTCTACTTTTATTAGGAAAAAGGATATTATTCCTTTTTATGGTATAATCAAAAAATATAATTTATAGGGAGTGAATTCATTGGAAACTAATACAAAACCTCAAGTAAACACCAACTCTATTGTTTCTCTAACTCTAGGTATCGTATCTATTTTTATTCCAATCATTGGGTTTATTACAGGGATTATTGGAATCATCTTCTACAAAAAAGCATCAAATCAAATAGCTGCTACGTATCAAAGCGGTAAAGGACTCGCGATTGCCGGTCTGATTTGCAGTATAGTAGGCATGATTTCTCAGCTACTCTTTATATTAGGAATTATTACGTTTATGTTTGGAGGAACAACGGTTGACTATGAATAAAACAGGTCAATTAAAAATGTAAGAAAATCGAGATTTAGATAGGGTTATTGAAATTTCTATATGAAAGAATAAAAGCTTGATTTTCGACTATCCGAAAATCAAGCTCTTGAAATTTAAACGTTATGACTCATTGTTACTACGCCTATAGCTCTTAATATAAATTGCAAAGGAGAATGAAAAATTAAATCTATCGTTGAATCTAGAATAAAAGAAATCATAATTGTTCTACTTACTTTACTACTAGTAATCTCTGTATTAATTAACTGTTCTAGCTTTTTTAATAGTTCAGAGATAAAAACTTTGACCTCAAGATGTTATGATAACGGCGGAGAAGCCATAGTAGAAATACATAATTCAATTATTAATGATTATTCTTTTGAATGTAAATAAATGAGTTAAAAAACAGCTGGTTACTTAACAAGCTTACTTAAAAGAGGGATAACGATGTAGCCCTCTTTTATACGTTAAAAAGCTGTATGAAGTCAATGACAAAGTAAACACCACAAAAGTTCTTATCCACAACGATTCATAATTTCATCGTTGTACTTCTTATGTACGAGCTATGAGAAAAGATAGCCGGTAAAGATAATAAACCCTGTTACTAGGATTAATCCACCGCTAATTATTACTGTCAAAATACTTCTCAGAGCCGATACCCAATTGTTTATTCCAAAGAACCCTGCGATACCAATACAAAATAGAATAATTGCTAAACAAAGATTGATATTCAATAACGCTGGATAATAAAAAGCGATGAAAAAGAAACCAACGCACAGTAGCGTAAAGATAAATGACCAGAAATTAACAATTCGCGCCATCTCACCTATCCTCCTCTACTTTTAAAATTTCCACGTTTAAACACACTCTTAGATTATTTATTTCAAATCTATTTTTAAACGCTGCAATAAAAAGTCACATACTTCCATTTGAATACACTGCTTCTTTAAACTGCACAATAAATATTCTAGTTCAAATTCCTGATAAAAGATTTTAGCAACAACCGATTTTAATTCCTCTAAAGTTGGTTGTTCTGACGCATATAATTTATCCAACGGAAGATTAAATTGAGAGAACAGCTGATCATTTTGATAAAAGGTAGAAATGTCTTCACCCTTGATTCGACAGCTAAACACACCTAGCATGTTTAAAAATGCCTTTACTTGGTTTTCTTCAAATTCATGATCAATCACAAACATAAAAAAAGGATGTTCCTCTGCGTTAATCATGTGCTTCATGAGACTCATTTGATATTTTAATAGCTTCACTTCTTTTACGACATCCAACTTCTTCCCATCTTTCTTTGAAAAATGATCCTACTATACTCTGTGAATTTTACCATAATCTAGTAGTGTCAATAAACCGTTTATAGAAAATTACTTTGTAATGAATGGAATAATAAGGTATATTGTTATAAATGGTAATAATTTCATAAACTGAAAGCGAGGATACATATGGGCCTGTTACTAATTGCGGTTATTATCACGCTATCCATCATTTTAGATTACTTTATTTTTGACTATGAAGATAAGCACTGGGGCTGGCTAAAGAAAGCTTCTACACCTGTTAGAAGAAGTGTTATTGGCTGTTACTTGCTTATGTCGTTTGTTATTTATTTTGGTTTGAGCTTTCCGTATATTAAGCCTTTTTTATAAATATTAGTCTGCCTAAACTGGTTAGCCTATAACTCTTATCTAAAGGTTATAGGCTAATCCCCTCATTTCACCACCACTACAAATTGTTTGTCTTCAAATTTCAACATTTCCCCTAATTCATAGATATACTTCTTTTTGTCTAATTTATAATACTTTCCAAAATACAGCGTTTTTAAGTTAATACTCATATCTAGACTTAAATCTTTTTCATCCGCTTCATCACCGTCTAAGCATGAATATAATTCAATGTGACAGCCCTCTATCAGCTGTTCTTCAATATAAGTAAACAGCCCTCTTATCGATTTAGGATGTGTATCACAAGATAATTCATAGATATATGGCAAGGTGAATACGTGCTTGATGTCGCTATACCCGTCGGTTAAACGATTAACACTAATACCGTACGCATCTTCTTCTTTTTCATAGATTGTAATCAACTTTTCTTTTGTGCCAAAACTTCCTGTAGGCAATTCATAAGGAGATCCTATATAGTGATGTACAGTCATATTCGTCACTTCTCTTTCTCTTTGCTTATATAAAATACTATTATTCTATCACTCTTATTAAGATTACATACAAATACAAGGAAAATATGTATAATAAAACCAGTAGATGACAACATGAAAAAACTACTGCCTTTTCTATTTCTAGCGGCTCTTTATTTGTATGACTCTTCATACAATCATACTGCTTTTTTACATAAACCGGTTGTTTCTGCGTTTTTATATGTAGCTGCTATTTTTGCCTGTGCGCTACTGCTTGTAAATGTAAAAAAAGATCGAGCTGTTTAAATAAGGAGATTACTATGAGCTATAAAATTGTATTCTTTGACGTAGATGGAACTCTTACTCATCACGAAAACGGGACTATTTCCACCAAAACTCGAGAGATTGTAAAAAGTTTAAAGCACAAAGGATTAAAAATCGTAGCCGCTACCGGAAGGCCTTTATCTCTCTGTGAAGAAATTAGAGAATTAGGTATAGATACGCTCATTACCGCGAACGGGGCGTTTACTGTACACGATGAAAAAGTTATTCATAAGCTGTCCATGGATAAGGACGTTGCGCATGAAGTCTTTGAATACGCAGCCTCGCAAAATCACGGTCTTTCATTTTATACAAAAGAGCTCAGCATGAACGGGATTAAAGATGATAATATTTTAAAAGCCCTGAAGGAAACGCTATCGCTCAGTGATTATCCTCAAATTAATGAGCGTATTTATGACGAAGATATTTATTTAATGTGCTTGTATGCCAATGAGGAAACCGCCGAGCAGTATGCACAGCGATTTCCTCATTTACTATTTAAAAGATGGCACCCTTTTATCGTAAGTGTGCTTCAAGAAGAAATCACAAAATCGGTAGCTATCCTGAAGGTCTTAGACTATTTTAACATCCATCAATCCGAGGCTATTGCATTCGGAGACGGAGAAAATGATATTGATATGATAGAATTAGCCGGCCTTAGAATTGCGATGGGCAACGGATCTAATAAGTTAAAAAGCGCCGCTGATTTTGTAACGAAGAAATCGGGTGAAGACGGTATTGAATTTGCTCTAAAAAAATTCAAAGTCTTATAGAAAAGCAGCACGCTTGGATAAGTCATCCAAGCGTGCTGTTTTTTTATCTCCATAAATGCTTCAGGATGTAGCTCCTCCGATTGAATGACAATGGCAGTCATACCTTCTTCACTTCCCGACATATGCCATTCTCCTTTTTCCCACAGTGCCGCTTCTCCACGTTTAATCGAAATTCGCTTTTGGTCCTCTCCTGTTACCCACCCTTCACCTTCGACTACGATAAATAACTGAGGTATAGGCGCTTCGTGATATCCTACGGTTCCTTCTCCGTCTATATACATATAACCGATCGTAGCTGCTTCGTTTGTTTGAATCATTTTTACGTAAGTAGCTAAATGCGACTGATATTTTTCTACTTTTTTGCCATGTTCTTTACTAAAATTATAGATTTTCAATGTACACCTCTTCTTTGTTCATTACGATTTCTTATTTATTTTTACTGCGTTTAAGATACTCAGGCGTAGACACAGACTCAACAAATAAAGCACCGTCTAGCTGGTCACGCGGTACAAATAAAGTTGGCATAGTACCACTTTCTAAAAAGATCGTTTTAGTAAATATCCATTTGTTGTCTGAGTTTTTTTCAAGCTGTGAGAAATCAGTAAATAAGGCCGGTGATTGCACTTGATGCATATAGTCCTCTAGACTTTTTTTAGGTGGCTTCTCTATTTTATATGGCTGCCCTGTATCCGTATGTATTTCACCTTCATACATAAATAAGCCTAAGTAATAAGACTGTTTTTTTATCTCATTAGAGACAATTGCTCCTAGAGATTCAAATCCCGTAAACGTTTTGTATTGTTTAAAGATATGAAGGTTATGGGCCCAAATAATAATTTTCTCGTCAGGATACAGATCTTGACAAACCCACTCTAGATTTTCTTTCATCCTTTTTTCTCTTACTTTTTTATACGTTCGGTGGTTATGGTGAATATGGTTAATAAAATACAAGCGATTTTGCAGGCATCGAATAATCATTTTAACCTTACATACAAGCTCTTGATTTTCAAGATACAAAACGTATTCTTCATGTAGATAGGCTTCTAAATCTCCTATCACCGCGCTTACTTTTTCTTTAAACTCTTCAAACTCACGTAGCATTTCTGCTGGGACTTTTTTTCTTTTTGCTTTATATTGCCCTAGCTGGTAGTACCATTTATATACGCCTGCTTCAATGTATTCTATCTTTTCTATTACGTCTTCAGACACTACGGGACTCAGCTGCTGAACAAATTTTACGAAAAGATCAGGATTAGAAGAAGGGTTAATATCTATTCCTATTAAACTTAAATCTGATTTTTTCATCAGCTGAAACAAGGGCATATTTTCCTTTGTGGCCCATAAAGAATAAACGGCGTTTTTTAAAAAGGCTTCATCCGTAAACTCTTTCTTTAACTCGTTAGCGCTGTAGCATTCCGCTAAGCCGCTCTCAAATGCCAGTACGGTAAAATTCATTTCTTTATGTAGAAATTCTATTATTTTTGACTTCATCATATTATGTTCTCTTATGTTATGACCGTTTTCCCCTAACCACACAATTCTCTTATCTTTTACGATATGACGGAGAAATTCAAACTCTTGCAGCGTACATTCAGTTGGTTTGCTTAAATGGATTGAGTTTTCAGATAGCCATTCTATAGAGTTTAAATACTTCTCTTTTCTTCTAAAAAAAATCCCCATACCCTATCCCCCTTTGCTACATTACCTATTACTTCCATTTTACTAAAATAAAGCTAACACTTCACTATTTATGTCCGGTAGCTAATCATTAGCAAAAAGACCTTATAGATATCTCTATAAAGCCTTATCTTTCTAGAACTCTAGCTTAACTCATCCCGCTGAGCTTTCTCCAAACGTTCTTTAACTATTTTTTTAAACGCATGAGGATCATCTACGCGAATAGCGACCCGCTGGTATTTCTTTTTGATTCCCATAAAAAGCGTCGCTTCAATTGGAGACTTTAATGTTAGTACAAGATCAGGATAAACTTTTTCAAAATCGCGTGCGATAAATTCAATCGTGGTGTTAGGGATTTTTTGTTCGAGGATGTGAGTGTCTTCTACGATTTTTTCAATATCTTTAAAAGAAATTTCCATACGCTTAGCTAAGCCAAACGAAATGTATATACGATCATCTTCAACTCGTAAAGGGTTAAGCCTTAATGCTTGAATGTCTCCTAAAAAGAAAACAATGCTATAAATATTAAGGATCAGTAAAACGACTGAAAGAATTATAGAGGTATTGTGCAGCAGCCCGTGAAGCCCTAATGTTTCAATGACAATCGCATGAATAATCATAATTTGAAACGTGACAAAACTTGAGCGTTTATACAGGGTAAAGGTGTTGGCTTCATCACTCGGCTTCTTCTTCCACGTTCCAAACGCATAGTAAAACATCAGCATTTCTGAACAAAGGATGTGTATAAACGTTTGTTTGGGGAACTTGTCGTTTACAGCCCGCGAAAAAGAAAATAAAAGCGGTAAAGAGCTTGATTTGATCCTTCTTAAAATAGGCGGTACGTTTTTAACTAGCATAAACAGCAGTGAAAGTTCAAACAAAATAAGTAGTCCTTCTATGCCAACTCCTAGCCACATAACCGACTGAAAAGAAGTGAAGTATTCACTTGGAATGATAAAACGTGCAGCCACAAGGCCTGTAGCCATTAATACAATAAAGTACTTTAGACTGAACTTACGCTGCCAAGCTAGAAATAAGATCGGAGCCACAAGGCTTAAGTCTAAAATAGAACCTACTACTACTCCATTGAAATCACCAGGCAACGACTGAAGTCTAAAAGAAGAATGGTACAAAACGTAATTGGAGCTTATTACTAACAGCAGTAAGAACAGAGCGACAAAAGAAACTGTTTTTTTATGAAGAACCAAACAACCCACCTCACTTTTAGTTGGTGAAACGCGAAAATTCCTGTTACTTCCATTTTAGCAGTGAAGTTGATTTAAATCACTTTGTAACGTGACTTTGTTTTATAAAACCATTTTAAAGATATCTACTTTTTTATAGCGATTCTTCCATACAAATAATTCACAATGTAAAAAGAGTTTGACATTTTTGGAACTGATGCTACAATAATAAATGTAAAATACTTTTTACATTTATTATAAGGAGGAGTAAAATGGATTGGGTTAAAATTGTGTATTCATTCATCCTGTTAGTTTGCGGAATTTTGATTTTTGTTTCATCATCTTCGCGAAAAGGTGACGAAAGAAAGAAGTTTATCAACACGAAGGCTCAATCATACGCATTTGTAGTAGTTATAGGTATGCTGATTTTAGAAGTTGTAGAGTCCATTTATCGGACTTTTCAAGGGAAAAGTTCCTATGATGGCATTGGTATTTCGCCACTAATATTTCTGACGATGATTTCAGTTATATATTTAATAACGTTTCTCACGTACAGAAAAAAATACGGTGATTAAATGAACGATCACAAGTAAGAAATAAAGAAATTGAGCTCATATTTTCTGGTGAAACGATAAATATAACCTCACTTTACAATTAGCTTTTAATACAGCCTCTAGATGGCATCCGACAGTAAATGAGCTGGTTATAAGTGCTTTTAAAAGTAATAACTAGACCTCCTACTGAGGTTTTTTTTATGCACTCTTAAAATAAAACATCTCCCTTAGCTAAAGTCAGGAGATGATATCATAAACGTTGAGTTCATTAGCGTTTTCTTACTCTCTATTCTGTTTCTCAAGTAATTCAATCACTCGATCATTTTGTTTAACAATCGTTCTTAGCTTTGCTTCTAATGAACACAAAGTGATAAAAACGGCTATAAATCCTACAATAGCTAAAAACATAACAGCTTCTCCCCTTTTTAAAACAATTAAACATATACGCCTTACATCTCAAAAAAGCTATGTCTTTCCACTTTACAAATCCTAAGCGAAAACTTTTGATACCATTCTGTTTTCCCTTTGTACTGTGCTGCACGATGGGCTGAGTTTTCTTTCCACATTTTAATTGATTCTAAAGAATCCCAGTATGAAATGGTAATGCCTAAATCTTTGTCCCTAGCACTTTCTATTCCTAAAAAGCCTTTTTGATTAGATGCAAGCTCTACCATTTTGTCTGCCATGATTCCATAACCCTTCTCACCTTCCGTTCTTTCAGAAGCAAAAATAACGGCATAATAAGGCGGTTCGGGGGTTTTAGCAATTCCAGACATATTGATTTCCTCCTTTAGACGTCATATTAATAGTAAAAAAGTATAAGTGCATAATTAATTTTTCTATTACCTTTGTCTTCTTTTAGCACTATTTTTATAAATTCCATTATAATACTTTTTTTAGTTTGCCTATACAAAATGTAACATTTAATAGTATATAAAGATAAATATTCCATTTATATGATATAGTCTTTATATGTAAAAACAAATAGAAATGGAGTTTCAACATGAGGAACATAAGCAAGATAACAACTGGGACCATTACGATAGCTTTGGCGCTTGGATTAATAGGGTGCAGTCACACAAGTTCAAATAATGAGAGCATAGATGGAAGCGAGGCAAAAAAAGAGCTGGCCATAGAGCTGAAATTCCTGCAAAACGAGTGTGAACGCTTAATCAATAAAGACGGAAAGATAGAAGATAAAACGTTTCAAAGCTATAAAAACGATTTTAATCTTCTGTCTGCGTCTATCAATAGTACGTCAAAAGTAGAAACACAAAGTGATAGTGAGCTAAAAGAAAGCATAGCGCAATTAAAAAGAGATGTAGATGCATTAACAGAAAAAGAATATGTAAAATCCTATAAAAGATTTAATTCAAGCAAGACTATCTATGAAGTTACGCTCATGAACAATGTTCATGACGTTATAGATGCAACAAAAATTTCAGAAAAAAGCAATAACGTGTCAGATTCATTTGATGATAAACACTTCCATTCTTCTGAAGCACAAATAAAAAAAGATATGGGGCCTGCGATTGAGCATATTAACACCCTATCTAAATATAAAATAGAACTCATGCAAGATGAAATCCAAAAACATCGCGATAGTTTCACCAAGCTGCAGCTCGAACAATTAAAAAAAGCCACTCATAATTTTGATTTGTCTTTAGACAACCAAATTAAATCTATTCAATCTTATAAACCTATAGGTGAAGATTATAGTGTAAGTAGAGAATTCAGCTATAAAGCATCTGAAAAGTATACCAATGCCTGTGTGTACATTACCGACTTTGAATCTAATTTAGGAATCGCCAAGGCCGGTGATTTTTAAAAAAGCTCTCTAAAAGTACTTTTAGAGAGCTTTTTTTCTGTATTCATTACAAGCTCAAGTTTTTACTCCTTACGTTTTGTACATATTCGCTTTTTCTAAGTCAAGCGAAGCATCACATATAACCTGGGGATATCGGTGTTATTTTTCATAAACAATAACCAAAATAAGGGTTTTAAAAGAGCTTTATAGCTCATTTATCGCGTAAAGAAACCTTATTATTTGATACATCAACTAATAAAGAGTAAAGTTTTTCTATAATAAAGGTGAAAAGCGAAAGGATGAGTAAGATGTTTAAAGATGGTTATGTAAAAGTGAATGATGTAAACCTTCATTACGTAACAAAAGGTGAAGGCGAGCTTATGCTGTTTTTACACGGCTTCCCTTACTTTTGGTATACGTGGCACCATCAGTTAGAAGAGTTTTCGAAAGATTATCGCGTGGTAGCTGTAGATATGCGAGGCTATAACTTATCAGATAAGCCAGAAGAAATTTCTTCTTACAGCATGCCCCTTTTAATGGAAGATGTAAAACAGTTAATTGAAGAGTTTGGTGAAAAAGAATGTGTGTTAGTGGCACATGATTGGGGCGGCGCTGTTGCATGGGCATTTGCTTATACATATCCGCAGTATGTCAAAAAGTTAGTGATGTTTGATGCACCGCACCCTTACACATTTATAAGAGAGCTTGCTGAAAATCCTGCTCAGCGAGAAGCAAGCAGCTATATGAGCTTTTTCCAACAGCCAAATTCTCAAGATGAGCTACTCGAAAATAATAGCGAAAAGCTAAGAAACATGCTGACGGAGCCAGGCATCAAAAAAGGCTATTTAACAAAAGAAGAAGAAGCTAAATACGTAGAGGCGTGGAACCAGCCGAATGCAATGAAATCCATGCTTAACTACTACCGTGCGTCTTCTCTTTATCCATTTGAAGAACGCGTTCATCAACCTGTTGCACTGCCGCATAAAGTATTTCAGTCTCCGACTTTAATTGTATGGGGAAATGCGGACGAAGCGTTTGAAAACAGTAATTTAGACGGCATCGAAGAATACGTTCCAAACGTAACGATCCACCGCTTAGACGGTGTGGGACATGCGCCTCAGCATGAGCAGCCCCAAAAGGTGAATGAATTTATGAGAGACTTCTTACGCAAATAAAATCGAAAAAGACTGCAAAGCACAGGATACAGCCGCTTTGCAGTCTTTTTTATAAATTATAAAGCATATTATCAACTATTCATTTCTATTATTGGACTATTTTTCAACGTTTCAACAAGTGCATACCGGGTACAAATTTTACTGTACAGATGCAGTCCCCCAAAGGAACATGTACATTTCTTTCTTACTTACCCTTTTTTGAACTCTCTTTTTTGAGGGTTCTTTTTTTACGCGTTTACTTCTTTCCCATTGGAAGAACAATCTTAAACAATGCTCCTCCCGTCTCTTTATTATCGGCCGTGATGCTTCCCCCATGGTTTTTCACAATAGAATGAGCAATATAAAGACCTAGCCCTAAGTTTCCGTGACCGCTTGTTCTCGACGCATCTTCTCTGTAAAACTTTTTAAACAGCTGTTCTTTGTTGGATAGTGTAAACCCAGGCCCCGTATCATGTATTTCAAAGATTACTTCGTTGTGATGAATCACGGTATTCCAAGCTATCTCTCCTCGTTCAAGCGTGTAGCGAATACAGTTTGTGATGATATTATCTAACACTTGAGAAATGCGCTGGTGATCTCCGTAAAATTGGTTTGATGCATCTTCTACACTAATTGAAGATACAAATGCAATCTCTTTTTTTTGACATAAAAGCTGAAATTCGTCTGCTTTCTCATGAACAAATGTGTTGATATCAATAGGCTCACTCTTTACGGAAAAGCCTGGATTTTCTATGACCGATACTTCTTGCAGCTGATTTAATAGTTGAATAGAACGAAGTGTATTCGTGTAGATCGTATATAAATATCGATTAAGCCTCTCCGGGTCCTTTTTGCTTCCTTCTACTAAAATTTCGGTATGACCGTGAATAATCGTAAGAGGCGTTCGTAAATCATGTGCAATCGCAGCCGTCATATCTTTGCGGTCTTCTTCTAGCTGCCACTGTTTAGCTAGCGATTGCTTTAATTCTTTCCGCATTTCTTCAAAGGCATGAAGCAGCTGGCTTAATTCTTTTGCGTCTTGAGTGACGGACAGCGAAAAATCTAAATTATTATGCTGAATATTTTTAGCTGCGGTCATCAGCTCATTAAAAGGCCGTTCAATTTTTTTGCTAAATCGTCTTCCAAATAAATAAGCAAACAAATAAAAATAAAGAAACGGACTGGCTAGCGATACAAATGTGACAAGCGCAACGATCCATTTAATATTTGGGTTAGTCGAAGCCATGTTTAATTGATATCTTAGCGCAATGGCCCCGTTTACTTCGTCTTTTGAATTAAAAAGCGGATACACTTTTATAATATATTTACCTGAATGGATATTTGTATTGACCTGAGAATAAAGATCCCTTTTATTTTTCATGTATGAAGTGGACGTGGATCCATACACGATTTTTCCTTCTTTATTTATAATTTGATAATCCATTCCTTCTAGCGGAATAACCGATTCTACTTGGCTTTGAACATCTTTCGAAAGAAGCTCATCATCTTTTTTATTCACAAACTGCAAAATATCAGGAATTTGTTGTTCATAATAATTTGCTGGATTCAGTGCTCCGGGCATAAGAAACCAGTTCACTAAGATGACAATTCCCCACGTTAAAAGCGTCGCAAGCAGGCTGTACAGCAAAATTAAATGAAAAGATAAAACAAACTGCGCTTTTAACGTCGCCCGGTTCATCCATTTTTTTATTTTACCCATTTGTAGCCAATTCCCCAAACCGTTGAAATGTAAGGTGTTTCGTCATATTTTAATAGTTTTGCTCTAATTTTTTTCACGTGTTCTGTAATCGTAGACGAATCGCCTTCCGCGTCGTAGCCCCAAACTTTTTCATACAGCTGCTCACGTGTAAACACCTGACCTGGATGAAGAGCGAGGAAATGAATAATCTCAAATTCTCTTGAAGTAAACGGAATCACTTCATTGTTATGTAAAATTTGATAGCCGTTTAAATCAATGGTTAACTCTCCAAAATGAAGCCTGTTATAGGAGTTACTATTAATTCTTTGCTCCCGGCGCAGATGGGCGTAAATCCGGGCTTTTAGTTCTTTCATGCTAAAAGGCTTAACTAAATAATCATCTCCACCGACTAATAGTCCTTTTACTCTGTCCTGCTCCGTTTGCTTGGCGCTTAAAAAGATGATGGGACATGATATGCTTTTTCGGATCATTTCACAAAGAGCAAAGCCGTCCATGCCTGGCATCATCACATCCAGCACAATTAAGTCTGGATTTATTTTTAACTTTGTTAACGCTTCTTGACCTTCGTAAGCAAACACCACCTCATATCCTTCATCTTGCAGCGCATCTTTCATAAACGAAATAATGTCTTTTTCGTCGTCTACTAGTAAAATTGTTTGCTTCATCTCCAGCTCACCCTACCCATTCTTTCTTTTTCCATACGAATAGGTTTATTATAAGGCTAATAAGCAAAATTGGAAATAATAGGTTTACTAAAAATTCAGAGTTTGGCCTGCTTAATTCATGAAAAACAGAATCGGTTACGGAGAAAAAGAAGCTTAGTTTATCTGACACATACACACTTCCAATTAAAGCACCAATAGTTGCGACGTAAGATAAAATGGAATTAGGCATAAGAACACTCAGGATACTCCCGATACTAATAACCGCTATAAAGATGCAAAAACAAATGCCGTAAAATTTTAGCGAATACAGGAACGCCCCTAAAGTCCCTAGCGTATGTCCGCCTAAAAACGTTGTTTCGTTTACGTGAGGCATAGCTAGCTTCCCAACACATGTGCCCACTACCCAAGTAATACAAAGAATAAGAAAAACTAACAAACATTGAACGGCCCATTTTACAAAAAACAGTTTTACACGATGATGCGGTCGAATCAATACCATGCGCAAAGCTCCGGACGTGTACTCGCCGTTAAAACTATCTGCCACAAACATCGGAATGACAATAAACGTAATAACAAACGACAGTTCTCGAAGAAACAAAGGCGCGGAATTTAAAGAATCAATTTTCACGTCATGATCTGCATCAAAAAACGAAGTGCCTCCCATTCGAAATAAAAAGAACCAAATAAAAGCAAGTAACCCTGCGTACACGGCTAATACAGCCGCTGTTTTCTTTCGTTTAAACGTTCGCTCTAATTCACTGATAAAAAGTCCTGTCATCATGTCTTCTCTCCTTTTATAAAAATGATTCTTTTTTTCGAATCGCTACATACGTTAAACCGCTAAAAAGTAAAATATAAAATCCTAAAACGCCGAAATTCCAGCCTACAAATTGCGGTTTCTCTGCCATCATGACTGTGATTCCCTGCCATTGAATCATCGGTACAGAAGTAAAGAAAAGCTGTCCAAAAAGCTCTTCACTCATCCACTGCTTAAATCCCGTTAATAAAGTTGGATACGAAAAGGAGATTAGTATAAAAGCAACACCAATTCCAACAGCCGTAGTGGTCGTTTTGCTGATAACAGAGATAAAAAACAGCACACAGCATATCGCAATAGTCGTCAAGTAGGCATATCCATAGAATGAAAGATTATATACTAGCGCTTCTTTTATGTTAAAAGCATGACTGTGATAAAACACAAAGTAGGTTTGCGGATGTTCAAACATCAGAAAGCCTATCACATAGCTCATACAAAAATACGTAATAAAAAACAGTGCATTAAACAGCAGAATCACTATGGCTTTTGCTAGGATAATTTCTTTAAACGAATACGACCGGATCATGACCATTCGCAGCTGTCCTGACCGGTATTCGCCGGTAACAACGAGCGTAATAAAAACTAAGAACATGGCATTAAAAACGGTAAATAACATTTCAGCTAAGCTCAGTACAGGAAAGTTTCCTGCAAACGTATACTGTGGTAAATCGACTGTGAGTGCTCCGTTTTCTTTTTGGAGATAGGATGAAGCAGCTAATAGTACTACCGGCACTAACAAAAAGGTCAGCCACGCCAATTTTCGTTTCCAAAGTCTTTCCCACTCCGCTACTAAGAGATCCTTCATTGCGACACCAGCTCTACAAACGCATCTTCAAGATTTTTACCGGATGCTAACTGGTCTAAAGCGCCGTCCCATATTAGCTCTCCTTCTCGCATCACGACAATTTGATCACATACTCGCTGTAATTCATCCAGCAAATGACTAGAAATCAAAATCGTTTTGTTATAGTCCCGTTTTAAGGTGAAAAGAAGCTCGCGCAGTTCACGTACGCCCATTGGATCTAAGCCGTTGGCTGGCTCATCCAGTATTAATAAGTCCGGGTCGCCTAAAAGCGCTTGAGCAATTCCGAGCCTTTGCTTCATCCCAAGAGAATACGTTCGAACTTTATCATTTTCTCTGCCGGTTAGCCCCACAATATCAAGCACTTCTTTTACTTTTTGCTGCCTTTCTTTCTTTGTTGAAAATGAATGCAGTCGAGCTAAATTTGTCAGGTTTTCCTTTCCTGTCATATAAGGAAAAAAGATGGGTGACTCCACAATTGCGCCAACGCTTTGCAGCGCTTCTTTTCTTTGTGAAAAAATATGTTTGTTATTAATAAAAACTTCTCCCCCGGTTGGTTTAATCAACCCCGTCAACAAACGAATTAAGGTCGTTTTACCAGCACCGTTTGGCCCTAGCAATCCGCATATTTCCCCTTGGTTAATTTGAAACGATACTTCTTTTACTAAGTGACGACGCCTTACTTTTTTTGAAACGCTTCTTACCTCTAAAATAATATTTTTCATATTAAATCCCCCCTACACGTAGTATAAGAGGGATTTATAAAGAATTTATAAAGTTTATAAAAATTATTGTACAGGCTTTTTAGCTACAATATAGGATACAAACGCGAATAAAAGCAAAAACACAGATAAAAACAAATAGCCCGCACCTTCAAAACCTCTTACCTCTACATAGCCAATATAAAAAAGAACGGCGGCAGCCATAACGGCTAGCATTGAAGGAAGCATTCTAATGACTTTGTTCCACTTCATCTTTCTGAACAGCCAAGTTACAAGGATTACAAGTACGCTTGGCAGTAGCGCAATCAACAAAGGACCGCCTATCATCATCATCTATCAACCTCTCTAAATCCTCATCATTCACCTATAATAAAAATAATAAGCTTACGGTTCAGAAATGCCATTCGCAATTGCTAATAAAAAAATCAAAACAGAAAGCAAAACAAAAAAGAGGCTGTTTGCGATAATGCTAAACCACACAATGCTTGGTCTCTTTGTTCGAACTCCTAAAACTAATGCCACAATAAAGCCAATATCTATCGCAAAAAACAGCCACAGCAGAATGGTCAAATCACCGGTTTCACTTGGGAAAATTGAATTTTGGGGAAGCAGCCGATTTGCAAAAAATACAACAAACGCAGCCGCCAGTAAAATAACGGTCAATACAATCGGTTTATTTTCTTTTGATATACTCATTTCAAATACCTCCTAACTAAAGGAAATAATACCATATAATGTCAAAATAAAAATATACAGATTCCATAGTCTCAACATCAAAAAGAAAAAAGAACATAGATTTTTGCTAACGGGTGCTTTTCTGGGGTGAAAAACTTAATTTCATCATGTATTTTTATCGTGAATTGATACATAAATTCACGTTTCCCATTTGCTTGGTATTACTTCTATATTTGCTATTTCCTCTAAATCCAAGCAGGAATTCGCATGAAAATTCTCTAATATGGAAATAATTATTCGAATTTAAGTGAATTATTTATTGAGTTTTAAGAATATTATTTATTTCAAGTAGGTTCTGATATCTTTCGTTGTTGATTCATTTTATTAAACTGTTAAGAAGTTTTGTTGAAAAAGTTGTAAATGTAACCTTCTAAAGTAAGAGCATTTTTTCGTATTGAGAAATGCTTTTTATTTTGTTTAAAATTAAAAGGATATTTCAATAACAACAATAATATAATAAAAAACGATAATATTTTATTGTAAAACGATAAATCATATGTTAAATTCTTATTATTATTAAATAAGTGAGGTGTTTTTTATGAATGTTAAACGAGGCTCTACCACTTTCTTAAAGGTAATAATTTTTCTGATTGAAATTGCAGTGCTTGCCGCATGTATATTTTTGTTGCCTGAGGCAGCCAGAAGAGATGCTATAGAGCGTCCTGGTGATTATTCGTTATATCCACTGTTGGTATGTACATATGGAATATGTATTACATTTTCTTTGGCGTGTTATCAAGCTTTTAAACTTTTAACCTATATCGAGAAGAATAACGCTTTCTCTGAGTTATCTCTTCAATCTTTGAAGGTAATAAAAAAATGCACTTTTACTGTCATTTTGTTTATTTTATTAGCAATAGTTTATTTAAGGGCGCATGCTCAATTCACAGATGATGATGCAGCAGGTCCAATATCTCTAGGTCTAATGGGCATCTTGGCAACAAGCATCATCGCAGCCATTGTGGACGTGTTTCAAAAACCTATAAAGAATCTCCTGGATCTACAGACAAAAAACGATTAATATTTTGAAATATAGAAGAGGTGTTTTTATGAAGATAGTAACCACATTATTTTTGAAGATAGCAGTTATTCTCATTGGAATTCTAGTTCTCACTTTGTGCATATTTCTAGTTCCTGAACTGGCAAATGCGGTAGCGGAGTTCTTAGGTATTCATTCCATAAAATATATCATTTTCATCCTTTTATATGGAGGAACATTACCTTTTTACTTCGCCCTTTATCGAACTGTTAAACTGTTGAGTTATATTGATAAGAACATTGCTTTCTCCGAATTGTCTGTTCGAATTTTAATGAGCATCAAATACTGCGCCATTTCTATCTGTAGTTTGCATGTCTTAGGTTTGCCCATCTATTATCTCGTGGCAGATAAAGACGATGCCCCAGGTCTCATTTTTGTTGGAATGGTTATTCCTTTTGCTTCGTTGGTTATCGCAGTTTTTGCTGCTGTTCTCCAAAGGCTGTTGCAAGAAGCGATTAACATAAAATCAGAAAATGATTTAACGGTCTGAGGTGAAGGATATGGCAATTATTATTAATATTGATGTGATGTTAGCAAAACGAAAAATGAGCGTAACGGAGCTTTCAGAGAGGGTTGGAATTACTATGGCGAATCTTTCCATCCTGAAAAATGGAAAAGCAAAAGCGGTTCGTTTTTCAACATTAGAAGCAATATGTAAGACTTTGGATTGTCAGCCAGGTGATATTTTGGAGTACAAAAGCGACGAAGGCAATTCATAATAAAAGACATCAAATTTTTTCAACCATAATGATGAGGTAGTGAAATTAAAATGAAGGGGCAGCTTAATTGCTGTCCCTTCTCTGCTTTTATTGATTTATTTAATTAGAGAACTCGATTGAGAATTATATTAATATTGGTTACAAAAAGTGTAATGTGATTTGTAATATTTACACCTCAAAAGGGAACACGTTAGATTTTTCTGCGTCCTCTTTATTATTCATTTAGTACATACTCTAAAATGTCAGCCGATTGACAATCTTAGGCATAGCTCATTCCAAATACTCTTCCGCTAAAAAAGGATTTAAATAACGAGCCATTCCGGTTTTCATTTTCCGAAATCCTGCTTTTCTATAAAACTCTTCATTACCTGCTGTAGAAACAAGATGAACGCAGGAAATATCGTCAAGCTGAGCAAGCAAATTTTTTATAACTTTCTGTCCAATTCCTTTGTTTTGATAATGCTCATCAACCACAACATCATAAATCGCAGCATTAAACACACCGTCTGAAAGAGCTCTGCCAAATCCTGCTATGTTATCTTCATCATAAGCAATCGCTACTACGTTGCTTGATTGAAATACTTTTTTAATTTTTTCTTCATTATGGTTCGTCCATCCTACCGAGTGATAAATTTCTTTCATTCTCGACCACTCAACATTTTCTATACAATTTGAAAGGAAAATCTTCATGGAACCTACTCCTTTTATTTTTATACAAACTATTTCTGTTTTCAAAAACAAAAGTCCTTGGTAAATCGTTACAAGTATGTATACGATAAAAACCATCCTACATAGTGGTAATGATTTATAAACGTTAGCTTCTGAGTTTAATCCCAAAAAAGGTTCAAATCATCTGCGATTTGAACCTAAAATAACTATGCTCATTTACTTAATAATCATTATACGAAAAAGACGACTTTTTCTAGTGACTGTATCACTGAAGGTATTTAGGGTTTGGTTTAGAATGGTGCTCAATTTCTTCAAATATATCTGAAGAAGGGTTAGACGACACTTTGTTATGTAGATCTTGCGCAGGGACGCTAGTTTGAGAAAAAGATGGCATATATAATTCCATTAACTGTTTAAAGTCACCTACAGTCAACGGTTTTGCATCTTCTTGAAGTTCGTACCCTAGCTGTCCATTTGGTTCAATTGTTGCAGTTTTAACATCTTTTATAGTTGATATGCCTGCATTTCGTAATCTCATTTCTAATTGATCGGCGGTTAAACGTAATTTTTTAAGCTGCTTAGTATCTAATTGGCCATTATTTATAACGATTTTAGACTTACCTGTCAGAAATTTTTCAAACCCATTAAATTTTAATTGTAAGTACTCTAAAACTAAAATAGCAAGAACAAAGATAGCTGCCCCGCCAATCGCTTTTAACATACTTTTTTCAACAATGGGCTGCACGATGATGGTACCTAGAGAAAGCATAACGACCGTTTGAGCGAGCGTCATTTGAGCAATCGATTTTCTCCCCGCTATTCTTAGTAATAATATTCCCGATAAAATCAAGATTGCAGATTGCCAGATAAAATTCATACTATCATCCTTTTTACTACAGTTTGCTTTTAGAGTAGGCAACTGAAAGCAAATTATTCATGTATCAAAAATTCCGTTTGCACTTCTCATATCTTAATAAGATTAAAAAACAAAAAGATACCCCTCAGGTATCTTTTTGTTTTGATATTTTTTCTCTGAGTAACACTTACACCGATTGATCAATACAGCGGATTAACCTTGTTTCAATATCTTCTGCCAGTCGTTGAAGCTCTTCATTATGAAGCATATTAATCATTGCCGTAGGTCTAGGCATGCCAATCTTTGTTTCACTTCCATCTTGATATACAACCATTTTACAAGGCAGAAAGTATCCTACTAAAAGGTTTTGCGAAAGAACACGCTGAGCTTCTTTCGGATTGCACACTTCTAATACTGTAAACGGTGTATGAAAGTCCTGCCCTTTTTCCTGTAGCTTTGCAGTTAAATCAAAATTCCACAACACACCGAACCCTTCGCTTTTTAAGTTTTCTTCTAGAGAACTAATCGCTTCTTCTAAGCTTTTCGATGTTTTTACCGTGTAATCAAACATCAAATCTCCTCCTGTTAAATTAAAATGATTTCCTTTTTTAGACGAAACTCGGAGTCGATACTATTCTGCCCCATCCTGTAGCTTTAAACCTGATATCAACGGCAGCAGCCCCAAGTAAAATTACATCGCATGTTTTACACCTTTTTTAACAAGTACCCAGTTCGCTGGATAGCTTGTACAAAAGCCAATAATCATGGCGATTTGCATCATGAACCAAAAGACCGCGCTGTCTGGTTTGGGTGCCTGTGTAAAAAAGACATAATGTGATAAAGCCATCCAGCCAAACATGCCGATTTCAAAGGCAATAAGGGACCACGTATCCGCTTTTAACGCGTTTTTCAACTCTTCTTTTGAGCTATTATCTTTCATACTCATGCCGTAGTATTGAAAAGCAATTCCCGCTATATAAGCGAGAATAAATTCCGCTACGTAATCCGCAAAAAGTACACTTCCGGCAATCGTCCACCCTGTTAAAAATACAATCGGTGCACCAATTAAATCTCCAATCGAGCACCCGCTGCTGCAGTGCGTAGTCGATACAAAAACACTTTGCCAAAAAGGCTTTTCACTATGATGGTGCTCGTGATGATGACCCTCATGAGCATCATGCGTATGATCAGAGGAATGATGAGCATGATCGTGTTTTTTTCGATCTTTACGCCCTAATTTAAAGTAAAACCATATCCCGGCGACAGGAAAATATAGCCCCGTAATAGGCCACACAATATTCATCACAAACATCATCTGCGGATGCCTGATCACGTCGATTGTAATAACTAAAAATTGAATAATTCCGATTGCAATAGCTATATACGAAAGTATTTCTAGCCAGCTCATGTGCTACACTCCTTTAAGATTTATCTATCAACCACATACCCTCCACCCCTATATTTAAACGTAAAAAGAGAGACTGCTCATTACTTAATAAGTTTTACAGCACTCTTATGTTTATTATGTTTACTAAACTAAACGATAGTCTAATGTAATAGAGAGAGAAGAAAAATAAGGAGGAATTTTACAATGTCTCACGAAAATTATCAAACCGTTATTCAAACGCTGCATGACTGTATGAGTGCCTGCAACCATTGTTTTGATGCTTGTCTAAAAGAAGAAAATGTGGGTATGATGGTGAACTGTATCCGTTTTGATCGAGAATGTGCAGATATTTGCGGATATTTGGAACAAGCTCTAGAAAGAGGAACGCCTTTCGTTGCTGAACTGGCTGGAGTTTGCGCCGAAATTTGCGAAAAATGCGGAAATGAGTGTAAGAAACACGATCATGACCACTGTCAAAAATGTGCGGAGGCCTGCTTGAAATGCGCGGATGAGTGTAGAAAATTAGCTGCATAATCTTTAGAACATAAAAAAGCTAGAACCCTTGAAGCGCATTTCAGGCATTAAGGGTTCTTTTTAATGTATTGGAAAAGAGAAGACATCACGCCACCTCAGGACAGAATCTATAGACTCCCTAAAAAATGAATAAACTTTTTAAGACTTTGAGAGCGCTGCTTCCCTTTCTTTACTACAAAATCAATATGAACGTCTTCTGAAAGCTCTTGATATTCAATGCTTTTCATATCACCACGAGAATTTACTACGCTAGCCGGGACTACACTCATGCCTATTCCATCACGAACGCCTTGTAAAATAGCTTCTAATGAATCAAATTCCATAATATTGGCTTTATGTATATGATGTTTCTTTGAAAACTCTAATAGTCTGTTTCTATAGATGCAGTTTACATCACTATTAATGAGTAACGTTAGTTGACCTGTTTCTACTCTCTCTGCGGATAGAGGTGAAATAAGCACCATTTTTTCTGCATAGTGATAAACCGTTTCAAACTGAGCCTCATTATAGATACCGCTAAGAAAAAGTCCGTCAATTTCTCCGTACGAGAGCATTTCTTGTAAGGCTTGTTTTCTATCTGTTTTTATTTTAACTTCAATATTTTGTTGTTCTTTCAGAAAAGATGAGAATAAAGAAGGAATTTTAATAGCGGAAATCGTCTGCGAGGCACCAATAATCAAGGATCTTTTAAACTTATTCGGATTAACTTCTGCTTTAGCTTCCTCCATTAAACGTAAAATACGCTGTGCGTAGTCAAACAAAGCTTCCCCTTCGTTTGTTAACGTAACTCCTCGATTTGTACGTATCAATAATTTGGTGTCTAATTCTTCCTCTAGATTTTTAATCCGCTGGCTGATATGCGGCTGCACATACCCTAATACCTCCGCAGCTTTTGATAGTGACTTTGCTTCTGCGACACATTTGAAAATTCGTAAGTCTTGGCTTTCCAATTGTAATTCCTCCGTTGATATCACTTTAAATGATACCTCTCTTAGTATTACCTATTATATCCTTTTTTCCATCGAAGATATAATAAAAGATGTTAAGAGAAAGGAAGGTTTATAGAAATGAACGATTTTAAAAATAAAGTATTTATTATTACAGGCGGCGGCACTGGTATAGGCAAAGCAACGGCTTTAAAGTTAGCTGACATGGGCGCGAAACTTGTTATAAACTACAGCGGCTCAGAAACAGAAGCGAAAAAAGTTGTGGAGGAGATTATAGAAAAAGGAAGCATGGCTTTTGCTTTTAAAGCGAATGTAGCCAACGAGCACGAAGTGAATGAAATGATTCATCAAACCATTGCACAATTCGGACGGTTAGATGGATTAGTGAATAATGCTAGTATTACAGCTCAAATCCCCATGAATGACTTAGAGTCTGCAACGGATGACATGTGGGACTCTTTATATGATGTAAACGTAAAAGGCATGTTTCACTGTGTAAAAGCAGCCGTTCCACATATGAAAAAACAAAAGTCAGGAACGATTGTTAATGTAGGAAGCGTTGCCGGTACAACTGGAATCGGCTCTTCTATTCCCTATGCAGCAACAAAAGCAGCAATTCATACGATGACTAAGTCGTTAGCCATTGCACTCGCACCACATATTCGAGTAAACTGTATCTCTCCTGGTGCAGTCGACACAAAATGGTGGTCTGGCAACGAAGATAAAATGTATCAGCTGGCAGGAAACCTACCTCTTCAGCGCATTTCTTCTCCTGAAGATATCGCAGATGCTATTTTGTTTCAGTTAAAGCAAGAGTCCATAACAGGCCAAGTGTTTACGATTGATAACGGGCAAACTCTTTAAGCATACGTGAATATTCCTAAAAAAGAACCCCACTACTAGCAAGAAATAGTAGCAGGGTTCTAACAAGGCTACTGATTCAACCTCTATTTACCCAGTGAAAATCCTTCAAACAGCCGGCCTCCATGTGGCGCTAACACTTTATCCACCAGTTGAATTACTTTATCTTTATTTCCTGTTTTATAAAAGGTATCAAATGCCTCTACAAACTCTTTACTAAAGCGTTCATTATAATCATTCAAAGACCGGACAATCCATTTAGAATCCCCGATCCAATGACCATTCGTTCTTAAAACAAATTCATGCGTTATGTAAGCGAGCGTGTTAGCAATAAAAAGTGATTCACCTTTATTTGAAGAACCAATTAAATCATCTAAGGCATCACTTATAAAATATCTTTTTAATCTAATCGTCTCTTCCGACCATTTTTCCGGGCCTTTTTCTAGTAATTGTTTCGCTTCTTTTTTTATAGACTGCATCACTCCTTTATCCGCTAAAATAATTCCCTCGGAAATCATTCTCGGCAGTGACGGTCTAGCCCTCTTACAGTCGCTTTTAAAAAAAGCTTGGTATGAAGCCAGGTTATGAGCAAAAACTTCAATGGCCCATCCAAATTCAATGAGTGACTCCCTAACAGAAGAGGTAAAACTCTCATCAAAAATAACAAGGTCAAGGTCGGACGTGCGCGTAGTTTCTCCTCTCACCACGCTTCCAGCGAGTAATGCGCCTTGACAGTTAGGGTAATGTTTAAGAATGAATTGTGTAGCTGCCTGCAGCGGTTCTAACCTTTTTAGCTCTTTCATCGTATTCCTCCAAAAAACAATATATATGGTTTTTCTGGTTAGAACGTGTAAATTCCTTTAAATTAAAAGCTAAGCGTTTGTTTTAATGCCTGAATAGAAGTTCGAACCCCTGCTTCAACTGACATTGTTAAATCTTCCATTTCTAAAGAAACTTCTTCATCATAGCCCATCATCTTAACAACAGAGAAAAACTCTTTCCACCACTGTAAATCTTGACCACAGCCTACGGCCACGTAATTCCAGGCTCTATTTGCTACATCCGTCACTTCTTTTGTTTCCATCACTCCGTTCACTCCTGATAGATGTCTCTCAAGGCGCACGTCTTTTCCATGAACATGGTGAATGGCTGCTCCTAATTCTCTAGCTGACAAAATAGGATCTGCGCCCATCCAGATTAAGTGGCTTGGATCTAAATTTAATCCTACGATAGGTCCTACCGCATTACGAAGTTTAAATAACGTTTCAGGGTTATAGACTAGTTGAGAGCTGAAGTTTTCAAGAGCGATTTTTTCAATATCGCAGGCTTCAGCTTTCTTAACGAGCTCTTTCCAGTAGGGGATGGCTACTTCATTCCACTGGTAATCTAAAATCTCTTTTAACACTGGAGGCCAGCTTACTGTATACGTAATCCAGTTTGGAATCTTGTCTTCAGGACTTCCGGCTGGTAATCCGCTCATCATGATCACTTTCTTTACACCTAATAACTTTGCCAGTTCAAACGTTTTATCCGTTACTTCCCGATGTTCTCTTCCCAGTTCACCTGGATCTAAAGGATTTCCAGAACAGTTTAACGCACAAAGCTTGATGTTACGCTTTTCTAATGCATGTAAAAATTCACTTCTCTTATCATCACTTTCTACTAATTCATTTAGTTTTAAATGGGGTGCCGGAGACCAACCCCCTGTGGTCATTTCGATTGTATTGATTCCCATCTCTGCGATTACATCTAACATTTCTCCAAAAGGTAAATGTCCCAAACTGTCTGTTACATAAGATAATTTCATTGTCTTCTCCTCCTAAAAATTTCGTCTGCAGCTTTTAATCTCAATAAGCTAAAAACACTGATTGTAAACGTTTTTATTTAATTTTAATAAAGTATAGCTATTATTATATAATTCCGAATCTTAATCGTCTTTGCTTTAAGAAGACTACTTTTTATCTTTTCAGGACATTTTTGAACCTTATTAGTTTTATTCCATAAAAATAACTCTCCTCTGCTTGGGACACATGTAAGCAAAGAAGAGTTGGCTAATCTTTATATGCAGTTGTTTTTAATTTTGTATATAGATTACGAAAACGTCCTGGTGAACTGCGCATTGAAGCTGTAAAAACCCGCGTAAAGTAGTGAACATCTGGAAATCCTGTTTCTTGAGCAATATCTCTAATCGATAAATCAGTTGTTTTGAGCAGTATCACAGCTCTTTTAATTCTTTCATTTTGTACATATTCCGAGTAGCTGACACCTAATTCAGTTTTAAAGAGACGAGACAGATGCCGGCTAGATAGGTGTAAATGAGTCGCTGTCTCCGTAAGTTTAATAGAATTGGCTAGATTATCTTTAATGTATAATTTTGCTAGATTAAGGGTTAAAGAAGATGTCTTTTGAACAGCTTTCTGATAATGGTAATTTAAAGGCAAAACAAAAGTATTTATGAGCGAAAGAATAAGAGAATGAGCTAAATTTGTCAGTATTTCTTCAAAAAAGACATCTTCTCCTTTTGCGGCATGGTTCAAAAGAAACTTCCAAATGAATGGAGCCGTTCCATCTTCTTTTACATCTATTACTACTTTAGAACATCGTTTAGCTTCTTCTATTAGCTTGATGCACTTTTCAGTTGATTCTGATTCAACCAGTTCAAAGCCTACATACAAGAGAAAAAGCCCCCTATCGCTTTTTATGTGGTGTAATACGCCGGGCTTTGAAAGAAATAGTGTATTTTCTTTTACCGGATAGGGATGCCCGTCGTCTATATAAATTCCTTTCCCTTCAAGCACGTAACACACCTCAAAGAAAGAATGTTTATGAGAGACATTATCATAGTGCTTGGGCATAACTCCCCAATAATGAACGTGAAAAGACGCTCCGTTTCCTTGTGTACGATGAACACGTTCATTTAAAGAAATTTTCCCCGCGATAAGATTAGCTGTCATATGCTTCACCCCCTTCTTATCTGAAGGAATCTGTAATTTATAAGAAATTTCAGAATTTAAATTCCGTTAAAATGTGAACATGATTGATGACGATGATTAGCCGTTTTATGTCTGACAGCTTAACTAGTTACAGAAGATGGTTTTATTTCTTTAATTGTTTTGACGATAAACACCGGAACAGGCAGCAAGCTGAGTTTTCCTAATGAAGTAATGATGCGAATATACTTCATTTCACCTTCCACATCAATTTCATCTCCGATACTCCAGCATTCCATTGATTTTTGGCTAAGAACAGGAAGAATTTTCAGTGCATCGCCATCAAAGGAGATGTTATCTTTCACCTCTAAAAAAGAAAGATGATCCATTCTTTTATAGTGATGCTTTGGATATGTTCTTTTTTTGAATACTGTTCCCTTAATCCTCACTAAAGTCACCTTCTCTTTTTTATCAGAGTATTCCTTCCGCTTTGCTGTAAACAAGAGAAGACAAAGGTGATGGTCTCTCTTGTTTACTTCTCAGCAAAAAACATCATAGCATGTAAACAGCACTAGTTAATTTTCTTAGCTGAGCCTTCAAGCTGGATAAAATTTTTCACTGTAGCTTTACTTCCGCAAGACTCGCGTACGATTAGTTCATCTTTTAATACAAACTTTTTTTGTTCTAAGGCTTTTCCGCTCATCAATCCAAGCAGTAATTCCATCGCTTTTTTTCCAATTTCATATTTAGGCTGCTCAATTGTTGTAATATGCGGTTCAATGATATCCGACATTTTTGAGTTATCAAATCCGACTACAGCTATATCTTCAGGCACTTTTAACCCGCTGTCTTTTGCGGCTTTTATCGCTCCGATCGCCATTTCATCGTTAAAAACAAATACGGAAGTTGGCCGTTGTTCTAACGATAATAAGCGAATCATTTGATGATAACCGGACTCTAGGCTAAAATCTCCTTCTTGAATAAAAGCGGAATCCACGGGTAAATCGTGGCTAATCATCGCTTGGCGGTATCCTTTTAATCGATCACGGCTTAAGATAACATTCATAGGACCAGTGATATGCGCAATTTTGGTATGCCCAAGGCTTATTAAATGCTCCGTTATTTTTCGCGCCCCGCTAATATTATCAATAGATACGGTAGAAATATCTAAGCCATCAATGTACTCACACGCAAGAACCGTAGGGAACTGTCTGGAGACTTGTTCAATTCTGTCTTTATCCATACGGGCTGTTAGAAGGATCATGCCGTCCGCTTGCTTTTGGAATAATAAATCAACAAACTCTCCTTCTCGCTCAATGTCATTTTCTGTATCTCCTAAAATTACTCGGTAACCGCTGTTAATCGCCGTATGCTGAATTCCTTTAAGAACTTCAGAAAAAAACGGATGAGTAATATCAGGAACAACTACTAAAATGGTTTTTGTTTCTTTTTTTCTAAACTGTCTTGCGATGATATGGGGCTGATAATTTAATTCTTCAATGGCTTTTAAAACTTTTTCCTGCGTTTCTTTGCTTACTAGGTGGGGCTGACTAAGAACTCGCGAGACAGTAGCTGGAGCTACATTAGCTAGTTTGGCCACATCACTCATTTTAACTGACATACGTTCACTCACCTTTATCTGTAGTAATTAACATTTTATAATAAAAAGTTCTATCCGTTTTGCATCTATCTTTATTATACATTACTAGCATAATAAAGCCTCTCTTTATCATCATGATGGAGTCCGGATAGAACAATTAAGGCTATTTTAAACTAGCTATGCCCACAAGTTCTGATCTTCTTTCAAGCATAAACCATGAAAAGTGATGCAAAACATATCTCGTTATGCTTTGCATCACTTCAGTCAATCACGTTAAATGTTTAGGCCTTCTTTAATATTTAATCCTTCTCTAATTGACTTTAACGTTACTTCGTTTGACCATTCCGGTCGATCAGGGTAAGCAAATACAGAGTTTGTTACGATGCCGTCAAATTTAATTTCTCTTAATTTGCGATACAGTGCGTCAAAATCAATTTCTCCTTCACCAGGATTTAAATGCTGGTGAATCGTTACTTTCGCATCAGGTGGATTTACAATATAGCGCAGTCCAAACGCTGCTTTATGGTTAAGAGTATCGGCAATCAGAACGTGTGCAAGCAAATCACCTGCTTCATCAATATGCTTTGCTACATCGCCAATGCCATCGTCATAAAAGAAAGCATGAGGGACAGAATAAACTAATTTAATCCAGTCTTTGTCCAGCGCACGAATCATTGCAATTGCTTCTGTGTTTAACTCAATAAAATCATTTGGATGCGATTGAAGGTTAAGCTTAATTCCTTCTTTTTCAAAAATCGGCATCAGCTCTTCCATCGATTTAACAAAAGCCGCTTCGCTTTCAACAGGGCGGCTCTTGTCGCCGCTGAACTCACTGTTCATTAAATCTACTTCCAGCTCAGAAGTAATTTCGATTGTACGCTTCCAGTTCCTTACTGCCGCTTCACGTTCCTGCTCATTTGGTGAAGACCACTGCTGTACCGGAAGCACAGACGAAATCTTTACCCCCGCATCGGCACAGTATCTTTTTAAGTCTTTTATACGCTGTCTATCAACTTTTGGATATTCATAAAACCAAATAAAATCTTTGCGCGGAGATAACTCTACGTATTCATAGCCTAATCTTGCAACTGTATCAATCGTATCTTTTAAACTTGTATTGTCACGGTAATGTGACGGATCATATGCTAAACGCAATGTAAGGCTCCCCTTTCTTTTATGCACACCAGACGTGTCCATCCCCTAAGTTTTAATTAAGCTGTTTTGTAAGCAAACCGTTTTTACAATTACAGTTTGCCTGCTGCAGTTAACGTTTTATGGTAGAAATCAGGACGTTCACCTAACGAAATAGGAACAATGTTTCCTGATTTTTTTGCTTCTAAGCAAGCATCTGAAGTAACGGCCGCAACGTAACCGTCCCAAGCAGTAGGTCCATTCACTTCGCCTTTAAGCGTTGAGTTAATCCAGTCTTGCAGCTCTGTATCATAAGAGTCAATGAATCGATCTTTCCAATCTACTAAAATTTCAGTAGATTTTTTTGCTTCACTGCGCAACACGACGCTTGAAGGCTCAGGTAAATTAGCGATTCCTGTTTCTCCTACTACTTGACATTGAATATCATAGCCGTACTGGCAGTTTACAAAAACCTCAGCATCAATTCGAACGCCTTGCTTTGTTTCAAGCAGCACCATAATTGGATCTTGCAGATGTTCAAGTGCCTTGCTCGTTTTTCGCGGTGCCACGATTTGAACAGATACATAATCGTCATTTAATAACCAGCGCAAAACGTCAATTTCATGGATGAACGTATCAACAATTGACATATCGCCCGTGTATGTATCAGGTACCGTAGGATTTCTGTGTGCGCAGTGAACCATTAATGCTTCACCAATTTGCCCGCTTTCAATCACTTTCTTTAAAGCACGATACCCTGTATCGTAGCGGCGCATATAACCAACTTGCACCAACGGCTTGCCGTGTGTAATTTCAGCGTCAACGATTCTTTTACAGCCTTCTGCCGTTGTAGCAAGCGGCTTTTCGCAAAATACAGGTTTTCCAGCTTGAATCGCTGCCAGCACAAACTCCTCGTGCGTCGGCCCCCAAGAAGTCACAACAACTGCATCTACTTCTTCTGATTTAATTAACTCATGTCCATCATCGTAAATAACGGCATCCAAGCTTTGATTTTTTACCACAGCTTTTGCTTGTTCTTGGTTTACATCCGTAACCGCAACGATTTTTCCGCCTGATAACGTGTTTGTAATTCTTCTAATATGATCTTGTCCGATTGCTCCTGTTCCAATAACACCAATTTTCAACACCATAATCTATGGCCTCCTTTAATATGTGAGCTTTAAAAATAGAAATAAATGCTTGGTTCCACGTTTTATTTTGCTTTAAAAACTTTATATGACGCTTCTTTCTTATCCCATGCCGCTGCAAAAACAGTAGCGGTTAACCCTAAGGCTGCTGCAAAAAAGAAGCCTGCTTTAAGTCCCGTCCAAGAATTTAATATTCCTGCAGCAAAAGGACCTCCGAATATCCCTAACGCATACAGCGCTTGATAGCCTCCCATCGCCGTAGCTCTTTTTTCTGCAGCTATTCTTTCAATAGACATTCCTAGCATAAGAGGAAACACTAATCCTAATGAAAACCCGTTCACGCTTTGAATGATACAAAGCAAAAGTTTATTTTCCGTCATAGGAATCATACAGGTAAAGAATGCAGCCAGAAAAAAAGCGGCCTTCAAGATGCTCCATTTTCCAAAGCGCCAAACAAATAGCTTTTCCATAATAAGAGGAGCAGCCGCATGAGGGATCATAAAGGAAAAGACAATCAAACTCAGCTCGCTCTCTTTAAATCCTGCGCTTAATGCGTACGCAGGAGTAAAACCAAACATGGTCGTGAAAATAAAGCTGTGTGCTAGAATAGACAGCAGCGAAATTTTTAATAGCGACGGCTCTTTTATTACGCTCATTAATTCTTTAAGCTTTATAGGCGATCTCTTTACGTTCTCTTTGGGCTCGTAAATGAAAAGAGAAAGAATAGTGCCTATTACACTCAAGATTGTTCCTATCCAAAACGGAGCATGCCATCCCCACTCACTTACAATGTAACCGCTTAAACTCATACCCAAAAGCTGAGCCAAAACCACTATAAACGAAATGATATTCATAGCACGAGTCGTTTTTTCACGTTCAAAGTAGCTTGAATATAAAATCGTAAAGGCAACCCACGTTGCAGCTGCCAATCCAGCCAAGCAGCGTGATATAAACACGCCTATTAAGCTATCGGTCAACGAAAATAGCAGGCAGCTTGACATGCTGGCTATCATGCCGAAGATAACAAACGGTTTTCTCACTTTCACAAAGTCTGAAAAGATCCCGAGCGGCAAGCGACATAATAGCTGCATGAGTCCATAGCTGCTTAACACTACACCAATAAAGGCATACTTGCCTCCCAGCCCTTCCATATAAGGAGACAAAATAGGTACGTAAATAAACTGTGAGAACCAAAAGATAAATGAAACGGCTGCAAAAAGATACTTATCTTTGACGGTACTTATAGCACTCAACTAATCACTTCCATTTTGTTGCGACGAAAAAACCGACTTTTATTTTTTTATACGATTGTACTACAGGGTACTAGCAAATGTCGCTAGTATCCCATCGTACGATAAGTAAATTCTTAGTAGCGTGCCGTAACCATTTTCTTTCTTGTATAAAACTCTACGCCGTCCGTACCGTTGGCATGAAGATCGCCGTAGAAAGAGTCTTTCCAGCCTGAGAATGGGAAGAACGCCATAGGTGCCGGCACCCCTACGTTCACTCCTAGCATGCCTGACTCAATATTTTCACGGAACTCGCGTACACTTGCGCCGCTGTCTGTATAGATACAAGCACCGTTTGCGAATCGAGAGTTATTAGCTACTTCAATAGCTTCTTCTAATGTTTTTACACGCACGATAGAAAGCACCGGTGCAAAGATTTCGTCTTGCCAGATTTTCATTTCTTGTGTAACGTTATCAAAAATAGTGGGTCCAACAAAATAGCCGTTCTCTTTTACCGCGTGATCTTCTCGGCCGTCACGAACTAAGCGAGCTCCTTCTTCTACGCCAGCTTCAATATAGCTAAGCGTACGTTCTTTATGGTTTTCACGAATAACCGGCCCTAAGAAAACATCTTTTTCTAATCCGTTTCCAATGACAATATTGTTTGATTCTTGAACAAGTCGTGAGATTAATTCATCTGCCACGTCTTCTTGCACCGTCACGACAGATGCTGCCATGCAGCGTTCACCTGCTGAACCGAAAGCAGCTCCGATAATTTGTTTTGTTGCTACGTTTAAATCTGCATCGTTTAATACGATTGAGTGGTTTTTAGCACCCGCTAATGCTTGAACACGCTTTAAGTTTTCTGTACCTTTTTTATACACATATTCAGCTACTGGCTGTGAACCTACAAACGAAATTGCTTTCACTAATTTATGTTCAAGAAGGCCGTTTACCACATCATGCGCGCCGTTGACAATGTTTAATACGCCTTTTGGCAATCCAGCTTCTTCAAATAATTCTACTAATCTTGCTGCTAAAAGCGGCGTGCGCTCAGACGGCTTTAATACAAATGTATTACCGCAAGCAATTGCAAGAGGGAACATCCAGCAAGGAACCATCATCGGGAAGTTGAACGGCGTGATCCCGCCAATAACACCGATTGGATAGCGATACATGCCAGACTCAATGCCCGTTGCAATATCAGGAAGCTGTTTTCCCATCATTAACGTAGGAGCACCCGCTGCGAATTCTACACATTCAATTCCGCGCTGTACTTCTCCGCGCGCTTCATTAAAGCTCTTTCCGTTTTCAAGCGTCACAAGCTTCGCTAACTCGTCCCAGTTATCTACTAATAGCTGCTGATATTTAAATAGAATACGTGCACGTTTTGGCACCGCAGTTTTTGCCCATCCTTTGAAGGCTTCATTTGCAGCCTGTACCGCTTGATCTACATCTGCTTTTGTGGAAAGAGGTACCTCTGCAATGACTTCACCCGTTGCAGGATTATAAACTGGTTCTGTCAGACTTGTAGATGAATCCACCCATTCGCCGCCAATATAGTTTTTTACTGTTTTTACTGTTGTTTGTGTCATGTTCATTCTCCTCTCAATTTTTGATTACGCTTGTTGCAGAACTTCTTCGGCTGTATCCATAAACTGCTTAATTTCTTCTACAGTTGGCATTGCATCTGAAGAACTGTGTTTTGAAATAACGATGGAAGCAGAAGCACCGCCAAATCTCATCGCTTCAGGAATTGTAAACCCTTGCATTAACCCGTAGATAAAAGCAGATGCGTAAGAGTCGCCAGCTCCAAATGTTTTAAGCACTTTCGTTTTAAAGATGCCGCCTCGATGAGACTGGCCGTCTTTTGTATAAGCAATCGACCCTTCTCCTCCATGCTTGATTACGACAATCTTAGCATGATGGGAAAACCATCGTTCAGCTGTAACTTGATCATTTGATTCTTCATAATTTAAAAGCTTTTCCATCATATCGAATTCTTCTCGCGTACCGATTATTACGTCTGATTTTTCTGCCGCTAAATTATAGTAGACGGCAGTCTCAGCTTCTGATTCCCACGTATACGGACGGTAGTCCACATCAAAGAATACAACTACGCTATGTTTTCTCGCATATTCAAGAGCAAGAAACACGGCTTCTCTTGAAGGACTTTTAGCAAGAGCAGTTCCAGAGATAAGCAGCGCTTTTGATTGCTTAATATACTCTTCAGAAACTTCTGTTGGATGGAGCTTTAAGTCTGCCACGTTATCACGGTACATCAGGATGCTGCACTCTTCAGGACTTTTAATTTCAGTAAAGGCAAGTCCCGTTACGGCTCCTGTTTGATCAATTACAATGCCTTCAGTGTTAATGTTATTTTGATTTAAATATCTAGTGCTGAACCGCCCCATTTGATCATCTGACACTTTTCCAATAAAGCCTGTCTTCATTCCAAGCCTTGAAAGACCAATGGCGATGTTAGCAGGAGATCCTCCTACGTATTTTGTAAACGTCATCGTTTCTTCCATTGGGCGATTAAATTCATTTGCATTTAAGTCGATGCAAAGCCTTCCTACTGCAAGAAGGTCAAATCGCTTTTGTGAATCAAATGTTAAATAACTCATACTCGCGTCGTCTCCTTACTTTAATGCTAATTTTTCTTCCATAACCCATTCATGATCTTTGCTATTATTAAATTTCCATGTTCGGACAGGACCAGCCATGACGTTTAAATAATAAACTTCATAACCTGGAGGCGCAGATACCGGGTGATACCCTTTAGGAACCAAGACTGCATCTCCATCTTTAATGACCATTGTTTCATCTAGAGATTGATCGTCCGTATATACTCGTTGAATTGCAAATCCATGTCCTGGGTTGACTTTATGGTAATATGTTTCTTCTAAATACGATTCATGCGGCAAGTTGTCTTGATCGTGCTTATGAGGAGGATAGCTTGACCAGTTTCCTTCCGGCGTAAACACTTCCACTACTAGCAGACTATCGGCCGGCTTTTGTTCTGGAAGAATGTTATGGACTTGTCTCGCGATATTTCCTGCTCCGCGATGCTCTACGCCTACATCCTGCGGCGTAATTAAACGAGCAGGGTATGTACCTTTTCCAGGTGCTGCGCAAACTGCAATTTCTAAGTCGGTTACAGCTTCTACTTCATAGTGATCATCATTCGATACATATACGGAGTACGGAGGGATTTTTTCAAAGATATTCATTCGCTGTCCGATGTTTTCCCATTTCTCTTCTTTTGTAGAAATGTTGGACTTACCGGTTAAAATCACAATACAAATCTCTTGATTTTCCGTATTTTTTTTTAGCTTTTGGCCTTTTTTTAATGAGTAAACGTCAAAGCCAATGTACTCCCATCCTGCAGATTGTGGGGTGATGCTTAGTACGTTTCCATCACTGTCAGCTGTTTGTGTTGGTACGATTAAATCAGCCATTCCTTTCCACACCTTTCTATTTCTTATTTTTTAACGTGTTTATGCTAGGGACACTCTTTAATCAAGCAAACTGGATATTCTAGCTTTTTAAAAGATTAATATTTTCTTGCCTTTTGTAACTGGCTTTCTTTGCCTTCAAACGCCGTTTGAACGTTTGAGCTTTCAGATACGGCTGCTACTCCTACATGCCACCAAGAATCGTAGCCGTCCGTCATTGTTTTTGGAAGAACTTTAATGTCAATCAGTGTACTAACACTTTGTTTTTTTGAATCTTCAATGGCATATTCAAGTTCTTCCATCGTATACACTTCGTATGTTTTGGCTCCGTACGCAGCTCCAGATTGAGCAAAGTTGATGCGCATAATATCTCCATCAAGCTGCCCCGTCCGCGGGTTACGAACGCGGAACTCTGTGCCGAAGCTTTCAATTCCATTATCCATCTGCAAGTTGTTGATGCAGCCAAAGCCGGAATTATCAAAAAGAACAATATTTATTTTAATTCCTTCTTGAATGCTCGTTACCAGCTCACTATGAAGCATTAAGTAGCTTCCGTCTCCTACCATTGCATACACTTCTTTATCCGGCTCAGCCATCTTAGCGCCTAAGGCAGAAGCAATTTCATAGCCCATACATGAATATCCGTATTCAAGGTGATACGTATTACGTTCATTTGAGATCCACATGCGCTGAAGGTCACCCGGGAGGCTTCCCGCTGCACATGTAATAATAGAATCAGGTGCAATGAGTTCGTTTACTTTACCAAGCACAGTCGTTTGGACAAGTTCGGTGCTTAGGCTATCTTTATACTCCGACAGGCTTTGATCAAAATGCCCTTTAATTTCCGGAATAAATTCTTCGCCTGTGTATGCAATATTTTTTAGTCGAGCCAGCTCTTGATTCCACTCTGATTTGGCTTCTTCAATTTCAGTTTCATAGTCTGATTTATAGCCTTCTAATGCAGACGAAAGAGCTTCAAGACCCACTTTGGCATCCGCGACAATTTTAGTAGCCTCCAATTTTGATGCGTGAAATTCAGAAATGTTAATGGTTAATACATCCGTCTCAGCGTAAAACAGCTTTGAAGAAGTTGTGAAATCTGTAAAACGTGTACCCACGCCAATAATTAAATCCGCTGATTGCGCTATTTTATTAGCAGCGCTATTCCCCGTTACGCCAACTCCTCCTAGATTTAAAGGATGATTGCTTTCAAGACCGCTTTTTCCAGCTTGCGTTTCGCTAAATGGAATATGAAACTTTTCAGCAAATGCAGCAAATGTATCCGCAGCCTCTGAATAACGAACGCCGCCGCCTAAAATAAGAAGAGGCTTTTTCTTTGATTTAATCAGCTCTACTGCATTTCTGATACTTTCTTGCGAAGGCTCGCGGCGTTCAATAAGGTGGGTACGCTCACGGAAGAAACTTTCTGGAAAATCCCACGCTTCCCCTTGTACATCCTGCGGCAGCGCAATTGTAACGGCTCCTGTATCTGCCGGATCTGTTAATACACGCATCGCATTGATCATAGCCGACATCAGCTGTTCCGGACGGCTGACTCGATCCCAGTACTTGCTGACGGACCGGAAAGCATCATTTGTAGAAAGAGATAAATCATGCGTCTGTTCAATTTGTTGAAGAACCGGGTCCGGCTGGCGAGTGGCAAACACATCGCTTGGCAAAAGCAGCACCGGAATATTGTTTGCAGTAGCTGTCGCAGCCGATGTAACCATATTCGCTGAGCCTGGACCAACGGAAGAAGAGCAGGCCATGATTTGCTTTCGATGTTTTTGTTTGGCAAAGGCTACTGCAGCATGAGCCATTCCCTGCTCGTTTCTGCCTTGATATACTTCAAGGTCGCCTGGGTTTTCCTGCAGCGCTTGCCCGATCCCCACTACATTTCCATGTCCAAAAATGGTGAATACTCCTTTAATGAAACGCTCTTTTTTTCCATCAAACTCTACATATTGCTGATTTAGAAATTTTACTAAAGCTTGACTAGTTGTTAACCTTATCGTTTTCATATACCTTCCTACCTTATCTTCTGAAATTAATCACCATCAGATTGATTTTTCTACCCTTTTTTCACATTTTTAAATGAAATCGATTTCATTTGGTGTAATAAATGAGGTTCTATCCTTTTACTTCCTAGCTCTTTCCTTTGTTTCAGCTGCTATTTAGCGATGAGACAAATACTTTCAGCCCCTGCACTTTTCAACGCTTAAAGATGGAGAAAAGCTCGAAAATTCATCATAAATTCCACTTTCAAATGAAATCGATTTCATTTGGTGTTAAAAAAATATTTTTCAAACTCCATCTTTAACTTCCCCATCATTTTTCCATACTCTGTCTTACCTGTAAAACCAGTTTTATTATACATGTAGCTTCGTTTGATGAAATCGATTTCATCTAATTTTAAAACCGCTTTCTTATCTATGAACCTAGTTTATAATATTCAGTTTACTTTGTAAACACTTTTTTAAAAATTTTGTTAGTTTATCTTTTTATCCACTGTAATCGCTTTCTAGATAAGCCCGATGTGAAGAAAAAAGAAAAGGCATACTTCTTTTGTATGCCTACTGGCTCTTAGTCTAAGCGTATGTATAATCACTCAAAAACATTTATTCTTCCGCAAGGACAAACGTAATCTCATTTTCTTTTGCATAGTGCTGATAGCTGACGTCCACTTTATCTGTAATTAAATAATCAATTTCATGCAACTGACAATACGTAACCATTGCATACTTATCAAATTTTGTATGATCTGCTAATAAAAACACTTTTGTACTTCTTTTTATGACCGTTTCTTTGATTTCACTTTCAACGGGCGATGAATTGGTAACGCCATTTGATATGGAAATACCCGTAGAAGCCATAAATACTTTATCAAAGTTGTAATTCTTTACAGGATTGGCATGGTTAAAGCTTGAAAATGATTGAGTTTCACGCTCAAGATAGCCGCCCGTAGAAATTACTTTTAGCGCATCAAAAGGCAAGGCTTTAACTATAACATCTAAACTATTTGTAACAATCGTGATCGATTTGTCTTTTAGAAATTCGATCATTTCTAACGTGGTAGTTCCTGAATCAATAAAGATGACGTCTCCGTCTTCTACATACTGAGCTGCCGTTTTGGCAATTAAACGCTTTTGAAACTGATTTCTTGTTTGTCTTTCATTAAATGATTCAAGCTTCACGTGATTAACGGCTACTCCGCCATATACTTTTTTAATATGCCCTTCATCCACTAACTTTTGAACGTCGCGTCGAATCGTGTTTTTGGAGACTTCAAACACTGAAACCAAATCATCTAATGAGACAGATTCATGTTCAAAAACATACTCTTGAATTTGTTGAATCCGCTTCGTTTTTAACATTTTTACCTCCCCGTTTACCTTTCTTTTCGCTTTTTTGTTACTTACTATTATAACCTTTACAAAAGGCATTTTCTAGAAGAGTAACTGCTAAAACAAAGAGAGATTGAGACATAACTCCATTATTTCCAGCTAAAGACAAACAAGTTAGATACATAAGCTAGTAGGGATCGCTTGTTTCACCGCTGATGATTTCCGTGCAAGGCTTCGCTTTCCGCGGGCGGCCGCTGAGCCTCCTCGTCGCGTACGCTCCTGCGGGGTCTCACCTATTCCGCTTTTCCCGCAGGAGTCTTCGCCTTGCCCTCCAATCATCAGCTAGAAGCAACTCAATAGAATAAAATCCTATTAAAGAAAAAATCCGAACGAGCTGGATTCTCCTTCAAGAATCTCCATTCATCGTTCGGATCTTGCTTCAACTGTAATTCTTTTGTCTCAGCCTCTTTTTTATTAAGCTTTATGACTTGTATGAAACTCTCTCATTTTCTCTTTTACAGTCGCCATCACCGCTTCTTTTCCCGGTGTAAGAATGGTTCGCGGATCATACACGTCACTGTCACTTTCCAACGTGTGACGGACAGCGCGCGCCCAAGCCTGAAGGCACTCAGTGTTCACATTAATTTTTGCATGCCCAAGAGCTATTGCTTTTTGAATTTGGTAGTTTGGTATACCAGAACCTCCGTGTAACACCAGCGGTACATCTGTTAAGTCAGCTATTTCCTTCATTTCATCAAAGCCCAGCTGCGGTTCACCTTGGTACTGTCCGTGAACTGATCCTAAAGCGGCCGCCAAAGCATCGACTCCCGTTTCTTTTACAAGACGCAGACATTCAGCGGGATCAGCGTACACGATGTTGCCAATAAGCCCGTCTTCCATGCCTCCGACTGTTCCAACTTCAGCTTCAACGGAGACATACTGAGCAGCAGCATAGTCTACTACTTGCTTAGTCATGGAAATATTTTCATCAATTGGGTAATGAGAACCGTCAAACATGACTGAGCTAAATCCAGCGTCGATAGCTTTTTTACATCTTTCTACACTCATACCGTGATCTAAGTGAAGCGCGACAGGAACAGTAATATTCATTTCTTCTAACAAACCTTCGATCATGCCTACAATGGTTTTAAATCCGCCTAAATAGTCCACAAGCCTGTCTGAAACGGCTGCAATGACAGGCGCTTTTTCCTCTTCGGCAGCTTGTAAAATAGCCTGTGCCCACTGCAGGCTGTTAATATTATACTGACCAACCGCATAGTTTCCTTTTTTAGCGGCATGAAGCATATCTTTCATTGATACTAGTTTTGAAGATACTAACGTCACTGACTGACACTCCTTATCATGAATATGATTTTGTTGTTTGAAAGCTGTAGTATTCCGAGATAGCCTTAACGGTTGTCTCTTTAGCCGTCTTAATTGCTTCTTCCGCGTTTAATTGATAATATTCAGGTCGGAATAGCTCTACAGATACCGCGTCATTATAGCCTTTTTCTTTTAATGTTGAGAAAATAGCATCTAAATCAATCGCTCCTAGACCTGGCCATACTCGGTCTTCATCTGTTAAGAAGCCAATAGGAAAATCTTCCGTGTCATCAATATGAACGATAAATATTTTAGAAATATCCGCTTGTTTTAAGTCTTCCAACTTTGATCCCATCGCATGGAAGTGGAAGCAGTCAAGTACTAATCCTACGTTATCTCGGTTCACCGTTTGCACAATGTCATACGCTTGATCAAACGTATTAACCGTACACTGAGGGTGTCCTACAAACTCAACGGCGATTTTAACTCCGTAAGGTTCAGCCAATTCCGATAATTCATTCAGCACTTGTACGCAGCTATTTTTAATCTCTGCTTTTACGATTTTTTGTTCTGTTACTAAAGGAACGGCTACGATATACTGAGCGCCTATCTTTTGAGCAGTTTCTAGCATACTCTTAAACTCTTCTATCACTTCCTGGTACTCTTTTTCACTGCGGTTATTAAAGAAAACTAAAGCGTTCAGCGCTAGTGGTTTAATATGATTTGTATCAAAAAACTGTGCTAAATCATCCATTGAGTGACTTTCTAAATACTCAGGGAGTTTATCCATTGTGCGAATTTCGATATAATCATATCCGTGCTTGCTGCAATATTCAAGGTCCTTTACAAGATTTGAATTTTCTAATGTTGTTGCTTCGTTAAAACATAGTTTCATAATGATTCTCTCCATTCTTTACTTAAATAATTTTATTGTCATTCATGACGTCAGCGTCTTCATTATCATAGCTGCGGAACCTTTGCTCCAGTTCTTCAAGCGTAAGCCCTTTTGTTTCCGGTAAAAACTTTTTAACAAATAAAATCGCTCCGATTCCGAATACAACAAAGACAAAAAACGTAGTGGATAAGCCAATGCTGGCCAGTAAAACAGGAAACGTTAAACCTACAAGGAAGTTAATTCCCCACAGACAAAATACGGTAACACCCATCCCTAAGCCTCTTAATCGTAATGGAAAAATTTCTGAAAGCATTAGCCACGTTACCGGAGATATAGCTCCTTGCTGAAACGCGAGGAACGTAATCGTTAGTGCTAATACGATATATGGGAGTGCCGCGGACCCTTCAAATACAAGAGAAAATATACCAATTAGCAGCAGGGCAGTAGTCGTTCCTACCAATCCTGTTATAAGCATTGGTCTGCGCCCAACTTTACCTAGCAGCCAAATGCCTACAAACGTGGCTAAAACGGAGATGACCCCATTTCCGATATTTCCAATAAGGGCAGCTTCTGTTTGAAAACCTGCGTCTTTTAAAATTTCAGTGCCGTAATACATGATGGAGTTTACGCCGGTAATTTGCTGTACGACAGCAATTCCAATACCAAGGAAAACGACTCTTCGAACCCACGGAGTTGTTAAGTCTTTAAACGTTGCTTTTTCCATTTTTGCTTCTTTCTCGTAAGCGCTCTCAATCTCTTGCAGCTCTGATTTGGCTCTTTTACTTTCCCGTATCTTTTGAAGAACCGTTAGCGCTTCGTTATTTTTCCCTTTTGACACAAGCCAGCGCGGACTTTCTGGTACTCTAAGCATGCCAAAGAATAAAAAGACAGCTGGAATGGCAGCGATTGGCAGCATATATCGCCAAACGTGAGGGTTTTCTCCTAGCATATTTCCGATAATCGCGTTAAACGTAAAGGCAAGAAGTTGACCAGTAACAATCATAAGTTCATTTTGAGTTACCATTTTCCCCCGGCTTTCAGCTGGTGACATTTCTGCTAAATATGTCGGTACGGTAACAGATGCGCCCCCTACAGCAAGCCCTAATAGGAAACGGCAAAGAATCATAACGGCTGCGTTTGGCGAAATTGTACATCCAATTGTGGAAACAAAAAATAGAATGGCAAGATACAGAATCGTTTTACGCCGCCCGTTATAATCTGCTAGCCTGCCGCCTACTACCGCACCAAACGCAGCACCAAATAACAGAGCGCTCGTTACAAGACCTTGAGTAAAAGAGTTGAGATTCAATTGATCAGATTCAGACATATAAGGCAGGGCCCCGTTAATAACTCCTGTATCATATCCAAAAAGCAGTCCACCAAACGTAGAAACTAAAATGATCGTACGTAAAAATGAATGTTGATTTCCCTGTTTATCCATGCTAATTCCCCCGTCTTATTTTAAGAATGAATAACTAACTTTTCGTTAATGTACTTTCGGGCCATTAAAGCATATTCCAATGGATGCGCAATAGAAGGGTCCTGTTCCGCCTCCACTACAATCCATCCTTTGTAATTGTAATCAACTAACGCTTTATACACGTTTGTAAAATCTACACACCCATCACCTGGCACGGTAAACATGCCGGCTAGAAACGACTGTAAAAATGACTTTCCTTCTTTTTTGCACTGCTCCAGCACGTTTCTTCTTGCATCCTTAAAATGAACGTGTTTAATACGATCTATATGTTTATGTAGTAGCTCCATATAGTCTCCGTCAGAAACGTAAATATGTCCCGTATCATATAAAAGATGAACATGATTTGCGTCGGTTCCTTCCATTAATCGATCAATTTCAGCTAATGTTTGTACACCTGTCCCCATATGATGATGATAGACAAGACGTAAACCGTATTCTGCTGCGATTTTTCCCAGCTCATTTAATCCTGCACATAATGCTTCCCATTCTTGATTACTGAAATAAGGTTTTTCAGCAAAAACATTTCTTTCAATCCCTTGAACACTATAAGTTTGCTCAGATACGACCGCCACATCAGCATGCACTTCCTGCAGATACTGACAATGTTTGTGAAATAAATTTGACGTTTCCTCTATCCCATCACGAATGATAAAACTGCTAAACCATTGACCTGCAATTTTTAAGTTTCGAAGCTCAAGCTCTTTGTTTAATATGCTTGGTTCAGGAAAAAAACCTCCCACTTCCGTTCCTTGAAAGCCCGCTACGACGATATCGCTTAACAGATGCTGCAGTGTGTTTTCTGCACCAATCTCAGGAATATCGTCATTTCTCCAGCCGATTGGAGCAATTCCCCACAAAATATTTTCGTTTCCCATTTTGATTCCTCTTTTCCCCTTATTGTGTAATGCTGCCTCACTAGAAATAGATAGTGATAAAACTTACCAATCCTATAATTCTACAAATGAAATCGATTTCATTTGTAGATAAAAAAATTCATTTGTTATGTGTTGGTTAAATATTGGTTAAGTTTGAATTAATATTAATATTAAAAACGCTTTCAGTCAATAATAAAATTTCAGAATTTTTTATACACTACAATTGCCTAAAAGCTTATGCCTTCTAAAAATGCTAGTTATAAAAGATATCGTATCCACTTATATAACCACATAAAAAAGCTTTATCTACTGTTATTTCAACAATAGATAAAGCTTTTATGAGAAAAGTTATATTTCTTATTTTAATAGTATGATTATTTAGTATGAATTTATGGAATGGATTTATGAAAAAATGACCTGCACCTTTTTATAATCAGTTTCCTTTTACTTTTATAATAGCTTCTCCGTAGCTTGTCATTGACGTTTTAAATTCAGTTATGAACTTCTCTACTTTTGAAATAGATTTTTTCATTTCATCGTCCCCTTTGCCTCTTATCTAACTCTATTATCAACAATTGTCTGCTGTTTGACAAAGTCAGTGGAAACGGAAACATTCCGCATGAAAACGTACACATATCTGTTAAAAGAGGCAAATCTTCTTATTTGCTTAGTATTTCATCATTTTTCTTTCTTTTTTAGGGTCTCTTCTTACGTGTTTTGGTCATCCACTAAAAGAATTTATGAGAACTTTCTTTTATAATCACTTCGTTTACATTCCCTCGTACTAACAGCAGGATTACTATGTGCATTGACATTAACCTTACCTTTTGTCCCCTTTCCATTTTTTATCCAAATTACCTCTTGCCTTAAAGTTAACTTTAACGTTTAAGCTAGTTTTATAGTTTTTAAAATACAAAAAAGGGGAAATACAATGCTGATTAAAAGAATGACGGTGCAGCTTTCTGGAGGACTCCAAGCTAGACATACAGCTCTATTTGTACGTGAAGCTTGTTCGTTTCAAAGTGACATTTTTATTTCGAAAGATGGAAAATGTGTAAGTGGAAAAAGCATCATGAAGGTCATGGCTTTAGCTGTTAAAAAAGGAGATGAAATAACACTGCTGACAAATGGATTGGATGAACACGCCGCCGCTCGCACCCTTGAAGAATTTCTTTTAACTAAATAGAGAGAAAAAGCTGCTATGCTATCTCTTACTCTCCTTTTTTCATAAAATCATAGAAAACAAATTTTTTTTAAAAAAACTCTTGCTTTAAAGTCGACTTTAACGTTTAAGCTAGGATTGTAGTTTTAAATACATCAAATGACGAAAGGATTGTGTTTTTACTTATGTGTAATCAACATACAACAACATCACGTGTTCTAAGTGCGCCGCATGCAAAGGCAAAATTCGAGAACACGACAATTGAACGCAGAGAACTGCGAGCAGACGACGTTTTAATTGATATTAAGTTTAGCGGTATCTGTCACTCTGATATTCATAGTGCATTCGATGAGTGGGGCGGCGGAATATTCCCGATGGTTCCTGGTCACGAAATCGCGGGAGTAGTTGAAGCGGTTGGAGAAAACGTAACAAAATACAAGGTTGGCGATCGCGTTGGCGTTGGATGTTTTGTTGACTCTTGCGGAGAGTGCGAGTACTGTGTGAACGGTGACGAGCAATACTGTACAAAAGGCGTTGTTCAAACGTATAATTCGTTGGATTATGACGGAAATCCTACATACGGCGGCTACAGCCAAAAAATCGTCGTAAAAGAAGGATTCGTTGTTCGTATTCCTGATAAGTTAAGTATGGATGCAGCAAGTCCGCTTCTATGTGCAGGGATTACAACATTTTCTCCGTTAAAGCACTGGAATGCCGGTCCTGGCAAAAAAGTGGCGATCGTGGGAATGGGCGGCCTTGGACATGTAGCGATTCAATTTGCACATGCAATGGGTGCTGAAGTGACGGTGTTGAGCCGTTCTAACAATAAAAAAGAAGAAGCTCTAAGCTTTGGCGCAGATCATTATTTTGCAACAAGTGATGAAGCGACATTTACTGAATTAGCGGGTCGCTTTGACCTTATCTTAAACACGGTATCGGCTAACCTGAACGTAGATCAATATTTATCTTTACTTCGCGTAGATGGAACGCTTGTTAACGTTGGCGCACCGGCTAACCCAGATCAATACAGCGTATTCTCACTTATCATGGGACGCCGCAGCATTGCTGGTTCACTTGTAGGCGGCATTCGTGAAACACAAGAAATGCTTGATTTTGCGGCTGAACACGGCGTTGCTCCTATGATTGAAGTTATCGATGCGAAGCAAGTAGACGAAGCGTACGAGCGCGTTCTTCGCAGCGACGTTCGCTATCGATTTGTTATTGACATTTCCACACTGTAAATTTAGAGAAAAGCGGGCAGCTCATTGGATGAGCTGCCCGCTTTTTATTTCTTTATAAAATAAGAAAAACAACCGGTAAATTAGGCTTTAGATGAAAGCTGTTCCTGATACTTTTGTTCTAATTTATCATAGTAATCAATTTTTGTTTCCACTTTTCTAAAAGCTGCGTCCAGCTCTCTTTGTTTTTCCATCATTTTCTCTCTATGCTTTTCAAATATCTGCTTGCGCAAACCGATTGTATCATCGCCTTCTTGTGTTAATTCAACAATTTTACGTAATTCTAAAAGAGCGATATCCGTTTTCCGTAAGCAAATAATAAATTCTAGCCACTCGATATCGGACTCGCTAAAAATACGATTTCCGTTCTCATCTCTTTTTATAAAAGGTAAAAGCCCTTGCTGTTCGTAGTATCGAAGCGTATGCGTAGGCAGCCCTACCTTTGCAGCGGCGTCTTTAATATGATATTCCATTCCACTATACCCTCCATCGCCGTTCTTAGTACGGCGTTTGCTTTATGTATCCAAGCTTCCCTTTTTACGGGTGCTTTCAACTCATCTTCTAGGTTTCTACTATACGATATATATAGTAGATTCCGCTATTTTCTTTACTATGAGGTAACTGTATAAATAGTATTATAAACATTAAAGTAAACGTTAAGGCAACTTATAAAGAGCTGCCGTGAAGTCAGCAGCTCTTTTCATTTTTATATAAAATACGATTAATCTGCGGCCATCACTTTACTTAGTTCATTTAATAAATAATCAAGGGTTTGACTGATTCGAACTGTATTACGACTTGTAAGACCTTCTGTAAGTCCTAACATAACCATGTTCTCTCTTGCTGTTTCGATTTCTGTCATTAAGACTTGCATGACAACTCCTTTATACCACTTCACAGCTCATCACCCCTTTTTACTATACATATATCTCATATGCGGTAATCTTAAACCTATCATACAGGTTTTGGGGGGTGAATAGCGAGTTTTATAGCTTCAACAGTTGTATTTTTTATAAAGTAAATATACTAATATACTTATTGAAATAGAAAGTATCACTCCACTCTCTGCTCGAAATTAAGAAAAAGGCCTCCATTTAGGAGGCCTTTTTCTTATTTCTTATAAAACAGTCTCATACAAAGCCTTAGCCTCTAAAATATTCTCTATAATACGAACCTTTCTCACACTCTATCTCATAGCGCAGCCTAGTTTGCTTTCTGTAAAGCTCTTCGGCCAGCTCATTAAATTCACCTTCTGTGATAGATCCATGAATTAAATTGTTGAATAAATTATTAATATGTTCAGTTAATTCTTGAAGTTTTTTTTCTTTCAATGAACGTCACCCTTTAAAATAATTTTCATCTTCTAAAATTATATCAAATAAAACGTTTTCATACGATATATTTTTTACTGAATTATCGTATTAAAGTGATGAAAGTATTTTTTAACGACCGAAAAAACAGACAAGAAGCTCAGATAAATCATGAATCACATGATTTCAGCAAAAAATAAGTGGATAAAGACCGCGGACAAAAAGGCAAATGGTATCAACCGTTTTGACAAAAGCATAGGATGAAAAGAAAAATTAAACGAGAAAAGGAGAATGAGTATGCACTATACACCTTATTATCATCAGTGGCAGACTCCAGTGTATTACGGCTGGCAGCCATATAGTTATTATGTGCCGAATCACTATCACACCAGCGAACAGTTTCAGCAAAGAAACGGTAAATTAAAGGACTACGGACCAAGACCGTTTGTTATTAATATTAATGAAGCGTCAAAGCAAAACAATACGTACCGCACTGCTTTATGGACGGGAACACATTTACAAGTGACGTTAATGAGCCTTAAGCCCGGTGAAGATATCGGCTTAGAAATCCACCCTAACGTTGATCAATTCCTGCGTATTGAACAAGGGCAAGGCGTTGTTCAAATGGGCAAAAGTAAAAACAACCTAACCTTTAAACGAAAAGTCTACGATGATGATGCGATATTTATCCCTGCCGGAACGTGGCATGATGTCACCAATACGGGTACCACTCCGCTAAAGCTTTACTCCATATACGCTCCGCCAAACCACCCATTTGGTACGGTTCATGTGACAAAAGCAAATGCCCTGGCTGAAGAACATTAAAAATAAGCAGAGTGTTATGCAGGATTGGAACGCTTTTTCAGGATCAATACTAAGTGAATAGACAGATGTTGACTAAAGAAGCCCACTAGAAAATCGGTGTATGACCTTTTCTAGCGGGTTTTTTTTAAACTTGCTATACATACAGGATTTTATAGCCAAGGAAAGAATTATAGAATTAACTACTCTTTTTAAACAGCTCAAAATAACTGAAAGGCAAACAAGCGATGAAATTATTTTATAAAATTCCCAAATCAAACGTACATCCTTCTCTTAAACTAGCAAGAAAAATTCTATATATATCTGTAGAAGCAGTCATTATGACCATGCTTGTGATTAAATCTTTTACTGTGGCTTATGAAAGCGACACAAATTTAATTCTCAGGCAGCTAAATGAACTAAAAGCTTCCATTGGGGGATTTGGCATAAACGAATCATTATTTTGGTTTATGATAAAGTGCAGTATCTTCACCATTGTTACATTCGATCTTTGCTTATACGTCCGAAAAATGCTAAAAAGAAACAAAAGAGCTTTATGATTTATACGCTAAAGCTTTTACATTGGACCGCTGTTAATTTCCGTGCAAGGCTTCGCTTTCCGCGGGCGGTCGATGAGCTTCCTCGTCGCTTGCGCTCCTGCGGGGTCTCACCTGTTCCGCTTTTCCCGCAGGAGTCTTCGCCTTGCCCTCCAATCAACAGCTAGAACCATTTAAACACATGAAACCTACATTCAGCATATCAATAAAAAACCGAACAAGTTGGATTCACAATCAAGAATCAAACTCATTCGGACCTTCCTTCACCTAAAATACTTTTTCCCCGGCTTCATGTTTAATAGAAAAATAATAAAAGTAGAGGCATGTTACACCTCTACTTTCTGTTTAGAAATCTACATCGATATCTTCTTGAATAGTTCCGGTCACTTTTTCACTTTTAATTAATTGACCTTCTTTAAATGTTTCTTCTTCCTCATTTTCAACGGGTTTCAGCTGCTTATAGGAAGGAGCTGACGCAGAGCCCAGCTCTTTTTTAAGCAAATGAATTTCGCCTAACAGCTCGGCTCTCAATGAATGAATTAACGATTGAAAATCGTCTTCCCGGCTGTCTTTCTGCTCATTTTGTTCCACAAGCTTCGCTACATAATCCTGAAGTTCCTTTGCCTGCGAGGCCTCATACTCCTCACGATTTGCAGCAAGACGCGAATTCATTTCTTTTTTTAGTAAGTCAATTTCGCCCAACAGCTCTTTTCGAAGTGAATGAACGAGCGTCTCCACTTCATTTTCTTTGCTCTTTTTTTGCAAGTCTTGCTGTATGAGTCTCACTATATAGTCCTGCAGCTCATTTGCGTGCTGTTTTTCTTTCAAAAATGATGACACTTCTGACGGAATGTCAGCAGTGTCAATTGTAAAATTTGCACGTTCATCTCTATTACTTACGGTCTTTTCCCTTGCTCCCATCATATCTGCTGATAGATTGCCAGCTGTCAGAAACGCATTTGATAGTAAGTAAAATGGTGCAGCCATTTGGGAGCTTAGCTGACCGTACCAATCATCTAGTGCTTCCTTAAGGCGCGTTTGTTGATGACTCATATATGCTCCCCCTTTTTAAGCATGAACCGCTGCGTTTGTTTCATGTCTGCTTAAAATTTCAAGACCGTATAAGTTTAATTTGCGCGTCTCCGGCAAGAAAAGATGATTTTCTTCTCTGATTTCTTCCCCGTACATGTTATCAATCTGCTCTGCAATAAACTGTTGAAGGATAGGAGCCAGTCCTCCAATATAAATATATTTATAAACTTTATCTTTTGGCGATGGAAATAGATTTTCAACTTTCGTTAATAAAATTTGCGTGTATTCTCTAAGCGAAGCGTGAATAGGCTCCGTGAGATCTACTTTTTTCCCGCTATTGCCGTCTCTTTGCTCCATTTTTGCTTTATGGATATTGGCAATAATAAACTCTTCTAATGAACGAACATCATCAAAATACTCAAGCAGTTTTTCATTTCTTAGCTTTTCAATATGCTTCAAATATGAAATATCCGTAAGACACTTCAGCGAATTTCTGCTTTTAGGAGCTTGAAGTCCCGCAGGAAGAAGCGCCAGGTCAACCGTGCCTCCGCCCAAATCTACAATTAGCGTTTCAAAATGTTTGAATGCATTTGCTTCTTCTCTATCTTGTAATTCAAAATCTTTTTTGATCGCCCAGCGAGCCACTTCGCTTTCAATACGGCATTTGCTCGTTTCAATATTCACAGTGAGCGTTTTTTCTAACCCAGGAGTCAATACCGTAACCGTGTGCTCTCCTTGAAAACGTTCGGCCATCTTCTGCTGCATTTCACTGAATTTATTTGTTTTCTTAAGCAGCCAAATCGGAAGCATAGTCGAGAAATAATTAATCGTCACATGATTATCCTCTTTGTCTTTTCCTTTAAGTATGTTGTAATAAGCAACTGAAGCTAAAAACATCACATAAGGAATATCAGATTCAGTTTTATTATGTAACTTATTAATATGGATATTGCCTAGCACATGTTTCTCTGCTGCGTCTCCTACTAAATAATACTTTTCTACTCCTTCGATTGTTGTAGAAATCAGTAAATTTTGAAGAAGTAATTCCGGTTCATTTACGCTTGAAGGAAAATGACCCTCTGCCTGATCTTTGGTGATTTCTACTACGTTTGTAGGAATTTCATAGTAATAACCATCCACTAGCGTTTGAAAAATTGAGTTACCAAAATCAACGTTTTGACGTTTGATATCCATCCTTGTTTCTCCCCTTTATCTTTTCGTGACAACACTAATAAGTATATATTTTCCTCATTTGTTTGTCTAAGTATTTAAATAATTTATGTTATTCGAAATTGACAATTAATTAATTTTAGACGGCTACTGTAATTGAAAAGCACTTGAAATGCTTCTTTTTACCAGTACCCCTTTTTACAAGGAATATAACATATGACGCTGTGACTTCCTCTTAAATTTTTCGTAATATAAGCCTTTCTTTTATTTTTTAGAGACACGAGAAAACTAAGAGATGGAAACATAATTAAATCAACCCAATCACAAGACGAACAAATGAGATAAATGAGTTGGACTTCTTTTTACACCGCTGGTGATTTCCGAGCAGGACTTCGCTTTCCGCGGGCGGCCGGTGAGCCTCCTCGTCGCTTATGCTCCTGCGGGGTCTCACCTGTTCCGCTTTTCCCGCAGGAGTCTTCGTCTTGCCCTCCAATCACCAGCTAGAAGCAGTTACATACATAAAACCTACGTTCACCATAACAACAAAAAACCCAAACCATCAATCAGATTAACGGTTTGAGTTTAACTTCAACTAACATACTTTGTCTAAGCCTCTTCCTTTTTTTATTCATTGAAAAGGCCATTTGTTTGGTTTTCTTTGCGGATTTTCTGGCAGTTTGCTAAAGCCTATTTCTTCAAGGCCTTTTTCTAACGTCGCTCTTGTTTTGATTGTTCCAAAATCCACGCCTAAATCCACAACGGTTTGCGCGATTTCCGGACGTATTCCGGTAATCATCGTTTTAGTTCCGATAAGCTGTAAGGCTTTTACAATTTGAAAAATATTGTCTGCTACCATCGTATCGACGATAAGAACACCTGAAATATCAAATATTAAATAACTCAGCTGCAGCTGAGCGCTTTTTTCTAAAGCCGTTTCCATAATAAGCTGGGAACGATGCGTATCAATTTGTCCAACGATTGGCATCACAGCGATTCCTTCAGAAAGAGGAACGATGGGAACTGATAATTCTTCTAGGGCTGCATACGCGCGTTTTATGGTGTCCGTATTATGTTCTTCGTAGATTTCGACAAATATATGATTAAGCTCATCAAGCATCGGATCAATTTTTTTACTTACATCAAGCATCGTAATAGGAGCAAACTGCTTCTGCTGCAGTTCTTCTGTAAAAACACCCCATATCACTGTTCGAAACAGCGCAAGCGATTTTAACGCTTGACTCAAAGAAAGTCCGTTTTCCACAGCCACTTTTCCTATATCTGTACCCCACTGAACGATTTTCTTTAAAACGACCGAGCGCTCCTCGAATAACGACTCGCCTAAATACTCAATGAGTTCCGCTCTCCATTTTAAAACTTCGCTTTCTTCGTGGTAAACAAGCTTCCGCTTATATTCAGAGTCCATCAGATCAGAAAATTGTATCGCTAATTCCTGTTTATTATCGATAATTTTCTTCCCTATATATAACAACTCATCCCTCATTTTTTTCTTTATCTCCTTTAGTTAGCAGAATTAACGATTACATTTTATAACAATAGTTATATCACATACAATATAAAAATATAACCGAAATGAAAAAATTGTTAGGCCCTCCCTATTTACTTTTACCCCTCTTCTTCTAATCGGTATACCTGCCATAATAGGATTGAAATTTCAGCGTTTGGGTAAAAAACTACTATGAATTTATTTCTATACTTATAAGGGGGCTTTTTCAATGAACAAACATAAAGGAACCGTTAAATCTTTCAACGAATCAAAAGGATCTGGATTTATTACACCCGAAGACGGATCAAAAGAAGTGTTCGTTCACTCCAATGCGATTGACCGTGAAGAATATAAAAACCTGGCAGAAGGACAAAAAGTAGAGTTTGAAATCCAAGAAGGAGCTAAAGGACCCAGCGCTATAAAAGTACACCCAGTTGACTGATAGAGTGACATTTACATACAGATTATGGGTAGACTATCGAATCATATACTCTTCGAATCCAAAAACACCTCTTCGACTTTTGTTCGAAAAAGGTGTTTTTTTATATGCTGCAACTAATTCTACATTCAAAATTAGTTACTATTAGCTATTAAAAAAACCGTTCTAAAGTTATCGGACAAGTATCCAAACATTTCCTCTATGAGTGAATATAGTATAGAGTACTGCAAAAAAAGGGTGATTATTATAAAAAAGTATTATTTTAATTACAATGATAAAGATGACAAATATTATGTGGAAAAATCTTATCCTTATAAGAATAAGAAGAAAGCTCACGATAATTTAAAAGAGCAACTTCAAGAAGATGCCCCTGAGGAAACACGCGGCTGGGCTTATGGACGTGAAGAAGATAGCTCTGAAGAATCACAAGTTTGGATTTATGAACGCGAAGAAGATTTCTATGAGGAATCACATGATTTGGCTTCTAGATATAAAGAAGATAAAGGCAAAAAAGGCAGCACGCGGGAGTCAGCATTTAGAGCGCTCAATTTAACGATGCCTCAAAATGTTCCTGCCAATACGTTTGTAAAAGCAGTTTTCCCAACTGAACAATTTGATTTAGCAAATGAATATAACCCGATTACTTCTACCTTCCGCCCCAAAAAAGATGGCGTATATTCCATCATTGCTACAATTGGATTCTCTCCTAATGACCAGATGCTAGATTATAGAACACGTATAGAAATACGTGTAAATGGGACAACCGCTATCGCTATCGATAACGATTTCTTTGGCGGGAACACACCGTTTGTTAATGCGGTATCCGTGTCTACTATTTACAATTTAGAAGCTGGAGATCGCGTTGAAGTTTTTGTTCAAAGCAGCATAGCTGGAACAATCGTCACATCCGAAGATGGCTCACACTTTGAAGCAGCCAGATTTCCTTCTCCAACAAATAACTAACACTAGCTTTTAGCCAAAAACATCAATCCCCTCTTTTTAGATGGCTTCATTTTTCTAAGGGAGGGGATTGATATGAACATTAGTGGTCTAAAGGTCCATAGGAACTTTTTAAGCGTTTGTATGTACATAATTTTTTAGTGGATTTATAACATTAATTCAGTGTATCAAATCATGTACTTCTATGTAGTTTGCTGCCTCACTCACGCTTGCTTCGCTAACTTTTCCGTTACGCTGCCAAGCTCTTCAACTAATCCACTTAAAAATTCCGCCGTCTGGTCAATGATCTGCAGCGATTGCAGCTGACGCACGGAAGCAGAAGAAATGTTGCTGCTGCTTGCAGCCGATTGGCTGGCAAAAGCGGTCATATCGCTGACGGCATGGAGCACCTGTGTAGATCCGGCTGCTATTTGCTGAGCAGAAGCAGCCGTTTGCTGAATTTGTTCGTGAACGTACGCAGATGCATCGGCGATTCGATTAAAAACATTTTCCGCTTCGTTGGCTAGTAAAATACCGTTTTTTACATCGGCTGTTCCTGATTGAATGAAGGCTACGGCTTGAGACGTTTCTTGCTGAATATGCTGAATGAGCCTTGCTACTTGTTCGGCTGACTGATTGGATTGTTCGGCAAGTTTGCGAACTTCCGATGCTACGACCGCAAACCCTTTCCCATGTTCGCCTGCGCGCGCTGCTTCAATTGCAGCATTTAGCGCCAGTAGATTTGTTTGTGCAGCAATGCCTGAAATCACACTCATAATATCGTTGATTTCCGCAGAACGTTCTTTTAACTGATGAATAACGCTAGCTGCATGCTGAACAGAAGAATCGATTGTATGAATTTGCTGAATTGCTTCTTGAATTTTTTCTTTTCCCTGCACGGCTTCATTTGCTGTTTGATCAGAAGCTTCGCTGACTGCCGCTGAGGCCTCGGCTATTTTGGTTACGCCTTGCGCCATCTCTTCTAGAAACTCGCTGCTTTTTTGAGCCATTATTACCTGCTGCTCAGCTCCTGCCGCTAGCTCTTGCATTGAAGCAGACGTATGATGACTAGCCGTTTGTGATTCTTCTAAATTTCCCTTTAAGTCGTGAACCGTTTGTCTTACCTCCCCATTCGTTTCATGCAGTTTTTTCATCATGTCATAAATGATATGCTGCTTTTGTTCATTTTCCCGCTGAAGCTGTTCTGTGTATTTTTTCTTTGAAATAATTTGCCAAGCAGTTGCCCCTGATGTAAAAAGCAGATAAGCCGCGTGAAGGCAAAGCATCGAAAAAGAATAAGAAGACGTTCCGAAAATAATCGGCGTAAAAAATGGTACAAAAAATCCAGCTAGATGCTCGATGACAAAAATACCCGTCATTAACAATAACAGCTTTACATTTTCATAGTAGGAAAGAATAGCTATCGCCATAAAAATTGAAAAATGATACTCGACCATTCCTCCTCCGCCTACAACCGTGCTGATACTTGAAAACGTCAGCGTTAGCGTCACAAACGCAGGTACTAGGTCGTGTTTTTTAACGTACAGCACAAGCAGCACGCCAAGAAAAAGAATAGGAAGCATCAAAAAGATCAATGACACTTCGCCTGGCGTTGAATTATGTTCCATGGACATGCCGGACATGCCCATCGGCCAAATACGATGAATGATATGTACGAGCAGAGAAAGTATCACTGCTCCGCTTGATAAAACAACCATTAATTTATGTTTATTCATATTTATCCCTTTCTATATTAGACAAAACTTTCTTTATCTATAGAATCGGCTGCAGATTGGTTTTTTTTATAAAAATTCACGTTATTTTTCCCCTGTCGTTTTCCTTCGTACAGCGCTTGATCCGCCTGTTTTAACAGCTCTTGAAACGATTCTCCGTTTTCTGGATAATAAGCGGCTCCAATGGTCGATGTAGCTGTAAAGATGCAGGATTCAATACTCCATTCTTTTTGAAGCTCTCGGTGAATTCGTTCCATAATTTGCTGTATTTCCTCGCGCCTTTCAATCTGCCGAAGCAAGATAACAAATTCATCACCTCCAAGGCGATAAACTTCGTCACATGCGCGAATGCAAGACGTTAAACGATGCGCGTACTGAATTAAAAATGCATCGCCAATATCATGACCAAATTGATCGTTCACTTCTTTAAAATTATCACAGTCTAAAAACAGCAGGCCAAACCTTTCGTTTTGCTCGATGTCAGCCTGTACTTGTTTTTGCAGCATCATTCGATTCGGCACCCCCGTCAAACTGTCATGAAACGCCTTAAACTTCAGCTGATTTTCTAGGTTTTTTTGCGCAGTAATATCGGTTTGAATCAGCACGTAGCTTGAGATTCGATGATGAATATCTGTCAGCGGAACAATGGTCTTATGGCTCCAGACGATGACGCCTTCTTTGGTTATGCTTTTGACTTGCCCTCTCCAAACCTTTCCTTGTCCAATACTTTCAAGAACCCGAAGGTCATAGCTTACATCGAATAACTCATATGATTGTCCAATTAGCTCTTCTTTTTCATAGCCAAATATCGTACAGAACATATCATTGACATACCTAATCGTTCCATACGGATCCAAGACGCTTACGATAGCGGACTCATCAAGGGCATACTTCATGTTTGCTAAATCTTTCACCGTGTTTTCCAACTTTATTTCAGCTGTCTTTTCTTTTGTCACGTCCTGAGCAATCAAGTAAATACCAATCCATTCATTTTCCACTATGATGGGCACGTTTGTAACATATAAATAAATCTTTCCTTTTTCTTTGTGCCACGCTTGAATTTCTTTGCTGTAGCTTTGGTCGTATATGATGTGATGAAAAGGCAAAGCACGGGCATCGATCTTCAATTCTTCTAGAAGCTCCCTATAAGAACTGTTGATGATCTCATGCGCATCGTATCCGAACATTTGCTCACAGGCAGGATTTGCTTGAACAATTTTACCGCTTAAATCCATCATACATATGGCGTTTTCATGGTTCATAAAAAGCGACTTATACTGCTCCATGCTTTGGGCTAATTCTTTTTTAAACTTCTGGATATTTTTACTCATCACTAATAGGTGCGTACTCTTGTCGGCATCATCAAAAATTGGAGTAAGCGTTGTTTCAAACGCTTCAGCTTCATCTGAGAAGGTATTTATGTCATGGTAGGTAACTGGCTTTTTTGTTTCCATCGCTTTCATATAGTAAGGGTAAAGGGAGCGATACGCCCGCTCAGAGAGTACGCTTTCTAGCCGCATGCCCGCTTCTCCTTGGCACCGTACAAGCTTAGCGGCCGCTTTATTCATTTTTTTATAATAAAGATGTTGGTTCTTTACTTCCGCTAAAAAAACCAGCTCATTCATTTGATCAAAATAAAATTCAAACGTATGATCTTTCAACATGGTAGGATGCATCTCCTTCGTTTTTTCACAGATGAACGCCCCCTGTACTTTACACTTCTGTATGAAATATACACTAGATCTTTTCACACACAAACACAACTTTAAATGTACAAACAGTAGTTCTTTTGTATCATTACCTACCCTCCTTAACAAGAAGGGTAAACATGATGAACAAAAATAAAAGAGATTGAAGCATGGCTAAATTAAAGACGAACAAACGGGACAAAGAAGCTCGTAGAGGTTATTTGTTACACGGCGGTTGATTTCGGTGCAAGTCTTTGCTTTTCGCAGGATTCTTCACCTTCCCCTCCACTCAAGCACTAGAAGTCCCTGCATATATGAAACCTACCTTCATCAAAACAATAAAAAATCCGAACGCGTTTGATTCTCTATCAAGAATCAAACGCGTTCGGATTTTCCTTCAACTAATCTGCTTTTATTCTAGCTTCTTTTTTAAACTACTTAATTCCGTAATATTCTTCAAGCGTAATTCCTTTACTCTTAATCGCTTGCGCCACTGGTTTGCCTACATATCGCAAATGCCACGGCTCATATTTATAGCCTGTTACCGCGTCTTTCCCTTTTGGATAACGAATAATAAATCCATATTCTGCTGCGTGGGCATCGAGCCAAGCTGCTTCTTTTGTTCCGCCAAAGCAGTCTTGAGCAGCACATGTGCCGTCTCCTTTTGTTACATCAATTCCAAGACCCGTTTCATGTTCACTCGTGCCTGGCAATGCGCTGTAAGTTGCCGCTTTGTCATAACCGTCTCTTTGAACATACGAACTAAAAAGCGCGCTTTGCGTTGCATGTGAACGGTAAGCCGATACGCCAAGAAGCGTAACGCCTTGTTTTTTCGCACCCGCAAACAGCTGTGCAATAGCAGCGGCTGCTTCACTTCGCATTTTTTTCTTTTCCGTTTGTTCTTTGAATGTAAATGGAATCGTTGTATATACTAAATCTTTCGGAACATAGTTTTCCGGAAGCTTGTTTTGTTTATTCACAACAACTTGGATGCTTTCAGGGGTCGAGACCACTTTCATGCCAGCTAATGCTCGTACGTATTGACCGCTTACATAGCCAACTTTACCTTGATACGTAATTTTCAGCCAGCCGTTTGCTGCTTTAGCCGTTACGTCTATCTGTGTGCCTGCTTTAAGTGTTGCGATAACCGCACCAGAAGTTGAAGCAGTTGTTCGAACATTTAAATTCGCCGTTGCCACATAGACAGAAGCCTCCGGAGCTGGAGCTGGAGCCGGTTCAGAAGAACCCGTTGATTCTTTTACGTACTGCGTGCTCACATAGCCCGTTTTGCCTTGATAGCTTACTTTTAGCCAGCCGTTCGCTGCTTGTGCTGTCGACGTTAGCTGCGTGCCTTGTTTCACCGTTACCACAATCGCGCTTGACGTTGAGGGAGCGCTTCGAATATTTAAATTTGCTGTTGTTACATAGGTTTTGGTCGTTGAACTCGCTGACTTTTTCACATACTCACTGCTTACGTAACCCGTTTTGCCTTGATAGCTTACTTTCAGCCAGCCGCTTGCTGCTTGTCCAACTACCGTTAGCTGCGTGCCTTGTTTCACCGTTGCAATAATCGCGTTGGACGTCGATGGGCCGCTTCGAATATTTAAATTCGCCGTTGTTGTATATGTTTCTGCCGCTGCGCTTGCTACAGTCGGCTCATCCGTAAAATGTAAAGAATGAAGACCTAGAGTTCCTGCCCCTACAAGGGTAAAAGCAAGACCTGTTACCGCTAATTTTTTGTAAAATCTTTGTTTGTTCACTTCTGTCATTTTTTATACCTCATTTGCAAAATATAATAGAAATATATGCTGCTAGTTTAATAGGTTAAATGAAAACAGGATCCGATGTTTAAGCTCAACCTTAACTAAACAGCATTAAGTAAAATTATTCGACGTCTAGAGGCTTACACTTACTTCGTTCCAGCTAGCACGTACTTTTAGAATACCGGATAATCGTGTCAAAAGTATATCAAAATATTTCAAACTTGTTTCCAAACTGATACATTTTCAACAAAAATAGAATAATAGAGCAGAAACAGCAAAAAAACCCTTACGTTTACTCCCAACTGCTTAGGGTAAAAACAACTAAAAACAAAGATTGAGATGGTGATAAAATGAACACGGCAACGGATTTTTCCCCAACTGCGTTTCGAGAACCTCACACATTAAAACAGCATATTTTTGATACGCTTCATTTCTACTATCCCGCTTGTATTGACAACAAAAACGGCGGGTATATCCATGAATACTACGACGACGGCACCGTCAACAACACGCATTCAAAGCATTTGGTAAGTACGGCCCGCTTTATTTATATCTTCAGTGTAGGGGCTCTTTTAGACGGACCGGATTGGTGCAAAGAAGCAGCTCAGCACGGCATTCGTTTTCTACAAAACAACCATTATGATAGAGAGCACGGCGGATATTTTTTTGAAATAGCCGATGACGGAGAAGTAAAAGATGATTCTAAACAAGCATATGGGCACGCTTTTGCTCTTTTAGCTTCCTCCGTCGCATATCAAGCCGGCATTTCAGAAGCAAAAGAAACGATTGAACAGGTATATGACGTGATGGAAAAGTACTTTTGGGAAGATGCGCACGGCTTTTATCGAGACGAATGGGACGCATCGTGGTCGGCTTCTTCTTTATATCGCGGCCAAAATGCAAATATGCACATGTGTGAAGCGATGCTTTCTGCCTTTGAAGCAACAAGAGGTAAAAAATACTTGGACCGAGCGTACACGCTTGCAAAAGGCGTTACGCAGCAGCTTGCTGAACGATCCGGCGGCATGGTTTGGGAGCACTATGATACAGACTGGAAGCCGGATTGGGACTACAATAAAAACAATACAAAAGATGAATTTCGGCCGTACGGCTTTATACCAGGACATCAGTTTGAATGGAGCAAGCTGCTTTTATGGCTTGATCGGCACCGTTCGGAAAACTGGATGACAGAATGTGCAAAAGATTTGTTTGATAAGGGCTGGAACCGAGGCTGGGATGCTAAGTACGGAGGTCTTTACTTTGCGCTGTCGCCTCAAGAAGAGGTCATTGACCGGGACAAAAACTACTGGGTGATGGCTGAAGCCATTTCTGCGGCTTCACTGCTCGGGGTAAAAACCACAGACAGCGGATATTGGAAAGCATACGATGCCATGTTCTCCTACTGTCAGAAACACTTTATCGATCACACACATGGAGGCTGGTATCAGCTGTTAAATCAGCAAAACGAACGCTACAGCTCGAAAAAAAGCCCGGCTCCTAAAGCCGATTATCACCCTGTGGCAGCTTGCTATCAAACGCTGATAGCACTGAATTCTCTCTAAAATAATAATCATAAAGAAACCGTTTTCTTCCAAATGCGTTTATTTTGTTTATTTAAGGGAATTTACTTACTAACAATCATTGTTTCTATATTTCATAAAAAGCACGACTATATATATGTAAGGAGTGAAGATGATGTATTTTTACGCGTTAGCACAAGGAACAGATTCGGGAGACCCAGTAACACTGCATCATGAGAAGCAATTTTCGAAAAAAGAATTTTTAGAGATGTTTAATGAAGCATTAGATGAGTTGGATACGCATCCATCTCCAAGCGATGTTGGTAAATACCTTTGCCGTGCGTACGGATTTCAAGAAATTGAAATCGAGACGGGTGTTGTATGCTACTGCGCTCCTTTTAGAAAGCTAGACGACTCAGATATTATAGAAGACCGTACGTACATGGATGCCACGACCGGAACACTAAAATACAACTAATCAAAAAGAAAGGTTGGATGCGTGTGAAGACCGTACAGAACATTTATCGAACGAGTGAAGCTGTACCAGAATCGGGCGCTTACGTTTGTGCAGAAGGTGAAATTAAACTCTTTCAAAAAGATGATCTTTTTACACCTTGCCCGCACACACGTGAATCAACGACGTGGAAGCCTGTAGATGACGCCTTTTCAACCGGAGAATTGGTTCCGCAAACCGGTCGCTATACCGACGAAAACGGCAATCAAGTAAAGCTAAAAGAAAACGATCTATTTCCAAGATGCCTTCGTTCAGGTGAGCCTACGACGTGGAGGCGAGGATAACAGACAACAAAGCAGCCGCTTATTAAGCGGCTGCTTTTATTAAAGCTTATTTAAAAAATGAATTCTTTTTTCTTCCTTTTAACAGATCGCCCGTCCACCCTTTCATTCGTAGATAGAGATAAATGGCAACGGTCGAAAGGACAATTAAAATGAGTGCATAGATATAGCCAAACTTCAAATCAAGCTCCGGCATCCCTTTAAAGTTCATTCCCCAAAGAGCTCCAAAAGCCGTTAAAGGCGTACTGATTGCTGTCAGCAGCGTTAAAGCTTTCATAATCTCATTTCCTCGATGAGTAGACACAACTTCTTCTAATTTAATTAACGCATCAAATTCTTTTTGATATTGTTCAATCAGCGTTAAGCCAATTTCAATTTTTTTACACATCCGCTGATATTCGACCGTTTGGTTAATTTTTTTATGAAACGCTTCTTCTATTCCCATGGTGACTTCTCGAACAGAACTGATTAAATTTGTCCATATAAGCAGGTCATACCGCGCTTTGTGAATTTCATCTAACACGTCGATGTTATTATTATGGCGCACTTCCCACAGAAGCTCTCTGAAATGACTTTCAAACTGATCAAACCCATTTAAATGTTTTTTCATAATTTCACCTAAAAGAATAAAAAAACTTTCCGCCGTGTTAGCAGACTGCTTCATGCGTTCAATCATTCGTTCATGATTGGTGTTCTCGAGGATTTTCAAATCAATTCCTGCCGTTATAATAAACTCCTCGGTAATATAAAAATGAAACGAATCGTAATTTTTTTGATCAAACGACTCCTTATGATAAATCAGTGAACCATAAATGAGCTCACTTTCTCCTATTACATCTACTTGAATATGATTAGAATTTTTCTTTTGAAGCTGCTGGCAAAACCATTCATCTCTTGGATACTGATATTCTTTGATTATATCAGCTATTCCGTCTGCTTCTTCTAAATCAAACTGATACCATTTCCACTGATCGTTCGTCACGGTATTCATACTTTCCCTCTTTCCCCTTTTATTAGAATTTTTCCCTATATACAATCATTTAAAACCTAACACACAAAATAAACATACATTTCATATCCATCTTTATAAAAAAGGTGCTATAATAAATACGTTGCGCACCTGCGCCATGCTTTATCAGTTTGAGAGGAGAATAACAGTGAAGAAAGATATCGCTTTACGTTCTTATCTGCTAGAAAGTGCACCAACTATGACGGAAGAATGGTATGAATCTTTGGACAAAAAATCTTCTGAAGGCGTATATACCTCTAATGATCCAGACGTCATTCAACGCTTAAAAGCGCAAAACTATGAATTTCATTTATATATTAGCAACGTCTTTATAGAAGATGAAAAAAGCTTTTTTGAATCTTTTAACACGTGGCTAAATAAAGTTGCCAAAGACCAACAGCATCTCAGAACCCCCATTCAAAGTATTATTAAAGAATTTATGAACGTCCGCAAACAATACTGTGAGTATATTCGCCGATTTGCAGAACTTCATGATGATATCACTCAGCAGCATATCGATATGTGGAATGAAAAAGTAGTACGGGTATTTGATATTATTATTTTGAAATTCATCACAGAAGCGCAGGAATATGCCTCAAACCGCCTCCGCTCTCAGCAGGAAATGATTCATGAATTAAGTTCACCTGTTATTGTGATTAAAAAAGACGTGGCTCTTTTACCGTTAGTCGGCGATATTGATACGGCAAGAGCCAAAATGATCCTAGAAAGCACGTTAAAACAGTGTGCAGAAAAACAAATCGCTCATTTGTATATTGATTTGTCAGGAGTTGTGATGATCGATACAATGGTCGCGCACGAGCTGTTTCAGCTGATAAATGCGCTTGATTTAATCGGCGTTAAATCGATTTTATCGGGCATTCGCCCTGAATTAGCCACTACTGCGATGCAGCTTGGTTTAACTTTTGACCATATACGAATTAAATCGAACCTTGCTCAGGCATTAGAAGATGATTCAAAAATTGTAATTGCTTCTAGCACTCATTAATATAGGGATACAAACAAAAAACAGCCCCGGAAGGCTGTTTTTTATTTTTTATGATGAATGTTTTCAGAACCTGATTCATCTTTCGTTTTCGTTTTATTTTTCTCTTCTTTTTGTTCAAGTCTTATATCTTCCAACGGCATAGGATCGACCGTTTCTTCTTCTTTGAAACGTTCAAATAACGTTTCGTCTTGATCTGTTACACGCTGTTCCGTTTCATCTCTTTTTTTTGGTGTATTTGAAATAGATCTTTTCTGGCGTTCTCCCATCTTTTCTCCTCCTTTACTATAGGTGAAGCAATTATGTGTTCATGAAATCTCCGCCGTTGACATGAAGCGTTTGACCCGTCATATAAGATGAATCATTTGAAGCTAGCAGCACATAGCAGCCTACGTGCTCCACAGGATGCCCAGGTCTGCCCATCGGTGTGTCTGTACCGAACTCTCCTACTTTATCACCTGAGAAAGTAGACGGGATAAGCGGTGTCCAGATTGGGCCCGGCGCTACAGCGTTAACGCGAATGCCATCTTTGACAAGCGCTTGCGCCATACTGCGCGTAAAGCCGTTGATTGCACCTTTTGTCGCCGTATAATCGATCAGCTGAGGATTTCCACGGTAAGGATTAATTGACGTTGTATTAATGATCGCACTGCCTTTTCCTAAATAATCAAGCGCTTTTTTCGTAAAATAAAAGTATGAATAAAAGTTTGTTTTGAACGTTCGTTCAAGCTGTTCACTCGTAATTTCTTTAATGCTTTCTTTTGGATGCTGCTCTCCTGCATTGTTCACAAGGATATCAAGCTTTCCAAGCTCACTTACTGTTTTTTCTACCGCTTCGTTACAGAACGATTCGTCTCCTACGTCTCCTGCAATCAGCAAGCATCTTACACCTTCTTCTTCAATACGGGCTTTTGTTTCCTCGGCGTCGCTATGTTCGTTTAAGTAAACGATGGCTACGTCCGCTCCTTCTTTCGCATAAGCAATGGATACAGCTCGTCCAATTCCGCTGTCTCCCCCGGTAACTAGCGCTACCTTTCCTTTTAATTTTCCTGTACCAATGTAATTGTCATCCTCATAAATAGGGAGAGGATTCATCTCACTTTCGATACCCGGCTGGCGGTCTTGCGTTTGTTGGGGCTGGCCTTGTGTTTGTTGATCTTGTAAATTCATTTTAATCTCCTCCTATTTTTGATGGAACTTTTTAGTATAGTCTAGGTTTAGCCTTCTGTTTTGAAGTTCAAACATCTTTTTTTAAAAATTTATGATGTTTCTATTCTCTTTTACTATCTTAGAAAATTCATAGAAAACAAGTTTAAAGTTGGAAACAAAGGCTACAGAATGAGTAGAAGATGTATTTCAGAAATATCTTTTATCAGGAGGTTTGGTTCGTGTATGAAACACATTCAAGTAGCAGAAAACCAAGAGGAGGCAGCCTGCGTCATCCGTTCTTTTTTAAAGAAAGGATTTACAAGCAAAGATATTTATCTGCTGGCCTACGATAAAGAATGGGCTCAGAATTTAACAGAGGCAACACATACAAAAAAGTACAGAATGGCAGAGCAAGGTATGTTTGAAACGGCGGTAAATAAACTTCTTTCAAGAGAAGATGAGCTTCTTTCAAAGATGGCTTCGCTCGGCTTATCCAATCAAGAAGCAAACCGCTATAAAGAAGAAATGAAACAAGGACATATCGTGGTTATTGGCGCACAGAGTCAATCCATTCCCTACTAAAATAGCGGAAACGTTTTTTATCAGCTTATAAGGGTATTTAGTAAAATAAACCATTGTTTATCAAGAAAGGAAGTTATAACGATGTTAAATTATTTGGGAATTCAGATAGGCTCTCTTTACTTTCCTACTAGTATTTTGCTTATCACGTTTCTTGTATTAATCGGCTTTTTTATTTATTTCCTCTCTAGAAGAAGAAAAAACCGCCATGAATCACGTGAGCAATCACGAGGAAAATAAAAGAGAATGCCAATTTAAAAGCCCTTCACGCAGAAGGGCTCTTTGTACTATAAAACAGGCAGATACTTTTCATAGCGAGGGTTTACATAAAAAGGAGGACGAGGTCCTAAAAGCGGCAGCTCCATTATTAATACTGCTTCAATTGTGACGTATAAAGACTATGACCAGTTAATTGACTATACGGCAACCAAAGAATCCATTGTCGGTTTCACTCGTGCGCTTTCCAATAGCGTGATTAAAGACGGCATTCGCGTAAACGGCGGAGAGTGGGTCTCTTCTTAAAAATCTCAATATAAAAAGCATGAAGCCAAGCTCCACGCTTTTTCATTATTTACGGGATTCTTTTTGCAAAGGCGATTTTTCAATAGAACGCGTAAAGCGGTAAACATCAAGCTCTTGTCCTACCTCTGAAGGCAAATACCCAAACGTGGTGAAGCTGTCCACTGATTCCGGCTCAAGTGATAGAGACAATAAATTGTTTTGCGGCTGAGATGTTAAAAAGACGTAGCTTCCTTTTGGGAACGTCACCGTTTTTGGTTTCACGATTGTTTGCACGTCTACATTTGGTTTGTTTTCGTAGGCTTCATTTTCAATCCGGCTGCTAACGCTATACGCTTCTACTGAAAGAGCCGTTTCTTTCGTTAACTTGAAACCTTTTACTCCTTGTCCCTGCAGTTTTGCTGCTAACTCTTCATGTCCTGGCTTTAAAAGATAAGCAGTCGGACGTTCGCGGACAAGCGTCGGCGTTGCTTTCTTTGCACTGTAGTACGTCACAGAAATTTCTTTAACAGACGCGCTTTCCACATCAACCATTTCTAACGTAGAGTTTGGTATTTTTTTATTTTCACTGTTCACAACAATTAGATCATGATCATTTGCATTTTTTCCTTTTTTGACAAGCGCCGCTTTTTCTTTTGCAATCAGCGCTTTAATTTGTTTGGCATGAGCGGCTGTTTGCGTAATCAGCTTTTCTTGCGTAGCAATTTGGGCACTCACTCGCCGCGGAAAATCTTCTCGGCCAATACCGATTCCCCTGCTTTCGACTAAAAATGAAAACGATGGATACAAACCTAATGAGTTTCGGCCGATTCGCGGTTCAACTGAGCCTTCTTCTACTTCAAGCTGCCCTTGTTTATTCACTTGAGACGTATAGTATACTTCTCCAGAATATCCTTGCTTTTCAATGGCTGTAAGCGTACTGTTCACAAACAGCTCATCAGACACGTCTCGAATGCGCTGCGGAATATTTAAGTTTCGACCGGACTGCAGTAAAATGTCGTGATACTTCCACACGCCTTCTTTACCGATATTTTTAAATCCGCTGCTGTAAGGCGTATATTCATGAGCGTCAATGACGACTTCCGGTGAAAAACGGTTAAATTCAGCTCTTACGCTCTGTACTTCAGGGCTTTCAAGCTTTATGTAGTCACGGTTTCCATCTAAATTATTTGCTAGCTGACGCTTGAATGCATAAGATCCGTCTGGATTAATGCGCGGCACAATAACGATGTTCACTTTATTTAGCACATCTTTTCCAAAGTCTTCTGTCAAACGCGTCGCAACGGCGAGTACGGATTCACCGCTTGCCGGTTCATTACCATGAATTTGACTTTGAAGCCAAATCGTTGGCTTTTTCGATGTTTTTCCATCCGCAAATTTCTTTTCCTTTGAAAAATACAGAGCTGGAATGTCACGCCCTTGCTGTGACTTTCCGATAATCTTCAGCTTTACGTATGGACTTTTATGAGCAAGCTTTTGAACATAGCTCATCATTTCTTCTTGAGTGGTAAAGGCGTCTTGTCCTTTCAGAAACGCCGGCGTGGCTTCATTCACCTTTATTTCCGGATAAAGCGCTTTAATTTTTTCCGGCTGGCTATAGTCTTTTCCGTAATAAGGCATCTCAGCTTGTACCGCAAGCGGCGACAGCAATAATCCAATCGACAAAAGAGCCGGCACGGCCGTTCGTTTTACTGTTTTTTTCATTCATTTACTCCTCCCCATCCTCTTGGTTAGACATTTTAAATTTTTAAAATATTTAAAATGTTACATAAATAATTATACCGTTTAAGGAAATAACTTCAAGATAAGGGAGCTGAACCTTTTTGACTATTTTAATGTAGGAGACGAGTGCGATTTTATAACAAAGAGATTAGGACATAGCAAAACCAACTCAATATGAAGACAACCAATCAAGGTAAATGACCTAAACCGTTTCCCCCGCAGGAGCCTTCCCCTTCAATCAACAGCTAGAAGCAGCTACATACATGAGACCTACGTTCACCACCTTAATAAAAAAACACGAACTATTAATCAATTTCCGATAGATAGTTCGTGTTTAAATTCACCTAAAATAATTTTTTCAGTCTCTACTCTATTACAAAGTCCGCTTCTGCTTTTACCACTCCGTTTACAATAACAGAAAGCGTATGCGTACCGCTGTAATGTTTTCTTGTACTTAAATCTTTAAACGCATGCTTTTTTGTGACTGTTAGCGTTTGGCCTGCTTTTGCTTGAACATTTTTTAGCATAAACACTTTTTTAGTGCGGTTTCCTTTTGCTTTTACGTAATGAATTCCGTACTCTATGCGAAGCGGCATGGTTTTTTCCACGGATAGTTCAAATGAAAAGTCAATGCTATCACCGATTGTAATAGTATGCGGCTGTAAGCTAAGCTCTGTGACACTCACTCCTGGGTCATCTCCATAGCCAAAAAGAGACAGAGCTTCAGGGTCTCCTTTTTTCAGCAGTGAACGGCACGCATGTTTAACGATCCAGTCGGTTTTAACGTCTTCACCGTGCCATTTTTTCATCACATCAAGCATCCAGTCTTTTTCTATGTAAGAAATATCATTTAAATGATTGGCTACGCTTTTGCGGACATAAAGCGATTCATCTCGTTTTAACTGTTCTAAGATCGGCAGCGTTTGTTTTGGATCTTGCTTTAACTCAGGTACTGATTGTCCCCACGGAAGTCTAGGCCGGCTTCCTTCGCTTGCTAATCTGCGAATATGATGGTTTTCATCTCCCGCCCACTCAATCATTTGCTGGAGCATTCGATTTTTATCTTGAATTAAAAATGGACGCACTCCAAATTCTGATGTGGAAAACGGCGTAAAAAACGCGAGTGCTTTTATTGAAGCTTCCCAATCGTTCAATCCGTACAGTTCAACGTAATCTGGAAAAATCGTGCCTTGAAGTCCTCCTACCGTTGGAGCCACTTTATAAAGAATATGAAGTGCTTCTTCATAATCCCCCGGCAGCACTTCATGCATCGAAAGCGTAATTCTTCTCATGCGCTCTTTCAGTCCTAAGTCTTCCCAGTCTTGTTGAAAAACCAGCTCATGAAATGCTTGTTTATCAAATGAACTCATTTCGCGTGAAAAAGCGTCGCTTAAGTGCGTAATCAACTCTTCATTAAATACGCTTTTACGTAATTCTTCAGCCATACTTATCCCTCTTTTCCAGGCAGTATTTTATTTTCTTTTGAATAAAGTGCCCGCTCGTACATCCCTTTTTTAAAAATTTGCATGAACAGCTGCTTATTTTTAACTTCTTTAAATCCGTACTGACTGTACAAACCGTGAGCATCTTTTGTTGCCAATAAAATTTTTCGCACGTGTTGAATCGGCTGATAGCGAATCATTTCTTGTACCAGCGCTTTTCCAAGCCCGTTGCCTCGGGCGTGCGGAAGAATAAACACATCCGCCAAATAAGCAAACGTCGCAAAATCAGAAATAATCCGTCCAAATCCTACTTGTTTATCGTACTCATCATACACGCCAAAACAAACGGAGTGTTCAATGGACGTTTGAACAAGGTGAAGCGGAATTCCTTTTGCCCAGTATGATTCATGATGAAGGTACGAGTAGATGACATCTATATCAAGCTTTTCTTTATTCGTATGTATGGTAAACTGATGATTTTCTTTCATGCTGCATCCTCCTTGCTCCTCTATCATAGCACAAATGTTCGCAACAGAAAAAAGCCTTTTCGGTAAAAGGCTTTTTTGCTTAGTATGATATTTTTTTAGAAACAGAAGCATTTTTTCTATAGCGTCTTGCGACTATGTAAATAAGCGGACTGCCAATAATCGTATGTTCTCGCCGTTGCCGGCTTTATTCTTATCTTTGTTTCCGGCCTTATTGATTTTACAAACCTGCGGCCGATTCTTGAAAAAGGCATCGCTCCGGTTCTGCGCGTTGCGTACAGCCAAACGCTCTATTTTCCTTTTGGTGAAGTGATTGTATTTGCAATGATCTTTCCATACACAAAAAATGTGAAAAAGACCGCTCCGATTGTCTTCAGCGCAGTTACGTTAAACGGTATTAACCTTATGATTACAATGATCGTCAATATAGGTGTGCTGGGCGTTACCTTAACATCGAGGTCTGCTTTTCCGCTTTTAAGCACGGTTCAAAGCATTCAATTCGCAGGTTTTTTAGAACGGCTTGATGTGTTTTTTATGGTGGCTTTAATCACGGGCGGCTTCTTTAAAATCGGTCTGTTTTTCTATGCCACTGTGCTGGGCCTTTCCCACGTGTTTAAGCTTAAAAACCCGTCACCGCTTGTATTTCCAATCGGCTTAGTCGTTTTGTTTTATTCATTGTCTCTTGCTCAAAACTATTTCGAACACGTATATGAAGGGTTAAAAATCATTCCCTTCACTTTACATCTTCCGTTTCAAATTGTTATTCCTGCTCTTTTACTCGTGATCGCATTTTTAAGAAATCGAAAAAAATACAGTCCGTCACTGTGAAAAATACTGCAGAAAGTTCGTAGTATGTCCATTTCTCTATTGGATTTAACCTCCTAAAATTATACAATATGGGTAAGAAGCAAAAAGGAGAACCAATATGATTGGATTAATTCTTTCTATTTTACTATTTAACATTCTTGCTTTTAAAACAAACAAGCGCTTCACAGCAAATCAAATTGTTCACATTTGGATGTTCACCATTGCTGCTCAGCATATCTTTGACGTCTTCATTAATTTCAAATTTCACGGCTACTGGTATTTTACACAAGAGACAGACTGGCAAGGTATTTTTGCCTATACTGTTCTCATTCCGCCTGTGAACATGCTTTTTCTTACCTACTATCCTTTTGCCGGAAAGCTCACAAAAAAAGCCGCCTATATTTTACTTTGGTCGGTTGCTGTTTTACTTTATGAAGTAGTGGCCCTTCTACCTGCTCCGTGGGGTTATTTTCACTACGGATGGTGGACATGGTGGTATTCGCTTCTGCTAAATCCGCTGCTGTTTTGGATGGTGGTGCAGTATTACCGGTGGGTGTGTAAAATTGAAAAAAGAGCGATCACTTAAAAATAGAATAGCCTTTGGATCAGCACATCATCATTTTCAGGACCTGCAATAAAATGAATGTCTGCTTCTCCGCTGGCTATTCTTTTTTATTTAAAAACGTCTTTGGACAAGGAAACTTGCTTTTCTTTTTCTTTTCCAACTAACGACACAAGGAATCCTGCTATTCCAGCTATACATAGAACCACCAATAGACCAGTAGTGCCTACTAACAAGCTCACCGCAGCTGACGCTAACATTCCTCCAATATAACGAAAAGTGGAATAAATGCCCGATGCAGTGCCTGATTGCTCTTTTTTGACGGATTGAATATTCATAGCCTGCATAGATGAAACACCGATTCCCGCTCCCACTCCTCCTACTAATAAAGATACAATGGTATAAGAAATGGAGGCATTCGCTAAGTGGAAATAAAGCATCGCCGCAAGCAGCGAAATAAGAAACGATAATCGTATCGGATGTTCTTTCCCTACCTTTTCTGCTAACAATCCTCCCAGCCAAGAAGAAATAGACATGGCTAATGAAAAAAAGAAAAGAAGCAAACCAATTAACCGAATATCATACTGCTTCTCTAGCAAAAGCGGAACAAACAAAATGGTACTATACATCATAAAATTACTGCATAAAATGGAAAGATTTGAAGAAAAAAAAGGACGAACCTTAAAAAGCTTAAAATCAATCAGCGGCTCTTGGACTTTGCGTTCTTGCACAATGAAAAGAACGATAGACGCTATACATATAAAAATAGTCCAAGCATTAAACAAATCACGGTGCGTCAGCATTAGGGTAAAGCTCGTCATGCTTACTCCAAGTAAAAAAGCGCCCCCTATATCCAGCATTTTTGCTTTTTGTTTTACGTTAGACGGCACGTATATAAATGAACAAATCAACGATAGAACAGCAAAAGGAACGTTAAACCAAAAAATCGACGTCCACCCAAGATACTTAATTAAAAAGGCACCTAATACAGGACCTACAGCTGCTCCCAGCCCCATTGATAAGCCAAATAACCCAAGCGTTCTTCCAAGCTTTTCTTTTGGCAAACTGTGTCTCATAATGGCTGTTGCGTTAGGCGTAGCTAGTGCGCCTCCTAATGCTTGCAGCGTTCGAAAAACGGTGAGCGAAAGTAAGTTATATGAAAACACACAGGCGGCAGATCCCACTAAAAAAATAATCATTCCAGCTACGAACATCGTTTTATTTCCATATAAATCGCCAAGTTTCCCCGCGATGGGCTGAGCAACTGCCATCACAATTAAGTAGATAGTTACCACTACTGATACATGTACGATGGAAAGATGAAGCGCTTTGGCAATAGACGGTAAGCCTACTGCAATCATAGTGGAATTAACGGGAATTAAAAAAGTTCCCGTTAAAATAGAAAAGATAATCAAAGACGGCTTACTGCTGTTCAATCGTCACCACTCCGTTAGTTCCGTCTACGGTAACGACATCTCCGTCTTTTAGTAGATCCACGGCTACTTTTGTGCCAAGAACCGCTGGAAGTTTATATTCACGAGCCACTGTTCCTGCATGAGATAAAATCCCTCCTGCATTGGTTACAATTGCGCCTGCAAGCGAAAATAACGTGGTCCAAGCCGGTGCTGTTGTTTCACACACAAGAACCTCTCCTTGTTTAAGTTTAGAAAATTGACTTGGATCTGAAATGATTTTTACTACTCCCGTATAAACGCCTCTTGAAGCGGCACTTCCTTTAAAGATTTTTTGCGTTTCATCTACTTCTGGAGGCCCCATTTTCCCGAATATACGCTCTAATAAAGGATCTTCTCCTGTTTGAGGAGGCGTGCCATAAGCAGGCGGCGTTTTTTTATGACGATTTTCTTCAAACTCCTGCTTTCTATTAACGATCAGTTCATGAGACGCCACGGGCGTTTTTAATACTTCCAGCAATTCATCGTAATAAAAATGAAAAATATCTTGAGGCTGATGAATCACTTGGTGATCAGCTAAAAGAGTTCCTACATTCAGTAAAAACAGTCTTGCTGTAGCGGGCAGCATCGCATCGATATAAAAATGATGATCTTCATCCAACCCCCACGCGTCTAGGGCCCATCCATAAAACAGCTTAAACTGCTTTTTTTCTTGGCACTCTGGCATTTTTGCAAGTACATCATGATAGCTTTCTTCTCTTTTTTTTACGACATCTTCATAATTTTTCTTGAAGTCGTAATCTTTACGCACATAGCCAGCAATAATCGATAGCGCATGTAAAGGATTCTCTACCCACGTCTCATCAATAAACTCGTGCGAATTTGCAGAACGATAGCCATACTCATCCAAAAAGTTTTGCAGATTCTTTAAAAATTCTCTGCCTTCAGCTGTGCCTAATAGATTTGCTTCTATGTCTTCTGACTTCTGGTCCGTAAAAGCTTGTTTTAACGGGCCAGAACGCTTTACCTTGTCAGTTAGTTCCCAAAGTGCTTGATCCGTTTCAAGTGACTTGTTCATTACGCCTTCCAGCAGATCATATACGTAAGCGGTATTCTCATCTCCCGTCAAGGCTCCATATAGCTCTTCTAAAATCATTCCTAAATCACTTCTTGGCATGACAATTTCAAAGTGAAGCTGCCAAGCTTTTTTATAAAAATCATGCAGTTCTTTTACTTTTTCTTCTGCTTCTTTTAAAGATAAGGGACGTTCTGCATTTCTTTTGACTTCCGTATAAAAAGGTAAAAACACCTCATTAACGTACTCATATAATCTAGGTTTAAGTCGAGGTAACAACGGCTTCACTGCTTCTTGGTGCTCCTTTAAGCGATCGTTTACGTCACCGGGAAACGGGATATTTTGCTGATACATTTTTCCATCAGCTAATTTCACTACAAATTGAGCAATAGGCAATTTTAACGTTTCAAAACCTTGCTTCGTCCCATAAGTCATTGCCGGAAGCTGAAAGGAAGCGTATAAAGGACTTAGTGCATGTGCGATATGTAGGTTGTCTTGCACCCAAAATCCTGTTTGTTTTTCTTCCTCACTTAAAAATAGGTCGTTTTGAAATGCAGATAATACGTTCATTTGATTTCCCCTTTCCTTTTCATTATGTAGTAACAGGTCTCACTTGAAGCAAATAAATATGTTCATTTTTTATGGCAAATTCAATGTCTACAGCGTACTGACAATACTGCTCTACTTGATTCGTTAAACGAAGCAGCTGTAGTGCTGTTTCATCTGATATAGAAAATTCTTTTTTTTCTTTATCTGTTGTCACAGCTTTTGTTATTCCTGTAAAACCTGACACTACCTTATACTCTTTTAATCCTAGTTCTTTCATTATATTTTTTGTCTGTTTATGAATAATAAATAAATCCGGGGTCACACCACCTGACACAATTCCCTCTCCTAAGCCGTACGCCACGTTAATGACTACTTCATCTTCACTTTCTGTAATAGGATTTACGCTAAAAATCACTCCGGATACATCGGCTTCAACCATTCCTTGTACAAGGACACCCATCTGGGGATTAGAAAGCGAAAATTCTTTATCTTCGGCGTACGCTTGAACAACGGATGAAAAATAAGAAGCCCAGCATTTTTTTATACTTGTCAAAAGTTCTTCTCTGTTTCTTACGTTTAATATCGTTTCATACTGTCCGGCAAAAGACGCATTCTCCAAATCTTCAAGTGCGGAAGAAGATCTTACGGCTACGGCTTTTACACCAGCACCTTGAATATTGGCATACGAAGAAACAATTTCTTTTTGCAAAGCTAAAGGAAACGTGCCGCTTTGAATCTTACTTTCTATGACGCTGCTATCTTCTGCTTTTATTTCTATTTGGTTAAACGTTAAAAAGGAATGTAATGCGTGAGATGTTAAAACAAATCCTGTAGGGATATGAGAAACGTGCTGAATCATTTTTGAGAGATTGTAAGCTTTTGAACCTACTGCTTGAAGTTCTGCATAACATGCTTTTTCTAAAGAGACGATGTGCAATCACTTAACCTCCTTTCATTTATGTCAAAAGACAATCAAATAAAATAGGAAAATCCATTTAAAACCATAATGTAATTTTATGGAACTAAGTTCAGTTTACCAAAAATTAACATAAATTTAAATATCTTTACAAAAAAATCACAAACCATATTCACTAGAATATGATTTGTGATTTTTTTTATAACTAACACATATAAAAAAACGATAGCCACAAGGGCTATCGTTTTTTATTATTGAGATACCATTACTTTTTGGCGAACGTGCTCTAAGTGATCACGAACCGCTTCTGCTGCTTCTTCTGGGTCTCCATTTTTAATCGCTTCAAAAATGCGCTCATGGTCGGCATCCGTTTGCTTGCGATTTTCTTTTTGGCTTTTATTTAACGAATAAGCAAGCGCTTTTCGATACAAATGGCCCAAATCTTCTACAGCATGAAGAAGGAATGAGTTATGAGCTGCTTTCACGATATCATGGTGAAAGCGATAGTCCGCTTCATGTCCAATTTCTTCACTGTTGTGAACCGTCTTTTTAAATGCTTCTAACGATTCTTTAATTTCAATCAGTTCTTCATCTGTACGGCGCAGCGCGGCTAAGCTTGCTGCCTGCGACTCGATGATAATACGCATTTCAATTAGTTCAAGAACCTGATCTGCTTCAACCATTTCAAACGTCATTGGATCAAGCATCCCCACTAAGTTTACACGTTTTACGTAGCTTCCTCCGCCTTGTCGTGATTCAATTAATCCGCTGGCAGAAAGAACGCTTAGCGCTTCACGAATTGGTGCGCGGCTCACTCCAAACATTTTGGATAACTCATGTTCCGACGGCAAACGAGACTCTGGCGGGAACGTTTTCTCTTTAATCATCTTTTTTAATTGATCAAGCACTTGACTAGATACTTTTTTACGCTCAATAGGTACAAACATACTTCTATTCCTCCTCCAAGTAATTATCTCTCTCTTTTTTTTTAGTTTTCATCGGACCCAGATTAACTATGTGTATTCCGATTTATGTAAACGCTTCAATCTTTGTATTACAAGTATACATTATTTCAATTCAAATGTGTTGATAAAATTTTACTATTATTGTTATTATACCATGAAAACAAGTTATAAATGAATAACGATTCATGGTTTTTTGACATAATACCACTATCTTACATATAATCCGTATACAATCATAATCGCCGCGTCCGCTAACGCATGACTAATAATTGCCGCTTCGGCACCATATCGCTCCCTTATACACGCCCACATTATACCTGCTAAAAAAACGCCTGAAGCCGAGATCCAATTAAAAGGAAACGCAAAAACGGGCAGAATAATAAACAGGTGATAAAGCGTATAAAAGCTTGATGTAACAATGGTTGAAGCGGATAAGGACAGATGCTTCTTCACTTTACTCTGTATATATACGCGCCAATACATTTCTTCCAAATAAGGATTAATAAAAATCAAAATGACGGCTAAAATGATCACTTTCCATCCGCTAAATCCCCATATTTGCAAAACCGCTTGCATATCTTCTACATGAAAGATTTTACCAGAAAAAAACAGGCTGCTTCCAATTATCACAGCGGCACATAGAACTCCACTCAGAGTTCCCACATACAGAGATTTTTTTGTAAGCGCTACCTTAAAGTTAATTTTATTATTCGCATATAAAATCATAAACATCCAGCCGTAAAAGCAAACAAATGTTACCAACACATTTTGGATAAGCCACAAACCGAAAAAAACAAAGATTGTAGGCATGAACAGCAAAAACAAAAATTTTATCATGTTTATGGCGCACCTTCTTTAAGAGCTGCTTTTCTTTTACCTAGTAAACCTTTCGTATTCAAAAGGTTTACTATCTTTTATCTTATAAAAGTCCGGGGGTATTTTCAATTATTTTTTAATTCCTGCTCCAGCTCACGAAGACTTTCAGCAAGCTTTTTCTTTTCTTCTTCAAAGTGGGCATCGTTTTTAAAAGCAGGGGCTGAAGGTTCTAGCTCTTCATTTTCTCTTAGCCAATCCGGCGTCAATTCCTTGCGAATGACGCGCTTTTTAGTAGCGTAGGAAAGCGGCTTTGCAGTCTGTTGACTCGCTAGCGTACGCTGTAACGTTACATAATGCTTATGAAAAAGATGCTGTTTGATATAGGCAAACGCTCGAATCGTATCACCGCTGTATTTAGGCACGTAGTGATCGAATGCTTCATGCAGTCCTGATAGCGCCTCTTCTACAGGTATTTCGCTTTTGGCGACTTCGTACATATGCTTCAAGTCACTCGCTGAAGGATACACTCCTCGGTTTCTTCTAGCAATAAACGCGGCTTCTAACGTTTGTACATAAGCGTCATGCGCGTCTTCTTCTCTTTTTATTTGATTTGTATTTTCTGCAGTAGTCTCTGTTAATGACGCCGTCACAGTGAGTGAATCCGCTGCTTCAATTTGACTCTCCCCTTCTGTCAAATTGACATCTTCGAGCTCTTCAAATTCATCGCTTGGCATAAGCTCTTCTAGTTTCTGATAATCAATCCGGTACCAGACCGTGTTGTTAAATTTAGAGCGGTTGTACTTTCCTTTTACAATCAGGCCTTCTTTTTCAAGCTTTGAAATGATGCGTTGAATCGTTGAAAGCGACCAAAATGGAAACTGCTGCAGCCACTGCTGATTGGTGTTGTATACCCATGTATATCCGTCCTGCACGTTTACGCTTTTTTCAAGCCAGTAGTGAAGCTGCTGAAGAAACAGCGCTCCGTTCACTCCTACTTTGACTGCCAGCGCCGGCAGTACAATTAACGGCTGATCTTTTAATAATAATTTACTCATTACGTCATCTCCTTTGTTATGTAAAATAGCTACTATATATATACAAAGAAAACGAAAAAACGGGGATGGCGGCTTTAAAATCATGTTAAAATATAGAAAAAAACGAGGTGAGCATATGATACGTCAAGGCAGAATTGGCGATGAATCAGGCATTGCGAATGTACACGTAGAAAGCTGGAAATCAACTTATAAAGGACTTGTACCAGATTCTTTTTTAGATTCTTTGAGCGCTGAAAAGCGAAAACCTGTTTGGAGAAAACAGCTGGAGTCAAATTCTATTTTCGTTGCAGAAGAAAACGGTCAAATCGTAGGCTTTGCTTCTTATGGCAAAGAAAGAACCAGCAAGCATCCTTTCTATAAAGGAGAACTGTATGCCATGTATTTACTCGCAGAACATCAGCGAAAAGGAATCGGAAAAGCGCTTATGCATAAAATAGCGCAAGAGTTGGCAAACCAACATATACATACGATGCTCACATGGGCTTTTGAACAAAACGGCGCCTGTCAGTTTTACGAAGGGCTTGGCGGAAAAAGAATCGATCGTGCTGAGGTTGTTATTGAGGGGACATCCCTATCTGAGGTGGCTTTTGGATGGGACACGCTTAAAAATTTGTAAGACAACTCTCTGGACAGATTTTTTTCTTCACGGTAAACTGTTTAGTTGGTATAAAAAGAAAGGATGACTTACCGTGACGAATTCTACTTATCGAAACATTATTTTGCTGGTTCTTTGTGTCACAGCGGGTATCGTCGATGTGATTGGCTACTTAAGCCTTGGCCATATCTTTACTGCAAACATGACCGGAAATATCGTGTTGCTCGGGTTAGCAATCGGAAACTCGCTTGAAACAACTGTTTTTCACTCTCTGACAGCTTTAGGAGGCTTCATTATAGGAGTTGTAGGAGCTGCAATTTTAGTTGGAAACAAAGAAAAAACGTTTTGGCCTAAAGCCGTAACGATCGCACTTGGAATAGAAGGATTACTTTTGCTTGTTTTTGCACTTTTATCTTCGTTTTCTCCTTCTTTACACTTAACTTACTTGTTTATTTTCTTATTAAGCTCAGCGATGGGACTTCAAACAACGGCTGCTCGAAAGCTTGGCGTAGCCGGCATTTCCACAACTGTATTGACAGGGACGCTTGCTAACTTTTTTGAAGACGTAACGGCACGTTTTCGTAGTTCTCGCTACCGCAAAACGTTTAACACCGATGCTATTCTTCGCGCGCTGTCTCTTGTGCTTTACTGCTTTGGCGCTGTTATCGCCGCGCTTGCAGAGCCTGCTTATAAATTTGAAATTATTTGGCTGCCTATTGTGATTTTGTTAGCCATTATCATTTTTGTCAGCACGAAGTTTCACTCTGATTCAGAAAAATAATAATAAACCGAGGCTGGAATAAAAGTATTTTAGTCAAAGGAAAATCCGAACGAGTTTGATTCTTGATTGAGAATCAAATTTGTTCGGTTTTTTATTAGTATAGTGAACGTTCATATATGTAGCAGCTTCTAGCTGTTGATTGGAGGGCAAGACGAAGACTCCTGCGGGAAAAGCGGGCTAAGTGAGACCCCGCAGGAGTGAAAGCGACGAGGAGGCTCACCAGCCGCCCGCGGAAAGCGAAGTCTTGCACGGAAATCAACAGTGCTGTAACAAGCGAACACAATAGCTCATCTATCCAATTTGTTCTCCTTGAGATTATATTGATTTAGTTATGTCTCAACCTTTTTCATTTTCCCGCTAGTGCCGCTAAAACGCCAAAAATGATTGCTGCTGCAGGCCCTACAATGAATAGTCCAATTAAAATTGATCGCATGGCTTCCCATAATGACCGCAAAGGACCTTGCTTAGACTCTGCTTTTTCCACTCTTTCCTCTAGGTGTTCGACTCTTTGCTGAAGCTTCGCTAATTCCTGCGTAACATCTATTTGTTCGCTCATCGCTCAAGCTCCTTTTTACTCTACATTACCATATACTTCCTTACTAAAACTACTATTTATTTGTGATTACTTCAATGCCGATTTCGCGGTAAGCATTTAACACGGTTTCGTTCACATGTTCTTCTGTAATGAGCCAATCTAATGAGTTTGCTGAACTGAAGGTGTACGTTGACGATGTATTGAGTTTTTTAGCTGTTACAATAGCCGCTACTTCACTCGCACTTTTAATCATTTGGCTTTTAATGTGCATTTCTTCAAGCAAAGGAATGCTCATGCCGATTTTAGGATCGATTGCGTATACGCCTAAAAAACAAAGATCCGCTCGAATTTGTTTAAGCGTATCAACCACGCTTTGTCCTACCGTGACCATCGACTCTTTTCGAAACGTTCCTCCAAGAGAAACAACTTCTACAAAGTCATGTTCCGCTAGTGCAACGGTAATTAACGGACTGTTTGTAATGACGGTAACCTTCAAATTCTTTGGAAAAGCTTTGACAAGCTGAATATTTGTTGTACTTCCATCCATCAAGAGCACCTGCCCGTCTTTAATTAACGGAAGCGCCGCTACGGCAAGTGAATGCTTAACATCCATCAATTCACGTTTTCGCTCTTTGTAATCAACCGCAGACGTGGAACGCGGAAGCGCTCCTCCGTGTACGCGCTGCAGCAGACCAAGCGCGTCCATTTCCCGCAGATCTCTTCGGATTGTATCTTCTGAAACATTCAGCGTTTGGCTAAGCGTCGTAGCCACAATTCGCCCTTCTTTTTCAAGCAAATTCATAATTTGTTTGCGTCTTTCTTGTTTTAACATTGCTTGTTCACCTGTTTTCTTTCTGCTTTTTACTTTATTATACTTGTTTCTTTTGTAAAAACAATGTAAAAACGCTTGATTATCAGTGTTTTTTCGTTTATTGTAGGATAAACAAGATAAAACATGCAAAAACAAGTAATAATATTCAAAAGGAGAGATAAGTTTATGAAGATGATTTTTACAGATTTAGATGGAACTCTTTTAAATAGCAGCAGTGAAATTAGTACAATTAATGCAGAAGCAATTAAAAAAGCGCAAAAACACGGAGTTGAAGTCGTGGTTGCTACGGGGCGCGCTTATTTCGACGTGCAGGAAATTTTAAAAAAAGCTGAGCTTTCAAACCTTTGGGTGATTGCCGCAAACGGAGCGACTATTCATGATCCGAACGGACAGCTCAGACATTCTGTTCCGATTGATGCACATCACGTAAAAGAAGCGCTTCAGTGGCTGGATGCAAACGAATTTTACTATGAAGTGTTTGCTGAACATGCGATTTATACGCCAAACTCAGGCCGTGAGCTGCTGGCTATTGAAATTGACCGAGTAAAAAGCGCCAATAAAAACGTGGATGAAGAAAGACTTCATCACGCAGCGGCTAAGCAATACAGCCAAACGGGGTTTGCCTTTGTTGCATCGTATGAAGATATTTTAAATACAAACGCTGAGCTTTATAACGTACTAGCTTTTTCATTTGATGATGAAAAACGAAAAAAAGGCTGGGATCACTTTAGCAAGCAGCATGATATGACGCTTGTCTCTTCGGCTGATCATAACTTCGAACTTGAACACAAAGACGCGTCAAAAGGAAACGCATTAACATACGTGGTAAAAGAGCTTGGCAGCTCTCTTCCTGATACTATTGCTATTGGAGACAGCTTTAACGACGTATCCATGCTGCAAACGGCTGGAAAAGGAATCGCTATGGCAAATGCGCACGCGGAAATTAAAGCACTAGCTGATGACGTTACATTAACAAACGATGAAAACGGAGTAGCTTCCGTTATTGAAAAAGTGTTAGAAGCACAGCTGGAAGCACATTAAAAAAAACGCTTGGCATTTGCCAAGCGTTTTTAAATGGTCATGCGATAAATACCAACAAACCAGCTAAACAGCGCAACTAGAAACAACAGCCATGCGCTGGTTTTCTTTCTTTTTTGCCACTCGATTGCTCCTAAAACTAGCATGGTAAACCCGAGCAGTATATTTAAAAATGAAAGGAACTGGTAGCTGTGAGTGAGCATAATATAAAGAGCCAGTCCAACAGTAATAATTGAAAGAATAAGCTGTAATGCTTTTAACAAAAAATCTCTCCTTACTTGTAATTCACGTCTTCATTCACACACGTCACTAAAGGCTTTTTTTCAAGACCTAAAAGCAGGTTCTGGACGGCTAAATCTGCCATGCGATTGCGCGTTTCGTACGTAGCACTTCCGATATGCGGCGTCACCAGTACGTTTGAAAGCTGCAGCAGTTTATGATCTGCGGGAAGCGGCTCTGGGTCTGTTACGTCCAGTGCGGCATACGCAATTTCTTCATTTTCTAGCGCATTATACAGTGCTTCAGTATCCACTAATCCTCCGCGCGCTGCGTTCACAAAATACGCGCTGTTTTTCATGGCTTTAAATTCAGCTTCTCCGAACATGCCTTTGCTTTCATTTGAAAGCGGCACTAAGCATACGATACAGTCAGCTGTTTGAAGCAGCTCTTCAAATGAAAGGTATACGGCATCAAGCTCTTTTTCGGCTTCATGCTTGCGGCTTCGGTTGTGGTAAACGATGTTCATACCCGATGCCTTTGCTCGTCTGGCAACGGCGCTTCCGATATCGCCCATTCCAACAATACCAAGCGTTTTTCCAAATAAATCAACGCCAAATACCGTTTCCCAGTTTCCTTGTTTCACTTTTTCATAGCCTTCATGAATGCGGCGAGCTGCTGACAGCAAGAGACCAAACGTTAAGTCTGCCGTTGCTTCTACTAGCACGCCTGGCGTATTGCTAAACGGCACCCCTTTTTTGGTGCATGCTTCGACATCTACACTGTCATACCCGACGCCCGATTGAGAAATAACGCGCAAATTTGGCGCTGCTTCTAACAGCTCTTCGTCCACTGTGATGTGGCCGATATTAAAAAAGCCGTCGGCATCACGAAGCCAGTCGCGTAGCGTTTCTTGTGGAATCTTTCCTTCTCCTTCCCACATTTGAATATCGCAGTACTCCGCTAGCTTCTCATAAGCGTTTGGCCACGTTTTTCCAGACATAACAACTTTGTATTTCCCCATGTGTATCTCTCCTTTTCCTTGTTCACTCATATGTATGAATAGTAACTAGCTATCCTATCATAAGCCTACTATAAAGATGAAACTTTTTCCATTCAGTAAGCGTATTTATAGTAAGGGGGAATACGAATGTTTGAAGATGAAATGATATTTGAAGATGATCCGTCCGGAGATGACATTGTTTTTGAAGGTGATGTGCCCGACGACGTAAGCGGAGGCGCTTTTTTTCCAGACGACGCGTTATTTAACGGAATGCCTGCGTTTGTGATGCTATTTTTTGTTATTGTTATTGGTATTTTTCTATTTTCTATTTTTAAAGGGATCGGCACATGGAGTAAAAATGAGCAGTCTCCCCGTCTTTCCGTAAAAGCAAAAATTACGGGCAAACGTACAAACGTTCATCGCCATGGGGGTCACGCTCACGAACATCACCACTCTCACACGTCTACAACTTACTACGTAACCTTTCAGTTTGAAAGCACCGACCGCTCTGAATTGACTGTTTCAGGCCGCGAATACGGCATGCTAGCAGAAGGCGATGAAGGAATGCTGACGTTTCAAGGAACTCGTTTTTTGGATTTTCAAAGACATCCAAGTGAAGAACATACAGATGCCTAGGTTATGACCTCTTGCTTTTAGAGGTCTTTTTTACTGAAATGGGGCATTTATACAGCAAACGACCTATTTGTGCCCTTTTTACATTCTACAAGAACGTTATTCAATACAAAAACATACCGTGTAACACATTCATTTAAACAGGTAGGTGATTTTATGTATTCTCCTTATTCAGGCAGCGGCCTCTACTACGGACATTACGGAGAAGCCCCTCATTCGCATCCTATTCAAACAATACTGGCGCAATACTGGCACGAAACCCACTATCCAGGTCCACACAAAAAATATGTACACGTGTATTATCTTAACCCGGCTTCTCTTCATTATTATCCAGCCTACCGAACGTTTTTGTGAAAAATTGGTGATTCATAAACTTTTTTATTGTAAAATTAATCCATACTTGTTTATTGGAAAGGAGGGTAAAAACAGTGCATAATTCTACAGCAAAAAATAGGGTGATAGTCACCACTTTGCTTTCCGCCCTATTTTTCTGCTTCATTTTGGTTCTTGGTTCGCTTTCTCCTCTAGCAGATTCAGGTCCCAACGTTAATACGTTCGGCTCAACTGGGCTGTGGTTATCTCTTGGCATGGTTCTATTTTTATACCTATTGCCCTTAGCTTTTTATATGTTGGGAATGCATTTCTTAAAATTTGTGATGGCCGCTTTTTGCAGCATTGGCCTTTTAATCGCTGCTAGTACTCTATTACTGATGCCGGCTCTGTTTTTATTCGGATTAGAAGATTTTTCAGGAAGCTTATCTTCAATTATAGGAATAATGATTTCTTGTTTAGGCTTGCTGATCACGAATATTGTGTGGTTTGTTGCTGCGTTTAAAAGACCGTCAGCCACCGTGCAGGAAAGCGTTTAAAATGATGAAGAGGTTGAGGCATCTAAGTCCATTTTGCCTAAATACGAACAAATTGGAGAGATGAGCTGAACCGCTTGTTACACCTCTTTTGATTCCGTGCAAGACTTCGCTTTCCGCGGGCGGCAGGTGAGCCTCCTCGTAGCTTCCGCTTCTGCGGGGTCTCACCTGTTCTGCTTTCCCCGCAGGAGTCTTGGTCTTGCCCTCCAATCATCAGATAGAAGCAGCCATATACATGAAACCTTCCAATAAAAAATTCCAACGAGTTGGATTCTCTACCAAGAATCTCAATTCATCGTTCTAATTTTGCTTCAACTAACATACTTTTGTCACAACCTCTTTTTATAGCTCGGTAGGCAAGTAGTGTAAATACATATCTAAGCAGTCTTCGTACTGCGACAACACGTCCATTGTTTTTTTATGAGGTTTTGTATAAATAACTGGGTAGTCAATTTCACCCCGTATAGAATTCGCTGGAAAAGCCAGTTTTTCTTTTTTTAGCGAAAAGTCGGCCTGCACTCCTTCTTTATTTCCTCTCGCATCTAATCGAATCCATCTCTCTTCACATTTAATGTAAACTGCATTTAAGGCATGAATACAGTAGCCTGTGTCTATCGTATCCCCAAGTATCAGCCTTTGATAACAAAAGCCTGCAGGAATCCCTTCTGCACGCAGCAAAGCGGCTAATAGATTACACTTGCTGTAACAAATTCCTTCCTTTTCTTTTAAAGCCTCTGAAGCGGTTTTCGTGATGATTTTGCTTTGAATATCCCAGGAATGAGATACTTCATCTCTCACAAACTCATAGGCTTTTTTTATGTACGCTAGGGAAGAATGAGGCAAGCTGCTTTTGAGTTCACGTACCTTTTGTTGAATCAAAGGATGTGTAAAGTTCACTTCTGGAAGTTCTTGCGTGTAGTCTTCTTTTTCCAACGATTCACAAATCAATTTCATTTACTTTTTCCTCCTCTTATATTCACCATATGTTTTTTTATACATAATATTGAATTTTATTACATATTTTTATATAATGAAAGACCACTTAAACGGAAAACGATAGTAGATACAAGATTGAAAGAGGTTTTGTTTTTGGTGACGTTATTTTTGACAAATGTACTGCTCGGTCTTTCGATTGCCCTTCCCGTTGGTACGGTGACGATTGAAATGACAAAACAAGGTTTAAAAAACGGGTTTCTTCACGGATGGGTTGTTGGACTCGGAGGAATGACGGTTGATTTATTACTAATTGTGCTTCTTTACTCTGGACTGGCTTCTGTTTTATCGGCTCCTTTTATACAGCTTATCATGTGGCTTATAGGAGCGCTTTTTTTACTTTATATTGGCTATGACAGTATTAAACATGCCGACCATGATATAACGGCTCCTGGAGAACACGTAAAAAAGTCGTTTTCCTCTTCTTATGTGAACGGGATCTTTGTTGCGATTTCTCCTAGCAATCTCATTTTTTGGCTCAGCGTGTTTGGAACGGTGCTGACCAATTCGCTTCAATCCTCTCACTCGTTTCATTTCCTAGTGATTGCTGCCGGAATATTAACAGGGATTTTAATTCATGACCTAGGCTTAATGACGATTGTCTCTGGAACTAGAAAAGTGCTGAATCAGCTTTATATCAAATGGGTTTCTATTGCAGCTGGATGTATCTTAATTGGCTTTTCATGCTATTTCCTCTACCGATTTATTGAGAATCTGCGCCTGTATTTTTAATGTTTCTACATATTTTATGACGTGCTATATCCCCTCTTTATCTAGTATAGAGAGGGAATTTTTATCATCTATCAGGGACTATTAGACAAAAAGTTCACAAATTCGTCACATTTCTATTGATTTTTTTCTCTTTTTATACGAAAATATAAAAAAGGGAGGAAATATCATGAAAATCAAAAAAGCACTTCGCATCTTTATTGGATCAAACGTTCTTGTATTATTAACATTTGGCCTTCTTCCAGCACTATTAGTTAACCCTGATATTGACCTAATTCAATCATTTATTAATTATATAGGCAAGGATTAATTCCGCTTTAAATAGTCTTAATTTTCAATCTATTATTTTCATAAAAAAAGACAGCGCTGGCTGTCTTTTTTAGTAGGTTTGTTTATTTAGTTGAAAACAGCTTTTTCACATCTACTTTTTGATCTTTAACAATCGTATATGTCGCCTGTTTTTTATCTTCAAAGCTAAACGCTTTTATGTAATCATTATCGTAAATCGTTAAACCGTACGCATCTTTTCCGTTTTCAACGATTTTTACCCAGTAAGCTTGGTCAAACTTTGGGTCGAGCTCCTTGCTTTTTTTTACTTCTATCTGTGACAAAGAGTGTACGATCTCTTTCGTATTCTTTTTATCATCTACTACACGCTTTCCTTCGTCCGTATCTATTTCAATACGCGTAACGTTTGCTTCATCTACTTTTATGACGTCTTTTAACTGATAGGCTTTCCCGGTATATGTAAAATAAAATACGACAATAAATAAAAGTGCAGCTATAATAATCGTTCTTTTTTTCAAAAGGAACCTCCTTTTCTACATCACGCTGCATTCACGTGATACACCTTTTTATTCCTCCTGTTCCGCAGCCTTTTAGTACAATGCTGCTTCCTACAAGTAAAATATACGTTAATCCCGGAACAGGAAGTACTAACGTTACCATCAACAGTAACATGCCGATACTTGTAAGAGCTACTTCGGCAGCTCGATTTTTCATTCATTTCACCACCGTTGCTCTGTAAATCTCTTTTTTATAAAGTGATAGAAGTAATATTGATCTACTGTTTACTCATGTGCTTTTAGGTTATAGTTCAGAAATGTTAAAACTTCCACTAGTAAGATCGCTACTTCACATTACCTTCTCTTTTTAACTAACTCATCATGATTTATGAAATAAAAACAGCTCATCTACTGTTGCTCCCAGCTCCTCAGCCAGCTGAAAAGCAAGGGTCAAGCTTGGATCATACTTATTGTTTTCAATTGCATTAATCGTTTGTCTCGATACGCCGCATACTTTTGCCAGTTCGTCTTGAGACATTCGCTTGCTTTTACGCAGTTCTTTAATTCGATTTTCCACCATTCATCACTCATCTCTAAAATGTAAAAAACTTTTTACATCCATATCTTATATTATTTTTCTTGTTACTGTCAAATATGTTTGACAAGTCAATGTCTCTTACCTACCTAAAAAAGAGATTGAGATATAACGAGATTGATCCAGTCTAAAGACGAAAAAATGAGAAAAATGATTGAGTATAAATCCCTTGTTACACCGCCGTTGATTTCCGTGCAAGGCTTCGCTTTCCGCGGGCGGCCGCTGAGCCTCCTCGTCGCTTTCGCTCCTGCGGGGTCTCACCTGTGCCGCTTTTCCCGCAGGAGTCTTCGCCTTGCCCTTCAATCAACCGCTAGAAGCAACGAAATAGATTAAACACCTGTGCAACCTCTCAATAAAAAAAGCCGTACTTATTCATGTAAATACCACCTTTACTTTTACATATTTATAATAACTACACAGAAATTAATATAAAAAAGCACAAACTCCTTAAAGGAAGCTTGTGCTTTTCTATTTCGTTGTTTGTTAAAGCTTCTTACTCATATTAAACCACTGCACGCCTGCATGCTGAGATTCGGCAACGCCTTGATTGATATATCCGTTTTTTTCGTAAAACGGAATCAATTCTTCTTTACATGTTAAAGTAACCGTTAAGCGCTGTTTGCTCCGGGCTTGTTTTTCAAACTCTCTTAGCAGCATACTGGCAATTCCTTTATGGTGATGCTTGGGATTTACAACGATACCTAAAATGCTTTGATGACCGCCTGTCCCAGGGTTCGAAATCGTTTTTTCAAACAAATCATCCGTAATAAACGGAGCTGAAATGACGGGACCGTTCACATATCCGATTATTTCTTCATTTTCTTGGGCGATGATAAACGTATCAGGAATGGTGTTGATCCGCTTGATAAATGCATCTTTTGAGGCAGCTTCTTCAGGTGTAAAGCCTTTGTTTTCTAACCTAATTAATTGGTTTAAATCTTTTTCATCCACTTGTCTTATAATCATTGGAACCTTTCCTTTCATTATGTATTTCTTTTTTTTCTCTAAAAGCTTCTATTACATATAACTATCTCTTTCTACTATATATAAAAATGCCCAAACAAAAAAGGATTGACCTCTGCATCATACAGAATTCAACCCTATTTCGCTTTTTAATTAACGTCTTGATTATTTGATAAATGCTCCAAACGGCTTGCCCACCGGAAGCACAACTCGACCATAGTGAGTATTTAATACAGCCGCTGCAGATCCATAGAATGAAAACAGAGCAATCAATAGCTCTGACACTGCTGCTAGTAAGTGCGTATATTCATATGCCACACCAAATGTACTTAGCGATAATCCAATGAATAAGAAATCGATTAACACAAAAATAATAAATAATACTTTATGAGTGCCCATTGCTCCAACTGTCATAAAAACGCTGAAAATCAAGTAGCCGACAAAAGCAAATGCGAGCTGCTTCGGATCCGCTTCTTTTGCGAGCGCTTCCCCAAATGCTCCAAGCTGAATAAGCCATGTCATAGCTACACCTAGCCAAAATAACCCGAAGGCACCAAAAGCAGTTGCGCCGAAGGTATTATTATGTTTGAAATCTTGCATAGACGCGATTAACTGTCCTATTCCGCCTAAAAAAACCGCCCATGGCAATACCAATGAAACACCATCGGTTACCCCAAGCTTTTGAAACGATGCAACAAGTGTCACCATGGCAAGTCCGAATAGACCTAGCGCTGATGGATCCCCTGTTACAATTTTAACGTGCTGCGTGCTGTTGTTACTCATGTTGTACCTCCCTGATTTTAAAAACACCTTTAAAAAGATACAAAAATGTACGGGAAGTGTCAATGGATATTTTTGGCCTTTTAAAATCCCATAAGACCAAGCAGTGTAGCGGTTACACTGCTTGGTCTTTACTTTCTTATTATTAAACGTTTTGTAATAAATTTTTTCTGGTTTGTTTTGCAGACTCAACCATCACTTTTAAAGCTTCAACCGTCTCGCTGATTCCTCTTGTTTTAAGGCCGCAGTCGGGATTAATCCAAAATAATGCAGGATCAAGTACCTGCAGAGCGCGGTCAATGTTTCGCTGAAGCTCTTCAAGCTTCGGTACGCGCGGGCTGTGAATATCATATACGCCAAGTCCAATTCCTTGATTGTACGTATGTTTTTCAAACGCATAAATTAATTCACCGTGGCTTTTAGACGTTTCAATAGAAATCACGTCGGCATCCAGCGCTTTAATCGCATCAATAATTTCTTCGAATTCCGAATAGCACATATGCGTGTGAATTTGCGTCTCGTTTTGCACCGATACCGTCGCTAGTTTAAATGCATACACCGCAGCATTTAAGTAGCTGTCCCAGTTTTCTCGTTTTAACGGCAGTCCTTCACGCAGCGCAGGTTCATCTACTTGAATCATTGAAATGCCCTGACTTTCAAGTGCTTCTACTTCTTTTCTAAGAGCAAGCGCAATTTGATTTGCCACGTCGTAGCGCGGGATATCATCACGCACAAACGACCAGTTTAAAATCGTAATCGGACCCGTCAGCATTCCTTTAACCGGCTTATTGGTTAAAGACTGTGCGTAGACCGTTTCTTTGATCGTCATCGCCTGCTCGTACGATACATCTCCGTAAATAAGCGGCGGCTTCACGCAGCGAGAACCGTAAGATTGCACCCAGCCAAACTTCGTAAACTGAAAGCCTCCTAATTTCTCACCGAAGTATTCGACCATGTCCGTACGCTCAAACTCTCCGTGCACAAGGACATCTAAGCCGATGTTTTCTTGAATTTCAATCCATTTTTTTATTTCCTCGTTAATGTACGCTTCATATGCTTCATCGCTTAACTCGCCTTTACGCCATTTTAGACGCTCTTTTCGCACTTCTTTTGTTTGCGGAAAGCTTCCAATCGTTGTCGTTGGAAGAAGCGGCAGTTGAAAAGCTTCTTGCTGAACGCGCTGACGTACGTCAAACGGCGCTTGTCGCTCTGCTTTATAGCTGTGCAGCTGCTTCAGCTCTTTTTGCACGTCTTGATGATTTCGAAAAGATGATCCATTTAATGCTTGAATTGCCTGCTTGTTTACGCTTATTTCTTCTTCTATTGCTTCTTTTCCTTGCTGCACTGCTTTTGCTAAAAGCGTGATTTCCTTTAGCTTTTCATCTGCAAAAGAGAGCGCATTTTTCAATACTGGATCAATCGTCTCTTCATTTTCCACCGTGACGGGAACATGTAATAAACTTGATGAAGGCTGCAGAATCAAACGTTCTTTTGATACGGCTTCTTCAATTTCACTGATCGTTGAAAGCTGTTCGTCCAAATTTTCACGCCAAATGTTTCGTCCGTCAATCACTCCTGCTGCCAGCACTTTATCAGTTGGAAAACCATATTTATTAAGCGCAGTGAGATTTTGGCCTCGGTCATGCACAAAGTCTAAACCAATTCCTTCAACAGGAAGAGACACAACTTCTTTGTAGTGATCAACGCTGTCAAAATACGTTTGCAAAATGACTTTTACATTCGGTGCCGCTTCCTTCAAAGTTTGATAGACTTCTGTGTAAAGCGCCAGGTCTTCTTTTGATAGCGTTGTAGCTAAAACCGGCTCATCTATCTGTACCCACTCTACTCCTTCTGCCTGCAGCTCCGCTAAAATAGTCGCATACAGAGGAACAAATTGTTCAACTATTTCTTTAAACTCATTTTTTTTATATCCTTTTGACAGCTTTACAAATGTTACTGGACCTAAAATCACGGGCTTGCCTTCCATATTCAGCTTCTGTTTTGCTTCTTTGTAAAACTGAAGCGGGCGATTTTCTATAAGAGACGGCGTACATTCCTCAAGCTCTGGTACGATGTAGTGATAATTTGTGTTAAACCATTTTGTCATCGTAGAGGCTACCGCACCTTTTGTTCCTCGGGCGATGTCAAAATACGTTTCAAGCGATACCGGTCCTCCGTCATAATCAAAGCGCTTTGGCACTAGACCAAACATAGTCGCTGTATCTAGCACGTGATCGTATAAACTGAAATCGCCGACTGGAATTAATTCAATTCCTGCGTCACGCTGTTTTTTTAGATGCCCTAGACGAAGAGCTTCAATCTCCTGAAGAAAGATATCTTTCTCTAGCTTTCCTGCCCAAAACTGCTCAAGCGCTTTTTTCCATTCTCGTTTTTCACCAATTCTTGGATAACCTAAGTTTGAACTTTTTACACTGCTCATTTTTTCCACTCCCTGTATATTTTTTATCGGTAAACTAAAAAATCTCTCTTTTCGAAATGAAAAGAGAGATGATACGCATACTTAACTAAAGTTGAGATAGCCTGTTTTTCTCAACACGTATTCCTCACTCCTCTCTATATCCCGTAGAGCTTAAGTGCATACAACAGGCAGGTCTCCTGACTTAGGTTCATCGCTTCTTATCCCTTCCCATTTCAACATGAAACAGTGGTTAATAAGTTGCTCCCCATTACAGTGGCGGGACCGCGCCGGCTTTTCACCGGTCTTCCCTTTTAAGCTGCGTACATTCGTTACACACACAGCACCTGATGCATTTTTATAAAATTGTTCATTCAAAATATATTCACATAAAATAAAAAGCCTCTCTATCATGAATAGAGAGGCATAGTATCTATGGAATCCTCTCTTATTTTTCAAAGCTGTACGCTTTGCAGGATGTAGCACCTTTTTAACAAAATTGTTAAATGGTTGCCGGGCTTCACAGGGCCAGTCCCTCCGCCTCTCTCAATAAGAGTTTTAATTGTTTATAATATTTTGAATGTAGAGTCATCTTAACACCTTACATTTATGTTGTCAAAAGAAATTTCAAAAAAATTAGTTTTCAGGAGGCGTTGACGCTAATTTTTGCCTTAACAATTTGTAATCATCTTTTCGATGTGTTTCGATTAAATCTTTCGCTCCTTGGTGATATCCTGACGAATAAATGTACTCTACCGCTGTTTCGATAAGCTTTCTTTTTTCTTCGGCACACTCCCGGTCCATTAGGGGGAACAGTCTACCTAAAAGGTCATTTAAATCTTCCTTGATAAAACGATCAAGTCCTTCTTGCATCTTTTCGTTTGCCATGATTGCTCCTCCATTTGCTGTGTATGTTCTGAGCCTCTATAAGCAGGCATTTCACTGTAAATTTCAAGATAAAGTTAAGTCATTAAACAGTATATCAAGTGAATGTTTTTCTTTAATTACATATGTAATACAAATATATGACAAATATAGAGAATATATCATCATTCATTATCTATTATAACGTTTGACTGAGCCTTCTGCTACAAGGTTTCGTTAAGAGTTATGCACATTTTCCCAAAAGAGGTTGAGACATAACAAAATGAATTCAATCTAAAGGCAAATGGGATACATGAGCTGAATCGCTTGTGACACCGCAGTTGATTTCCGTACAAGACTTCACTTTCCTCGGGAGCCTTCGTCTTGTCCTCCAATCACCTGCTAGAAAGACCTATACACATGAAACCTACGCTTACCTTAACAAAAAAAACAAACCACTAATCAAACATCTTGATCAATGGTCCTTTTTTCACTTCGTCTAAAATCCTTTTGTCCCAGCCTCTTTTTTTGAACCTAGCTTTCTATTTTCTTGTTTTCACAAACAATTTCTTCGAGGTCGTCCAAAATCCTTCCAAAGAAGAGGTCCTAAAATGTCGTACCTGCTTACAAAAAACTGCGTAAAATTATAATTATTTAAAATTAAAGGCGGCTCAAAATCAAGGGGAGCACCCGCGCCTCCTGACAATACAAAATCAGTGCCTCTTCCAAGCGTAAACGACCCGTTTCTGTTTTTTCTAATAAACTGCTCGTCATACGCATGCACGTGGCTGACTAACACTTTTTTCACGCGGTGTTCTTGAATTAAATCAAAAAATTCTTGACTTTGAGGAGTCGTTACAGGAAACCCTTCAAGGTTTGTCCACCGGCCAATATTTGGCTGCGCATGCATCGCTACAACGGTGTTACGAGGAGCATCCTCCAGCTGCTGCTCTAAATAATTCAGCTCTCTATCTGTAAATCCATATATTTTATTCTTGGGACTGATGACATTATTTAATGCGATGCACCGGAAGTTGAAGACAGGAATATCAATGACCCAGTGTACTTTTCCGATAGTGGCTCTGAAGTTTTCAAGATTGCTTTCATCAAGGTACAGTTCATCATGATTCCCTACGCATACAAACATAGGAATGTTTGGTGCGATTTTTTCAACAACCTTAACAAAATGCTCCAAATACTCTTTTTTACCTGTATAGACGGTGTCTCCCCCATGAATAATGAACAGCGGGTTCAATTCCACCGCCTTTTTTAACACAAGCTCAAATTCACCGCTCATCGTGAAACAATCATCGTTTGGTCCGTCACCTCTGCTGTCTCCCATAAAAATAAAGTTAAATGGATCTCTCGGATTTAATTGTTTAATTCTTTGCTTTAATAACTTTTCAGAACGTTCATGAAGCGTCAAATTCATCAACTAGTTAATCCCCCTATTAATAAATAAAGTTAGTTAAAAGTAAACAAGCTTACTTATTTATATGAGAATTTGTTGATGAAGGTCACTACCCTCTTGTAAGCAGAACGCACATTTAAATTAGTTTCCATAGCCTATCTATCCTTTTATTTTGTTAAGCACTGATAGGACCACATAAAAGCTAGAATCCTACAAATCTAAAAAAGAACCCCTTGCTGGGATAGCAAAGGGTTCTTTTTTTAAAACATTTACGACAATTAAACATATTTATTACGCTCAACTGGAGGTACAGAGCTTCTTCCAGAACGAGCTGCCATGTCTGTTTCAATTTGCTCTAGGCTGCGTCCTTTTGTTTCAACCACTACAAAACGTATGAAGAATAAACCGAGAATACAAATGATCCCGAACGTTGAAAAGATAACGCCCAAACTAAACTGATCAGCTAAAATTGGGAACACAAGCCCTACTGCCAGCGATCCAGTCCAGTTAAAAGCAGATGAAATCCCAGCACCGATTCCGCGTACAGAAAGCGGGAAAATTTCTCCTACAATGATCCACGTAAGCGGCGCCCAAGAAAACGCATAGCAAAGGATAAAGCAGCAAAGAGCAATTAACGTAACCCAGTTAACAACGACTTCATTAACCCCTAACGCTCCTAGAATAGCTGGTGTGAAAAAGGAAAGAGCCATACCCGCGCCGCCAATCGTAAGAATGGTACGGCGGTTGAATCTATCAACAAACTGCAGAAAAATAAGTGTTGTCACGACAAAGATTACCCCAACGATAACCGTAAAACCAGCAGCTACCTGCGGCGCTAAACCAACTTGACGAGCAATGCTTGTTGCATAATAAACAATTGAGTTGGAGCCTTGAATCTGCTGAAAAGTTGCCATTCCGACGCCGATAATTAAAGCTAGACGAAACTTTTTATGAAACAGCTGTTTAATGCCTGATTGTTCATGAACAGCTACGCTTTCAATTTCAGACACTTCAGCTTCCACTTCAGCTGTTGAGCGGCGAAGCGTACGCAGCACTTCACGCGCTTTATCTGGCATTCCATTTTTAATTAAGTAGCGAGGCGACTCTGGAAGCTTGATCATACCGATGCATAATACAATTGCGAAAATACCGGCGCTGCCGAGCATTAATCGCCAGCTGTTTGGAACCGGCTCAAAAATAAAGGCTACGATATAGCTTAATAATAATCCAATTACAATCATTAGCTGATTTAAACCTGAAAGCTTCCCGCGAATATGAGCAGGTGCGATTTCTGACATATAGGCAGGAACTAACGAAGAAGCCGTTCCTACTGCTGTACCTAAAAAGACGCGCGCAATCGTTAACGTAATTTCCTCTGGTGCAATCGCTGAACCGATGGAGCCTAAAAGAAAGATGATAGACGAAATTAAAATTAACTTTCTTCGTCCAAACTTATCCCCTAACAATCCGCTTAAAATGGAACCGATAATTGCTCCTCCCATTAGCGATGAAACCACAATTCCCAGCCAGAGCGGACTCAAATGAAACGCTTCACGGATATGACCTTCTGCACCAGCAATAATCCCAATATCATAACCGAATAAAATACCGGCAAATGAGCCGAAGAAGAAGATAAACTTACTTGATACTTTACTCATGATTATATCCCCTTTGTATTGTCTTAGTTTTGCTTTCTATCACACTTATTTAAAACGCTTTCATTTATTCTTAAAAACAGCGTTCTTTTACTGAGGCTATATTTTCATTTCCAAGGAAGCAGCGCTCCCTCGGAAATGTGAATGCTTACTTAATAATGACGTACTCTAGATCCACAAGCTTTGCATAGCTGACGATTTGATCCGTCGTTAAATTTAGTGAAAGAACCGTATGATGGCCTCCTCCGTTTTCAATCCACGCTTTAACGCCGTCTTGGAAGTTCGGCTTAATGTTCCAAAGCACGCGCGCTACCGGAAGATTGGGAGCTGGAACTTCTGGCTCAAATGCCGATACTTCGTTAATTAACAGCTTGTAATGCGTACCGAAGTCAGCCATGGAAACCACTACGCCTTCTCCTTGTTTACCATCAAACACTAAGCGGGCCGGATCTTCGCGGTTACCGATACCTAGCGGAGAAACGATTAGTTTTGGCTTGTTTACCGCTAGCGTCGGGTCTACTTCAAGCATGTGTGATTGAAGCACAGACTCGCGTCCGGGAGCCAATTCATACGTGTAGTCTTCCATAAAGCCCGTTGACTGATTATGGCTCATCACTTTAAGCAAGCGGTCAAGCGCCGCTGTTTTCCAGTCTCCTTCACCAGCAAAGCCGTATCCCTGTGCCATCAAGCGCTGTACCGCTAGACCAGGAAGCTGCTTCATGCCGTATAGATCTTCAAAGTTAGTCGTAAAAGCGCTGTAGCCGCCTTCATCTAGAAAACGTTTAATCGCAATTTCATAGCTTGCCTGTACTTTTACGCTAGATTCCCAGTCTTCTGCAGAATAATCACCGTAGACAAATTCATACGCGTCTGCATATTCAGCAAATAAATCATTGATTTCTTCTTCCGTAACGGCATTTACATATTGAACAAGGTCGCCGATTCCAAAGTAGTCAACCGTCCAGCCGAATTGAATTTGTGCTTCAATTTTGTCTCCTTCCGTTACGCCGACGTTGCGCATATTGTCACCGAAACGCGCAACTTTAATGTTGAAGCTTTCGTTATAAGCAGCGGCTACGTCCATCCACTGTGCAATTTGCTGCTGTACTTCGGGGCGCTCCCAGTAGCCTACTACGATCTTATTTTGCTTGTTCAAACGCGCGTTGATAAAGCCGTATTCACGATCACCGTGAGCGGACTGATTCAAGTTCATAAAGTCCATATCAATCGTTTCCCAAGGAATGCTTTCGTTAAATTGTGTTGCCAAATGAAGCAGCGGTTTTTGCAGTAGCTTGGTGCCGCGAATCCACATTTTTGCAGGCGAGAACGTATGCATCCACGTGATTACGCCGGCAACTTCATCTCGGTAATTCACTTCTTTCATCATCTTTGTAATCGTGTCAGCATTCACAGCTAAATCTTGCAGAACAATCGGATAAGGCAAGACACCGCTTTCATTTAAAGCATCAGTCATGCTTTGCGCGTGTGCCTTTACTTCTGCTAGCGCTTCTTTTCCGTAAAGATGCTGTGAACCAACAATAAACCAAAATTCTTTTTGAGCTGTTTTTAACATGATAATCCCCTTTTCTGTATGTAAGTCTTTTATTGTCCTTGCCCGTAATACGCGTTTTGTCCGTGTTTTCGTAAGTAATGTTTGTCTAATATACGCTGCGGCAGCTCTTCAGCCAGCCCGTTTAATTTTTGTGTAAAGAAGTTCATTTTGGATACTTCGTCTAATACGACGCTGTTCATTACCGCCGTTTTGGCATCTTTTCCCCACGTAAACGGCCCGTGCCCTTGAAGTAAAATACCAGGAACCGCTAATACATCTAAGCCGCGCTTTTCAAATGTTTCGATAATCACCTTGCCCGTTTCCACTTCATATCCGTCATTCACTTCTTTTTCTGTCAAAAAGCGCGCGCACGGTACGGAACCATAGAAGGTATCAGCATGAGTCGTTCCCATTGCCTGTACATCAAGTCCTGCTTGAGCCCAAATGGTCGCCCACGTTGAATGCGTATGAGCAATACCGCCAATTTCGGAATAGTGTTTATATAGTACGGCGTGCGTCAGTGTATCAGAGGACGGATTAAGCTCACCTTCTACCACGCGGCCATCTAGGTCTACGACTACCATATCTTTGGCTGCCATTTTTTCATACGTCACGCCGCTTGGTTTAATCACAAACAAACCGCTGTCTCGGTCAACTGCACTTACATTTCCCCACGTGTACTTGACCAGTCCGTGTTTTGGCAAATCGAGGTTTGCTTGAAATACTTCTTCTTTTAATTTATCTAGCACAGTAACTCCTCCCGTTCTTCGCTGTGATGCTCGGCAGCTGTTTTTTCAATGACTAGCCCTTTTTTATATCTTTTAATAAATGCTTCAAACCCTTTTACATCGAGTTCGTCAGGGTAGATTTCCTGTGCGGTCACTTCTTTAAAAACTTTATCATCCAAGAAATCTTCTAAACTTTCATTCTCACTTTTATTGAGCATGTAAGAAGAAAGAATAGCCATTCCCCACGCGCCGCCTTCTCCTGCTGTGTCCATAACGGAAACCGGGGTATTAATTGCCGCTGCCATCATTTTTTGACCAACTACCGGCGTTTTAAATAACCCTCCGTGCGCTAAAATACTATGAATCTTTACGTTTTCTTCTTTGACTAAAAGATCCATTCCTATTTTTAAAGCACCAAAAGCTGTAAAAAGATGTGTACGCATAAAGTTTGCTAGATTAAAATTACTTTTTGCTGAACGGACAAATAGCGGACGTCCACTTTCTACTCCGGTAATATTTTCACCTGAGAAATAACCGTAGCTAAGCAAGCCCCCTCCATCAGGATCAGCTTCTAGCGCTTTATTTAACATCACTTGAAATAATTTATCCGACTCTATTTTTTGCCCCATCGCTTCCGAAAATTCACGAAACAATCCGAGCCAGGCGTTTAAGTCGCTTGAGCAGTTATTCGCATGAACCATGGCAACTGGACTGCCGCTTGGCGTCGTAACTAAATCAATTTCTGGATAAACGTTTGCAAGCTTTTTGTCTAGGACAATCATCGCAAAAACGGACGTTCCTACCGAAACATTTCCCGTGCGCTTTCTTACGCTGTTTGTCGCCACCATTCCCGTTCCCGCATCTCCTTCTGGAGGACAAAACGGAATGCCCGGCTGCAAATTTTTTGATTGATCTAAAATACTAGCCCCAATGGCTGTTAATATACCTGCTTGCTCGCCTGAAGTATAGACTGCAGGCAGAATATCTGATAGTTGCCACGGATACCCTTTATGAGAAATGAGATCATCAAACTGCTTCATCATATTTTCACTGTAATTTTGCGTGCGTTCATCAACCGGAAACATCCCCGAGGCATCTCCAATGCCAAGCGACTTACTTCCAGTCAGCAGCCAGTGAATATAGCCGGCTAGCGTTGTCATGTAATCAATGCGCGGCAGATGTTTTTCTTGATTGATGATTGCCTGATAGAGATGCGCAATGCTCCATCGTTCAGGGATATTAAATTGGAAATGTTCAGTTAATTCTTTTGCTGCTGCGCTTGTTGTTGCATTACGCCACGTTCGAAACGGAACAAGCAGCTCACCCGTTTTATCAAACGCCATATATCCGTGCATCATAGCTGAAACGCCGATGGAGCCAACTGTTCGAATGGTGATTCCGTAGCTTCGTTCCACTTCTTGCTTCATTTCACGGTAAGCACTTTGCAGACCTGTAATAATATCGAGTAAGTTGTACGTCCAAAAACCGTCTTCTAAGAGATTTTCCCATTCATAACTGCCCGATGCGATCGTTTCAAAGTTTTCATTAATCAGCACCGCTTTAATACGAGTAGATCCAAGTTCAATTCCAAGGGACGTTTTCCCTTTAGCAATTGCTTGTTTGATGCTTTCTTGAGTTGTTTTCACGTTTATTCTCCTTTCTGATAGCTATAAATATACCTATAGCAGTAAGGAAGCGCTTTCCGTTTTATGTAACGCTGTTTGAATTTGTTAACAACCTAAGTATATTTATTTGTACGTACATTTGTCAATATAAAAATTATATATGCACACAAATATTCAAAACACCCTACTCTTCCCTTCTTAAACTTTTAAAAAGTCGGTATCCAATCCTTAAATCATTTCCCTTTCGATTAAAAACCAAGGAAATCTTTTCATTTATTCATGTTCATGATAAAATATGTCCATACAAATTTTACGCATAAAAAAAGTTGAATGTATACAACTACGAAAGAAGTGAAAACATGAAGCCAAAATATCAGGTGATTATTGAGGATATAAAAAGCAAAATTCTTTCAGGCGATTACAGCATGGGCGAACAAATCCCGACTGAATCGGTCATGCAAGAAACGTATGGTGTCAGCAGACATACGGTTCGAAAAGCCATTTTAGAGCTGTCGAATGAAGGATTTTTAAGAAGCGAAAAAGGATCTGGCACCTATGTAAGCAATCAGTATCAATCCAAATCTAGCGGGACTTCTGTCAACAAAACAATCGGTGTAATTACCACGTATATTTCCGACTATATTTTCCCTTCTATTATTCGCGGAATTGAAAGCAGATTAAATAAAGATAATTATTCGCTGCTGCTGGCGAGCACGAATAACGATGTGGAACAAGAAAAAAAAGCGTTGGAAATGATGCTTTCCTACGGAGTAGACGGTCTAATTGTTGAGCCTACAAAAAGCAATTTGTACAATCCAAACATCTCGTATTATTTATCATTCAAAGAACAAGACGTTCCGTTTACAATGATTAACGCCTACTACGAAGAATTGGACGTTCCGTTTTTTTGTCTAGACGACGTTCAGTCAAGCTACCTTGCTACAAATGAATTAATTTCAAAAGGACATACGCAAATTGGACTCATCGCAAAAATGGATGACCTGCAAGGGAAGCACCGAATGAAAGGCTACATAAAAGCGCTCGGTGATGCAAAACTCCGCTTTCAGCCTGAGCATATTTTGTCTTTTAACACGGAAACAAAGCTTGATTTGTACGCTAATTTGAAGACGTTTCTTACTGAAAATCAAGACGAAATGACCGCTCTTGTCTGCTATAACGATGAAGTGGGATTAGAAGTCGTAAATGTATGCAGACAGCTCGGCATTTCCATTCCGGACAATTTGTCAATTATTGGTCAAGATAATTCGTACATCGCTAAAAATGCAACGATTAATTTAACAACGTTAACCCACCCGCAGGAACAAATGGGACACGACGCGGCGGATTGGATTATTAAAAAGCTGCAGGGCAAAAAAGAGTTGCCAAACGAAACCTACTATCAGCCTGTGTTAGTTGAAGGTGAAACGATTAAAGAGTTAAATGCGAAGCGCGACGAAGTTCGTTAAAAGAAGGCTTCCTTAGAGGTCTATAAAACTTTTTATGAGAGAAAGGGATGCACATTATTATGCATCTCTTTCTTTGTGTAATGAACCGGTTCATACCAAAACTTAATACCCTATTCTTTTGTAACAACTTGTTCAATTCTTTTACATGAACACTCATAAAAATCACTCATTGGGATGATTTTATTTTGTGACTTCAGTGATAAAGTTTTATGGAGATATTTATTTAATAATAGGATATACGCTAAAAAAGGAGATATTTATGAAAAAGCTTAGCATGCTGCTGCTCGTTTTAGTCATTGCCGTGGTCGGCTGTTCAAAAGGAAATGAGCAGCAGTCACAGGAAGTAAAAGGAACAATTGAAGTGCCGCAAACTATTAAAGAAAACGAACAAACATCTATTAACGTACTCGTTACACAAGGAGATAAAAAAATCGAAAATGCAGACGCCGTACAGATTCAAGTTGAAAAAGAAGGCTATATCAACCAGGAAATGATCGATGCAAAACATCAGGATAACGGCGCATACAGCACCGACTATACGTTCAAAGACGACGGCGAATATACGATTACTGCTCATGTGACGATAAAAGGCGACATGAAAATGTTTACGAAAAAAGTGACGGTTGGCGAGAAAAAGTAAATAGCCTATCAAAAAGCGACCTCTGCTTGTCAAAGGTCGCTTTTATTATTTCTTTGATTCTTTAATACGGTCAAGATACTGCTTCGCATGAAGCAGACCAAGATTTTTTTCTTTTCGTATGTATTTAATAGCCTGCACATCACTTCGCCCATTCATCATCATCAAATTGACTCTGTTTTCAAAAGCCTCGTCTTTCTCTATTTCTAGCTGCTTCCACTCTTCATCTAAATCACGTTTAGGTGTTTTGAGCAGGAATATCACCAGTATAACAAGAACGCTGCTTGTGGTGATATAAAGCCAAAGCCAATCGAGAAACCAGCTGTTAATCACATTCACTACGATGAGAATGGTGAAACAAGAGTATAGCCTTGTTTGATACTTATTAGCTTTTTTTGAATCTATTTTATTAGAAAATATCCCCACAGTCAGTCCCCTTTTAGCACGTTATCCGCGCTTTTTCCTACTAATCTCTCTTAGTGTAAACTGCAGCTTCTTTTTACCTGACGATGACGCTTTTGGTCGTACCCTCGCTTGTCTGATAGCTTCCTGAACTGTTGCTGCCAATCACTTGTATGCTGCCGTAATTACGATAATCTTCGTCCAAAACATGAGAGGTTTGTAGTTGTTTTAACTCCGTTCCCTCTAAAATAAAGTAAGGGCCGTCATAACTCGTATTCTCGTACTCACCGGAAGAATAAAGGTGCGTGTACGCATAGCGACTAGTTGTAAAGAAATGCTGGTTATTAAGAACCTCTACCTTCGAAAAAAACTCATCTGCGGTCATTAATCGGTCATATTGAGCAGGCTTTCCATCAACTTTGTCACTTGTAACCGTCAACCGATCCTCTCCTTTGTCTTCACATGAAAAACAAGAGCTGTAATCCAGCATTTTATAGGAGTTATGATCAGAAGGATCTATTAATGTAAACCGCATAGAAGATATGTTTTGATCTCTATCTAGCGTTAAACGAAAACTTTCTATTTTTGCATTGTTCTGTGACAGCTGCTGTTCTTTTCGAAATGATTCCCAGCTTTTGCTTACTTCTCCAGACTTCAGCTCATCTCTCGTAAATAGAAGCGTTTGTTTTGTACCTTTATAAACGACATTTACGATACTGAGAATAAGGAGAGCAAGGATTGCCAGCCAGCAGATGGTTTCTGCTGCCTTGTTTTTCGCCATAGTTGTTCTCCCCCAGAAGTTACATGTGTGCGTATCATAAAACAAATACACCTCATACAAATTACCATTTATCCTAAAAAATATCAATTAATCTTACATTATAAAACTGAATATCTAGTTAATTAACAACTCATAAAAAAAGCAGGGCTCTTTTCAAAGCCCTGCACTTTTATTTCATATTTAAATAAGGTTAAACGCTTTTACCACTTGAGCAACCGCAAACGTAACCCCAATCGCAATCACTGTTGGAATCGCAAAGGCAAGAAACGTCCACTTGACATTTTTGGTTTCTTTATAAATATTTACAAGCGTCGTTCCGCATGGAAAATGCAGGAGCGAAAACAGCATCATATTAAGAGCCGTTAGCCACGTCCAGTGGTGATCAAGGAAAATTTGTTTGAGTCTTGTTGCATCTTCAATTTCAATTAATGAACCCGTTGATAAATACGCCATCAGTAGAACCGGTACAACAATTTCATTAGCCGGCAAGCCAATAATAAAAGCAGCTAGTATATACCCGTCTAGCCCCAGCGTCTTGGCAAACGGATCAAGAAACTGAACGAAGTGCATTAAAATACTTGTGTCACCGATATAGATATTAGCCAATACCCACGTTAACACCGCTGCGGGTGCTGCAACAATAATCGCGCGTTTTAACACAAACAGCGATTTATCCAGCGTCGCGCGCACAATCGTATCAACAAATTTCGGCTTACGGTAAGGCGGAAGCTCTAGCGTATAGTGTGTTGGTACTCCGCGCAGCGCCGTTTTAGACAGTGCCCACGATACGAACAGCGTCACCACAATTCCAAACAACACCGTTCCCACTACAACAAGAGCCGTTACGAAAGTTTTAGCACTTCCTGTAAAACCGGTCGCCATAAATAAAGAAGCTAACAAAATCAGCGTAGGCCATCTGCCGTTACACGGAACAAAGTTATTTGTTAAAATCGCCATCATACGTTCACGCGGCGATTCAATAATACGCGTTGACATAATCGCAGCGGCGTTACATCCAAACCCCATCGCCATCGTCAGTGACTGCTTGCCGTGTGCGCCTGCTCGTTTGAACAAACGATCCATATTAAACGCGACGCGAGGCAAGTAGCCGTAGTTTTCTAAAAGGGCAAACACCGGGAAAAAGATGGCCATCGGAGGCAGCATCACGCTAATAACCCATCCCGTACCTCGAAACAGTCCTAGTACAAGAATTCCGTGCAGCCATTCTGGTGCATGCATCGCTTGAAAGAAAGCTGTTAAGTACCCTTCCGCCCAGCCAAAACCTTGTGCGATTAATCCAGAAGGAACGTTTGCGCCGGCTATGGTGATATAAAAGATGACCGATAAAATGCCAAGCATAATTGGAAAGCCCCAAATTGGCGAGGTAAAGACTTTATCTAGCTTTTCTGTGCGCTGAAGCTTTGAGCGGTCTTCGTACACAACTGATTTTTTACATATTTGCTGCGATGACTTGTAAATGCTTGCGACCATATTGGAACGATGATCTTTTTCTTTTGCCTGCTGGGCATAGCGCGTTAGCTGTTCCATGGCTAATGAGTTTTCAGGAGTTAACGGATTTCCCATATGCGCTGTTCCTCCTTTCTGTGTGACTGATATCTTGCTGCTGACGCTGCTGAATGGTTTCTAAAAATGACGTGTCTCCATCAAGAACCCGTAAAGCAATCCAGCGTAGAGGAAATTGATTTCCCACAATAGAAGCGACTTGAGGTTCTAGCTCCTTTAGTGATGCTTCAATTTCTTTTGTGTACTGCACCTGGTAAGGATTAAGATTTACTTGCCCTCGCACGACTTGCTCAATCGCATCCAGCAAATTCGTAATTCCTTTTTTATTGCGAGCTGATATAGTCACAACCGGTACGCCTAACGATTCAGCGATCTTTTTTTCGTTAATTACAATTCCTTTTTTCTTTGCTTCATCCATTAAGTTCACGCAAATCACGACGTTTTCCGTCATTTCCATTACCTGCAGGGCTAAATTAAGATTTCGTTCCATCGCCGTTGCATCCACCACAACAACCGTAACGTCAGGTCTTTCAAATAAAATATAGTCACGCGCTACTTCTTCGTCCGCTGAGTTTGAATAAAGTGAATACGTTCCAGGTAAATCAACGATTGTGTAGAGCTGCTGGTGATGTTCAAATGTCCCTTCTGCTTTGGCTACGGTTTTTCCCGTCCAGTTTCCCGTATGCTGCTTAAGACCGGTTAAGCTATTAAATAACGTACTTTTTCCTGTGTTCGGATTTCCTGCTAATGCAATACGATACTTACTCATCGTCGTCACCTACTTTTTTTACATAAATTTTTGAGCTCTCTTCTTTTCTGAGACCAATCGTTGTATGACTGACTTGATAGGCAACAGGATCTCCTAACGGGCTTTTTTGAAGCACTTTGATAATTGCTCCTGGAATAAATCCTAAATCTAACAAGCGTCGCTTCAAGGCACCTTCGATTTCGATTCGCTCTAGCTGTACCGTTTCACCTGTCGTAAATGTAGACAATGGATAATTATTTACACTAGCCATCTATTTTTCGTCCCTTCTCATTTTTTACCTAAGGTTATGTTTTTTTCATCAGGCCAACTTTTAAGGTAAAAAAAATATGCTCGTTGATTTTTAATAGGGTATTCTGCTGGTGCAGAAAAATGAACATGTCAGCATCATTTATTTAAAATTTTCAGTTTTTACTTGTCATGATACCGAAAGTTTACCACAGGAAACTTTTTTAGTCTAGGGTAAAATACTGTGTTTTTTCTTATTTCTACTGAAGACATAAAGTGCGCCCGCTATTTTATTTAATCATTTAATAAGAGGAATCAAGTCGAAAAATAATTTAGTAAACACAAATTAACAAAAGTAAAAAACTGTAAAAATATGCTATACTAGTGAATGGGTTTTTTTGAAAATAAAGTATTGATTAGCTTTAAAACCTCAAAAAATCACTTTAGGGGGCTTTTATGAAAAGGTTCAAAAGAGTTAGCGCAGTTGTTTTAGGTTTGGCTTTGTTATTCTCACCGCTTGCTCCGCAAACAGTTGCAGAAGCAAAAGTCGTGTGGGGGAATCAGGAACTGGTTAAGGGGCAAATAGGACGCGTTACCGTTTTAAAGAACACGAATCTTTACAACATTAAAAACAATAAGTTAGTAGCGGCTAGAAAAGTTACAAAAGGGCAAGTATTCCGCGTGTATTCTGAGTCCAGCAAATTTGGTGGTCTGTATGGGGTATCAAAGGGTACCTATGCTCAGAAGTCATCAAGTATTAAGTATGAAAAAGCACCTAGTGACAAAATTCAAGCACTAGGAGTAACGGTTACGAAGAAATCTTTAGCAAGCAACATTAGCTATCCGCAGGTATCCGGCCTTATCAATAAACCATTTGAGGCTAGCTATAATCGAAAGTTTTTAAACATTGCGAAAGAAGCACAAAAAGAACACAACGAGCTAAAAGAACAAGAGAAGGAAGACCGTAAAAACGGCTGGGCGCCAGGTCCTTATTCTCGTAATATGACATACTCTGTACCTTACAACCAAGATAATATTTTAAGTGTTGCTATTACGAATGATGCGTACGCTGGCGGCGCTCACGGCAACGCTTGGATTGATACTTATAACTACGATTTGTTAAAAGCTCGACAAATTAGCTTAAAAGATATTATTAACACCAACACTAAGTTAAATAAGGTTAATAACTATATTCGCAATGAAATGATCGCTCGTAATAAAAAAGGTGCTCAGTTCTGGGTTAATGAATTTAAGTCTGTAAACTTAAAAGAAGATCAGTTTTACTACACAAGTGGCGGAATTGCCATTATATTTGGTGAGTATGAGTACGGCCCGTATTCTAACGGCATTCATACGTTTAAAATTCCGTCCAGCATTTATAAATAAGATCGTCGTATAAAAAAACATAAAAAAAGCAGCATGCGAACCATCAGTTCACATGCTGCTTTTTCTTTTTTTCTGCAGAATAAGCGGAGCAAAAAAGAAAGGTGAGCCCTATTCCGCTTCTTATAGCCTAGGAAAAACCGCTTTTAGAAGTATTTTTATAGCGTTTGAAAAAGTGAAATGGTCAAAACTAACGTCAGCAAGGAGCCTGCGGATGTTAACATCATTATCTTTCGGTTACTCTGATTTTTTTCAGGTTTTAAAAACTCTTGAATGGCTACAAACCAGATAACAAAAGTGATTAAAGAAAGTATCCCCATAGACATACGAGCATCTCCATTCATATATGTATTTAAATTTTTAACACATCTAATTAACTACCAAATTGATCGTATCTCCTTGTATTGTATACCGCCCCTTTATTTCTCCGATACCAGTAATTAAAAGGGAATCATCTGTTTCCAATGGTTTATCCTTTAATACGATGAGTAATTTTTTTATATCTTTTAATCCATCCGCACAATAAGTAAGAGATGGTTGTTGAATAAGGTATTCTTGGTTATTTATCCTTACTTTTATATAATTTTTATGTAATAACCTGCCTTCCAAAGGGATGATATTCATTGGATCAAAGGATAAAGCAATGATTTCTCCTTCAATGAAAAGATGGGTCCCTATCTGTGCTTCGAATTCATCCAATTCTTTCTTCCTTGATTCAACCGCAAAATTTACTGCTGCTTCTGTTTCCGGGCTTATTTGAACCTCTTCAATTGCCTGTTTTCGAGGGCCAATATCAAGAAGTTTAATTAACTCAAATAGTGTTGTTTTAGTCTCAAAAAAACTTTCCTTCCAATCAAGTGACAATTCATCTAGCAGCAAACACATAAATAAGCCTGAACTATAACAGCTCCGCCTTGTATTAGAAGTGGATTCAACCACGTCTATTAGATTTTTCCCATATTTTTTTAAAACCAAATCATTAGCGAGCGAAGATTTTTCTGAAAAAGCCTTTAGTTCAACGTACCAGGCAGGCCCTTCAACAGATTCAATTAAATTTTCATATGTTAGATGCTCTTTTATTCCTTCTGACCTTTTTTCCCTTAGACTGATAAACTCGTTCAAATACTGCTTCTTTTTACTGATACCAGTTTCTATCAATGCATTATAAAGACTTTTCCTTTCGCGATTTCGAATTTCTACATTCTCTTTTGTTAAGGGGTAGGTTATTCCCAGCGTTTCATCAGGAAAGCGTTTTTCCCCTTTTACATATTGATTTCCGTGGAATAATTCGTGAACCAATATCGAAAAAAGTCCTTCATAGTCATCGTACAGTTCTATATCAGCAATAGCCGTAGGATAGCCATCAAATAGAATAAGCGTATTTCCCAAAAACTGCTCGTCCCGTTTTAAAATTTCATATGATTTAGGAGGAATGTTATTATACCTAGGATGATTGAACAGGAATATACTGTTTTCGTCGTACAATGCATAGGCAACAAGTTCAAAATTTGGCCAATACCTTTCTACGTTCGTACTAGTTAAGTCCTTGGCAATTTGATTCAGAAAATGATTCATTCTTTTCATCCCCAATTGTTAATTCCCTAAGGAAAGAGAATATTCTTTTTTAGAAAAAAAGGGCTTGTTCAACTTTACCTCCTCGTTAGTTAAACAAGATTACTATTATTATCCTAATTTTAACATAAGTTTCCTAATGTTTGGTTTGCTGTCTTGGAAGAAACGAAATGATTAAAAAATTAAACCATTTTGTATCAACGGTAAAAGACGTTGAAAAAGGAACTTATTAAAAAAAGAGAATGCACAAGGCATTCTCTTTTTAAATGGCTATATAAGGTACTACTCTTTAGACTTACCTACTTCTACTTTTTTCGTAAACATTTTCATGTCACCGTCTACCGTCACGTGAGCGGTAATCATATATTCGCCGTCTTCTTTAAACGTATAGTCCGTGCTGTATACGCCTTTTCCTTCGTGCGGTGCTTTTGTCATTTCTTGATTGATATATCCTTCTTTTTCAACTTGAAACTGTACGTCATCGGCGTTTTCCACTTTTTTATCTCCTTGCGTCACAAGGACTTTAAGCTTGACTTGTTCATTTGCTTGAATTGATTCCGGTACTTCAATCGTTCCTTTTACTTCTTTTGAACTTGAATCATTTCCTTTTGAACAGCCTACTATAGCTATCATTAAAACGAATAATACGATGCTGAGTTTTTTCATTATGTTGTTCTCCTTTGTTATGTAAATGTGAAGTCTTCCTGCAATTTCATATTATACTCATTTATCCGGTAAAAAGAGAAAAAATGCTTATTATCCACATAAAGTTCTTATTTCTACAGTAGCTTTTGCATCTTTTCATTTCTCTACTCTCCCTTCGCTCCACAAAAAAAGCTGAAGAAGCTTATTGCCTTCTCCAGCTTTGCCTTTATCTCTGCGGTTCTTCTAACGTGTACGATGAGAGTGCGTTTTCTACCCATCTTACAAAATCTTTGCTTGCTCCCCAATCAATATTCAATATCCCTTCTGCGCTTCCTGAAGGAATACACTTTACTTTGTTTGGACCGGACACATTTTCTAAAATAATCGTTAGTGATCCCCTGCCGCCGGTGCGGAAAAAATAGCGTTCAAACACAAGCGTACATAACTGCTTGCCGTCTCCGAGATCATAATATTCTTTGTATAATAAGTCACTTTCGGAATTATTTGCATTCACAAGCTTTTTTGCTCCATCAAAAGGAAGCAGCGTCGTTTTAAACTCAATTACCTTTTCCATCACTCAAGCCCCTTTCTATCGCAACAGATATCTACTACTTCTCTTTTTCTCTCTAAAAAACCTGCCGCTTCTCTTTATGTACAATATGGTACAATAGAAAAGAAAAGAAATTGTTTGAACGGAAAAAGGAGCACACAACCTCAATGAATACACGAGATGAAATTATCCAAGATGTGGTTTCAACGATGCGAAACCAAACTAAAAAAATGCAGATGTCAGTTATCCCCACTTTAAAATCATATATTCCTTTAAATGAATTTTTAGCGCTTCACATGCTATATAAAGAAGGGAATCATATCGTTTCTGAGATTGCCGAGCATATGCACATCTCAAACAGCAGCATGACGTGCATCAGCGACCGCCTCATGGAAAGAGAATTTGTTACGCGCGTACGCAGTCAAAAAGACCGCCGCGTTGTCTACTTATCGATTACGGATAAAGGAAAAGCGTTTGCAGAAGAAATGGAAAAAGTACTCACCAAAGAATATGGTGAAAAGCTTAGCCATTTTACGGATGAAGAATTACAGACGTTTCTTCGCTTGTTAAATAAAATGGATATCTAATAAAAAACCAGATGCACGCTAAGCAGGCATCTGGTTTTTATTTTGGTTAGTTGTTGTTCACCTTTAAATTAAAGGCGTCTGAAGTTAAATCTTTTGACCAGTCTTTTTCATGATCACTTACATATGGAATAAATCGAAGCATAATAACGTCTTTATCATTTCGGTACTCTCCGTCCATCTCTAGCACTGTGTCTGTTCCTCCTCCACTGCCGCTTTCAGAAAGATTTCTTCCGTTTTGATCTTTTATGTTTACACCGACATCCGTTCCACCTCGGATGCTTCCGGTTGACGATGTAAACGTATAGTGCAGCTTAATCGAAACAGGCGATACGCGAACTTCTTTGATGGACAATACGCCTTTTATTCCTTTTTCATTAATCGGAATTTCTTTATTTAACGGATACACTTTAGTATCAGCGATGATTTTTGAGCCGTTTACACTAGTGTGTACCGTCCAATTTCCTTTAATTTCTCCGTAGGAATCCCGGTAGTTCCCGCTTTTCGTCTGGCCGGGGTTCTTTTCAAATTCAAGGCTCGTGAACTGAGCGCTGATTTGATAATTTTTATTCGGATCAATATGATCCAGCACATTGTAGCCTTTCATATCGATTTTTCCGTCTCCGTCCGTGTCGGCTTGCGTTAATTTTAAAGCGTACAGATAGTTCCAGCTTCCGTCTTTATTTTTGATTGGTTCCTCCTCTCTAATACTTGAAGCGGAATCAAAAAATGACATGTTTCCAATTTTCACGCGCAGCTCTCCCGGTCGAATTGGCGCGTCTCGTTTAAGTCCTAGTGCGGTTCTTCTAAATTCATCTGCGCTGATCGTTAATCCAAGCAGCACCTGTCCATCATCAAGCATCATTTCATTTACTTTTACTTGAATGCCTTGGTCCGTTGCCGTTTCATTTACCGTTTTTTTATAGCTGCTCAAGCTGCCTTCAGGCTTGTTCATAAGCATCTCAATTTGCTGGCCAATTTGCTGACTGATCCGCACAGCCGATGCCCATACCGTTTCGTTTTGCATCATCACAGGCGTCACAGCAAGCAGCAGCACCGCAGCGGCAATCAGCGGACGCGCTTTTTTTCGCGCCGGCTTTATGTCACGTTTTAAACGTTTTTTCATTCGCTTTTTCTCGCTTGCCGTTAGCTCAATTTCTTCATATTCATCAAAATCTACAGAAGATCCGTTTAATAAGTCGTATTGATTTTTCATCTTTGTCCCTCCTTATTTCTCATTTAAAAATGGCTTTTAATTTTTTTCGTCCGCGCGACAGCCGGTTATATAAATTGCTGATAGTGGTCTGCTGCTTTTCAGCAATTTGCTTCAGCTCGACTTCCTGTAAGTAATACGCTTTAAACAGCTCGCGGTCTCCTTCATTTAAGTGACCTAAAAGTTCTTCCACGTCGTCCCCTTGAACATTATGAACTTCTGACGTTTCACCCACTCCCGCTTCGCCAAGCGATTCGTGCTGGGTTTTTATGTATTTGCGCTGATAGTCAATGGCTTTGTACTTTGCAATAGCCGCAACCCAGTTTTTAAACGTATTTTTCTCCGAATCAAAGCGGTGAATATGATGCCATACCGCTAATAATACGTCGTTTATACACTCTTCTTCATAGCTTTTTAACGTACCTAAATGTTTGCGTACAATGGCCGTAATTAACCCTCCGTACTGATCAATTAACAGCTCCAGCCCTTTTTCTTTTTTACGCATTATACTCGCAACAATCCAGTCATCTTCCATGACATTGCTCCTTTCCGCTTGCTTTTACATCTATTAATACGAATTCTTTTTACAAAACCTATCAATCTTCCTAAATTAAATGAAAAATAAGCTTGTTCCGTATTTCTCTCGCTGGTAAAATAAGCTAAAACCTTTGAAGGAGGCCGCTATGATTACCTATCCTTTTTTTACATCCAACCCAACCATCGGCATAACCGCACCTTCTTCTGGTGTACCTCAAGCTCTTCATTCCATGTTTTCTTTATCGTGTGAACGCATGAAAGAAAAAGGCTTTTCTGTTATACCGGGCGAAACCGTGTGGACGCAGCATAAAGCAAAATCCGCTTCTCCTAAAAAACGTGCAAATGAGCTTCAAGCCATGATTGCTGATGAAAACATCGATATCATTATTCCTCCTTGGGGAGGCGAGCTGCTAATTGAAATTCTTGAACATCTAGACTTTACAAAATGGACAGCAAAATGGGTGCTTGGCTATTCTGACACTAGCGTTCTTTTGCTGGCTATTACACTTAACACCGGGATTGCAACGGCTCATGGAACCAACTTTGTGGACTTGCGAGGAGAGCACTGGGATCCAACGACTGCGATGTGGCAGCAGGTGCTGACGACCCAAAAAGGAGAAAGCGTGGCTCAAGTTTCTTCTGATCACTATCAAAAAGAATGGCAGCATGACAACCCGTCACCATGCGTGTTTCATTTAACCGAACAAACCGCTTGGAAGCATACAGAGTTAAGCGACGTGCACATCGAAGGGCGTCTTCTCGGAGGATGTATTGACGTGATCAGGCACTTAGTAGGAACTCCTTTTGGAGATGTAAAAACGTTTAGAGAAACATACATTCCTGCTGAGCCGGTCATTTGGTACTTTGACAACTGTGAACTGACGACCGCTGACCTTCGCCGCTCACTTCTTCAGCTTAAGCTAGCGGGCTGGTTTGATAACTGCTCAGGTATTTTATTCGGCAGAAGCAGCGCTAATAAGCCCGTTGATTCCTACACCGCTGAAGACGTGTATCATGACCTTGCCTCTGATTTACATATTCCAGTTATCTATGACATCGACTGCGGCCACCTCCCTCCTCAGCTCACGCTTATTAACGGCGCGTATGCTCGTGTTAACGTAAAGAAAAATAAAGGCACAGTCGTTCAATACTTTACGTAAAAAAAGAAGCTTGTATAAAAGTAGTTTGATTAAAGGAAGATCCGAACGAACTTGATTTTTGATGGAGAATCAAATTCGTTCGGGTTTTTTTATGGGTATAGTGAACGTAGGCTTGTTTCATATATGCAGGTGTTTCTAGTGGTTGATTGGAGGGCAAGACGAAGACTCCTGCGGGAAAAGCGGGACAGGTGAGACCCCGCAGGAGCACACGCGACGAGGAGGCTCACCGGCCGCCCGCGGAAAGCGAAGTCTTGCACGGAAATCAACAGCGGTTTATTTCGTTATGTCTAAATTTTATTTTACATATCTGTCATCAGTAATATAAATGTCCCAAATAAGAAAAAAGTTGCACCAAACCACGAGTGGTAGTGCTCTTTTTGCTTTCTTGCAAACTTCCATTCTTCGAAACCTCGAATTACGTAGAGGAGAAAAAAGAAAAGAAACATAAAAACCGAGGTGTAGGCTGGAGGTATAACGAAGATGAGCACTAAAAACGAAGCAAGCATCACCATTTCAATTGTGACAAACAGCGGACGCCTTCCTTTAAAACTTCTCCAATAGCTTTTTTTCATCTTTGTATGGAGCTTTTTTCGCATGACAAGATCCAGAAAGATATAAACAACTGCCAGAATGAGCAAATACACAAGCGTCATTTTCATTCCTCCTTCCGATCGAAAATATCCTTATACTTCCATTTTAAAGAACTTTCCACAAATTTCAAGCGTCTAAAAAATCTTTACACAACTTATTAGTGCAAGCATTCATATATTCAAAAATCGCTAATATATTGACTAATGTACAGGTTGAATTCTCTGTATAAACTCACCTAGAGGGGGACATCAAGTTATGAGAATAAAAGAAGTGAAGCAAGGTGCACTCGCAGCGCTGAAAAACCGCTGGGGATTTGCCGTACTGCTTACGTTCGTTACGTATCTAATTGCTGCCGGGATTCCAGGACTTATTGACTTTTTAATCAACGGATTTCCAAGCGGGTCTGAAACCGAATACTCTCAGTCTACCTTAGCTAATATTGTATCCCTGCTGCTCGTACCGCTCTTTTTCTCTTACTACTGGGTACTATTGCGTCTGGTGCGAGGAGAAAGTGTACGTGTAGGAAACGTGTTTGATTCGTTTTCATGTGCGGGATTATACTTTAGAACCCTCGGACTTTACTTGCTAACGATTATTTATACCGTGCTATGGAGTATTTTATTAATTATTCCCGGCATCATCAAAAGCCTTGCCTATTCACAGGCTTACTACGTATTCCGCGATAACCCCGATCATTCAGTCAACCAGTCTATTACTGAAAGCAGACGATTAATGAACGGCTACAAGTGGACCTACTTTTTACTTGTTTTAAGCTTTATCGGCTGGGGAATTTTAAGTATCATTACGCTTGGCATTGGGTTATTATGGCTCGTTCCATACGTCACAACTTCGCTTGGCGTATTTTATGAAAAGCTAAAAGCAAATGAAACTGAAGTCGCTGAATAAACGAAAAACCGTATTCGAGTTGCGAATACGGTTTTTTTATGGATAGCTTCACGCTGCCTGGTCTCCTCCATCAGAGGGGTTTAACTTTTGATTCTTCGCTTTTTTATTCACTAAATAAATACTGATAATAATAAGCACCAGCCCTGCAAAAAGTGACGACGTAAACGGTTCGTCTAAAAAGAGCGTGCCAATGACAATTGAAATAATCGGAACAAGAAAATTAAAGGACGCCACTTTGCTGGCCTCTCCTCTACTGATTAAATAAAAATAAATGAGCCACGCAACGGCAACGGAAAACAGTGCTAAAAATAAAAGCAGCAGCATAGATGATGAATTCCACACCATATGAGACCATCCTTCCACTCCGCTTCCAGCTGCTGTCATAACCACTCCGCCGACAAGACTTTGAAGGGTAATAAGCCAAATGCCATCTACACTGTCGCTAATACGCTTGATATAAACGGTTCCAATCGCCCAGCTCAGTGCCGTAAGGACAGCTAAAAGAATTCCAATGGCTGAAGCATTAGCAGATAATTCTCCCGTGCTGATGGTAGCTACACCTACAAAGCCAAGAAGCAAGCCCCCTATCTTCACAGCGTTCATGCTTTCTCCAATCCACAGCCATGCAATGATGCCGATGAGCACCGGCTGCAAGTAGACAATTACGCTGAAGACCCCTGCTGGCATAAACATAAGTCCAATCGTTTGCAGACCGTAGAATAAGATTGAATTAAATAGACCTGACACCATATATTTACGCCAGTTCTGCTTCCAGTGAAGCTGCTTATATCTTGGCAGTGCGACTGCTAATAAGATGATTCCCGCACTTAATGACCGCAGTCCAGATAACAAAATAGGCGATGAATAGCCAAGTGCCAGCTTCGACATCGGCCACGTTAATCCCCAAATCAATACGAGAGCAGCTAAAAGACTTCCATTAATAAAAGATGATGACTGTTTCATACAACAACCACTCCTACCTATATGAATGTAAATGACTCACGCGTTCATTCCTCCTTGTATACTACGCTTCTTTTTTGCTCACTTCAATTGCACGCTTTTAATGTACTTCATGTATAGCAGTTATAGTAACTGAGTTTCTATTATGACAGCTTATCTTTCTTCTCTATGTGCTCATCCAGAAAAAATAAAGTGCATCGCTAGTGACGATATCACTTTTTATCTATAGCTTTTATACATCCTAAAAGCCTTGAAGCCATTCAGCTGCTGGGTTTCTGCTCCCATTTTTCATTTAGCTTACATATTTTCTAATAAATCTATGAATCTCCTAAACATTTCTACCTAGATAAATTGTCAGAATTATTACAGAGAAGGTGACAATTCTACTTATATCGCCCTTTAATATTAAAACTATGTTACAAAATGTCGTAATTTGGAATTAGATGTTTACTTTTCCTGTCAGGATTGATAGACTCACACTTGTGAATAAAACAAGTTATGGAAAGGGAGAAAGAACATGCTAAAGAAAGCAAATCGTACAGTTATGAATATGGGGTTAGCAGCATTACTTGTTCCCGCTGCCCTAACATTTAGCACAACTTCAGCAAGTGCTAATGACGGAGGCGCTGCACCAGCACCCGTACAAGAAAAGGTAACGCCAAGCGTACCTCAACAACAAGCAACTACTACTACTAATCAAAAAGTCATCGTAAACGTGAGTGCGTTAAATATTCGTCAAGGAGCTAGCTTTTCATCTCCAGTCGTTGGAACTGCAACACAAGGTCAAGAGTTTGCTATTTTAAAAGAAGCAAACGGCTTAGTTGAAATTGCACCAAACAAATGGATTTCAAAAAGCTCAAGCTACGTAACAATTGCATCAGGTAAACCAAGCGCAAGCCAAGTAAAAGGTGTAAGCACATCAACTCCTTCTACTTCTACAGCATCTGCATCTACATCTGCAGCACAAGAAACTAGCACACCAGCACCTGCTCCAACAACAAGCACGGCTTCTGGAAGCACAGTAAATGTTGCACGTAGTTTAGTAGGATCACCTTACCAATGGGCAGGAAACACACCAAGCGGTTTTGACTGCTCAGGCTTTATCGCATACGTGTTCAACCATAGCGGTCACAGCATTTCACGTACAAGCGTAGCCAACTACTGGAACATGGCGACAAAAATTTCGTCTCCACAACCAGGCGATCTAGTATTCTTCCAAAACACATACACAAGCGGCCCATCTCACATGGGAATCTACATCGGAAACGGCCAAATGATTCATGCTGGTTCACACGGTGTAGCTGTAGCTGACCTAGATGTTTCTTATTATCAAGATCATTTCTTAGGATACGGACGCTTCTAAGAAAAAAATGCCCTCTAATCGTTAGATACGTTCTAACGATTAGAGGGCATTTACTTTTTATCGCTGCGCGACGGAAAGCGCCTTTTCAATGCGCGTTTGAAATTTATGCTTCCAGTCTTCAGCCAGCTCAGCCACTTCTAAAGCCCGCTGCATTCCTTCTACATCTTTTGAGCGATGGAAATATAAATCAAGCGTAAACCAAACGGATACTTGGTTTGGATGAGCTTCAATCAATTTCACTTCCGCATCTTGCGTAATCGTACCTTCTTTCAGCACGCGGCAAAGATAGCCGGTATAGCTTGTCTCAATCATTCGTTTTAAAATCCCTTTAACGCCCGTTCGCTTTGTAATTGTGTCGCATGGATTTCGACCTTGCGTCACTTGAATAACGGCGTCTCCTACTTGATAAACGTCTCCAATGCATACGTCTTTTTCAAGCATGCCTGCTAAGACAAGATTTTCTCCAAACGCAGACATGGGGAGTTCCGTATCAAACTCTTCGTTCCATTTTTTATAGTGTTCATACGGATACACGCACACCGCACGATCCGGTCCGCCGTGATACCTTAAGTCCGCTACCCCGTCACCTTGAAACCCTTCTTTTGCTAAAAACGTTTCGTCTACTTGCTTCTTGCAGATGCCTGTACGCATTTCTTTATCAGGACTGTATGCCATTTGTTCAGGCATTCCGGTTGCTAAATGAATCAGCTTTCTCTCGGGTGTTGTCATTATGTTTACACCTCTTTTATCATTTTTACTAGTTTACCACACTTATAGAGCATTTTATTTACTTGTTAGCTCTCTCAGCGGCTTCCACTTAATTCCTAATGCATAATTAATAGCGGTAGCTGCTACAAATCCAAGCAGCACTCCTGAAACGGTCGGCATAAACAAAGATTGGAACACCGCTACATACACACGCTAGTGTTACAACAAGATTTCCAGTGTACGACCATTTTGGATGCTTTGAAAAAAAGGTTTGAATCGTATTCATTGCTAACTCCTTTGTACTTTTGCTTTGTCATTCTTCATAAATATTCTACCATTAAAAAGGAAAAATTTCTCTTAAACGGCGTATGATAAGTGATTTTGTCTCTTTTTTACTTCCCATGCTGTAATTCCAAGAATCGGAAGTATCATAAATTTTTAAAAATATTTCACAATTATATTAAAAATATCTTCATTTCCTCTTTTTCTTTTGTTCGAAATGATTTAAGATAGTAGAGGCTGTCGAAATATAAGTTATTATGTCAGCTCTGCATGTTTCTTTACATAATAGCACATAGTAAATATTATTTTACAATTACGTCATTTTTTACAATGGCCTAAAAAATTTTGCCCATTTTTAACAAAATTGGCGTAAAAGTTCCGTTTTTGTATAAAATAGAGGCCGATTTACATAGTCATTTCTATGCACGTCCCTCTTTTATAAATATAGAATACATGTAAGGAGAAAAGTAAATGTCAATTTTAATGGGAATTATCGGGATTGTAATTATCTTAGCAGTTGCATTCCTCATGTCGAACGACAGGAAACTTATCAACTATAAAGGCATCGCAGTTATGCTGGTTATCCAGCTTGCTATCTCTGCTTTTATGATGAATACATCGATTGGTCGCAAGGTGCTTGACTTTATCACAAGTGTATTTACAAAGATCTTATCATTTGGTAACGACGGAATTTCGTTCGTGTTTGGAGATCTTGCAGGAAAAGGCATTTTCTTTATCCAAACGTTAGTTATGATTGTATTCGTTTCAGCATTATTAAGTATTTTAAACTACTCTCGTATTTTACCCTTTGGGATCAAATATATCGGAGGACTTGTTTCAAAAATTACGGGACTTCCCCAAATTGAAAGCTTCACAGCCGTGAACGCAATGATTTTCGGTGATACAACGGCGCTAATTGCGGTGAAAAACCACATCGGGGGTTTAACACCAAACCGTTTATTTATCGTTACAACAACGTCTTTAGTATCCGTTTCTTGTTCAATTCTAGGCGCGTACATGCAGATGATTCCGGCGGAATACGTCTTAATTGCCCTTCCGCTAAACGTATTCTCTGGCTTAATCGTTTCTTCTATCGTTGCACCAGTAAAAGTAGAAGATGAAAACGAAGTGGATATCAAAGCACCTGCTAAGCAAGGCACGCTGTTTGAAGCAATCGGTGACGGAGCACTAGACGGCGGACGCGTTGCGTTAATCGTAGCAGCGATGCTTGTGACGTACGTTGGTCTTTTAGCATTAGTGAACTACGTATTAAACGGTGTAATCGGATTAACGGTTCAAGACATTTTAGGCTATATCTTCTACCCAATTGCCTTTATCATGGGTATTCCGGCAGATGAACTAATGAAAGCCGGCGGCGTAATGGGAACAAAAGTAGTAGCAAACGAATTCGTTGCTATGCTTGACTTCCAAAAAATGATGCCTCACCTTTCTGAAAAAACAGTCGGGATCGTATCAGCTTACTTAATCTCATTTGCAAACTTCAGCTCAATTGGCATCGTTCTTGGTACGATTCAAGCAATCAACGGCGAACAAGCTTCACGCGTTGCGAAGTTCGGCTTAAAGATGCTGTTAGTCGCTACATTGGGCTCGATTTTAACAGGTATTATGGTTGGATTGTTTATTTAATGAAAAAGCACTCACTTTTAGTGAGTGCTCTTTTTGTTTGGTTGTTCTTTTTGGGTTATAGCTGGAGCATTTCTACAATGTTGAAATTTATTAAATATCTCTGTTGACATACTCCGAGTTATAGGCACTATTATCAAATGCTTTTTATCTTCATTCTAATAACATTTAAATTAGTTTTACATATTGGATTAAAGCAATATCTCTTATCCCATAAAAAGACAGCTTGCTTTATCAGCAAACTGTCTTTTTTGTAATGACCCGTCCGGGATTCGAACCCGTGTTACCTTTTTAAAAGGACAATTTCTCGACCACTCGGTCAACGGACCAGATAAAATTATAAAATGGCAGAGAAGAAGGGATTCGAACCCTCGCACCGTGTTAACGATCTACTCCCTTAGCAGGGGAGCCCCTTGAGCCACTTGGGTACTTCTCTGTATGGATCTCCTACTGAGATACTGTGGAATAATAGCAGGCCTAAGTGGGCTTGACACCGACCTTACGCTTATCGGACTTGGTCTCTACCAAAATGAGCTGCTTCCCGTTTATGGCGCGCCCGAGAGGAGTCGAACCCCTAACCTTTTGATCCGTAGTCAAACGCTCTATCCAATTGAGCTACGGGCGCTTCCTAAAATGGTGCGGATGAAGGGACTTGAACCCCCACGTCATAAGACACTAGATCCTAAGTCTAGCGCGTCTGCCAATTCCGCCACATCCGCATGTGAAAAATGGTTGCGGGGACAGGATTTGAACCTGCGACCTTCGGGTTATGAGCCCGACGAGCTACCGAACTGCTCCACCCCGCGATAATAATAAAGAGACAATGGAAGAGGAAGAGGGATTCGAACCCCCGCGGGCTTTGACACCCCTGTCGGTTTTCAAGACCGATCCCTTCAGCCAGACTTGGGTATTCCTCCATATTTCAGGTTCAATGGTGGACCTTGTAGGACTCGAACCTACGACCGGACGGTTATGAGCCGTCTGCTCTAACCAGCTGAGCTAAAGGTCCTTTCTAAGTTCTCTCTTAGAATGTGAAGACGGCAATCGGATTTGAACCGGTGATAAAGGTATTGCAGACCTTGACTATGCCACCAATAAGTATGAAAATTATTTATAGTCAGTCACATTTATCCGTATGCTACCCCTTCATATGAAACATGCACTAGTAAGTTAATAATTAATATTTGTTTCGCTACCAACAAAAATTATTTTACCTTATAATTTCGCAGAAGTCAACATCTATGTAAATTGTGTTTTAATACTTAATTTTGCAATTATTAAGTAGGAACATACACCTAAATAAAAACACTCTGTAACAAGAATCATGATTCTTGTTACAGAGCTTGTTTTTATAAAAAGGTTTGCGTAATCGCATTTTCTAAATCTCTTGTAGAAGATTTTAGGTATCGTTTTGTAACATTCACATCAGAATGGCCTGCTAGTTCGGCAACTGTTGCAATATCTATCCCTTTCTTAACTAACTCATGACAGAAAGTATGGCGTAATTTATGAGGATTTACATTATATTTTTTTAACATGTACTGAATTGTACGTGCAGACATTCTTCTATCAAAATTAGAGACAAATAAAGCTTCATGATTAGAATCAAGTGAATCAATATATTTCTTTAAACTATTTCTTGCTTCTGTAGAAAGAGGAACAAGTCGCTTTTTAGACCCTTTAGCCTTACGGATAATTAAAAAACCGTCAGATTTGTTAATCTTTACGTCTTTATGATTCAAAGCACAAATCTCTGATACTCGAATCCCTGTATGTAATAAAGTATATACAATAGCAATATCACGAAGGTTTCCCTGTTGATTTACTTCAGATAAAAGGCGCTCACGCTCACTTGCTTCTAATGACTCTGGTACAACCTCGTTATTTTTCTCTTTTGGTTTACGTTCAATATTTTGAACAATTTCTGGTTTTTCAAGAAAGCGTGCAAAAACGCTAATTGTGACAAAAGCTTTTTCTATAGTCGACGCACTTTTATTATTAGATTCAAGGTTAATCATATAAGTTTGGACATTATTTCTTGTTACTTGCTCTAAATGTCTACCTTCACTTAGAAGCCATTCATGAAATTGGTTTAGCACTGCTCGATAGGTTTTAATCGTATTATCAGATTTGCCTGATTTTATTAACCATCGGCTAAAGTCATCAATCAACGGAATAACTTCTAGGCTATTTTTTTTCACTCTAAATCCTCCTACATGTACTAATAAATTACATAAAACATAACATTTAATTTCGTAGAAATCAATTTAAACGAAATTAATATACAAAAAAACAGCCCATCATTGATATGATGGGCTGTTTTTTTGCCTGACAACGTCCTACTCTCACAAGGACAAAGTCCCCACTACCATTGGCGCTAGAGAACTTAACTTCCGTGTTCGATATGGGAACGGGTGTGACCTCTCTGCTATCGCCACCAGACCTATTAAAGATAGTTTTCTTAACACTAAATAAAAATTGCTAAGTAAAAACACCGTGCACCCGTCGTTGACATGATCAAATAAGCGTTACTTGTACAGTTAGCTCGACCGGGCTGTGCTGCAACACACAGAAGAATCTACTTATGGCTGCTCCCTTCCGGACCTGACCATGTTCATAGGTTTCTGTTGTGCAGGACCTAGTTGTCAACACCACTTGTCCAAGTCAGACCTTACCTGACTCATACCTCTGTTAGGAATTAAACCCTGCTAAGGCGGATTGCAGGTTACAGGGCACCGCCATCTCCCCGTCTAGCACGGTATGTATAGTTAAGGGATTCCCACCTATGTCGTCCTCCCAATCTGTTTTGTGAACCCGCGATCTCGCAGGTGGGTTTCCGCATATTAACGTTCCAGCGATCCTGTTTCAAAGACAGGCATGGCATCAGTCAACAAATGTAGGAATCCCAAATAAACAGTACGGTTCAAAACAAATAGGGCATAACGTACATCGTAGGATAAGTATTTAATGTGTTTATTGATGATATAGATTATCCTACAATAAAATTTCGTAGAAGTCAACATAAACGAAAAAATAACTCCTAACCCTCAATGTTTTCTTATTTGCTCGATTTTCTGTTGTTGGGAAGGGATTCCTTTGAAAGGTGGAAGTTATAAGGAGTGGTGTTTCATTATATTGAGTCCTCCACTTAAAAGTGAAGTTCATTACGATTAGATTTTTATACATCCTTGATCTGACAACACTTTTCTGATGCGGTTATTTTTCTTCTTATCCTATGGGAGAAAAATAAAAAAGCCTACATAAAACGGCTTTTTTATTCTAAGGGTAAATTATTGTTCTGTTAGTTCAGTTATAGAAACACTTTGCTTACTATTTGGTTCATCCAGGTTATGAATTGTAGCTACCCCATTTTGTTGGTCTACATGCTCAATGTAAATGCTTTTCCCGTTATGTATGACATTGGCCATGTCCACTGAATCGGCAATTTCTTGTGCTCTTTGTGCATCCATCTTTATCTAGCCTCCTTTTTATTTATGACAGTGAAAGTATTTGTTTTTAATTAATTTTTATGCATTTAATTCCTCTATATAAAACCAATTTTAATTTTTCAAATGAGACATGAAGCAGTAAAAAAGCTATCTCATTCATAATTTGAGATAGCTTTTCATTTTATTATTCAGTTTAATCTTCTTCTGGAATCTTAATTAAAATGGCTATAGCTATTGTTGCCAAAAATATAACCCCTAAAGTTAGCAATAGACTCGTACTCATATGCCTCATCTACCCTTCTCTTTTCATCCCTATGATTCCATTTTAGCAGAGGAAATTAGGTAATAAAACTGGAAATGATAGCGTTTTACTAAAAATTTTATACATGTTAAAATAATGTAGTTGTTTTAACTCAACCAACGTATTCAACTTTTTGCTTCAGTAGAGCAAGCTACCTCTTTCCTATTTTGGGGTAGCTCTTTTTTTATCGTGATAAACTAAAATGTTGTTTTGGATCTATTTCTTCCTACCTTCGGTTTACATTCGTTATTTACGAATCTGTTCAATCTCTTCTTCTGTAAGCTCCGTTAATTCAGATATTGTTTGATTATCCATACCTTTTTGCAGCATTCTTAATGCTACTCTCTTAATACCTCTTTTTTCTCCTTGCTTTTCAGCTTTTTTTAATGTCAATGTTTCATCTACTTGGAATTCCTGTTTTACTTCATAAGTCATTAACATTTGTGGATCCTCAGTTACACGTGCCCATTCATTCATCGCATTTTTCAACGTTTGATCTTTCTCCATTACAACTTCCTCCAAAAATGAGTAAAATCTTCATCTCTTGACACATTAAACAACAATAATTGTTTTACTAATTATGTGTCCTTTTTACGATACTATTCTCACCTATTCCAAAATCAAATTAATCCCATAAAGCTTGTCCGTCCACCCTAAAACTAAAAAAGAGTAATTACTGCATTAGGTGAGGTGTAAGTAGTAATGTAAGATGTGCTCGGTTGTTTATATGCCGGGGTTAGCTTGGTGATCAATAGGGTTTTGATTCAGAAGCAACTAACAAATTATTTATTTAATTTATATGTTTTTTCTTATAGTTGCACATATTAAAAACAATACTAAATGAAAGCGAGATGAGATAAGTAATGTCAAAACAAGGGACACAGAAAAAGAATCAAACAAGAGAGCAAGTAGAGAAGCAAGATAAAAGAAATGATGTTGAATTAGGCAATGAATTTCAAACTGGCAACACAAGTTCCCAGAGCCAGAAAAAAAGTGGACGCCAAGTAAATAAAAAATAAATTTAACCTTTCGAGGATAATAAAAAACCTCCGTTCAAATTTATGACTTGAACGGAGGTTTCTTTTATAGAGTGAAGAAGACTTATATGAAAAACGATCTTTTTATTTATACGATATTATCTTATATCTTTTTTTATATTTACCTTCAAATTTTCTAATCTGATTCTCTGTATAAAAGTGCGCTACTTTATATCCGTCGTTATTATAGGCTTCTGCGATTCTAAGAGGTTGTTTAACATCTCTTGGATAGTAAGTTGGCATCATGGTCGATATACCATTATAAGTCAGAACACCTGTATTTTTGCTTTTTTCACGATTTAGCACATAAAGCCCTTTAAATATTGCTTCAAATCGTCCCGAAGAAGTTTTAGCATATGCGAATAGCGCGATCTTCTGATTCAGCTGATACATTCTTTTTTGAAAGTAGGCTTCGTTCTCTTCTGCAATTGTATTATATTCAATAAATACTTCCTCGTTTTCAAGAAGTTGATTGTTCCACGTTTCATTAGGGAAAAATTTTAATCTTTTGATATCTGTATTTTCTTCAAATTTGTGCGGGGCGCCGCTTTTTTGAATTCCGTGAGCATAGCCAGATCCAAACACATTGCAACAGTCTGCAACTAACCGTAAAGAAATATTATCGTCGGCATCTATATATCCTTGTTCAATATAAGTATTTGGATCATATTCCTTCTCCGCAGGGAGACACTTTTACAGTAGATGATAAAGCGGAAGTTTCTGTAACAAAAGTAGAGGAAAGGGAACAAGTTGGAAACCAATATGCAAATAAAAAAGCTTCTGAAGGCGGTACACTTGTTGCTGTGCAATGGACTGTTAAAAACATCTCTGACAAACCATTAGGTGCTTTTTCAACCCCAACAATTAACCTCGTTGATGAAAAAGGAACAAAGTATGACGCTGATATTGATGCAACATCAAATTATGCAGTTGAAACTAACATTGATAACTCTAAGATTGCAAGTGATTTAAATCCAGGTATCAAAGTTACGGATGTTGACGTATTTGAGGTTTCAAAAGATAGTTATGCCAAAGGTAAATGGTACATTGAAATAAACGAAAGTAAAGTTCAAATTAAATAATACTTTTCCATACAGTAAAAGCTCACTAGACTTTCAACGTTTAGTGAGCTTTTTATGTTTATATTATTATCCTTACTGTGACAGAGTATATCGGAAAACGGCCCCTTTTTCTGCAGAGAATGTTGAGTATTAATGGGATATTATATACTTGTTACAGACAAATTCAATTTACGCACCGAAATTATAAATAGAGTCCTTTAATGTAAATAGATGCGATATTCTTAGCAATTTGTTCTACAGGATGCTCATATTCATTACGAACAATTTCCCAAAGGTACATTTCATTAGTGAAAAACCACCCTCTTGCTACTAACTCGTTATGTACATCTTTACGTGCTAATCCATTGCGCTGCGCATAGGCAATGTCTTCTGAAATTCGTTGAATAAACTTTTCCCGAATGTTTTTCCATTTTTCTGAAACGAGAGGAGAAATACAGATTTGAAATATTCCCCCCTAACACTCTGTCTGTAACTTCTCCACTAGTTGCATCTGAAAAATTTGCGTGTCTTGAATACCGGCTTTTTGGAGGCCCTGTTTAAAGGATTCTCCTTTTTTTAGTTTTAATAATTAACAAATCTATACTAACTCCACTCATTCATAATTACCAAAAGTTCACATCCATATAAACCGGGTTTTTCTTTTAACAAACCTAAGGTTAAAAATGGAATCACTTGATCTCTCCTCATAAAATGGGATTAATTTTGCTTTACTTACTTTCATTAATAGTAGAGATATTAATAGAAAACTCCTCAAAACTTACTTGTCCCAAGGCAAACTTCATACTTTCAACAAATATACGTTCATTTTTAGTTAGTTCACGCTTTGCTTCCTTTTCAATCCATTCATGCTCAACGTCTAAAACATCTAAAACATGCTTTTGTTTTGAAAAAGCCTCATAGTATCTTAATCCAAACTTTCTTTGAGAGACGGCATCAATATGAATGCCATCTGGATTTGCTGTTAAGCCTGTTGATGTTACAAAATAACAACTTTTTTCTTTGTGGGCGACTTTAGATAATATCTCGTTTATTTGTTTATATTCTACAGCACTTTTTCCGAATCCGACATCTCCAAGGTAATGTCCCAACTCACCGATAATAATCGGGATATCTGGTGCATTCAACTCTTCTCTCAAATGTTTAAATAATGAAAGCAATTTATCTTCATACGTCTTATAACGTTCTCCGTAACTGTCGCTTTCTCCTTGATGCCACAGAATTCCCACTAACTCACTTGTTTCCATTGCGAATTTTGCTTCAGAAATCGCGTGTCTGGTTAACAGTCCGTCAATTGTCCACTCATCAATTGAGCTTCCTCCCTCGGCACATGGTATTAACCCAATAGACTCGCCCGGATGATCCCCTGTCCAAGCTCGAGCAAAAGAGGCTGCCGGCCCAACACCAGATATGTGACGATCAAAATTAAGTGGTTCTGCCATCGTTTGCCATCTACCGTTTCTCAACATATTTATATGCTCATTATAAATCGGCGGTACATCCTCAATAAATCCTCTGCCTGCCATATTTGATTGTCCAATTAACAATACAGATTTCATAGAAATACCTTCTTTCTCTTCCATATTGATCACTTTTTTCTAATTTGCTCGTAGTCATACTTATAGAATTAGTTACACTTTGATATATAGCTTAATTGATAGCTTCAAGGGCTTGTTTCAAATAATCCATTTCAGAGGTTATATCATCTATCTGTTGGTTTAATTGATTTACTTTATCAAGAGTATTCTGTGCATCTAATAAATTAATTTCTAACATCAAACGGCTTGCTTCACTCTCAAGTTCCAATCTCTTTGCAAATAATACCTCATGCTTTTTTATAATTTCGGATTTTAAATTTTTAATATTGTTTTCTTCCATACTTCTACCTCACTAACTTGTAATAACAGTATTTTATTGAAATGTAAATTCCCCTATATAATTTAATAATTACCTACAGGGAGGTTTATATAGCATGGTTAAAATCCCCTTTTTCACTTACAGGAAAACCACATTTATTTCGCATTTACATAAGCTAAATAATAAGAACCAATTAAAATAAATTCCATTATTCACTTTCCTCGGATGGTGTTCATAAGTTCTTGGTGTTGACATTCAGATACATACTGAGCACTCAAAAGCTTCTCTAACTGTTAAAAACAAATACAACATTCCAAAATAAGGGAAATTTTAAATCATTTAGTTTTTTTTGCAGGAAAAGAAAGCGAAGTATATAAAAATAACAGTATGCATTAAAAAGTGTTAAGAACATTTTATTATCATTTTCTATCAGCACGAGAGCAATAATTTGAGAAAAGAGCTTATATCAGTCCGTGTCTTAAGTATGCCTATTATATAGAATGGGTTACTTAGTAAATAAGGGAAGGTGATTTATATGTTAGGGGAAGAAGATTTAAAAGTAAATTGTATATCAGCTGCTATAGGTTTACTCATCCAACATAATATCATCACTCACCAGGAACTGGACAAACTAACTAAAACGAATTATCACGTTTTTTATCATTTTCTCATGGATAAGCTAATTGAAGAAGAGTTTAGTAAGGATAGGGTTGTACAAACATAAGTGCTTCAACAAAAAAAGAAGCGCAAGATCCAAAGCAGGAATCTCCTATTTCAAATGTAATTCGTATAGGGCTCCTTACATATTAGACATGTATAATATGTAAGGGCTTTCTTATTTATCAAAGCCTCCTATAGTTTAAATGTATTTCTTCACAATCTATCATTTGATCAAAGGAACTCTGCCAATAATGTTACAAAAAAAGTCCTCTCCTCGTTTCAGGAAAAGAACGTATATTCAGTTAATTTCACAAGCTACTTCCAAGTCTGATCCAGTTTATCTGAATAAAAATGTAAGGCTTTTTTATAACTTAGTATTTCATTGTCATTTGTCGTATTTAGTAAGCACTTCAATAACAGTTCCATCGCTTGACTATGTTCTTTTAAATTGTACAAGGTCATGGAATAAAACACTTTAATTATATGATTATCTGGGAATAATTCCAGCCCTTTTAAAAATATATCTTTTGATTTTTCATATTCCCCCAAGGCTCTATATGTGCTGCCCAATCCCAATATTGCACCTTCCATATCCTTACAAGGTAATCCTATCTTTATGGCATTTTCGTAAAAGGGCACTGCCTTTTCTTCTTCTCCTAATATGTCAAAGCTCCAAGCACATTGATAGTTATATAAAGCATCGTCTGGACATTCCTTAACTAATTCACTTAGCAATTCGTTAGATTCTTTGTGATTTCCATTCTTTCGTAACGCTAATGCTTTATCAAGTTTGTTATTCAACTTAAATCTCCAACCCTTCTTTTTCCCACTACTTATCTCTTAACATCCTTACATATCCAGAAATTCAGCGTATTCGTACACTTTATCCAGAACTATTTCTTGTTTTAACTATCCTTAATGTTTAATTTTTAAAGGCTAACCCATTGGCCTGCAAAGCTGTTCTAAGTTTAGGTAAAGAAGCCGGCCCCATCCCATGAAATTGTAATATCTCTTTTTCACTAAATGTTGATAGCTGCTGCAAAGAAGCTATCCCGTTGCTTTCCAATGCTCGTCTTGCTGGTGCTGATAGCATGGAAAGAAATCCATTGTCAGGTTTGCGTTCTTGCTCACAGGTTGGGCAGGTCGGACAGTTACTGCTTTTATAATATTTGTGTCCTTTATGACAGATCCTTAGATTTTCCTTTCGGATGTTCATCTTTAATCTCCCCTTTTCCCAAGAATTTTTTTGCTTTCATCCTCTGCCACTTCTTCAATGGATCGTTTATGAAGGAACAAAACCTCCTACGTATAGTAAGCTAATTACCATTAAATACTTATGAGTCTCGTTTCAGGTAGCGCAGCTCCATTACAAATCATGCTAACACCTTACATGTTTGCGTTTGAACCCAAGCCTTCCTCTATCTATATCCTTTTGAATGTTTTCGGAAGCAAGAAGAATACTACTTTTTTTCTTATTCTTCTTAACTTCGACTGGACCTACTGCCTTTGCCGTTTCAAGCGCCTTCTCATGAAGTGGCAAATATGAAACACCGACTGTATAGATAAAATTATTCATAGCCGATTTCGTCCGATCTGGAGAATCGTGAATCGTATTTTCCACTTGATTAAGCATATCGGCAATCTTGCTTGTGCTAAATTCCTCGTCAGGACGATTACCCAAAAGCCAGCAGTAACAACTCCAACCTGCCGACATTTTAAGTTCTTCATCGCTTGCCACCCATCTATCAGCAACAACATGCGCAAAATCGGTTTCTGACAAAGTTACTGCAACTACATAATCGGACAGCATGTAAAAATACGCTTTATCGATCCAACGCTCAAAACCCTCCGCAGTCATCTCTGTTGGGTCTGCAATGATACCAGCAAAATACATAGCGTCATAATTGCCAGACGCATAAAGCTGCTCGGCTAAAGCCTGATTTTTCTTGATTTTCTTTGCAATCGGCTTCATTTTTCCTGTTGCCACTCCAAAAAGTGGATCGTGTGCACCATTGTTTATGTAAGTCTTTTTAATTCGTTCCGTGCCAAGCGCTTCAAGTTCTTTCATAACCATTTCAAAATCCACCGTTCTGTACCCTCCTTCTTCTCCGTTCATAATCTGCTTTTTATTTCCGCCAAAAAGTTGAACAGTCTTTCTTATCTAACATATTAAACTCAATTATTTTTTTAAGTAATTCATAGTTTACTGGCTCAGTCCATAGAATTCGAAACAGGCCTTTAGTAGCGCTGTATCCAGCCTCGGCAATGTCATGCTTAAAGTGCACGATTCCTGTTTCTTCAGGTGAAACGCTCAAATGATGTTTCGCTGAGGCAAAGCCGATGATGAATGTGCCATGATCAGTAAACATTGGCGTATTCCATTTGATTTGTGGTTCCAAATTTGGGAAAGTATCAGCAATCCACGCCAAAACCTCCTCTATTCGATTACGGTGGTCAGGACTATCTATACGCGCTAAATATTCTGCAAAAACTTCCATAGCATTTTCTCCTCAAATAAATTTTTTTTTAATTTACTCTACTTTTATACAAATGGAACACCAGTCAGTTCACTTAACCTTGTTTCACTTTTGACTCAAATACATTAACAATTTGTATTCGCCATGTTTTAAATAAAATGTATTAATCATTTAATCCTTTTCCATTAAGAATGTTTGGAACGCATTTTTCAATCCTTGATTCCCGAGTCTTAGATTGTTTGGCCGCAGAAAAATGCAGAATGTACGCTCTTTGTCGTCCTGGAGTCAATGTAGTAAAAGCCGTTTTTAAAGCAGGCATTTCATCAAATTTATGTTGTAGCTCTTCAGGAATAATGAGTTCTTCAGGCTTTTTAGCTTTGACTTTTAATCCCGCTTTTTCCACCTCGATGGCCTCATAAATATAAGCTTTTAAGATGGCTTCCTTTTCAGCTATTTCTTGCACATTGGTAAACCGAATTTGTCGCGCGCCTTGTACATTCTCCGTTTGTTGGATTAGAATACCATGAGAATCTTGTAACAGAGAACCTTTAGGAAACAGCAGCGCACAGTATTCTTTAAATCCATGCATTAAAACAATGTTTTTTTTCTCGAACGTGTAACAAGGATTCATCCACTTAAAATCTTCGGTCAACTCACAGTCAAGAACAATTTTTCTCAACGTCTCATATTCTTCTTTCCACTTTTTAGCTTTACTTAAAAATTCATCGACCTTAGGATTCATTTTACTATTTGTCATCAAGGAACACTCCTATTCAATTTTTTAATCTTTGGCTCTAGCAATCATACAGGCAACCTTCAATTCATTTAATGATGTTACTATTCTTCAAATGTAGGAAATGCCCTTCTTCAACGTTTGCATTTAATATTAAAAAAACCAAAGCAAGGAATACCTTCATGTCGATACATCTAATGACTCTGTTTGGTAGCTGCTCATAATCGGTCCAAAGAACCTATCAAAAAGAACATTCGTTCCCTACATTATACACGAACAAACGTTCTCTTTTCAATAAGAACTCTAAAGTTTTCCGAATTATCCCTATGAATAACGTCGAATTTATTATTTTATTAAAAAAGAAATACCTTATATACCTAGAGAAAGGTATCGAGATAACGAAAACAAAAAAACATGAGAAAATGTTCTACAAAGCAAAATTTCGGAATGAAATAATCAACAAAATTTGCCATAATAAGTGAAGTAAGGAGGTGTATTATGTTTCGATTGTATGAAGCCTTAATTGGCTTAGTTTAATTTGGGGTTTATCTTTTGTATTTATGAAGTGGCTGCTTCCCTCAGCTGGCATATGGGGAATTGTATTTTTTCGTTGTTTAGCAGGTGCTATCATCTTGCTCCCGTTTTTATGGTGGAAGCGCAGAAAAGTTAAAGAGAAACTGCCCTGGAAGGCATTGATTGTTGTTGGCATATTTAACTGTGGTTTAGCGTGGGGATTAATTTCCTTAAGCGAAACTGAGATAAACAGTACAACTGCCTCTATTCTGAATGCAACCACTCCAATCTGGACAGGTCTTATCGGATTTATTCTTTTTTCTTATCGACTTACCGGACGTCAGTGGATCGGTATTCTTATCGGTTTTTTCGGGATACTCGTCCTTATGGATTTTCAATTTGGTCAGATTTTCGGGAAAGGGTTTGTTGGAATTGGAACAATGCTTGTTGCTTGTATCTGCTATGGGCTTGCTGGGCAGTTAACAAAACGGTTTTTGTCTGAGGTGAGCGTACTAACTATAACAACCTTCACCCTACTAACAGGTGCTATCATTGGTTTAGTTGGGATGCTGATTACCGAACCATTCAAATCAGATTTGTTGATTCATCCACTTCCGATTCTGGCGATTGTGGGTCTCGGCTGTTTTGGTTCAGGATTGGGTCAGTTGATCTATTTTTATATTAATAAAAATGGTGGCCCTGAATTAGCAGCGACGGTTACTTACCTGATTCCTGCCTCGGCCATGGTATGGGGTTATTTACTACTGGGAGAGACAATTACTCCAAACGTAGTTGTTGGACTACTTATTATCTTTGCTGGCGTTTATCTTTCATCTAGGAAATCAAAAAGCAAAACTTCGCGTGTCACTCTCGTTAGCAATAAACAAAATTAAGTAAGTAGATTTTATAATGTAAGTCTTTAAAGTTATCTCCGAGAGAGGAATTAAGGAACTGAAGGACTACAGAATATGATATATCTCAAATGAAATTCATCATATGTGATGAGAAAACGTAATTCTAGTTGTTCAATTTTGTTTAAAAGGCAGCCCTCTATTTGGCTGCCTTTTTTTATTTCAAGGCAGAAAATAATTTTAAAATTCACTGCTAGTTATCCCATACAACACAACATCAAACAAAAAACGCTGAATTTATAGATGTAGCAGATTCGAGATATTCCCACCTAACACTCTGTCTACAACTTCTCCACTAGATGTATACCGCTTAACCGCCTGTAGATTTAAGTATGGATCTCCATATGGAAAATCTGAACTAAATAACGTTCTTTCAGGTATTTCTTTTATAGCTAAAGACAAGGCATATGTTGTATAAAATGCAGATATATCTAAGTAAGCATTTTTAGTATCTTTTATCATTTCTATCGTTTGTAGCCAATGAATTCCGCCCATATGCCCGTATATCACCGGCACATTTTCATATTTTTGAGTGAGAAGAAATAACTCCTGAATATCCTTTAAGTTCAAAGAATGAAAAGTATGTACCCAGATAGGCAAAGACATATAGTCACTCGCTGCTTTAAATATAGGTTCTAACAATGGAATTTGACCTGTACCAAGAGTAAATTCTCCGAGACCTTTCATCTTTTGGTCTTTGACAAGTTTCTCTACCCAGTCATTTAGAGTGACATCACCCGGAGAATAAGAAAGAGGAACTGAACCGAATCCTATAAACCTATTTGGATATTGGTTAATCGCATCGCTTACTTCTTCTAGCGCATTTAACCGTGCTTGTAGGGGATTCACCTCGTTATTGAGAATTTGATGTAATTTGTTCATTTCGGCTGTAAATTCTTTAACATTACTGCTTTTTTCTGGATGAACAAGAGTAGAAAACAATACGGTTTTATCTATTCCACTTTCATCCATCATTTTAATATGTTTCTCTATTGGTAAAACCACATGTGCATGACTATCAATAATCATTTTGTTTCTCCTTTTCATTTCTTTCGTAAAAGACTTCATTGGCAACTGTTAAAATTGTATTTAAAGCTACAGGAAATCCAGCATAAATGACCATTTGTAACATTGCTTCTAAAATTTCTTCCTGTGTCCACCCAACATTCAAAGCACCGTTTAGATAAAATTTTAGCTGTTCCGTATTGCCTAATGCAGTTAGGCCAGCCACTGCAGCAAGAAGGCGTGACTTTAAGTCTAAACCTGGTCTCGAGAAAATTTGTCCGTAATTAAACTCTACAGCTAACATTCCTAAATCAGGGAGAGCTGACTGTTCAAAGCCTGCCATTATATCCTTGTACTTCTCTGGATCAATCTTAGCTAATATATCTAATCCTCGTTGAAAGTTATCTGTATGTGTTCTCATTACATATTACTTCCTTTCTTATTCGTGAAATTTCCTATCGTTTTTTTAGGGATGTTTATTGAAATTAAAGAACAACAACTAATGACTATCATCAGTATGGCTATTGCACACACTCCATGCCACTCCCATTTACTCCATGCAAGTAAACCCATATAAGATCCTAGGGACCCTCCTAAAAAAGTGGAAACCATATATAACCCATTTAATCGACTTCTCTTTTCTTCTCCTAGTTGGAAAATAGTAAACTGACAGGCAACTTGGTTCGCTTGAGTCCCTACCGTTATTAGTAGAGCTCCCAAAATTAATCCAGGTAACCAGTACCCTCCTCGTATAAGACCTATAAAAGCAAGTAAAGATACGGACATACACAAAAGACTTGCAAACTTTGCCCCTTTTGTATCAATTAAACGTCCGATAATGGGCGTAGCAAACGCTCCCGCTATCCCGACTAACCCTATTACCCCCACCATGTCACTTCCATACGAATAGGGATGTGTATGTAATAAAAAGACAAGCGTGGTCCAAAATGCGCTAAAAGAAGCAAACATCATCCCCTGACTTACACATGCTTTTTGCAGGACTCTTTCTTTTATAAACAGCGGACCTAACGACATGAGCAAGTGTTTATAACTGGTGGCATTTCCTCCTTTACTTCTTGGAAAATAGACGTAAACTAACAAAATCATAAAAAGTGTAGCCACAGCAGACGTCCAATACACCATTCGCCATCCAAAATGAACATCAATAAAACCACTAACAAGCCGAGCTCCTAAAATACCACAAACTAATCCAATAGCGACATTTCCTAAAACTTTTCCTCTACTATGATCTGAAGCGATATTCGCAGCCAGCGGAACAATAATTTGAGGAACAACCGTTACGATTCCTAATACTAAGCTTGTAACCATCATCCACGTTTTATTGATAGATAAAGCGTTTAAAGCGAGAACGATACAAATAGCAAATGATAAAATTAAAATCAATTTTTTTCGTTCGAAAATGTCTCCCAACGGTACTAACAAGAGATTTCCTAGTGCATATCCAATTTGAGCTAAAGTAGCTATAATTCCTATGCTGGCCGCTGAAACATGAAAACTGGTCGACATGCTTACTAAAAGAGTTTGGTTCAAGTAAACGTTAGCCACTGTAAACCCGCAAACCGTAGCCATTAAAAGAACTAAGCCTCTTGATATATGAGACGCCTTTTCGCTATCTTTTACTATCATCTGTTTCACCTCCCTTACCTAGATCATAAAATAAGGATTATAATGGTAATAGGAGTCTAGTTATACTAGTAGTAAAAGTACTACCTATACAAAGGAGTAAAGTCATGGTAAGTGATAAAGAAAGAAGAAAAGAATTAGGGGATTTTCTAAAGATAAGACGAGAACGATTGTCTCCAAAAGATTTTAATTTGCCTATTGGACCGAGAAGAAGAGCCAAAGGATTACGCAGAGAAGAAGTTTCTCAACTAGCAGGAGTCGGCATAACTTGGTATACGTGGCTGGAACAAGGACGAGATATACAAGTGTCTTCTGAAGTATTAGAAGCCATATCCCGTATTTTCAAATTAAATAAAGAAGAAATGGAGCATTTATTTTTATTAGGCAATCAGCCGCTTCCATCTGCAACCGTACAGAATGAAAGAGAAAATATAGATCGTGTTGTAAAAAATCTATTGAGTCAATTAGGCCATTGCCCTGCTTATGTAACAGATGAAAAACTTAATATTGTAGACTGGAATAAAGCTGCTGTGATGGTATTTGGGGACTTTCATGAAATGGATGAGCGAAACCGCAATGCAGTGTGGCGCTGCTTCACTTCCCAAGAATATCAAAACCTTTTTCAAAACTGGGAAGATCATGCTCAACGACTAATTGCCCAATTTCGCCTAGCTTACACACGTTTCGTCGGGGATGAGTGGTTTAAAACCATGATTAGTGAACTTAGCGAGAAAAGCCCTCAGTTTTACGAGTGGTGGTCTAATCATGAAGTTTTAGGTACGCCTTGTGGAAAAAAGACCATTATTCACCCTGTAGCAGGAAAAATGATTATGGATCATATTACGCTCCAAGTTTATGATGCACCTGAATTAAAAGTGACTGTTTATCAGCCTCGTGAGGAGAATGAGACAGAAGAGAAGATGAAGCAGTTATTGAGGGAATGGTAGTAGTTAGTGTATATATTGATAGTGTTAATTACTAGAAGCCTATGTACTCCTGATAAGTACATGGGCTTCTTCTTTTCAAGTTGACATAATTCTGATTATAGAAAGTAAACTTTTTAACCTATTTTCTGGTTAAAAACGTTCGTAAAACTACATGTGCTTTAAAGGACGTTCGTAAACTGTTTTCTAATTTAAACGAACGTTAAGAATGATAAATTTTTTATATAAACTCATCGTCCGTAAAAGTATACTTTTACGGACAGTATACTGGAACACTACCAAAGAAGGATGTAAGAAGGCCTTTTTAATTTTCTATGTATTTAATCGATTTTTATACGGCTTAATCCCTTCGACTTCACACCTTAATTCATAAAACTTACTAATTAAAGGATGCACAATAAGGTTGGAACCTATTGCCTCCAGCTTTCTTTTACCTAGCCTTTTATCTAATAATGAAAGAGCCTGAATTATATTATCCTTAGAATTTAATGCCTTTTCAATTGAGAAGTGAGGATACTGAATAAAAGCATCATAAACAAGATCAACATTAAAAATACCTTTGTATTCTAGGATGGTAGTAGAGTATTCTCCATCATCTACTTTTCCAATAAACTCTGGAAAACACTCATATAAACAATCTGGAAAAGGTTTATCTGTTTTCCTCTTTATCTCTATCCAGAGCTTATCATGCTCCATTACATAGTGAGCTGAAGATGCATTAAAAATTTCTTTTTTGTCTAACGTAACCCAAATGCGTTTTTGCTCCCAAAGATTAACATTATAATGGGTCAAATGAATACTCAACCTATCTTTTAACTTATCGCAAATTAAATTTTCAATATTTCTTTTTGCCTTTGTCCATTTCATGATTATAATCCTTTTCTTTAATAAGAAGATACATAATACCAGTTTCTATGTACCTTTTCTATTTGTTTAAAATCTCCATCAAAGTCGCTTTTTAGAGGTCTCTGGTCGTTTGGGTCATATACAAACCCTGAAAAGTTGTCTAGCATCCCACGATACGTAAAGAAAAGGATTGATTTTTCCTTTCCTTTCCCTTCTAGCACAATGTCTCCACCACCTTTGGACAACCAATTATATTCCTTAAATAAGTGAATAAGCGATGGGTTATCAGATACATTAGGTTTTATGATGCCATTCTCTATTTTAGTTGCGACCTCTTCTCTTTTATCCTGATGAACTTTGAAGTTCATATCTAAATTAACTTGATTAAACGGAAAGAAAAACCATATTGCAATAGTTATAAGCTGGATAATCAGGGGTTGCCAATACTTATATCTAAAAAGATGAACTAGTGCCCATACAGTTACAAAGATGAAAGATGCATATACACCTAGCCAGATGGGCAGCATTAGAAATTCTGTTATAAGATCAACTAAATCCCATTGGAAAAAAGACGTTAAAATAACTAGTAAACTGCTTATTAATGATAAAAATAACAATTGATTACGTTTCACAAATATTCCTCTTCCTAAAATAATTAATTTTAATCTCATCAAATATCCATTATGGGACCATCATAATGGATATTTGACGATTGTTCCTATAATGCGTTTTATATCAACTTAGGATATATGAAAATTAAAAAACCTTTGAGAGCATTCGTTCCCAAAGGTTTAAGCCTTAACTATTTATTTATCGTAAAGAAAGGTAATCCCCTCATTGGTACATGGTAATGTTTCAATAATACCCAAATAATTAGGACAGCTGCTAGGCTCCCAAACGATAGTAAAAGTTCTAGAATTTCTACTTCTTTGTCTGAATTCATATGTATCATTCCTCTTAATGAATATGTAAGATATTAATAATAACTGGAATAATATTAATATATTTACTTAATAATTTATATCTTACATTTTTTTAGTTAAGTTTAAAGATGTTTTTGAAGTTTTTAACTTAAAATTAGGTTTATGATACTATTTGCTTTTTATAATCTTCATTATGGTAACTAAAAATGTTTACTTTTTTGAACGCCTTTCTCAATTTTAGGATAATGTTATAGGTCTACGAATATTTCCTTAAGGTTAAGGAACAGATAATCATTGTTATTTGAGGTGTAGGCAGTATAAGGTAAAGTAAACTAATCAGGAGTTTCATATAGGAAACAAAGGAGTATGAATTCTTAAATAGCAAACCACTTAACTAGACAAATTATTGAAAAAACATCATATTTATAAATGGTGTGTTTGAATATAAACTATTTAAAGGGGTTTTACTATATTGAAGTTAGTTTGTAAAAGTTGCGAAATAGACATTTCTAACGTATTAACAGAACTAAATGACATTAGCTTACTCAAAGAGGAAATGGAGGAAGATTATATTCCTCAAGGCTATTTTTTAATTGTGAATGAAGAAGATAGAGTCGATGAAAAAGGTACCGTTATTATAAATATGAAAGACCTAATCAATTCTAAGCATCATCCAGATGGAGATCGTTTAAACGGATGCTGCGGTTTAGATGGCTTAGACGGTATGAACAGAGTCTGTTTAAATGGTCATGAAATTGGTACTGAGAATTCAGATTGCTGGATGCCACATTACATAGCTATAAATCCGAATATGGCAAGCTTCATGTAAAGCCTTTCCCATTCCTTCATTGGATAAAAATAACTATTTTTTTAGCGTTGATGTAGGAAATATGGTTTTATGGCAACAACAATGACAATTAAAATCCCTAGAAAATTTGTTTCTAAGGGATTTTTGTTTCCGTTTTACGTACTATAGTTAAGTTATATTTAACTCACTTCTACTTCCATATAACGAATCCCCAAAAACGTGTAATACGTAACCCGATAATTTTTAATTGATTTTTTTGTGACACTGTCCCATTGATGCCCATTCAGTTTAGCCTCGTAACTTTGCACCATTAATTTATCCAGTGGTTTAAGTGACCATTTTCGAAAACTTTCTTGAAGTTGTTCCACTTTCTTTTTTTCGTCTGAAGAGTGTAAAGATCTTACTTCATTACTTGTTATTCGTGGTATACCAACAGCTAGAAATATAATGATTCCAACGAGAATACCATAATTCCATAAGTGTTTTTTCATTTAGTTATTTTCCCCTTTTTGTTATGAGAAGGTACAAAATATGGATAGCATATATATGAATTTAACGTCTCTTTTTTTCATTGGCTTTTTGAGTATCTTTTATTGTTTTAGCCATAGCGAGAAATATAATTAATACTATAACAATGCCAAGTAGCATTCCTCCAAACAATAGGTATACCCCTTTCCAGCTTCCTATTTTTGTTAATTATATCATATAGGTTAATAATGGCTCTTATTATATGTTAAAAAAAGACACTAAAGCAAAGTGATTTTTTATTTCTTACTAAAATAAAGCCGAGCTATTACGGAACAAAATATGTAGTTTCTAAAAGGCCAACTTGGCTTATTAATCTTTACGTCTATAGCTACTTTTTAATTGTTTTGGATCTAATGCGGGTACACGAAATAATTGCTTTAAAAAATCATCGAATGTGTCTGCTATTTTGATGTACTCCCATTCTGTAGTATCATCTGTTGAGGCTGAGAAGTTCTCTGCGATATACATAACAGCAGGATCTTGAGATCTATTAAGATAATCCAATACAACCCAATAGTGAAAATCTGGCCACAAAACTACAAATTCACCGGTGAGTTTGACTTCTTTTAATAGTTCTTTAGAAGATAAAATACTTATATCATCGTTTTCAAAATGTATAGGGTCAATTGAATTAATGTTTGCTCTTCCTCCATAAGGAATACTTTCTGCATCGCCATCAGGTAACATAAAGTATGGGTAGTTTAATCCCCCACCATTTCTTATTTTCAGTAAATCCAATAATGAACTAGGTAACTTAACACCTAAAATAACTTCAGCTTGCTTTATGATTTCATCATTTATCGGATAATCTATACACTTATATTCACTATTGTCGCTCCAAAAACTATCTCCTTGATAAAATTCTTTTTTCAAAACTTCACCTTTTTTCGCTTTAAGTGTTAAGCAATTGTTTTAATTCCTTTTTCAAGCTTTTATAATGCCAATTAATATGATCAAGCTCGACCTCTATTTCAATTAATTGTTCTATTAGACACTCTTGATCTAGTGGAGAATTAAGAGTGTCTGTAATCAATCGATCAAGTTTATTACTACTTTCGTAAATGTCGTTTAAATCAACTGCTAATTCAACGTATTCCTTGTTTGAATCGAGTAAGGAAAGCTTCTTTATGAGTTCATCTACAATAGTTGGGTTCATTCTATCTCCTCCCGTTTAATTAGTGTACCTTCTAGGTACTTCAAACCTTCATGAAAAGTTATTGAAGATGGTTAGAAATCTAAAATTGAATCAATGTTTTCGGCGTATTCATCAACTAGTTGAGACCCTTTCTCTTCAGCTTCTTCCTCCTCTAATTCCTTATCTTCCAACCACTGTTGATAATGATAAAGTTCGTGGGCAATGCTGTCTAACATCGCATACAATGCATCTATTTTTCCTCTTTCTCTAATCAAATCTTTATAATCCCCAGTAGCAATGCGGATATATGGTTCAACATCTTTTTCATAAGGAGCAAAGAAAGTAGCTGTTACCATCTCCTTTGTTGTCCGGTTCTTAATTTGGTAATCTTTTTTTAGGTAAATAACAACTCGGATAGGAAACTCCATTTGCGTTCTTAACCATTTACAAAAGTTAATGCACGCTATTCTTACTTCTGAGTCTACGCCAGGTTCACTCCTTAATCTTAAACCTGTTCTAGGATAGTCATTCATGCTTATTTCCTCACATTCAACCTTCTATTTGCATTAATAGTTTATTAGAATGATTAAGTTCCATAAATTTCTTCATTTGTCATATTATCGACTCATTTTACCATACATCATGTATAATAAAGGAACTTAATAATAGAAAGTCGGGAACAAAATGAAAAAATTTCTTCTTTACATGCTATATTTCTCCCTTATTTATGATGTGATCCGTTTAATCTATAGGACCGTAACAACATATAGCCTTGAGAACCTTGCTTACGATGCCTCTTCAGTAATTAGAGACTTAATTGTCATTTTGATTATCTTTAAGATCACTCGTCCTAAGAAAAATCGAACAAAGTTTAAGCAATTTCACAATGCAGCTATTATTGCTGAAATGGAAAAAGAATATGAAAAAGCACTTGAGATTAGGAATGAAGGTCTAAAGCTTTCAACCTTAAATAACGAAGAACTCGCAAGTCTATATGCTGGAAATGGAGGAACATATTTTTATTTGAAGGATTATAATAATGCTACCCTTTGTTTTGATAAAGCGTTTGAACTAGTTCAAGAAGAGAAATTTCCATATGATGAACAATACATTGAGGTTATTGATAGTTATGTAAAAGCGAATCGAAAAGAGGATGCTCTTAAGTTAGTCGAAAGTTTATTACAACGGCAATCTTACCATAAGAAATTTAAAAGGTTAGAACCCATAAGAGAGAAATTATTGACATAATACAATTAACCTCATCTGCAATAAGCAGTGGCTAACGTGTTGACCAAGCAATCTAACTCAGTATAGGTTATAAAGTTTATATTTAAAAATATTTAACGGAGGATACTTACTTTGTTAATCATAATTAGAAATTCTTTAATAATAGCTGTTTGTATGTATTTAGCAAGTGTTTTTCTCCCTGAAGTAATGAATGTAAATGAGACCATTGCAAAATATTTATTTGTAATACCAGTTGGCATTTGGGGTATTAAATCAAAGAATAAATGGTGGATTAATCTTATTTCTTTTCTTTTAGCTCTTATTATTTTAATTTTTTCTTTGGATTTATTACCCGAAAGTATGCTATAAAAGCTATCTCATAGAATGAGATAGCTTTTTATTAGGATTGCTAATTATAAAGTACCAAAATATAACCGTAAGTAAACAATATCATATTTTTCCATCATTGATAAAAATATAATCGTTACAAAAAAAGAAAGCAAAAAAGACAATATAGATGTTATGATTCTTCTTTTAAACGAGGTAGTATTATATCGTTTATAAACATATACTAAAAATAAGAGTGCTAGTCCATAAATGAAGTATGACCCCAAAAATGACATTATTGAATTTAAATGAAATAATGATTCATTGTAATTTTCTAATAGTACTTTAACTATTAGTACAATGCTAAACAAAATCGTTTGATAAAAAACTAGTAAAACTAGTACCATTAAAGTATCTCTCCTTATTAGATGTCACTGAACGTACATATTTTTTGTAAATAACTAAATGGTAGCTAAAAATGTATACTTTTACGGACTGTGTATTTGACTTTATTTCAAAACATTCTATTATTCATTATTTTTTTCTTTGTCAGGTATATTCTTAAAAACATTTTCTCCTGGATCAAATCCCTCTGGTCTCCAATAGTGTTCTTCATACTTACCTTCTTCAAATATCTTTCTAAGATAACTGATAGCATCAAACCATGTACTAAATACAAAAAATGAATAAGGAAGGCTACCTTCATCATTCCATACAATCCACTTATCTTCTTTAGATTGTGTAACAAGGTAAGAAGCATCGGGAGGCATTTTGAATATCTCATATGTATTATCAAGGACATCATCCCAAGAGTTAAAGCCTAATTCTTTAGCAAAAGTTTGATATTCCTTTAAAAATATATTTTTTACGAACCTAGAAATACGCCCCATTATCTAGTCCCCTTTCTTTTACTTAAATATCAAGTAGTTGGTCATTAATTTGTACTACTTTTGAGTGTTCTGGGAAAGTTGAGCACACTTTTTGTATAGATGAATATATATCCTCGTTTGAATACAAGAAAAACCCTGCTCCATCATGGAAAATAGTTATGAATGTAGTATCTTCTTCTGTCTTAAAGATAGGGATAGATACGTTTTTCCATTTGCCCCATTCCTTCACTCTCTTGAGCTCAAAACTTAAATTATCAGAATAAGAAAGCGAATAAAATTCGTTCATATTAGCAAGATAAAAGGTATGTTCTAATGCTAAGGATAATGTACGCGCGTCTTTAATTGGTAAAGTAAAGCGTCGAGGGTGATAGGTAACCCGTTTAAAAAATGTATAGTAGGCTTGTTTTTCCTCTAATAATTCATACCTATATTCTATACCTAATTGGTTAAATTCCTCTTCAAACTCCTCTGCCATCATATCATCACAAAGGAATGTAAGATATAAAGGATACCTATCCTGCCCAATTAAGAAATTGCGTAAGAATTCCCTTTGTTCATCCCTATCGTCAACACTTTCCATTGTTTCAGATATAAAGTAAACAGAATCAATAGGTCCTTCCAATTGAACATAGTGCCCCACCATTTCATCAAACTCCGCATTTAACTGCTCTTGTTGAATCCAAATTTCGCTCATATAAAACCTCCTTCCCATATAAAAGAACCTGCAAAAAAACAGTAATTTTTCTTATTTGATCTCAAAAATTTGCTGCATCTTATATAGAAAAATAGTTAGGGTTTGAATTTGTATGTCTAAAACAGCCGTACAAATAACATCTGGTTTCTACTTGAGGCTTATAATCTATAATAGGAGCTTTCCCCTTATAAATTTCTCTAACTGCATTTTTAATGAAAGTAATCTCTTCCATTGTTTCTTCTTCGTATTCATCTTTAAAATCTTCTTCCTCATCTGGATCTTGAATGACTTCCTTTATCTCTTTTTCTTTTCTTTGAATAGTTTTAGAAGCAATGTCTTCGATTTCTTTTATTTTTGAAAGCTTCCATAACGAGTAAAAATAAGTTGGAAGAAATGCTTCTGAATAAAAATCCCAATCTAACTTAGAGTAGATATCAACAAATCCCTCATAATCCCCCAGAATATAATATATTTCAGCTATATCAGCTTCCAATGCTTCTTCCTCTTTTTCACTCAAAAAAAGTAATTCTTTTGCAACTTCTCTTGCTTCTGATCCCCTTCCTAGTTGTGCTAGACAAATTCCATAGCTAAGTAACGGAAACAAACTATAGTTGTTACAGGATCGTAGTGGGTGCGCTTTATGAAAACATTCAGCAGCTTCAGGTAACATTCCTTTTTTGTAGTAACATAACCCAAGATTATTTAGATTTTCTAGTGAAGGTGTTAAGTGGATACCTTTTTTTAATACATTTATGGCTTCTTCATACTTTTCTTTTTTTATGTACATCTCACCCATTAAGTTGTAGATAAAATAATGCCCAGGTTTATTTTTCAATAAATCTTCCACTATATCAAATGCTTCTTTATCTGCCATTTCCCATGTATAAGACATGGATTCTTCTTCTGCCTCTTCTTCAAAACCTTGTGTTTCTTTAGTATTACTCGTAGCCTCTATAATTGGTTTTCCTTCTGTAAAATAAAAATAGGCTAAATTATAAAGGGTTTGAACAGAAGGTTTAATTTTAGCAGCAGTTTGTAGTTGAAAAAATGCTTCTTCATATTCATTTGTCTCCATAAGCACTATAGCAAGCTCATTTCTTAGCTTTACGTTGTGAGGGTCCTGTTCAACTTGCTTTTGCATTTCAAGCGCAATCTCTTCAAAATCTATTTCATCATACTTGCTCATATTCATACTCCTTCTAAACATTAAACTCAATTTTATCTGTAGGCTTAGTAAAGTTCCTTATGTACAACAACAAAATAAAAAGCCACCCATTATTTGCAGGACAGGTGGCTTTTTACTATAAAATGCATGTGCAGACATATAATAACACATTTTTTACCTTACGGACTATATTTTTCTGTACGAGCATATGAATAAAACGTGCACTTTTTATTCATGTATTTTGCGAATGTCCTTGCAAAGAACGTTGAGAAATCAAGGATGTATAAAAAGGTGCATACTCCGGAAAGAGTAATTATGTTAACTAAATATGTATATCTTATACACCCTAAAAACAGAAAAAAACCTATCTCTTTTCAATCCACAAAGGTAGGTTTTTTCTACTCTATTGCTGTAAGGGTTTTGGCTGATGCCTCACGGCGTCTCATGTAGTTTGCTCTGTTTATGATGTTTTATCCTTATAGTTCAACTAACTATTTAAATAAGTAGGATGGTCTATTTATTTTTATGATAGTATTCATTCATAAGGGAGGGAGAGAAATGTTAGATAAACCACAAACCTACTGCGATAACGATCTCCGTTCCATAAGCCCAACATACCCAGCTAGCTGTATCAGCTGAAATAAACTGAGAAAAACTACTCAAAAAGAAAAGAGCAGATTTTGGATTTAATACATTACATATAAACCGATATAAGCAAGTTATGACTTTGTTATAATTTCTGACAAAAACAATCTAATATTATTTTTCATTTTATTATATTTAGATTGCCTACGTTGAATAATATCTACTATAACGAGCAAACTAAACAAGACGCCGTGAGGCATCTATCCAATACTTTAAAATCCTTGTTGTTTTAAATAGAAAAACCTACTGGTGCCAGATGAACCAATAGGTTTTTCTGTTTTATAACAAAGTACACGACAGTTGAAACTTCATAGCTCTGAAAAGCTACCTCCAATCCTAGACATTATAGTAGAAGTAGTTACTTGTTCGCATTATATTTTAAAAATAGTGGCACAAAACCTGTTGGAAAGGTACACACTGATGAGTGCTTTTAAATAGCTAGGACTGAAATAATGCTAATGCTTTAATGAAACTGAATTTTTTCATACCCTTTTCCTTTTATTAAGAAAATACATTCACACATGTATGACAATTGTCATACTAACTACTTGACGTTTATATCTTTTATTACCAGCTACTATGTTCTACTATAAATATAAAGAAGAGTTGAATACTAATCAATGTAAAGAAAGATGTAAGGAGGAACACATGAGCAAACAAAAAACGACTGAATTAAGAAAAAATGTAGCACCTTTTGAAAAATCCAATACGAAATCGAGTATAAAGCAATTAATAAACACATTTCTTCCGTTTTTACTACTTTGGTTTCTAGCTTATAAAAGTTTGTCCGTTTCTTATTGGCTAACACTGCCAATAGCTATTGTTACAGCCGGGTTCGTCGTCCGAACCTTCATTATTTTCCATGATTGTTGTCATCAATCATTTTTCAAAAACCGAAAAGCGAATAATATCCTTGGCACAATCAGTGGGGTTATCACCATGTTTCCGTATGAACAGTGGAAACGAAGCCACTCGATTCATCATGCCACGAGCAGCAACTTAGATAAACGAGGAACTGGTGATGTGTGGGTCATGACAGTTGACGAGTATGTTACAGCTTCCTACTGGGGGCGGTTAGCTTACCGAATGTACCGCAATCCACTTGTTATGTTTGGATTAGGTCCCATCTATCTTTTCTTAGTTTCTAACCGATTGAATCGAAAAGACGCGAAACGAAAGGAACGTTTGAACACATATTTAACCAATTTCTCAATTGTTGCAGTGTATGCACTTTTATGTTGGGGTATTGGTTGGCAAGCTTTTCTGCTCGTTCAAGCTCCCATCCTTTTTGTAGCAGGATCACTGGGAATTTGGCTATTTTACGTACAGCATCAATTTGAGGATTCCTACTTTGAAAACGAAAAGGAGTGGGATTACGTGAAAGCTGCGGTTGATGGTAGCTCTTATTACAAGCTCCCTAAAGTTTTACAATGGGTAACAGGTAATATTGGTTTCCATCATGTACATCATTTGGCTCCAAGAGTTCCAAACTATAATTTAGAAAAGGCGCATGAGTCTACGCCACCATTACAGAAAGCAACAACAATTACACTAAGTACAAGCTTGAAGTCCCTTCGTTTTCGACTTTTAGATCAACAAAATAAAAGTTTTGTAAGCTTCAAAGAAATTAAGCATCTACTAGACAATAAAAAATCTCGTATGAATTTGAATAACAAAAGACCCAACCTCAATAAAAATTGAATATCTTCTTTTTTATTTAAATTTATAAAATGAATAATAAATAGTGAATTGAACAAACTGCTTAAGATGCTGTGAAGCATTCTCTCATAGACCCTTTTAAATAAAATTCAAGTAACAGAAAAAACTACTGTACAGGAGCAGTAGTTTTTTCTGTGTTTAAGTTGTATATGATATACGCCTTTAGTTAATATAAAAAGTGTTATCGGTAGGAAAATAAGAAAGCAAATCGAATATCCAATTAGGCTCTTTACTTGTTAGAAGTGCATTTCTTTTAAAGAAGTCAATAAACTTTTATGCATGTTTAACAATGAAGCAATATCTTCCTTTGAAAGATTTTCTAATGCTTTTGCCATGGCTTTATATGATGAAGTATTTTTAATTGCTCTCTCTGATACCTCTTTTCCTTATAGAAGAGAAAGAATAGCAAAAAATCATCCTTGATAAAGTTTACGACTATGCTGAATTTCCGAATAAAGTTAGTGTCCAATGCGATAACTGCAGTTCATCTTACTTCAAAAGTTCTATAAAAGGGGGCATTTTTCTACGTGAATGTCGAGAGTGTGGCATGAAGAAAAGCATTTAGGTGGTATTTAGACTATAAAAAATAGCATGGTTTGAATCGTAGTTGGTATTTTTTGACGTGTATATAGAAAATAAGCCACCTAGGGATATCCAAAGTAGGTGGCTTATACGATAAGCTTAATATGGAGCACGCTTTAAAAATTAATTTCTGTCAAAAAGAGAGCTGCCAGATATACCTGGGTTCGTCATTTCATAGGGATTTAAAATTAACTCAAGCTCCTCCTCAGTCAATACGTCATATTGCAAACATAGTTCTCGTACCGACTTTCCATTTAAAATAGCCTCTCTAGCAATTCGTGCTGCTACTTCATATCCGATATGTGGATTTACGGCTGTAATAATCCCTACACTTTTTTCTACATACTCTTTTAAACGTCCCTCATTTGCTTCAATGTCTCTTAGACAATGGTCTGTGAAGACGTGGAATGCGTTATTCATAATACTGATTGACTGAAGCAAGTTAAATACAAGAACAGGCTCCATCACATTTAGTTCAAGTTGACCTGCTTCCGATGCCAGGCAAATTGTATGATCATTACCTATAACTTGAAAAGCTACTTGATTAATCATTTCAGGCATGACAGGGTTGACCTTTCCAGGCATAATAGATGAACCAGGTTGACGAGCTGGTAATATAAGTTCAGCTAATCCTGCACGAGGACCCGATGCCATTAATCGGATATCATTCGCAATTTTAGACATATTAATCATGCAAACTTTTAAGCTAGCAGAGACTTCTGTATAAGCATCTGTATTTTGAGTCGCGTCTACAAGATGATTGGCTTTCTTAAGTGGTAAACCACTGATATTTGCTAGATATCTTACAACATTTTCGATATAACGTGGATCTGCATTTAAACCCGTTCCAACTGCAGTTGCTCCCATATTAACCTCATATAAATGTCCATAAGATTGCTTAATACGTTTCATATCGCGCTCAAGAACACGACTATATGATTCAAATTCTTGACCAAGACGGATTGGAACCGCATCCTGTAGGTGAGTACGTCCCATCTTTATAATAGAATCAAATTGTTCTGCCTTTTTCTGAAATACACTATGCATATAATTCATTGTTTTCAGTAACTTATTTAACAGATTAAGCGTTGCAATATGGATAGCAGTTGGAAATACGTCATTTGTTGATTGTGACATGTTTACATGACTATTAGGGCTTAAATCGGAATAAGAACCTTTCTTATGACCAAGTAACTCTAAAGCTCTATTTGCGATAACCTCATTTGCATTCATATTCATTGAGGTCCCCGCACCACCCTGTATTGGATCAACAATAAATTGATTATTTCTTTTCCCTTCAATAACCTCGTCTGCTGCTTCAATAATTGCATTACCCAACCCATCATATAACCTTTTTGTTTCCATATTAGCAAGAGCAGCAGCCTTTTTAACGATTCCTAATGCTTTAATGAGTTCCGGGTGAATCTGGTAACCTGTTATTGGGAAATTTTCAACTGCACGTAATGTTTGAATTCCATAATAAACGCTGACAGGCACTTCTTTCGTTCCTAAGAAATCTTTTTCAATTCTTACATCTTGTTTTCCAAGCGTTCCTATATCTGTCATAATATTGATCTCCTTCTTTATAAACAAATAAATTATTTTAAGCTACATCTGATTTTTTAATAGAATCTGTATAATGCTTTGCTTTTTCTTTATCGAATCCGCCTTCCCACTTAGACATCACAATAGCAGCTAATGCGTTACCTACTACGTTGACAGATGTCCGAAGCATATCTAAGATGCGATCAATGCCAGCAATGAATGCCATACCTTCTAAAGGTAATCCCATTGAGCCCAATGTTGTTAATACAACAACAAATGATGCTCCTGCAACTCCTGCCATTCCCTTAGAAGTCAACATCAATACAAGTAAAAGTGTAATTTGTTCTACGAAAGATAAATGAATGCCATACATTTGTGCAATAAAAAGGGCAGCAATGGCTTGGTAAATGGATGATCCATCAAGGTTAAAGGTATATCCTGTCGGAATAACAAATGATGTGACAGCTTTCGGACAACCAAAGTTCTCCATTTTAGTCATTAACCTTGGCAATACTGCTTCAGAGCTTGCGGTTGTAAACGCTAAAATTAACTCATCTTTTAAGATTTTTATAAGGACTAAAACATTAGTTCCAGCCATTTTTGCAATAATACCTAATACTACAAAAACAAAGAAAATCATGGTCAGATATATAACGAGTACTAACTTTCCTAAAGGGATTAATGAACCAATTCCAAACTTCGCCACATTCAAACCAATTAAAGCAAATACGCCAAATGGAGCAAATTTCATAACTAAGTTTGTCATCCAAAACATGGATTCTAGTACGCCTTCAAAAAAGTTTAAAACTGGTTTGCCTTTTTCTCCAATTGCTGCGACTCCTAGACCAAATAAGACTGAGAAAAAGATAATTGCTAATAAATTTCCTTCAGTCAATGATTGGAATATATTAGTTGGGATAATATGAACGATTTGAGCTGCTACACCTGCACTCTCAGTTGTTTTAGATGTTTCTTCATATTTGGATATATCACCTTTCTCAAGGTTCCCCATATCTATACCACTACCTGGATGGAATAAATTTGCGGCTAATAATCCCACTGCTAATGCAATGGTAGTAACAATTTCAAAATAAAGAATGGTTTTTCCACCTAGTCTTCCTAACTTTTTAATATCACCTACACCAGCTATAGATACGATGAGGGCAGATACAACGATAGGAATAACAATCATTTTGATTAGGTGAAGAAAAATATCTCCTAAAGGTTGAAGAATTGCCATCGCTGTATTGTTTCCATAAAAAATAGCGCCTATAGCAATCCCGAACGCAAGTCCAATAAATATTTGTGTAGCTAATCCTAATTTCTTCATAGTTGTAACCCCTTTCAATTTGCAGTTCATTAAAACACTTAAAGAGAGCCTATGCTTAGGCTAGCGTCTATAAAAAAAGACAATAAATAAAAATAAGTCCAATGTGTGAATAACCTTTAAAATAAATGGTAACCATCTGATTTGAAATTAACTCCCCCCCTTCAGTAAAGCGTTTTCAAAATCTTTAATGTAAAATACACTTTTTCGGCTCATCTTATATACCTGAGCATATAGTATCGTTTATAAAGAGATTTTCTATTATCCTTTTAACCTTTTTGAAATCCTGTTTATTGTCTAACATTCATATAAATCTAGTGACAGTCACTTCTAGATTTATATGAATGTTAGACAACAATATCCTAATCTATTATTCCCTCATTTCAGATAAAGAAATATCTTCTTTTTTATCTAGTGTCTAGAGATAAGGTAGCAATAACACTAGATATCTCTATAACTTGTTAAAATAATTAAATCTCTTAAAATGTTTTTCTTTAAACGAAATGATATCGCTTTCAAAAAGTCTCAATCATAGTAACTACACATATCTCTCCGAAAGCTAAAGGAATTTAGGATTTATTCCAGGTGTAACTTAATTAACGAAACTACAGCATTAAGTTGGGGTATCTCCTTCAATCTCTTCATACTGTAATCTCATTATAATAAACATGCGTTTCTTGCATATAGATAATGAATGGAATCAAAAAATGATAATAACGAAAAGTGTATTTTAAATTTCATGTTCTCTTTTTGCGTACTTCAATTACATTATATTTATATACAACAGATAAATCAAGAAGATTATTATTCATTTCGCGTACATTTTATTTAGACAAGCCTCATAGAAGTGAAGAATATTTAAATAACGACGAACTATTATTTAAATATTAACCTTGTTCGCTTGGCTTAGTTCCTGAAGAAATCGTGTACAGGAAGCATTTATTTTGGTGGAGGTACATTCATGTACAATTTTAGAGTATACACGTTACGTGACGGTTCAAAGAAAATCATTAAACTAAAAGAAGGAGAATCCTTTAAACAGGAACTTCAAAGAGCCAATATTCAAGAAACGCAAATTTTTCAGATGCAACTAGTGGAAAAACCAGAGTAATTTTAACATACCCCTTCTATAAAGATGTAATTGTGGTAGTCTAATAAAAGCCAAATAGAAAAGAGTGATCAACCTGGAAGAAATAAAAGAGCAAGAAATCGATCTAGATAAAGTGTATGACTATGCTGCATTTCCCGATAAGGTGAGTGGCAGATGTAACAACTGCAATTCATCTTACTTCAAAAGTTCTGTAAAGGGTGGCGTATTCTTACGTGAATGTCGAGAATGCGGAATGAAAAAGAGTATTTAAACATCGATGATATAGAAAAAGAGAAGGTTAAAAACCTTCTCTTTTTTAGTTTAACTGTGTTTTAGCCATCTTAAAGTAGAAGAAATATCTTACTCTCTAGATGTTTTTTCTACTTTATTATGTTATAACTTTTCTCTTAACATAGAAATTTCATTAATTAAATCTTTTATTAATCGTCCTAATGCTACTATGTGTTCATCTTTGCGGTCATAATCATCAATTTTCATAGATAGTTCTAAAACACGACAGGTCTCTTCAACTGTCAGGCCATGATCTCTTGCAAGAGTTTTTACTGTATCAAGAAATTTAACAGCATCATTATCAAAATAATCTTTTCGTGTTGTTTGATTAAATAATGTTCCCATTTCCTCTCTCCTTAAAAGTTTAATATTAGTAAATTGCACAAATGAATCAGTGCCAGATTTGTAACTAGTACAGGCTGAGAGATGATATTTATTGCGAAGGCATATTTTTAAAACTTGAGGCATTCGATTTACAATGTTACTGCCTATAACGTATTCGATAAGCATCTAACGATCACCTACTGCGGTAGCTAATTAGTATCAATTTATTTAATGGTAATGATTAAATATGCGCGATGATATGTGAAAACTAAGCATTGCTAGCTTATAAACAATGACATCAATATAGGCTTTTTTTCATACTATGTTTTGGGGGTGAATAAATGGCAAGAGTAAAGTACAGTAATTCAGACATTAACTTAATGGCAAGGATGATGCGAGCAGAAGCTGAGGGTGAAGGAAGACAAGGAATGTTATATGTGGGAAATGTAATTGTTAATCGTCTTGCAGCAAATTGTATAGACTTTAAAAATTTAAGAACCGTTTCACAAGTCATTTATCAAGTCCAGGGGGGGAATTATTCGTTTGAAGCTGTTCAAAAAGGCAATGTATTTTATCAAAGAGCAAGAGGTGTTGAAAAAAGATTAGCAAAGCAGAATTTGGATTATTGGAGACAACACCCAGCGAAATTTGCTCTTTGGTATTTTAATCCCCATGCTCCGTGCCCTCCAACATGGTACGGTCAACCTGCATCTGGTCAATTTAAAAATCATTGTTATTATGAGCCAAAACCAGATACATGTGCTAGTGTTTATAGAGGTTAAGTTATTGAGGAGTTTTCTATTAATGTCTCTACTATTAATGAAAAATAGTTAATAATTTAAATATGACATAACACCCTCAAATTCAACAGTATAGAGAACTTGAGGGTCTTTGTTTCATTCATTTTTAGTTGTAGCTTTTTACTTATTCAATTGGTTTCTATTTATCTTATATAAACTAGGAAAAAAATAATCTCTTTAGTATATGAAGTTTTGATTAAAGTTGCAGCCAGAAGCCTGAGCAGCCTCCTTCCTTTCTGTCATGTTAATTACACCTGTTCGCTATATATTTTTATCAAAACATATTCGTATCATACAGTTGGCAAGCACTCATGAATTTTTCGCATAAAAAAAAAGCACCCTCATCGTTAATGGTATTGGAGAATAAGGGCACTTCTTGAGAATTTAAGTTTTCTATACTAAAGTATAAGAAAGATTAGGTCTATAGTCATCATAACACATAAATTGATAGGTTGTCATACAAAATTTATTGTAGAAGAACACCCCTTTATTCAAAAAACAGGAGTGCTCTTTAGCATGATTATAAGTATTTTTATCTTTTTGTACCTCTACTATTTTCACTTTCCTCCCTCCATACTACCAATTTGGGAACCGTAGGGTAATCGAATATACTCTACTTTTTCCAATCATGATAGTCACTCTAAAATTCATCTTAAAATCACATTAAAAATAGATGAAAATAGTAGAAAATTATAAATTTAGTGGTATAGTAACAGCTACATAAACTCTCTAAGAAAGAAACTTTATTATAAATTAGCTATATTAGATTAATAAAGACAGGAGTAATTGTAATGAAAAAATTGACCTTAATATTTGTATTAATATTTGCAATAGCTTTACCAAATGTTGCTCAGGCAAAAGGATTTAGTGGTCATAGTTCTTTCAGTCACAGTTCTTCGTTCAGTTCTCATTCAGATAGGGGCACATATTCAAGTGGCACTTATCATTCTGGATATAAGTCTCCGTCAAGCAACGTTACAAGAACACCATCATATACTAGGTCTCACACGACATATAACCAGACCCCGCCTTCACGAGCAAAAAGTATACTGACTCATGCTGCAGCTTTTGGAACAGGTGCGTTTTTAGGGCATATGCTTCATCCATTTGGTGGGAATTATAACGGTGCATATGGAAATAATCCTTCACATGGATTTTCTTTTTTAGGAATTCTTGTAGATATACTTGTGATTTTAGTCATCATTTGGGTAGTTAAAAACATCTTTACAAGAAGAAGATATTAAGGAGAAATTTAGAATGGAAGTACTATTTAACGAACAAGATATTGTGGATAGCGTTTGTATTTATATTGCTCTAAAAGAAAGAATTGAACCTGAACAGGTAGAAGTAGATTTGGAGCTTCATCCTTCCCTTGGGATTACTGCTTCCACCTTAGCATTAGGACGTACAGCGCGATTGCATGAACAAGACATCATTGATGCTGTTGCAGTATATTTACAGGACTATCACCAGTTAGTCGCGAATCATCTACAAGTTAATTTATCTTTTTCGGAAAAGAATAGATTTACTGCATCTATTCAAGTAATTAGTAATTAATTTTGACATGAGACTTCCGAGCATTTTCGTACTGGAACCAATAAGTTTAGTTTAATATTTGGACAATTTGTTTTTCTAGGTTTTTCTTGAAAATGGATGGTTCTTTTTTAACGTGAAATTGCTCTTTTAAAAAGCCCCTTAAATTTCTCTCTATCTTCGGGTGTAAATGGTTTTGGCCCCTTTGTACGCTTTCCACTTTTTCGAGCCATTGCACTCAAATAACGTGTTTGTAATAATTGGTCAATATTTTCATTTGTATAGCTAGACCCATTATGGTGAAGTACCACACACCCTTTTGCTAAACCTAGCGAAGCAAGACCATAATCTTGCGTAACGATTATATCCCCTTTTTCTACTAACCCCATAATCCGATAATCCGCAGCATCTGCCCCAGAATCAACATAAATGGTTTCCACTCCTGATGGTTGTTCCACATTAGAAAAATGAGAAAAGCTAGTAACAAGGATAACAGGAATTTCAGCATTAGTACCTTCAGAGATAATGATATCTTTTACCGGACAAGCATCTGCATCAACATAAATTTTCATCTTTAACTCTCCCCGTAAATAAGTTTGAGTTGATGATAATGGAAGACTTATCCTTTGTCAAATGATAAAGATATTTTACCTAAAATTATTAAAAAACAGTTGTTGTATTAAAGCGCGCGTTTGATGCTCTCTTTTTTAAAAGGAGAAGCTAATTTGATCTCACGTAATTTTCTAAAGTATGAAAAAGATGTTATTATCACTTATGAAACCCATAATAATAATGTGTTTTCTATTTATTGGGAGTGTGGTGAGATTTGTTTTTAATTCATTTATATGGACCTTGTAATGTTGAGGAAATAACAACTCAAATAGATCCAAAATATAAATACTCTAAGTGTGGAGTCGTTAATCCTACCATTACGACTTTTTCTATTTTGTTTTCTTTCAAATGATTCTCAATCTCCTTAATTTTTTCTGAATATTTTAACATTTTTATAGATATATGCCTTTAAAATGGTATAATATAGAGAACGTCAGTTCGGGAGGCTTAATATGCAAACAAAAAAAGTTTATATTTATGTATTTAATACAATGTCAGATTGGGAGTATGGATATTTAATTGCTGAACTAAATTCAGGAAGATATTTCAGGCAAGGCTTAGCCCCTTTAAAAGTAATGACGGTAGGAGTTAATAAAGAAATTATTAAAACAATGGGGGGACTGAGTATACAGCCGGATATTTCTCTTGATGAGTGCACTCTTCTGGATAAAGATCTTTTAATTCTACCGGGAGGAACTACATGGAGTGAGGAGATTCATCAACCTATATTGAAAAAAGTTGGGGAAGTTTTAGAGCTTGGTACTATTGTAGCTGCAATTTGTGGTGCTACTGATGCCCTTGCAAATAATGGATACTTAGATTCTAGAAAGCATACGCTGAATAACTTAGAATATACAAAAATGGTCTGTCCTAATTATAAAGGAGAGAAGTTGTATGAGATTGGACCTGTAGTATCCGATAATAACATGATTACTGCTTCAGGAGTAGCACCTCTAGAATTCGCGAGGGACGTATTAAAAAAATTAGATGTATTTGCATCAAATACATTAGATTCATGGTATAGCTTAAATAAAACTCAGAAGTCCGAATACTTTTTTCAGTTAATGAACTCATTATAGATTCCTAATTATATACAAGGTCGATTACAATAATTTTCTTTTTTATTTTTGTAGATACCTATAGTCTGTTTTATGTTGACTAGAAAGAAACAAAAAGAAGCCTTTATAAGAGATTTATTTTTTCTTCATCTCGTATAAAGGCTCCACTATACTTTTAAATTAATTAATTTCTATTCTGCGTATTTATTTCTAACAGCATCATCCCATTTAAGCAGAATCTGTTTTAGCTCAGCTGTTTCAATTAGACAATTCGCATTTTGTTCTTCTTCAGCATATTCATTCATAATTTTTGTTACATCATATTTAATTTCTATAGTACAGGCATTTCCAGTTAATTCTTCATAAGAAGATTTCTTTGAAAGTACTTTATCAATTAAATCTAGCCATAATTTTGATCCATCTTCTTGTACATCACTTAATAATAAATCTATAACTAAAAAATTTTCATCAGGCACATCTACCATAAGCATTCCTTGGTTATCTTCATAGATTTGAACATTATATTTCATTACTGGTTCTCCCTTTATTCTTCATAAAGACGAATTGCTTCCCTTACTACAATACGTCCTTCTCATTAATCCTCAATCGTAATTCCGGCTTCCTTGAATGGTTCTAATACTTCTGGATCGCACATTGAAATATAGTCCACTGTTTTTAGATTCTTTAAGTTCTGAAATCCTTCAACAGATAGTACGTCAAATAAACTATCTTCGCCGTCCCAATCTGGCTTTAGGATATGATAAATTTCATTACCTCCATCAAAGCAAAGGCATTCAACCTTTTCCAAATCACTCTTTTCCAACGTTAACTCTTCTAAATAATTTTTGATTTCAAAAATGGGTCCAGCTCCAGAATACCATTCGAAATTATTGGTATACTTATCTTTTAAATCGGTTAATTCTTTTAGAAATAACGGATCTTGATCTAATAAAGCTTCAATAACCACTAGTTTAAAATTAAAATCTGTAAACATTTCACTTTTCCCCATTTTACTACCTCCGATTTTATTTCTGTAATAGGCTTGTAATCGCCCCTGCACTATTCGTATTATAACAATCATCTATAGACAAAACCTGCTTATATTGTTGACTTTGACAGGCAGAGAAATAACAGCCCTTGTAAAAGAAGGTCTGCTCTTATCTACTTGGTTTGATTACTACTGCAAGCTGATACCACTAGTAATAATACAGCAGAAGTTGTTAAAACCTTTTTCATAAATACATCTTCAATTGTCTAATAATCATTTTCTATCTATTATTCTTTGACTATTGTTAATAAAAGGTAGAAACTTTGTATATTTTATCATGCTTTTTGTATTCATGAATATCACTACTACCTAATCTAATGATCTTATTCCTGTACGGACTGAAGTTCTTCTTTATAAGTAAAAAAAAGCATAAACCCGTTGGTCTCCAACAAAATTTATGCTCTATCTTTAATAAGACTTTTACGAATTCTCTTTTAATCCAGCCACAAATGATTTCTATAAAAACTATAGAACTATAAACAACCTTACACAATATCTCGATTCAATTCTTCGTCTTTAACCACTTTAATTCTTTCTACTTTTCCTACAAGGAAGATATATGAAAGTGCTCCTAAAAGGGCCAATGCCGCTATGAATACTAGCGCTGGAGCAAAGTTTCCTCCTTTAGCTAAGAAACCAATAACAATTGGAACGATGATAGAAGCTAAACCTCCGATAAAGTTAAAGACTCCGCCTGTCAAACCAACTAAATGTTTAGGCGCTAGCGTTGAGACAAAAACCCATGTAATAGAAGCTAGGCCATTTCCAAAAAACGCAATAGCCATAAACATGATAATGAGAGATGTGCTATTTACATAATTGGCTCCAATGATTGAAGTTGATAAAAGCAGTCCTACGATAATAGGTGTTTTTCTTGCAATACCTAGTGATACTCCTTTTTTCACTAAGGCGTCCGATACAAAGCCAGATAATAATACCCCTACAAATGCTGCTAAAAACGGAGCTGATGCTAAGAATCCTGATTTTAAGAAATCTAACCCTCTGTACTCCACAAGGTACGTTGGAAACCAGGTAAGGAAGAACCATAAAGTAGAGTTGACGGCAAACTGTCCTAAGTAGATGCCCCATAGCTTTCTGTGAGAAAAGGCTTCTTTAAGATTTCCCCATTCGAACTTTGCCCTTTCTCCTTTCGTATCAGCAGCTTTAACTAAGCCTCCACCTTCTTCGATATGCTGTAACTCTGCTTTGTTTACTTTGCTATGCTGAGAAGGATCACGATAAAAGATATACCACATAATGCCCCACGCTATACCAATAATCCCTGTAGTAATAAACAGACCTCTCCACCCTAAAAAGTGCTGAATGGTAACTAGTGTAGGTGTTAAAAATGCTAGCCCTGCAAACTGTCCTGAAGTATAAAAAGCAATAGCTGATGCTCTTTCCTGATTTGGAAACCAGCTGGTGACTACTTTATTATTGGTCGGAAAAGCCGGTGCTTCGAATGCTCCTGTCGCTAAACGCAGACCAAAAAGACTCACAAATCCCTTAGTAAATCCTTGCAGTAGCGTAACGATAGACCAGGTAATTAAACTAAAGGCATACGTAGCACGAGCGCCAAAGCGGTCAGCCATTACCCCTCCTGGTATTTGTAAAGCAGCATAAGCCCATCCAAAGGCTGAAAATATGAGACCCAGTTCTACTGATGATAGCTTTAAATCTTTGGACATGGCTGTGGCAGCTACAGAAATATTACTTCGATCCATATAGTTGATGACAACGCTTATAAAAATAAATGCTAAAACACGAAATCTAACGCGAGTCGGCTTTTCGCTATACCCCTTCATTCCCTTATCCCCCTGTATATGACTAATTTAAGAAGAAGATCTGACTGACGGTCATTTGTCAATCAGATCTTTTGTACTAAAATGGTTTCCCCTTTACCATTCCGCTACAGAACCGTCTTTATGACGCCATACTGGATTACGCCAATTATGGCCGATATCAGCCATTTTTCTAACATGGTCTTCGTTAATTTCAATACCTAAACCAGGTCCATCAGGAATTTTCACGAAGCCTTCTTCGTATTTAAATACGTGGTTATCAACAATATAATCTAGTAAATCACTGCCTTGGTTGTAATGAATGCCTAAGCTTTGCTCTTGAATAAATGCGTTGTGACACGTTGCATCTACTTGAAGACACGCAGCTAATGCAATTGGTCCTAACGGGCAATGAGGTGCAGCTGCTACATCAAAGGCTTCAGCCATTGAAATAATTTTCTTACATTCTGTAATTCCTCCTGCATGTGATAAATCAGGCTGAATAATATCGACGTATCCGTCCGTTAAGAGCTTTTTAAACTCCCATTTTGAAAACATTCTTTCTCCTGTAGCAATAGGAATGGATACGTGATTGGCAATTTCTCTTAACGCCTCATTGTTTTCCGGCAAAACCGGCTCTTCGATAAACATTGGGCGATAGACCTCTAGTTCTTTAGCTAAAATCTTTGCCATTGGCTTATGTACACGTCCGTGAAAATCAATACCTATTCCTACATAAGGTCCCACTGCTTCTCTGACAGCAGCAATACGTTCTACTACTTGATCAATTTTTTCATATGAATCCACATATTGAAGCTCTTCTGTTCCATTCATTTTTACTGCTGTAAACCCTTGTGAAACAACTTCTCTTGCTGCTTCGCCTACATCTGAAGGCCGGTCTCCTCCAATCCAAGAATATACTTTAATAGATTCTCTTGCTTTTCCGCCTAACAGTTGATGTACAGGAGCATCGTAATATTTTCCTTTTATGTCCCACAGAGCTTGATCAATTCCTGATATCGCACTCATCAAAATAGGTCCGCCTCGATAGAAACCGCCTCTGTACATAACATTCCAATGATCTTCAATATTTAATGGATCTTTGCCAATAAGATACTCCATCAGCTCATCTACTGCAGCTTTAACGGTAGAGGCTCTTCCTTCAATAACAGGTTCTCCCCAACCAACAATTCCTTCGTCCGTTTCTATTTTTAAAAATAACCAGCGTGGCGGCACTTGGAACAATTCATAATTAGTAATTTTCATGTACTTTTTCCCCTTTCGTTATACGATTTACCGCGGCTACGTACGCTTTAGCCTTTTGTGTTAGCTCCTGCAGGTATGCATGAGTAATTTCACGGTTTGTATCAACTAAAGAACTTCCAATACCAAACCCTACAGCACCTGCTTCTTCAAATTCTTGAATATTGTCTAAGCTCACTCCTCCTGTTGGAAGAAGCGGAATATGGGGAAGCGGCCCTCGAATATCTTTAATATAGCTAGCACCCAGCCTAGCAGGAAATACTTTTATAATATCTCCCCCATTTTCATATGCCGTTAGAATTTCAGTAGGTGAAAAAGCCCCTGGAATACTCACCGCACCGTATCTTTTCGTTAGCTTAATCGTTTCCGTGTTAACAGTTGGAGAAAGGATAAACTTTGCTCCTGCTAAAATAGCTGAACGTGCTGTTTCAGGATCAAGCACTGTACCTGCTCCTACTAACACTTGATCACCCAGCTCTGTAGAAACCTCTTTAATGGCTGAAAGTGCGTCAGGCGAATTTAGAGTAATTTCTATATTTTTTACACCGCCGTCATTAAGCGCAGAAGCAATTTTCACTACATCCTGCGGTTTGGCTCCTCTAATAATCGCAACGATTTTATGCTCTAATAAATGTGATAAACTATCCGTCATTGGTAAGCCCCTTCCTTTTATCGTATAACGTCTTCTTTTGTAATCGCATTCATAAATTCGTAAAGCTCTTTCTTATCAGGCAAGCCTTCAATGTCACCCTCTACGGTTACGACCATAGCTCCTATAGCACACCCTCTTCTAACCGTTTCTTTTAAAGAGGATTTATCTATTAGTCCCGATAGTATCCCCGCGGCGAACCCATCACCAGCTCCTACTGGATCTATCACTCTAGCAACTTTAAAACCTTCCACGTAAGCGGATTCATTTTTAGTCGAATAATAAGCTCCTTCCTCACCTAGCTTAATAACAACTAGCTCTGCACCTAATTGATGAAACGCTGATGCAATATCTTCAGGATTATCCTTCTCAAATAAAAACTGGCCTTCATTCATTCCTGGTAAGATAATATCCGCATATGCAGCCATTTTAGTTAGCGTTTGACGCGCAGCTGTTTCATCCCAAAGCGTCTTGCGCAAATTTGGATCAAACACTATTTTTACACCATTTTTTTTAGCAGCTTTCATCGCTTGAAAAACCGCTTCGTGGCAAGAATCGCTCAGCGCAGGTGTAATTCCTGTCACGTATAAGTATTTTGCAGAAGAGATATACTCTTCATTCATATCACGCGGATTCATAAAGCTTGCTGCTGAACCTTGTCTGTAATAAAAGACTTTACTGTTCATTTCATTTGTTTTTTGTTTTAAAAACAGACCTGTAGGAGCATTATCATCAAATATCACATGTCTTACATCTATTCCTTCTCCTTTAATACTTGAAAGAATCCGCTCTCCTAGCTCGTCTTTTCCTAATCGGCTAACCCATCCCGTTTGATAACCGAGTTTTGACAGGGCAATCAACGTGTTGCTTTCTGCTCCTGCAATTTTCGAAGAAAAATCCTTAGCATATCTCATCTTCCCATTCGAGTGTGGGGTAAACAGAATCATTGTTTCCCCCATGCTTATCACATCCATTTTACCCCTCTTTTCATTTATCTCTTCGCCTCTTCATATCCAGCAATAAAAGATATATTAGCTGACGTTTGAAGCAGCCTTTCTACTATAAAGTCCTTATGCTTCAGCATTCTTTCTTTAGGTCCAGCTACGCTAATAGCAGCTTGAATGCTTCCCTTCGCTCCAAATACAGGTGCAGCAAGGCAAAATAATCCTTCTTCATTTTCTTCATCATCAATTGCATAGCCCGTTTGAATAAAAGAATCTAGATTATCATTAAGCACTTTTTTATCTGTGATTGTATAATCCGTAATAGGCAGCAGCTCTATATGTTCAAGCAGCTGTTCTCGCTGATCTTTAGGAAGAAAAGCTAAAAAGGTTTTTCCTAACCCTGTACAATAGAGCGGCTTACGGTTACCAGGCTGAGCTGTTGTTCTAATAGAGCGATTATTGTCAATCTTAACAACATAGACTAATTCTCCATCTGACAGCAAAGCCATAAACACAGTTTCCTGAACATCCTCCATCAGTTTCTTTAAGTACGGCTTTCCTTCAGAAGAAATATCCAATGATTCCATAGCCGCTGTTCCAATTTGAATTAGCTTTGGCCCTAGCTTGTACCTCTTTAATGAGTCCTGATTTAAATACCCTTCATTGTGAAGTGTTCCCACAAGGTTAAACGTACTGCTTTGCGGAAGCGAAAGTAAATCACTAACTTCTTTTACTGTTAGTCCCTCGGGATGTTGAGCAATTAATTCAAATACCCTTAATACACGTTCTGCTGATTTTACTGACATGAAGAAATCCTTTCTGAATCACATATGTGATTTTAAATTTTATATATGATTTACTGATTTAAATATTATCATAGACCGATCATTAATTCAAAATATTTTTACAAATTAAATAAATATATTTATGACAGTTCCTGAGAACTGATTAATAAATAGCAATATAAAAAAGTTTCTATGATAAAATCATAGAAACTAGAAAAAATTGTAATGGGAGCTAATCATGAAAAATAAAGATTTTTTATTATCTATTGTTTTAAATATCTTTTTAGCTTATTTATGGGTCTTTCTCATTTATTTAATTTTTGATTTTGTTCAGTTAAAGGAGAATGCTTTGTTGCTTGGACTAGCACTTGCATCCATAGGCACTCTGCTCTTCGCAGAGGTAATAAGAAGAGTTAATCCCTTTGCTGCATATAAAATTACTCACCCTGTAAAAATTGTGGGATTTATATCTTTTGGGTTGATTGCTAGTGCGAATCTATATTGGATAAGTTTTTGAAGGTTATAACACTAATTAGAAGAGGTAAAATCATTTTGGGAAGAAATTTTAGTGTGACGTTATCAATTTGTGTATTAAGTATTCTACTAAGAATTATAATATTTGTTTTAAATTCGAATGGTATTTATGTCCAAGGTACTAACTTTTCTCAAGAAACTATTAATCTGACTATAAATATCATAATTTTGTTATCTGTTACCAGGATTATTATGTATAAACTAAAAGATAAAACGTTAAAAACCCTTACTGTTATATGTGCGACTTTTCTCATAGTAAGTAATTTTTGCTGGTGGCTGATGATAGATAGTGATGCTACATACACGACTTTTTATTCTCCTAATAGGAATGAAGCTTTTGTGGTTAAAGAAACGCGTCATAGTGAGGTCTATCAACTGTTAAAATTTAAATTATTATCAAAAAAACTTGTGGATATTCGTGGTGATGATGGTTACAGAATGTTTTACGAGGATAGCTACAAATTAGAATGGATGAATCCGAACAAATTAAAAATCCACTATCTATTTGACCCAATAAGTCCTAATGATTATAAGGATGTAACTGTTACATACAAGGAATATTAAATATCTAGGTATACTAACAGCCTTTAGATTTGTCAATTTAAAGGCTGTTTTGATTGTTGAAACAGGTCTTACATTAGCCCCAACTTATTTTTTTACTTCTTCCAAAGTAGCTTTAATATCACTTTATAAATCTTACTAAGCAAATTTTCTATTTATTCTTATATTGTTTTATAACTGTGACTATAACTGCCAGTATCAGAACAATTGCGCTATTTATAAGTAAGTAGTATCCAACTTGTAAACCATAAAATATGGCAAACGCGTCTCTAATGATCAACAGTGCTAATGTACCGCCTATTGCCCCAAATAAAGCCGCCAGTATCAATATTGTAAAAGCAGCAGCGTATAAACTTTTCTTTTTTTTGTAGGATATAAATCCAACGATATTTGAAATGATAATAAAGAATCCGATAAGTATTAAGAAAAAGGTAGCCATTTTCTTTAATTCTCCTCTACGGACTATTAATTGGTTAAAATTATCAATATCTAATATAACTTTAACATAACATTCTATGTGAAAGTTTTGCTTCTTATAACATGTTTTATATTCATCAAAAAGAAGCTGACTTACAATTTAAGATCTTTCTTTATATTTTTCTTTATAACTAAACTGGCTAAGCGTTTACGCGCTGATTCCATAGGACCCATTTTAAAATAATGAAGCCACAAAGCAGCAAATAACATTTGAAACAAGCAGATTAGTATCCAAACAAAAATGACGAAGAATGAACGAGGGTGTCCACCCCACCCAAGGCCCCATCCATAAAATAAAATTGAGCTTAAAACATTCTGTAACACATAACAACTTAAAGACATCTTACCTACTTTTTCTAAAACCCTCCATAATGAAAAGTCCTGAAATTTTTCAATTAGGAAACTAATGGCTCCCATGTATCCAAGCGATAAAATAGGGGCAAATACATACCTCACTGGAAAATCAAAGTATCCTCCAGGAACAAATAATAATAGGTTCAGAGGTAGCCCAACTAAAAGTCCCGTCTTCATCATCCTCTTTCTGATATTAATACCATTGGAATTATTGTCAAAAGCCCCTATTCTCACTAGTAAAACACCAATTAAAAACATGCATATATTAAATGGAATGACGAAAATTGCTTCTGTGCGCAGCTCCCAAAAATGAAAAAGTCGATACTGCATTTGGTTCATCCACGATCCATGTTGATAAAGGTTCACCACTTCTTTTGGGACAGCAACTAGCTCATCTCCTATTGAGTTAGTTAGCACACCTAAGAACACAAGTACTATAAAGAAAAGATGAATCCCTGCTGCACTAATCATTGTTATTCGTATCATCGTCTTTCGCATTTTCACGATAAACGATACGACAATGGCAGTTACTGCATAAGACATTAAAATGTCGTACTCTAAGACAAAAATAAAGTGCAAAAGCCCTTCCGTTAATAAAAGTAAAGACAGCCATATGTACCTTCCTGGCCAAGTCTGATTTAATCGTTTTGATTGCTGATATTTCAGCTCTAAACCAACACCAAACATAATAGCTAAGAGGCCGAGTAATTTCCCGTTAATTAAGGATAGAAAAAGGATTCTTAAAAAATCATCTCCTGATAACCACCATTTGTTATGGGTAAAAGTAAATATATAATTTATATCTCCCAGATAGGCAAACAGCCAAATGTTCGTTCCTAATGTTCCCAGAATCGCTAATCCTCTTAATATATCTAAAGAGCGAATTCGTTCTTTATTCTTCACTTCTCATCTCTCCATCCGTTACATTTACTCTAATAACGTTCCTAAAAAGGATTGTTTATTTTTGTTACTCTCCTTCTTGGTATGTCATAGTTCAACTATATTAGATTACGTTGCGTCACCTTCAACCCTTATTTTTAAATATTTTAAATAAATGAATGAATTATTTTTAGTGAGATAAAGAAAGCGTGGATACGTTTTGAGAAGTGCAAAGACTGCCCGCTTTGGAAACAGGTTTAGCCAAAATCCAAAAGGTATACTGGCGTCTGCAGAGTACTAATTACAAAAAAAGAAACCCTAGTATTTTCAAGGTTTCTTTTTTTAAAATATTCCACTCTAAGCGACAATTGAAGATGAATTAAAATGCTGTTACCGCGATATAGCAGTTTCCGGCGTTTTGTAATTCATACAGTAAATAACGTCGTCAAATACGCACTTTTTAAAATCTGATACCTAGCTTTGTTTCTCAGGATCATTTATTTCTCTTTCAATAAGAGCCACTGAAAGCTCAAATGCTTGTATCCGTCTTTTAGCTAAGGTGATTTGAGATTTATATCTACCAGCATTTTCTTTAGCTTCAAACGTTTTTACTGTCTGTCTGAGTTTATGTAAAGTTGAATCGATTTGACGCTTTGCTTCAACTAATTCAGCTACATCAAATTTCATTTAAGTCTCTCCTTTTTATAATTGTTGTTGGCAGCCTTCTCATATGAAAAAGCTGGTGCCTCATCTCGGTATAAAGCATATCATTAAGACCTATTCCTTGCTGCTCTACCTCTTATTAAATGACCATACATAAGAGTGAACAAATGCTAGAGTTTAACCCTCCCATTTATCTCCATCCGTAATCCACTTATCATTTTGCAAATCATAGCATGTATCATAATCATGAAAACTAAAATAGGTAGATAACGTACTACTCTTTCTGTCTGCCTTATTCCGAAACTCTTCAAACCATTCTACAATGGCTTTTGTTTCACCTTCCTATATTTCCCGTGCGGAAGTTTTATAGAACGCCCAAAATCCGTCTTCTTTGTCAACAGGTATACTATACATTTCAATCTCGTCAAACAAGTCGTAGATATCTGAAAAAATACTGCTATTTTCCCCTTTTCAATTTATATTGTTATTATATAAATTGAAATTTTCTTTTCTATTACTTAAATCTTACGTTTTTCTTCATTTTCTTTTTATAAAAATTAGAATTTTACCCTTTATATTAAATAGAATAATAGTCAAGCTCGAATAAAACCTGATTATCTATAATAAAATTTAAGGAAAAACCTTTTTGATCATACTATGTAGGTTTTTATTAGGTTCATTCTATGAAATGTAATAGATTATTCAGAAGGAAAAAGGAGTGAATACAAATGAGTTTAGCCACCTATATAGGTTCGAATGTAGAATTACCTATTAATGACGAAATGGATGATATAGTTACTATTGGAAGCTGCTTTTCAGATGAAATGCATCGATTAAACATAAAAAAGCATCATTTTACTACTTCTTATGTTTATGAAGTGTCAAGTGACTGGGGAATTGAAATTACGGAATATATGAATAAAAGCAGACTGAAAGAATCAAAAGAGAAACTACTTGCACTATGTCGATTGATGGATCACTATCTTAAATCAGGAGATTTTTTTGAATTGTATAGTTGTTGGATAGGAGAAGAAGCTGAAAAGCGAAAAGGAGAACTAACTTTAAACATCCATTACTTTGATATAGATGCTATTGAGATGCCTGAAAAAACATTAGTTAGAATCGAAAAATAAACTTCCCTATGCTAACAATTTTTTCGCATCTATAATCTGAACGCAAAAAAAGCTATTTCAATCGTATTGGCATCGGAGTGAAATAGCTTTTTCTACTTTACATTCAAGAGTGTGTTATATCCTTATGGATATCTTCACATGTGAATTATATCACAAACTTTTCTGCGTGTGAAGATGAAAAATAAAATTTGTATGACAAGTACCAAAAAAATTTAAGAGCAGCCTCGTTTGCCAATGACGAGGTTGCTCTTTATAAGTGTTCATTCATACTTATCCGAGTACGAAGCAGCATTATAACCCTTTTTTATTGTATCTTTATCTTTAGAATCTTCTGGTCGTCCAACTCCTACTCCACCGCCACCCATAAGTATGGATTTTTTACTAAATACTAATTCTCCTGTATATGCATAATTACAGTTTCCAATATACTCAGAATTAATTACTTCTTTTCCGCTGTAAATGCTAGCATATATAACCTTTAATTGTTAAATTAAAGGTTTATTTCTATATATTATGTTATACTTTTAAACATGTATTACGGTTGTAGAGGAGTTTTAAATTGAAACAAAAAGAATTGTTTTCATGGATTAAATCCATTATTATTGCCTGTATTCTGGCTTTTGTGGTGAGAGAGTACCTATTTACCCCTATAGTAGTAGACGGTGAATCGATGATGCCGACTTTAAAAGACAGTGAACACATTATTCTTAATGAAGTGGGTAAAAATAACCCAGATAATATAAAAAGATTTGATATTATCGTTTTTCATGCTACAAAGGAAAAAGACTATATTAAAAGAGTCATTGGTTTACCTGGTGATCATGTAGAATATCGCAATGACACGCTATATGTAAACGGTAAAAGATATGAAGAGCCTTATTTAGATCAATATAAAAAAGAAATAGGAACAGGCCCATTAACTGAGGATTTTAAACTTGAAGATTATACAGGCAGCAAAACCGTTCCAAAGGGTCAATTATTTGTCATGGGAGATAATAGAATGTACAGCTTAGATAGCAGATCACCTGAAGTAGGAACAATCTCCGTAGACAAAATCGTAGGAAAAGCTAAATTAGCTTATTGGCCTTTAAAAGAATTTGAATGGATTAAGTAAAATCTTTTAAAGCTCCCTTATGGAAGGGAGCTTTTTCTATTTCTTTTCCAGTCCGTCACATGAAATGAAGCATTGTTGCTTTAAGTCCCACACTAACTGGAGCTCCTGTTTAAATTCACTTTTCCTTATATTTTCTGCGAAAGTGAGAAATCGCTGCTGCTCCTACAGCAGCAATCAAAACTGAAAAAATGGTAGATAGCGTATCATTGGCAACAAACATCTTCACCAAAAATGCAGATAGCAAAATAGCTACAAAACCTATTCCTAAATATGAAAGATTAATAATTGATAACTCCAGCTATAACGTTATTCCTATGTAAAAGGTTTTACAATTAAAAACATAATGAACATAATAACGGTAAATAAAGCCCCCAGAAGAGCAAAGTTAAGTGGCCTATGAGTATCTTCATTAGCCTTTACAAACAGCTTGGACCATCTTGTATACATCACTAATTTTGTACAAAGACTAAACAAAACGCCTGCAATGATTGAAGCAATTGCTATTTTTAAGATATGAATTCACTCCTTTCTAACGTAACAGAAGGATATCCATAACTTAACACAAAAACCTATATAATACAAAAGTCTAAGAATCATAGGAAGTAGTCTTTCCACTTTCTATGCCGCTACTGGTTAACCGTCCTACCTTATTTTTTAACGTAATTTTGATTTTTCATTATTGCTTCCCTACTATATTAAGCGCCGCAGCTGCCTTTGACCACCCCACGTAAGTTTTTAATATATGTTCCGACAAGAGCACAATATAAAGATTGAGGTTGATTTCTATCTATCTCTATTTTTCAGAGAACTTACACATTTCTTTTCGCTATGTTTAGTCTTATCTACCGTTAAATCAGTAACACCGTCTTTTAACAATACATCCTTCTCACAAAACTGTTTTACTTCTTTACCTTTTTTGGTAACTCCATAGTAATAGGTCATGGCAGGCTCATCTTTAAATATAATCATATAATGACCATGGTAAAAATCTTTATTAATTAAATACTTAGGTTCTACGTATTCCATCTCTTTAATGTCATTTTGGGTATATCCTTTTTGATTTAAATACGTTGGTACATGGTTATTATTTATGTATTTTGTATATGGATTTCCATTACTAAGCACGTAAAAAAAGCTAACTGGAACCATTACAATGAAAATAGTTATTGCTAAAATCCAACCAATTTTTTTATTCATTTCTTTCTCCTTCCATTAAGAAAAAACGCCATTATAGTGTAATTTTACACTATAATGGCGTTTTTTTGAATGTTTTTAAATTAATAAATGTAATGAGTTCCCAGAAAAATATTTATGTAAACTAGCTTTATATGTTATGGTATACATCGTTATATTTTAATCTTGAGATAAATAAATCCAGTTCATTTCATCAAATTCTTCAATAATATAATTTGAACTTATATCCTTTAAAATTTTATTGAAAAATTTTATATTAACGTCATGATCATACAAATCTTCTTGGATGTACTCCGTAATAATAAAATTCGTTAAGTTTGTATTGTTAACAAAATCTGAAAAGAACGATTTTAGAAAAAATGAATCTTCTTCATTTAATTTTTCATCATTGATTAATGAAATCCTAAATACATTTAAAATCGAGTTAATATCTTCTTCCTCCATGTAACATAATGGATCTAGTTTTTTATCTTCTTCTGTAAATGGATTTCTCGTGTCTTCTATGATCACATAAGATATAATTCTTCCATTTCTTGCTACGTGGAAAATTTCTAGATCACGTAATTTTAAATTTCTATGAAGTGATATCATAAGTTCCCCCTGCTTAAATATGAATTTAGGATATTTTAATAGATTAGATACTGCGTCTTGCATGGAAATCAACCGCAGTGTAACAGGCGATTCACTCATGCATTCCATTCGTTCGTCTGTAGATTGAATTGATTTCGTTATGTCTCATTCTCTTTTCATTTTAATACATATAAAGCGTAATCCTCTTCATTCGAAAACCCAAGTTTATTGGCTAATGCTTTCGATGCTTTATTGTTCTTATCGCAATCCCAAGCAGGCATAACGTTCTTTTCTAAACATTTATTTATAAACGCCTGGCCCACTATCTTTCCTAATCCTTGTCCTCTATAGTTAGGATTAGTCACAATATCGATTTCAGCTATGGTTCCACTATGAAAAATAGACACACATTCAGCGATAATCTTTTCTTTATGGATTAGACAAACTCCTAATCCGTTTTTCAGAAAATTATTTTCTGATCCCCAGTACTCCACTATATATGATTCATTGAAATTCTCACTTTTCCTTAAAGAATCAGCGTTAAAATCTTGTAACTCATAGGGATTGGACAAGCTGTATGTAGAATGCACTTTTGAAGGAAGAAACCTATACTTAGAACGCGTCATTTTCTTTACATACGTTTTGAAAGTTTCGTCAAAAACAGTTTCCCAGTCAGTGGATGGAGTAAAAACCGTAAACCGTTTCTCCTTACCATACACGTTCTCAACAAAATAACGATAGAGAAAGTTATTAAATACCACGTCATTGGCTTGTCCAAATACATAATAATCACCTGCACGTATTCTAAGAAATCCTGATGATGGCCTCATCATATCATTTACGTACACGGATCCTTGAATAACATGATTAACGACAGAAAAAGCAAATGTAGGAGTCTTAAATGACGCTTCTAACATGTTATTTATCTTGTAATAATCTTTTGGTTCTAAACAATGCATTTTATTTCCCCCCTTAATAAATATCACTGTCTTCATTATATAAGTGCATGCACAAATTTAGTTATCATAATGTGCTTTATCGGTATAAAAACAGCCCGACGAATAATTAAAATAAAGGTTGATTAATCTTTTTCAAGCGAGCTAAATCAAAAAAATTTCATATATAAGTTTGTTATAATAAAGATTGTTAAAAGCAAGGAGGAGTATAAGTGCACATAAAAAAACATGAAAGACAGTCATTTTATGCCGGATGTCAATTCGTAGATATAGAAGATCAAGCAAATGAACACGTCCTGCCTCTGCTTATTATGTACCCTACATACCAAGAAGAAAAAGTTGAAAAGATGGGACCTTACGCGATAAGCGCTGCGCAAGATGCTCCGCTTTCAAATGGATTATTTCCTTTAGTCATTCTTTCTCATGGCGATGGAAGCACGCCTCTTGCTTATCGAACCATTGCTCAATTTTTAGCACGTAATGGTTTTGTTGTAGGAATACCGCAACATCTCTTTAATAATCGAGAGAATAATACGCTATCTGGAACAATAGATAACCTAAAAAATCGTCCTAATCATATACGTACGGTAATCGATTGGTTTTTAAAAGAAAGTTCCTTTTCTCCATCCATTCATTCAAATAACATTTCTCTTATTGGCCATTCAATGGGAGGATATACGGCTCTTGCTGTAGCAGGTGGAGTTCCCACTTCTTTTCCTTCTGAATCTTCTGATCAAAAGCCTTATTGTTTATCTGTTGATCATGATAAGCGGGTTCAATCACTTATTCTTTTAGCGCCAGCCGCCGGATGGTTCAGGGAAAAAGGCGCTCTTGAAGACGTGAATATACCTATTTTAATGATTACAGGCGAAAAGGATACGATTACTCCTTCTTTTCACGGGGAATTTGTGTTAAATGGCGTTTCTGATAAGGAAAAAGTTCAGCATATCGTTGTAGAAAATGGAGGGCATTTTTCATTTCTCAGCCCATTTCCCGACTTTATGAAATCTCCTTCTTTCCCCCCTTCTCAGGACCCGGCAGGCTTTAATCGCAAGGAGTTTCATGAGGACCTTCAAAACACTATATTGAACTTTTTATTACGTTCTTTTTAACAGATTAGTCAGTTGTACCACCTTTTCTTTTGAAGCAATTATATCTAGAAAAAGAAATGAAAATCTCTTAGAAACTGATGAGCTTCTAAGGGATTTTCATTTTCCATAAAGCCCATTATGCTAGTCTCCTTCTTTCTTTTTAAAAAGCAACCAGCATTTACAAATAAATATTTTTAAATTCAAAAAAGATAACATATGATCTTGTTAATCTGTAATAATTAAGAAATAGAGATATATAGAAAAAGTGCTGCTTATTGAATTGATATTTTTACTCTTTTACAAAACAAAAGGGGGATTTACAATATGGCTTTAAAAAAAGGTCAGCTAAGCGGACATATATTTTTGTCTAAACTTATTACACAGTACGCAATGATTCATGAAAAAACGGTAGGCCCCGTAGCTGAAGAATATATTAAACAAATTGGTATTCGTACTGGAGAATGGATGGAAGACTTTTATAGCGATAAGCATGAAAAGTGGACGGTAGAGGAATATGCAGAAGTTATAATTGACCTTAAAAATTCAATTGGAGGTCACTTTGAAATTGTGTCGGTTTATCCAGACCATGTGGTTGTAAGCGCTACCCAATGTCCATTTGGTGACGTCGTACAGGATGCTCCTCATTTATGTAAGATGACGTCTAGTGTGTTTGGAGGAATTGCAGCTCGGAAATTTGGCTATGGAAAAGTGAGCTTGCGCCAGCGTATTGCTCTTGGTCATCCAATGTGTGAAGTTGCTATATATTTTACAAAACACAGTGAAGAAAATGGAGATGTGTATGAAGATCTTCCTATTACGCCTTCTTATGGTAATCCTTTCAATTGGGAAGAGGAAACAATTCATATGCTTAATCAAGAACTTCGAAGAAGCGATGAAATGATTGAAACCCTTCTTGCGGAATTAGAAGAATTACGTAAATAGTATTTCATTACCACACTTAACTATTAAGACATTTTGTTTTAGTTAGAAAAGCAAAATAAGATGTATAAAACAAAGAGCAGCCTTTAATTAAAGGGTTGCTCTTTGTTTTCACCACTCATTTTAGTTATTATGGTAAGCAGAAAAAATAAAGTAAAAGTTATTATAGCTATTTAGGGATTTTATTTGTAATCAGATGCGTCACCCTAAAGAATCCTTGGAGCGATCAGATGCCTTTGTTAATTGCATGAACTGATAAAAAAGAAGCGCCCTCCGGCAACTTCTTTTCGCTTTTCCTATTCATACGTCAGATTTCCACTTACAAAATAATCATTTATATTTAGTCTCTTAAAAATGACAGCAGCGCTTCGTTAAATTCGTGTGCATGCGTTGCATTTAAGCCGTGCGGACCGCCTTTTATTAAAGCTAACTTGGAACCAGAAATGGCTTCATGCGTTCGCTTTCCGCTATATTCAAATGGAACGATCTCGTCTGCATCACCGTGAATAATAAGAGTAGGTATTGTAAACTTGGCTAGATCGTCTCTGAAATCTGTTTTGCTGAAAGCAGCTATACAGTCTAGCGTCCCTTTAGGCGATGCGGCTGCTGCAATATCGCGGTTGTAAAGTCGGAATGGTTCGCTGACTAAGTCATTTCCGTCTTCAACCCCAAAAAATGTTTTTGTAAAATCATCAAGGAAAGCTAAGCGATCATTTTTTACGCCGTTTTCAAATTCTTGGATTCCTGCATCATCTAATGCTCCTTCAGGATGATTCTCTGACTTATAAAGAAATGGTGGTACAGCTCCTGCAAATACTGCTTTTTCTACTCTATCTGTTCCGTAAGTTCCTACATAACGAGCTACTTCTCCGCCGCCCATTGAAAACCCGACTAGCGTCACATTTGTTAAATCCAAATGTTCTAGCAGCTGATGTAAATCAGCAGCGAATGTTTCATAATCGTAGCCGTCCCATGGCTGAGAAGACTTTCCGAATCCTCGGCGGTCATACGTGATAACTCTGTGTCCAGCCTCAATAAGAGCCGGAACTTGATATTCCCAAGATCGTCCGCTTAATGGCCAGCCGTGAATTAAAACAACCGGCTTTCCTGTCCCGTGATCCTCGTAGTATAGTTCAATAGGTGCTTCATTTTCTGTTCCTACCGTAATTTTTGCCATTTTGCTACCTCCATTATATAGTCGTTCTTTATTTGGTTAAGTGGTCGTAAACCTAGCGTAGATCATAAAAAAGATGGCTAATTCTCCTATGATGAGAGTGTTGGGAACAATCAGTATTAAGTTAACCATAAAAAACACAGCTAAAACTCCTAAAAACATTCCCAAGTGATACACTTTCAAACGATGTTCCTCAAATCTATACTGATGAAAAACAAGAGTCGTTGCCGTAAAGTAAAGCAGCACGGATCCGAATAAAAAATATAAGCTGAATGTGTACTGAACTTCGTGTAAAAACATCAGCTTAATCGATGCTGCAATCATGCTTAGAGACATGAGAATAAGTAAGTGTCCGTAAATAATCGTTTGTCCGGCTCTTTGAATGGACTTGTTTACTTTCTTTTCTACATTCTCAAAGTACTGCCACCACATGGCAATAATCAGGACAAATGAAAGAACCGAAAATAAAATGGTATTCCAATCCCCTTTTTGTGGCTGTATCACAGCAAGAATGCTGACAACGGATTCTCCAAACAGGATTAATGTTAATAAAGCAAAGCGCTCTAATAAATGAGCAGTGTTGGTCGGTAATTTTGCCAGTCGCTTATGCCCTAAAATAGGTAAAATCATATCCACTGCAATTCCTGTATACAACACGGCGTAGCGAATCCATGAATCAAAAAGAAGCGAAAGAAGCGAGATAAAAATCCCAATTCCAAAGCATGTACCTAAAAACACAGCAACTTTTTTTCTTTCATCTCGTTCAAATTTTTGAACAATAAGATATTGAAGAGCGGTTAACGCTCTTAGTCCAATATAGCCAATCAGAAAAGAAACGTAATATTGATCAAAGTCTACAGACAGGCTTGAGATCATGATAAGAACAAACAGCATTTGAAGAATCATAAAGATGCGCTGATGCAAAAAATCTTGTCCAAACCGATTGATAAACATCGTTTGTCCGGTCCAAGCCCACCATATAGGAATAAAAATTAGTACAAACTTTAACAAATACTCTCCATGAATATACCCTTGTTCAACGTGAAGCAAAACATGCGTAGCAGTCGCAACGGCTGCCACAAATAACAAATCATAAAAAAGCTCCAGCCACGTAACTTTTTTTTCTTCCACTACTCCGCATCCCTTCCTGTCATTTATCAGGCTGTCGTGAATGTACGTTATTTTATATACAAGAGACGCATACTTCATGAAAGGCAGCGTAGGAAAAGATAGGTGAGCCAACGGTTCATTAGCCGGCTCACCTATCTAGTAATTACTTTTATGCTGTTACATTTTCTCCGTCACATAAATGATCCATAGATGCCATTCTGCTTTCATGTCTTATATGTAAAGAGAACGACCTTTAGCAAAGTGAAGCTCCGCTATGTTAAACACTCTGCTTGCTGAAATCGCGCTGAGCTCCTCTATAGCTGCCCATTAAGTTTTGATAACCAGGAAGATGACTAGAAATTAAATTGCCAAAACCTTCAACGTCATTGCGCCAGTCACGCTGCAGCTCGCACGCTACGCTAAACCAGTTCATAAGCTGTGCGCCCCCGTGAGCCATACGCGTTAATGCTGCATCCGCTACTTGCTTATTAAAAGTCCCTGAAGCATCTGTCACAACAAACACTTCGTAGCCTGCTTTAATAGCAGAAAGCGCAGGAAAAGCAACGCAGACGTCTGTCACTACACCGGCGATAATCAGCTGTTTTTTCCCGGTCGCTTTAATGGCTTTAACAAACTCTTCGTTGTCCCACGCGTTAATTTGTCCAGGACGAGCTATTTTTGGCGCATTAGGAAACAGATCAACGAGTTCTTGCATAAGCGGGCCGTTGGGTCCATTTTCAAAGCTAGTTGTTAAAATAACCGGTAAATCAAAGAATTTAGCCGTATCACCAAGAGCCAATACGTTGTTTTTAAATTCATCAACACCATAGTCACGTACAAGGCCGGAAATAAGGCCCGTTTGGTGGTCAACTAAAAGCACGGCAGCATCATCTTTTGAAAGGCGAGAGTAAAGATCAGACATTTTATAATCCTCCTTAAATTAAGGCAAGTAAGGATACATGAACCTCTTCCATTCCTTACAAGCGGTCTATAATTTGAACGGTTTTTTGGATTTCATTTATGATCTGTTAGGTAAAACATGTGTAGAAAGAAAAGCTATTTCTGAGGTGAAGGTTCGTGAGGTGTGTTCTCTTTCTTAATCTAGAACAGGAACAGGCGCTTGATCAATCCAATGAATGAACTGCTGTAGGTAGCGCTGAAGATAACGTTTTGTTGATTCATCGGTTAGTACTTTTTGTTGAGCATCAACTTTTTCATGAACTTGCGAAATCAGCATTTTTTGAAATGGTAAAACGTTGACTTGCATAGCTTCCAGTACTTCTCTCGTTTGCATTTGAGCAAAAGCCGTACCGAAGCCTCCTGGAGTTGCTCCAATTAGGCCAACTGGTTTTCTGTTTAAAACAGAAGAGGTCCGAGGTCTTGATGCCCAGTCCAAGGCATTTTTTAACACTCCGGGAATTCCTGAATTGTACTCTGGGCTAACTATAATAACGCCGTCAACATCTTGAATCGCAGCTCTAAAGGATGCGACAGATTCTGGTGATCCGTCAGCTTCTAAATCTTCATTAAAAAAAGGCAGGCTGCTTATTTCAATCCAGCGATATTGAGCTGAGTCATCTAATGTAGTCAATGACTCAGCAATCATTCGGTTATACGAATTCTTTCGTAAGCTTCCACAAATAAGACCAATAGTTTTCGTCATCTATTCACCTCCTTACTTGGAATTAATTTCATATTACCACGGTGTTTCAAATATAGATATTAGTTTTATATATAGATAAATTAATTCCTTCTTTATACCTAATTCGGGATTGAACTAGCGTTTTACTATTACTAAAAGAATTCTTTTAGCAAAATTCAGTCTAATTCTCTCACTTCAAAAGGAATCAAAGCTCTTTCAATTTGATCTCGATGGGTTTCGTACTGTTCAGGCAGCATGAGTTTTTCTCCCATTGTTTCAAGTGACTCATCATGAGCAAAGCCTGGAGGATCTGTTGCAATTTCAAATAGAATTTCTCCGTGCTCCTTAAAATAAATCGCATTAAAGTAATTTCGATCTCGAACAGCCGTTACTCCGTATCCGCTGTCGGCTACGTATTTCTGCCATTCTGATTGATCTTCATCATCTTTTGCTCGCCATGCAATATGGTGAACCGTTCCAACGCCCATTTGCCCGCGTCCAATGGTTGTTAATTTTAAATCAATCACATTTCCAATGTCAGCTGATGATTGAAAACGTATAAAATCTCCTTCTTGCCCTACTTTTTGTAGACCCATTACGTTTTCTAATAACTGAGCTGTTTCATGAGGCTTAACAGATAATAACGTAGCGCCTCCGAATCCTTTAATAGCCACTTCAGGTTTAATTTCACCGACTTGCCACGTATTCTTTTCTCCTTCTTCTCTTTCCACAATCTCTAGATGCAAACCATGAGGATCGTCAAACTCTAAATACTGTTCTCCGAATCGCTCCATCTTTGTAGCTGGAACCCCAAACTTTGCTAATCGCTGTTCCCAAAAGTCCATCGCACCTTTTGGAACCACATAGGAAGTTACGCCAACTTGCCCGTCACCTATTTTTCCTTGTCGTGCATTTGCCCACGGGAAGAATGTAATAATCGTTCCAGGTTTTCCCCCTTCATTCCCAAAGTAAAGATGATACGTTCCTGGATCATCAAAGTTTACCGTTTGTTTGACCAAGCGTAATCCTAGCACGCCCGCATAGAAATCAACATTTTCTTGAGGATGACCTACAATCGCCGTGATATGATGAATACCCGCTGTTTTTTTACTCATTATTACCATCTCCTTTGATACATTTTTCGTCATACGTTTTGTTATCCCTTTTAAAATTACAGCTATTTATCACAAATATCTCGAATTCGAGATATTAATCAAAAAATAAAAGCGTCTTTCTTATTCCAACCCATTTTCTCTTTTAGAAAATAAAAGTATCTAGTGCATAATAACCTGGTCCAGCAATGGCTACACCAATTGCTACCACTAAAAGCGTAAGATTATATTCATACCCATTTTGTGTTGCCCAGTATCCATTCGGACCGTGTACTTTCACAATCGCCATGACCATTGTTCCGGCAATCAAAAGCGCTCCAAGCGGTGTAAGAAGTCCTGCAGCAAATAAAGCTCCTCCTACTAGCTCGGATAATCCCGCCATTAACGCCATTCTAACTCCCGGCTTCATTCCGATGGATTCAAACCATCCTCCCGTTCCTTTTAAGCCGTGACCGCCAAACCATCCAAATAACTTCTGAGTTCCATGTGCCATAAAAGATAATCCAATGACCAAACGTATTAACAATAAACCAATGCTCACCATTTTTTATTCCTCCTATTTTTTCATCATTTTAAAATCTCGAATTAAAATATCTTGAATTAAGGATAATTATAAAATCATATGGTTCCCCTGTCAACATAAATTTTTATGTTTTTTTGTAGCTAGTTGAAACCCTTAACGACGTATTAAAAACATATTCATCATTTTATATGGATATGAGCGTGGGAACGGAAAATATAAAAGCTAAATTGTACTATTTTTTATTGAATAAAAAAAGTCACCCTCTGGTAACTTCTTTTCCTCTTCTACTATGCATGTATCGTTCAACAACTGAATACTGAAGTTATCACCCTATTTATAAAAGGAATATCTGGATCACTTGAATCAGTATCATTTTGTTTCTAATTTATCAATTAATTTAAGCGTATCATTATATAGACTTAATTGATGTCGGTGGGACTCTAATTCAGGTGGGATACGGATTTGTAAAGGAATTGAAGACAGATCCAGTAAATCCAGAGATGATTTGTTTATAGCCCCATTTTCTAAGTTTTGATTAGCTTGTTTTGTGACGTATTCTCCTAATACTTGTAGTTGAACAGCCCATTTTTGCCGATCAACTGTGGGTAGAGAATTCGTTTCGGACCAGTCATTAAATGTAGTGAGCACACCTGAAATATAGGTGTAGCCATGCTTCAGTTGAAAAAGGAATTGTTCGTTTTGTTTTAACTGCTGCTTTTTATTTCTGCCAAATGGGTTCAACCTTAAACTTTTTTCTGCTTTTTCGAATTCCTTTTCGACCTGATGCAGTTCCTGAAGCAGGTTAGTTGTATCATCTATTAAGTTTTCGCCCTCAACAAATTCGCAGTTATTGTTTACCCAATAAGCCGCCTTTTTAAATAATTGTCCAAGGTCTATTCCAAATTGGGTCAAGGTTCTGCGAGCTTCTTTTACGTAATTTGGAGGAACAATTATGATATGGATTATAATAGCGACCAGAGCTCCTATAATCGTGTCTCTTATTCGATCAGAGACATAATAATTTGTTTTATGAACGAATACAAAAACTAATAAAATGGTAAGAGCAATTTGATGAATGATCGTCTTATGTAGCCTTAGTACAACAGGAAGCACCATTCCCATTATTAATAATAGCCCTATTGTCCACCCGTTTACTTCTAAATGTTTAATGGTAAAAATCGTAGCAGCAATTCCAAAAAGAGTGCCGACAATTCGATAAAAAGCATACACAGCGGAATGCTGGATGGTTTCTTGAATAGAAAGAATCACTGTTAAAGGGGCCAAATAAGGATGTTTAGAGCCCAACATTTTTGCCAGCTCCCACGATACACCAGAAGCTATAGATATTTTGGCTATAAGTGTTAATCCTTTTATTAGTTCGAGCCTTTGCTTTCCTTTATTTATATCCATAAAAACTCCTTTATTTAAAAAGTGCTCTTCTACACCTATGTATATAAGTCGACTTACAGTCACTTCCTGCCGTTACTTACTATTGACTAGAGAATGTAACTTTATTACAAACAAAGCCGTTTTCACATATAAGAGTTGATTGGATAAGACCCTTCTCTTAAAACACATACTTGCTGTTTAGCTATCCTTCAATCCATCTATTTATCCCGCAATTTATGTACTACGCTTTCTATATGTTTCACCGCTTGGTATACACCATTTTCCGATTGAATGATGTTTTTTATTTGTTGAGCGTTTTCAATATACTCTTTATTTTCTACTTGTTCTAACGCCTGAACCAATTCGAATACCTGGAGATTTTTTTCTTGTAACGGCTTTAGTGAATACCCTTTTTTATAGAGGAGATTTGCCCAAAACGGTTGATCCACTGTAAACGGAATGATAATTTGTGGTACGCCACTCAGTAAAGCTTCAGACATTGTTCCAACACCTCCATGATGAATAATGCCTTTAGCACGTTTAAATAAAAGTCTATGGGATGCATCTTTAACGGCAAGTATATTCTCTTGTTGATTAAACTTCATACCGCTTGTTCCTGTTAACACTATTGCGCGATTGTCCGTCTCCTTTAATGCCTGAACTAACTTTTGTTTAAAAATTGACGGACTCTTTAAAGGCATAGAACTAAATGATACTACAATAGGCTTTTTTCCTTTTTCTAGAAAGTTTTCTATTTCATTGGATAGCATCTCTTCCTCTACATCTAAAAAGAAAAACCCTGATAGAAATACAGAACCTTTCCAACTCTCTACTTCTTTGAAAAGAAAAGGACTAATCGGATAAAGTATAGAAATAGGTACACCGTTTACTTCATATGTGTAAAGTCCTGCTTTTCTCTTTGGAAATTTTAACGTTTTTTCTCTAAAATCGTTAATTTCTTTCATAAAAGGGTATTCACTGAATTTTATTAGCTTGTAGGATAATCTATTTAATGTAGAGCCAAAGCTTTTTTTCGATGATAAAGAGAAATTTGGGAACTCTGTAATTGGATACATAATTGGAACGGGCGGTAAGCAAATGCAAGGAATATGATAGTATAGAGCAATATCAACCGCACCAAGAGCTTTAGGATGATAAATGATTAAATCTGCTCCTTGGGAAGCCTGATAAAAATCATCCATACTTTTTCTGTAGGGTGGAGCAATTTTTTCTTTTAAAAACTTCATTATCTTAAAAGGTGAAAACCTTTTACCATTAAGTATATCTCTTCCTTCCTCGCTCTCCATTATTGCCATCAAATCAGTAGAAGCGGGATGAAAAGAAACCCTATTTTCTTCAATAAAACGTTGAAACGTCGCACCTGTACAAATAACTACTTCATGCCCATTCTTAATCATTTCTCGAGCAAGTGCAATATAAGGCTGTACATCTCCTCTACTGCCTAACGTTAAAATTGCTACTTTCATAATTTTCACCCCCACAATAAAATAATAACTTAATTTTTGTGTTTTGCTGCAACTATATTTTAGCTTATGTATGAATTTTTCTTATTTATTTAATTTTTGATTTCGTTAAGTTAAATGATAATGTCTTACGATTTGCGATAGTTCTTGCATTCACAATCAAGCAGCTTTAAAAGGTTTACGATTTATTTTTAAATCGGTATTTATATCTTTTGATTGAGGGAAACTCTATATTACACATAATGTATGTAAGCTATATTAAAGGTTGTTTCCTCACTAAGAGGAAACAACCTTTCTCTTCTTGCATGTTTGTAAGCACAAACTTACTTTTCTATGATTGAAATTGTATTCAAATTGATATTATTTAGCATTATATAAGTAATTTATTACTTATTAATGATACCTTAGGAAAATATCATCTATAATAAACAAAGTTATAAGGATCGCCTATTATTGAAACAAAAATTAGTAAAGCCGTACATCTCTCCAGGTGAACAGAAACCTATCCCTAAAGAGAATATACCCTTACCAATACTTGGCACATGAAGCATAATTTGAGTTTTAAAGAGACAAAGGAGCATAAGAATGGTTACATATTGGATTATTTTATTAGCTATCGCTGTAGGTGTAGTATTTATCGCAGAAAAAATGAAACAACCTTATCCCACTTTCCTTGTAGTAACAGGATTAATCATTGGTTTGGTACCAATTCCTGCATTGGGAGAAATAAAAAGTTATGCAGCCAATGATACCGTGTTTCAAACGACCGTTATTTTTATCTTTTTATCAGCTTTGTTAGGGGATGCAGCACTTAAACTGCCCTTTGATGAACTAAAACGTAATAAGAAATCGATTTCTTTATTAGCTTTTTTAGGTACATTTCTTACCTTCTTACTAGTTGCTGCTTCTACTTATTTTTTCTTGCACCTTTCTTTACAAGAAGCCTTAATTTTCGGTGCACTTATGGCAGCTACTGACCCTGTATCCGTTCTAAGTATTTTTAAGTCAATGGGCCTAAACAAGCGCCTCTCCATTGTGGTCGAAGGAGAAAGTTTAGCAAATGATGGAGTTGCTGTTGTACTATTTCAAATTGCTGTAGTAACTACTGCCTTAAGCTTAACAGGTACATTGAATGCGCTGCTTGAATTTCTGAAAGTTGTAAGTGGAGGCATATTGATTGGTGGAGTGTTCGGTTTATTAGCTTCTCGTATTACATCTAAGATTGATCATTATTTAGTGGAGACTGGATTATCGATGGTTCTATTTTATGGTACGTTTCAGCTTGCTGAACACTTTGATGTTTCTGGGGTAATATCTGTAGTAGTAGGTGGCGTAATCTTAGGAACTTATGGACGAAACGTAGGTATGTCAGATCTAACACATGAAAAAGTGAATTCCTTTTGGGAAACGATTGCCTTCCTCTCCAATGCGCTTATTTTCTTACTGGTAGGGTTAGAAGTGAGTCGTATTGATTTTTTAGATAAAGGATGGCTTATCGTTGGAAGTATTCTCATTGTTCTTTTAGCACGTTTTCTCGCTGTCTATATAAGCTTAGCTTTTGATAAATCCATTCCAACTTCATGGAAACCTATTATTTCATGGGGAGGATTAAAGGGATCTCTTTCAATTGCGCTTGTTTTAGGCATTACACCCGAATTTGAAGGGAAAAATCTGTTATTAGCAATGACATTTAGTAATGTAGTCTTTTCTCTTCTTGTTCAAGGAACAACACTTAAAAAATTGGTTTCATTTTTGAATGTAAAATAAACGCCTATATTAAAAGAGAGCTGATTTTATTTTTGAAACTTTTCTTACACCCACTCGTAGATCCATAAGAAGCAACCTTACTCCTTTCTTAGTAGACATACAATAAACCGCGATAGAAAGCGTACAAGGAGGAATTAGATGGAATCAAAAATGAGTTGGTGTATTAAAAATCCTTCGTTTTATTTAGGAGCTGTTTTATTTCTGATCTTTGGTAGCCAATGCGTTATGGGATATATAAAAGAACATCAATTCTACGTTCTAGAGAGCATATTAAGTATCATAGGCGTTTTTATGATTGTTCTACCGTTGAAAAAGAAACTTGCTCATCATACACCAAAAAGCACTTAGTTATCTAACTAAGTGCTTTTTGGTGGTGAAAATATTCCTCTCTACTCTATATACCATTCTCTTTATATACATGTAAATAAAGCTTGTAAAAGTATTGTATGAGTTGTTAAGGGCTGTTTAGGAATAGAAGAAAAGAATGTAAAAAAACCTACGTTCGTTCCAACTTTTTATTACGTTTTTTATCTTTCTTCTTTTATATAAGAGGGAATTAATTATTATTTGTGGTATCAAACTGTGGTAGGACTGATAAAAAGAAATACTTAATAAAATTATGTAGCAAAGGAGCGTTTCGGTACAATGTCGATTTGGATAGGAATCTGGATTGCTATGTTTGTTGCCATATTTGAGAGCCTATACTCCGGATATAGGTTAAATAAGAAAAGGAAAAAAGCAGAGAAAAAAAGAGATCATACAGCACGATAGCAAACTGTATGATCTCTTTTTTCAGCCTTTTTTACATCTATTTAGACGAATAAGGTTTTATTTTTACACGCGGGTAGGCACTTTGCAAAGCTACATCATAGTTTAACTCTTACCTCCGTACCGTCAGTAGCTTTGACATGTACTAGTATCATTCCCTTATGCTTCTTCAGTTCCTTAACAATAGGCTTTAGCATGCTTTTATCTATTATCGGAAAAGTGAAATTCAGCCCTTTTCTTTTAAAATGTTCTTTTGTCCATTTATCCGCATGCTTCTGTATAAATTTTGAAAAAGCAACGCTAATAGCAATGTTTAAAAGAGCATATGGAACTGGAATGCTAAATCGAACATCTTTTGTTTTCACTTTTACATGAATCATAAGCGAACCATTACTCAATGATGACTGAAACGGTATCGCCGTTTGCCGATTTAATATCAACAATTTGACCATCTAACTCGTTTTCGATTGCTTCAACAATAAGGTTTATGTCTATATCTTTCACATATTTTTCTGATTGAGGAATACTTGCTGCGATGCTGTGTCCCGCCATTAATACCAGCTTGACAAGCTTTATCGGCAAATTAACCTTCACATTATCATTTTCAGTTGACACAACTCGAATTTTTAACGTTTTATCTAGATACGCATTCGGTTTCTTCAAAAGCTTATTGCCTGTTTCTTCTTTTTCTTTTAATACTTGTATCAGTTCTGATCCCTTTTCTGCATCAATTTTGCCTTCTTGAACCATTGTTAACACTTTTGTAATTTCCTCTTTCATAGACAATCCTCCTATTCTTCTTTTAAGAGCTTGATGGCTTCTTCTGCTGTAATTTCACCATTTTCTAACATAGACACAACTTTTTTCTCATCTACTTCATTTTTCTTCTTCTCTACATATCCAAGAGATGTAATGATGTCAGTAAGCTTACCTCGAACGGTTGGATACGAAACGCCCAGTTCCTTTTCCACTTCTTTGATATTTCCTCTGCATGTTAAAAATACTTCTACAAAATGAAGCTGATCACTCGATAAAGATGCCAGCTTAGATAATTCAAACTCATTTTCAATCGTCGTGTGACAATGGGTGCACTGCAGCTTTGTAATTTTTAACGTTTCACTGCAGACAGGACAATTTGTAAGTACTTTATAAGCCATAATCAAATCTCCTTCTTTTAGTTAATTTGATTATATAACAAATAATTAATTTTAAAAACAATAAAATTAAATAATTTTAACTAATAAATTAAAAATGTGAATTATCATATAAATAATATTAATTGACTCTTTCAAAACACAAGCAATGAGATCTCGAATGCTTTTAATCTAAAAAAGTAAAAAAGATAAAAATATGTTTATTTTTGGAATATCATGTTGTAAAATACATTTGGTACTACAAAATTATTCCTGGTACCAAATGGGGGTTTTTATGAAAGAGCGTATTACAAATAAAGCAATTTTTTTAATTCAACAAAAAGGACTTTCTTTTACTATCAGCGATTTAGCTAAGAGCTTAGGAACTAGCAAACGAACCATATACCAACATTTCAGCTCCAAAGATGACATCATTGACTCGATAATTGAAAATCTTATCCTACAGATCAAGAACAAAGAAGAAGAAATCTTCCATGATGAAAGTCTAAGTTTACTTGAAAAGATTACTCAAGTTCTTATATGTGTTCCTGAAGAGTTTAATACAATGGAAATTCGCCTATTAATAGATTTAAAACGGCTTCACTATAATCAATGGGTTAAGATAGATAACTTTTTAAAGCAAGAGTGGGATCTAGTGGTAAAACTGATGGAAAAAGGAATAGAAACGGGAGTTCTACGTGAAATTGATTCACAACTATTTATAGAGCTATACCTAGGCGCAATCAACCAAATTTATCAGCCAAGCTTCTCTCTAAAATCTAACTTAACAATGAGTGAAATATTAAAATCTGTTATTGATATTCTTTTGAATGGCATTTCTATAAAAAAATAAGGTGGCGAAAAGATTTGCATTGGCTCTATCTATGTTTAGCTATTCTTTTTGAAGTGGCTGGTACTACATCCATGAAACTATCAGACGGCTTTACTAAAGTTATACCAAGTGTGTTGCTCATATTTTTTTATATTTGTAGTTTGTGTTTTTTGACGTTAACTTTAAAAAGTTTAGAGATTTCAATTGCTTATGCTATTTGGTCAGGTATGGGGATTATAATTATTACGCTAATTGGATTTATGCACTTTAATGAAAGTGTAGGCCTACTAAAAATTGTTGCTATAGCTCTCATTATTATCGGCGTGGTAACATTAAATATGACCGATGAAAAAGAAGCTGATACTAGTAAATCCACTTTAGAAGAACACATGAGGTAAAAAGATGAAATATTTAAAACCTTTTTTTCTTGTCACAGATATTGGGTTTATTATCTATTGGATTGTTACTTACTTTGAATTGATACCCAAAAGTGCAGCCTTCAAAGATTATGATAACCCCATAGTGATAGCCTGGAACTGGTCGTTCTTCCCTCTAGATATTCTTATTTCATTCACTGGATTGTTTAGCCTATATTTATACAAGCTCCATAGAGAATCATGGAAAGGATACGCTTTAATTTCTCTAGTGTTAACATTTTGCTCAGGGCTACAAGCTATTGCGTATTGGGCATTTATTAAAGATTTCGATTTCACATGGTGGGCTTTTAATTTGTACTTGATGATTTACCCTCTATTCTTTATAAAATTAGTTATAAAAAATAGCGACAATCAAAAAAGCAATCTTTCCATATAATAAAGATAGTAAAATGAGTTTAAGTAATTGTTAACGAGTAAGAAAGCCTTCAAAGGAGGCTTTCTTTTTTATATACGTCACTTCATACAAATTTAGTTCTAGGAATCAATTAAAATCTGGCCTACAAGAAAAGTTCTGCTTCTTATCTCTTCTACTATTCATTTGGTGCGATATTCTTGTGAATCCAATATATTTGTTCATAACTATGTTCTCAAATAAACTTAAGTTTTCTGCTTTTATCTCTTTATAGCGGTCCACCTTCAAAACCAATAGGCCATCCGCTTCTATTGAACTTTACTTTATATTGAAATACATTGGGATAATCGCCGTAAACAAAAGCTAAAGAACATCCTGCAAGAATATGTCCGTCAAAATTTAAAAGCCGCCCAAAACTTACAGCGGACAGATAATAGACACTAAATTTTTGTGCAGAGATGAACTGCTCTAAATATTCGAATGACCTTTTAAGATAGATATGTAATTGTTTCAATATACAATCCGCCATTTCAACAAATTCCTCGTATGGCTTTTCACTATTTCCCTCTATCGTAATTTCAACTTCTTCCCATTCTCCTATATCCGTGCTCCAAAACCATCGCCTTGTAACTGGGACTTCAGCTTCATTTTCATCAAGTGGTTTAGATAGAACAAGTTTTTCATACCCATTTTGTTTGAAGTTAGAGATCGTATAGGTCCGTTCAGAGAACTCAAAATCACTCATTTATTCCTCCTCCCTTCCATGCTTTTACTACTTATGTAGAAATATGTTTTTAGGTTGCTACATTTAATTTTAGTATTACACAAAGCAGACATCAATTAGATTACTCAGCCTCTTTCAATAAAAACTCTTATGTTTTTTCGATTACTGTTACTATAATAAGAAAGAAGCACATTACCTATAAATTATGAGATGGAGGGTTAACCAATAAATAAAAAAACCGCTAATATCATCATCTTTTTTATGTGGTTTCTGTTCTTGCTTCTTCTATGGATCATCTTCTCTTTTTCTAAAGGCCAAGGTGGAGAATGGTGGTCTATGTACCATTTGAACTCCCATAAATATGGTCCTTGGGCTTTGGGGATTTCTTACATAAAAATTAGTGTTGCTGCGGTTATTTCGTTAGTAATAGCCTATATCGCGAGTTTTGGATTCAAAAGAAAGAAATAAGATCAACTGAGGTGTTACTTAATAAAAGAGGATTTCTAACGTAGCTTTTATATTGTAGGGAGAAATGCAAAATCACTTATATAAGAATTCACACACATATAATTCTAGTTGTTTGAATTGAGGTTACAGTTCTTCCTGTAACCTCTTTTACAATTCCTTACCTGCAATTATCTTTTATATAAGTGTCATATGAGGTATTTTTTAATTTCCACAAGTTTGATCATGGGAAGCAGCCCTTCTAATTCCTGTGCCGCCATTGGTTACCAACACTATCTTATTTTTAAACATAACGTTTATATCTCTTTTATTATCAAGCTCTGGAGAATTACCATATTTGCTTGTTCATTCATTTTGTTTGGTCTTTTTCGCTATCTTTTTTAAGTAGATTTCCTAAACCTAAAAGAACTCAGTTAACAGCTAGGGAAGAAGCTGGATTATAACAACAGATAATTTCAGAAAAAATTTTATGATTTTGTAATTTCACGAAAGTTTCTCTTGCCTCCCTTTCTGTTTTAAATTCAAACATGATAATATTATTTTCTCTTGAATAAGCATTGATTACAGTAACCACCCACATTAAAAATCTCCTAGGGCTGTTACAATTAAATTTGATTCTGATAAATGAATATCTCTGGAAATATTATAAGTAGCTGCTATACTTGTAGACTTATTTGGAATAAACCCCTTTTCTAACCAAATAGAACCGCTTTGAAAATTCCATGTTCCCAAGTAAATCTCCCCGTCTCTTACTATTGATATAATACATTAGTTTATTTAATTGTTTACAGTAGCATCTTCTTTACATGCTTTGATAACATCCAACCAATGATCTGGCTTTTGTCCTTTAAACTTTTCTTTTAAATTAAATGAAGCCAATGTTTCTAACTTACTTTTTGCTGCTCGAGACATAACAGAATTTAAATTAGAAGCCTCTAGCATTTGAATAGAGCCGTCTAACTCAATTGATCTTCTTAATGCATGTATAGAGGTTCCCGTTACCAATCGGTTCATTGTTTCTCTAAAGCTCTTACTATCTAAAGTTTCACTAATAGAATCTAAGACTAATTGTTCTACATTAAATTCATGAGAAGCTTCTAATAACTCTAGATAAAGAGCAACTACACCTTTCATATAAATGCTGCGAATTAGCTTTACAGCAGAGGCATCACCAGGTTTTTCACTTACTTTAGTTATGTCCATACTGTACGGAGTCATTAAAGAAATCAGTCGATCTACACCATTCCCACTTGCTGAAATAGGAACCTTATGTTTATAAACTGGCAGGGGACCTAGCATTGCGCCATCTACAAAGAATGCATTCTTCTCTTGTATATTTATGTTAATTTTTTGCTTCACGATAGGAGTGGAAGCTGATACATCTACATAGATACATTCTTTCTTTATAAATGATTTTAGCATCTCACTAACTTCAAGTGCTTTATCTGCGGGTACTGCTACTATTACTATATCTACTTGTTTTAAAACTTCTTCGGGTCTATAAAGAAGTTCTACTTGAGCTTGAGCAGCTCGTTCTTTAATTTGTGGACCATATGTAGGATGGTCTATCATAACATCATGAGCAAAAATGGTTTCTAAACCTTCGCCTTTTAAGCCAACTGATAACTCAAAGGCCGCCTCTCCAAATCCAATAAAACCTAATTTCACTTTAAAGCTCTCCCTTCTGTTTATAATCCATATGCTTTCATCTGTTCTCTTAACCATGAAGGCTGAATGTTACCTCCAGATTCACCTTGCAGACGCGCTCTTTCAAATGCTTCGATCGTTTCTAAACGTGTTTTCTCATACTCTAGTTTTTTTTCCGCTTTCAAAAGAACCTCTTCAATCTTTTCTTTTGGAACTACAACAACTCCGTCATCATCACCTATAATTAGATCTCCTGGAATAACAGCTACGCCTCCACAAGAAATAGGTTTATGTAACTCACCTGGACCATCTTTAAGAGGACCATTCGGAATAAATCCTTTTGAGAAAATAGGAAATCCTGATTGACTAAGGGTCTCTTTGTCCCGAACTGCCCCATCTATAATAATCCCCTCAAGTCCAATAGCTTTAGCTGCAGCTGCCATCAATTCTCCAAGGTAAGCATTTGCCGTATGCCCCTTTCCATCTACAACTAGTACATATCCTTCTGTACCATCATAGATTGCCTGATGAAGAAATAAGTTATCTCCAGGTCTTAAACTTACAGTTAGAGCGGTTCCAACTACCTTCATTCCTGTAGATACAGGCTTAATTTTATAATCCATTGAGCCTGTACACCCCATTGCATCGGATATAAGAGTTGTATTAAGAAGGTTTGCTCTCTTAATAATGTCTTCAGATAATACTGGTGCTAAATTACTCACTGATATACACTCCTCTTCGATTTTAATATATTCTAATCAATGCTCTACTCAGGATAACGCTTACAAAATTAAAGTAATAAAATTAGATATTGTCCCCCCTATTCGCAGAATATCTACAGTTTATTTGCTGCATTTTTGAAAAAGATAGAAAAACATCGTAAAAAATAAATAAAGTAATAAAAATTACTACTTTTTTTATTTAAGTAATATTTATTACTATAATCTTAAATGTATCTTATCACCGGTACCTAATAAAGTAAATCTATTTTTATAAATAAAGCACAGGAAAAACATATCCTAAGCTTTATTACTTAGAAGAAACATTTTTACATAAAAAAGTAAACATGCTAAAATTCAAGTAAGTATTGTGATAAATACTTTTTATATGCTTAAAAAAATAAAATTTACAATATAATCTGTTTAATTGGAGCGAAGGTATGGAAAATCCAATATTAAAATTAAAAGATAATATCTCACAACTAACAGAAACTCAACGGAGAGTAGCAGACTATATCCTTAAAAATCCTGTCGATGTAGCTTTTTTAACGGTTGATCAATTGGCTTTGACAGTAAAAACTAGTACGACCACGATAATGAGATTAGCTTTTAGTCTAGGCTATTCTGGATATGCAGAGTTTCAAAAAGGACTTCAGGAGCTTTTACGTAACAATGCCGCTCCTCAAATCAGATTAGAAACAAATTTGAAGGGCTTAGATGAGAGTGATTTGTGGATGCGCTGTGCAGAAAGTCAATTCAATAACATTCAATCAACAGTAGAAATGATTTCTACAGAGAGCCTAAATAAAGCGTTAGAAATGATTGTCTCTGCAGACCGAATATTTTGTACAAGCGTTAGAAGTGGTTTACCCGTGGCACAGCATCTATCTTTTGGGCTTAATCGACTACTCGGAAACTGTGAGCTAATTGTCTCTGACTTAAGTGATTGGGTGGATAAAGGAATTACTTTAACTTCTAAAGATTTAGTTATTGCAACCTCCTTTCCAAGGTACGCTAGAAGAACTGTTGAGTTTGTAACAGCTGCCAAAAGTAACGATGCCAAGGTCATTTCGATTACCGACAGTTATTCTTCTCCTTTAGTTAAGTACTCAGATTTAGTACTGACTTGTAGCTCGAGTAGTATCGCTTTTCATAATTCACCTATAGCGTCGCTACTTGTGGCCGATTATCTTGTAAGTGCGATAGCTATAAATTATCCAGAAAAGACAAAGGATCGTCTCGATAAAATCACTTCAATCCTTACAAAAATTAATTATCATTACACTGATTAAATTTACGAATGTGGTAAAAGCATGAAATATCGAATGCATAAAATAATTCGATATTTTATGTTTTTACCACTTTTTTATTTTTTCAATTAAGTCTAATACTTCCCTTTCACTTTTCATTTCTATAAAAAAACATTTACTTTTCATTAGAAGCCATGATAGTATACTTTTAAATAGTCACAATTATTACAACAATTAAATAAAAAGTAATAATTATTACTTCAAACGATGAGTTGTAATAATGAATATAGTTAGTTCTGTAAAATCATTTTTAGATATCATCCGGAGATATCTGACTGCTCCCCTACTAAGATATTACAAAGTGACTATAAGTTTATTAATCCTAACACTTGTATTTTGCTTGTTAACACGAAAATGATGAGAGCGCTACCTTTGGTTCTAAGCAATCATCAACAAAAGATTTTAGTAAAGGAGTGATTAGTTAAAGAAACACGAGAATAGAAAATAATCTATTAATGATTCTATATATACAGTGGGCTTAAGGGGGGAATTCACGCTAGATTTTTTGTAAACCCTTACATTCGTTCTGATACCAGGTTTTAAACCAATAATATGTAAAAAAAGCCAATTGTTTTCTACTAATGAATGATTGTGCAAAGCAGCTTTATAATAAAGAATGATAGTTAAATAGTTTCATGAGAATTTAAAAAGTATGACATTAAAGATAAACAAGAGGGAAAATGAAAGAAAGTTCTAGAGGGGGTATAATATGTTAACATTTTTAGGTTTTTCGATGATTGTAGTATTTATGTATTTAATCATGAGTAAGCGTTTGTCTGCCTTCAGTGCATTAACAGTGGTTCCTATTGTTTTTGCTTTATTGGGCGGCTTCACTGATTTAGGACCAATGATGATGAAGGGTCTTGAAACCATTGCTCCGACAGCAATTATGATTATCTTTGCCATTCTCTATTTCGGGGTGTTAATTGATACAGGATTATTTGATCCTCTAGTAGCGAAGATTATAAAGATGGTTGGCGGTGATCCTCTAAAAATTGTAATGGGTACTGCAGTACTTTCTTTAATAGTTGCTTTAGATGGTGACGGTACCATTACATATCTAATTGTAGTAACTGCATTTCTCCCACTATACAATCGATTAGGTATGAATAAACTTATTCTAGCCTGTATTCCTGCGTTAGCAATGGGTATTATGAATTTGACTCCCTGGGGTGGTCCTGCTGTACAAGCTACGGCGGCTGTAAAAGCAGATGTAACAGACTTGCTATTACCACTTATTCCTTCTATGATTGCAGGAACTATCTGGGTTTTAGGGGTTTCTTATTTCCTTGGACGACGCGAGCGTAAAAGACTGGGAGTTATCAATATAGATACAGAATTTAATAATGAAATTGCTGCAGCTCTTGATGTAGGAATGGATGCATCAATAAAGCGTCCAAAATTATTTTGGTTTAACTTAGCTTTAACACTTTTACTTCTTACTGCTTTAGTTCTAGGGTTCTTACCATTACCAGCTTTGTTTATGATTGGTTTTGCTATCGTGATGATTGTTAATTACCCAAATTTACAAGATCAAAAGGAACGTTTGCATGCTCATGCAGGGAATATATTAACGGTGGTTTCCATGATATTTGCTGCAGGTATATTTACTGGAATTATAGATGGAACAGGTATTGTTAAAGCTATGGCGGATACTTTAATAGCCGTTATTCCTGATGCTCTTGGCCCAAAATTAACAGTAATTGTTGCCCTTATAAGTATGCCATTCACATTTTTTATGGCAAATGCCCCCTTCTATTTCGGGATTATTCCTATTATGTCTGAAACGGCTGCTCACTTTGGCATCCCTCCACTAGAAATTGGTCAAGCTTCTTTACTAGGGCAACCCTTGCATCTATTAAGTCCACTTCAAGGTTCTATTTATGTCTTAGTAGGACTCCTTGGCATTGATATAGGTGACCATATTCGCTTTGCTGCCAAGTATGCCATTGGAACAGCGTTAGTTATGACGATTGTGGCTGTATTATTTGGAATACTATCTATATGAATGATTTATGGGAACATACAAAAGAGAGAGCTGATTCTTCAAAACAGCTCTCTTCTATAATATTTAACTTTAAATTACATTAAAGATTGAAATATAACATAAGCAAATCACTAATCAATCATGACTGATACAGTATCTCCGTTTGTCAATTTGATCTCAACAGTTTAGACATCAAATTCATGTTCAATTGCTTGAATAATAAGGGGATGTCTATATCCGCCAAATTAAAAAATGATGCCTACGTAATCCCACTTAGGGTTTTAAATCAACTCCATTTTTTCACCTTTTCAAATAAATACTGCACTCCATATAACAAATATGCTTTGTAATGAAGGTAGATAAAAAATTGAAAATGACTTAATCGGTTTAGACTTACAATTTTCAACCTTTTAAGAACATCAATAAAGTAAAAAGCAAAGATTCCATCAACTATAATATTCAATAATATAAACTTCTTAAAGTTGCCATACGAAGATTTAAGCAGCCACATTGAAAGTGGCATATAAGGCCCAATGCTAAAAGGAAGTTCATCTTTTATAAACGAATCTTTTTTGTCGTAGAACCTCCACCACTTCCTCTGATGCCCGTACAAATGATTAATAATTTCTAAGATAATAATAAAAACCCCTGCTAACGAATAACGTCTTATGCTGTGTTTCCCTATAAATAACAACGACAACCATGGAATCGCTATTATAGATAGATTAAATCCTACGTGTTTTCTTGATATCATAAGCGAACTCACCTCAACGTACTTTATCTAGTTCTTCTTATAGTGTCCACTTATTACAAAAAAAACCTTCTTTTAAGCAATGAATTTCTATTTAATGGCCTTCACTTTTTGTTTAAAATGTGCTTGGAGGTGAGTCGCAGCAGGATAAATCAAATGCCTCAGATTTTTTAAAATTAATACGGCTGATACAGAACCTTAAAATTTTCTCGTAAATCTAAAAAACACAGACCATTGGATGGTCTGTGTTTTTTATTAATGTGCTTTTTGTTCAACATTGACTCTCTTGATAAAGAACGAGATAACCAATCCAACAATTGAAACAATAATCGCAAAGATGAACGCATGTTGAACACCGTTGGTAAAGGCAAGAACTTGGTTTAATGGATCCATTTTATCTGATACCGTCTCAAGGAAGCTTCTTGAACCTGATGAAAGAATGGAAATTCCAACAGCTGTTCCAATTGCGCCAGAAACCTGCTGCAAAGTGTTCATAATTGCTGTTCCGTGCGGGTACAGCTCAGGTGGAAGCTGGTTTAATCCGTTTGTTTGAGCTGGCATCATAATCATCGAAATGGCTATCATAAGCGCAATGTGCAGAGCAACGATAAATCCTGTTGACGTTTCCAGCGTTACGGTTGAAAAACCATACATGGCGCCGGCTACAATCACAAGTCCAGGGATAACTAACCATTTGGGACCAAAGCGGTCAAATAATCCCCCCATAACGGGTGAAAGAATTCCGTTAATCACTCCTCCAGGAAGAAGCATTAGGCCAGCGGCAAAAGTTGATAAAGCTAATGATGTTTGTAAGTATAAAGGTAAAATCATCATCGCAGACAATAGTACCATCATGCAGACTAGAATTAATAAAAGGCCAATTGTAAACATTGGATACTTAAAGGCTTTAAGGTCTAGCATTGGCTCTTTCATCTTCGTTTGACGAATAGAAAACGCAACTAACGCAATAGTTCCAATTACAAGAGTTAGAATAACCTGTAGACTTCCCCAGCCCCCGCCTTCTCCAGCGCTGCTAAATCCAAATACAATTCCGCCAAAACCGATTGTTGAAAGAACAACAGAAATCATATCGATTTTTGGCTTTGTTGGTGTGGTAACGTTCTGCATAAAGAAAGCTCCAAACACTAAGGCAACAAATAACAGCGGAAGTGAAATCCAGAAAATCCAGTGCCACGTTAATGTTTTTAAGATTAATCCTGATACGGTTGGGCCAACAGCTGGCGCAAACATAATAACAAGGCCGATAATCCCCATTGACTTTCCACGTTTATGCGGCGGGATAATAACAAGAATCGTGTTAAACATAAGCGGTAAAAGTAAAGCAGTTCCAACGGCTTGCACGACACGGGCAATCATGAGTACCCCGAACGTTGGTGCAATAGCAGCAATAAATGTTCCAATAATGGAGCAAATTAGAGATGCTATAAAAAGCTGTCTGGTTGTAAAGCGCTGAAGAATAAAACCCGAAATAGGTACCAAAATTCCTAACGTTAACAGATACCCTGTTGTCAGCCACTGTGCAGTTGTTTCGTGAATACCAAAGCCAGAAATTAGCTCTTTTAATGCCATATTTAGCGCTGTTTCACTAAATAAACCGATAAATCCAGCAATAAGAAACGACGTTATAATCGGCAGTACTTTGATGTTAGAGCTTTCGGCCACTGTTTGTTGATTACTCATATTAAATTGTCTTCCTCTCTTTTACATACTCTTTTTGGTGAGCGTTTTTCTATCTCAATGATAAGTTGATTAGCAGACAAACAATGCATATTGATATAAAGATTAGTGATAAGTTTAAGGCATTATGTTGGCTAAGCTTTTTCTTTCTCTTCTCTTTTGACCGAAGTGCTTTTTGTCTTCTAAATTCATTTCTTTCCACAGATACCTCTCCATTTCATTTCTAAATCAACTTTAGAAACCTTCCTATGTAAACTAATTTCCATTCATAATATGGAATTTTTAATAAGTAAGTTAAAACGAAATAGAACTATAAAATGAATTTCATTTTACATAACAGGAATATTGTAACACAGCTATAAGTACTGTTTCTATCTAAAATATACTAAATAACAACAGCTATATACCCAACTTGGTGCCATGTGACAATTAAAACTTGGTTCTGTTATATGCTTTTTGTTCTGTTCGCCCTAATAGAACACACCTAACTTTTTAATCATCAGTCAAAAGAAAGCGTATCAGAAATTAAGTAATAGTAAAAATTGATAATATGGAGGTGTTTTCTTATGAAAAAGTATGAAGTAACGTTTCATCTAATTAATGGTGAAATAAGTCATTTAGTTGAAGCTAAATCACTTATTCGTGCAAAGAACTACATACAGTATAGGTTTGAAGACAAAAGTAAAATATTGGATTTATCAAATGAGTTGGTCATTGTTAAAAGGAACGTCCAATACTTTACAGTAGTTGAAAAAGAATAATTAGCTATATAAAAGGACGTTATTTACAAAAGTAATGTCCTTTTCTATCCATACAATATCTTATAGGGTAGTCTCTTTTTTCCTATTCTAGTCACTAAAATTTTTCTCCGACTTGAAGCCAAAATAGATTTTGCGCCCTCTAAGCGTACCTTTAATTTAGTCTACTAATTTTTCTTTTTTGGATAAAATTCTTTATTTCATACTTTTTAGATAAAGTATGAAACAAGCTAAATACATGCATTTAATGTGCAGACAAACGCTCTCTGAGGAAATTGTTTTTTGAGACAAACAACTCGAATTCACATACTAAATTCATCTAAACAAAAGGCTCCATCAAATTTTAATATTGATATTAAGCGTAAAAACAGAACTCCCTATTTTATGAAAGCTCTGTTTTGTTTATTCACTATTATGTATATTTTCCGCGTCAAAATGTAATTTATAAAAATCCTGAACTAATGTATTTTCTTCTAAAATGAATTCTTTCATTTTACGTAAAATTCTTTTCCCTACACTGCGGTCCAACACACACAATATTTTTATTACATTAAAAATTAACCTGCAGCATTAGTTGAATTTTATATGGATAATTAGTATTTCTGAACAGGATTATTAAATTCAATGTCTCCATTTTAAGATATGTTCATTTTCCATTTGAAGCAGCTTTGTCATATAAACGATTTGTCCCGTATGATAAGCATAATGTTCAACGGCATATAAGATAACACTTAAGCAAGACTGTACTTTACCTGGTTCTGGAATTAATGTACTTGTTGTAGAAGGCATTTGTATGGATTTTTCTAAATCGTTAAAATCAAAATTTGCGATAACTTCTTTACTTTGTTGTCGTGTAAGGATTAAATTTTCTATTAGCTGTTCGGAATCCATTACTCTGTTATCAGTAAATTCTTTGGATCGCTGTCTAATAAAAGGCTTACCACCAATGATGCTGACGATAAATGCATATTCGCTGCCAACAAGATGTAAACATAAGTTTCCAATACTATTCGTTTCTTGGCGGAACTTTTTCCAAATATCATCATCTGCTAATCTACTAATACAAGTTTGGATTATATCTAATTGTGTATCAAGGGATTCAATGCTTTCTTTTATGAAGGGATTCATCTAGTTTCTCCTTTTGTATTTTTATTCTATATTATAAATAATTATACATAAATAAACATATATTTGTACTGTGTTTTTGTATTAGTTATTAATTTATTAACAACATATCTGTAAAGCGCACGTGTAGAAATGAAAAGAGCAAACTCCCTGACACGTGAGTTTGCTCTTTCTGTTCTTTATTCAAATTTCTTCAGTTTAACTTATTGTCCTATATCCTTCATTCTCTTAAGAGCTTTTCTATATTCTTGATCTCTCATATGCAGCATTTTATCAGCAGAAGGTTTAGGCTGACCAAATTTTTTTAGCGCTGCTCTATACTCGCTATCACCAATGACTCGATTCGAAATAGCCTCTTTAGATGAACGCTCAAAAACGGGAGCAGCTTTTTTATTGGGAAGCTCTTCCGTACTCTGCTTTTCTTTATGTGTTTCTTTGTCATGCGGCTTGTGAGCCAGCTTATGTCCTTTACCTGTTAGGAACATCAAAAACGAAAGAATTAATACCACCATGCTCAATACACAGGAAAACGTAGAAAATGTATGATACGTAATGATTTCAGATTTTACATGTAGAGATTGCGTGAAATTTTCTTTACTAGCCACCTGGCTCTCTGCGCTTACTGTTGCAAGGTGATCTTTATACACCTTTGCAAAGACGATACTGCTGATTACAGGGATGACCGCAGATACTGTAACTCTTATAAATTGAACGGTGACCATCCGAGGAACTAAACTTGGTAGCGGTCCGCCTAAAGCTGCACCCATAAGACCTGCAGCAACCGTGAACCCTACTCCTGAGATTAAAGCGGCAAAGCTGCTAACAAAGAGAAAAGCTGAAGCATGACCGTCTACATACATCCACTGTATGTTAACTCCCATAATGATGACCGCTCCTATAATACCTAATACGCCCGGTCCAACTTTATCATATAATACGGCACTTAATATGGCGGCAATTACTATTCCAGCAAAAAGCCCGATATAGATCAGTGAAGTGTCTCCTTTATCAAAACTAGATCCGCTTTTAAGCAATCCTTGTAGAGATAAAAGAGTTAAACTCATACTAATATTGCCTATAACAGCGATCAGGATAGCAAGAGCTGGTTTTCGAGAAGCCACTAACCTAAAGGGAATTAACGGATTTTTAATATGCCATTCTGCTGCGAATAAAAAGCATAGAAAAGTGATGCTTCCCACTATGCCTATCCATACATAAGTAGATGCCCATCCTGATTTTTGGAGATTAAGTAATGTAAAGGTAATAAATGCAGTAACCATAAACATTAACGCTACACCGATGATGTCAAACGGTTCATGATGCTTGTGCTGTTGCTTGGCGTGATCATTTGTTAAAAATTTGTAGCTGAAGCATATTCCCAGTAAGGAAAGTACGGCCGCTATATAAAATAACCCTCTCCAGTGTCCGTAGCTGTTCACTAACATTCCGAGAAAAATGCCCACAACGCTAGATCCATAAAATCCGCCAATAAGAATCAATAATGCCAAGTTCCGTTTCTGAATCGGAAAAGAAAGAACCAGCATTGGAATCATCATCATAAGTGCTAAACCCGTTCCTGTTCCTTGTAAAAAACGACCAATGCCCATTCCTAAGAAGCTGTTAGACGCAATACTTACGATAGCTCCTATAAGAAATAAACACATCGAAAGAACATACGTCCTTCTCTCCCCTAGCTTATGTCGAAGGATAGGTCCAAATGGAATACAAAATGCAAAGCTTATAACCCCTATTAAAACCGGTGTTATCGAAATATAAGATTGATCGTTAAACGTTTGTTGGAGAATTTCACGTATAGAATTTAATGACGTGTTTAACATTAAACCAGGACCAATAGCTAAAACTGCCAGTAAGGAAATCCCCCAGTGTTTTTCTATTTTCATACTACAATTCCTTTCTGCCTTTCATGATTGTAAAAAACTAAAAATGCGGCGTTCATGTTTCTTCCAACCATCACAGTAGCTAGGGTAAAGAAGAAAGATGTTTATCCGCATTTGAACAAACTAAAAAATAAAGCTTCAGTAAGGAAGCTTTATTTTATTTTCTAAGCCTGCTACTCGAATTGGCCCTAAAAGTGTTAGCCTGGTTAATTTTTCAGCCATAAATGCAGGGCTGAATTTCATATCACTTTCTAGCCAAGAACAAATGACACCTATATGAGCTGATGTGATATAGCTAATCAGAATATCTTCAGGGATATCAAGTCCATCCTCTGCTTCTCCAATCGAAGAGATTAACTCTCCATACACTCTTTTCTTTACAATTTCCGTCATATGACTTCTAAATTGAGGTAGTCCTCGATCACTTAGCATAACTTTAAAATAATCCGCGTGTTCGTAGATGAATTCAAAAAGCTTTAAGAAAGAAACGGATTCATCATTTTCTTCTACTGCTGCGAAATCCTCATTATTTTGTTTAGGCTTTACTTTCTCTATTAGCTCTTCTAGAACTTCATTCATACTCTGCATCAGAAAGTCTTGCTTATCTTGGTAATGCAAATAAAATGTTCCCCGCGTTAATTCCGCTTTTTCCGTAATTTCTTGAATCGTAATGGACGTGACGTCTTTCTCTTTAAGAAGTTCGACTAAAGCGTCTCTTAAGTATTTATTTGTTCTTTTTATCCTAGGATCTACTTTTGTTTTTTTAGACATCGTTCGTCTCCTTGTATAACTTTTATTGAGTCTCAGGCATATGATTATGACTTGTATAGGTACAGCTACTTTTTCTGATGATTGACTATTTAAACGATCCTGTACCATCAACATACATTCTGCACACGATGTAAACTAATGAACATTATGTATATTAAGTCTCACAAAATATAGCCAATCTGTCAATATCAAAAACGGATTAAGAACGAATCGTTCGGCTGTTAGATATGGATGCGTGAGCTTGAGAGTGAAATCTTTTTTAAGGAAAGAAAAAGAACGAAAAGATATAACTGGGGATGTAAAAAGTGCTAGGGATTGGACCATTGAGGTAGCTTTTACATAGCAAACTAATTAAATACGCACCACACTTCTTTTACTTTCAATAATTAGTCCTCCTCCAGAAAGGTCTCCCCTCTAAAGTAGACCTTTCTTTTTTATATACATATAAATAAAGCTTACAGAAATATAAAGGGGGAGTGGATTTAGGCCCTATGAAATGTTTTAGCTTATCTTAAAGATAAGAAACTCTTCTTAATGAGCATTGGTTGGCTTCTTGCTGCAATTCGGGAGCATAATAACTCAATTTTTTAATAAAATAACAAGTCTCAGGAAAATGATGTATCAGAAACCTTAACGTTTCCTTATTTAAAAGCTTGTTCTCCTTGTATTTTTCGGTCATAGCACAAACAAACTGGCTCATCTCAATAGTTGTTTTCCCCACTTCTAAAGCAAATTCTGTTTGTCTTGCAAAACCTGGCTGCTTAAATCGCAAATAACCTTTTAAATGATGATTCTGTACAATAAATGCCTGAAATTTCCCGATATATGAATCTGCTTGTCTAGATATCATAATCTCAATCGGATCAAGCAGGTTTTTAAACAAAACAGCATGTCCAAGCTGATCTTCCAGCCATAAATCCATTAATTTGACTAAGCTAAGGGGAACCGGCTCCTTTCCTTTTACTAAATAAGATAAAAATCTTAAATATTCCTGATTTTCACTTAACGTGCCATTAAGATAGGTCGGAGATAAGTTTAGATTCACTTCGTTTTCAATTCGAAGAGCCTGAAGAGACCCTTCAAAATCAAAATACCCTTTGGCAATGGGCCACGCCTTTCTCGAGAATTCTATTAATGCAGGATCGTTATGCATAGCATCAGGGGATAAATAGTTCAGTTGTTTTAGCAAGTCATCAAACAAATGAATATATTGCTTAGCTGTTCGGACGTATTCGACTTCCTTCACCGATAAGTGATCTCGTACAAAATAAGCATGATCCTGAATTATTTCTAACCAAAATAAATGTTCTTCCCATAATGAAATCATTACTAGCTCTCCCTTCGGGTTCCTTACTACTACATGTTTATTAGAAGCTTTAGAAGAAATGAACTAAAGTAATAAAAAACAGGATCTCTTATTTCATCACATAAACACTCATGAAAAAGGGAATATATATACATATCCATATTTTTGAAAAGGGAGACTGTCACTTGAAGAAAAACGATAAATTACTACTTATTTTAATGACGATTTTACCTTGGTTGAGTGTTCCGTTTATTGGAGGAAAGACTCTCAAAAGATTCCTTCCAGGAAGCATTTTTATGAGTTTGTATCTTATTGCAGAAGGCAGGTTTGCAGAGAAGAAAAAATGGTGGTGGTTTCCTTACTCAATCAAGCCGAATGTTCTAGCAGAATTACCATTGATATTTGGTCCCTTTTTAGTTGGAGCTTTGTGGATATTAAAATATACTTACGGAAAGTTCAACTTATATCTTTTAGTAAACATACTTATTGATTCTTTTTTTACTTACTTCGGATTAAAATGGTTAAAAAAAATAGGATATGTCTCTTTAGCCCGGTTGACTAGATTTCAGTTATCCCTTGTTTTTTTAATAAAAACACTTGTGCTGTACGGGTTTCAGATTGTTTATGAAAAGTTTTACTCTCTATCAAAGAATTCGTCTCTATAAATTTTGCGGTTTAGGATACAAAATCCAAAATAAACTGTCTATAAACGGGAGTATATTAAAGAAAAACATTAATGAAATAGATACTGATTGCTAAGTGGAATTATGATTTTTTAGATACTATGCAGCTACCTTAGTAAGCTAACGAATCATATGCCTTTAGGCTTAAAAGGAGTGAAAACAAGGTTAAATAAAAAAGAAGTCGCCTTTTGGTAACTTCTTTTTTTCTATTATGCCTGTGTGTTTAAAACAAAAAATAGATAATTTTTTTATTTTTCACTATCTTCATCAGCAGGTTTTCGTTTATGTTTTTCGCTAATAATTCTCTTGTTCAGTATCCTTACCTCACCCACCATTAGCAGCCTCATATCTTTTACAATATATTTAGCTAATTCTTCATCAGAGATATCATCACCATCAATATCAAGACGAAATTCCTGCCCTTGTATTCCACCGCCATTAGTAAAATCGACTTCAAAGTCAAAAATTACTCTTTTTTCCATCTCTAATTCACCTTACTTTGTTTTAATTATCTAATATATATTCAGTTTAAGAAAACAAATGTCTTATCCACCTATAGCTTATTTTCTGATAAGTCCCGATAAAAGGACTTTTAAGCTCTAGATTCGTATTAAAAAAGGAATAATACTGTGGTAAAGGAAATTCTTTAGAACCCTAGACACCTGTCTACACCGATAAAATAAATATAATTTAAAAAGACAATGGGTTGAATAAGCTCCGCTCTATTAACTCATCTTAACAATGTAACTAACTTTGAAGGGAGATTTAAACATGAGTCAGAAACGCGATAAAGGCAATAGTCAAAAAGGCAAACCAAATAGTAATACGGTAGATCCAGTAATCGCAGTAGAAGACGTAGAAAAAGCAATTTTTCCAACTAATAAGCCTCCGGGCAACGCAAAACCTTAAATGAAAATTAAAGCTGTATTATTAGCTGCCTATTTGGCAGCTTTTTCATTAAGAAAAGAAGTTAATTAATAAATACGAGTAGTGAACAAAGTATTGATTTTTTAGGTTTTATTTGAGTACTGAAGTAAGGTTGCACGTCCACTCATGAGATTCAAAAATGAACTGTAGTAGCCTATGTGGAGACAATTATCTAGTATCTCTTCTTTAAATTATTTTATCTTGACACTGTTTTAAAGGCGTGATTAGATATAATTGTTAACTTTGTAAATATTAATGTTAACATATTTTATTTTCGGTGGTGAAAGTGTATTGGATTGGGAAGAAGATATGAAGAGAGAACTTGCCTATTTAGATGAAATTTTTCAAAAACGGCACCTTGTTACTACAGAATTTGCTGAACAACCATGGCTTACAGTCAACGGACATAGGATGTTAAACCTTGCCTCTAATAACTATTTAGGCTACGCAGGAGATAAGGGGCTGAAGAAAACCATGAGTGATGCTGTGATGACATATGGAGTAGGAGCAACAGCTTCACGCTTAATAGTAGGAAATCACTCTCTTTATGAGAAAGCAGAAAAAGCACTTGTTAATTGGAAGAAAGCTGAGGCAGGACTTATTATCAATAGTGGTTATAATGCAAACCTAGGAATCATCTCAACCTTGGTTCCGCGTAATGGCTTCATCTTCAGCGATAAGTTAAATCATGCAAGTATCATTGATGGGGCCCTGCTGAGCCGTGCAAAGATGCAACGCTATCGCCATAACGATATGAACCAACTAGAAAATTTATTAAAAAAAGTTCCCTTAGAGTCACGGAAGTTAATTGTAACAGATACTGTTTTCAGCATGGATGGTGACTTTGCCAAGCTGGAGGAGCTTGTTAAATTAAAAGAGCAATATAACGCACTACTAATGGTTGATGAAGCTCACGCAAGCGGTGTATACGGAAAAAATGGTGAAGGATATGCGCATTTTCTTGACCTGCAAGATAAAATTGATATTCAAATGGGAACGTTTAGTAAAGCACTAGGCTCATTTGGAGCTTATGTTACTGGAAAACAGTGGCTGATAGATTATTTTAAAAACAGAATGCGAGGATTCATTTATTCAACCGCTCTTCCCCCTGCTATACTCGGTGCAATAACGGCTGCGATTGAAAAGGTGCAACAAGACACAAAGCGCCGTGCACTTCTTCAAGAACATGCACTATTTTTTAGGAAGGCACTTACATACGAAGGATTTAATACATGCAATAGTCAATCTCAAATCATTCCAATTTTGACGGGAGAAAACAAAAGAACAATGCAGTTTGCAGAGCGTTTACAGAAAGAAGGAATTGCTGCTATTGCAGTCAGGCCCCCTACTGTTCCTGAAAACAAAGCAAGAATTCGTTTTACTGTAACAGCAGATCATACTCGAGAAGATTTAGAGTGGGCCATAAAAAAAGTTTCTCTAATTGGAAAAGAAATGAGTGTGATTCAATGAAACCATCCACTATTATCATATTTCCCGGATGGGGAATGGAAAAAGCAGCGTTTAACCCAATAGTAAAATCATTGTCTACTACATGTAACGTTTTGTGTACAGACTGGAGAGACGTAAAAGAACTAAGTGACTTTAGAGAGCGAGCAACCCAATTGCTTACTTCCACTCAAGGTACTGTTTATTTAATTGGTTGGTCATTAGGTTCCCTTGTAACGCTTGAACTTGCAAGTTTATACCCTAACAAGATAGAAGGACTCATATTGATTGGCGGAACTAGCCGCTTTACAAACGACGTGCATAATACATTTGGATGGGAGCAACGCATCGTTGAACGTATGAAAAAACAACTACAGCGTAATAAAGAAAAAACACTTACTGCATTTTATAACGCTATGTTCACTAAATCTGAAAAAGAAGAGAAATTTCATCAACAATTTATGGAAGTTGCTCAGCGTGATTATCAAGGAGACTGTATGCACTCCCTCCTTATAGGGCTGGATTATTTACTCCAACAAGATGTTAGAATGCAACTCAATCAAATTCAAACTCCTTGTTTGTTAATCCATGGAAGAGATGATCAAATATGTTTACCTGAGTCTTCTTCTTTCATAGGTGAAAGGATTGGTGGAAAAGCGCAGCTGTATATCCTAGAAAAAGCTGGTCATATTCCTTTTTTTACGAAACCTCAGCAGTGCACGCAGCTTATAGAGAAATTTCTCGAAAAGGAGCTCATTTATGATTAATAAGCAACTCTTAAAGAAAAGGTTCAATAATCATGCTAAAACTTATGATGCTTATGCCGATGTACAAAAAAGTATGGCAAGCCAGTTAATAGATCAACTTTCCACCAACTTCTTTAACCAGGAAATAGCTATTCTTGAAATTGGCTGCGGTACGGGTTATTTAACACTATTATTGTGCAAAAAATTTCCTAAGGCCGCTATTACAGCAGTTGATTTGTCATCAGGAATGATTGAGTTAGCAAAGAAAAAAGTAACGGAAGATCGAGTTTCTTTCATATGCGGAGATATCGAGGAACTAAGGATAGAAAGACATTATGACCTTATTATTTCGAATGCAACATTTCAGTGGTTTAATAGTCTTCATACGACAATAAAAAAATTGTATAAACAACTTAAGCCTGCAGGCAGCCTGCTATTTTCAACCTTTGGTAATCGTACATTTCAAGAGCTTCATTCATGCTACAGTCATGCGAAACAAAAGCTTGACCTTTTCAGTAACAGTTCACCTGGCCAATCGTTTTTTTCTCTTGAAGAGTTGTCTCAAATTTGTGAACAAGCATTAGTTCCATTGAGAGAGTATCCATTTAAACTATCAAAAATGGAGAAACTAGAGGTTCAATACTTTCCGACCGTTCAGGCATTTTTTACATCAATAAAAAAAATTGGAGCAAGTAACAGTAACGAGGAAAGCTACTGTCAACGCCCTTCCTTTTTTCGTGAATTAATCAATCTATATGAAAATGATTATCGTAATGAGAACGGAATAAAAGTAACCTATCATTGTTTAATATTTAATGTTACAAAAACGAACCAATAGCCAATCCTGCCCTGGTTACTCTCTAGAAGTGATGAATTGCAGCTAAATTAAAAAGCGTCATACAAGAAAGTATTTTATATAAAATCTCGTATCACCTTATATCAATTTCTATGTGAAAGAGCACGTTTCTTCATACTGTTATTTTGTTTAATAAGTTTTTGCTCAACCGCCTTTCCTATTTCACATATAAATTTAAGAAAATAACACATACTATAAGCAATCCGCCGTTCCCTTTATGGGTGAATGGTCTCTCCTTTCAATAAAGAGTTTTTTCGAAAAGCACCCTCTATGGGTGTTTTCGTCTTTTTAAATGTATAATTTTGAAGGGTTAATCCAATATTTATAAAGGAAGAGTGTCACTTCACCTTCCCCGATGTTTCATACTTTTGCCCTATGTGTTACTTCAAAAATGTAAGGAGAATGATAAGCGTGGAAGAATTAAGACAGTATGTTGATGTTGTTAAGAAAAATATTGAAACCATGAAAGCTCCTGATTACGAAGGCAAAGAGAGGGATTTAGAAAACCAGCAAGAGCAACTAGAGCAGTATGAGCGATGCCTCAAAGCAGAAAGTATCTCACCTGAAGGTTTTGATAGAATTGTGGATGCTGCTGTAGGTTATGCATCTAAAGATATCTCTTTTTCAGAGCTGGAAGAAATGTATAATCAATTAACGAAATAGTACCTTGATAATGGATGTTTGTTGAATTACTTTAAATACGTATAACTACGACAAAACGGGCATGTCCTGTAACTACTCAGCCTCCTCCCTTTGCTGACGAATCGCTTCTCCTTTAACACGTTAAGTTTATAAAAACGCTCGCCTCCACGGGTGCTTTTTGTTTTAAGGTATAATTCTTATGAAAGCAGTAATAGAATTTTTCAGCTAACTCCTTTCAGGTGGCTAGTGTTTACGTTATGTAATTGCCACCAATTAAAAAAGATTAATTGATCTTTTTTATAAATTAATTTGATTTTAACTATATTTTAATATACGCTCACTATTTGTGGATTATAATGGAATTACCACGTGATTATCTTTCTTTTAACTTGCTTTTTGCCTTAAGCAAGTCTTTTTGTATTTATCGTTTCAACTTTTTCAAAAAAACATCATGCTACAATTAATTTTCACACATGTTATCTTGCATTAAAGACACTTTCCTCAATAGAATGCTGCCCTTTCTTATACGTTCATGGACAATGTATTTAAATCAAATTATAAGATGTTAAAGTAATTATTAAAATGCCACCCATTGTTTGCAGGCCAGGTGGATTTTTAATAGAGAATGCGGGATTTTCTATACATGCTCTTTCCTTTTAACTATCCAAAGAATGTAGTCATATCCATGATCTATAAAAACCTCATAATCTAAAAAAGAATCCTTGGAAAAAGCTTACTGCTCCAAGAATTCTTTTACTTAATCGGTTCTTTTAAGAATGATTTCAAATATTTGATTTAATCCCTCGCTCGTTTGATCATCATGATCTCTCATCATCTAATCTCCTTATAAGATTACTACTATCATTTTCCACTTTATTAAGAATTATGTTTCTGATTTGATAATATCAAGACAGAGTCCATTTCACCGTCTAACATAAGTTATTATGGTCATATTCAAGGTCTCAGGAAAGAAATGCCCTTATTAACTATGAAGACATCCCCTATACGAAGTCAGTTTGCGTAAAACATGTTACAGCTAGCAATAACGGTGACTATAATAAGTAACTTTATTATGAGTATATATGCATTAATACTCGCTATTTAATCAATCCTAATTTTGCTGCTACGCTATAACCTGATGAGTTAAATTTAAATCGATTACGAAGTTCAATAAGGTTCGGTCCAAAGCTTGATTCTAGGATTCCTCGATGTTTTTTCATCATTTCATAGATATACAAGTCGTGAATGATAACTTCCGTAATTGGCATAACTAATCCCGGATGCATCGTCCAGGCGGCACGGCTATCCTTACCAAGCGATAGTATACCTGCAACTACCTCTCGATCATCAGCGCTTAGAACAATCCATCGTCCCCCATATTCATTGGTTATTTCTTCGCTTGCATCATGCTGATGAACCTGCGCAAAATCAAATACTAAATCTCCATAGGAAACAATTAAAATTTCTACGCCTCTTTTGGCTGCTGCTTGTAATTCTTCTTTTAGTTCCTGGGCATCTTCTGCCCATATTTCCAATAAAATACGCCCTGTAGCTTCTTTTATAGCTTCCTTTGTACGATTTAGTATAGGCTCATAACCTGTAATGTTCCAGATGTTTTCTCTATTTAAAGATACATAAGAATAATTTTCAAGAGCTTCTTCAGCTACTTCAAACGAGGATTCAGCTTTACGTTTTTTCAAGTTGATTAATTCATTAGGAGGTAACGGTGTATATAGAGCGGGATTTTCATGACTGATCATGACTTCTCCTCGATCCACTAGTCCCCCTAATACTTCATAAATTTTAGATCTGGGCACTCCAGAATTTAATGAAATAGCATACCCTGAAAGAGGAGATTTTTCTAGTAAAGCTAAATATGCTTTTGCCTCATATTCAGTAAAATTTACATCTTTCAAAATCTTTATTATATCTAGTGTCATGATTGGTCCTCCTTGATAATACCCAGATAGAGTCAATAATTTTAAACTAAGTATACCATTAGTACCCTTGACAGTTTGGATTAAAAATTATAATTTAATTTTAGACGCTACAAAAGTAGCTACTATATAATTTTTAATACTGCTTGGAGGTGTAATAATGGATACAATGATAGCGAAACATCAAAAAAGCTTAACAACAAGAAAGGTTAGAAGAGGAAATGGTTTATACATAAGTGCTTCCGTAATAGCCGTCCTTTTATGGAGTACATCGTTTGTTGGGACAAAAATAGCCTATACCTCTTTTCCACCCCTTACACTAGGAGCGGCTCGTTTTGTTATAGCTGCTGTTATTTTAGGATTTATTCTCTTAATCAGGAAAGATAAAATAAAGCCTTCATTCAAAGACATAGGGTTAATGTCTATAAGTGGTGTACTAGGTACTACCCTTTATTTTTCTCTGGAGAACATAGGAGTTGAACTAACAACAGCATCGAATGCCGCTATTATTGTAGCGTCGTACCCTGCTATAACGGTTTTAATGGAATTTCTCTTTTTCAGAAAAAAGACATCATGGGTAAAGGCCATAGGAATTGGAGTAGCGATGATAGGTGTATATCAAATATCCTATAGTCCTGAAACTCAGACAGATGATAAACAATTGATTGGCAATATTATATTAATTGTGGCAGGTTTTATTTTTGCTCTCTATAACTTCACAACTCGTAAAGTTGTCAAAAAATATTCCATGATTACTATCTCTTTTTATCAAACTTTGGCGGGAGCCATTACGTTTATTCCATTAGCCCTTATAGAGAAGTCAAGTTGGCAAACACCAGATATAAGATCATTTCTAACCCTATTGTATCTAGGCGTTTTCTGTTCGGTTATCGCTTTTTTATTATATAATTTTGGATTACGCAAATTATCTTCTAGTTCTGCCATGACTTTAATGAATCTTGTTCCTATTTTTGGTGTATTATTTTCTGTTCTGCTACTTAATGAAGTAGTTGGCATAAACCAATTTATTGGCGGATTAATTGTCCTTTTGGGTGTGATTTTAAGCATGAAGGAAACGAGGAAAAAGTATAAACCTAAAAAAAGTCCTCAGTCAAAGTAGGGCTTTTTTATTTCCAATAATATAATAAGAGATATAGTAACTAAAAAAGCCGCAAACTCATTGACCTAGTCATTGAGTTTGCGGTGATAAATGCTTCTGTTTTATTTATCAAAGCTGATATCTTCCAATACCTTCATAGAAGCCTTCATATCAACTACACCCAGTTCAGGTTCACACATAACATCCTCGCTTATCGCTTTAGCAAACGACCAGCCTTCCCTTTTCATTTTTTCTCTTACTTTTAAATCACAGCTTTTCAGGTGAAGGTAAGGGAAGGTAAGGGATTGGCTGATAATGTTTGTGCATAAAAGCAACTGGATCTCCATCTGCATATGCTTGATGGCCTGTGTCTAAACAAAGATTAATATCGGTATCATTTAACAGCTTTTCAATTTGTTCTTCTGTTTCTACATGACTTTGGGCATGTGGATGGAAAACTACCTCTAGACCGTAGTTTGTTCTGACATGGTCACGTATCTTTATAATATTTTTTATAAATTTGCTCCATTCTACCTCATTTAAAAACTAAGGTCTAATCAATTCGCCAGAAAAAAGATCCGTATAACAATCATCAGCGCTTTCAAACCGAAGCTGAAGTTCAGACATATCATCTAGTAAAGCAATGAGCTCCTCTGTTTTACTAGATGAAGTAAGATTTCCTACTAGAGTGGTCGCGGTTAATTCAAGGCTTCTTTTCTCTAGTTCTTCTTTTATTGACTGGAAGGAGATGGTCTTTTTCTATTTTCAAACTGTATATAATATATAAATTCAGTCGGGATAATAGCGCTTATTGGAAATAATACAACAAATACACTTAACAATGAATAAAGTACGGAAACTTGATCAAACTATTGAATAAATGGAGAGGTGTTCACTCTCAATTTCTCATTGTGTACTATAAGCAACCTGTGAAAAGAGCTTCCCTTAGGCAGACCAGGGAAGTTTTTCTCTTTATATGATATATTTCATACATTTTTTTGGAGTGAAAAATAATGACTTTTATTGAAACAAACACTAATCACTATCTGTATTATGAAGAGTATGGACAAGGAGCCCCTGTCATCTTTATTCATCCCCCTGGACTTGGATATAAAGTATTCCAATATCAACACGAGTTATCCAAACATATGAGAGTCATCTTTCCAGATTTAAGTGGTCATGGAAGAAGCTCAAAACCTAAACAGCCTATATCAATTTCTTTTTATGCAAACGAGTTAGTACGTTTTATGGATTCGCTGCATCTACACAAGGTGATTATATGTGGTTACTCTGCTGGTTGTCTAATTGCTCAAGAGCTAGCCATTCATTATCGCCATCGAATTGAATTATTAATACTTTCAGGAGCTTATCCTATAGTAAGAGATGTACCTGGACGGCTATTACATAAAACAGGAATGTATATGGTAAAAGAACATCCGAATATGCTAATAACAAGCCTTGCTATAAGTCATACTCGAGACAAAACATTAAGAAAGAATCTAGTTAGTTACATGAGGAAATCAGACCAAGAATCCTGGTATCAGTATTATAATCATTCATTACACTATAACTGTGTAGACAAGCTTCATCGCTTAACGATGCCTTTATTGTTTATATATGGTGGAAAAAAGGATTGGACTGCTCACTATATGAAAGAGTATAAAAATAAGTGTAAACATGCTGAATTCTTTGTTTTACCCAATCAAGGTCACCAACTGCCTACCAAACAGTGGACTCAGTTTAATGAGTTAATTACAGGATTTGTCTTAAATAAATCTCATTTATAAATCAAAGCGAAAAACCCTTTCTTTAAGTGTTTTTTTAACTATTATAAAATACATATCAAAGAGAAAAAACTACTGAGCTTAATCAGCGATTCTTCTGTTTGTTGAAAGGTAGTTATAGTGGTGATTCGTTCATCTAAAGTAGCTTGCTTAAATGATTATAAATTAGAAAGCCTACTGATACGGAATGAATCAGTAGGCTTTTCCTTTAGCGTATTGTCCACTTGAAGCAATGAGGATGAGAGAATCTTTTTCTACTTTACTCTTATAATCGGAAATAAAAAATGAAATATAACTGTTTTTTATAAAATGTATTTTGGTTTTGATAAAACATTCACTTAAATGTGCTAGATTTTCTCCTATATATTAATATAAATAGGTTTTTTTTAATATGTATGGAAAGTGACGATCTTATTAAAGGAGGAAAACAATGAATAGTAGCTTTACTCAAAATGCAATTTTTGAACATACATTTTGGATTCAAATTTTGAAAGACCATTCCCAATTTATCTTAGATGCCTTGGCTGAAAAAGAGCAAGAAGAAATACAGATGGCTAAAACTTTCATCCAAACTTTTAATAGTTTGTTAGAAGAAGTTAAAGCAGAGCATAACAACCTGGAAAGCATTACAATGAAAGCCAAAGCTCAAACAATAGCACTCAAAGAATTTAAACTTTCCTTATTAAGAAAGCACTTAACAACTGACTTTACGATTCACCTTACACCTACTTTTCTAAACCATATGGTCAACGAGCTGGATGAGTATTTATTAATTCTTAGCTATTTAGAACAACAACAAATTCCACCCATCTTTCATGAGCTTCATCATCATTTGTTATGGATATTAGATGCTGCGGGACATGCTGGAGCTATTTCCGATAGTCTTGATGCAGTAGAAAAGCAACTAAAACAAAAGAGTATGCAATTTTCTACCCATTTTGAACATTTTTATCTGAAGGCTGTAGAATTAACTGGTTATTTAAGAACGAACCTTGAATCCTTTCCAGCATTAAAGAGAATGAACAAAGACGTTAAGTTAGAAATAGAGTTATTTCAAGTATTTCTTCATGAGATCGAAGAATTAGAACTATCAAACGAAATGCTTAGTACATTTTCTGCTTTAATGGCCGATCATATGATGAGGGAAGAATGCTACTATTTAACTAAGTTAGCGCAATCAACGAATACTGCAAAACCATCGTGTGACCCTACGTCATCTCATTATAAATAGGTGCCAATTTTACCCTTTACATTTGTGAACGATTTAAATGGAGAAATATATCTGATTTTATAAGAAAAGCTATCCTTTTGATTATTTTACAAAAAGGATAGCTTTGAAATGCTTTAGCACTATTACTTCTTCATTCGGTGAAGATTCGAAATATCAAGTTTCCAGCATTATAAAATGAATCACTCTTACGTTATAATTACTTCTTTTATATTAATGAGTGGTATTGTTATTTGGCATTTGCGGTTTACCTTGAGCAGGTTCAAATGAATTTACCATTTGCTGCATATCTTGTTGAGCAAGCTGTGGTACTTGATAATAATGGTGCTTGTTTTGATAGTGAGAAATTTCATACGCCATCTCAATGCAATTTGGAACAGCATCAGCTAACACACGGCTTACAACAGGAGTGGTTGTTTCAAGAGCCACCATCGGTTTATAGGTGCCGATGCTTTTACAGCACCGAGCATAAGGCTAGAAATACACTCATCTGTCATTTCTGACGCAGATTGGAATGATTTCTTAGACTGAGAAGGCTTACGTCCATATACAAAGTCATTGCCTTGATTCTTTTTATAACTCTGTGTAGGTGTTGAAGGGTTTTGTCCTATTTTGAAACATTCTACAGCTGTATTATATTCCTGTTGCACAAATGAAATTGGCGATTCAGGATATCCTTTAATAAAGGAAGAACTTTATTCATATTTCTAACCTATAATGATGAAAATGCAACAAAAAAGCCCTCGAAATAAATTTCAAGGGCTTAATATATGGAGTGAGAAATACCTTATAAGATATTATCCTCTATTGAGTAAGATATTTCTATAAGAAAAAATGTATATAATCTTTGTTATCATAACTAAGATGGTTATATCGGGATATCAAAAGAAACTTTTCTATTCTTTCTCGTTTTTTGGCACAGTATTAGAAGCCATAGAAATGTCTCCGGTATAATACTTGTGCGGATAAGGATCAGAAGGCTTTATTGTAAACTCTTTCTCAGATTTATCTAATTCGGCTTTAGCTGGATTGTTCTCTAATACCTGCTCTAAATCATTTGATTGATTATTACCCATATAAAATCCCTCCTTTTAACTAAACAATGCTCATTAAGGATAAGTTTTTTTAACAACCTAGATATAAATGTTATTTTTGTTTATACTTTCTTATGCCTTTTCTTCATTTAATATATATTCCAAATCAATATTTATTACTTTTTTAAAGTTGTGAACAATTTATTTGCACCCGTAAATCACATTATGATAAGTAAAGGCGGATAAGATATACACCTTTAAAACAGAAAAACCACTGGGCTTAATCAGTGATTTTTCTGTTTATTGAAGGGTATTCATAAAGTGATGATTCATCCATCTTGGAGAGTTTGCCTAGAAAATAAAACTAATATGTATTAACCCCTCTTCTACCTAGCGTTGGAACTATTCCTTGTAAATCTGAGGAAATTAAATTTAGCTTTGTTGATAAAGGATCATTCCGTGCAGATGGAAGTATTTAGGAAATAATGATTATATTGACTAGGTTGACAGATCATATACATTTAGAAAAACAGTTCACAAATAAGAACCTTTTGCCAGAAATAAATAAGAAACATTACTTGATGTTCTAAAGAATAAAATTAGTATATCTCAATGATTAACCAATAAGGGGAAAGCATAGATATGTTAGAAGAATTAATTCTTATTTTGTCTATTTTATTCATAGGGAGCTTTATTCAAGGAGCAAGTGGGTTCGGTTTTGGATTATTCTCGATGGGTTTTTTGCCTCTTTTTCTGACTTTAAAAGACAGTACACTATTGGTTTTAGCTTTGACCGTTGTAATTTCGCTTACGATTTTATTTCGTTTTTTTAAATTAATTAATTGGAGAAACATAACTATTATTTTAATAGGAGCTTTAACTGGTCGTATATATTCATTTTATTTTCTAAATACATATGGAGATATGGACTGGGTAAAAAAAATACTTGGTTTCATTCTTATTACAATGGTTATTTATCTGCTAACTACAAAAGAGAAAACAACTTCATCACCTCTTTATAAAAAAGTTCCTTTCACCGTATTTATCGGTTTAATAGGTGGTTTTATTGGAGGAGTATTTGCGGTTGGAGGACCATTTTTTACTTTTTATTTTCTAATGCGTTATAAAGAAAAAAATGAATACAATGCAAATCTCCAAGCTTCTTTTATTATTACAAACGGTTTTACCTTAACTTTACATGGAATAAACGGAGATTATAATGCTTCTTTTTGGTTCTATTTACTACCTAGCCTATGTGTTATATTGATTGGGACTAAATTAGGACTTCGATGGTTTGAGCATCTGCCACGTACACTTATTAAAAAGGTAGTATGTATTATTATCCTGATTTCTGGAGTACTTTTGCTGATTAACACATAAAGAAGTGAAAGATATGAAAAAAGAATATTATTTTCATTTCTTTGGTTAAACAAAAAGACCTTCTTTTGTTAGAAGGTCTTTTCTGTGCTGATAAATAACGTTATATGAACTATAAATACATGGCTTACACATAGAAAAGCGGGCTAAGGTCTGCTTTCTTAACTGTGATACTGGTTCTTTTCAGAGAGTAGAAACAATGCCATGAAGATACTGTTTATAAACTGGCCCCCAATCGTTAGACACAGCCTGACAATTGGAAGCCAATATTTAATCTTTATCTTTTAATTCAAGCTCTCTACTCCAGAATCCCAATTTCTATCTACACGGTTAAAGTAAGCTTGTTCAAGAATTTGCATGTAATCGTCCTCGGTAATTAAACGGACGTTACTTGATGTTGAGTTGTTTTGCATGGCCAACCTTACAATGCTCGGAAAGTCTTTTTTCTTTACACCCTCTAAATCTTTCAATTTAGGAATGTTTAATGATTCTGTTAATCCTATAATCCCTTGAATTAATTTTTCAACAGCTATTTCATCAGAATCTGAATCCTTGGCAAAGTTCATATACCTTGCTAAGGTAGCATGCAGTTGCTTGTTCTCCATAGAATTGAATCTTAATACGTATGGTAAAAATACTGCGTTGGCAACTCCATGCGGGGTATCATAAAGTCCTCCAAGCGCTTCTGCTAAGCAGTGTACCGAGGCAACATCTGCAGATCCAAAACAAAGGCCAGCTAAGAGACTTCCTTCCAGCATATCTTGACGAGCCGCTTCATTTTTACCATCGCGGAAAACGATAGGCAATGCTGAAACAATGGTTCTCATTGCTTGAGCCCCAAGTGCTTGTGAAATAGGATTTGTTACTTTACATGTATAACCTTCAATCGCATGAACTAATGCATCAATACCAGTAGCAGCCGTAACAGAAGGTGGAAGACTTAATGTTAGTTCAGGATCAAGAATCGCCAAAACAGGTCTTAATGTACTATGTTTGAGTGTCATCTTTCGGTGTGTAGATGCTTCCGTAATAACGGCAGAACGAGTAACTTCTGAGCCCGTACCTGAAGTAGTCGGGATACAAATAACTGGTGCAATGTTTGTATACAGGAGTCGGCCATCTGCATAGTCAGATGGTTCCCCGCCGTTTGGACCGCACAGTGCAATAGCTTTTCCTGTATCCATTGCACTTCCACCTCCAATGGCAACAACTGCATCCGCACTAAAGTCACGAAATAACTTAGCACCTTCCAAGCAATTCGTATCTCGAGGGTTTTGTTCAATTGAATCAAATACCAGCACTCGATAACCAGAAGCCTCCAGGGCAGTTACAATTGGTGAAACTAATCCTGCACGAACCACACCAGGGTCACTCACGACTAAAATTGATGAACCAATCTTTAAAGATGTCAGCATTTCTGGTAATTCTCTAGCTTTCCCCATTCCTACCTCAATTTGAGTAGAACAAAAATAGTTATAGGATTTCATTTATACCCCTCCCGTTGTCTAAAATCAAATACATATCTTAAAAAGCACTAGTTTTTAAAATTTCATCGTGGTCGGTAAGCTTACTTATTCCATTCTGAAGCTAATATCCCCATAAAATATGTATCTACGTACTTCCCATCCACGTAGGCATGGTTTCTTAATTTTCCTTCGGTAATAAAACCAATCTTTTCATATAGTGCAATTGCCTGTTCGTTTATTCCTCTTGTTGTTAAATAGATTTTATTTAGACGAAGCTGTTTAAACCCCAGATCAATCATTTGCTCCATAGCCATTCGACCATATCCGTGACCTCTAGATTCTGAAGATAGAAGAATTCCTATACTAGCTCTTCCATGTCCATAGTCTATATCCTTCAGAAATACCCATCCGACTAATTCTTTTTCATCGCTTTCAATTCCTAAAATTAAATCGTTGTTCATTCTTTTCTTTTCTACTTCTTGTACTACCTCTTCATAAGTTAAAGGTGTCCTGCCTATCATTTGTATTGCACGTTCATCATTTAACCATTTATGTAAGTATTGAATGTGAGTTGTTTCAAAAGGCGTAAGATGTATTCTTTTTGTACTCATTTATTTATCTGCTCCTTCTAAAAAAGTTAGCCACAAGCTATAATCCACTTCATACTTGATTCCATAAATATCGCTGATTATAAAGATAAGAACGCTTATAAAAGTAGTGGCTAAAAATTCAAAGATGTTAAGAATAGACATCGAGTGTCCCCACCACCAATATCTAAAATTGGTTCCAAACAAAACAAAACGAAATGAATAAAAAAGAGAGGTTGCCTGAACTTCCCCTACTGATCTATGAGATTTTATGATAAGTATCCTTTCAACAAAGAAACTAATTATAAAAGATAGAATAATGAATACAAAATAAAGAGAACTAGCCAATAAGGCTTCCTATGGTGAATACATTTTAACCTTCTTTTTATTGATTATTTTACCATTAATCGTAATTAAAGGAAGTTGATTTTTAAGGATTTGCACCTTAAAAAATATTTAAATAGAAAAAGAATCCTTTTGGAGCATTGTTGACACATTGTTTCTCAAAAAACAAAATCAACTTTTCTCTAATCTGAGGTTTTTCCTTCTGATAAAGCCTATTACGTTAATCCGATGTAATAGAAGAAGGATTTTTACTTTTTAAGGTAGAATAGTTTCTTAAAGAGTGATAAAGGAGTTGATTTCATGTCTAAACAAACAAAAGATATAAAAGAAATAAAGCTTTTGGATTCTCAAATTTACTTATGTGATGAAATTAGAAAGTTGTTAAGAAAAAAAGAAAAAAGAAGTCTAGCCTTCGAACAAGAGTATACAGAACATGATATATTACACATTGCTTTAAACAGATTAATGAGTGAGTTAATCTCTAGACATTAAAAATTTCGTCTCTCATATTTGAAATTATTCAAAATAGACAAGTTTAATATAATAAAAATAATAGACAGAATATTTCATTAATATATTTACTTTGTAAACGCTTTCGTTTATACTAAGTATAGGTTGGATGGCATGAGTGGCTGTCATAGTATTTAGCGTAGGCGGGGCTGATACGAGGGAACAGGGCATAGACGAAATGTCCTTTTTTGTTTGGGCAACATTTCTTAGACACTAGGAAATGTTATAAAATGCTTTCAAACGCTTTTTTCCACTTAGTATGCCCTATCCAGTCTGGAAATTGAAAAAGACCACCTCTTCCCGGTCAAAAGAGGTAGCTTTTTTTAAAATTGAATTAACAGTAGGCGTTAGATAATGCTTTATTGCATCTTGAGTAAGTTGCTTAATTTAAGAAATGGTATTCATAGACAGCATATTCACCGCTTTTTCTAACAGTAAAATATCTTCTTCAACCATTCTTTTCATATCGTCGAGATCAAGTTGAATATATTCTTCTTTTAAACGTTCTAATTCCCTGACGAACAGGGATCCCGTATAGTACCTATAATTTGTCACTAATATTTATCCCCTTTGTGTGCTCTTACTATATGTAATTCCCCTTTATTTAGATAAACAACCAATAAAAGCAAGATTTATAAAAAATAATTTTTCCCTGATGTAGACAAAGGGTTTTTAACTTTATTAGAATAGGGAAAATACGTTATTAATGTGGCCAGATTTGTAGTTTCATACATATACAACGTTTTATCGTTCTACTTTGGTGTTAAATCAAATTTATCTTCTTTACCATTCCATTTTATTGTCACCTGAAAAGGAGCGTTGCTGCTTTGAGTCGCACATCCACTGCAACCTCCATTTAAATTAATTTTCCCTTCTGTCTTGTCATCCGTACCTGATAATTTGCCTGTTTCCCCTTCAACAACGTAAGAAACTTTTCCTAATTTCTCCTTATCTTTTCCTTTATAGATGATACTGCCTTGCCCATTTTCAGTATTCTCGCCTTTATTTAAAAGATATAAAGCTTTCCAATGATCTCCTTCACCTTCGAAACGCACACTTTCTTCTTTGCTACCACAGCTACCTAATACTAATAAAAAAATAGATATAAGTCCTAAAAACAAAAACTTCCTTTTCAATTTAAATCCTCCTACACGGTAAAAAAGCACCCAAATATACTATCAGATGATTTTCTGTTAGTATCTGTTCTTTTTTTCAAGTAATTTAATTAATCTATCATTTTGTTTCACTATCGTTCTTAGCTTAGCTTCTAACGAACATAAAGTGATAAATGCGGCTATAAATCCTATAATGAAAAAAACATATTAGCTGATATCCCTCATACATCATTTTATTTTAAAAACAATATCTATATAATAACATTTTTTCTATATTTTATATCTTAATTTGTATACATTCTTAGTTAAGGTACTGTAGGAATAAAAAGAGCAACCATAACGGTTGCTCTTTTAAAGTATTGTTTTTATAGCTAGATACACTGCAGCAATTGATGCAAGAACGATAAGTACATTTAAAATACGATGTTGAGTAGCTAAGTGGCCTCGCTTCATTTCTGCACGAGTCAACGGTCTCTTTTCATCGTGATTTCCACTCACTCTGTTACATCTCCTATCCTGTATTTATTGATTTCACTAATTTACGCAATAAGCTGATCTTTGTTAGCTGCTTCTTCTTTTTTTATCTTCCCTCTACATAAGATATAGAAAACACTAAAGGTAACAATTGACCAAATGAGATTAGGGCCTGGTTCAGTGTTAGCTACCTTAAACAAACTTGGTATAGATCCAAAAACAGAATCGTCCGTTGTAAGGAACAGAGCTATAAACATATTATTGGCTGCATGTGCTCCAATGGTAATTTCTAAGCTTTTTGTTTTAATCGCGATATATGTAAGAGCAAAACCAGCTACAATATAATCTAGTCCCACCAATATAATGGATTTATTCATTTCAGGATTAGCAAAATGTCCTATAGAAAACATTATTCCAACGATAATCGCAAGTAAAATAGGGCGTTTCACTTTCTTGCTCACCCATTGGAGAAGAAGCCCCCTAAAGAACAGTTCCTCCGTTGTTGTTTGAATAGGCACTAGTAAAAGCGTGATCAGTACTAACAGGGCATACTCTTTTAAACTTACATGATTCCATGAATAATCCGAGTGGTTAAACACGACATCAATTAATTGTGAAACGATTAGTAAAAGACTAAAAGCTCCAAAAGACCATAATACTTTCTTCCAGTTCACACGTTTGTTAGAGGTTATTAATGATTTCATTTTTCGCTTGTGAATAAAACGAATTCCGATCCACAAACCAAAAATCCAACATATGTACACAATATGTGATAACAGAAAATCAAGATTAGCATTGATTCCTACAGCAACTCCACTATCGAAATCAAAGTAGGACTTTCCACTTTCATCTGCTGCCACCATAACCATGTCAGCTGTAATATAAATAATTGACCCTAGTACCATGAACGCAGAAGCTAGTATCGTTGTGCTTAAATAACGCTTCCAGCCATTTTTTCCTTCTTCCACATCTAGATAGTCCTTCATTTTATTCTTACTCCCTCAGCATTCTCTTCTTAATCAAATATTTTTTCTCTATTTCGTTTTCGTCCAAACAATATATAAACTTATTAGAACGAGAAGCATCACCTTATTTATCCCTTGATTCTTCACACAGAATTTTTTCTTCTTCTCCTACGTAGCGTCATGAAAGATGTTAAAAAACAGCTTTTTCTGAAAGAAGACTAGACAGCAAGTCCTCTTGAACCGTTATATGTTGCTCATATGTGCCCGCATACACATAATTTTGAAGAAAGTACTTGCTACTCAAGAATATATATCCTAAAACAACTAAAATAAATATTTTTTTCAACATTTTCCTCACCTTTTTATTCAAACTTTTACCCTTATGGCTGTTACCACAACACCTAAGAGTTTATCCATAAACAACTTTTTTAGTTTTTAAATTAGCAACCAACTTATATAACACTATAAAACTGTATATAAGTTACAATAATATTACATTATCATTACAAATGTAACAACAATATTATAACTAAGAAAAATAGGATAATCAATATGAAGTGTTTAGTAAAACAGATAAAATTGCTAAATTCGTATCATGCGTGTAAATAAATCCAAAACTTTTGGAAAAAGAGTGTTAGTTGGCCCGCAGGAATATTTAAAGAAACAGAAAAGCAAACTCCCTATCATTAGGAGTTTGCTTCGTTTATTTAAATCTTAAATAGAATTTTTATAACCTTTTTCACCTCATTTGGTATGGAAATAATACATTTCCAGAAAATAATTAAGGTACGATATCCCCTTAATGAATGTGCCTCTTTAAGAAGTATCCACCTAAAGTATGGTTTCTCTTTTTCTTTTAAAGGGAACTAAATTCTAAAATTCAACCTTAAAAGGAGACAATCATGGTTACAATTGAATCAATTATAATAGGCATTGTATTTATCCTCATTCAACTATACGCATTAACGATTGTCGAACGTTCTCCAATCGGGGAGCAAAAGCTGCTCTCATTATCAGGTGGTGTTGCTATTGCTTATGTGTTTATTTATATCTTACCGACGCTTCATAAGAAACAAGAAGAGTTTGGAGGATCGCTGGCCCTTGATACTGAACTATATTTTCTTGGCCTTCTCGGCTTACTCGTCTATTTTTCCGTTTATTCATTCGCTCAGACAAAGGCAGCCTCACACCTAACGGAACTGACCGTTTATATGGTACAGGTGAGTTTTTTTATGGTTTATTCTTTTATCATTTCTTATGTTGTGTTCTCAACCGATGTTAAGCGAGTTGAATCACTATTCTATGGATTGGCGATCAGCCTTCACTTTATTGGGTGGTCCTACCATCTAGGAAAAAAACATCATCGCTTGCACAAAAACAGAGGTCGCTATATGCTTGCCGGGGCAACTTTTCTTGGATCAATCATGGGTGTCTTCGGGCCCTCATCCGGTCTGCTTATTGAGTCGATGATTGCATTTAGTTCAGGTGCAATGTTATTTAACGTTATCAGTAAAGAACTACCTTTTGAAAAACACGCGCACTTGCCAACCTTCTTAATCTCATCTCTTGTCTACGCCGCTACAATGATTTCGTTGAAAGCTTTTTTTGATTGGTAATTAAGTGGCAATAAAGCAATAGATTTTTCGTCTAGTACATTAAGTTTTCCAATTCCCCAACAGTTGTGATATAAAAACGGCCAATTTACTGAAATCAAGAAAGAAGGTATTTGAACATTTTGGTTGTATCTGTGGGGACGTACTAGACTGGGTCTCTGACTCCCTAGAAATTTTTCTTCGTTGAAAGAAATAAAACAAGTTGATAACACTGACTTATGAAACTTACTTTTCTTTCTCCGAGCTCCTCACTTAAACTTTACAGCCGAAAAGTTGTATGAACTCTATCACTTTGTAAATTATATACGTTTAAAACAATCAGTAAAGGTCTAAACAGTTTAAAAATAAAAAGCCGCTAATTAGGGATTTCTCCTCTAATTAGCGGCTTTTTATTTCATCCTAAGGAGTAGAGAGCTATTTTATGATGCTCTCACCGTGCCTTTCGTAGTTTGCTCAAGAGATAAATCTTTATTCATTTACGTAAAAAGAAAAAAATTCATAAGAGGTAGTAAAAACATATAAATATAGTAAGAGATAAATTGACTAAAAAGGTGATTATTATTTTCCAAAAAATACTGATTGTTTTTGTAGGAAGCTTATTATTAAGTATAGGAATTAATGGATTTTTAGTTCCTCATTATTTATTAGATGGAGGAACAATTGGAATTGCTCTTATCCTTCATTATTATTTTGAATTCCCTACAGGTGTAACAATAATTATTTTAGGTCTCCCACTATGTTGGCTTGCTTGGATTTATGAGCGTCATTATTTTTATAATAGTTTTTATGGGCTAATTATTTCTTCTTTATTGATTGATTGGCTAGAACCTATTAAAAACCAGTTCCAATTTTCTGTCTTTCCTAGTGTAATCTTTGGAGGAATATTTATTGGGACGGGGGTTGGTCTTATGCTTCGGTATGAGACAAGCACTGGGGGAACAGATTTACTAGCTCAACTACTATCAAAAGCTTTTTCTTTGAACATAGGGATGGTTATTTTAGGTATAGACGGTTTGATTATAGCAGCAGCCCTTCCTTTATTAGGACCTAAAACGTTTCTTTTTTCATGTTCAACAATTTTTATAGGAGGAATGACTACTTCGTTAATTACTAAAAAGAAATAATTTGAATTATAAAATTAGTACATTCTATTCCCGTTTTTAAGATGTCTTTATTTTCAAAAATAAAAAAAGACCATCTCTTCCCACTCCAAAGAGATAGTCTTTCTTTATAAGCTGATGCTCTATTGCATGTTGAGTAGCTTGCCCTAATTCTTGAACATTAGTCTTACTATTTCTACCTATAGTTTTTCAAACTTTCTTCTAGAAGCTATGTAAGATGCAGCTAAGTAAATAACAATTAGAATAGGAAAGGAATAAATGAGGAACACAGCCTTCGCTATGTGAACTTATATTATTTTATAACCTCCATTCAAAAAGTCTTGAGTCCCAAATCTTATACAAATAAAAAAGAGAGGGTCTATTTGAATTAGACTCTCTCTTTTTTATTTATATATCTACCAATATTGATTTTAACCTTTTGCTAATTCTAACGCTTTATCTGCCTTTTTTAAATCGTGATTTACTTGCTCTTCAACATCATAAGCATGATACATTTCATTATCAATCATATATTGAGCGATCTTTTCATGAAGCTCAATAGCTTCGTCTAATTGTTTTTTTAATACTTTGCGTACTTCTGGTGTTGCTGTTTCCGTAAGAGCTACAGCATATGTTCGCACACCGTTTTTCGCTGATAATAACAAATCAGTTGCAATAGCAAGATCATCTAATGTTTTATTAAGCGTACTTTTAGCAGCCATTCCTAAATCCCTCCTGTTTATTGAGCTTTCTTTAAGATTTTTTTCAATTCATTAATTGCTTCAGTAGACGTTTGGACATCTTCTTCCAAAATCTTTTTTAATTTTTCGTCCTCTACCAATTCCAGCATTGCTGTGCCTTTTGTTACACACGACGTTTTAAGCGTTAAGATTTCATGAACTTCTAGCGTCTCGTGCATAGCTAATTTTTTTGTCATGTCTCAATTCCTCCTTATGATCGTATATATTTAAAGAGTTTAATCGTGTAATTTACCGCCTGCGCAGGCTGTTTTTCTAGCTTTTTAACTGTTCGAATTTTTATTGCTGGCTTTTCCGCCTTTTTCACCTATTTCTCTGAAAAACTCTTTGTTTTGATTCTTAGATGTGGCTTTTCCACCCTTTTCTCCAATCTCTTGGAAAAACTCTTTATCATGATTTTTAGACGTAGTTTCTCCACCTTTTCGTCCAGCTTCTTCTCTGCTCATTTTTTCATTTTCTTTATTTTTTGCCATGTTGAATTCCTCCTTAAATTTTTTTGGCTTGTCAACTATATTCCCAGCTCATTTCCATTTAAACAGAAATTATCTAATTTTTTAAATGTTTCAGAAAAATACTCTAGGGTATTACAAGTAGCATAAATGAATTCATTTATATAAACCATTTTCTATACTAGAAGGAGGAACTACTCATGACAAAAAATGTGATAGGCACATATGATAATGAAGAAGCGATCGTAACGGCTATTCAACATCTAAAAACACAAGGATTTCAAGAGAGTGACCTCTCTCTGGTCACCAGCAAAGATATCGATGAAGAGAACTATTTAGAAGTAGAAAACAAAGAAGGAATTGACATAAAGAAGATTGAAACCACGGATCAAATTCATCAAGATGAGTCGATTATGGATAAAATTAAGCATATGTTTTCGTCCGATCACCCTAAAGACACTCTTAGGGATAAAGCAAGAGTAGAAAAGCGTTTAATTAACTTAGGCGTTCCTCTTACAGAAGCAGAACCTTATGCAGATGATTTGCAAAAAGGAAAAGTATTGTTGTTAGTAAGCGCCAATAGAGAGACAAAAACAAACCCGTTCTTAGAAAATAGAGAAGATTCTCCTTTTGCGAAAGATGACTCTGTTTATGATAAATCATTATACGGCGAACATCGTGATCATAAATAGAATGTTCGCAAAAGGGAAGAAGTAAATAGGAAAACTTAAGTTTGTGAGCACACTAAGAACCCAGGAATCGTAATTCCTTATATTCCTTTAAGTATATGTTTTAAAAAAAGCTACTCAAACGAGTAGCTTTTTTTAAATAAAACGAACATCCACCAGTCCACTTAACATCAGCCTATGTTTTAATTTAACTATTCTAGCATATTGACGAATCTCGTCTCAGCTATACATCGGCCTTGTTTATCTATAATGTTTTAATTGGGATGAAATTACCTTGTTTTATTTGATCGTTCCTTAAAAGAAATCTCTTCAGCATGAAGCCAGCTGTTAAAACCTACATACGTAAATAAGTGGAAGTTTTTCATATAAATAAACCGGGAAACGGAACGTTAGATAACAGTAAAGGAGAACATGTTATGCATGAAATGACAGAAAAACTACATGACTTTTTACTAGAACATATTGATGAAATGTCTCAAGAATGGCTAGACTCGCGGGAAGTAGAAAAGGATTCGATCTACACCGCTGATGCTTCCTCCGAAACAACCGAATATCTTCGAGTACAAAATCGATACTTTACTTGTAAAATTGTAAAAGTTCTTATAGGAGAGTCATTGGATACTCTTAGTGATTGGGCACAGGAAGTTGCCACAAAAAGGGCTCAGAGAGGCGATTCTCTGTATCATAGTATTCATCATTTTAAAAAGTTTCGTTTAATCTTTTTTAAACGGATTGAATCATTTTTTCGCCTTCATTCATCTAGCATTACATGCGAAGAGCTTTTTTCATGGAATAAAATAGTAAATGAAGCATTTGATCGGATGATAGAACTTTTCACCCTTTATTATGGACAAGTTTCAGAAGCACAATCTCAAGCTCAAAAAATGCTGATTTCTGAGCTTAGCACGCCTGTCATTAGTATTTCCGATACAGTGGGTGTGCTGCCTCTCATTGGTCAGGTTGATGATTATAAGAATAGTGATTTTGCGAAGAAAGTTATGCTGCAAGCAAAAGAGCTCAATCTGTCTTGCTTAATTATTGACTTATCGGGTGCACCTTCGATTGATACTATGATGACTAATGAATTATTTCAAGTTATAAAGATGTTGGACCTACTCGGAATTGATACAACCATCACAGGTATCCGTCCGGAAATAGCCTTAACTGCTGTTCAATTAGGAATAGATATGAGCAAATTGAAAACTTATGGAAAGTTAAAAGATGCAGTAAATAAGCTTTTGCGTGAGTGATATTGAGTTAACGTACTAAGCATTTTTTTATGTAGGTTATATCATAAATAGACGTACCCTTCCTATTATGAGGAAACTTCAGGTACAAAGAGAACCAATCATTTATTTGTTCTTCCCCCTGCTAACATACTAATATGATGAAAAAGAACTTTATATTAAAACCATTATTTTCATTCCTGTATAGAGACTACATTATGTTAAATGGGTACAAAAGTAAAAGAATTTCCGCTTTTCAAATAAGAATCATCGTTAACGACAGCTTATAAGAAGGACATAAACAGGCTGAGACACCACTAGCATACTTTTGTCTCAGCCTGTTTTCATAATAAAAAACATCAGCAGGTCCCTTATTCATTTCCCCAATTCTTACTTTCCATAATTAAATGATTTGATGTGTCGTCTAGTACACGCCACACCAAGGTCTTGCCTTCTATATCTTTTAACTCAATAATGCCCTCTAGCTTATTGGTAGTCACACGGACACTTTTCTCGTCGATTCTTTGCGCACTTTTTAATCTCGTCCCAAATGTTGCAGGACTTTCTTCCGTTAGCTTTACAATTACATTTATCATACGTTCGTCAGAAACATAGTTTTCGCTGTTCTCATAGTCCTTATCAGCAGGCTTAATAGCGTGTTCTAACCCAGTTTCATATTGGCGCCAATCAACAATTAAAAAAAGCGCAAATACGAAAGACACTGTGAGTAACAAACCGTAGGCAACATATCGTTTCATTTATTTTTGCTCCTTTCGCAGGAATAGGTTGTATCAGAAAATAGTATCGTATCACTTTAAAAAATATTCCTTTTTTAGCATAAAAGAAGGTATATTTTTAAAGTTTTCTACTTACGGAGAGTACAATAGGACTTATCACGAGCTTAATGTAAGTCCATTGCGAACAATTCGTTCAGTAGGAAAAACAAGAGAAAAATCCTGTTAGAAAACTAAAGAATTCCCCCTTCTCTATCACAAGCTTCTTATTGTATTGTAAAAGCCCGTAAACATATGTTTACGGGCTCTTGTTTCGCATTCATAAGATATAAATATAATTAGTTCAGTATGCATATTTTATTTAACCTACGTTATTTTTCAATATGTTCTCCGGATATCCGAATAAAGCTTTCATTTCTATCTAATGGAACAGGAGGTCGTTCTCCTAAAGGAACCTTCCAGTGCCACCACTTGAAGATTCTAGCGATGACGAGACATAGAATAGATATGCCTGCAAAAATCCCAACAAACGTCCAGTGCTGTCCGCTTAGCAGCATAACTGGCCCTGCTGACCATGCAAACAATTCTAACGGCGTATTAAGCGGCCCAACTACCGCTGTATCTGTAAGTGTTTTTGATTTGTTATTAGGGTCAATAATTCTTAGTAATGTAAGCCCAATTGCAAATACACCTGTTGAATAGCCATACACAAATATGGAACGTTCAAACCAGCTTTCATAGTTCATAGCAGGCCCTATTATAACTAGCATCACCACCACTACTACTATACCTGAAAGCATTAACAAACCAAGTGGAAGTGCATATTCAACCACAATCGGTAATTTAATTGATGCCACACCGAAAAATACAAGAAAATCGGTTGCTGCACTGCCTAAACGATCGACTATCTTACTATCAACGTATTTATAAACGCCTTTTTCTCCTTTTCCTAGCAATATGTACATAAGCAGTGCTATCAAAAATGCTATTGTAAAGGTTGGGAATTCTAGTCCCCAAGTAGTAGCAATATAGTTATTTAATAGATAACCCAAACCTGATGGCACAACTAATAATGCTAAATGAAAGGCTAATGGATCCATGGCAATTGGCGAAATCGTGTCATTCCCCATGGCCGTTCTATTTTTAGGTTGAACTAATCCAGTTTTTAGATCCTCCGAAATTTCTGAGAAGTCTTTTACATAATGAGTATAGCCTTTTCGAGTTGCCCATTTTATAAAAATAAGTCCACCAAAAATCCCTGCTAAAATACCGCCAGTAGCAGCGGTCATTCCTAAGTCCGTTGCATTTTCCCAGCCTAGATTTTCAAAGGTTGTACCTACCGCTGCCGCTGTTCCATGTCCTCCATAAAATCCGGCTGCTAAAAGTAAGCCAAATCCATTATTAATCTCCGGGGCAAACTTTGAAATCACTAAAATCGAAAAAACAATCGGAATAGACATTTGAAGGCCTATACAAAGAATTTTATAAGTGGCATATGCGCCCATTCGATTAATATCCTTTTTCATATTGCCGGGTGAAAAAGAAAACCCGTTTATTCCAACTGCCGCAAATACAAAAATGGTAATGATTCCTGCATAGGAGCTGATATCTTCGGAAAAAGGTAAAACATTTAGAAAGCTAGGTCCTAGTGCCAACCCTAAAAACCCTGCCAGTAAGCTCGCTGGAATAAAGCTTCTTTGAATAAATTTAAATTTTGCCCGAAGCAGCATGCCTATTAGAATCAAGACGCTGGCACAAGCAAAATCTACTAGTATCGTATATACAGTCATTCATATCCTCCTTTCGTCACGTTAAATGCTTAGCAAATGAGTTGATCTTGTTGATGTAGCCGGTGGTGCTGGGTCTAGTTTTTCTTCTTTTATATGTAATACGTCTTCTGGTTTGATCCAAGGTCTATTTTGGATAGCGCTTGTTTCTTCATGTGTAAGGTATCCTTTATAAGCGGTTAAGCTTCGTCTTAAAAATCCGTCTTTAATACAGGCTGATTTCACACCTAAATTTAGGATGGATTGGATATGTGGCAATACAGATGCCGCATAAGCTACAGAAGTAGAATTAGCAATAGCCCCAGGAATATTGCTTACACAATAATGAACGACGCCATTTTCGATATATGTAGGATTTTCATGAGTTGTTTCACGGAAGGATTCAATTGCGCCATCAGTATCATTGCTAATATCTACAATAACTGATCCTTTTTCCATTAAATTGAGCATATCACGCTCTATCAAATAATCTTTGCGCTCTTTTGGCCATTTAACACAGTTAATCACCATATCAGTTTCAGGAAGCAGTTTTTTAATATTTTGCTTAGTTGATAGCTGCGTATTCACTTTTTCATTATACGTTTTGCCAATATCTCTTAATGTTCCGTAGTTTACATCCATAACCGTACACCACGCGCCTAATGAATGTAAAACCTGCAGAGCTGACCTTCCTACTAGTCCTCCTCCAAGAATCAGTACCTTCATACCAGGAGCTCCAGCTAAGCCACTAACAAATTTCCCTTTTCCTCCGTTAATCGTCAGCATGGCTTGCAGCCCCATTAGTGCGCCTTGTTTTCCTGCTGCTTCACAGTTTACTGAACCAAATCGATGTGAATCTTCAGCAGTGAACGCTATACATTTGCTATCGAGTATAGCCTGTACCTGCTCTTTATGTGCAGCTGGATGTATACACGTATAGATAATTTGGTTTTCCTTAAGCAGCTTATATTCACTTTCTTCAATCTCTTTAACTTTTGCGATAAAGTCACATCTTTCATACATCTCTTCTGTTGTTTCTACTATTTCCGCCCCTTCTTCTTCATACTGTTCATTCGTAAACCCCGCTAATGCGCCCGCATCTTTTTGAACAAGGACCGTATGGCCGTCATCTTTAATAGCAGCAACCTCTAAAGGCGTCATAATGACTCGATATTCTCCCACTTTCTTATCTCTTAATACGCCAAATACCATGTTGATCCCCCTAAATTAGTTTTTGTAAATGCCTCTCCTTCATGCGTGATCTTAAGATTAAATAAATTATTATAAATTTTCAGACTAGAATAAATATACCTTATCTTGCTACACACAAACTATAGAGAGATTGTTCTAGTAGAACCTTATTCTGCATTTACTTACCAAATTATAAATTAAAATGAATAAAAATTCAAAAGAATATAATATTACTATCTATTTTTTGTGTAGTAACAAGCTTTTAGCTTATTAATCTTGCATAGAAAAAAGGTTCCACTCATCAACGTTCAATGAGTGAAACCTTTTTTTGATTATCTCAGGCTAGCTGTGTCTCTGCTTTTTTGTAGGCAAGCTTATTCAAACAGTTACTTTATTACTGAAATACTGCCGTTGTGAGTAGCTAGTTTAATGATATTCTTTCCTTTGCCAATAACAGCGTCCCTATCATATTTGTTCAAGATATCTACTTTTCCGTTGTCGACAGAAACGTTAAATTGAACGTTACTTGGTTCTTTTTCTGTGGTGATCTTAATTTTTCCATTGTGCGTTTTAAAGTCTATATTTCGATCAAGTTCTGCTGTTTCAAGAGCAATACTTCCGTTATGTGTTTCACCTTTTAAATTGCCTTCCACGTTACTCAGCGTTATTTTCCCGTTATTTGCTTTCGTTTGAATCGTTTTTGCTGCAGCATTTTTTACGCTTGTAAGTCCATTGTGTACGTTCGTATTTAGGTTTTGTGAATCAATGTCTTCTAATTCCACACGTCCATTGTTCGCACGAACAGAAACATCTGCTGCGCGTAATTTTTTAACAGACACATATCCATTGCTACTGGAAATCCCCAATGAATTATACTGTTTTTCAGGTAGATAAACGTTGATAGATAGCGCCTTTAACACACTAACAATATCAAAATTGATCCAGCTGCGCTGCTGTTCATTATAAGAGATGAAAAGTGTTGAATTCTTAACATCAGTAGTGAAGTCTCTTTTTATATTAGAAGATGTTTCGCCTTTTAACGTTACTTTGATATCACTGCCTTTGATAGGGTACACATGAACACGAGTATTATCCGTATCGATATTTACCTTTGATACTTGATTGCTGTTAATAACTTTTTCTTTTGAAATAGGTTTAAGATCAATAGCACGATAAGTAAGGAGACTTCCTATAATCCCAACAAGGATGAGAATACCTGCAAGAACGGAGAGCTTCTTTTTATTCAACACGTTTTAAACCGCCTTTCACGAGTGATACATTGTATTTTAGATAACGTACAAAGCCTTTTATAACTAGCTTCGTTACAACTAACATACCTAGCATAATAAAATATCCAAGGCCGCAAAATGCTAAAGACATGAATAAATTAAAGAGAAAAAAGCCGCTCGAATGTACAATAGCCTCACCAAGAACTAGAATGGGAGATAACAAGAAACATATACCTATTGCCCAAGCTGACAGAATGAAGCCAGCTAATGCAACGGCAGGCCCAAGCACAATCACTACATTAAAAAAAGCTAAACCAATTACGGCCCAAGTAGCTCTCAAAATATTTTGAGTTGTTGCCTTAGCTGTTGCTTGCTCAACATGATAATCTGCCAGCAATTCTTTGGCTATTTGATTTGGAGAACCTAAGGACGTTACAATTTCTTCTTCTGTTTTTCCTTCTTCTAAGCCAATGGAAAAATGTTCTTCATAATCTTGTAAAATATCTGCTCGTTCTTTTGAGGATAATGGTTTTAATGATTCGTTTAATTGCTGTAAAAATTTACTCTTCGACATTGTTCACACCTTCTTTGATTAATTGATTAACACCTCTTGAAAACTCGTTCCATTCATCGATAAGTTCGTATAAATACTCCCTGCCTTTATCGGTAAGCTGATAATATTTCCTTGAAGGACCTTCTGTAGATTCTTTTAAATACGTTGTAAAATATTCTTCTTTTGTTAACCGGCGCAGAAGAGGATATACGGATCCTTCTGATATTTCAATTTGATCGGAGATTTTTTGAACTAATTCATATCCATAGCGGTCTTTCTTATCCAGTAACACAAGGACACAAAGTTCTAAAACTCCTTTTTTAAATTGCACGTTCAATGTTCTTCACCCTTTTCTTTTTAAAGTCCACTACTATTTATTGTATAGTAGTGACTTACAATGATTTCCTAATAATTACAATATATCATCAGCTATTGTTTATTGCAAGGTACTGTTTAATATTTTTTAAATTTTAACCATTTTATATCAGCTTTAAAATAACTTACGAGGAAATGATAAATGACTTGTTAAATCCAAATAGATAATAACTAGGTAAATTGAACGCAGATTTCATGTATGTAGTTACTTCTAGCGGTTGATTGGAGGGCTCTGCGGGAAAAGCGGAAAGGATGAGCCCCCACAGGAGCGCGAGCGACGAGGAAGCTCATAGGCCGCCCGCGAAAAGCGAAGTCTGACACAGAAATTAACAGCGGTGTCATAGATCATCCCATTTATTCGTCTTTAGATTGGATTGATATATTGATGTCTCAATCTCTTTTTTGTTAGAAATAATACAAATTTAATTTAGAATGTGTGAAAATTCCCCCTGCAGTTCTTTTAAAAACACAGCCGCCGCGGCTGAAAGAACATGATGCTTTTTCCACACAATATTTAAACCTGATTCAAGCCTTGGCTGTAAGGGTCTGAAACAAAGAGAGCTAGTCGCAGACGTGTTGACGATTTTATCAAGTGTTATGGCATATCCAACGCCTTCTTCAACCATAATGCCCGCATTATAGGCAAGATTGTATGTAGTGACGATGTTTAATTTATGAAAATCTTCGCCAAACCAATCCGCAAATTCATTTTTTGAAAAAGTCTGTTTCACGGCCTGTCGTGAACAAATCAGTGGAACGTTTACTAAATCCGCAGCTTGAATGCTTTCTTTGACGGCAAGAGAGCTGTCTTTTTTCATAACGACGCCCCAAACATCTTTGGCAGGCATATTAAGATAATTGTATTTTGAAATATCGGCTGGCTGAATTAAAATACCGAAATCAAGCAGACCCTTGGCTAGCCGTTCCGTTATATCTTCTTCGTTTCCGCTGTAGAGATGATATCGTATATTGGGATAACGTACCTGTACATCTTTTGCTACTCGTGCAATGTGTTTCATCGCTTCAGTTTCCCCGCCGCCTATATAGACATCACCACCTATTGTTTCTTCCATCGAACTAAATTCTGCCTCTAATTTATCCATCATATTAACGATTTCCTCTGCCCTGTTTCGCAGAAGCATTCCTTCATCTGTCAGAATGACACTGTGACTGCTGCGAATAAATAGTTTTTTACCTAACTCTTGTTCAAGATCTTTTAATTGTCTCGACAAAGTTGGCTGTGTCACATGCAAAAAATCAGCAGCTCTCGTGATGTTTCCTTCTCTTGCAACCGTAAGAAAATAGCGTAAAACTCGAAATTCCATATACTCCTTCTCCTTTCACAATTTTTAGTGTATACGTCTCAGAAATGCTTATCAAGCATACCAGGATATAAGATATAATTATTTTCTATATTTAAAAGGAGCCATTAAAATAAATAGCAACAAAGTTCATATCACGAAAACAACACTTTTAAATATTCAAAATTGAAAGGAGCTTAAAATGAAAAAATTCTTATGTCTGTCTTCTATCTTAGTAACAAGCTTTGGCCTCGCTGCTTGCAGCAACAATAATTCATCTGCAGCGGACAGAGATCGTAATGCAAGTAATCTTTTAAACCAAGCATCAGAACAGCCAAAAGAAGATTCTATTTCAGCTACAAGAATCAAATTAACGTTTAACGATAAAGAAGTCTTGATTAGGATGTACGATAACTCAGCAAGTATGGCTTTTCTAGCTCAATTGCCTTTAAAAGTCACTTTTGAAGATTATATAGGTAAAGAGAAAATTAGTATTTTACAAAAAAGATTATCAGCAGATGATGGACAAGCTGGAGATCCATCAAAAAAAGGCGACTTTGCTTATTACGCTCCTTGGGGAAATATAGCGATTTTTTATAAAGGTTTTGAGGATGCCACAAATGACCTTATCATACTAGGTCAAATTGAGTCTGGAAAAGAAAACGTTGAAAATATTCATGGTGATTTTACAGTTACCATTGAAAAAGTGACTAAGTAAAAACATGACGGTTGCTCGTTAAACAGCCCGCTTTGAAGCAGCTAGAACAGAACGCTTTTTAGAAAGAAGGAATTTGATTTTATGTCTAAACAACATAAGCTACTTATATTTGTCTTAACCTTAGGAGCTTTCGGGATTATAAATACCGAAATGGGAGTTATAGGGATACTGCCCTACATTACGGATCACTTTCATATCAGTGTATCAAAGGCCGGGTGGCTGGTGAGTCTCTTTGCTCTTACTGTATCAATATCCGGTCCAACTATGCCGTTATTATTTTCAGGAGTCAATCGTAAGAAAGCGATGTTGCTTGTACTTGGTATTTTCGTTTTAGGTAACATTATCTCTATCTTTACGTCTAACTTTGCTGTTGCCATAATTGCGCGTGTGATTCCAGCTATCTTTCATCCAATTTATTTTTCAGCAGCTTTTACAATGGCTGCGAACTCCGTCAGCGAGGAAGACGCTCCAAAAGCTGTTTCCAAAGTCTTTATTGGCGTATCTGCAGGTATGGTACTTGGTGTACCAATCGCAAGCTTTCTTGCAAGCACAGTTTCGTTTCAACTATCAATGGCATTTTTCGCTGTTATTAACGCTATAGTATTTATTGCTACATGGGTATTCTTCCCTTCTATGCCTGTTAAAGAAAGACTTTCCTACGGAGCGCAGCTCAGCGTATTAAAAAACCCCGTTACTTGGCTTTCCATTATGGCCGTCCTTTTACTGAATTCAGCAGTATTTGGAGTATACAGCTATCTTGCTGAGTATCTTAAAACCGTTACGAACATCTCTGGAAAACTAATTAGCTTTATATTAATTCTATTCGGTGTGGCCAATATTATTGGAAACATTATCGCAGGGAAGCTGCTTACGAAAAATGCCATCAAAACGGTAGTAGTTTTTCCTTTTGCATTGGGAGTGGTTTACATCATTTTATTCTTCACCGGACAGTTCACTTGGCCTATGGCTATTATGACTTTAGTTTGGGGAATATTCGCTGGGATAGGAACGAATATTAATCAATATTGGATTTCATCAGCAGCTCCAGAAGCTCCTGATTTCGCAAACGGACTATTTTTATCATCCGTTAACTTAGGAACAACGATTGGTACAGCTGTAGGTGGACTATTTATATCAGGGCTGGGTACAGAATACGTCGTACTAGTGGGGATCTTGTCATTAGTATTGAGCGTAGTATTTATTTTACCAAGAAGCTACATGAATCGTCCTATAAAACAGCTTTCTAAATAAGGCATCAATTCAATTCTTTTTAGGGATTCCTGTGTTTTCTTTTATTGCATCTATGAAGAGCAGAAATCTATTCTAATCAATGCTTACACCATTAATAGATAAAAATGGAGATTTGAGATGGAAAAATAAACTAAAGTTACGCTTGTTTCCTTACCATCATATACCTGTTACAAAAGACGTTTTTTTATGACTTGCTAAGGGAATAAAAAAAAGGAAATTCAAGAAAAAGAGGGAGTTACAATGTCAGAAATGGGAAGAAAAGAAGACTACGGGGAGATTGAAATAGGTAAATACGAATTGTTCTTTAAAAAGAGTTATAAAGTTATAAATACGATTAATGATTTCTTGATAGGCATCTGGTTCCTAATTGGCAGTATTTTATTCTTCTATGATTCCTTAAAAAATATAGGGATTTGGTTATTTATTCTTGGGAGCGTGCAATTGCTCATTCGTCCAACGATTAAATTAGTGCATGATTTCCACCTACGAAAATATTTAAAGGAAGGTTATCGTAATAAATAATCTTCCTTTAAATATTTTTCTTTTGAATTCTATATATATCAAAAGGGGGTGTAAGCGTTAGCGTACACCCCCTTTTGGTTCGATTTTTAAATCAAATATATCACCCTAGGTCTAACCCTTTTTCATTCAATTTATGAGAAGTCACAGCAATTACAAACTTTCCATCATCCAAATCTTTTTTATGAGAGGTTAGCTCCTCTTTGGGAATACCTAAATTTGTTGCACGGTCTTCTTCATTTGAGTAATTTTGGACCACAAAAAATTTCTTTAATTTATCTAAAAAAGAATCCGGCTGGGCCCCTCCAGTCATATCTTCCTGAGTGACCTTATCTTGGTCAGCAGCAGATAGCTTATCCACGTTTACATTCGTTCGATAAGCTAGGTTGCCCGCTGCGGTCTCTTGATTAGTTAGAACTGTAATTTCATTATCCTCATACCCTATCATTCTTAATTTCTCAATTCTAGTTAATGTTTCTTCCGGCGACTCATATACACCTATAATACTTTTACTCATAAAACCTTCCTCCTTCATTAAGATCTTTTGTCCTTATTTTTTATGTACCCGCTATTCTACCTTTCTTAACAATGGAGCCGTAGTTAAAGGAGTGAATCAAATGATTTTCCCTTTTTAAGGAATTCGATTAAATAAATGCTAGCTTGCTTAAGGCAAAACGTTTATCTAAAAAAGATTACCTCCCCTAAGACTGGGTATATATTCATTAAAAGATAATAAAAGGGAGATGAAAAAAGATGAAACATGTAAAGGCTCTTATTATAAAGTTTGTAATGAGCGCTGTAGTCTTAGGCATAGTATTTACAGGCATTTATAATTACAATTTTAGTGACACTATACTAATCGGTTTAGTCCTCACAGTTGTCGCTTATGCCCTTGGTGATTTGTTAGTATATCGCAATGCTGCTGATGATTCAGACTATAAAAAAAGAAACATTGTCGCTACAATTTCTGATCTTATTTTATCTTTTTTAGTCATCTGGATAATGGGGGCATCCTTTTTTGGAAATACCATAACCGTTATTCAGGCTTCTGTAGTATCAGCTATTGTTATAGCCGTTAGTGAATGGTTCTTCCATAAGTATCTAGATAAACATGTTCTTAACACCGATAACGATAAACATACCGATGCGACGTATAATAAATAACTTATTAACAAGAAGAGCAAATATCAAAAATAGACAAATTAGTAAAAAGAAAGACTGGAATAAAAGTATTGTAGTCAAAGGAAGATCCGAACGATGAATTGAGATTCTTGATAGAGAATCAACTTCGTTCGGATTTTTTTATGGGTATGTTGAACGTAGATTTCATATATATATTTGTTTCTAGCTGTTGATTGAAGGGCAAGGCGAAGACTCCTGCGGGAAAAGCTGAACAGATGAGACCCCACAGGAGCGCAAGCAACGAGGAGGCTCACCGGCCGCCCGCGAAAAGCGAAGCCTTGCACGGAAATTAACAGCGCTGTAATAAGTAATTCATACTAAAGCATTCATCCGAGTTGTTCGTCTTTAGATTGAAGTGATTTAGTTATGTCTCAGCCTTCTTTTTTAATTCTGAGAGATGTATTTATGGTAGAGAATTCATATATTATATTAAGAAAAAGCCCACTCCCTTTCAGTTGAAAGAGATGGGCTCTTCTTAACGTTGGATGTATATGTTTACATCAACTCGAGAAAGGAATAACCTTGAAAAAATTCACTAAGAGATCAATTCGCTTCTGCCTTACTTATTGGTCGGATAGTCTTATATTCTGGTTTCCACATAGTTTTTTCTATTAACTTTTCTACATCCTGTTCTTGAAATTTAGATACACCATCTTTAATAGCAGCTTTTGCAACAGCTATAGCCACTGTTTTGGATACGTTTTGAAGATCTTTAATATGAGGAAGTAACGTATCACCTTTGGTTTGAGTTTCGGCCATATGGGCGACTGCATTTGCAGCTTCAGCGAACATCATCTCTGTAAATTTTTCAGCTTTTACAGCAATTGCGCCCAGACCAAGACCGGGAAATACAAATGCATTATTAGCTTGGCCAATTTCATATGTTGTTCCTCTATACTCCACTGAATCAAAGGGACTTCCTGTTGCAATTAATGCTTTGCCATTTGTCCAATGTATAATATCTTTCGGGATAGCTTCAGCTAACTTAGTAGGGTTAGATAAAGGCATAATCACAGGTCTTTCTACATGACGAGCCATTTCTCTAATCATTTCTTCCTTAAATGCCCCTGTTACTCCCGATGTTCCAATTAGAATAGTAGGCTTTACTTGTTTGATTACTTCTAACAAAGGTATTTTATTTTCATTATCTTTTTTCCAATTTTTTATTTCTTCTACTTTACGGGCATAAGGCTGCTGGAATGAAGCTAAATCATTTATCTCCTTTGTTAACAGCCCTCTATAATCATAGGCCCAAAACCTATCATATGCTTCCTCTTCTGAAAGACCTTCAAGAACCATCGCACTGTGGATTCGATCAGCGTTTCCAATACCGGCAGAACCTGGTCCAAAGACAACAATACGATGATCTTTTAGGGAGGTCTTTGTAATTTTTAAAGCTGTCAATACAGCCCCTAATGTAATCACACCCGTACCTTGAATATCATCATTAAATGTTAAAAGATGATCTCCATACTCTTCTATAATGCGTCTGGCATTTTTATTCCCTAAGTCCTCCCAATGTAACAATGCTTTTGGGAACTTATTTATTATTTTATTTACAAATTGATCAATAAATTGATTGTAAGCTTCGCCTGTTACACGCTCATGGCGATTACCTAAATAAAGCGGATCTTTAAGTAATTCTTTATTATTGGTTCCTACGTCTAACACAATGGGAAGAACACGGCTCGGGTCAATACCGGCAGCTGCTGTATATACCGCTAATTTACCCACTGCAATGTTAATTCCGCCTACTCCCCAGTCTCCTATTCCAAGAATGCTCTCAGAGTCTGTAACTACGATTAAATCAATATCTTCTGAGCTTAATTCTACATTTTCTATCGCTTTGTCCATTTTGTCCGCTTCGTCAATAGACAAATATAGACCATCAGGACGGTGATATTGATGGCTATATTCTTGAATAGCTTCTCCAACGGTTGGTGTGTAAATAATCGGTAGCATTTCACTTAAATGATCTTTTAATAATCGATAAAACAATACCACATTTCGATTATGCAAATCGTTTAATAAATTATTTTTTTGCAAATCATTTGATGCATTCTTAAACTGTTGATAAGCACGCTGTACTTGTTCTTCTAATGTCAGTACGGTGGGCGGTAATAATCCATCTAACTTGAGTTCTTCTCTTTCTCTTTTTGTAAATGCAGATCCTTTGTTTAGATAAGGTCTCGATAAAATATTTTTCCCTTTTAATGGTGTTTGAACGAAACTCTTTTGTGCTTCAGCAGAAGATCTCATATTTTATCCCCTTTCTGTTCTTAAAAGAATATAAAAAACCAATGTTTTTCTTATATCATAGATCTCATTATGGGTAACCAAGATGTTTTCTTGTTACATACAATACCTTTAAACGAAGATGCTCTTCCCTAAACATATAATTAAGGCAGCACTCTAGTTTGTATTCAGATAGGTCAAGTGGAAAGAAGCTTTGTATGTTATGCTTTTTGGACGTTAACATAGTTACCTAAAGAAAAATTAGTTTTACCATAGTGCTCTTCAGCAAACTAAAGCTTCAGCGGTTAAAAACCTTTCTCTCGTATCATAATAATTTCGAGGTGAAAGATATGTATAAACTGTTATCACATACGGATTTAGATGGAGTTGGATGCGGAGTTTTAGCAAAGTTAGCTTTTGGAGATAGAATAAAAATTCGTTATAACTCTATTGCATCGCTTAACCGTGAAGTAGAATGGTTTTTAGAAAATGAAGAAAGAAATACACATTTATTTATCACGGATTTATCAGTAAACGAAGAGAATGAAAAAAGACTTGAAGAGTTTTATCAAACAGGAGGAAAAGTCCAGCTGCTTGATCATCATAAAACAGCTCTTCATTTCAACGAATATGAATGGGGACACGTTGTCGTAGAAGACAACGAAGGGAGCTTAGCCTCGGGAACGTCCTTGTTTTATGAATACCTTATAGAAAATGAACTTATCCAGACTTCCAATGCGGTTGATGAATTTGTAGAACTAGTAAGGCAGTATGATACTTGGGAATGGGAAAAGAACAACAACCAAGAAGCACACAGGCTAAATGCTCTCTTCTTTTTAATATCTATTGACGAGTTTGAAGAAAAAATGGTTAACAGACTTCAAAACAGTGACCACTTCTTTTTTGACGAGTTTGAACAGAAGATATTAGATATGGAAGAAGATAAAGTAGAACGTTATATTCGTCGGAAAAGACGAGAATTGGTGCAAACCTCTATAGATGACTATTTGGCAGGGATCGTGTACGCTGAATCGTATCATTCAGAACTTGGAAACGAATTAGGAAAAGAATATCCTCACCTTGATTACATTGCCATGTTGAATATGGGAGGAAAACGAATTAGTCTTCGGACCATTCATGATCATGTGGATGTATCAGAAGTTGCCGGTCACTATGGAGGCGGAGGTCACGCAAAAGCTGCTGGATGTTCGTTAACTAATGAAGCTTATAACCAGTTTGTAACAGATACATTTCATCTGGATCCTGTACGAGAGGATGCAAGAAGAAACCGATATAATTTGAAAGAATCTTCATCTGGTTCTCTCTACGAAACTCAAAATGATGATATGTTCCTTGTTTCTCTTCAGAATGAAGATGAATGGATAATTGAAAATAGCAAAGGGCTATCGGTTCATACATTTAAAAGCTTTAAGGAAGCAGAAATCTTTTTAAAAAGGAATTATGCCGCCTGGTTAGTAAGAGATGATATCTTTGTAAAGTATTTAATAAGGTATATAAAAAAACTAAAGCACGGAGAATAAGCACCGAAACATATTTTGATTCATCTAATGAATGAAAGACCCAGAAAAGCTATTAAACGAAAATGAAGTAGCTTTCCTTTCCCCCAGCTCCGCTTGAACGTTCAGGAGCAGATTTGGATACTATTCCATGCGGAGCATGTTTTCAAGATCCAGAAGTCGCAGCGGCTATCTTCATGGAGATAGCCGCTGGTATAGTTGCTTATAGCTAATTAATTGGCTCGTCTATTCGGAAAGATATTGCAGCGATGTTTGGTCAAATTCACAGATTGCAAACAATGAGCTTTCTATAAATACCAAAAAATGTTCCTTAGAAAACAGGGACATTATGGTAACTAGTTTTATCTATGATATACATATTAGCTAATTGGTTTAATCCCATATTCTAGGTCGATCAACCTCCATGATTCTCAAATACTGTAAGAGTTGTCCAGCGTGTACGGATTCATGATAGCCTATCCGCATCAACATATCCCCTAAAGAACGAATATAACCAACATCTGAACGGTCTATTTGAATGTTAGTTAAATCTTCTTCAGAAAAAGCAGTAATCATGTCTAAAAATTGTTGGTGGTATGATGCTGCAAACTCCAATTCATCCTTTATAGATTGTAAGGGTCTTTTTTCAAAAGGAGAATCAAATTCCTTTAAGCTGCCTACATTTTTGATAGCTAGATGATAATAGTATTCTGACTCCAAGACATGACGAACCATTTCTATGCATGTCATAGCTTCTTTATCTGGCTTCCAATCGAGTTTATCATCAGGAATTGCTTGCCAAACCTTTATACTTCTTCTTCTAATCTCTTTTATATTTAATACTATTGCATCTGTTCCATTCATTTCCATCCCTCCTCTTATCATCATTTTACATGATTTCCCCAAAACAAAGAGGTGAATTTTTAATTAAACTTATTTCAAATATTCATGGTTCTTATGCTGAGTATAATATATTGGTCATTTTCACATCTCTTTTAAAACAGCATGCTGAGGCTATGTTACAATGTAATTATAAGGAAGAAGAGGTGAATATAGTTATGTTGACAGCGATAGTTGTAACTGTTTCTGTATTAGGTTTGGCTTGGAGCGTTGGACAAAGAAAGCAATATCAGTAACTTTATGGATGATCTGTATGTAGAATTGAGATGTTATAAATGAGTAAGAGAAATATTTTGGTCAAATTAACGTTCTTTTTAGGATCATTTTCTATAACGATTTTTGGATGTATTTTAAAACAGGGATTAACCGCATTACTTTTATCTGCTGCCTTTATTATCTTGGCAGGATTCTTAATGAAAACTGAAGTTACAAAAACAGGCTTTAAGAGAACTTAAAGCCTGTTTACTTACCTTTCTTCCTTAAAATCCTTTTTTATATTCCAAAACGTTTGTTTTAATTCGTTATAAAAAAGCATAATTGCAAACCCTAGTATCGAAACACAGAATGAAAATTTACCCCAGTCAAAAAATATTCCTATAAATACAATGATAATCCCTATGACAAACCCTGGAGTAGATGGCTCCTCTTCCTCTTCATCTATTGCAATTTTCTTTTGAAACTTCTGATCCCCTTTAATCAATTCATCCAACGTCACATCATATAACTCACGTAACTTAATAAGGTTTTCAATATCCGGATACCCTTTGTTGTTCTCCCACTTGTATACAGCTTGTCTAGATACATTCATTTCCCTGGCTAATTCTTCCCTCGACATCTTTTTCTCTTCTCTTAACTTCTGCAGCTGTTCCCCTAAATTCACCTTCATCACCTCTAAGGCTTAGCTTACAATCAATATGTAAAAAATTCCATAAACGCTTAGTAACAAGCTGTAAACCATTGGTTAACACAGCAGGTATTAGTACTAATCGCTATACATGTCCTCATTTAACAAATAAAAAAAGCTAGCATAAAGCTAACTTTTTTAAGTTAGAGAGAAAGGCAGGCTAATAATTAGCAACCGCCAAATCCTCCCCAACAAGCACAGCCAATAATGATTAATAAGATAAACAGCACGATAATTAAAGCAAAACCACTGCCACCGCCGTAACCGCAGCCGCCGCCATAACCATAGCCACAACCTCCGCCATAACCGCCAAAGAACATAAACTTCACCTCCTTCTCGTTCATACATTTAGCATATGATGAAAAACGAAATTTGCTCCACGAAGTGGATAGACTACGTTTTATATCACTATAAATAAAAAAATAATAACCTTTTAGTTTCTTTTACATACAATGAAGCATCCTCACATCCCATATATGAGTTTGACTCCCTCTGCAATAGATTGCTTGAATTCCGCCCGATCATTTCTATTGCATATAAAAGCACCCCCGCACAACCTAGAATAAAAAAGTCTTTCTCACATTAGAGAAAGACTTTTTTATTGTTATTAATAGCCAAATCCGCGGCCGTAACAGCTGCATCCAATAATGACAAGAAGAATAAACAAGACAACTAATAAAGCAAAACCAGAACCAGCTCCACCATAACTAGACATACAAACACCTCTTTTCGTGGTATTTAACTAAAGGAAAAAACTTTAAATATACATGGGTTAAGGTATTATATGTAGACATAGCTCATATCGATTGGATTTTGGTCAAAAATAGGCTACTTTGTTTAACAATAGCTAAATAACATCCTAAATTTCACATAGTAAAAACCCTTCATTGCTAAAATGAAGGGGCTTTTTTGGCTATCAGCACCAAGGACGAGGTCTAGGAGGACAGCTTGGAGCACAAAAATGTTGATGCGTTTCCTGACATACAACGGATTCTGTATGCGGGAATGAGTGCATATATTTATAATTTTTTTGATAAACATTTGTGGTATGACTAGGATGCACCACTGGTACAAACACATTTTGACCAGTAAAAGATGTGTTTTGTTTAACTGGGTCATACTGAGCAGGCATGGTTTGAGGAGACAATTGACCACAAGGTTTAGCTTGAGGATAACCGCAGCCACCTTGCTGAGGATACATAGCTCCTTGATAACCACCGTAATTAGAGTGCTGATAAGGATAGTTGTTTCTCATATTAAAAATCTTCTCCTTTCTGTTAGTAGACTCCTCTTACTGTATGTGAAACAACCATAGAATGTTTGGACAAATACCTAAAAAAGGCCCTAATGATTTAGGGTCTTTTTTATCAAGAGAAAAAGAAACGTGTATCCTTAGTAACATAGCTATGAGACTAAGAAATAGAAGTTTTTTTAATGTCCATTATTCCTCAAGGTTAACATCCATCGCTGCGTTATCAATATTATTTAAAATGGTTTTGTTTTTATCGTCTAATTCATTACGTAAAAGTGAATTACGGGTCGCTTCGTATAAATCGTAACTTCTTTCGTCAACTGGAGAATTATGATCTTCACATATCATCTTTTCTGATTCTTTGGATTGATCTTCCATATCAGGCACCTCCTCTGTGTAGTATGTGAGTTGATTAGAAAAAACATAAGAATTTGATCTTGCCACCGTTGGGTAAGGTTTAATCAACGGTTGGCTGTTTCTGTATATTGTGTTTACATATGGCCTAATATTAGGTGGACACAACCGTTTCTTGAGCATGCTTTTGAATGATTTCTGGAACTTCCAGCAATGAATTAACAGTTAGCAATTTACCTTTTGGCGCAACATCAATTTTAACTTCGTTGTAGCTCCACTCCAGTTCAGAAGGTACGTGAATCGCATGTATTCCAGCTTCTACTGCCGGTCTTATATCGGTTTTTAATGAATTCCCAATCATCCAAGTCTTTTTTGGATCGTACTTAATTTGGTTTAGGATTTCTTTTAATGCACATGTATCTTTTTGTTCAGAAATAAATACCCTTTTTTCAAAGTATTTAGCTAGCTCTAGCTGAACAATTTTTCTACCTTGATTTTCCTCGTCTCCACCTGTATGTAAGTAGAGATTATGTCCTTGTTCTTTTAGCTTATCTAATACTTCATACATATTTGGCAAAGGCTCTATCGGTACTTCAAATACACTTTGACCAATTTTTTTCACTCGTTCGACTCTATCTTCATGGATATCTTGATGATTTTGTTCACTAAAAAATAAATAAGTAGCTACTAATGATTCTGGAAAACGGGAAGAATGAAGGCCATACTTTTCAATACTTTTTAAATCTATCTCTAACTGCTTTTGTTTTATTTCTTCCTTAGTCAGATTCTCAAACCACTCCTGCAATTGAGCCACAAAAGCATTTATGGTGTCTCTAAAATATTTATTACAGTGAACAAGCGTATCGTCTAAATTAAAAAGTAAGGTTTGCTTCTGCATTTCGTTAAATCCTTTCTACAATGGATGTACAGACAATATAAAAAAAACACTAACCACTTTTATTACCTATCCAAACCTAACACGAAGGTGAATTTCCCAATACGTTAGGCACAAGCAATTGATTACTATACTGAAATGAGAATATTTAGTGGAAAGACCCTTCTAGCGTATAAAATAGAAGGATCTTTTTATAAGATAAAAAGCTGCAGGATATTCCTGCTAATACATATAACGTTCAAAATGTTTTCTATTCATGTTTGTTTTGAACGTAGAGGTACTCAGTCCTGAACGATTTATTAGCGGTTGGCTGCCTTCGCCTTCTTTAGGTATATTCATTTCAAGACCTTGTATAGTGAAAGGATCATACATATACGTTTTTCGTTCAGTTTCTGTGTGCGACATTAACTTCACCTCTATTAATAGTCCTCATTTTTTAAATCATGTTAACTTGTTTAAATCAGGTTCTCTAATAAAAACAGCTGCGTTTCATAGGTCTTTTCGCTAAAAAAGATACGCCGTTTTTGACTTTTTTTATTAAGTTGTAATTTCTTGTGGCTCTTCGCCTTCAAGGTCAGTAAAGAAATTTTCTAAGGTTTCCCTGGGGTCAATAGCACGCCCATCTTCTTCGACAATACGGTTAAGCGTAGGATCATTATTGCTATCTTTATTTTTATAGTTGTTATAATCAACTCTTTCTGCAATTCCTGAATTATCAACGCCTTTAAAGTCTTTCTTTGGCATAAAAACACCTCCTAGCCCTATTGTTTGAAAATTTGAAGATAAAATAAGTGGAAGGTTAAGTTATATTTTTATTTCCCGAGAATTAAATAGATACTTGTTGCTAAGAGACATGTACAACATGCTTAATTGTTTTACGAAATGGAGAAACTAAAACGTCAAAACTTAATTTACAGAGGAGGAATACAAGTGGAAGGAAATCGAAGCACAAGACAGTTTCAGGATGATTTAAAGCAGTATCAAATGCCAGATTCAGTAAAGCAACAAAAATCCAGCACTTATCGAGTCGGATTTGAATCAAACACCGGAATTGAAAAAGTACAGAATCAGCAAGAAGAAAGAGAAAATAAATAAACTTGATCACTTTATACTTTTACATGACGAGGAGGGCATCCCATGGATCAACAAAAAATGTTAGCAAATGAATTAAGTAACATGCTTACAGAAAATAAGCTGCCGATTACAATTGAAGAAGATATCCATGAAATTTGCAGAGGTTTACAATCAGGTGAAATCAGCGTGAATGATTTGAAGGAAAAAGATCCTTTTGTTGTAAATGCAATTCAAGAAGCAATGGATAGAATCAATAAACCTAACTCTTAAAACAGATATAAAAAGCAATCCTTTGAGGCAGCTTTTTGAATATTGATCGTTTTCATCAAGCAAAAGACTAACTCTTTATAGAGTTAGTCCTTTGTCCTTCAAATAATATACCCATGAACATGAAAAAAGAATGACAAACGAATTGTCATTCTCTCTCCTACACATGGCAAGCGTTTAGTTTTTAGTCACAAGGAAATGAAACATCTAATCCCACTTTTTACAGTGTCGGTTGTTTCTAAAAATTAGTATGTCATCCTAACAAGGAAATATACATCCATTATTTACCATGAATACATCTCTTCCACAATAGGAAACTTAAGAAAAACAAGGAGGTGACACAACATGGCAAACAACAACAGCAGCAACAACAACGAATTATTAGTATATGGTGCTGAACAAGCAATCGATCAAATGAAATATGAAATCGCTAGCGAATTTGGTGTAAACCTTGGTGCT
>NZ_JBFTZR010000003.1:0-714747 GCF_056406695.1 Priestia sp. P1_B12_1 | reverse complement strand
CTTTTTGGACTAGAGCTTGAACAAGATCTGTTGTAAACTGATTCATAGGAAGACCTTCTTTCTTTGAATTGGTTGTGGTGACTTAATTCTACAAGAAAAGGTCTTCCTTTTTGCATTTATTCATTTACACAAGATATTTTACGCTCTCACTCTTTTTGTATTTGCTTTATTTAAGATAATTAAAGTAAAATTATTATTTATTTAACCTTGTTGATTTAGAAGTAAATTGCTCTTTATTTTTAAATAAGTTGACTCCATAACCTGCAAGACCTCCAATAATTGCAGGGAATATCCAACCTAATCCAATATGGTAAAGAGGAAGATAGTAAGTAAATACTTGGTCAATACCAGGAATGTGTAAGCCAAAATCATTTAATCCGTCTACCAGGCTTACAACAAATGTTAAGAATAGGCTGCCTTGGTATACCTCAGCACATCCTTTAAATAAAGAATGAAGGAAAGTCAAAAAGATTAGAACGATTGCTAATGGATAGAGAACTGTTAAAACAGGTACTGAAAAAGAAATTAAATGATTTAATCCAACATTTGCGATGATTGCGCTAAACACGGATAAGCTAATCGCAATTTTCTTGTAAGAAATAGAAGGTAATAATTTATGGAAATAAGAAGAGCATGAAGTAATAAGCCCTACGCTAGTTGTCAGACAAGCTACTGTGATCATTAAGCCTAATAGTAACCCTCCATATTCTCCAAAATAATAATCAGAAACTTTCGCTAGCACCGCACCACCATTATCTAAATGCCCAAGCTTTTCTACACTTGAGGCGCCCATGTATGAAAGGGCTGAATAGATAGTTGCAAGAATAATAGCAGCAATTCCTGTAGCTTTTAGGCAAACAGTTATAATTTGCTTCTTTGTTTTAGCGCCTTTTTCTTTAATTGCATTGATAATAATGATTCCGAAAACGAAAGATGCAAGAGTATCCATTGTTAGATATCCTTCTTGGAACCCATTAAAAAAAGAGTTTGTTACATATTTTTCTGTGGGTGCTTGAAATTTTCCAATAGGATGAATAAAAGCTACTAGAACTAGAATTCCGATGAATGTTAATTTAATCGGCGTTAAGAATTTTCCGACAATATCGACAATTTTCGCCGGATTGAGAGAAAAAAAGCATGTAATACTGAAAAATATAATAGTAAACACGAGTAAAGCTATAGAACTAGAGCCTTCAGAAATGAAAGGTTTAAGTCCGATTTCAAAAGAGACGTTACCTGTTCGTGGGATAGCAAATAAAGGTCCAATAGCTAGATAAAGAACAGTTGTAAATACTAAACCAAAGATAGGATGTACGCGACTTGCTAATGATTGTAAATCTTCTTTTCCGGAGAACCCAAAAGCTAGTACACCAAGTAAAGGCAAGCCTACTCCAGTAACTAAAAAACCCGCATTTGCTGACCAGATATTTGCTCCCGCTGACTGACCAAGCATGGCAGGGAATATTAAATTTCCAGCTCCAAAAAATAATGCAAATAACATTAAACCAATGATTACTATAAAAGAAAACGGTACTTTGTTTGACACGGTGAAACCCCCATTAAAAATATTCTTTATAAAAAATTAAATTTTCAGACAATTTACATTACAAATAACTTATCTTTTTTGTATTATAAACAGTCAAATTACATATTTCAATATAAAAAATAAACTTTTTTAATAAAATTTAAAAAATTATCAATTTTCCGTTCATTATCCATTATTAAAATAAAAATAATATTAAAAACCCAGATTTTTATTCAAAATGCGTACGTTAAGTGAGTTAATAACGGTATTTTTTTAAAAAAATTATAAATCATATTCAAATCGCGTATATTATCCTTTTAATTAATTTGATTGAATGATATGCAAGGAAGTTTGGAAATATAGTACTACGAAACTTATAAAACTTTTTAATATTAGCTAAACACCTGAAAGGAAAAAGTAGTTGATTTATTGCTTCAAGAAATGGAGCATTCTAAGTCTTATAAAGAACGCTTACTCTTATCTCCTGAACTAGTAATTTGACAATCAACAGCTTATCTCTAGACAAAGTACTTTTCTAATGTAAAATCACTGTCTAGAATCACAAACGTTTCTGTTTCCTTTGAATGATTATCTTATAGTACTCCATTCAAGCAGTCAGAGGATAAGTAATAATGATCATTTTTTCTTTTTTAAAATATGTCATAAATTTTATATATACTGAAAAGACCTTATTAACAAATTAATTAAGGTCTTTTTATCTTTTCTTTTTGAAGCCAAAACTTATCATATAAGCTATTAATAAAGAGATAAAAGCAGCAAAACTAATTTTTATGTAAGAAACCTCTAAAGCCCAAGGACCATATTTTTTATATTTAAACGATACATAGACCACCACTGTCCATTTTCACCTTTAAAAAATGAGAAGATAATCCATAAAAGAACTAAAAACAAAACCATGATAAAAAGATAATATAATTAGGCATTTTTCTATTCATAGGTCACCCCTCCGTTCTTCCCGTTTATATGTGATGCTCTTTTCTCTTATTATAGTAACAATAATCGGGAAAAATTTAGAGTTTTTATTGAATAAAGAACGTTTGTTCGTATATAATAGAGAACAAACGTTCTTTATTTGAGGAGTTATTTCAATGGATTATGAATATCTACCCAACAGAGTCATTATTTGTATTGATATGAAAGCATTCTTTGCTTCTGTTTCATGCGTGATACGTAGGCTAGATCCATTAAAAACAAAGTTGGCAGTTGTAGGAGATACAAAGCGGTCGGGATCAGTTGTGTTAGCTGCCACACCCTTATTAAAGAAAGAAGGGATCAAAACAGGCAGCCGTCTTTTCGACATTCCTAGAAGGAAAGATATCCATGTCGTAAACCCATCCATGGAAAGGTATGTCAAGGCCTCGAACTATATTTCTAGTTTAGTGTTACAGTATGTCGCTCCTGAAGATTTCCATGCATATAGCGTTGATGAGTTGTTTATTGATGCGACAGCTTCTTTACATTTATTCGCTCGTACACCAGAAGAATTAGCCCGTAAAATCATCAACGAGATTTATCGTAAAACACGGCTTACAGCCACCGCAGGAATCGGTCCGAATCTCTTGCTGGCTAAGGTGAGCTTAGATCATGAGGCCAAGAATAGCCTAACAGGGGTAGCTTATTGGCGATACGAAGATATTCCTTTTAAATTATGGTCGATTCACCCAATGAAAGATTTCTGGGGAATCTCATACGCTACGGAAAGACGCTTAAATCGTTTGGGCATTCACTCCATCAAAGAACTCGCTCTTTCTTCTGTAGAGATGTTACGTAAAGAATTTGGTGTCTTGGGAAAAGAAATCCACCAACATGCAAATGGGATTGATTTTAGCCGCATTTCTGACGTGTATATTCCGAGCTCTCGATCATTCGGGAAGAGTCAAATTCTGTTTCGAGACTATATAAATCGAAAAGAAGTGGAATTGCTGCTATTAGAGCTTTTAGACGATGTGTGCTTTCGTTTACGTATGCATCAAGTCATGGCACAAACTATTCATTTATCCATTGGCTACAGCAAACAAACAGGTGGCGGCTTCTCAAGACAAAAGAAAATGGGGCGGGCTTCGAACCTAAGTCAAGATATCTTTCCTTATTGTTTAACCATACTACACACGTTTGATAGCGGAATGCCCATTCGATCGATTGGAATTTCTTTATCGAACACCAGTATTCAAGAAGAAGAGCAAATGAGTTTATTTGAAGATATTGACCAGCGGGAAAGAGCCTATGCACTTGCTAAAACAATTGATGAAATACAGATGCGTTATGGGAAGAATAGCGTTTTGCGAGCTTCAAGCCATCTCAAGCATTCAACAGCTCGTTATCGAAACGCCCTTTTAGGAGGTCATGAAGCATAAAGGAGGAAGATGATATGCAAAACAGAGGATTACAAGAAGTTATAAAAAAGCAGTCAGAAATACCTCAACCTTTTTTAACAGAAGATCAAATGGAACAAATTAATTTTACCTTGATCGAAGCGCTCCATACACATAAAAAAGTATACCTTACGTATTACAAGCACGGGCAATGTATAACGGAAACAGGAGTTATTCAATTTGTAGATTCCCTTGGAGGTTTATTTGTATTTATAGATGAAGGATGTAAGCAAACGGAAAAAATGAGGTTAAGCGAGCTAATTGATGTTCGTTTCGTGTAGTAGAAAATAATAAAACAGTTTATTTACATAGGATTTCCATACATAATTAGTATAAGCTTAAAAAGTATTTAATCATTTTTCATAGATTCATTTAAAGATGTTATATAAGGAGGCTCCTAATATGAAGCAGGTTTGGACTGAGTTTGAGCAGTGGTTAAAAATAAATCGACCAGAAGCAGCAGGAACGCTTAATGAAGCAGCTTCTGAATTAGAAATTGCAGAGGTTGAACAAAAGATGGGACTAACATTCCCCAAAAACCTTAAAGACTGGTTAATGATACATAATGGACAGCGTGATGAATATATAGCAGCTATCGATAATTATACACTACTACCTTTAGAGGAGATTCTGTATACGTGGCAAACATTAAAAGAACTTTTAGACGGAGGAGAATTTGAAGATTTTCCAGAAATTGAACCTATTGGACCAGTAAAAAGAGAATTTTGGTGGAACCCACGTTGGATTTCGATTGCCACAAATGGGGGAGGAGATGATATTTGTATAGACTTGGATCCTGATAAAGAAGGGAGAAGTGGCCAAATTATCACCTTTTGGCACGATTGGGAACAGCGTGAAGTAATAGCGTACAGCTTAGAAGAATGGGTAATAGCCACGATAAATCATACAGATCATTAAAGGGGAGAAGTAAATGATAAAACCTGATATAGAGAAAATCTATAAAATTCTCAAAGCACTTCCAGGTACGTCGGTGAAAGTAGAATTTGAAGATGGAGTGGGAGAAACTCTTTCTACTCCTTATTATATCTACCTAAAAAGCGAGTTTCTTGATGGACAATTAGGCTACAGAGAAGATTTAGAAGCCAATTCTCTTATAGGAAATCAAGAAGGAGATTGGCAAGAAAACTGGTTTGTTATAGGGTATGATGAAGAAATTGGTGGTGACCCGCTTTTTATTGATATAGCGAATGACGATTATCCAGTTTTTACAGCTGAACACGGCATCGGGGAATGGGACGCTTTAGAAATGTATGCTTCTCTAGAAGAGTTTGTAGAAGATGTTACTTAATTATTGCTTCGTTAAAAGATTTTGATAAAAGTACGGCTAGAAGAGGACAGATAGTAGTTTAGTATATACCTAACTGTCCTCTTTTTTAGTACCTATTAAACTTAGAAAGAATGTAGAGGAAGGAAGGGACTGATGGTAGGAATCGATTTCTGTATTGCCGATATACGAAGGCGCAAAGGCATTCATATCCTTTGCGTTCTTTTATCGTTGAATACTGCTAACAATTGAATAGTATATGGCTACAATGATCAAAAGCATGCCAATAATGTATAAATGAGGTATATCTTAAAGTGTTGGTCATAGAGACATTCACCTTTCTAATTTAATTCTAATTCAACAAATTTTTATTAGTTTGTTTAACCACAGAAAATATGATGTACAAAAAGGGGAGATTGTTCTTTTGTTTCTTAAAGAACCTATTCATTACGTTAACTAGAGTTAGTATTTTCATTCCCGTATAGGATAATCCAAATTTATCCATATTAAATTGTAGTATTAAAAAAGATTAATACATATGAAAAATTCTTAAAAGGTGGATGTTATATGCTTGATTCTAAAACGATTGAAATTGTCCAATCAACAGTGCCAGTTTTAAAAGAACATAGTAAACAAATAGGAAAGAGATTTTATGAATTGTTATTTGAAAAAGCGCCGGATTTGTATAATATGTTCAATCAAACAAATCAAAAAAGAGGAATTCAACAGGAAGCATTAGGCTATGCCGTGTATGCTGCTGGGGAACATATTACAAACTTAGAAGCCATTAAACCTGTAATTGAACGAATTTCACAAAAACATCGTGCGATAGGGGGTAAAGGCAGAACAATATCCAGTCGTTGGTGAAACTTTACTTCAAGCAGTAAAGGATGTTTTAGGAGATACAGCTTCAGATGAGATTATTGAAGCATGGGGAAAAGCGTACGGATATATTGCCAATGCTTTTATTGAGCTAGAAGAAGCTCTTTACGAAGAGACAGAGAGTCAACCTGGAGGTTGGGAAGGATATCAAAGCTTTTATATAGATAAGAAAGTAGAAGAAAGTGATAATGTAACATCTTTTTATTTAAAAGCTAAAAATGAGAAAGAAATTGCCTCTTATAAAGCAGGACAATACCTTACATTAGCAGCAAATGTTCCGGGAGAGAAATACACGCATATTCGCCACTATAGTCTTTCTGAAGCCCCTGGAAAGGATTATTACCGAATTAGTGTAAAACGAGAAGATGCACATGACGGTGCGCCAGCAGGAATCGTGTCAAACTATTTACATAAACAAGTTCAGACAGGAGATATTCTTAAGTTCTCAGCTCCCGCTGGAGATTTTGTACTTGATCACAGTGAACTTCCCGTTGTGCTAATTAGTGGAGGTATAGGTATTACACCTTTGCTTAGTATGCTGAATACCATTGTAGAAAAACAACCTACACGTAAGGTTACCTTTCTTCATGCAAGTATTAATGGGAAAACGCATGCTTTTAAAGAACATGTGGCTCAACTAAATAGAAATAGCGAAAATGTTACCTCCTTCATCTGTTATAGTTCGCCTAATGAAGGGGATCACCTTGGTACTGATTTTGATAAAGAGGGTTATATTGATTTAGAATTGTTACAATCCGTTGTTCCTTCAAAAGAAGCTGTCTTTTATTTCTGCGGATCGATTCCGTTTATGGAAGCTATTCTTAAAGCACTACATAGATGGGATATACCAAACGAACGTATTCATTACGAGGTATTTAGCCCTGTAACCATTTTAGGAGAAAAATAAAGAAGTAATATTTACCAGTAAATGAAAAGTATTCGATTGAAACACACGTACTGTTTAAATAAATATGCTGTAAAAAAGCACTCCTGTGAGTGCTTTTTTACTTTGCCTTAAGGAGCAATTCTAAAAACGATCATTATATATAGATACTTCTATACTCTCTATGTACAAAAAACTGGAAAAAATCATCTTTGATAATTTATAATAATAGAGAACTATGTCGAATCCTAAATATTGGAGAGATTACTATATGAGAAGACTACTTCCTTTTATGATTTTTACCATTTACTGCATTCCATATGTTTATTTATCTATGCGAAAGGATTTTGAAGATGATTCAAAGGTAAACTATATAATCATGGCCATAGTTACACTAGCACTGTCTTATCTAAGTGGGCTTATTAGAGCGGATTTATCACTTATTTTAGGAAATATAATTTCTTTTAGTACTTCATATTTTTATAACGCATTAAGGCTTCCTGATTCTAAATGGGAGAAATATTTTTCGCCCTTTAATTCTGTCGAACAAGTAGTACTCATAAGCCTTGCAGCGCTTGTGCTGCAGGTGATTATTTATACACTTGCTCGAAAGCGAGCGAAGAGATACATTCGTAATACTGTGGTTTCGGAATAGTTCAAAAAAAGAGAGTTAATCATCTAATGAGCTAGACTCTTCAGGTGACCAAATGAAAGAAGGGTTAAAATGAGGAGAGCTGCTGAAATTTTATCCTCTAAAAAGAAAGTGTTAAATGAGGAAGATCAACAAATCCTTCAAACGTGTACTTACCTGCTTTAAAAAGGATACGAATCAATTAGATAAGTTAGTTATACAACTTTTAAATATGTAACCGCAAACAAAAAGGTATGTATTTCTCTTCCTACTTTAATTATACCATATAAAAAAACGTCGATATAGACTGTTTATTCTCATTTACTGCTGGTAAAATCAATAAAACATTACCGGTTAGGAGAGATGTTGAATGAACTCTTTAGTTCTTAGCTTTCAAGAAATAAAAGATACACAGCTTTCACTTGTTGGAGGAAAAGGCTTAAATTTAGGGGCGTTATCAAAAATTCAAGGAATACAAGTACCGGAAGGGTTTTGTGTGACAGCGGCCGGGTATCAAAAAGCTCTTGAACAAAATGAAACGTTTCAAGCGTTACTGAATCAGCTGACGATGCTAAAAGCAGATGATCGAGATCAAATTAGTGAAATCAGCAAAAAAATTCGCCAAATCATTCTGGAAATAAAAATTCCTTCTGACGTTGTAAAAGCAGTTATTCATTCTCTCTCTCAGTTCGAGGAAGAGCATGCTTATGCCGTTCGTTCAAGTGCGACTGCTGAAGATTTGCCACATGCTTCTTTTGCTGGTCAGCATGACACCTATTTAAACATCAGAGACAAAGAAGCAATCCTTGAGCATATACGCAAATGCTGGGCGTCCCTGTTTACAAATCGCGCGGTAACCTACCGGATTAAAAATGGATTTGACCATAGTCAAGTGCACGTATCTGTTATTGTTCAACGAATGGTTTTCCCGCAGGCTTCAGGTATTTTATTTACCGCTGACCCCGTTACCTCTAACCGAAAGCTGCTATCCATTGATGCAGGATTCGGACTTGGAGAAGCGCTGGTGTCTGGTTTAGTCTCTGCCGATTGCTATAAAGTACAAGAAGGAAAAATCGTCGATAGAAAAATAGCAGCTAAAAAGTTAGCTATCTACGGATTAAAAGAAGGCGGAACAGAAACCAAGGAAGTTCCTTCTGATCTGCAAAAAACGCAAGCGCTCACTGAACCTCAAATTTTACATCTAGCACGCGTTGGAAGACAGCTTGAAGCTTACTTTGGTTGTCCTCAAGATATTGAATGGTGCTTGGCTGATGATACATTTTATATTGTCCAAAGTCGTCCAATCACTACTTTATATCCAATTCCTGAAGCACATGATCAGGAAAATCGCGTTTATGTATCTGTTGGACATCAGCAAATGATGACCGATGCCATGAAACCACTGGGATTGTCTTTTTTTCTGTTAACGACTAATGCACCGATGCGTACAGCCGGTGGAAGGCTGTTTGTTGATGTCACCCCTATGCTGGCTTCACCTGACAGCAGAAAAATGATGTTAGGTGCCATGGGACAACATGATCCGCTCATGAAAGACGCACTTACAAGCATAATGGAGCGAGGAGACTTTATAAAACCTTTACCAAATGATCAAAGTTCTGGTAAAAGCAAAAAAAGCGTGCCGCCTACGAAGCCTAAGGCACAAATCGAAAACGACTCGACAATCGTTTCTGACTTGATCAAGAAAAATCAAGCATCAATAGAAGAGCTAAAGCAAACCATCCAAACGAAATCTGGTTCGGAATTAGTCGATTTTATTTCAGAAGATATCGGGACATTAAAGAAGATTTTATTTGATCCACAAAGTACAGCTGTGTTTATGACCGCTATGGATGCTTCATCATGGATCAATGAAAAAATGGAGATGTGGCTAGGTGAAAAAAACGCAGCAGACGTGCTTTCTCAATCCGTACCAAACAATATTACTTCAGAAATGGGTCTGGCACTATTGGATGTCGCAGATGTGATTCGTCCTTATCCAGAAGTGATTCATTATTTAAAACATGGAAAAGATGATAATTTTTTGGAGAAACTAGTTAAGTTCGAAGGCGGAGAGAAAACTCAAGACGCTATCTATAATTATCTCAGCAAATACGGAATGCGATGTCCCGGCGAAATCGATATTACGAAAACTCGCTGGAGCGAAAAACCGGCTGCACTTATTCCTGTGATTCTTGGTAATATTAAAAACTTTGAGGCTAACGCTAGCAAACAAAAATTTAAAAAAGGTCTGCAGGAAGCCTTGAAAAAAGAGCAAGAGTTATTAAATCGATTAAAGCAATTGCCGGATGGTGAACAAAAAGCAAAAGAAACAAAAGAAAGAATTGATCTCCTCCGAAATTTTATCGGTTATCGTGAATATCCCAAATACGGCATGATTAACCGTTATTTTGTTTATAAACAGGCTCTTTTGAAAGAAGCCGCTCAGCTCGTAAAAGCCGGCGTTATTTATGAATCAGAAGATATATACTATTTGACGTTTGAAGAACTTCAAGAAGTCGTGCGCACATATAAGCTTGATCATCAAATCATCAGCAAGCGAAAAGAAGAGTACAAATTATATGAAAAGCTAATACCTCCGCGTGTGATCACGTCTCAAGGTGAAATTATTACCGGTGCGTACAAACGAGAAAACCTCCCGTCCCAGGCAATTGTAGGTTTACCGGTTTCGGCAGGGGTGATAGAAGGGCGAGCACGCGTCATTTTAAATATGGAAAATGCTAATCTATCAGAGGGAGATATATTAGTCACTTCCTTTACTGACCCTAGCTGGACCCCGTTATTTGTAGGGATAAAGGGGCTTGTTACGGAAGTTGGCGGACTGATGACTCATGGGGCAGTCATTGCACGTGAATACGGATTGCCAGCGGTTGTTGGAGTAGAGAATGCTACTCGGCTGATAAAAGACGGACAGCGAATTCGCGTACATGGAACAGAAGGGTATATTGAACTATTGTAAAAGCTAAAGATGCTTGCGCTGTTTTTCTTCTTTTTACCTAATTAATAGATGAAAATTTGTCTAGATTCCTATACGTATCTTCAGTCAATACAAAAAGGCAGGCCGTTATAACGGCCTGCCTTTTTCATATTGGTGAACCAGTAGAACATCAAATGCTGACTTTCTTTACAGCCGACTGCTGCACATGCTCCATAAACAGTTTGAACAAGTTTAGCATTGAAGTATGTTCTTTTGCCATCATTTCTGGATGCCACTGGACGCCGACTACAAATTGCTCTCCTTGTTTTTCAATGGCTTCAATGACTCCATCTTTTGCCCATGCGGAAACTTCAAAACCTGGCGCTACGTCTTTAATAGCTTGGTGGTGGAATGAATTAATAAGAGCTTGATTACCGTAAAGGTCATGCAGGCGTGTTCCGTCTTTAATCATGATGGAATGAGAAGGGTCGCTTGTATTGTTGTATTGATCATGTTTGATAAATGACTCTTTAATGTCTGACATATCTTGATAAAGAGTGCCGCCGTAAGCAACGTTTAAAATTTGTAAGCCGCGGCAAATCGCTAACACGGGCTTTCCTTGATCGATCACATGCTTTAACAATAGCTGTTCAGACTGATCTCGTGCTAAAAAAGGGGAACCTGTTTTGGTTGTCGGTTCTTCTCCGTATAAAAGGGGATTAACGTCTTGTCCACCTGATAAAATCAACCCGTCTATACTTTCTGCCTGCGCTTTAATCATTTCTTCGTCTTTTAGCACTGGCAAGATGAAAGGAACTCCGCCGCTGAGCGCTGTTGATTCGATATAGTCGTTATTCACATACGCTCGCTTATAGCCTGGAAAGCGTCCTCCTTGATCCACAATAATGCTTCCTGATATACCAATTAAAAATCCCACTGTTGTTTTCTCCTTTTTTGTTAAATTACCATTTCTTGAAATGTTTTTTCTTTTGTAATGCGCTGATAAAGTGTTCTCAACCGCTTGCTCTATAAGAAATAAATGGTTCTTTTATTCAACTATTATACATATATACCATATTTATTTAATAGAAAATGGTATAATAGCCTCTGTGTGTCAAAAATACTAATTGCCAAAGGTAGAAGGTAGTGCTACAATTGTTCACATTCCTACTATTCTTCTTATTATAGTCGGATTAAAATTTTATACAAGGAAATAGGAGTGATTTTAGTGAAAAGGACTTATTTACTTTTCATCTCTCTTTTAACCATTGTCCTCATGGTAGCAGGGTGCAGTGGTAACGCAAGCAAAAATTCTTCAAGTGAAAAAGAAGGAAAAGAAGGCGGAACGCTAAACGTCGCGTCTCAAAGTGAGCCAGCAACGCTAGATGCTCAAATTACTGGGGACTCAGATGTGAAAGACGCAACGCGCAGTATCTACGAAGGACTAATGATTTTAGACGATAAAGGAAATCCTAAGCCTGACTTAGCGTCTAAAGTAGATATTAGCGATGATAAAAAAACATACACGTTCCAATTAAGAAAAGGGGTTAAATTCCATAATGGTAAAGAAATGACTGCAGATGACGTTGTCGCTTCTATTAACCGCTGGATTAAGCTATCATCCCTTGGAAAAACAAACTTCTCTGGTGCTGAAATGACCAAAACCGGTGATTATACGGTAGAACTTCATTTACCATCACCAAATGTTAACACGCTTTCTTTATTAGCTGATCCAATCCCTGCAGCAGCTATTTTACCAAAAGAAGTCGTTGACAATGCATCTGATGAAGGGATCAAAGACTACATAGGAACAGGTCCATATAAAGTAAAAGAATGGAAGAAAAATCAATATCTTTTATTAGAGAAATTTAAAGATTATTCTTCGAAAGGCCGCGAAGTTAAGAAAACTCCTCACGTCGATGAAATTAAGATTAGTTTCGTAAGCGATGAGTCAACTAGGATTTCTGGTATTACAACCGGACAATTTGACGTTGTGCTATCTGTATCAAGTGATAATGCCAAACAAGTTGAAGGCAGCCAAAATGCAAAAGTAGAAACATCACCAGGCGGATTTATGGGACTTTTCTACAACGCAGATAAAGGCGTCTTTAAAGACATCAATGCACGAAAAGCAGTTAACGCAGCTCTTAACTCAAAGGATATCTTAGACAGTTCTTACGGAAGCTCAGATTATTACAAGCTTTCTTCATCCATTGTGAACAAAGAGTATCCAAATTACTACAGTACAGCTGGAAAAGAAGAATACAACCAGCATGATAAGAAAAAGGCAAAAGAATATTTAAAGAAATCTGGTTATAACGGAGAAGAAATTCGCTTAATGGCGTCTCGTGATTACCAAGATCAATACAATACAGCTGTTGTGGTTCAACAAGAATTAAAAGACATCGGTATGAATGTAAAACTCGAAGTATACGACTGGGCGACGTTCAGCGATAAAATGAGTGATACAAGCCAATGGGACATCTATCCTGTTGACTGGAACGCTCGTTCTACCATCTTCCAAGGATTCTGGACTACAAAAGGTACATCAGTTGAAAAATCAATGGACTACTTAAACAAAATTAAAGCTGCTCCTTCTGTTAAAGAAGCTCGCGGTGACATTGATGCGATTCAACAATACGTATGGGACGAGCTGCCGTTTACGCTTATTGGTCATAAAGTGAACATCAATGCCGTTTCTAACAACGCAAACGGCTATGAGTATAATTTAGGTCCAATTTTCTACAATATGAGTTTAACAAAATAATATCTTATTAACCTAATAAACAGAGAGCTTATGGCTCTCTGTTTTAGAAAGGAGTTTACGATGGGAGCTTATACACTTAAGAGACTTTTTGCACTAATTCCTGTTTTATTCATTGTATCTATTGTTGTCTTCTTAATTACGCGCTTAACGCCTGGGAGTCCCGCAGCAATCATTTTAGGACAAGGCGCAAGTCCGGAACAAATTGCAGCGCTGAGCAAAGAAATGGGATTGGATGAGCCTGTTATTAATCAATACTTTATCTGGCTATCTAACATTTTTCACGGAGATTTTGGCTATTCTTACTTTTTAAATAAACCTGTGCTCGGGGCAATTTGGGATAATGTAGGTCCTACGGTTTCTCTAGCTATACTCGCGCAAATTTTTGGTGTGGCATTTGCTTTACTATTTGGTATATATGCAGCTAAACATAAAGGAACGATTCGTGATGAAAGCATTATGGGAGCCAGCCTTTTAGGTATTTCCATTCCTAGCTTTCTTCTCGGTTCATTCCTTATTTTGCTTTTTGCGGTACAGCTTCGAATTTTTCCTGTTTCAGGATACGTTCCGTTAAATGCTGGATTATTTGAGTATTTAAAGTACTTAGTTTTACCAACGATTACGCTTGGAGCGATTCAAGCTGCATTAATTACGCGTATGACGCGTTCATCTTTACTCGATACCATTTCTGAGAACTTTGTTAAAACGGCAAAAGCAAAAGGATTAAATGAACGTACAATTATGCTCAAGCATACGCTGCGCGTGAGTTTTTTACCAATTTTAACAGTTATTGGAGAATCGTTTGCGGGACTTGTGACCGGAGCGGCGGTAACAGAATCATTATTTAACATTCCAGGGCTAGGTCAGCTGATTGTTTCATCAATTGAACGCCGGGATTACGCGCTTATTCAAGGAGCCGTACTTTTAATTACGGTTGCTTATGTGGTCATCAATTTAGTTGTTGATTTGCTGTATGCCGTGATCGATCCGCGTGTACGCAATTCTTATCATGATTAAAGGAGGGTGATGAATGTGAACGCACAACAAAATACAGAGACCATTTCAGTAACTGCAAAGAAAAAAAGAAACCCAGCGGTAGCGCGCTTTTTCTCAAATCGTTTGCTAGTAAGAGGAGCGATACTTATTTTATTATCTATTTTGATTGCTGTTTTTGCTCCGCTCATTTCTCCTTTTGGCAGCTTACAAATCGACCCTGCAAATCGATTAGCACCGCCGTCAAGCACGCACTGGTTTGGAACGGATAACTTTGGACGAGATGTATTTAGCCGGACAATGTACGGCGTCAGAATATCATTAATGATTGGAGCCGCAGTAACGATTGTTGCTACTGTACTTGGTTTAATCGTTGGACTTTTATCTTCTTATTATAAAATTCTTGATTATATTTTAATGAGAATTTGTGACGGCTTGTTTGCTTTTCCATCTATTTTGCTAGCAATTGCCATTATGTCTGCTTTAGGACCTAAAACAAGCAACGTTATTATCGCACTGAGCCTTGTATTTATCCCTTCGATTGCGAGAATTGTTCGTTCAGCTGCGCTTGTTGTAAAAGAAAAAACGTTTATTGAAGCGCTAAAAGCTCAAGGAGCAAGCTCACTTCGAATCATTTGTTTTCATATGGCGCCAAACGTCTTATCGCCTTTAATCGTTCAAGTAACATACGTGTTTGCCGTAACGATTTTAACTGAGGCTTCGCTAAGCTTTTTAGGAGCAGGGATTCCTGCGCCGACACCGAGCTTAGGAAATATGCTGTATGACGGAAAGCTTGCGATTTACAACGCATGGTGGATGACCGTGTTTCCGGGTGTATTCATCATTTTAATTGTACTTGGCCTTAATTTATTTGGTGACGGTCTGCGCGATTGGTTAAATCCGAAAAACGTAATGCTGAAGAAAAGGAGGAAAAAACGTTGAGTAACGCCCTTTTAAAATTAGAAGACTTACAAGTAACTTTTACAACGTATAGCGGAGAAGTAACGGCTGTTGACAATGTATCTCTTCAATTAAATAAAGGAGAAGTATTAGGGATTGTCGGTGAATCAGGATCTGGAAAAAGCGTAACGTCCGAATCTATTCTTCAGCTATTAGATGAAGACCTAACAAGCTACGATGGCAAGATTTTGTTTGAAGGAAAAAACTTATTAGAGATGTCTTCAAAGCAAATTCAAAAGCTAAGAGGAAACGAAATCTCAATGATTTTCCAAGATCCAATGTCGTCATTAAATCCCGTTATGCCCATTGGAAAACAAATTGTTGAAGTGATTCGTCTGCATCAGAAAGTCTCCAAAAAAGAAGCGCAAAAGAAAGTCGTAGAGCTTTTGAGACTAACAGGCATTCCGTCTCCAGAACAGCGAGCAAAAGAGTATCCGCATGAAATTTCAGGTGGAATGAGGCAGCGCATTATGATTGCGATGGCTTTAGCCTGTGAGCCGAAGCTTCTTATTGCCGATGAGCCAACAACAGCTTTAGACGTAACCATTCAAGCGCAAATTCTTGACCTCATGATGGATTTAAAAGAAAAGCTCAACATGGGAGTGCTTTTCATCACTCATGATTTAGGCGTTGTCGCTAATATTTGTACAAAAGTAGTCGTAATGTATTTAGGACAAGTGATGGAAGAAACGGACGTTAAAACGCTGTTTTCAAAGCCGCTTCATCCTTATACAATGGGCTTAATTAAGTCGGTTCCTCACTTAGATGGCGACAGAACACAAGAGCTTTCGTCCATTCCCGGAACGGTGCCGCCGCTTTCAAACGTGCCAGACGGCTGTCGTTTTGCACCAAGATGCCCGTTTGCAACGGAAAAATGCCATAAAGAAGTACCTGTTTTAGAGCATGCCGATGATACACATCGCGTTCGATGCTGGCACTATGAAAAAATTCAAGAGGGAGAGGTTGCGTATGTCTAGTGAAGCAAAGCAGCAAAGTGTGAAGCCCTTGCTTGAAGTTCGCAACCTGCAAAAATATTATCCGGTTCGTTCTGCCTTAGGGAAAGCGAAAGGCCAAATCAAAGCAGTTCAAGATGTATCTTTTGATATTTATGAAGGCGAAACGTACGGATTAGTAGGCGAATCTGGCTGCGGGAAAAGTACAGCGGGGCGCACGCTTTTAAAATTAGTAGAACCAACGGGCGGAGAAGCACAGTTCAATGGAGAAAGTATTTTCGAATCTAAAGCATCACGCTTACGAACGATTCGTAAAGATTTACAAATGATTTTCCAAGATCCGCATACTTCTCTTAATCCAAGAAAAAAAATTGGTGCTTCCATTCAAGAAACATTAACAATTCATAATGTAGGCGTAAAAAGCGAACGAAAGCAGCTTGTCATTGAGTTATTAAAAAAGCTTGGATTTAACGAAGAAGATTACAACCGCTATCCGCACGAATTTTCAGGCGGTCAGCGCCAGCGCATAGGCATTGCGCGTTCATTGATTTTAAACCCAAAGCTTATCATTTGTGATGAGCCGGTTTCAGCACTGGACGTATCCATTCAAGCACAAATCTTAAACTTACTGCGCAGTTTGCAAAGAGAAATGAAGCTTTCGTATCTCTTTATCTCCCACGATTTAAGCGTCGTAAGACATATTGCAGACCGCGTTGGCGTGATGTATTTAGGCAGATTAGTAGAAGAAGGGCCAACAGAAGAGATTTTTTCAAATCCTCGTCATCCTTACACAAAACTTCTTTTATCATCTGTCCCGGCAATTCACGAACATGAAAAACGCGAAAAAATTGAGGTTAAAGGTGAAATTCCTTCTCCTCTTAATCCACCTTCAGGCTGTGCGTTTCATAAAAGATGCCCGTTCGCATTTGACCGCTGCATGAAAGAAACACCTGAAGACACAGTGATTGACAGCAAGCATAAAGTAAAATGTCATCTTTATAGTTAAGGTGAAAAGCTGTGGCGATAGAGAAAACAAACGTATTGATGCAGCAGCATAATTGAATAAATAGAAATGAAAAAGTCACTAGTGCCTCTAGTGGCTTTTTTGTGTGAAAATAGCAGATTTAAAGGGTGGTGAAAAGTCATTATTCAGCGTATTAGATTCATTTTTATATAAAAGATATGAATAATCCTTACTAACCTACCTATCCTAATATATGGAGATATAAAAACAAAACGTGTTATGATAGTATCGGTGATAATTATGGGTAAAAAAGCAGATAAAACGAATGTCATGCGAATTTTAGATCAGAAAAAAATTGAGTACAACTACTATTCTTATGACACTAAAAAGCTGAGTGGGGTACAGGTAGCTACTTCGCTTGGAGAGGACCTTGCTAAAGTCTTTAAGACACTGGTGACCGTAGGGAAATCAAAAGAACATTATGTCTTCATGATACCGGTTGAAAAGGAGCTTGATTTAAAGAAAGCGGCAAAAGCGGCTGGTGAAAAGTCTTTGGAAATGATTCCTCAAAAAGAACTGTTGCCTCTTACAGGATATGTTCACGGAGGGTGTTCTCCTATCGGAATGAAAAAGCAGTTCGAAACCTTCATTGACTCTACAGCAGAAAACTGTGAAACGATTTACTTTTCAGGTGGACGTGTAGGTCACCAAATACAGTTAACGTTAAGTGACTTATCAAAAGTAATTCGCATAGGTTTAGCAGACATCACAAAAGATAGTTGAAATGCAGTTACATTGAGCGAAACGTACTCAGACATGAGCGTTTCGCTTTTTTAATTACCTTAATTACTGTCTTTTCACCTGTTAAAATAACGAAAATAAAAGTAAAAATATAGAAAAAATGATATTATATAGTTAATGTTTAGGAACTTTATAAAAGGATTAGGAGGAAAACAAAATGATTAAATCCATTATTGGTGGATTCGTCTTATCTTTTATTCTTTTAGTAGCATGTACAATAGCTAACGTAAATTCAGAAACAGTATTTTTGGCAGTGTTCATTATACTAGTAGGGCTAGCCATTATTATATCTGGAGCAGCTGTAAGCGGCGATCGGATGAGAGCCAATCTGGCTACGGAATCAAAAACGGACAAGAAGTGGAGAATTACAAATTCGATAAACCTTATGTTAGCTGCCACTCCAGTTCTAGCCGTGTTTCTTCTTATTCATTATTTTATATAGTTTGGTTTCCAAACAACAAGCTTAGGTGAAAAATATCTCGGGATAGAAGGCTTTTTGTGTGAATTTAAAATTAAATGAGCCAAATTAAGGTCGCCGATGCAACAAAATTATAGAGCATCTATGACTGTATATATAATAGAGGATAAGATTAAAATTCGATAATTACCTTAAATTTAGGTTAGAGCTTAGTACAAGTTATGTTTATTCTACATATTATGTAAATGTAAGCAGCTTACACTCACGAGTTGAAAAGAGTATTTTCTTAACCATGTTCTCACTTAAAGAACATGGCTTTTTTTCTGTTTGTCATATAAATTAGAAAGCTAAACTTTGTAAAATTTTTGTATAAATAATTAGAAAATATTATATTTTCTAATAAATCAATAGTACAATATATAAATAGAAGGGAGGATTAACACTACATATGTAATAGACAGCAGCCGCTTTTAAAACCGCTTATTTTATTATCTATAGATGATATTGAAATGAATGATCCAACCTTTTTTAAGCGCTCTCATTATATAAGTAATGGGTTGAACAGGTTTTATAGAAAGCAATACAGTCTAGCTGTTAAAAAAATTTGCTGGTAAATTACTTGCTACTTCATGTTACAGGAGAACCAACATTAAACACTCAAAGAAAAGAGGGATCAATCATGGCTCATACCAGTGAAGCTGCAAACAACAGGCGTGTTACAAGTAATATTTTCAAAGGATCTGTTGGGAATTTAATTGAATGGTACGATTGGTACGTTTACTCTGCTTTTGCCGTCTATTTTTCATCGCAATTCTTCCCGGAAGGTGATTCAACAAGTCAGCTGCTTAACACAGCGGCAATCTTTGCTGTGGGTTTCTTAATGCGTCCAATCGGTAGTTTATTAATGGGACGCTATGCGGATCGATATGGTCGTCGGGCTGCGCTTACCTTATCTATTACTATTATGGCGAGCGGTTCCTTTATTATCGCCTGTACTCCTAACTATGGCACCATAGGATTATTATCTCCTATTATTCTAGTATTAGCGCGTTTGCTGCAAGGAATCTCCTTAGGAGGAGAATACGGAACGTCTGCAACTTACCTTTCTGAAATGGCAAGCAGCGGGCGAAGAGGATTTTATTCTAGCTTTCAGTATGTGACGCTTGTTGCTGGCCAGCTGGTGGCATTAGGTGTTCAAATTATTCTGCAAAACGTTCTTAGTGAAGCAGATATGATTTCATGGGGCTGGCGTATTCCCTTTGTCATTGGAGCCATCGGAGCGCTAAGCGTTTTATGGCTGCGCCGTACAATGGATGAGTCAGAGCAATTTTCTAAAATGGACTCTGAAAGCCGTGAAAATGCCGGAACTATTAAAGCACTTATGAAGCATCCTAAAGCAGTGTTGACCGTTATTGGCTTAACATTAGGAGGAACGGTCGCTTTTTATACGTATACAACATATTTGCAAAAATTTATGGTAAACAGTGTAGGGCTGGATAAAGGAGTCGTAAGCTGGATTAACTTCTGTGCGCTGCTTGTATTTGTTGTCATCCAGCCAATAGCAGGTATGCTATCGGATAAAATTGGACGCAGACCTCTGTTAATGAGCTTTGGTATTTTGGGAACATTGCTGACTGTACCGCTGTTTCTTTTTATGAAACAAGCACATAACCCAGTCATGGCCTTTTTATTAATGACAGTTGGACTTATCATTGTAACAGGTTATACATCGATTAACGCTATTGTAAAAGCTGAGCTTTTCCCAACAGAAATTCGAGCTCTTGGTGTTGGGTTACCGTACGGACTTACAGTTGCCATATTTGGAGGTACTGCAGAATTTATTGCCCTATGGCTGAAAAGTATCGGCCATGAATCACTTTTCTTTTTCTATGTAGCAGGGTGTATTGCCATCAGCTTTCTTGTTTATTGGCGTATGGGAGAGTCCTCTAAAGATTCATACATAGAATCTGAGCTCAAGAAAGAGGACAAAGGAGACAATGTACCGCCAAATAATATCAGTTTTTAATTTTGGTTAAATAAATAATCGTTTGATAACATAAAAAAGGACGGGCTTTTATAGCCAGTCCTTTTCTAGTATTCCGCGCGTATACTTGTATTAAACGTACTAAGTGACTGTTCTTACTATAGAATTCTTTTTTCTATAGTTTTGCATTATGAATTTTGTACATTATTTGGTGATAATAAGTCCTCGTATAATCTCATTCCAGTAAGGTTTAAAACCAGGCTTTACTTTAGGCATTGTGAAAACTCCCTTTAAAATTTTCCTGATTGGATAGTCGTGATATTAAGTTTAATAAAACTAATTAAAGTTGTTATCCGACGTAGAGCGTAACTTACCTTATAAATTTGTACGACTAAAGAATGAAGAAAAAAAGTAGAGGCATATAAAAGATCAGCGTCACAATAAAAGGATTATTTTGTGATATAACGAAATAAAGAGTATATACATCAGAAATAGAGAGAGGGTAAACTTCATGAATACTTTATATTCCTTTTTTACGAACCCAGTTTTAACTGCTTCTACGTTTTTAATAGAATTACAGAGCGTGTTCTTTCAACCTATTTGGAAAGAGTATAATTATGATGATTATTTTACCTACAAGGTGTATGTTCCAAGTACATATACTGGGTTAAGTAAAGTACCATTAATCGTTATGCTTCATGGATGCCAACAAGATGCAGATGATTTTGCGACAGGTACGGAGATGAATAAGCTAGCGGAAGAAAAAGGCTTTATTGTTCTCTATCCTCAAATGAATTACTTTGCTAATTCCAACGGGTGCTGGAATTGGTTTTATGAGTATAACCAGTTTCGCGGTAATGGAGAGCCAGACATAATAAAAGATATGATTGATCACATAACCGCTAAATATGCTGTTGATCCTGCTAATATATACCTTGCTGGTATGTCAGCTGGAGGCTTTATGGCAAATGTGATGGCTATTGCTTATCCTGATGTATTCAAAGCAGTAGGCATTCATTCAGCAGGAAGTAATGCGTATGCCGTAGACCTCATCACAGCTGGAGAAGTCATGCTATACGGCTCTTTAAATCCTGAGCTTGACGGTGAGGAAGCTTATAAAAAAATGGGGCCTTATGCACGGCCTGTTCCCATCATTACGTTTCATGGTCAATCAGATACAACAGTCAATCCAATTAATGCGTCTACATTCATTCAGCAGTGGATTTATACATATAAGAATTTCGGTATCGACCTACATGAAAATGCAGCTTCTTATACTTCAAGGGAAAACGAAAATCATTATAGTTACATAACGTATGACTACGTAGATACAGAAAATAAAATCTGGATGAAAAAAATTATGGTAGAGGATATGGGGCATGCATGGTCAGGAGGAAATGACAATGGATCGGATACTGATTCAAAAGGTCCTAATGCTTCAAAAATGATGTGGGATTTTTTTGAAGCCCACAATGATTAAATAGAGGACGAAAGAGAGATCACAATATGCTACTAAATAACGTTAGCCTTTCATTTTTTTGAAACAAATAATCGTCTACCAACAGCAAAAAAGGATCTTATCGAAAGATCCTTTTTCTGTTATCCACCAGCATTTTTTAGCAAGTAGCTTCAAACCGATTTAACAATACATCGAGATCCTGACTGATTTTAATCGTATTACTACTTGTAAACCCTTCTTCTAGGGCAATCATCATCATCATTTTTCGTATAAATTCTATCTTTATCAGCAGTAGTCTACATTTGAAACACATTAAGTTTCCTCCACTTGCCACGTCATTTTAAAGGCTTAAATTGTTGAATGATTTATGTAAAAATGGTTCCAATCTAAAAATAGAACCTAAAAAATATAGTAACAAATAGATAGTGTCGAAGTCTGTCGTATTTTGAATTCAGATATTTTCATTTAAAAAGAATTAGCTCTTAAACGTTTTGCTGGAAGCTATGCTCTGTCTTAATTGTGATTGTTCCACCGGTTGTAAATAACTCACAGAGCAATAGAGCTTATCCGGTTTTTGGGATATAGGCATAATTCAATTACATTTAGGCATGTTAACATAAGATTGGACTTATTTAAGTTAGTCAACTTTAAGCCAAAACATATCTTTTTTTCGTTTATTAGTTTCTGCTTAACTATTTATGGCTATCAGGCACTGACAAATAAACATAAATGATAGGTGAGGGCCGTTTCTAACCGCTATAGACTTTGTAAAAAGCACAACAAAAAAGCGTCTGTTAAGACGCTTTATATATAATACATATACTGCTCTTCTTTATTAACATTTGTTGTGTCATGGATTATTTCTTCCGGGATATTGGACGTCCGATTAGTAAAAAGCATAAACAAAGCAATAATTGATGCCGCAAAACCTAAAGTAACAATCACAATAAATCCCTCCCTTTAGAATATATATTCTACTTTTATCTTCATTTTCCTATATTTATTATATACCCTTATTTTATTTTCTCAACACATAGAACAAAAAGAGTAGGGCACATCTCCTCAATATCTCCCTCAAAATAAATATAATCAAGGGAGCTTAAAACTCCCATTTTCCCTAAAAAAGTAGGAAGCCATAAATTTTTTTCGTATGGAGGACATAAATCATTAACATTATTAATCGTTGAGATAACTTTTTTGTATTGTACGAATGAAAGAAATTTATATATATTAAAAATACAAAATATTCATTTAATTATATGATGCTTTGATTTTGAGTCGAAAAGAGAAAAGCTGCTGTTTTAAAGACAACAAGTTTAAGGAAGTTACAAGCGATATAAAAAGGTATAGAAATGGATGCACCTAGAATTCTTTTTGCTCAGATATTCACAGAGTTTTCATTGGTAAAAAAGACTGAAAATTTTGATAATAATTTCACTTTTATTAAGGGGGACTTTTTATGACAACAACGGTATTAAATGTATCAACTTATTCTTTTTATCTTAACGGTGAGTGGAAAGAAAGCAAATCGGGGCAGACAATTGACATTGTTTCTCCATACCGTCATGACGTGATTGGAAAAGTGCAGGCTATCACAAAAGAAGAGGTCGATGAAGCAGTACATGCCGCGCAAAAAGCTCAGAAAGGGTGGGCAGAAATTTCTCTCCAAGAACGTGCCAAGTATTTATACAACTGGGCGGATGAGCTGGTAAGAATGCAGAGTGAAATTGCCGAAATTATTATGAAGGAAGTTGGAAAAAGCTTAAAAGATGCAAGGAATGAAGTAGTGCGCACAGCAGATTTCATTCGCTATACAGTTGAAGAAGCCCTTCATATGAACGGAGAAAGCATGAAGGGAGATAGTTTTCCTGGCGGTTCTAAGTCTAAAGTTGCCATTGTTGAACGCGTGCCTTTAGGCGTGGTACTCGCGATTCCTCCTTTTAACTATCCGGTAAATTTGTCTGCTGCTAAGCTTGCGCCTGCTCTTATTTCAGGAAATGCAGTTATCTTCAAACCCGCAACGCAAGGAGCGATCAGCGGTATTAAGATGATTGAAGCTCTTGATCAAGCAGGTATTCCACAAGGACTTGTAAACGTCGTAACGGGCCGCGGATCTGTTATTGGGGATTATTTGGTTGAACATAAAGGCATTAACATGATTTCATTTACCGGGGGAACAAATACAGGTACTCAATTAGCTAAAAAGGCAGGCATGATTCCTCTTGTATTAGAACTTGGAGGAAAAGACCCGGGTATTGTATGTGAAGACGCAGATTTACAAGAAGCAGCAAAACATATTATAAGCGGAGCATTTTCTTATTCCGGTCAGCGCTGTACAGCTATTAAACGTGTACTTGTGCATGAAAAAGTGGCAAACGAGCTCGTAAATATTTTAAAAGAAGAAGTACATAAACTATCAGTGGGTTCTCCTGAAGATGGATGTACGATCGTTCCATTAATTGATAGCAAGGCAGCGGACTTTATTCAGATTTTAATTGCAGATGCACTAGGAAAAGGTGCAACAGTTGTGACTGGAAACAAGCGTGAAGGAAACCTTATCTATCCTACGCTTTTAGATGACGTGAATGATACTATGCGCGTGGCATGGGAAGAACCATTCGGTCCTGTGTTACCAATTATCCGCGTCGCTTCTGATCAAGAAGCCGTTGATATAGCAAACGAATCAGAATTTGGCTTACAAGCAAGCGTTTTTACAAAAGATATTAATAAAGCCTTCTCAATTGCAAATAAAATTGAAGTAGGATCCGTTCAAATCAACGGACGCACGGAACGCGGTCCTGATCATTTTCCTTTTATCGGCATAAAGGGATCCGGTATGGGTGCTCAAGGCATTCGTAAAAGTATTGAATCCATGACTCGTGAAAAAGTAACGGTATTAAATCTTCAATGATTGAATTCCAAGAGCTCTTCAAATCAAGCCAGTAGAGTGTAGAGAATCTCATGGGAAAAAGCCTGTGCTCCAAAAAACACAGGCTTTTAAACATTTTATTTACCTATCACTCGATTCCATCTTTGTAGTTCTTATGCCAGTTTTTATCACCTTTATGTTCGATATCCTCAACGGTTTTTTCAAGCTCTGACATAATGAGTGTTTTCACTTGATAAATGGTATCAAAAAAAGCTTTCTCTTCATCCGGATTCGGCTTTATTTTGGCTGCTGCCGAAATATCAACATATCTGCGATGTTCAGTTGTTAATTTATCAAGCGCATCAAAAATATGAGAGGTCAGAACAGCAACCTCCTTATGATTATCAGGCAGTTTTTCTTTTAATGTTTCAATTCTTTTATCCATGTTAAAGTCCCCCCTATAACGTGTTGTATTTATGTAACTTTCCCACTAATAAAAATGAATAACCTTAAATAGCAAAAAATTATGGGAATTAGCACGTGAAACAAAAGTATACTACAGGATATCATGTTAAAGTGAAAAAACGGTGAAATGAGTGGGTATATTTTCAATATAGAGAAGTTTGTACTAATAAAAGAAGAGGTCTTTTAGCAGGTAACCTTTACCTGTGTTTTCAAGCCTTGCCTATATCTAATCGATATAAAGCTTTTTTAAAACATTTGTAAGTTGATTCATTTTGCATCAAAAGAATTTTTTGGTATATTATAGATGTGTTTAAAAATGCAACAGAAGGTGATTGAATGAAAGTACTGGCTATCGCTCCTTATAACGGTTTAAAAGAGCTAATGATTACCCTAGGAGAAAAAGAAGAATTCGAGTTGCAAGTAGAGATAGGTGATTTAGAAGAAGGCCTGACTCTTGCCAAAGATGCAATACATAATGGCATAGATATCATCATCAGTCGAGGAGGAACGGCGGAACTCATCCAAAGAGAGTTGACTATCCCGGTTGTTGAAATTGAAGTTTCTGGTTACGATATGCTTCGCGTGCTGACGCTTGCTAAAGGTTACCCAGGAAAAAAAGCAATTGTTGGGTTCTCTCCTATTTCAGAAGGAGCTTCTACAATTTGTGAAATACTAGATATCAATATGTCTGCATACAAAGTCAAAAGCGAGAAAGAAATCGAGCCTATTTTAGTTCAATTACAGCAAGATGGATATACAAATATTATTGGAGATGCCATTACGGTAAAAATAGCTGAAAAGCTTGGACTCAATGGTATATTGCTGACTTCTGGAAAAGAAAGTGTTTTAAAATCTTTTCAAAATGCAAAGAAAATATATGGATTTCTCTCGTCTTTCAAAAAAAACTACTTGATGTCTTATGATATTATTCAAAATGAAATGGAAGGAATTGTTGTATACAATTCAACGTCTCAAGCTATTTTTTCTAATCCTTATTTTAATAAGAATTTTACTGACAGCTTTAAACAAAACCTCAATGTAGAAGAGGCTGTAAAGACTGTATGTAACACAGGTTCTTTTGAAACAGTCTTTAGTAGGGATGATGACTTTTGGACAGTAAAAGGATATCCTCTGGAAACCTCACATTCAAAATTGATTGTGTTTCGCATTAATCAATATAAGTCCAATGAAAATCAAGGTATAGATGGAATCTCAATTGTGTCTTTACAAAACGAAGCAAGCTCTGCAAGTAACCTTACGACTATCGTCACAAAAAACGAGAGAATGCAAGGTGTTTTAAAAGCTGCAACTATTTATGCTAATACGGAAGAACCTGTATGGATTAGCGGTGAAGAAGGAACTGGAAAAGAACGACTAGCAAAGCTTATTCATGTTAATAGTGAAAGACGTGAATATCCACTGCTTATTATAGATTGTGAAGTCCTCTCAAAAGCACAGTGGGCGCGCCTTCTAGACAAGAGTTCTTATGATAATTTATTAGCCCATAATCCACATGGAAGCGTTATTTTAAACAATATAGATTTTTTAGAATTGGATACTCAAAAACAATTAACAAGTTACTTGAAAAAGAATTCAACTACGTGCCGTTTTATAACTTTATCGCGTAAAAGTATCAAATACTTAACTGAAACACAGCGTTTTGATCAAGAGTTGTATTATTTATTAGCTAGTTTAACCTTGGACCTTCCTTCATTAACAGAAAGAAAAGAAGATATCGAAAGCTTAGCTCTTTTCTTTATCGGAGAATACAATATAAAATTCGGCAAGCAAATCGTAGGGATACGTAGCGATGCAAACGAAAACTTAAAGAATTTTGAATGGACTGGTAATATAAAGCAGCTAAAACAGATTATTAAAGAGAGTGTACTATTAGCTGAAGGGGCTTTTTTAGAGCTTCATGATCTAAAGAAAGTAATAAGTACTATTCGCGTTACAAGTGACAATCAGGAAATTGATTTAAACGGAACGTTAGAAGAAATCGAACGAAAAATCATAAAAAGAATATGGTTAGAAGAAGGTATGAATCAAACAAAGACAGCTGAAAGGCTAGGTATAAATCGAACCACTCTGTGGCGGAAACTAAAATGAAATTTCCTATATATATTCGATTGAGTCGAATTTAAAACCACTTTATCTATAAGTTAGTAAAGATAAAGTGGTTTTTCCTGTTGAATTTTTAAACAATTTAGAAAAGATTAAATTTTATCACCTTTAACTGTTGATTAATTAAACATTTATGTATATAATTCAAATTGTAAACGTTTTAAAAAAGTAAATTGTATATAAATGTTGCAAAAATAAACAATTAACTAAATGCAAATAGATAGTGTAGGGAGGAAGGAATATGGAGTTAAAAGGAATTATTCCAGCGTTATTAACGCCTTTAACAAAAGAGCAGAAAATAAACGAACCGGTACTGCGTCAATTAACTAGTCATCTTATTGAATCAGGTGTCCACGGCATTTTTGCTTTAGGAACAAATGGTGAATTTCATCTCTTCACAAAAGAAGAGAAATTAAAAATTGCTCAAGTGATCATTGATGAGGTCAAAGGAAGAATCCCCGTAATTATTGGTACGGGAGGGAACAGTACAGAAGAAGTTATTGAATTGTCAAAGCAGATGGAAGACCTTGGAGCAAATGCTCTTTCTGTTATTACTCCTTACTTTGTTACACCAACTCAAGAAGAAGTAATCGTTCATTTTCAGCGAATAGCAGAAGAAACATCTTTACCAGTTCTTTTATATAATATCCCTTCAAAAACGGGAATGAGCTTAGAACCCCATACTGTCGCCAAGCTAGCAGATGTTCCTAATATAGTAGGAATTAAAGATAGCAGCGGTAGCTTCGAGAATATCAAAAACTATATTCATGTAACAAAAGACAAAAACTTTTCCGTGTTTGCAGGAACGGATTCTTTAATACTAAAGACCTTAGAAGCAGGAGGAGTAGGAGCAGTTGCAGCAACTGCAAATATGGTCCCTGATATTGTCGTATCTATTTACACCAGCTGGTTAAAGGGATTTAATAACGAAGCGGAAGAAGCTCAAAAAAAATTACAGCCTCTTCGAGACACATTCCAATACGGTACGCTTCCATCGGCTTTGAAAAAAGCTGTAGAACTATATGGAATTCCGGTAGGCCCTCCTAAACTGCCAGTCTCTGAACTATCAGGAGAGGGACTTGAAAAGGTAAAAGAAATGGTTGCGGGCTATAAAAAACAGAATGCACTTTAAAATAAACTAACTATAAGGGAAAGAGGTTAAAATGATGCAAACGCTTTATCAATTTCAAACAGCAAATCATCTTATCGCAGGACAAAATTCAATTGAAAAAGTAGGAGAACACCTTTCTCTATTAGGTACAGAAGTCAAGTCAGCCTTAATTATTACTCAACCATCGATGAAAAGGTTAGGTTTTGTCGAGAAGCTTATTCATCAGTTATCTGACAAAGGTGTATCAGCCTATGTGAATATTGATGTTCTTCCAGAGCCAACGGTTGAAAACATTGAAGAAGTTTTTCAAGCCATTAGCAAAGAACAGTATGATGTATTAATTGGATTTGGTGGAGGAAGCGTGCTTGATGCAACAAAAATTCTTTCAGTCTTACAAACAAATAACCAATCTATCCGTGAACTATTAGGTACAGATTTAGTTAAAAACCCAGGTACACCAACTATCTTAATTCCAACTACTTCAGGAACAGGTTCGGAAGTAACGCCTAATGCGATTGTTACACTGCCCGATGAAGAATTGAAGATTGGAATCGTAAGTAAGTATTTACTGCCTAAATTAGTGGTACTCGATCCAGTTCTAACATTAAGTCTGCCAAGACCTATCACAGCTGCAACCGGGATGGATGCATTTACTCACTCATTAGAATCATTCATTTCAAATAAATCAAATTTAATAAGCGATATGGTTGCATTAGAATCAATTCGTCTCATCTCGTCTAGTATTATAGAAGCTTATCAAAATGGGAATTCGGTCGAGGCGAGAGAAAAAATGCTTGTAGGTTCTATGTATGGCGGAATGGCTTTAACAAGTGCAGGTACTGCTGCGGTTCATGCATTAGCATATCCGCTGGGCGGAAAATTCAAAATTCCTCACGGTGTAGCTAATTCGATGCTTTTACCTCATGTGATGGAGTTTAACATGGATGCCATTGAAGATCGGTTGTTCCTTGTAGCCGAGCCTATGGGAATTAAAATAGAGGGTTTTTCAAAGACGGAAGTAGCTCAAAAAGTAGTAAATCGTATTGTAGAGTGGACAAACGTTTTAGAAATCCCACAAAATCTAAAAGAATATGGAGTAAAGGAAGAAGATGTTCCAGAGCTAGCTCTTTCCGCTTCAAAAGTAACGCGATTATTAAATAATAATCCTAAAGAAGTAAGTTTGAAAGATATGGAAGGAATTTACCGTAAATTACTTGTTTAAAAAGGTGATGACATTCTATGAAAATATCCGTTATTTCTGATGATTTAACAGGCGCAAGTGATTGCGGAGGACAATTAGTTCGCTATGGGTTAGATGTTTCTGTCGTTTTAACCGACGACAATAGTAATTTAAGTAAAAAAGAAGCTTTTATATTTAATACGGATAGCCGCGCTGTTTCAGGGAAAGAGGCTTACGAAAGAGTTAAAAACGTTTGTGAAAGAATTCAAGGTGAAACATTTGATGTTATTTACAAAAAAATTGACTCCACAATGAGAGGCAATATCGGACAAGAAATTAATGCTGTTTACGACGTATTTCAACCTGATTTTGTTTTTATCGCTCCAGCCTTTCCAAACGCCGGAAGACAAGTAATTAACGGCGTACATTTTCTGAATCAAAAACGTTTAGATGAAACTGAAGTAGCGAACGATCCTAAAACTCCCGTAAAGGATTCTTTAATTGCCCGACTGGTTAAAAACCAAGCGCAAAAGGAAGTGGGCCATCTTTCGTACAAAGATCTTCATGCAGGATATGAATTTATCTTCAAAAAGCTTAAAGCATACAAAAATCAAAACATTTCATACATCACAGTAGATTCAATTCATGAATCAGATCTTAAATGTCTCGTTGAAACGATAAAAAAGACGGAATTTTCTGTTGTATGGTCTGGTTCAAGCGGGTTAATTAATTATTTACCTCAAGCTTATGGACTACAGCCATCCACAAAGAAAGTCAGTTTTCTAAGAAATGATCAACCTGTGCTATTTGTTATTGGAAGCGTAAGTAAAGTTGGAAGAAATCAGCTGAACCAACTATTACTATACTCTGACACCATTAGTGTAGAAATGAACCCATCAAAAATCATTTTAGACGGTGTTTCCAGACAAAAAGAAATAGATCAGGTAATAGAGAGGGCTTTAACATTTCTGAAAACAGGAAAAAGTATTGCTTTATTCTCTTCAGAAGAAGTAAAAGAAACACAAGAGATTGGTAAAAAACAAGGCTATAGCGCTATTGAAATAAGTGACTATATTTCAATGGCCATGGGAGAAGTAGCTGTAGATCTAATTAATCAATGTAATATTACTAATCTTTTTCTTACAGGAGGAGACACGGCTCAACAAGTGTTAAGTCAATTACAGGTTCATAGACTTCATTTGGTTGACGAAGTGGAGCCTGGTATACCACTTGGCAAGTTAGATTATAAAAGAGAGATTTTTGCTGTAACGAAAGCAGGAAGTTTTGGTACAGATGTAGCTATGCTTAAAGCTAAATCGAAGCTGCAGGGGAAAAAAGATGTTTGGGAACCCTCTGTAAGATTAAGCAAATAATTAAACAGTACAATAAAAATGGAAGTGAATTTTAAAGGAGGAATATGATGAAACCTGTTATCGGAATTACAATGGGCGATGCAGCTGGAGTAGGTCCAGAAGTTATTGTAAAAGCACTAGCAGATCCATCGGTTTATGAAGCATGTTGTCCTATTGTTGTAGGAGACGCTAAGATAGTAGAAAGAGCGATCAAAATGACACAAACCTCGTTAACTGTCCATCGCGTTAACGAGGTAAATCAAGGAGAATTTACTCATGGCGTAATTGATTGTCTTCATTTGGACTTAGTGCCGGAAGATCTTCCAGTTGGAGAAATCTCATCATTAGCTGGGAGCGCAGCGTTTAAATTTATTAAAAAAGCGATTGAATTAGCAAAAAAGCAAGAGATACAGGCCATTTGTACGGCACCTTTAAATAAAGAAGCGTTACATAAAGGAGGCTACACTTACCCTGGCCATACTGAAATTTTAGCAGAGCTTACGAATACAAAGGATTATTCTATGATGTTATCTTCACCAAAGCTAAAAGTCATCCACCTTACTACTCATGTAGGATTAAAAAAAGCAATAGATGCTATTACACCGGAACGAACATACACCGTTATCAAACTTGCTCATGAAACATTGAGTCGCGCAGGTTATAAAAACCCGCGAATTGCCGTTTGCGGAATTAACCCTCACGCTGGAGAGAACGGTTTATTTGGAGAAGGGGAAGAGGAAGAAAAACTAATTCCTGGTATCCAAATTGCAGCTTCTGAAGGGATAAATGTTACAGGTCCATACCCTGCAGATACGCTATTTTTCCGTGCAGTTCGCGGAGATTTCGATATTGTCATCGCTTGTTACCACGATCAGGGACATGTGCCTATTAAAGTCCTAGGGTTAGAAGAGGGTGTCAACATTACAGTTGGTTTAAACGGCGGCGTTATTCGCACTTCTGTCGATCACGGTACAGCATTTGATATCGCAGGAAAAGGAATTGCTGATGAAAGAAGTATGTTAGCTGCTCTCCAGTCCGCTGCAGAATTGTCGCCTAAAAAGGTTTTAAATAAGTTTTAAAAGTGGCGTTGTTATCAATTTTTTATAAAATGTCTTCGGAGGAATTTGAATATCTTTTACTATGAGTATAGTAGTGGTAATAATATGAATTTTAATCAAAGAACTCTGAAGACAGTGAGTTATATTTTGTAATGTTTTATTACTTCTTCACAGAACACAAATGAAAGCGCTTAATAAATATCTGCATAAAACGTTTGACTACTGACCAATGAATCTTTTTAGAACAGAAAAAATGGTAGAGGCATTGAGAAAAATAAATCCTAAAATATTGAAAGTTTTATCGACATATATCAAAATTCTGTTGTTATTATAGGAGGAAATCTATAATGAAAGCATTAAATCCTTCAAGCCTGGTTTTTGTTTTAGCAGTAATTGTTGTATATATTCTATTTACAACATGGTTAACAATGAGATTAAGAAGTAAATCCAGCGCGGAATTTAATAACGCAGCCAAAACATTGCCTGCGCTTGTAGTTGGAATCTTATTAATGTCAGAGTTTATTGGCACTAAATCAACAGTAGGGACTGCTGAATCATCATTTACTGGTGGTATTGCGGCTTCTTGGTCACTTATTACGGTAACGATTGCTTTTTTTCTCTTTTCATTCTTTTTGGTTAATAAATTTTATGGGACTGGGAAATATACTATTTCCGGTATAATTGAGCAGAAATTTGGAAGATCTACAAAAACGGTTGTATCAATTATTATGATAGCTGCTCTTTTACTTGTGAATCTAGGAAACTACCTGAGTGGTTCTGCGGCCATTGCTTCTTTGTTAGGTTTACCATTGATGACATGTGCTATTATTACAGCCGTTGTCAGTACATTTTATTTTACATTTGGGGGAATGAAAGGGGTAGCTTGGGTAACCATTCTTCACTCATTTGTGAAATATGCGGGTGTCTTGATCACAGTAGGAGTGGCATTGTACCTTTGCGGTGGGTTCAAGCCTATCGTGCACGAACTGCCAAAAAGCTACTTTACATGGGATGGAACGATTGGTGGAGGGACCATTTTTGCATGGCTTATCGGGAATATGGGGGCTATTTTCTCTACACAATTTATTATTCAAGCCATTACGTCGTCAAAAAGTGCAAAAGCAGCTAAAAAATCAAGTTTATATGCAGCACTATTATGCTTGCCGCTTGCATTGGCAATCGGAGTGATTGGGGTATGTGCACGATATTTGTATCCAAATATCGATCCTATCTATGCGTTTCCAGTATTCTTAGAACATATGAATCCAGTATTAACAGCAATTGTAGCAACGTCCTTAGTAGCATCCATTTTCGTTGGGGTTTCAACCGTGGCTTTAGCTACAACAACATTAATTGTTGACGATTTTTATGTTCCAAAAGCTAAACCATCTGCTGAAAAACAGATGAAGATGACTCGAATTATTTCTGTGGTTGTTGGTATCATCCCTTTACTTGGTGTAGTTTTAGCTCCGGAACTATTAACTTTATCTTTTTTCACTCGTGCATTGAGAACATCTATTGCTGTGGTAGCTGCAATGGGATTTTATCTTCCATTCTTTAGTTCAAACCGAGGTGCAACTATCGGCTTAGCAATGTCTGGTATTTTCACAACTGCATGGTATTTGCTAGGAAACCCTTTTGGTATTGACAATATGTATGTTGCTGTTATTACACCCTTTGTCGTGATGATAATTGATCGATTTATCGGTGGAAAAGCTAAAAAGTCTGAAAATACAGAATCTAATACTGTAGAATATATAGATGCAAAGTAGAAAATAGCTTAGTTTACGTTAATACGTTAAAAGGAGAGATATGTAATGAGTAATCAATCAACGACTATTGTAGCAGATGGAAAATTAAAAATGTGTCCAGACGGATTGGAACATGTAGAGGCATATATTCCTTCTGATTGTATACAAAATCACGCTTCTAATTTACTTGTGTTAGACAATGGTGACCTGTTATGCACTTGGTTTGGCGGCACACAAGAGGGAATAGCCGACATTCACATTTATCTATCAAGACTTAAAAAAGGCCAAAAAGAATGGAGTAAAGCTGTAAAACTTTCAGACGATTCCGCTCGTTCTGAGCAAAACCCAATTTTATTTCGTGCGCCAGACAATAAATTATGGTTATTGTACACGGCACAAAAATCCGGTAATCAAGATACAGCGATTGTAAGATATCGTATTTCGGAAGATGAAGGCTATTCGTGGGGACCTATTGAGACTTTATTTGATCAGCCAGGTACTTTTATTCGACAGCCTATTGTTGTATTAGATAACGGTGATTGGCTTTTACCTGTTTTCTATTGTATTACGCCTCCGGGACAAAAGTGGACAGGAAATAAAGATATAAGCGCGGTGAAAATCTCAAAAGATCAAGGTGAATCTTGGGAAGAGTACGAAGTGCCTAATAGCTTAGGGTGTGTTCATATGAATATTGAAAAATTAGATGATGGTACGCTTTTAGCATTATTCCGCAGCCGCTGGGCTGATCATATTTATAGCAGCCGTTCAACTGATTACGGGAAAACGTGGAGCGAGCCCATTCCAACGCAGTTACCTAATAACAATTCTTCTATTCAATTCACAAAATTAAATAACGGGCATTTAGCGCTAGTTTTTAACAATATGAACGCCGATAATTGTACGGAGCGCAGGCTGTCGCTTTATGATGAAATTGAAGATGAAGAGGATACAGATATTCTGTCTGCTAATCAAGATACGCCTGAAAAAGATGATGAAGGCAGACAAGCATTTTGGGGAGCGCCTAGAGCACCGATGACAGTTGCGATTTCAGAAGATGGCGGGAAAACATGGCCATATAAAAAGGATATTGAAATAGGGGATGGCTATGCAATGACTAATAACTCAAAAGAAAAATTAAATAGAGAATACTCATATCCTTCTATTAAACAAAGCGCTGATGGAAAAATTCATATCGCTTTTACGTATTTTAGACAAGCTATTAAATATGTATGTGTCTCAGAAGAATTCATAAAGTCTTAATAGCTTCATATACTTCGGAGGGATAAAGTATGCTGTTGGAAAACAAGATTGCAATTATTACAGGAGCTAGTAGAGGTATTGGAAAGGCTATCGCTTTAACTTTAGCTAAAAATGGTGCCTCATTAGTTATACACGGTACGAATCAGACTTTATTAAATGAATTAGCTTTACAGGTTGAGGACTTAGGTAGAGAATGTATTGTAAAAGCTGGGGACGTAGCAGATCCAAATGTTGCAACCGAGGTTGTAAGAGCTGCTGTAGAGCGTTTTGGAAAAGTTGATATTTTAATAAATAATGCGGGTATCAATATGCGCAGCTCAACATTAGAAATGACTTTGGATGATTGGAAAAAGGTATTAGATGTTAATTTGAATGGAACTTTATATTTCTGTAAAGCCGTCTTACCTTATATGATTGACAGAAATTATGGGAAAATTGTCAATGTAAGTTCTACAACAGCCAAAACAGCGCATAAAAATGCAGCGCCATCTTACGGAGCTTCAAAAGCTGCAGTTAACTACCTTACGATGCATTTAGCTTTAGAAATGGCGCATCACAATATTTTTGTAAATGCTGTATGTCCAGGTCCTGTAGAAACGGACATGAGCAATCAATGGACAGATGAATACAGGAAAGAAGTAACAAAGCGAATTCCGTTAAATAAGTTAGGAACTCCTCAAAATGTTGGGGAAAGCGTTTTGTTTTTAGCTTCAAGTATGTCTGATTTTATAACGGGTGAATCCATTAATGTAAATGGCGGAACATACATGAATTAGGGAATGAAAAGCCTAGAGAGTTGACTATCTAGGCTTTTCAATTGTTCCTCTAAGGAATAGAATAGAAACAGGTGATTAAAATGGAATTTTTAACAATTTTATTACCTATTTTCGGCATATTTGCATTAGGTTTTATTGGACAAAAGAAAATAGGGTTCGATACGAAAACAATATCCACCATGGCGCTTTATCTGATGTCCCCGATATTAGTCTTTAGAACATTTTATACGACAAAATTTCAGTTCGATTATTTATATCTTGCTTTTTATACATTTGCCCTTTGTTTTACTTTAATTATAGTTGTATATATTGTGGCGTTTATTCAGAAGTATTCCACTCGAGAGACATGCGGAATGATATTAGCTTCTTCTTTTATGAACAATGGGAATTACGGTACCCCTGTGATTTTACTCATCTTTGGAGTTTCAGGACTTGACTGTGCAATCATTTTAATGGTTATTCAACAGCTGGCGATGTGTACAATCGGAGTTTACTACGCCGCCAAAGGAAGTGCAGAAGAAAGTGGTATACGTTCAGCTGTTCGTGCTGTTCAGCGCATGCCTGCTATATATAGCGCCTTTTTGGGAGCTTTTTTACAATTTTTCAATATTCATTTAGGAAAATCAGTTCTCGAAGCGGTAGATTTAGTAGCAAATGCAGCAATTCCTACGGTTATGATTGTACTCGGCATGCAGCTGGCAAAAATATCAGTTAAAAATTTAGCCAAAAGCAAAGTTTCTTTATCACTTATAATTAAACTGATCATTTCTCCTGCCGTTGCTTATTTACTTACTTTGTTTCTTCCAGTTGATGACATGGTTAAACAGATTATGATTATTACGGCCGCTATGCCAACAGCAGCAAACACGACCATGTATGCGCTGCAATTTGATACTGAGCCAGAATTTGTTTCAAGTGCAACGCTTATTAGTACATCGTTGAGTTTAGCTACTTTACCCCTAATTTTTACAATTTTATTGTGAAAATCTTTTATGACTACGTAATTTTTATGTCATATGACCTTTTTTGACTATTTTTTATGTTTTTATGACTTTTTTTGAATGAATTTGATTGTTTTTGATGTTTTTTCGAATAATCTGATATATAATGAAAGCGTAAACAGTAAAACATGTCGGTTGGTTAAGAAAAACATCCACAAAAATGGGATTCGTTATTACATAAAATCAGACCTCTGTTTTTATAAAAATAAATAGAATTTGAGAAAAGGAGAATGAGGATGGACATATTGGATGCAAAAGTAGTGAATACAAAGTACGGTTTAGAAACATATCTGGATGTATCAGAAAGCGTAGAAATAAAAGAAATTCATATGCCGAGTTCAGAGAACCAATCTCATAAAATTAAATTTGGAATCAAGTATTTTCTTTTAAGAGAAGGAAAGTATTACGATAGCCAAAAAGGTTATTTTTGGCTTTGTATGAATCACGATTTTAGCAGCCTTATGCTGAGTGAAACGGAAACAGAGAGTTTGTTTGCAGTTAAAAGTGAAGAAGAAAGAGAAGCAACAAAAACGCTGTTAGCAGAATGGTTTATCCAAACGAATGCGTACAAAGAAGTCATCAACGAATGTATCCATCAGATTAAAACGGAGAATATTCGTACAGAGGAAGACATCGAAGACCGAGTAGACGCTATACAATTTTTAGAAAAATTAAAGGTATTAACTGCAAAAGAGATTGAAAACGCTTCTATAGAAAATCTATATGCCCTGCAGCAAATTGGCTAGGCTATAGTTCGCGCAAGTTGAAATGCAGATTGATGTATAACAATAAGGAGGAATAGTGAGATGAAATTTTTTATTGATACAGCAAACCTTGAGGATATTAAGAAAGCATACAAAGTAGGTGTTCTAGCTGGTGTGACAACCAATCCATCTTTAGTAGCAAAAGAAGGCGTAAGATTTGAAGACCGCATCGAAGAAATCCTTCAAATGGTACCTGAAGTTGAATCCGTTTCCGCTGAGGTAAAGCCTGACGCACTTTCTGCTGAAGACATGATTGCTCAAGCTGAAGAACTGATTAAAATTAACGACGGAGATAAAAATATTACGATTAAGCTCCCTATGACATTGGCTGGCTTGGAAGCGACGCGCTATCTTGCAAAAAAAGGCGTAAAAACAAATGTAACCCTAATCTTTACAGTAAACCAAGCGCTTTTAGCAGCTCGTGCTGGAGCGACGTATGTTTCTCCGTTTTTAGGGCGTCTTGATGATATTTCAGAAGACGGGGTACAGCTGGTATCTAAAATTGCTGAGTTATTCCGTGTTCAAAACATCGACTCTCAAATTATTGCGGCATCTGTAAGACATCCGGATCATGTAACGCGTGTAGCACTTGCAGGAGCCCATATTGCCACAATTCCATACGCTGTTATTGAGCAATTAGCAAAACATCCGTTAACTGACCAAGGAATGGAAAAATTTGCAGCAGATTGGGAAAAAGCAGTTAAAGCTTAAAAAAAAGTTATATCAATAAAAAAAGCTTGGGGTAAGCATAGCTTATTCCAAGCTTTTTATCGTTTAACTAGCTAATTTCTTTTTACGTAAACGCTCTAAGCGTCGCTGCACGCTATTTCTCGAACGCCCGAGCAGCTGCCCAATTTCTCGCTGATTGCGCTTTTCCTGATAAAACATACGCCACAATCTCGCATCTTCTTCTGCTGTCCACTTTTTATGCTCGTATTTAGGGCGTTTTACATAGTCTAGTTTTCTTTGTTCATTCACCCACGCCGGTTCTGGAATAAGCGTATTTTTAGGTATTTTAAAAAAGTTAAGGCACGATTTATTTTGTTCAGCCCACTTCCAAAAAGATTGAATGTCAATTCCCATAAATTTTCTGGTCTTGGCGATGATCATTTTATACGGTAGTTTCTCTTTATGAATCCACTTATAAATTGTATGAACATCTACTTCAAGGCAGGCTGCTAGTTCACACGCTGTAATGTGTCCTACGTGTGCTTTCGCTCCATACACTTCTAAACGGTTCAACCTCGATTCTAACGCTTGCACACTTCGCTGTAATTTAGCTGATATGTGTGAAAGAGGTTTTATCCCGTAATACCTTAGCAAATATTCGTCTTCTTGTACTGTCCATCTTCGCATCGCCGTTTTTCTTGTTAGTCCCAAAACTTTTATGCGCGTAGCAATAGAAGAAGGACTTCTGCCTAAGGAGTGTGCCATTTCACGGTTATTCATGATATCGATGTTCTCCTGCAAAAAAGCATCTTGTTCAAGCGTCCATTTTTTACGTAAAGCTGTATCCGAAGCACGAAGATTTAATCGAGTAAGTCGTTTATTAACCGATTCCTTGCTTCTATATAAATACTTACCCATCTCTTGAAGCGTCATCACGCCGTAATGTTCGATGAGAAACCTATCTTCTTCTTTTGTCCATCGCTTTTGATTTTTACTCACTGTTGTCTCACTCCAATTCACACGGAAAGCTCAAGATGAAAAGTTGCTAGCAATCTATTTTACGAATGAGCAGTGCCTATTCAGACTGATACTCACTGCGTTTTAGCCTATATATATTTTATCATATTTCTAGAGAAAAACCAAACGTACGTTCTCTTTTTATTTTAGTCATCATAAAAGGAATTAGAAAAATAGTTGGCTCCTTTAATAGAAGCGAATTATGGTAAAATTGACTATAATCTCTAAAGGATTTACATAACTGACAGCTCAGCTTCATTAGGTCGAGAAAGGGGAATTGATATGAATTTTAATTTAAAAGAAGCGATTGAAATACTTGGGCATACACCACAAACGCTCGAAAAACTTTTGTCTGGTCTATCTGCAGGGTGGCTGCAATGCAATGAAGGAGAAGGAACGTGGAATACCTCCGAAGTCATAGAACATTTAATAGAAGCAGAAAAAAACAATTGGATACCAAGGCTAGAATTTATCCTTCAAAAAGGTAAAGAGGGAGCTTTTCCTCCGTTTGACCGCTATGCCCATTTAAACAAGGAATCTGCTAGTTCTATTGAAGAGAAGCTTCTTGAATTCAAAAAGGTAAGAATACAGAATTTACATCAACTAAAGCTGCTAGTTAAGCACGAAAAACATCTGGAAGTGAGAGGAAAACACCCGGAGTTTGGGGAGGTAAAAGTGAGAGAACTGCTCTCGACTTGGGTTGCTCATGATTTAACGCATATTGCGCAAATTGTTCGAGTAATGGCAGAACGATATAGAGAAGATGTAGGACCTTGGGGAGAATACTTAGGAATACTGAAGAAATAGCAGTGACATACAGTGGCCAGCCTTTATCATTCAAGCTTGAATTAAGAAATGTACACGATTACAATAAAATGAGAATAATGAAGATTCAGGAAGGATTGCAGAGGGAACTATAACAACATATCCGATGTTTATAACATGTAGGGTCCGTTAAGCAATTTACGAATAAAAAGAGGATTGGACTGATTAAAAGTGAAAGTGAACTCAGAGAAATTTGGCGAACTAAACAATCAAGCTGTACATGCTTATACCTTATTAAATGATGAAGGGCTTAAAATCACCTGCCTTGACTATGGATGTGTAATATCAAATATTGAAATGCCGGATTCTGAAGGGAAGATTGAAAGTGTTGTATTGGGATTTGATTCAATAGAAGAATACCAAAAGTATTCTCCTTATTTCGGAGCTGTGGTCGGACGCGTAGCAGGGCGTATAGGTGGAGCAGCTTTTGAGCTTAATAATGAAACCTATCGTCTAGAGAAAAATGAAGGAAACAACCACTTGCATGGCGGATCAGAAGGATTTAGTCACAAAATATGGAATGCCAAAATAATTGAAGCAAGTGATCATGTAGGTGTTGAATTTACATATGTAAGTAAAGACGGAGAAGAAGGGTATCCCGGCAACCTTGAAGTGAAAGTTATGTATACATTAACGAATAAAAATGAGTTCCATATTTCTTATGAAGGAACAACAGATCAAGACACTCTTATCAATTTAACAAATCATACGTATTTCAATTTAAGCGGAAATCTAAAAGAAACGGTCTTGGATCATGTTTTGAAGATGAAAAGTAACGAATTCTTAGAGTTGAATGATGATCTTTTACCTACTGGAGAAACGATAAACGTCACAGATACTCCATTTGATTTTAGAGAAGGACATAGTCTCAAGGAAGGTGTGGACTCTACACATCCGCAAAATATATTAGTGGGTAAAGGATTCGATCATCCATTTCTTTTAGAAGCAGAAGCTGGAAATCAGATGTCATTATTTGATCCTGCAAGCGGCCGCAAAATAGAAGTCAAAACAGATCAGCCTTCAGTTGTTCTCTATACGGGAAATCACCTAGACGAAGAATTCAAAATTAGAGGAGTTCACTCAGAGAAATACCTCGGTGTTTGCCTAGAAACACAAGGTTTACCGGACGCTATTCATCATCAGGATTTTCCTTCTTGTGTATTAAAGCCCGGTGAGAAGTATGAAGCATACACTCACTATACATTTATAACTGATCGCAGCCTGTAACAAAACGGGATGATAAAAAGGATTACAAACGAGCCTCTGCCGATTGTAATCCTTTTTTATTGTTACTTTTTCTTTTGGCTTTTTGCACGATTAGCGTCAAGCTCAGCCGCATATTCTTCTTGAGACTTTCCTTGCTTTTGACTCTCAGACTGAATCTTTTTAAATTTGTTATCGTTTAAATTTGGCATGTTAGCACCTCCTTGCAGACAGGGTTATTTTGTACAAGCATTAAGGGTTTATATGCTGAAAGGTTTTAATGAACTTGGTTAGAAATTTCGCTTAATGCTGCACCAGCTTCATCAACATATACGTTCACTGTTGCAAGGTCGCCGATTGCGCAGATTCCAACCATATTATTATTCTCCACTACAATAATGCGGCGGATTTGATGGTCAGCCATCATACGTGCACACTCGTGAATATCCGTATCCGGAGAACACGTAATTACATCTTTAGTCATACAATCATGGCAATGTACAGTGTTGCAATCTTTTCCATCCGCCACGCAGTTTAACACGATATCACGGTCTGTGATCATTCCCATTACTCGATTTTCTTGACACACCGGCACAGAGCCACAATTAATATCACGCATTAATTTTGCAGCAGCTGTTACTGGGTCGTGCGGTGCACAAGCTTTCACATCTTTAGTCATAACTTCACGTACTGTAGTCATTTTTAATTCCTCCTTTTAAACATTCACCTCCGTATTTTCTCCATGCACATGCAGAATATGAGAATCAATAATTTCCTGAAAGCAAAAAATCTTGTAATAAAAGGGGAATAAAAAAACTAACGCAGTGTAATAAGCACATAAAAAAGAGCCTATTACACAAACTAAAGAGGATATGATCTAGCTTACATTTTCGTAACGGCAGGAGTTGGGTACATAATGAAAGGAAAGTTAACGCTTTTGGCAGTACTTTTATTGCCTTGGCTGTCTATAGTAAAAGTTGATAAATTTGTCTTCAAAAGATACCTACCTGTTTTAACATTTAGTTCATTAGTTATTGCTTTTATAAGTGAGTTATCTAAAAGCTTTACTTGGTGGAAAGTGAGAAAACCTCTTTTTCCTAAACTTTCAAGCGACATTTCTTTTATCTTTGGACCTTTTTTTATAGCTAATTTTTGGGTATTCAAGCTCACTTATGGAAATTTCAAAAAATATTTGCTGATTAACGTTCTATTTGATTATCTATTTGCTTATCCTTTGACGAGTCTGGCAGAAAAACTAAAGGTATACAAAATGGTCAACATGACGCGTTTTCAACTTTTTGTCATCTCGATTGCGACTGCTCTTATTAATTATTTTTATCAGCATTTTATAGAAGATGTATTAAGGCAGAGAAGGCAATAGTTGAACCAGCTCATCGTCACTTAAATTTCGGCACTGTCTGCTTTAAATCATATTAACAGCCTCCTAAACTTGGTACATAAATAATTAAACGAGATAATAAAGGAAAAGAGAAACATGAGAGAAGATAGACTTCTTTCATGTTTCTCTACTTTGTCATGCACATAGACTTTATTTGTAAACCGCCATCGGCAAATACGTTAAAGATTGACCGGTAGCTGAAGCTGTTAAATTCGATTCTAATTCAAAATCTTCAAATGGTTCGATATGAGAAAAGGCCTCTAAAAAGGCTTCTAATATGATTGTCATTTCAAGTCGGGCAAGAGGGGCGCCCAAGCAAAAATGAGGTCCGTTCCCAAACGTTAAGTGTTTTTTATTAGTTTGGCGGTGAATGTCTACAGAAAAAGGGTTTTTAAACATATTTTCATCCATATTACATGCGCTCATCCACGCAATAACGACATCTCCTTTTTTTAGCTTAACACCTAATAGCTCGTTATCTTGTTTAACCGTCCGATCTCGTCTGGAGATGTGAAACCGATATCGAAGCATTTCTTCTACTGCTTTTGGAGCTAATTCTCTATTGTTTCTCAGCTCGCTGTATAACGACTTGTCGTCATATAAAAAAGAATAAAACATATTTGCAATGGCGTGACTTGTGGTTTCAACTCCTGCACCTAAAAGCAGCATGGTAGCGTGTACAATTTCTTCATCTGTGAATGTTTCACCATCAACTTCGGCTTGAATTAAGTCTGAGATAATATCATCAGAAAGGTTGGAGCGCTTTTCAATGACAATCGGGTAGAGGTATTGAAAATATTCAGCTCCTGCACGTTGCTTTTCTTGTTCAATCTCTTCTAATCTTTCTTGGTCATAAGGCTGAAACAGAATATCTACCCATTTTTTGAACTGATATCGGTCTTTTACCGGTACGCCGAATAGATCTGCTATAACTAAACTAGGAAAAGGAGAAGATAAATCGTCAACAATATTAATAGTTGAATTCTTTTGTATCGCTTCTACAAGGTCTGCTGCAATTTGTTTGATTCGCGGTTCCCAGTTCTTTAAACTGCGAGGAGTAAAGGCTGCAGCAAGCAAAGATCTCGCTTTCCGGTGGTCAGGAGGATCTAAGTTTGTAAGATTGGTAATTGGAGATGTGCTTTTTTTCTTACTATTATCTCCAACAAAAATAGTGGTTCTTTGCCCATCACTTGAAAAAAATTCGTAGTTGCTCAAGACTTGTTTAACATGGTCGTATTGGAATACATTCCATGTGTTTGTTTCTTCATGAAAATAAACAGGGTAGTTGTTCAGCATTTCTTTATACCAGTGGATAGGGAAAAACTCTTCTGCACGTGATTGGAATTTTGGGATTTCTGTAACGGGAATGACTTCTTTGTTCATATGATCTTATTCCTCCTTCAGAATAGGTATAAATTTGGAATCTACTAGCTACATAGCGCTTAGTAGTTGTTACTTGCTAGATATAAATAATTACTTTGTTGAATTAATGTATACACATAGTACATTTTTATACTACATGTATAAAAATGTACTAATAGTATATAATTATTTTTAGTTGTTTATCAAGGAAAAAGGATAAAATTCACGTAGGAAAAGGCAGATAAGTTATACTAAATAAAAAGTAAATTGTAAACAGAGGAGTAGCAGCAATGAATCAAAAACAGCTCGATATTTTAGGGCATACGCACCAGCTTTTTATGGAAAAAGGATACGTAGACACTTCGGTACAAGATATATTAGAAAGAAGCGGTATTTCAAAAGGAACATTTTATAAATATTTTTCATCTAAAAGCGAACTGCTTCTCTCATTACTTTCGTCTTTGCAAGAATCACTTATTCTACAAAGAGAAAAAGTAGCTATTGAATATAAAGGAGATAATCAGAAGGTATTTGAAGAACAGATAATTTTTATGCTGAACTTTGCAGAACAAAACAAAATTCCTGAAATGATTGAAAGTACACTCGTTTTAAATGAAGTCAAGACATTTCAATATATAGAGGAGTTAAAAGCAGCAACATTCAACTGGATATATGAACGCTTTCAGGAGATTTTCCCGTCTAAGACTTCTCCTTATTTATTTGATGGAGCCGTGCTGCTAGAAGGAATGCTTAACAATATATTTAAAATGAATAAAGCACTAAACTATCCATTGCCTATCGAACAAATCGTCACTTATTGTATGAAGCGTACAGAGGAAATCGTAATCAAAGTAGCAGAACAAAAAGAACAGTTATTTAATCCTTCCGTTTACTCTGCGGTATTTAATGAGAAAACAGAAAGTCATTTTTCGACTGAGCTTACGCGCGTAACCGCGAAGTTAAAACGGGTGATTGAAAATAAACTAACAAATGAAGAGGAACAAAAGAAGAGTCTGGAATTTGTGACGTTTATATCTGATGAATTACTGCAAAATGATACGGAGCCTCGCACATTTATTATTCAGAGTTCTCTTTTATCGCTAGAGAAAATCAATACTCTCGCACAGACCAAAGAGTTACAGGAATATAAAGAAGTCATAACTACTCTGACAAGACATGCTTCATAATTTGAAAAGCAGGTAAATTAACCCAAAAGGCAAGACTCTCCGTAGTTTAGAAAAGAGCAGGTTGCCAATAACATATAAACAGCCAGTTGCCGTTATGATAGGTGACTGGCTGCATGGGATGGAAAAGGTGGCGGAGACAGACATAACACTCTTATTAGAAGAGGGTAATTCTTTCCCTTTTATAGAAAATCAATTAATCGAAAATAGCTGCTTCATTATTAAGATCAAACGTGATATAGTTTGCTAACCTTTGCGTTCACTTAACTAACTTATAGGGGTAACACTTAAAAAAGAATCAATAACGATAGAAACCGCTCCTAAAGCAGGTGCATTTTTTCCTAACGAAGAAGGCAATAGTTCACATTTATTGTCTAAATGAGAATGAACTCTAGAAGAAACTTCGTTTTTAATCGTATTTAAAACAATGGGATGAGATTCAATTATATGATTTCTCAAGATAACAGCTTCTACATCAAATGTATTAAGAATATTGGTTAATCCAATTCCGATATAAAAGCCAAAGTTTTGAAGTGCATTTAAGATTTCTACATCATTTTTATTTGCACGTTCCACAATCTCTTTTCGAGAAATATTCTTTTCTTCTTTAGAGAGCGAAGCCAGTAACGCTTTTTCAGAAGCATATAATTCCCAACAGCCCCGATTTCCACAGCTACATTTGGGGCCATTAAAATCTATCGTCATATGACCCATTTCCCCAGAAAAACCCTGAACACCTTTATACAATTCGTTATTAATAACAAGTCCAGTTCCAATTCCTACATTAATACTGATGTAAACGATGTTTTCATAGTTTTTTGTCATACCAAATACTTTTTCACCGTATGCTCCTGCATTAGCTTCATTTTCAACAAAAACCGGAACATTAAACTCACTCTCAATTAAAAGCTGCAAATCTTTGATATTCCAATTTAAGTTAGGCATAAAAATAATTTGCTGATGACGATCTACAAGACCTGGAACACAAATCCCTATTCCCACTAGACCATAAGGGGACTCAGGCATATGGGTTACAAAACCATGGATAAGTGCACATAAAATCTCTTTTACTTCACTAGCAGAAGAACTAGACAAGTCAGAAGTCTTCTCAAGAATAATATTTCCTTCTAAGTCGGTTAGAATTCCGTTAAGATAGTCGACTCCTATATCGATACCGATCGAGTAGCCTGCATTCTTATTAAAAACAAGCATTACAGGTCTTCTGCCGCCTCTGGATTGCCCTGCCCCAATTTCAAAAATAAAATCTTTTTCAAGCAGTGTATTTACTTGAGAGGAGACAGTAGACTTGTTTAATCCTGTAATCTCAGAGAGAGTTGCCCTGGAGATAGGAGAGTTCTTTAAAATTTCATCTAATATTAATTTTTGATTCATTTTTTTTACTAAAGCTTGATCTGCAATTTGAATAATAACCACTCCTTTGTTTATCTATCAAACTAAGTTGGTGTTTTTTGAAGCTTGAATTAGATATTTAAAAGTATCATATCTAATATTATAACTAAATTTTCTAAAAAAAACATTGAAATAAATATTTATTTTGTATATGATGAAATAAAGTTAGTTTATTGGATAAACAAACTAACCGAATTAAGATAGTGGATGGATAAGCTTGTTCACTTAAATCAAAGGGGGAAATGACAAATGGTCCAAACTAGTACTAATAAAATTAATTATTTTGAAAGCGCAAACAAAGTTTTATACGAAGGTAAAGATTCTAAAAATCCTTTAGCTTTTAAATACTATAATCCTGAAGAAGTAGTAGGCGGTAAAACGATGAAAGATCAGCTGCGTTTTTCTATTGCTTACTGGCACACGTTTACGGCAGATGGTACGGATCCTTTTGGCGCGGCTACTATGCAAAGATCTTGGGATAGATATGATGGAATGGATTTAGCAAAAGCTAGAGTTGAGGCAGCTTTTCAACTTTTTGAAACATTAAATGTTCCATTCTTTGCATTTCATGATCGAGACATTGCTCCTGAGGGCAGTACGTTGCAAGAAACAAATAAAAATCTTGATGTTATCGTCACTATGATCAAAGAATATATGCAAACAAGTAACGTAAAGCTATTATGGAACACAGCGAATATGTTTACAAATCCCCGGTTCGTTCATGGTGCAGCTACTTCTTGTAATGCAGATGTATTTGCTTATGCGGCGGCTCAAGTAAAAAAGGGGCTTGAAACAGCAAAAGAACTAGGCGCAGAAAATTATGTATTCTGGGGCGGCCGTGAGGGATATGAAACACTGCTTAACACGAATTTACAGTTAGAGTTAGATAACTTAGCTAGATTTATGCATATGGCTGTAGATTACGCAACCGAAATTGGATATACGGGGCAGTTTTTAATTGAACCTAAACCTAAAGAGCCTACGACACATCAGTATGATACCGATGCAGCAACAACTATTTCATTTTTAAGACAATACGGATTAGATAAATACTTCAAACTTAATCTAGAAGCTAACCACGCAACGTTAGCTGGGCATACATTTGAACACGAATTACGAGTAGCTAGAGTACAAGGCTTCTTAGGATCGGTGGATGCAAACCAAGGTGACCCTCTTTTAGGCTGGGATACAGATGAATTCCCAACGGATTTATATTCTACAACGCTAGCAATGTATGAAATCCTGCAAAATGGAGGGCTGGGAAGCGGAGGATTAAACTTTGATGCCAAAGTACGCAGAGGTTCTTTTGAACAAGACGATTTACTCTATGCTCATGTAGCAGGAATGGATGCGTTTGCTCGAGGATTGAAAGTAGCACATAAATTAGTAGAAGATCGTGTTTTCGAAAACGTTATCAACGAGCGCTACAGCAGCTTTAAAGAGGGAATTGGGCTTGAGATTGTGGAAGGAAAAGCTAACTTCCATACACTGGAGCAGTACGCGTTTAAAAATCCGAATATTGTGAATAAATCAGGAAGACAAGAACGATTAAAGGCCATTTTAAATCAATATATTTTGGAAGTTTAAAGGACAAACGAGAGTAGAAACAATTCTACTCTCGTTTATAAACGCGGAGGTATCAAGATGAAATATGTAATTGGAATTGATCTAGGAACAAGTGCGGTAAAAACGGTTTTAGTTGATACAAAAGGCGAGATTTGCGCTGTGGTTTCTAAAAATTATCCTCTCCTTCATGAAAAAACAGGGTATAGCGAACAGAATCCTGAAGAATGGGTGCAGCAGACGGCTAGTGCTTTAAATGAATTAATTGCTAACGCTAATATAAAACCCGAAGATATAGAAGGAATTAGTTATTCTGGACAAATGCATGGCCTTGTGCTGCTGGATGAAAACTATAACCTATTACGTAACGCTATTTTGTGGAATGACACAAGAACAACAGAACAATGTCATCACCTCTATAAAGTGATTGGAGAAAAACGTCTTTTAGAAATAACAAAAAACCAGGCTTTAGAAGGATTTACTCTTCCTAAGTTATTGTGGGTAAAAGAGTATGAACCGGAGATATTTGAAAAAACAGCTGTATTTATGCTACCCAAAGACTATTTGCGTTTTAAGATGACTGGCTTTATTCATAGTGAGTATTCAGATGCTGCCGGTACATTATTATTAAACATCAGCAAGAAAAAATGGGATGGTGAGCTTTGCCAATTAGTAGGAGTCAATATTAACCTTTGTCCGCCCCTAGTCGAATCTAGTGAATGCATAGGCAATATTAGTGAATCATTCTCTCAAAAAACGGGGTTAGCTACTTCAACAAAAGTATTTGCAGGTGGAGCTGATAATGCTTGCGGAGCAATTGGCGCCGGCATTTTATCGCCAGGGGAAACACTATGTAGCATTGGGACATCGGGTGTTGTTCTTTCTTATGAGGAACGAAGCGATAGAGACTTTAATGGAAAAGTCCATTATTTTAATCATGGAAAAGAAAATGCCTTTTATACGATGGGCGTTACGCTATCTGCGGGTCACAGTTTAAGCTGGTTTAAGGAAAATTTCGCAGAAAACGACACGTTTGAAGAATTGTTGGCTGACCTAAAAAATGTACCAATCGGATCAAACGGCCTTTTATTTACCCCTTACTTAGTTGGGGAACGTACACCCCATGCAGATGCTACGATTCGGGGAAGTTTTATAGGAATGGACGCCTCTCATAAAAAGAGAGACTTTACGCGAGCAGTTATTGAAGGTATTACGTTTTCATTAAGTGAATCAATTGAAATCTTTCGAGAAAGCGGAAAGGAAATTACGTCTATTGTATCAATTGGCGGAGGAGCAAAAAATGATCATTGGCTTCAAATTCAAGCAGACGTTTTTAATGCAAAAATCGTAAAGTTGTCTACTGAACAAGGCCCAGCGTTAGGAGCAGCCATGCTAGCAGCTTATGGCTGTGGCTGGTATAACTCATTGGAAGAGTGTGCAAACGTATTTATTACCTCGTCGAAAACATATTATCCTAATGCAGAACATGTACAAGTCTATAAACAGCTTTATGAATTATATAAAGAAGTCTACCTTCAAACAAACGACTTAAGTAAAAAGCTAGGCGAATTTAAAAGGAAATAATAGGTTGCAAAATATGCAACCTTCCTTTAAAAAAGAGCTTCATATGAAAGTAGCTTGTATCAATTGATTATGGTTGTATATCGATATACCTGACACAAAAGGAAGTATAGAAAATGCTGTAGTAAGATTTGATTCACTAGAAAAATACGTACATTGGAGGGGAGGATAAGAGCAGTTAGTCGAATAGACGACGAAAATTTCTTTTGTGTTCCAAGAATTTGAAAACGCATTCAAATAAGTGCGAACTCAGTTAGAAATAGAACTTCTACTGTTACTGTTACTTTTAACTAACTGCTTTTAACAACGCATGAAACAAAATCGAAACTCATTATATATTTTTTCTATTACCTTAGTTGCCGCTATCGGAGGGTTACTGTTTGGATATGATACAGCTGTAATATCTGGAGCTGAAGAATCATTAAAGGTGTATCTTATTGACAGCTTAGGGTTAGGATCTTTAGCACATGGTGTTACTGTATCAAGTGCTTTAATAGGATGTATTATTGGAGGATTGGTATCTGGTTATTTTGCGACGAAACTAGGACGCAAACAATCACTTATACTAGCAGCTATTCTTTTTATAGTCTCAGCGTTAGGCGCTTCTTATCCTGAGTTTTTATTTTTCACAAAAGGGGAACCGACACTCTCTTTGTTACTTGCTTTTAACTTCTACCGTATTATAGGTGGGATTGGTGTTGGCTTAGCATCAGCCATTTGTCCCATCTATATAGGAGAAATTGCACCGGCAGATATTCGCGGCAGATTGGTATCGTTCAATCAATTTATGATTATTTTTGGAATGTTAGTCGTTTACTTCGTGAATTGGGGTATTGCAAATGGGGAAACCTTAGAATGGATTAATGATGTAGGTTGGAGATACATGTTTGCTTCAGGAGCCATTCCAGCTTTACTCTTTGCAGCACTCTTGTTTTTAGTTCCTGAAACGCCTCGCTACTTAGCTATACAGAATCAAGATCAAAAAGCTTTAGCCATACTAACTAAAATTAATGGATCTTCAGAAGCGAAATCAATTTTAGAAGATATTAAACAAACAATTTCTACCAATGTTTCGTCTGAAAAATTATTGGCATATGGAAAATTAGTTATCGTTGTCGGTATACTGCTTTCTGTATTTCAACAGTTTGTAGGAATCAATGTAGCTCTATATTATGCTCCGCGTATTTTTGAAAGCATGGGAGCAGCTAAAGGGTCTTCTATGCTGCAAACCATTATTATGGGATTAGTAAACGTTATTTTTACAGTAATTGCAATTTTGACGGTTGATCGTTTGGGAAGAAAACCTTTATTAATAACAGGGTCTATCGGAATGGCCATTGGAATGTTCGGTGTAGCAAGCATGGCTTTTTCAAACATCATTGGTATAGGGACGCTTGTATTTATCATTATTTATACAGCTTCCTTTATGATGTCATGGGGACCAATTTGTTGGGTGCTCATTTCAGAGATTTTTCCTAATAAAATTAGAGGTCGTGCTGTAGCTATTGCCGTAGCTGCTCAGTGGGCGGCTAACTATTTTATTTCCTCTACATATCCCGTGATGATGGAATATAGCGGAGGATTAACATATGGTTTTTACGGTTTAATGAGTATACTTTCTGCTTTGTTTGTCTGGAAATTTGTTCCTGAAACAAAAGGTAAAACTCTCGAACAAATGGAAAATATGTGGAGAAAAAAACTAGGGGCTTCAAAGAGTAAGAAGGCCATATAACCATTGAGCTTTTACTTAGAGAATAGATGAATATAAAAATTTCAAAAACACCTAAACTATCTTTAGGTGTTTTTAATATGTAATCTTTATGAAGAAAGTGAATAGCTTTTTTAAAAAATATTGCTATAGTGATAAGTCTCTTTGAAAATAGAAATATAGTTTTCTTTATGAGGAGTGTTTCATCGTAAATATAAATAACGGTGCAATGAATTTACAAAAAATCTGGGGGCATCCACTATATACGGAATATCCTAAAGAATTAAAGTAGATCATGCTTCATGGGTTCCCACTTATCAAAATCAGAAAATGATTGATTGGACGTTTCAGCAGGTCAAACAAGCAAATCAGTAAGTGTTAAAGCTCAATACTTCATCTAATACTTATGAAAAAACTCTTCCAGTTAATAAAAACTGGAAGAGTTTTTTACTTTTATTAGGCTAGTCACAAGGCAATGCTGACCCTCCTATTACACACCACATTTAACCAAATATGTGACAAAATTATGGTAAAGCCATTTAAACTAGATAAAAATCGCTTCAAGTGTGATAAATATCACACCCTTTAACAACGCAACATGATAATTTTTTAGGAGTAAGCAATATGTCATGACAAACTTCAATATGTTAGGAGGTTTTTAGCCTTTTGATCTGTTGAGATGCTTCTCTAATATGAACGTTTATATACCATTATTATGTACAGAGATTTAGAGGAAGGGAGCCTGAACTTAGGTGAGAAAGCAAAAATCAATGCATATTAGCAAGTTAATCATTCTCTCCGTATTCATCACAATTTTTTTAGCAGGCTGTGATAGTCGTTATTTGATTTTAAACCCGCAGGGGGCGGTGGCTCAAAAAGAATACCAGTTAATTATTTTTTCAATAATTTTATGCACAATTGTTGTTATTCCTGTTTTAGGTCTGCTTGTGTATATCGTTTTACGCTACCGTGATAAGCCTGGAAACAAGGCTCCGTATCGGCCAGACTGGGACGATAGCAAGCGTCTTGAATTTATTTGGTGGGGCGTCCCCATTATTATTATTGGTATTTTAGGTTTCGCTACGGCCAGAACAACGTATGACTTAGTAGATCCGCCGCAAAAAGATGTAAAGCCGCTAACGATTGAAGTAACGTCTCTTGACTGGAAATGGTTATTTCAATATCCGGATCAAGATATTGCGACAGTGAACTATGTCAACATTCCAAAAGATGTGCCCGTTCAATTCGTGCTAACGTCAGATGCACCTATGAATTCTTTTTGGGTACCGGAGTTGGGAGGACAATTATATACCATGCCGGGAATGGCAATGGGGCTTTGGCTGCAAGCTGATCACAAGGGAGAATATTTTGGTTCGGGTGCGAATTTTACGGGTGAAGGATTCGCTCATATGAATTTTAAAGTTAAATCTACATCGACAAAAGAATTTAATCAGTGGGTAAAGCAAGTGAAAGAAACATCACCAGCTTTAACAAAAGCTGATTATAACAGTCTTGCCAAACAAGGTCTTTCTCTAGAAAAATCGTATTCTACCATTCCTAAAGGCTTATTTCAAGAAATTGTCATTAAAAACGGTGGTCAATATTATAGTCAGCATCACCATATGAAAAATGAAGACATGAAGACTATGAATGTGGCTTCTGAAGAACAAGTACATGCACAGCACGAGCACCAGGAAGGAGGAAAATAAGTTGTTAGACAAATTAAAAGATTTTTCATCTCATTTTTTTGTGACAGGAGAACCGATGATTTATGGAGCAGATGTTGCCATTTTGTTAACACTAGCCGGTATTATTTTTGTTCTTACGTATCTTAAAAAGTGGAAGTGGCTATGGCGTGAGTGGCTTACAACGGTCGATCATAAAAAAATTGGAATTATGTATATGCTTTCTTCATTATTAATGCTGTTTCGAGGCGGAGTAGATGCACTATTAATGCGTATTCAACTAGCATTCCCTCAGTGGCATTTTCTAGATTCTAATCATTACAACGAAATTTTTACTACGCACGGAACTATTATGATTCTATTTATGGCAATGCCGCTTATGTTTGCGTTCTTTAACATTGTTGTGCCGCTTCAAATTGGAGCAAGAGATGTCGCCTATCCTTTTTTAAACGCGGTAAGCTTTTGGCTATTTTTCTTTGGCGCCATGCTTTTTAATTTGTCGTTTGTAATCGGCGGCTCGCCAGATGCAGGATGGTTGAGTTATCCGCCGCTTTCTGGCATGCAGTTCAGTCCTGGACCAGGTCAAGATTTTTATATTTGGGGTATTCAAATATCAGGTATTGGCAGCTTGGCTTCTGGAATTAATTTTATTATGACTATTTTAAAAATGCGTGCACCGGGCATGAAACTTATGCATATGCCCCTATTCACGTGGTCCGTTCTAGCAAGCTGTATTATTATCATTTTCGCGTTTCCTGTATTAACCGTAACGCTTGCTTTATTGTTTATTGACCGCTTCTTTGACGGACACTTATTTACTATGACCGGCGGAGGAAATCCGATGATGTACATTAACTTAATTTGGATGTGGGGACATCCTGAAGTGTATATCGTTGTACTTCCTGCATTCGGCATTTTTTCTGAAATCGTTGCAACGTTTTCTCAAAAGAAGATATTTGGCTATAAGTCTATGGTTTTTTCAATGATGATTATTAGCGTTCTATCGTATTTCACATGGGTACATCATTTCTTTACGATGGGTGCAGGTGCTAATGTGAATGTGTTTTTTGCTATTACGACGATGGCTATCGGAATTCCAACGGGTGTTAAAGTGTTCAACTGGTTATTTACGATGTTCCGGGGCCGCATTCAAATGACGCAGCCAATGCTATGGACAATTGCTTTTATCCCGTGCTTTATTGTGGGAGGAGCAACGGGTGTTATGCTTTCAGCAGCTCCCGCAGACTATCAGTATCATAATAGCTACTTTTTAGTTGCACACTTTCACCAAGTGTTAATTGGAGGCGTTGTATTCGGCTTTTTTGCAGGTTTGTACTATTGGTGGCCAAAAATGTTTGGCTTTAAATTAAATGACCGTCTTGGTAAATGGGCGTTTTGGACATGGAATATTGGTTTTTACGTATGCTTCATGCCTCAATACGCATTAGGGTTTATGGGAATGACGCGCCGTATTTATACGTACAACTTTGACATGGGATGGGGACCGCTGAACGTTATCTCTACAGTCGGAGCTTTCTTTATGGGCATAGGGTTTATCTTTCAAGCATGGCAGATTCTTCATGGCATTAAGTACGGAGAACGAGATGTAACGGGGGATCCTTGGAATGGACGTACATTAGAATGGTCCATCCCTTCACCGCCGCCGCACTACAATTTTGCAGTGATTCCAACAGTAGCGGGGCAAGATGCGTGGTGGACAACAAAAGAAGAAAGAAAAAAGAAAAAAGCGAAGGAAACAGCTGCTTTCTCTCCGATTCATATGCCTAAGAATTCAGGTATTCCATTTATCATGTCGGTTTTCTGGTTCATTGCTGGTTTTGGCTTAACGTTCCACTGGGTGTGGATGGCGATATTCGGTTTGGCAGGAGTCGGAGCTTGTTTACTAGTTCGTTCTTTTCAATACAACTCGGACTATTATATTCCGGTGGATGAAATTCAGCATACAGAAGATTCAGTAGGGAGGGTTGGCTGACATGGCTTATGCGACAGCGCACCACGAAGAACATCATGATGAACATGATGAAGGAATCAAAGTTATGGGTTTTTGGCTTTTCCTCGTAACGGACTGCATCCTATTTGGAGCATTATTTGCTACGTATGCCGTTCTTGTTAATCATACTGCGGGAGGCCTTACAGGAAAGGAATTTTTTGAAGTTCCAGGATTTGTTTCTGAAACGTTTATCTTATTAACGAGCAGCTTTACGAGCGGATTAGCTGTGCTGAGCATGCACAAGGGAAAAATAAAACCTTTAATTGGCTGGCTAATCGTAACTCTGCTTTTAGGTATGTGCTTTGTGGGCCTTGAAATTCATGAATTTCAAACAATGGTTCATGAAGGAGCAACCATTTCCACCAGCGCATTTTTTACAGCTTTCTATACGCTAGTTAGTACGCACGGGCTGCACGTTTCTGTCGGCATCATTTGGATGATTTCAATTACAATTCAATTAAAACGATATGGAATTACCTCTGTAACAAAGCGAAAAGTGACGATTATCAGCTTATACTGGCATTTTCTTGATGCTGTCTGGATCTTCCTTTACACGGTTGTGTATTTAATGGGGGTGATGTAGATGGAGAACCATGGATCGTTAAAAGCTTATACAATAGGATTTATTTTCTCGATTATTTTAACCGTTATTCCTTTGATGCTGGTATTAAACCATGTATTTTCTAAAAATATATTACTAGCTAGCATTCTAGGAATGGCCGTGCTTCAATTTTTCATTCAACTATTTTTCTTCATGCATATTAAAGACGGAGAGAAGCCTCGTTATAATGTGATGGCTTTAATACTTGGAATCGTTTTTGTTATTACGATTGTAGCAGGATCGATTTGGATCATGACTTTTAACTCTCAAGTTCAATAAAAATGGAGCCGTGCACTCCACACGGCTCTATTTTTTATTAATTTCTATAACTTGTGATAAAAATCACATACTTTCGTTTGCGCAAGAAGTAAAATAAAAGTGTAGCAAGGAAAGTTCTTTATAAACGAAAGACAAAGGAGAGATTATGATGAATATGGCTTATCGTAACATCCTCGTAGCAGTAGACGGTTCTGTAGAAGCAGAGTGGGCATTCAAAAAAGCAGTTAACAGTGCGAAAAAAAATAACGCTCATTTAATAGTTTGTCACGTTATCGACATACAGGCGTTAAGTCCATCACCTTATGCATTCTATACGGATACACGCTTTCAAGATGCAGAGAAATTTGCTGAAGAACTTTTGAGCAATTATCGTAACCTAGCCATCAAAGCGGGAGTAACAAGAGTTGAGACACTAATTGAACACGGCTCTCCTAAAACAAAAATATCTAAAAAAATCGCACCAGACAAGCACGTTGATTTAATTGTATGCGGGGCAACCGGGTTAAACGCCGTAGAGCGCATCTTAATCGGAAGTGTATCTCAGCATATTTTACGCTATGCCAAATGTGATGTGTTAATCGTTCGCACTCCTAAAGAGGCTGAAGAAGAAACAAAGCCTTTACAAGTGGAACTAACAGAGTAGCGGGCACAGACGAGAAATAAAGCTTATTGTGCATAGCAAAATACAAAGCTTTCACCATTTACTTAAAGAGGGGGGATAAATGTATTTTAGTTGAAAGAAGATCCGAACGAGGAATCGAGATTCTTAATAAAGAATTCGACTCGTTCGGATTTTTTTATTGTGATGGTGAACGTAGATTTCATGTATGCAGCTGTTTCTAGCTGTTGATTGAAGGAGAAAGGCAATGAAAGAAAAGCGAGGCGCTAATGGAGCACATCAAACATGTTTATTAAAGAAGAAGACGGGAAGAACAAGTACATAGAAAACTTTTCCTTAGCTGGTTAAAGGTTCATTTATAAAGGAGTGACGAATATGTCAAAGCTAAATAATCCATTAACTCAATATTTTCATGAAGACTATCCAAAACAGTATCAAGAACCACCTGGTGTCCAAAAAGAAATGAACGTCATCCCGGACTGCGGGGAAAACAGTTACATAGGTGCAGGTAAATTAAAAGGCAGAAAAGCTCTTGTGACGGGCGGAGATTCAGGTATTGGCCGGGCAGCAGCGATCGCTTACGCAAGAGAAGGTGCAGACGTTGCGCTTAATTACTTGCCACAAGAGCAAGCAGATGCAGAAGAAGTACAAAAGCTTATTGAAGCAGAAGGAAGAAAAGCCGTTCTCATACCTGGTGATGTAGGCGAAGAATCTTTTTGCAAAGAGCTAGTAGAAAAAGCTTATAAAGAATTAGATGGTCTAGATGTTCTAGCGCTCGTAGCTGGCAAACAGCAGGCAGTAGAAGATATTGCTGATTTAGAAACGGACCAACTGCGCAAAACCTTTGAAGTAAATGTATTCTCTTTATATTGGACCGTAAAAGCAGCGCTGCCTTATTTACCGGCAGGTGCTTCTATTATTACAACAAGTTCTGTACAAGGCTATAGCCCAAGTCCTAATTTATTAGACTATGCAGCTACAAAGTTTGCCATTAACGGATTCACTCGCGGACTAGCCAAGCAATTAGCTCCAAAAGGTATTCGCGTCAACTCCGTTGCTCCAGGACCTATCTGGACGCCGCTGCAAATTTCTGGAGGGCAGCCAAGCGACGCTATTCCAGGCTTTGGACAAGATACGCCTTTGCAGCGTGCTGGCCAGCCGGTAGAATTAGCAAATGTATACGTATTTTTAGCTTCAACGGATGCAAGCTACGTGACGGCTCAAGTTTACGGGATTACAGGCGGAATAGAACTAGCTTAACTTAAAAAAGCCACTTGCAGTTACAAACTGCAAGTGGCTTTTTTGTAGAGTTATTTCTGTTTTATCGTCTTTTATCTTTTAACGTCTGTACACAAATGTAGCTAAGCGTAGCGAATAACGCTGTAATAAACGCCGAGTGAGACAGTGTAGCAAAGACATTTAAACGAGATACGACAACAAAGATACCGCTGAATATTTGAGCAACGGTTAAAGCAACTGCAATGATGGACGCATAGTAAATATCACGGCGAGTTTCTTTATACTGTTTGATAGCAGATACCATAATCCAAATGATAAGAACAAACAGCACAAGAGCAGCAAATCGGTGAGCAAAGTGAATGCCTGTTGTTCCTGATAGCTTTGGAATAAGCGTATTGCCATAACAAGCAGGAAAGCTTGTACATGCTAAGCTTGCACCTTTGTGACGCACATATGCACCTAAATAAATATCGCAATAGGTAAATATAAGCGTAAACCATGCGAGCCATTTAAATTTGCCTGTAACGGCTCCTTTAATAAAATGATCCGAACGGTCCTTTTGAATAACAAATATTGAAAGTAAAAATACACCGGTAAACGCAATAAGCGAAAGACCGAAATGCAGGGCTAGCGCCTCAGCTGACTGAGGCCAGATAACGGCAGAAGCCCCGAGCAATGACTCGATAACGATAAATGCAATACTCATAATCGCTAAAATTTTCACTTCACGGTTTCTGCGATAACGAATCCAAGCCCAAATAGAAAATGCTAAAACAAGAAGACCTGCAAATGCGGTAATCAAACGATGCGTATATTCAATCATTGTTGCTACCGCGTATTCGGGTATTAACTGCCCGTTACACAATGGCCACTCGTTTCCGCATCCTAATCCAGATCCTGTGGTTGTGACCAGACTGCCGGCAATCATTAAAATAAACATAACAATCGTTGTAAATATAGCTGTTATTTTAAATAAATTTCTCATACGTTGACTCCCTTTGCTGAGTTACTAATTATGACTATAGATTTGATGAATACGATAGTCAAGTAGTAGAGCGTAATTAACAAATAACTGTCACAAACTCGCACATGTTTCCCTTAAAATTGATGTCAGAAAAGCTTTCTTCCTTAAACTTTGTAATGGTTTTTTCCTTTTAAACGATGTAAATAGGGTTCCCTACATAAGATATAAAAAAATTATATTAGTGATTTTATACAATTTGCCAAAAAAACTTTAGAGAGAATGGAGATACAATCATATTCCAAAAGTGATAATATAGATATAAATCAAATGATGTTATAAAACCTATCATTTTATGTAAGATATAAAATGATAGGTTTTATTGGAAAGAAACTTTGTTGAAAGGAGAGATAACGATGAGCTTAGAAGCTTTAAATAAAAGAGTAGAAACCGATCTGTCTTACCTTTCCTTCAGGAAACCAACAGAAGCACAGCCAATTACCCCTAAGAGCGGACACGTATACGATGTAATCATTATTGGAGGAGGTCAAAGCGGTTTAGGAACGGCCTTTGGCTTGCTGCGAGAACGCGTGTCGAATATTCTTGTTATTGATGAAAATCGTTCGGGTTTAGAAGGCCCGTGGGAAACGTACGCGCGAATGATTACGCTAAGAACGCCCAAAAACTTAACGTCTGTCGATTTAGGCATGCCTTCACTTACGTTTCAAGCGTGGTGGGAAGCACAATTCGGCTCAGAAGGCTGGGAAGCTCTTGACAAAATCCCAAGAGGCGACTGGATGAATTATTTGCGCTGGTACCGGAATATTCTTAACCTTCCTGTGGCAAATGAAATAAAATTAACGTTAATTGAGCCGGCAGAAACAGGTATCCATCGCTTGCATATTGAAGGGAATGGAGCCGTGTGCCCTACACTGATGGCACGTAAAGTTATACTAGCTACAGGAATTCAAGGAGGAGGAGAATGGCATGTTCCACCTATGATTTCTGAAAAATTGCCGCCTCATCTTTATTCTCACACTTCACAAACCATTGATTTCACTACGTTGAAGAACAAAAAAGTAGCTGTTTTAGGAGGAGGAGCATCCGCGTTTGATAACGCCAACTATGCGCTTTCCGAAGGGGTTACTGAAGCTCATGTATTTGTTCGACGAAAAGAACTTCCCCGTATTAATCCAATCAGACAAATGGAAGCTTCAGGAATGATTGAACGTTTCCATGCTCTGTCAGATGCTGAAAAATATGAAGTGATGGCTCATTTTTTCGAATACAATCAGCCGCCTACGAATGATACATTTGGACGCGCTTCCTCATGGCCAGGTTTTCATTTGCACGTGCATGCCCCATGGCTCGACGTCGAGGAAAAACACGACAAAGCAGTTGTAACCACTCCTCAGGGAACGTTTACGTTTGACTATTTAATTATTAGCACCGGACTTCTAACAGATCCGGCTCTGCGTCCAGAATTGCAACTTGTTGAAAAACACATCGCCCGCTGGAACGATCATTACAAAGCACCGCATGAAATCGCCAACCCAGTATTGGATGCCCATCCTTACATTAGTAACGGCTTTGCTTTTTTAAGTCGTAATAGGGAAGGTCAAAAAATGGTATATGGCCTTTTTGCTTTTAATTATTCCGCTTTAATTAGCTGTGGAATTTCTGCATCCGCTCTTTCAGGGCTAAAATATGCGATACCAAAGCTCGTCTCAGAAGTCGCCAATCAGCTTTTTATTGATAACCGCCATGAGAATTTAACCAATTTCTTTGACTATGATGAGCCTGAATTTGTCGGCAGCTGGTCAAAGGACAATAATCAAGTGAAAACAATATAATAAAACTACATTTTTAACAATGAAAAAGGTGAAGCATATGGAGCAGATCTCTAAAAAGAAGATAGCTACTTTGTATACTCAAATTAGCCAAGAAATTTTTAATGTAGGCGTGAATACTCAAAAAATAGATATTATTGATAATAAAATTCTTATACTAGCTCAATCAAAAAGAATGCCGGCATTAGAAGCACTTAGTGAAGAATATAGAGAATTAGTGATGTCTCTTGATGCCGCTTTATCGACTAAATATAAAAAAATGCTAAAGCAAAAAGTGGAGCTTTTATTTGATATTCAGGTCACTTCTTTATTTAGAGACTATGATCCTGTTACAGAGAATTCTTGTACGGTTATTTGCTTTAAATAACTTCTCTATATAAATTGCAAAACGATCGATGAAATCGTTTGTTTCGCAAAACGCGCAAAAGACGGATGCTTATCTTCTGTTTACAGAAGCAAAGAGCCGTGAAGATAGAAGGATTCCCTTCTGTTTTCACGGCTTTTTTTATAGATATTTTCATCAAAAAAGAGAGGGGAAATGGCTAAACACACACTGTTTTATAGAGGAACTGTAAAAGCGAGTTAAAAGAAGATGAATCGAAAATTAAAGGAGTGAAAAGCAAGTGGCGATGAATGAAAAAGTTGAAGCTCAGCATATGGAACTAACAAAAAAATCAGCACCTAAGCCTTCATGGTTGGATAAGCTGTTTCATTTAACCGAACGTAAAACAGATGTAAAAACAGAAATTCTTGCTGGAATTACTACTTTTGTGACGATGAGCTATATTATCTTTGTTAATCCGACGATTTTAGCAGATGCAGGCATTCCAAAAGAAGCGGCAATTGCGGCGACGATTTTTGCCACTGTCTTTGCTACTCTTTTGTTTGCATTATGGGCGAACATGCCTATTGCAGTAGCACCAGGAATGGGGCTGAACGCTTTTTTTACGTATACAGTGGTATTGGGTGAAGGGCTAACGTGGCAAACAGGTTTAGGAGCCGTATTTATTTCAGGCGTTGTATTTTTTATTTTAACCATAACGGGCTTACGCAAGAAGATTATTGAAGGGATACCCGCTATTTTAAAAAGTGCTATTTCTGTTGGAATCGGTCTATTTATTGCTTTTATCGGTTTTAAGCAAGCAGGCATTATTGTAAGCAACAAAGAAAATTTAGTAGCCCTTGGTCAGCTTACAAAACCGGGCCCATTACTTGCTTTATTAGGTTTTATCGCGGTAACTGTATTAACTGCTCGAAAAATTAAAGGAGCGGCCCTGATTAGCATTTTGCTAGTATCAATTGCCGGGATGGTGCTGGGCATAGTAGAAGCACCTAAAAGCATCAGCAGCGTGGTGTCGTTTTCAATGCCGAGCATGTCGGAAACTTTTTTACAAATGGATATTAAATCTGCTCTTCATTACGGTCTTTTCTCTATTATTTTTTCATTTACACTTGTGGAGCTATTTGATAATTTAGGATCGATGATTGGATTATCTAAAAAAGCTGGATTAATGGATGAAAAAGGGGAAATTAAAGGGTTAGATAAAGCGCTTATGGCAGATTCTCTTGCGACTGTAGCCAGTGCTGCTATGGGATCTACCGCAATGAACGCGTATGTAGAAAATGCTGCGGGAATTGCAGAAGGAGGCAAAACGGGCCTTAAAGCACTGGTCGTTGCCATGTTGTTTTTAGTGAGCATTTTATTTACGCCATTAATTAGCATTATTCCTGCTTTTGCTACAGCGCCTATTTTAATTATGGTTGGAGCTCTCATGTTAACGGAAATTAAAAACATTCCTTTAGACGAGATAACAGATGCTGTGCCTGCTTTTTGTACCATTATTTTGATGCCGTTAACGTTTAGTATCGGCGAAGGCTTAGCGCTAGGGTTTTTATCTTATACATTCGTTAAATTGTTAGCCGGCAGGGCAAAGGAAATTCACTGGATTATGTATATCATTAGCGCCGCTTTTATTATCAACTTCGTCTGGGCTGCTTGAGTGCATGTATTTACAGTAAAAAAAGACTTCTCAGCTGAGAAGTCTTTTTTACTGTTCGCGTAGATTTTAATTTTTCTTCTCTTACAGAAATAAAAGATAGCGAAGGAAGATATATAACGTTGAAATTAAAAGAGATACGAGCGTGATTGGAGCTCCAATTTTTAAAAAATCCATAAACGAAAATTTATGTCCTTTTTTTACAGCCATGCCAGCTACAATTACATTGGCAGACGCTCCAATTAGCGTACCGTTCCCTCCCAAACATGCTCCTAGAGCCAGTGACCACCATAGTACACTGATTTGAGCAGAATCAGGGCTCATTCCCATTCCATGAGCCATATCTTGAATAAGTGGAATCATTGTAGCAACGAAAGGAATGTTATCAATAACAGCTGAAGCAATTCCGCTAATCCACAAAATGAGATAAGCTGACAGTGCGATATTGCCGTCTGTAACGTTTAACGCGCCTGCAGCGAGCTTTTTAATGATGCCTACATCGATTAATCCCCCGACAAGAATAAACAAACCAGCAAAGAAAATAATGGTTGTCCATTCAACAGAATCAAACGCGCTTTCTACTTCATCATGAGTTCGTAATCCAATTACCAATAATACAGCTGCACCTGTAATAGCTACCATAGCGGCATCGATATGTAAAACGGAATGCAGGGTAAAACCTAGAATCGTTAAGACTAATACAGTTAACGATTTTTTCATTAAAGCGGAATCTTGAATATAATCTTTTTCATTTAAACTCATTAGCTCTTGCTTTTTACTATCTTCTACTTTTAACTTTTTACGATAGATAAGAACAAGAATCCCCAGCGTAACAACACCGATAATCAGTACTGCAGGAGCTAAGTTTAATAAAAAAGCATTAAAATCAAGGTGAGGGTTCGCTGCCCCAATCATAATATTAGGCGGGTCGCCTATTAAAGTTGCCGTTCCTCCAATATTTGAAAACAGCACTTCTGATATAAGAAATGGAAAAGGATTAATATTCAAAATAGTAGTGATGGAAAATGTAACGGGAACAATTAATAACACGGTTGTTACGTTGTCTAAAAATGCTGATCCGACGCCTGTTAAGATTGATAAAATAACTAGAATTCGAACAGGGTCACCTTTAGCGATTTTAGCAGACTTGATGGCTGCGTATTGAAACACGCCCGTTTTGTTTGTAATGCCGACTAAAATCATCATACCCATAAGAAGGACAATAGTTTCCCACTGAATGTGTTCCATAATGGCCTTATTAAAGTCAACAATACCTAACAAAATCATCAATATAGCGCCTAAAAGAGCTGCCGAAGCGCGATTGATCTTTTCGGTCATAATCAAAAAATATGTAATGATAAATATAATAATGGCTGCGTATACATGAAAACTTGTAATGTGTTGAATTGCATTGTGCATAACAGTAACCTGGCGATATGTCATCTAGACATCACGAAGTGTAGATGACAAAAACTTTGGATGTTTTCCAGGTTTTCACCTCATCTTTCATCGTTTAATTTACATCCAACTTTACGGTAAAACTTCTATAAAGCCCGTTTTGCTTTAACCAACCTCCTTTAGGAGCTTTAGTATTCTTCAAAATGAAGACGATTCCTTCAGCATTATATCATATTTATATAAAAGCTTTCTTGTTGATTATTCAATGTAATTTTCCTCCTGCATACTTATTATGCACCTTAAATTCAGTTTACATAATTGGTTTCCCTAAGATTGGACAAAGTTAGACAAAGTTGGAACAGTGTCCAACTTTGTCTAACTTTATGAGGCCAAATCCAACAATAGATTGCTAGTATAAAGCGATTTTACTATTGGCACGGTACTTGCAATAGTAGTTAAGTGAAGTTTGATAATCAAATGAGGAGGCTTACCATAATGAAAACTGCTCAAAATAAAACAGAAAAGCTTACGAAAGAAAAAGCCAGCTGGATGTATCAGAAAATGGTAGAAATTCGAAAGTTTGAAGATGAAGTACATCAAATTTTCGCAAAAGGTGTACTGCCTGGTTTTGTTCATCTGTATGCAGGTGAAGAAGCGGTAGCGGTTGGAATGTGCGCTCATCTTAATGACAGTGACAGTATTACGAGCACTCATCGCGGACACGGTCATTGTATTGCTAAAGGCGGCGATTTAGATGGAATGATGGCTGAGCTTTTTGGAAAGGTAACCGGGTTAGGCAAAGGAAAAGGCGGATCCATGCATATCGCGGATTTAGATAAAGGAATTTTAGGGGCAAATGGAATTGTAGGAGGAGGATTTCCGCTTGCATGCGGTTCTGCTTTAACTGCTAAGTATAAAAAGACAAAAGATGTAAGCGTTTGCTTTTTTGGAGACGGAGCGGGTAATGAAGGGACGTTTCATGAAGGAATCAACTTAGCAGCGATTTGGAAACTGCCGGTTGTTTTTGTTGCTGAAAATAATGGCTACGGAGAGGCAACTCCATTTTCTTATGCTTCGAGCTGCAGCGCGATTGCAGATCGTGCCGCAGCTTATAACATTCCAGGGGTACGAGTGGATGGAAAAGACGTGATGGCGGTTTATGAAGCAGCTGCAGAAGCTGTTCAACGAGCCCGCAGAGGGGAAGGGCCAACATTAATTGAATGTGTAACGTATCGAAATTACGGACATTTTGAAGGCGACGCACAAACGTATAAATCAGGAAATGAAAAGAAAGAACATCTCCAGGAAAAAGATGCGATCGCTCTTTTTGAAAATTACTTGCTTTCAGAACAAGTAGTAACAGAAAAAGAGCTTAGAGATATTGATGGTGATGTAGAAAAAGCAGTAAAACGCGCAGTTGAGTTAGCAGAAACAAGCGATTATCCTGATGCTTCGGAACTATTAACGGATGTTTATGTATCTTATTAATTAAAGGGGGAAAAGAAAATGACTAGAAAATTAAGCATGTCTGAAGCTATTAATGAAGCTATGAAACTAGCGATGCGAAAAGATGAGAATGTGATTCTTTTGGGAGAAGATGTAGCTGGCGGAGCGGAGATTGACCACCTGCAAGATGATGAGGCTTGGGGCGGGGTCCTTGGAGTGACAAAGGGGCTTGTACAAGAATTTGGACGTGAACGAATTCTGGATACGCCTATTTCAGAAGCAGCTTATATAGGAGCGGCAATGGGAGCGGCAGCTACAGGGTTAAGACCGGTTGCAGAATTAATGTTTAATGACTTTATTGGCTGCTGTTTAGATCAAGTGCTGAATCAAGGGGCGAAATTTAGATACATGTTTGGAGGAAAAGCTGAAGTGCCCGTCACGATTCGGACGACTCATGGAGCTGGATTTAGGGCTGCAGCTCAGCATTCTCAGAGCTTGTACGCCTTGTTTACTAGCATTCCTGGCCTTAAAGTAGTCGTACCTTCTAACCCTTACGATGCAAAAGGGTTATTGTTAGCAGCTATTGAAGACAATGATCCCGTTATCTTTTTTGAAGACAAAACATTGTACAACATGAAAGGAGAGGTTCCTGAAGGCTACTATACAATTCCGCTAGGGAAAGCTGACGTGAAACGCGAAGGACCAGATTTAACCATTGTAGCCATTGGAAAACAAGTAAATACTGCACTTACAGCAGCAGATCAATTGTCTCACAAGGGAATTGATGTAGAAGTAGTCGATCCGCGGAGTCTATCACCTTTTGATGAAGAGACCATTCTTTCTTCTGTAGAAAAAACGAATCGATTAATTGTCATGGACGAAGCCAATCCAAGATGCAGCATCGCAACAGATATTGCTGCGCTAGTTGCTGATAAAGGATTTGACATGCTTGATGCACCTATTAAACGAATTACAGCACCACATACACCTGTGCCATTTTCACCTCCATTAGAAGATATTTATCTGCCAACACCACAAAAAGTAATTGAAGTTGTATCGGAGTTACTAGGAGATAAATCGCTTCTAAGTGTGTAATTAAAGAAAAGGAGGAGGAAGCAAATGGCTGCAGAGGTTGTAATGCCAAAACTAGGGATGGCAATGAAAGAAGGAACCGTTTCGACGTGGAACAAAAAAGTTGGAGACTCCGTTTCAAAAGGAGATATGATTGCAAGCATTAATTCTGAAAAAATCGAAATGGATATTGAAGCGCCGCAGGACGGTGTGATTCTTGATATTCTTGTACAAGAAGATGTAGGAGTGCCTCCTGGAACGATTATCTGTTATGTTGGAAAGCCAAACGAGCAGCTCACTGAGCAGAACCGTTCAGCAAATGAGCTGCAAGCGCCTAAAAACGAGGTAGCGGCTGCTATCTCTTTAGAAGAGCCACCAGCAAACGCAGCTCCATCAAAAAAGAATAAAGAAACTGTGCGCATTTCGCCAATTGCACGGAAAATAGCAGAATCTGAAAACCTTAATGTTGAAACGATTCAAGGCACAGGACCAAAAGGAAGAATCACCAAAGCAGATGTAGAGAAAGTGCTGGCGGAAAGAGCTTCAGAAGCGAGTCCCCAAACGGTAGAAAGGGATAACCCCGCTATAAACAAAGAAACGCTTCCCGTAGCGGGCATAAGGAAAGTCATTGCAAGTCGAATGCATAATAGTTTATTAAACAGTGCCCAATTAACGATTAATATGAAAGCTGACGTGACGGATTTGCTGTCTTTTCAGAGAGAAATCAAAGATGTAATCCAACAACGCCATAAGGTGAAAATCTCTCTAACTGATTTTATTGCTCGCGCTGTTGTTCTTTCACTTCAAGAACACAAACAAATGAACAGTGCCTATATTGATAACGAAATTCAACTCTATAACCATGTTCATCTTGGAATGGCCGTAGCTTTAGAAAATGGGTTAGTTGTTCCAGTTATGCAGCATGCTGAAAAGATGTCGTTAGTGGAATTAGCTGCAGAGATCAAAACCCGAGCAGCAGATGCTCGGCAAGGTCAGCTGAGCACTGATAGAATGCAAGGTTCTACATTCACTATTACTAATCTCGGTGCTTACGGAGTAGAGTATTTTACACCTGTATTAAACCCGCCTGAAACAGGAATTCTTGGTGTTGGAGCTACTGAAGATGTACCGATGTATAAAGGAGACGAATTACAAAAAAGAAACTTGCTGCCTTTAAGCCTGACGTTTGATCATCGCGTACTGGACGGAGCACCTGCAGCTAATTTCCTTGGAACCATTAAACAATACTTAGAACAGCCTATTTTACTACTCTTATAGAAAGGGGTGCATTCCGTGAAACCTTTAGTTGTCATTGGCGGCGGTCCAGCAGGATATGTGGCGGCAATCACTGCCGCCCGGCAAGGAAAACAAGTTACGTTAATCGAACAAAAAGATTTAGGTGGAACCTGTTTAAATGAGGGCTGTATGCCAACAAAGTCGCTATTAGCAAGCGCGGAAGCCTATGAGAAAATTAAGAAAGCTGAGCAATTCGGCATTACTCTTCCTTTAGAACAAGTGAAAATTAACTGGGATGGCGTTCAGCATCATAAAACAGCCATTGTAAAAAACTTGGTCAGGGGAATTGGCTATTTGATGAAAAAGAACAGTATTAAAGTCATAAAAGGAGAAGCTTCTTTTTTGACAAATCATCGTCTATCCGTGCGAAACGAAAATCACGTAGAAGAGGTAGAGGCTGAACAGTTTATTATTGCTGCGGGTTCAGAACCTGCTAGCCTGCCATTTGCTTCTTTTGATGGAAAGTGGATCATTCACAGTAAACAAGCAATGTCGCTGCCTGCTGTCCCTTCATCTCTTTTGATAGTAGGAGGGGGTGTAATTGGATGTGAATTTGCAAGCATTTACAGCCAAATGGGAACAAAAGTAACAATTGTGGAAGCGGCAGACCAGCTGCTTCCTGGTGAAGATGCCGACATCGCATTTACGTTACAGGAAGAATTAGAGAAAAAAGGCGTAAGGATTTATACATCCGCTTCGCTAACAGAAATGCAGCCAAAAGATAAAACAGCTCTATTTAAACATAAAGAAGAGCTGCATGAACTGCAGGCTGAGTATGCATTAATTTCAATTGGAAGAAAACCTAGAGTGCTAGGTTTAGGTTTAGAACAGGTTGGCGTACATTTTTCAAAACAAGGAATTGATGTTAATGAGCATATGCAAACGAATATACCTAACATCTATGCTTGTGGAGATGTAGTTGGCGGAATTCAGCTTGCCCATGTCGCCTTTCATGAAGGCACAGTTGCCGCTTTGCACGCATGCGGAAAAGATAAGAGCGTAAATTATCGAGCTGTGCCCCGCTGCATTTATACTCACCCTGAAATTGCAAGTGTCGGTATGACAGAAAAGCAGGCTCGAAGCGAATACGGCGATATTCGCGTCGGAGAATTCTCGTTTACGGCAAACGGCAAAGCGATGATTGCCAATGAGTCCGTTGGAAAAGTAAAAGTAATCGTAGAACCGCAGTTTAACGAAATTATTGGGCTTTCCATTGTAGGTTCACATGCTACAGAATTAATTGGACAAGGAACCATTATGATGCACGGAGAGTTGACTACAGATATAATGGAAGACTTTATCGCTGCCCATCCTACATTATCTGAAGCCATTCACGAAGCTCTTTTGCAGTCAGCGGGTCAGGCCATTCACTCTTAACTATACAAATGCCCTAAGTGATTAAGCCCTTTAAGAATGAAAAGTAAAAATGAAGGGCTTAAAAAGATAAACTAGAGGATGAAGGAATCATGCAAGAGCGATAGGAGTTTTCCTGCATCCTCGTCTAGTTTTTCTATACTTTTTACATAACGTAAGTTTAAGAATCTCTCTTTAGTAATGATAACGTTTTCTTTGTGATTTATAATAATAGTAACAAGCCTTGATTTACTATATTCAATTAAGTTTATAGGGGAGAGGTAAGAAATGGAATCCACACTTTCTTTAAACACATGGAAACGTTTTGTAAACGAAGGAGCACTTGAATCTTCAAGGTTAAACGACATCATTGTGAAATCGTGGCATCGCTGTAAAAGCGCAGATGTTAATCCTTACCTAGATAAAGGCAGATCGATTTTAAAAAACGAAGCTTTTCATTCTCGAAAACAAATGAACTCTTTATTTCTTGAGACGGCTTTGCCGCATTTAGAAAGAATCAGACAATCAGCGGCGGACTTAGGAATGGTTGCTTTATTAATTGACCCAGAAGGCTATATTTTATCTATTACAGGAAATAGACTTACACTGAATGAAGCAAGGAAAATTAATTTTGTGGAAGGTGCCTGTTGGACAGAAAAAGAAGTAGGCACGAATGCAATCGGTACGGCTCTGCAAACGGAAGAGCCCATTATGATAACGGGTACAGAACATTATTCAATTGCTTCGCATCAATGGAGCTGTTCGGCAGCGCCTGTTCGAAATGACGATGGAAATTTAATTGGGATTATTAATATTTCTTGTCCTGTAAACAGAGCTCACCCTTATACACTTGGAATGGTTACGTCCATTGCATATACAATTGAACGGGAGTTAAGCATTCGAATGCACAAAGACGAAATTGAGTTGGTTCATGCTTCTATGAATTTCGTCGATAGCAAGCAGCTCTTGTTGCTTTGCAATTACAAAGAAGTGATTGTGGGAGCAAGCAAAACCGTACGAGAATGTATACCAAAATGGTCAGGCCTGCAGTTAAATACGATTGTACAACAGGGATTTCGTATAGTGATGGAAGTGCCTGTAATTTCAAAAAGACACGGTCATTCTATTGGAAAGATTATTTATCTATCAGAAGAAGCGCACCATAACCAAACAGCTACACAGATCCCTGCTCAATCATTTTTTTTTAAAGGAGAAGCGGGCATAAGCCGTTCCTTTCAGCAAACACTAGAAGAAATAAAGCATGCGGCTCCTACGGATACAACGGTCTATGTTTTAGGTGAAACAGGTACTGGAAAAGAAGTAATAGCTCAAACAATTCATGAAAACAGCTCGCGTAAAAACGGACCTTTTATTGCTCTTAATTGTGGCGCCATTCCCAAGGAACTTATGGAAAGTGAATTATTTGGCTATGCAGAAGGAGCATTTACAGGAGCACGGCGTCAAGGATATCAAGGAAAGTTTGAGCAGGCTAATCACGGTACGATTTTTCTTGATGAAATAGGTGAGCTTCCTCATTCTATGCAGGTTTCTTTACTAAGAGTATTGCAAGAGCGCAAGATAACGCCTGTTGGAAGCAATCAGGAAATTCCGGTAGACATCCGGATTATTACCGCTACTCATCGAGATCTTCGTCAGCTTGTCAGTGAAGGGAAGTTTCGAGAAGATTTATATTACCGGCTTCACGTGTATCCCGTGCATGTTCCGCCTTTACGGGAAAGAAAAGAAGATATTCCGCATCTGATGCGCTACTTTTGTCAAAAAAATGATTGGAATATGAATTTCCCTAAAGAATTAGTGGATAAATTAATAGATTACCAGTGGCCCGGCAATATTCGAGAATTATTTAATGTACTTGAACGCTTGAAAATCTCACTAAACACGGAAGTAGAAAAAAAGAAGGTATTGAATTATTTAAGTTCTTTAAATCTTGGCAGTCAGAAGAGCATCTCCCACTTTGATACTTCACAAGAAATAGAAAAAAATGATTTTACGTCCTTACCCGCACTAACATTTCGTGAAAAAGTTCAAAAAGACTTAATGATGGATGCTTTACGTAAAACGCAGGGAAATGTGTCACTTGCCGCTAAGCTGTTAGATATACCAAGAAGTACATTTTACAATAGATTAAAAAAATTCAATTTGTAAGCTTAGAGTTTTTAGCTGTTTTAAATTTTTAAATAAGAATAGGAGCTGAGTAGAATGAAAGCATTAAGATGGCATGGCGTTAAAGATGTAAGGTTAGAACATATTGCAGAACCTACCGTCTCTCAAGGGAAAGTAAAAATTAAAGTAGAATGGTGTGGAATTTGCGGAAGTGATTTGCATGAGTACACGGCAGGACCCATTTTTATTCCTACAGAAGAACCTCATCCATTAAGCAAAGATAAAGCGCCGGTTGTGCTGGGGCATGAATTTTCTGGACAAGTTGTAGAAATCGGAGAAGGTATTACGAATATAGAAGTCGGAGACAGAGTAGTGGTAGAACCTATCTATGCATGCGGAAAGTGTGAAGGCTGTAAACAAGGAAAGTATAATCTTTGTAATAAAATGGGGTTTTATGGTCTTGCAGGAGGGGGCGGAGGTTTTTCTGAGTATGCCTCCATACCAGTAGAAATGATTCATAAAATACCAGAAGTGGTGTCTTACGAGCAAGGAGCTCTCGTAGAGCCTTCAGCTGTGGCTCTTCATGCTGTGCGCCAAAGCAAACTAAAGGTAGGAGATAAAGCCGCTGTATTTGGGACGGGGCCAATCGGTTTGTTAGTTATTGAAGCGTTGAAAGCATCGGGTGCATCTGAAATTTATGCGATTGAACTATCGGAACAGCGCAGACAGAAAGCTGAAGAACTTGGGGCGATTGCCATTAACCCGCAAGAATACGACCCCGTAGCAGAAGTACATAAGCGCACAGGCGGAGGTGTAGATGTTTCCTATGAAGTGACAAGTGTTCCCTTAGTTTTAACTCAAGCCATTAACTCTACTAAAAGTGGCGGAGAGACAATGATTGTTAGTATATTTGAAAAAGAAGCCTCCATTCATCCCCAAACAATCGTTTTACAAGAGCGTACAGTAACAGGTATTATTGGCTACCGCGATGTATTTCCAGCGGTTATTAGTTTAATGGCAAAAGGTTATTTTTCGGCTGATAAACTGGTGACAAAACGTATTAAACTAGAACATGTGATTGAAGAAGGTTTTGAGACATTGTTAAAAGAAAAAGAACAGGTGAAAATTTTAGTGAAAGCCGAATAAAAAAAGAGGCTGGGACAAAAGTATTCTAGACGAAGTAAAAAATAAACCATTGATCAAGATTTTTGATTAGTGGTTCGTTTTGTTTAAGTTCTTCTAGCCGTTTATTGGAGGGCAAGACGAAGACTCCTGCGGGAACAGCGGCCGCCTGCGGAAAGCGAACTCTTGCACGGAAATTAACTGCCGTGTCACAAGCGGTTCAGCTCTATCCTATTTGTTCGTCTTTAGATTCGATTCATTTTGTTATGTCTCAACCTCTTTAAATTGAATAAGGTAAGTATGGTTATTTTATTATCAGATTATTCTGTACTATATACAGTATATTGTATACAATATATAATCTAATCATTATCTAATTAATAAAATCAGAGGTGATGAGTGAATGACAGACAAACAGTTTAGAAATGTACAAGACGGAACAAAAGCGGTCTGGGCAGGAGAAAAAGAATCGCTTGCTTACAATGCCACTCAAGTTCCTGTCGTCTTCAGCGTAGCTTACAATTATGATGATGTAGACGAATGGCAAGAAGTTGCGTTAGGAAACAAACCAGGCTATACGTATAATCGCATGAGTAATCCTACGGTTAAAGCTTTTGAAGAAAAAGTTAGGATACTTGAAGAAGCAGAAGAAGCGGTCGCATTTTCCTCTGGCATGGCGGCTATTAGCAGCACATTATACACGTTTTTAAAACCGGGAGACCGCGTCGTATCGGTAAAAGATACATATGGAGGAACAAATAAAATCTTCACCGAGTTCCTTCCTAACATCGGAATTGATGTAACCTTATGCAATACAGGAAATCATGAAGAAATTGAAGCGGAAGTAAATAAAGGATGTAAAGTGCTATATTTAGAGTCACCTACAAATCCTACGATGAAAATTATTGATATTGAAAGAATAGCAAAAGCAGGAAAAGCAGTAGGGGCAGTCGTCATTATTGATAATACGTTTGCGACACCTATTAATCAAAACCCTCTTCAGTTAGGGGTAGATCTTGTCATTCACAGCGCAACAAAATTTTTAAGCGGACATGCGGATGCCTTAGGAGGGGCAGTATGCGGCTCTAAAGAATTAATGCAGCAGGTGTATCACTACCGTGAGATCAATGGCGCGACCATGGATCCCATGTCAGCGTATCTTATTTTAAGAGGAATGAAAACGTTAAAATTACGTATACGTCAACAAGAGCGAAGCGCTTTGGAAATTGCTAAATTTCTTCAAAAGAAAGAAGCGGTTGAAGCCGTCTATTATCCTGGATTGGAAACACATCCTCATCATCATATTGCCAAAAAACAAATGAAAGGCTTTGGCGGAATATTAAGCTTTGTTTTAAAAGGAGAAATGGAAGCTATTAAAATTTTGCTGCCAAAGTTAACGTATGCAAATAAAGCCGGCAATTTAGGAGCGGTTGAAACAATTTACGGACCAGCAAGAACGACTAGTCACGTAGAATGTACGCTTGAAGAACGTAAAGCTCTTGGAATATCCGAAGGACTGGTTCGCATATCTGTAGGAATTGAAGATACGGAAGATTTAATTGCAGACTTAGAACAAGCATTTGCTCACTTAGAATCCGCATCATCTATTAGTAATTAAAAAGACGCTTATTACTTTTTTTAATAAAAATAAAGTAAGTACTTCTTTTTAGTTGGTAGACACTTCTTCAGAATTGTAGAAATTTTGTGGAATAAAGCTGGTAAATTAAACTGTACGTGTATTTTTTCGTCTGATTTTGTAGGTATACTGATAAATTAGATGAAATAAAAATGTTTTTACGCGTTTTAAAAATAAACTAACTTACAACAGCCTACAAATAAGGAATGATAGTATGTCGAAACAAGAACAAGAAAGTGAATACACAATAAAAGATGCATCATTGTTTGGATTCAAATTAATGCAGGTAAGTAAAGCCATCTGGAGAGCTGCAGAAGATGACTGGGAGCAATGGGTGAAACCTTATGGTCTGAATGTAAATGAGCATCATATTTTATGTTTAGCTAGTAACACAGGAGAAATCTCTATGTCAGAGTTAGCTAATTTAGGAGCTATGCATATCTCTACAGCGTTTAATTTTTCGAAAAAATTAGAAAATCAAGGATATCTGCATTTGTCCAAAAGAGAAAATGATAAAAGAAACACCTACATCAAATTGACTGAAAGCGGAGAACAATTATTACTTGATACGCTCAAAGGGTATGAACCACATAACAGTAAGGTGTGCAAAGGCGCACTTCCTTTAAAAACGTTATACGGAAAATTTCCCGATTTTCCAGAGCTCGTAACCGTTGTTCGCCACGTTTGCGGCGGCGAGCTAGTGACCGTTGCTGACCAACCTTTTGTGAATATAAAAGAAGCGGGAATAGAAGAAAATGAAGATAAGAAAGAAGTCCAGCTAACTAGTAATTGAACGCAGTGAATAACAGGCGGAGCTGTTTTATACGTGAGAAATACGACGTATAAAACAGCTCTTTTTTATTTTTGGAATAATGATTCTCCATTATATTATGAGAAATTTAGGATAAGCTACCAGTAGTAAATTTTCTGAAGAGAAGGAGTGATTACCATGAATAAGTCAGACTCAATTTCTGTTTTTCAATTGATCCTTCTTTCAATGACGTTTATTGGCTTAAAAACTCATGTGATGCTCATATCTCCATTAATTAAAACGGCAGGACGAGATGCTTGGATTACCGTTCTTCTTACTTGTCTTTTAACGCTCATATGGGTTCCTTTACTCGTATATGTAAATAAAAAAACAAAAGGCGAACATCTTTTTCAATGGATGAAAAAACATATGAATAAGTCATTCACCAATGTCGTTATTTTTCTTACAATCGCTTATTTGACCATTATGGAGGTCGTCACTTTACGAGAGACAATTACGTGGATTAATATTATTTTTCTTCAGCGAACACCTTTAATTATCCTCGTTTTACTATTTGGTTTTACCTGTTGCTTACTTGCCGCTACGAGTATTAGAACGATTAGCATTGTAAACGTATTTCTTTTATTTTTTATTGTAATATTAGGTTTCTTTGTTTCTTTTACAAACTTTCAATTTAAAGATTATTCTTTATTGCAGCCAGTTTTAGAAAATGGCTATTTTCCTGTTATTAAAAGTATTGTATTTCAAGGATCGGGGATGGTAGAGCTGCTGCTGCTGCTCTTTTTACAGCATAAAGTACCGCAGCCTATACGCTATAAGCATTTAGCAGTGGCTGCAATTCTCTTAACAGGCCTTACGATTGGGCCTCTCATTGGAGCAATTACTGAATTTGGCCCTGTAGAAGCCTCTAAGCAACGTTTCCCTCCCTATGAAGAATGGGGAATTGCATCGCTTGGAAAGTTTATAGAGCATATCGACTTTCTATCTATTTATCAGTGGTTGTCGGGTACCTTTATCCGCATTTCGACCTTTCTTTTTATTATGAAAGAATTAGTTCCGTTTCAAAAAGGCCAAAAAAGGTTTCTTTTACTCGTTTTAGTGGTTATCACTGTATGTACGCTGGCTCCTATAACGGACTTTGCTTTTTCAAATCTTTTATTTTTTACAATCATACCGGCTACTTTCTGGTTATTTGTTGCTTTCTCTCTTTTCTTAGTAGTCATAGTCTTTCTATTTTCTCATAAAACAAGGAGGGGTAAGAGTGGAATTTTTTAAGAAGAAAGAAGGCGACAGCTCTAAAAAACAAGAGACGGAAAATCTTTTAAAAGGAAGTTCTTCTCGTGCTCAGATAATCAATGAATGTACATTAAGAGATTTATTTGGAAAATGCAGCGATATTAACTTTGAGACCGTTTATTTTTATAACAAACGAGTGCTTATGATTTATTGTACCGGTCTAGTTAGTACGGAAATGCTTTATGAAATGATTCCTAAAAAATTAGAGGAATGCTGCGCTAAGTTAGAGGGTGAAGTAGAAGGAGACAAGATCATAAAATTATTAAATCTTCCCTCAGTTTCTATCGTTCAAGATGAAGAACAGGCAGTTTCAGAAATTTTTTCCGGGAAATTATTCATTGATTTTGGATCACCACAATCTGTTGTGTCTATCGATATTTCGGACCGTCCTCAAAGAAGCCCAGAAGAAACGAAAAATGAAGTAACCATATTGGGTCCTAGAGATAATTTTATTGAAGACTTACCTGTCAATATTGCTTTAATTCGCAAGCGTCTTAAATCAGTTTCCTTGTTAACAAACTCTTTAGAGATTGGAAAACGAACAAAAACAAAAGTAAGCATTTTATACATGGAAGATGTAGCTGACAAGAAGATACTTGACGAAATTATGGAAAAGTTAGGGGATATCGATATCGACGGTATTTTCAGCGGAACACAGCTAGAAGAGCTCATTAATAAAAATCCGTATAGCTTTTTTCCTCGCCACGCTTATACAGGGAGACCTGATTTTGCGGTTCAATCTCTGTTAAATGGCCGGTTTATTATATTAATTGATGGAACCTCATATGCGTATGTTACACCTATTAACCTTTTTTACTTGTTAAAGGGATCTGAGGATAAAGAAAATACATATTTATACAGCTCCTTTGAGCGTATTCTTCGAATCTTCGGGCTTTCTATCGCTGCTTTTTTACCGGGTTTTTGGGTGGCAATGACGGCTTTTCATCAAAATCAGCTTCCGCTCAGCCTGTTAGCTACGATTGTGGAAGCAAGAAGAGGTGTCCCGTTTCCTACCTCTCTTGAGGCAATATTGATGCTTCTTTTATTTGAATTGTTTCGAGAGGCAGGGTTTAGACTGCCGACTTCTGTCGGGCAGACGCTCAGTGTAATCGGAGGGCTTATTATCGGTGATGCAGCCATTAGAGCCGGTTTAACCAGTCCCGCCATGCTTGTTGTTATTGCAGGTTCTACAATTGCTACGTTTACGCTAGCGAATCAGTCTCTTATAGGAACAATTTCACTAATCCGTTTTTTTTGTATTATCTGTGTCAGCATCCTAGGTTTTTTTGGATTTTTTATATCCATCTTTTTAGTTATGATCTATATTACAAACATTCGAACGTTTGGTGTGCCATATTTCGAGTTAGCAACCCGGTTAGACGCAAAAAATATTTTAAAATCTCTCTTCCGCCTTCCCGAAAGTAAAAAAGCAACAAGAGCTAGTATGCTTAACCCAAGCGATTCCACCCGCGAAAAAGGAGAAAGTTAGTGAAAAGGAATATAAGGAATTTACTTATACTTGTTATGAGCTCTTTTTTATTGTTTCTTTCGGGATGCTGGGATACGAATGAACCGGAACAAATGGTATATGCACAAGGAATGGGGGTAGATTTTAAAGATAACCGTTACGTTCTTTACCTGCAGACCATCAACTTAAGTTTATTAGCAAAATCCGAGGCAAGCGGTGCTGGCGCGGGTCAAGTCAAAGTAGAAGTTGGCTATGCAACAGGGAAAACAATCGATGAAGCTATTTTTAGATATTATCAAATTTCTCAGCGCAGAATCTTTTTTGGGCACTTAGCTTTCCTTGTTTTAACGGACGATGCGTTAAAGCATGGCGCTGTCAAATCGGCAGTAGATTTTTTAGATCGTTATCGGGAAACGAGATACAACATCTGGATGTATGCTACGAAAAGTCCTTTGAAAAAAACGTTGTTAGCTACGCCTATGTTCGAAGTATCGAACGCTCTTTCTCGCTTGAGCGATCCTAAAGTGATTTTTAAGCAAAACTCGTTTATTCCACCCATCGATTTAAGAGAGCTCATTATCCATCTTAATGAACCAAGTCATGAAGTAAATATTCCTCTCGTTCAGACTAAAGAACATTTAACAACGGATCAAAAAAGAGAAACAGCTATTCAAGTAAACGGAGCAGTGGCTATTACATCATCTGAATTAAAAGGAGTTTTTTCTGAGAATAAAATCAAAGGGCTTAGATGGATAACGGATGAATTTGTACGAGCTGGTTTACGGGTAAGGCTGCCTGATCATTCCGATATTGATCTTGTGGTAGACAAGAAAAAAGTAAAAATTGAACCTGTTATAAAAGGCAGTAATTTAACATTTAATATAAAAGTTCGTGCAAAAGCAACGATTTTAGTTATGCCGCAGCACGAAAAACTATCGATTATAAAAAAAGAAGCTGAACAGAAAATTAAGAAACAAATCATTGAAACGTATGCGCAAGGTTTAAGTATAAACAGTGATGTTTACAGGCTTTCTCATGTTATTTATAAAAAAGAACTGCGTAAATGGAAAGCTGTTCAAAACAACGGGGCAATTCCTTTAACAAAAGACTCAATAAACGTGAAGGTCAGCGTACAGGTTAAGCACGGAAACAAACAGCGAATAGGTCCGACTGTAAATTAAAATACTGAAAACCTGCATACCTCACCTGATAATGTTAAATCAAAAGTGGAAGAATAGATAAAATAGAAAAGACCAACCTAAGAACAAATCGAATTAGGAGATTATAGATGGAAACAATCAAACCAATTAAAATAGGTTCAAAAAAAACAAGCGTGAAAGAGAAATTAACAGCCCCTGAAATGGGTAAACTTTGGGCAACCTATATGGGCAACAGCATGTCTTCGTATATTTTAAGTTATTTTCTTGAACACGTTGAAGATCCTGATATAAAAAAGCTGTTACAGCATGCAAAAGGTTTAACGGAAGAATTTCAAAGTAACGTAAAAGACATTTTCACAAAAGAGAATGTGCCAATTCCATATGGATTTACGCAAGAAGATGTGAACCTAGGTGCTCCAAAGCTGTTTGAAGATGAATTTTACGTGCATTATTTAAAATATGCTGCTAAAGCGGGATTAAGCATTTACAGTATCGCACTGCCCCTAATGTATAGAGAAGATGTAAAGACATTTTTAACATATTGTATGAAAGCAACAATGGAACTGATGGAGCAAATAAAGGCAATCTTAATGGATAAAGGATTTATTATTAAGCCGCCAATTATTCCCGCACCAGAAAAAGTGAACATCGCTACTACTCATTATCTAAGCGGGTTTATAGGAGATGTTCGACCTTTGCATGCATTAGAAATTGCTCATCTATATGATAACATCGAGAATAATGTGACAAGCAAAGCCTTAATTTTGGCATTTAGTCAAGTTGTTAAAAGTGAAAAAATCCGTGCGCTATTTGTAAAAGGTGAAGATCTGACCAATAAAGCGGTAGAACGCTATATTGAAAAACTTCATCGAGATAATTTACCAGCGCCATCCTTTCTTGATCATTTAATTACTACTTCGACTTTTTCACCGTTTTCGGATAAATTGATGCTGTTTCATAAAATGGATATGTTCTCAATGAAAATGAGGGCTTTTGGAAATTCAGTAGCCGTCAATGGAAGACATGATTTGGCGCTGTTATATGGAAAATCAATGACAAATATCTCGAGGTTTGTAAAAGATGCAGCGGATATTATGATGGAAAACGGCTGGATGGAAACACCACCGGCAGCGGTAGATAGAAATCATTTAAACTCCAACTAATTAAATAACTTGCTTTAAAATATGTAAAAGTTCTTAACCTATATAGCTCTAATGAATAAAAAACACACAAAATCTGGACATCTGTTTTGTGTGTTTTTTATTTGAAGAGAGGAAAAGAAGTTAATTCTGTTTTTATATTTGCTGTTCATTAAACTAAACCAATTTATGATTACAATTTGTATAGGAGCTTAATGTCTCCATGTATAAAAAAATGTTATTTATTTGCTGCTCATTATTTTATAGAAATTACTATACATTTATAAGAGATTAAAAAGAAATTAAAGAAATTATAAACATTGCTAAAACTTATATGGATAAAAGCCTTCTGCTGACTAAGGTTATAAGGAATGAAGCCATCAAAAAAACTGCCGCTTACTACAAGAATTTCCACGAAAACATATAGGATTTTTTTATAACAGCTATATTTTCTACGCAGTAGTTCGGAAAATAACGTTTATTTATTGTATTTTTTGTTCATTTAGTTGATTTTTTTCATGAAAACGAAAATCATTATCATTTAAAGGTATTTATTATAGCTGAGAGACATTTATGTTTTAGTAAGTGAAAGAGAAAGAAAGAATGGAAGGAAAATAGAGTAGAAATGAGTAAAAAAAGGCATAACAAAAAAGAGTATTATAGAGCGTTAATTTTTGCCTGATAATACCCGTTGGCAATTTTGCGGATATACGTAAAGAAATTTGACTCCATTTCATGCACAAGAGGGCGAAATGCATCCATACTTTCTTCTATGTAAGTTTGTTGTAGGTAACGCTGAACGGACGTTAATGATTTTTCGATTATATCTAACCCAAACTCATGTACAATGGAATGAATATCTTCTTTTTTAATGGAATAATGACCAAAAGATTTAAAGAAATTCTTAAACTGAGCAAATGCATGCTCTCCACGGATTTTTTCGATTTCTTTTTGCTTTTTACTATCATGAGCACCAGTTAAATTAAAGCTTAAAATAAAACCATCCTTGATTTTTTCAATAATTGATTTTCTTGGCTGCTTTTCTTCTAATAATGTTTTGACACAATCATCTTTTTCTAGTATATCGATGCGGAAAATTGTACTCAATTTACTAGCCATTTCTTTAATAGCAGCTTTATAGCCAATGTATTTTGGAAGAATGTGTTTTACCTCAGTGTAAGATAAAAGTGCTTCTGAATCTTTCTTTACGTTTACATCAGATTCGTATACGTACAACGCACGTAAAGCCAGACGCAGCATGTTGATATTTTTAATAGCCAGCAGTTGATAAATCACTTCCATCGAAACAGAAGTATAACCACCTTTTGAAGTATATGTATTGTGATCTTCATCAAGCATTTCAGGATTATATGATATGTTTTGAACATCAGCAGCTTCTTTTATATGTAAATCTAAAAAATCCTCTAAATAGTTGTTTAAAGAAACTTGAATATAGTCTCCCCATAAACGATCCCAGCGAATGATGTCATAGTCTTCTAAAAGCTTATTATTATTTTGAACGGTCCGAACGGAACATTGGATTGTATTAGCCAGTTCTTGCTCAGAAATAATTGAAATATGACCCTGGCTGTTACATTTGGCTACGTAAGCTAAAATTTGCTTCATCAGAGAACCTGTCCACTTTATATCTACAAAGTTTTTTGCAAGACCAAATGAATGTTTTTCATAGTAATAGCTATTGTCTCGTTTCGTGTTTCTATTTAAGCCGCTCATGACAATCAGCAGCTTATTTGCTATAAGGGTGTGCCGTTTTAGTGACAGCTTTTGTACACTCATGTAGTTACCTCCTTTCCAAAACTATATACGTCGTCTTTTACAGTATAGACACAGTCATATAGGCTGTAAAATGACATATTTGCACGGGAAAATGGTGCATTTTTTTAGAATACTAGTGATACCAAGGGATGAAACATCTATTTACAAGGTGACATATTTGCACGGAGATGTGGAGCAAAAATAGTTTTATATTTTATAAACGTTGATAAAACAGCATTCTTAAGCTAAATGTCGTATTGTGACGGATGAAATACACAAAATGCGACAAATTCAAAAAAATTTTGATGTAAAAATGACATATTTGCACGGAGAATAGGAGCAAAAATAATAAAAGTAAAGATTCAGGTAAGAAAGTGACACATTTGCACGGAAAATAGGGACAAAAAAAAGAAAAATACCCTTTTTTGAGACACAAAAAGTTCACATTTTCAAAGGGGATAAACAAACATTTGCAGAGAAAATAGCGTTTTTTTAAGAAAATGACATGTTTGCACGGAAATCTGGAGCAAAAAACACTTTTGCACGGAGATGTGGAGCAAAAATTGGAGAAAATGAAGAGGGAAAGTCGCTGTCACAAGAAAATTTATGTAAAAGTGGCATATTTGCACGGAAGATTGGAGCCAAACTTATAGTAAATGCAGTATAGAAAGAAAAACGACACATTTGCACGGGAATCTGGAGCAAAAAGCAATTATAACGATTTTTTCAGACACGAAAAGTTCACAAAATGACGGGTAAGGTGAAGTTTAACTGCCATATTAGCAGGGGAAATAATATGTTTACATGGAGAATTGGAGCAAAAAAACACTTTTGCACGGAAATGTGGAGCAAAAAGTGCGGTAACTAATAGTAGATAGATAAAAAGAATGCCCTTATAAAGATTATAAGGGCATTCTTTTTTAGCCTATAGAACTTGTTACGTTTTGATAAATAGAAAGGGGAGCATATTCGTAATCACCGGCTAATAAGTCTTTTACTTCACTTTCTCCCACAGGAATAAAGGTAATCTGAAACACTTGGCCTACTCTTTTATAAGATTGAACAGCTAGTTTTTGTTCGACTAGCTCATCTAAGGCTGTTTCAATTTCGACAAGGTTTTCTTTTTTTCGTCTTTTTCGAAAGCGGACTCTTGTCGAAAAATATAAATAATCTCTTGTGACATTGTATGAAGATTTTGTTTCATAGCAAATGAGACGCTCTTTTTGCATAACGAATAGCAAATGATAAGCGGCGTCTAAACTTAATTTTTCTACTTTATTTTTATAAATACGCACCGTTTGGCGTTGAATATAGTCTCTATATATCACTTCGTTGACGTGAATTTCAGCAATTCGCGTTCCGTTCGGCATCGTAGTAATATCCACAAAGTCAAAAATACCGTAGGCAATTTTCTTATTATGCTGTACTTTTGTCATGCTGTAGTGCTTCATTTTTGTAATTCTTTCTTCTATCATTTGATAGTTGCGCTTACTGTCTGTTTTATAAAGTGCTTTCACAAGGTCACCAATTTTTACGTTAATGATTTTCTGTGTAGCGAACAACTCGTCGCGCTGGCTCATGATTTCTAAAAACACTTTATAATCAAACCGATCTAAATCACTAATCTTGTTTCCATTTTCTTCAGCGTATTCTTTTTCTATTAACAATTCGTAATCTGTCCCGTCTTCAGAGTTATAAGTACTTAAGAAATATTCTTTTCCTTCTTTCTCTAATAGGGGTTGCTCGACGAGAAGCTTTGCTCTTGAGTTAGAGAAAAAAGGGTTCTCTACAGTTGAAAAAGGGCTTTCAATAATACTATGATTTCCGTTTTGAAAGCTTGGGTCCAGTATGGTCAGCCCAATAATAATAGATATATCCGTATGGATTGCTTTTTCTCGCTGGGTCTTGGTTTTTTGATGAATATAAGGATAATCCGTTAAGAAGAAGCTATCTTCTTGACTCCATTCACGTAGAATACCAATTCGTTTATCAATGACTTCTTCCGGAGATGATACGTTTTCAAACTGTTTGCAAAAGAGTTCTTTTCCGTTCGTTTTATAATAAGCTGTTAGCGCTTTGTATTCTCCAATCAGCTCTTTATTCTTCTTGGGCTTTTTTTGCTCATAATCGCGTATAGCAGCATCTAACCATCTGCGTTTCGTACGATTGAGAAAGTCTTTTTTTAAAATCCTCAACGCCTCGTTTACATCTTTATTTTCAAAGTGCTGCTGATAAAGAGGGAGGATGGTGCTTTCTAAATCACTTTTTATACTTTCATTATAAACAGATAAGAGGCGTAATTTAGATACTCTATCAATGACTTCGCGTATGAGTAAAGATGAATAATCCATACACATCTAACCTCCTTAACCTTAAGTTAGTCATTTTAATTCTTAGTTGGATAGTGGTTTTAAATCTATTGTAATGCACGAAAGTTCGATGCTACAAACAAAAGACGGCTACTATCTATAGTCTATTTTTCATTATACACGTGCAAAGCAGGAGAAGGGGGAGATTTTCTCATTTTCTTTTTTAGTCATCTGCATTTTGTCATGAAGTATCTATATTTGTCGTGTAGCTTATGTACGGAGAATAGCCGTGTCCGCAAGACTGCTAATTCTGCTACCGAGTTTAATGGACTGATAGAAAGTATCTCAAAATAAAAGGTTATCAGCGACTAAAAGAGAATACTTTGTAAAACTACTAAATCCATACCGGAGGTCATAAATGAACCCTATATTAAATGAAGTAGGCACGGTTTTTATTCCTGTAAAGGACATAAAAAAAGCACGAGATTGGTATTGTGACATACTAGGTTTAATAGCAGATGGAGACATTTTATATGATCATTTATATGTGATACCTATGAATGGAACCGGAATTGTATTAGATAGCAAAACTTATTCAAAAAATACGCTTTTTAAAACGCCAGCATTTCATTTGAATACAAACGATATCAAAGAAGCTTATGAATATATGAAACAGAAAAAAGTAGAGCTAACGACAGGAATTCAACACAATCATTGGTTTACATTTAAAGATCCGGATGGAAATCATCTGATGGTGTGTCAGTGCTGAACTCATGGGAAGATAAAAGACATTAAGACATAACGAAATTACCTCAATCTAAAGACAAACAAATGGGATAAAGGAGTTGAACCGCTTGTGACACCACTGTTGAGTTCCGTGCAAGAGTTCGCTTTTCGCTGGCAGGCGATGATCCTCCTCAATCCTTCCGCTTTTCACGAAGAAGTCTTCGCCTTGCTCTCCAATCAACAGCCAGAAGTAGCTGCACGAAACTTACGTCCAATATGACAACAAAAAATCCGAACTATTAATCTAATCTGATTAATAGTTCGGATTTAACTTCAACTAAAATAACTTTATACCAGCCTCTTTATTGGCTTGCTTTTGCGTTTTATAGCTTGACAGATTTGTTTCTGAATTGAATCATTCTTACAATATTTATCACAATTGTTTTTGTTACAGCATAAGCCGGAATCGCTAAGATCATTCCGAGTATTCCTGCAATATTACCAGCAACAAGCAATAAAATAATAATCGTTAAAGGATGAGTGTTTAATTTCTTTCCAATTACCAGCGGAGAAATAATGTTCCCATCTAGCTGTTGAACGATTACGACGACGATAATTACTAATATCGCTTTTGTAGGAGAGTATAATAAACCTACGATTAAAGCGGGTGCTACGCCAATAAAAGGGCCGACGTACGGGATAATATTAGTAAGGGCTCCTATTAGTGCTAGTATCAATGCATAAGGCAACCCGATGATGAGGTAACCAATGAATGTACTAATACCGACAAACAAACAAACGAGCATTTGGCCTTGAATATAAGTAGCTAGCGTATTTGTTGTTTCTTTCATTGTACGTAACGTTTCTTTTCGGTAAGAAGCAGGAACCATACGCAGCGTATTTTTACGAAGTTTATGGCTGTCTTTAAGCATATAAAAAAGAATGAAAGGAACGGTTACAACCGTAAGTGTAATATTGGTTACGACGCTTAAAACAGATGAAATACTGTTTGTGAGATTCGTAGGTAAAGTAGACGCGTAGTTTAAAAGTGACTCTTCAATATGATCGAGCGACACATATTTTTGTTCAACGAGCCAGTTAAACCATCTTGAGTTAGATAAATCATTTATGTACTCTCTCGTTTCTACAATATAAGACGGAATATTTTTAGCCAAATCAGTTAATTGTTTAGATAAAGTAGGTCCCACACCGCCTACAATAGAAGCAATTACGCCGATAAAAACAACATATAATAGTAAAATGGCCAGTGTTTTTGGCACTTTTTTCCTTGTGAGAAATGACACAATTGGTTCGAATAAAAAGAAAAGAAAACCAGCTACGAGAATAGGGAAAAACAAAGTGGAGATAAACACACCGATTGGTAGAAAAACAAACGAAATATGTTTACAAATGTAAATCAGTAAAGCAATCATTAATAGTTCTAATGTCCAAAAATGCAGTTTCGATTTAAACAAAAAGGTACCCTCTTTCTTTACTATTTTTTACTATCATACATCAAAAAAGAAACCCACTGCACGTGAAAAGTGGGCTTTTTAGTCTGTATAACTTTTATTTACATAGAAATTAGGCTTTTTCCTCTTTATCTTCAGTAGTATCCTCTGGAGTTTTTTTGTCGTCATCCTGTATAATTCCTTCTGCTGCATTTTTAAATTCTCGCAGGGAATGTCCAAATGCTCGTCCTATGTCCGGCAATTTACTTGGTCCAAATACAATTAAGGCAGTAATCCCGATTACGACCATGCTTGTGGCTCCTGGCATGATATCCTCTCCTTTAAAAGCAATGAATATATGAAAATTAAAAAGAGATAGTAAATAAAGTGCATGTTTATACTATTCACTTTTCTCTTTAAAATTCCTTTATTTTAAATGATACGAAAACAAGGTGGAGCGGCTATGTATGATTTAAATGCTAGTAGTGATGCATACGAAGTTAATTATAGCATTAAAGACAGCTATTCGTCTTAGTAACCTTATAAGCTCTATGTAAAAAAATTTGCTTTAATTCTTATGGAATCATGTCAGAAATCGTGTTTTTAAAATTAAAGAATCAGTATATGAAAACAAGGAAAGAAAAAAAACGAAAAAATATAAATATAAATTGTTGTAAAATTTAGAAATAAGTAATAGAATTAAATAAAATGTTAACGTTAACATTTTTGGTATTGAAGATTATATCTTATTAATATAGCTATCTATAAATAAGAGTATTCATCAATTTATATAATTTTGTTAACGTTAACAAAAAATGAAGGAGTGAATAGGAATGAAAAAGTTTATGGATGACAATTTTTTATTAACAAATGAAACAGCAGCACACTTGTATAATACTTACGCAAAAGATATGCCGATTATTGATTATCACTGCCACTTAAACCCACAGGAAATTTATGAGAATAAACAGTTTAAAACGTTAACTAACGTTTGGCTAGATGGAGATCACTATAAATGGAGACTGATGAGAGCCAACGGAATTGAAGAAGAACAGATAACAGGATCAGCAAGTGACTATGAGAAATTTCTCGCGTGGGCTAAAACAGTTCCGATGACAATTGGGAATCCGCTATATCATTGGACGCATCTAGAGTTAAAGCGTTTCTTTGATATTGATGAAATATTAAATGAACATACGGCACCGTTTATTTGGGAAAAAGCAAACGAGAAATTACGCAGCGGTAAGTTTGGTGCAAGAGATCTTATTACACGTTCTAACGTAAAAGTTATTTGTACAACGGATGACCCAACAGATTCATTAGAGTATCATATGAAACTAAGAGATTTGCAAGAGTTTGAGACCCAAGTACTTCCAAGCTTTCGTCCGGATAAAGGGCTTGAAATCAATCAAGAAGGGTTTAAGAACTGGATTGCAAAGCTGCAAGATTGTTCACATCATTTCATTCACACCTATGATGATTTGTTAAAAGCTCTTGAAAGTCGAGCTCGTTTTTTCCATTCTATGGGAGGGCGTTTATCTGATCACGCACTAAACAAAATGGTATATACGAAGACTTCGAAAGAAGAAGTTTCGGAGATTTTCTTAAAAGCCTTAAAAGGTGAAGGCGTAAGTACTGAAGAAGAAAGTAAATACAAATCATATACGTTAATCTTTTTAGGGAATCTTTATAATGAGCTAGGTTGGGCAATGCAATTTCACCTTCATGCTCTTAGAAACAATAACACAAAAATGTTTCACCAGTTAGGGCCGGATACAGGGTATGACTCGATGTATGATGGACAAGTGGCAGAGCCTCTCGTACAGCTTTTAGATCAAATGGACGTACAAAATAGTTTGCCAAAGACGATTTTATATTCGTTAAATCCAAAAGATAATTATGTATTAGCAAGTATAATTGGAAGCTTTCAAGGAGACGGCATCCCTGGCAAACTGCAGCTTGGCACGGCTTGGTGGTTTAATGATCAAAGAGAAGGTATGTTAGAACAAATGAAAGCGTTATCAAACGTTGGGTTGTTTAGTCGGTTTATCGGTATGTTGACAGATTCCCGAAGTTTTCTTTCATATACAAGACATGAATATTTCAGAAGATTAGTATGCAGCTTAATCGGTACGTGGGTAGAAGAAGGGGAAGTGCCTAATGACCAGCAGCTGCTTGAGCAAATTGTAAAAGGAATATGTTATGAAAATGCTAAAGACTACTTTAGCTTTCCAGCCTATATTCTGCAAAAATAAACACGCAAAATAGTTTAAAGAATTGCAAGGGGAGAAGGGGGATTACCATGAGTGTTGTGGCAACTGAAAGAAAGGTTGAAATAAAAGTAGAAGAGAAAAATCTTAGTGTAAAAGAAAAAATATCTTATGGTATGGGTGATTTTGGTAACGGTTTCATGTTTGATTTGGGGCAGTTGTATTTGTTGAAGTTCTTTACAGATGTGGCAGGCATCCCTGCCGCGGCTGCGGGAGGAATTTTTCTAGTAAGTAAATTATTTGCAGCAGTTTGCGACCCCATTGTTGGTTCGTCCATTGATTACCGACAAAACATAGGAGCTAAAGGGAAATTCCGACCGTATTTACTATTCGGAAGTATGGTGTTGGCCATTTTAACCGTACTCACGTTTATTTCTCCAAACCTTTCACCGGCGGGTAAATTAATTTATGCGTACGCTTCTTATATGATTTGGGGAATTGGCTATTCATTTGTCAATATTCCGTACGGATCGCTAGGCGCATCCATGACTCAAAATACTTCCGATCGTACGTCTCTTGCTGCTTTTCGTCAAACAGGATCATTAGGTGCACTGTTTGTAACCAGCATTGCTGTTGTACCGCTCATTCTGTTATTTCCAAATGAAAAAATCGGTTATCCCGTTGTCATGGGAATTATGTCGGTCATTGGCATCATTGCTTTTTATGTATGCTATCGCAATTGCAAAGAACGCATTGTCGTAAAAGAGAGTCCAAAAGAAAAATTATCAGTCAAGTCTATTTTTAAAACGTTTGTAAGTAACAAACCTCTTTTAATTTTAGTGTTTATGACGGTATTTACCATTTCAGCTTACAATATTAAATCGGCTATGCTTATTTACTTCGCACAGTATAATTTAGGAAATGTTAAATTGATGGCTTACATGAACTTTATTATTATTGGTTCATCCTTTCTAGGAGTCATTATGCTGCCAAAGCTTGTTAGCCGATTTGGAAAAAAGCAAGCTGCAATGATTGGCTTAGGAATCAGTATTGCAGCGGACACAGTAAATTTCTTTATGCCTTCTAACATCGTAATTTTTACGATTTTAGCAAGTATTGCTTTTATAGGTATCAGCATTCCTAACGGGATTACATGGGCATTTGTATCAGATATCATTGATTATGGTGAATGGGAAACAGGCGAAAGAAAAGAAGGCACAACGTATTCACTGTTCAACTTTTCTCGAAAGCTCGCTCAGTCGCTATCCGGCTTCTTATCAGGTATTGGTTTAGGGTTAGTTGGGTATACCCCAAACGTGGCACAAAAGGCAGGTACATTAGTGGGGATTAAAAGTTTGCTGTTACTATATCCTGCTATTGCTTTATCCATTGCCGCAGTGATTATTGGTTTTATGTATAAGCTAACGGATAAGAAACACGCGGAGATTGTTCAAGATATTCATGCTAGGTCTTAGTCAAAACTGTCATAACATTCACCATTTGCTTATTATTCCTACTAACTTGTGATATCCTTATAATAAAAATCGATACTGATTCATTAAAGGAAGGTAAATGAAATGGGTGTTACAATTAAGGATATTGCAAAACTAGCAAACGTATCACATACAACGGTTTCACGTGCATTAAACAATAGTCCGCTTATTAAAGAAAAAACAAAAAAGAAAATTTTAGATATTGCAAATACGCTTAACTATATTCCTGACTATCATGCGAAAAATTTAGTTCTTCAAAAATCTCATACAATTGGATTGTTTTTTACGAGCATGGCAAACGGTACGTCGCCAAGTTTTTTAGTGGATAGTATTAGAGGGGTAAGTAAAGTAATTGATGTTCAGTATAATTTATTTGTAAGAGGGATTGACGATTACGATGATTATACGTACATCAATAATAAACGCTTTGATGCGATTATTTTAATGAGTCAAAGCGATCGTGATAACACTTTTATATATAACGTAGTAGAGAAAGGCATCCCGTTGATTGTGCTCAATCGCCAAGTTGACGATTCATCAATTATTAATATTTTGTCTAATGACAAAGAAGGAGCTTACAAAGCCGGCGAGTATTTGATTGAATTAGGTCACAGACATATTGCAATCATAGAAGGAATAGAAGGCTTTAAATCAACTCAGCAGCGTAAGGAAGGATTTCTTAACTCGTTAATTGATCATAATGTTTCTATTCGCCAAGAGTATATGATTCAAGGAAATTACGATATGCAAAGCGGATATGAAGGAATGAAAGCACTGTTAAGGTTGAAGCAACCGCCTACTGCTGTTTTTTGTTCAAATGATGATATGGCAATCGGTGCTATGAATGCCGCATTCGAGTCTGGACTAAATGTACCCAATGATATATCAATTATTGGATTTGATGATATTGAATTAGCCAAATACACCACTCCTTCACTAACAACCGTTAAAAGACCAATCGAGAAAATCAGCATGACCGGAGCAGAAGCAGTTTTATCATTAATGAAAATGAACAAAGATGACAAAAATATGCTGCAAAATAAAGTTTTAATTAATACCGAATTAATGGTTCGCCAGTCTGTAAAGTCACGCTCATCTATGTAGCCGGTTATTTAGTATAACCGGCCCAAAAATGTTAACGTTAACATTTTTAAGTAATAAAACAATATAAAAAGCTATAAAAATAACAATGTTAATGTGTGCAAAGAAGGAGATGCTAACATGAAGTTAAACCGTCAGATGCAAGCTAACACACGTATATACCCAGAAAAAGTACTGCAGTTTGGAGAAGGCGTATTTCTAAGAGGGTTTGCTGATTGGCAAATTCATCAAATGAACAAACACACTGCATTCAAAGGCAGTATAGTAGCTGTCAATCCGAGAATTACGGGAAATGCAGGTAAATTGAATGAGCAAGACGGTTTGTTTACGGTTTCTCTTCAAGGAATTCAAGACGGTAAAGCAGTCAAAGAACATGAAGTAATTGAATCTATTAGCCGAGGTCTAAATCCATATGAAGATTATGAGGCGTATATGCAATTAGCGGAGAAAGAAGAGCTAAGATTTCTTATTTCTAATACAACAGAAGCAGGCATCGCATTTTTAGAAGAAGACCGCTTGGAACATGCACCGCAAAAGAGTTTTCCAGGGAAAGTCACAGCATTTCTATATAAGCGGTTTAAAGCTTTTCAAGGAGACCCCACAAAGGGACTTATTATCCTTCCTTGTGAATTAGTGGAGCGAAACGGGGACTTGTTAAAGAAAATGGTATTGCGCTATGCCGACAAATGGAACTTAGAAAAGAAATTTACCGAGTGGATACACGAAGCAAACGCTTTTTGCTGCACGCTTGTTGATCGAATTGTGCCAGGGTATCCAAACGATAAAAATACACTGGCTGAAGTGAGTTATGAAGATGATTTTTTTGTTATCGCAGAGCCATTTTACTTATGGGTTATTGAAGGACCAGAGTGGGTGAAAGCGGAGTTTCCTGCGGAAGAAGCTGGTTTACATGTAAAATTTGTGAACGACATTGCACCGTATGCGCTGCAGAAAGTCAGAATTTTAAACGGTATTCATACTGCTATGATGCCTGTTGCGTATTTAGCGGAACTAAATACGGTCAGAGAAGCAGTCGAAGATGAAGTAATCGGAACGTTTATTCGAAAGTGTCTGTATGAAGAAATTATTCCTTGCTTACCTGTTTCGGAAGAAGAGTCTTTGTCATTTGCTAAATCTGCATTAGAACGGTTTCAAAATCCGTTTATCCACCACGAATTAATGAGCATCTCTTTGAACAGCATGACAAAGTTTAAAACGCGAAACATCCCAACTCTTAAAGAGTACGTTGAAAAGCAAGGAACGCTGCCTGTCTTGCTTACATTTTCCCTCAGTGCCCTCATTTCTTTTTATAAAGGAAAAAGAGAAGGAGAAAAAATTGAACTATCAGATGACCCTGCAGTTCTAGAATTGTATGAATCCCTTTGGAATACGTTTGACGGTACTGAAAAAAGCATTTCTTACATTGTAAAAGAAGTGCTGGGATATAAAGAGCATTGGGGAGAGAATTTAAATACGATTCCTAGCTTAACAGAAGCCGTAACAAATGGAGTCTTAGCCATTGAAACTCTCGGAATGAAACAGGCAATAAAAGAAATTCTCTATGTAACCGCAACTAAACAGTAAGAGGTGAAGCATATGAAAGAAGTAATTCGTATTCATGAGGAAGATAATGTAGCAGTAGCTTTACGAGATTTTTTAGCACAAGAGAACCTTATGGTTGATGGAAAAGAAATTTCTCTAAAAGAAGAAGTGAAACGGGGCCATAAAATAGCTCTTACGCCAATTTCAGCGGGCGGCAACATTGTAAAATACGGTTTTCCAATCGGGCATGCGACTCACTCTATTTCACCTGGTGAATGGGTGCATACGCATAACACAAAAACAAATTTAAATAATGTTAATGAATATGAATTTCATCAAAAGTTAGCAGCTCCTAAAGAAAAAAAACAATCGCTAACGTTTAAAGGATATCCCCGCAAAAACGGAGATGCCGGAATTAGAAATGAGCTTTGGATTGTTCCAACGGTAGGGTGCGTCAACGGTATAGCCGAACAAATGATTAAACAGTTTCAAAAAGAAATAGGGGAGATATCGCCTTTTGAGCATGTAACCGTTCTAAAACACAATTACGGATGTTCTCAGCTCGGTGACGATCACCGTAATACAAGAACTATGCTTACGAGAATGGTACAGCATCCAAACGCTGGAGGCGTATTAGTATTAGGGCTTGGATGTGAGAATAATAACTTAACAGAATTTAAACAAGCACTAGGTACAATTGATGAAAGCAGAGTGAAGTTTTTACAATCTCAAGACGTTGAGGATGAAGTTGAGGCAGGAGTCACTTTGTTAAAAGAAATTTATGCTGCTGCTAAAGATGATAAAAGAGAAGACGTTGATATTTCCAGGCTGAAAGTAGGTCTTAAATGCGGTGGGTCAGATGGATTATCTGGTATTACGGCAAATCCGCTGCTCGGCAAATTCTCCGACTGGCTCATTGCTCAAGGAGGCACAACGGTTTTGACGGAAGTGCCTGAAATGTTTGGAGCAGAAACCTTGCTCATGGAAAGAGCCGTTGATGAAGAAACATTTAATAAAATTGTTGATCTTGTTAATGATTTTAAAACGTACTTTCTCAATCACAATCAGCCGGTGTATGAAAATCCTTCTCCCGGTAATAAAGCAGGCGGTATTACAACATTAGAGGATAAATCACTTGGCTGCACTCAAAAAGCAGGAACGGCCCCAGTCGTAGATGTGTTAAAGTACGGAGGCAGCCTACAAATTAACGGTTTAAATCTATTAAGTGCTCCTGGAAATGATCTAGTTGCCTCAACTGCTTTAGCGGCTTCAGGGTGTCATATTGTCCTGTTTACAACGGGACGAGGAACGCCGTTTGGAACGTTTGTACCTACTATGAAAATTTCCACAAACACCGCTCTTTATAACAAAAAGCCTCACTGGATTGATTTTAATGGAGGAGTGCTGGTTGAAGGCGAAACGGAAGAAGCTGCGTTAGAAAACTTTATTGAGTACATGATTGGAGTTTCTAGCGGAGAGCTTGTAAATAACGAAAAAAATGATTTTAGAGAAATGGCCATTTTCAAAACAGGCGTTACTTTATAAATAAGTCGGTTACTAGATTGTTAAACGAAAGGAGAAAAGCTAGTGAAAAAATATGTGCTTTCTTTGTTTGTGATAACTCTTATGCTTGCTTTACCGTTTTCTGCCCAAGGGGAAGCTCTTTCAGCAAGTGAAAAAATAACAGCAGTTAAAGAACAAATTCAGCCTCCTTCATTTCCAAACCGTACGTTTAATGTTAAGCGGTACGGAGCAGCAGGAAATGGAAAGTCTGATTCAACGGCTGCTTTTAAAAAAGCAATCGAAGCGGCTAACAAAGCAGGAGGAGGGCGCGTTGTTGTCCCACCAGGAACTTATGTTACCGGTGCGATTTATTTAAAAAGCAATGTAAATCTTCATATAATGAAAAAAGCTACGATTAAGTTTAGTAAAAATCCTGAAAAATACTTACCTGCTGTTTTAACAAGATGGGAAGGCGTGGAGCTATATAATTATTCACCGCTTATCTATGCGTATAACGAAAAAAATATCGCGATTACAGGAGAAGGTACGTTAGATGGACAGGGGGATAACGAACATTGGTGGCCTTGGAAAGGAAAAAAGGAGTTTGGATGGAAAGAAGGCGAGCCGAATCAACAGCAAGATCGCGATTTGCTGTTTAAAATGGCAGAAGAGAACGTTCCTGTTAAAGAGCGCGTATTTGGTAAAGGGCACTATTTGAGACCTAGTTTTATTCAGCCTTATCACAGTAAAAATATTATGATAAAAGGTGTAACCATTTTAAATTCGCCAATGTGGCAAATTAATCCCGTCTTAAGCGAGAACATTTTAATTGATGATGTAAAAATTATAGGTCACGGTCCTAATAATGATGGAGTAGACCCTGAATCAAGTAAAAATGTGCTTATTAAAGATTCTTATTTTGACAATGGAGATGATTGTATTGCGATTAAGTCGGGGCGTAATGCAGATGGAAGAAGAATCAACGTACCAAGTGAAAACATTATTATTGAAGGAAACGAAATGAAAGATGGCCACGGGGGCGTTGTAATCGGCAGTGAAATATCAGGAAGTGTCCGGAACGTATTTGCTCAGCACAATGTTATGGACAGTCCCAATCTAGACCGGGCGCTGCGCATTAAAACAAATTCAGTTCGCGGCGGAACGATTGAAGATATTGACTTTAGCAACAATACGGTCAAAAGCGTAGGCAGTGAAGTGATTCAAATAGACATGTACTATGAAGAAGGAGACACAGGGAATTTTACCCCCGTCGTTCGTAATATCAACATAGAAAACTTGCAAAGCAACGGAGGCAAATACGGCTTGTGGATTCGAGCCTATGAACGTTCTCCCGTCACAAACCTAACGATTCGTCATTCTAATTTCCAGTATGTTGCAACACCATTATTGATGGAAAATGTAAAGGATCCTGTGTTTGAAGAGCTTTGTATAAATGGAAGCTGCATGAACACAAACCGGTAAAAGGTGTGTTTATAATCAGCTGCAAGTAAAAGGCGGAACAAAAGTATCTTAGCCCAAGAAGTATCCGCACAATTAATCGAGAGTATTGATTAATTGTGCGGTCTTTTTTTGTTGTGATGATGAACGTGGGTTTAATGTGTTAATAATGGTAAAAACCTGCTCTGTAATTTTTACTATTTTATAGATAAGTCAAATGACTCTTACTAATTGATAGATAACATGTATGAAAGAAATTATTTTTGACGATTGTTTTCTAAGCAATTTATTACCTAAATGTGGATATGGGAAGTGTGAGGGAAGATATATAAAAGAATTATAAAAACATTTGTCTTTGTAAACGTTTTATTCTTTCTTTTAATAAAGAGCAAAAAAAGGATGTTTTTCTCTAAATTTTTACCATTGAATATTTTGAATAAAGTTCATAAAATAAACTTGTAAGCGTTTTAAAAGATTAGGGAGTATGTATCTTGAAAGTTGAATAGAGATTTATTTATGAAGAAAATAAATGTGATTTTTTTGCTTTTGATCACCGTTTCCGAGTAGACCTTAATAAGTAGCAGCAAATCGTTCATTTAATGAAATAAAGAAATAGATAGGAGTAGAGAAAAATGTACATCGGTGTCGATTATTACCCTGAACATTGGCCAGAGAATATGATAGAAGAAGATATCCAAGGCATTAAAGAGCTAGGATCAAACATGGTGAGAATAGGAGAGTTTGCTTGGCATCTAATGGAGCCTAAAGAAGGTGAATATGACTTTTCCTTTTTTGATAGCGTTATCAATAAGCTTAAAAAACAAAATATTGATGTTATGTTTGGTACGCCTACTGCCACTTTTCCGGCTTGGCTTGCGAAACAGCATCCTTCTATTTTATCAAAAGATGAGAACGGGGCGGTCAGAGCCTTTGGAGGAAGACGTCAATATTGTTTTAATTCGCCTCTTTATCGGAAGTATAGCGCTCAGATTACAGAACAATTAGTAAAACAATACAGCTCAGAAGACGCAATCGTAGCATGGCAAGTTGACAATGAATTTGGCCATGAAGGCAGTGACATGTGTTACTGCGAACAATGTCATAAAGAGTTTCAGCAGTTTTTAGAAAGAAAATACAAAGACATCAATGAGTTAAATGAGAAGTATGGCACTATTTTCTGGGGACAAACATATAACGAGTTTACTGAAGTGCCTATGCCTGTAAAAACAATTACGACCCACAGCCCTTCGTTAAAGCTTGACTGGGCGCGCTTTCGCTCTTTTTCGTTAAACAGATACGCTCACGAACAAACAGCGATTGTAAAGAAATATAAAGGTGATCACCAGCTGTTGACAACGAACGTATCAGGAGGCTTCTTTGATAAATGGTTTGATCATGAAGAAAATCTAGAAGTAATGGACTTTGTATCTTATGACAATTATCCGGTATGGGGCGGTCAAACAGAGCCAATTACCCCGGCTCATATTGCACTAGGGCATGATTTTAATAGAGGTTTGCTACATAAAAACTTCTGGATTGTAGAGGAATTAATGGGCGCTCAAGGTCATGATGTCATCGGTTATCTTCCGCGACCTAACCAGGCAAAGATGTGGTCTTATCAGGCTTTTGCTCATGGATGTACGAATATGCTGTATTTCCGTTGGCGCGGAATGACAAGAGGAGCCGAGCAGTACTGCTATGGAGTTGTAGGTCACGATAATCACTATGGAAGACGCTACAAAGAAGTTCAGTCGTTATTTAGTGAAATCGTTCATTATGAACATGTACTTGAGTCTGATATTAAATCCGACGTTGCCGTTTTGTATGACTATGAAAATATATGGTCATGGCGCTTTCAGCAGCAAAGTGAAGGATTTGACTTTACGCAAGAGCTGCTTCGAGGATATACACCGTTTTATAAGTTGAATACACCTATTGATGTTATTCCTGCTGCGAGAGACTTTTCAAGCTATAAAGTACTGGTTGTTCCAGCTTTGCAAATAATTGATGAAGAACTAGGTAAGAGATTTACTGAATTTACTGAAAACGGAGGCGTCATCGTTTTTACGTTTAGAACCGGCATTAAAGACAAACAAAATAATATTCACTTTAAACAGACGCTGCCTGGATATGTAAAAGAAATAACAGGCATCGAAATTCATGAAGTGGAAGCAATGTCTTCTACTCAAAAAGCAGCCATTAAAGGGGTAGGACCGTATGAAGGAGAACAGTCAAGTGCGTCCGTGTGGAGAGACATTGTCACACCTGTAACAGCTGAAGTGCTGTATGAGTATGATGATCCATTCTATAATCAAGCCGCTGTAACAAAAAATCAGTTTGGTCGCGGGACGGTTTATTATGTAGGCTGTGGAATTGAAGGGCAAACGTTTGAAAAAATTGCGCTTGATATTGTAAAACAGCAGCAGATTGAGCATACGGAAAGTGAAGAGGGGATTGAAGTATATCCTCGCAAGCTTGGAGAGAAAAGTTATTACTTCCTTATGAACCATACGCCAGAACTAAAAGTATTTAAAGATATTGTTCTGCAGCCTTACGAAAGTCGAGTTGTAGAAAACATGTAGTAGCAACAGGAGACTAGAATCTCATAAAGCAATGAGATTCTAGTCACTCATAATATGATATGAAAGCGTTTTATAGGAGAAGGGAGTTAGGTTATATGAGCATGGGGGTACAGTCAAAAGTTTCTCTGAAAACCGTACTATCATACGGAATGGGAAGCTTTGGAAACAATATTATTTATGCATTAACAAGTACATATTTAATGATTTTTTATACGGACAGCGTAGGATTAAATGCCGCAGCTGTAGGAACTTTATTTCTTATTGCTAGGATATGGGATGGGATTGCAGACGTTATTATCGGAATGATTGTTGATAATACAGAAACGAGATTTGGTAAGTTTAGGCCTTATCTTTTAATAGGCGGATTTTTTGCAGCTGTTGCTACAGTCGCGTGTTTTATTAGTCCTGATCTTTCTCATACAGGAAAATTAATTTACGCTTATATCACCTATATCGCATGGGGAACAAGCTTTGCTATTATGGATATTCCCTATTGGTCGCTTTCAGCAACGATTACACAAGATGTAAAAGAACGAAATAAAGTAGTGGCGTTTCCTAGAACCATTGCAGCAGTAGGGTCTTTATTTGCTAGTTTATTAACTCTTCCACTAGCTCATTATTTTGGAAACTGGTTTATGCTGAGTCTTATTTATGCGTGTATCTTAATGATTACAATGATTATTACATTTTCAGGAGTAAAAGAAAACTATACCGTAAAAAGACAGGAAAAGCAGACGCCAAAAGCAGTTTGGAACTTATTTATTCAAAATAAACCGTTGCGTTATCTAATTTTCTCGATGCTTTTAGTTGAAACGATTTTAACAATTCGAACTACGTTTTCTATTTACTATTTTAAATACAATTTAAATGCAGAGAATATCGCGTCTCTTTATTTAACCTTATTTTTCACAGCACAAATTGTAGGAGCGATCGCGTCTCCTTTCATTTCAAATAAATTTGGAAAGAAACGCGCAGCAATAGGAGGAATTGCCCTAAATGCTGTAGCCACTCTTACAATGTTTGTAACCGGTTTTCACGTTATGCCGGTAATGATTTTAAGCTTTTTAGCTTCTTTCGGCGGTGGAGTTAGCAACATTGCTCAAACATCTATGCTCGCTGACTGTGTAGAATACGGCGAGTGGAAAACGGGGAACCGAGCGGAAGGAATGGTGTTTTCTACGAATATTTTCAAAACAAAGGTTGCTTCAGCACTGGGTGGAGCAGTAGGAGGGTACATCCTTTCAGCGGTAGGGTACATGCCAAATCAAATTCAGTCACACAGCACGCTCATTTGGATAGCTTTAATCTTTACGATCATTCCGGGCATCCTTTGCTTGTTATCACTTATCCCACTCGTAAAATATGAGTTGACGGAAAAGAGATATTTAGAAATTTTACAGGATATGAAAAAGCGATCAGGCCGCATAAAAGAAAAACCGGCTATGAAAGTATCTAGCTAATTAAATTTAGCATAAACATTGTACACAAAAACAACAAGAAAAAAAGACTGCATTTTCTCAGCTCCTCTTGCTATGATGTCAGGTAGACAGATATCAATGTAAAGAGGAGTTTTGTTTATGTTTATTAATTTTTCAAAAGAAGATAAAGATAAAATGCTGAATGAAATTCAAACGTTTTTTTATAACGAACGAGATGAAGAAATCAGTGAATTTGCAGCAGAAAATGTATTAGAGTTTATTAAAGAACATATCGGTCCTCACTTTTATAACCAAGCAATTAAAGATGCAGAAGATATTATGAACCAAGTCATGCTTTCTGCAGAAGAAAATTTACATGCATTAAAAAAACCGATTGAAAAATAGTTCGAAAAAGAAAATATGAAGTAGGAAAAAAGCGCTTTATGTACAAAAACATAAAGCGCTTTTTTTTGTCTATGAAACAAATTATTTGTTCCACCAAGTGATATATGATACATTCGTTTTAAGATAATATTAACGTTAACGTAAAGGTTACATTTGGAGTGTTTTGATTTAACTCGATGAGGGCATAACTTCAGCAAGCAGGGACATAATGAGGTAATTATATGAGGAAAGAAGGGACTATACGTGAGCAACATTACGAAAGATCAGCTAACAAAATCTATTGTGAAAGCAAATGAAAATCGTTTAACAGATAATAGTGATTTTGATATCTATCAAGAGCTGGAAAATGTGCTTCAAGGAGTTGGCTTATCAGCAAAAGACAGCGGAGGAAGCATTACATTTTACGGAGAAGATCCGATTGTTCCTAGTACGCTGCGCCTTGCCTCAGCAGCAGCTATTGCACTAGTTGCTAAGTCAGTAGCTGTCTCAAAAATTTGGAAAATACGCGGAGGAAAAGGTCAAGATATTCATATGGATTTACGAAAAGCTATCCGAAGATTATCACCTTTTTACGATAAAAAATGGGAAAAGCTTAATGGGTACGCACCAAATAAAGCAAATGATCCATATAACCCATTAGGCTTTCGCTTTTATCAAACAAAAGATGACAAATGGGTGATGCCGCTGAATCCATATCCACGCTCTAAGCATGAAACGCTAAAGCTGTTAAATTGTATAGAAGACCCTGATGCAGTGGCAAAAGCAATTCGCGGTTGGAATGCAGAAGAATTAGAAAAAGCTGCAGCGGAGCGAGGAGTTATCATGCCTGTTGTGCGGACAATTGAAGAGTTTATGAAAGAACTAGTGTATGAAGAAGTAGCGCAACTTCCTTTAATTGAAATTGAAAAGATTGGAGAAAGTGAGCCGATTCCTTTTTCAAAGAATCCTAAAACGCCGCTAGATGGTGTTCGAGCATTAGGCCTTGGTCATGTTATTGCAGGAGCAGGATTTGGTAGAGCGCTCGCTTTACACGGTGCGGACGTGTTAAATATTTGGAAGCCAACGGATTGGGAGCATGATACGATTTACGCTACGTCTAATGTCGGTATGCGCTCTTCAACGCTAGATATTGGTGAAAAAGAAGGAAAAGAAAAAATGGTTGAACTGCTAAAAGAAGCCGATATCTTTTTTGCGAACCGTCGATACGGATTTCTAGAGAGATACGGTCTAACAGCTGAAGAGTGTGCCGAACTAAAACCAGGAATCATCCACTGCACGGTCAACCTGCATGGAACGGAAGGAGAGTGGGCAAAAAGAAATGGATTTGACCAAACAGCGGGAAGCGTAACGGGAGTCATGGCGTTAGAAGGATCGCCAGAAAATCCTAAGCTGCCTCCTATTGTAGTGGTCAATGATTATGCGGTTTCTTGGCTGCTTGAAGTCGGTGCTTTAATGGCACTGGAAAGAAGAGCAAAAGAAGGAGGCAGCTACCGCGTGCGTGTATCATTAGATCGCGTATCTTTATGGATTTTATCAATGGGCATCTATGACAAAGCGTACGCTTATCAAACAGCTGGTTCGTCAGAGAAGCACGAGTACATTGCACCAGATCTCTTTACAGCCCAAACACCTTTAGGATTGTACCAAGGGCTTACGGAACAAATCGAAATGTCGGAAACTCCAGGGGAATATAAAACGGTTCTGGTTCCTCGAGGTTCTTCACGCCCAGAGTGGTTGTGATAACAAGGGGCTGAGACAAAAGTATTTTAGTTTAAAAAAATCCGAACGATGAATCGAGATTCTTGATAAAGAATCCAACTCGTTCGGATTTTTTCATGGCGATGGTGAACGTGGATTTTGTATATTCTGTTGCTTCTAGCTGTTGATTGGAGGGCAAGGCGAAGACTCCTGCGGGAAAAGCGGAACAGGTGAGACCCCTCAGGAGTATAAGCGACGAGGAGACTCACCGGCCGCCCGCGGAAAGCGAAGCCTTGAACAAAAATCAATTCAATCCAATTCGCTCGCCTTTGGATTAAAATGATTTGGGTATGTCCAAACCTCATTTTGAGAGGCACATTTAAAATGAAAAATAAGAAAAAATATTTGAATAATTATATGATTTCTTATATAATAGCGAAAAGGATGAGGAGTTGACTTGTAATGGAAAACTATACGTCCCGCAAAATGACACAAGAAGAAGTAAAAGTATCAGACGCGACAGCAGCTCAACTAGTGCTAAACAAATCTCTTCGTGACTTTAAAAAAGCACAGCTTTTACTGCAAATTGATCAGTCTTTAGAAAAAAGAGATAAAGAAACTTTTTTACGTTTAACTGAAGAGTTAAAAGAAGTTTGTTAAATAACCTACTAACATAAACAATCAGCCTTTGCTCACTAGAAGCAAAGGCTTTTTATATGGAAAAAAACGGATAAATGTTTTATTTTTTCTGAAAGCGGTAAAAGTATAGTATGGATGATAAAGCAAAAATCAAGAAGTCTCTTACTTTATTATTTTTTGCTTTATCATCTACAGCATCTAGATGGCAGCGCATCATGAAAGAACAAAAAGAGAGAGGGTTCTTTATATGTATAACAAAATCTTAGTCGCCTTTGACGGTTCGGCACCTTCTATTCGTGCTCTTCAACATGCAAGTAAACTAGCTAAAAGCGTAAATGCTAATAAGCTGACAATTGTACATATTAAGGAAAGAATTCACTTGCAGCAGCCTGTTTTTAGCGTTGACTTAGACGCACTGATAGAAGAAGAAAACCGCGATATTTTATCTGAAGCTCACAATCATTTAACTCAATCAGGTATTCCATATGAGGCATACGGTTTAGAGGGCACTGCTTCAAAGAAAATTATCGAATACGCACATGACAATCAACAAGACGTCATTGTAATAGGAAGTCGAGGAAAGGGCTTTGTGAAAGAGACATTTTTAGGAAGTGTAAGTCACGAAGTTGCTCAATCTGCAGAATGTCCTGTTATCATTGTTAAATAAAAAGAGGCTGGGAAAAAGTATTTTAGTTGAAGGAAAATCCGAACGATGAATCGAGATTCTTGATGGAGAATCCAACTCGTTCGGATTTTTTGTTGATTTTATTGATATAGTGAACGCAGGTTTCCTGTATATAGGTGCTTCTAGCTGTGGATTGGAGGGATTTTGTTATGTCTCCATCTTTTTTTGTTTTTGGATTATGTAGTGCTGCGTGCTTAGTGAGTTCGAAATTTACATTATGATAAACGTATTTTATACGCTAAGCTGTCAGATACCTGTGGTAAACTGTCAGAGAATAATGGTTATTTAATCATGTATGCTTTATTCTGCATAGTTTCTTCAATTATTACTTTTATAATGAAAGCAAAGGATGTGAATAAATGAATCGAATTTCTATTAAGCTCGGACTCTTATTTTTAATGTTCATTTTACTAATTGAAGCGGCTCTCTTTTTTTACTTATATAGCGGTCTTGCCAACACACGAATTTCGGAGGAATTAGAAAGTTTGCGTTTAAGAGGAAACAGCCACCGGGAAGTATTAGAGAAGCATCATGATTCGGCTACGCTTAACCATGTTGCACTGATGGAATCTGAAGCAGAAACTGATGTTGTCATAACAGATAAAACAGGAAAAATTATCAGTTCGTCTAGGCCTTTAATTCAAGGTGCAAGAAAAGCAGTAGAGAAATGGAAAGGAAAGTCTCTTACATACAAAGGTGAAATTATGCAAGGCGACTGGAAAAGCAAACCTTATATCGCCACAGCATCACCTATTAAAAAAGGCCGTCAGCAGTTTGGGACGGTTTATATGTTCAAAAACACAAATGATATTCACGAAATGATTGCGAGACTGCAGCATCATTTTTACGTAGCAGGAGCTGTTTCCATTTTATTTTCGATTGTGACTATTTTTGCTCTGTCTAAATTTATAACCGCTCCTTTAATCAAGATGAAAAAAGCAACAGAGAAGCTGAGTCAAGGGGATTTGTCTGTAAAGCTTGGTGCTCATTCAAGAGATGAACTTGGACAATTAGGAATGTCCATTCAGTCGCTAGCAAATGAGCTGCAGCGGTTACGAAAAGAGAGAAATGAATTTTTAAGCAGCATTTCACATGAACTTCAAACTCCTTTGATGTATTTAAAGGGCTATGCGGACGTAGCGAGAAGACCTTCTAATACACCGCAAGAACGTGATAAATATCTTGCCATTGTGGAAGAAGAAGCGGAAAGAATTTCACAGTTAGTCAAAGATTTGTTTCAGCTGGCGCAGCTGGATCAGCACACATTTTTTATTCAAAAACAAAAAGTAGAACTGGCTACGTATTTGCACACCATATGCGCACATTTTCATTTAGCTTTAAAAGAAAAAGAGATGGAGCTGGACATAAGCTGCCCTCAAGACCTTTACGTTTCACTAGATCCTGAAAGATTTCAGCAAGTGATTATCAATTTACTTGATAACGCAATGAACTATTCAAAAGAAGAGACTAAAATTGATTTAAGTGTAAAAAAATCAGCTGAATCATTGACAATAACTATTAAAGATCAAGGAATAGGCATTCCAGAAAAAGATCTGCCTTACGTATTTGACAAGCTGTATCGAGTGGAAAAATCCCGCTCGAGAAAAAGCGGAGGCTACGGATTAGGCTTATCAATTGTAAAGGAGATTGTAGAAGCTCATGGAGGAGAAATAACAATCACAAGCGAGACGGTAAAAGGAACGACTGTAGAGATCGTATTAAGAAAGGATGGATAGGATGGCAACTATTTTATTAGTAGATGATGAAGCAAGGATGCTGGATTTACTAGAACTTTATCTGCTGCCAAACGGATTTACATGTATAAAATTTGAAAAAGGCACAGAAGCGCTGCGCTATCTTTATGAAGGTAACAAAGCAGATTTGATGTTATTAGATATTATGATGCCAAGCGAAGATGGGTGGGAGATTTGTCAAAAAGTAAGAAAAATGTCTGATCTACCGGTCATTATGCTCACAGCTCGCAGCCAAACGTTAGATGTAGTAAAAGGATTAAATATAGGGGCAGACGACTATATTACCAAACCGTTTAGCGAAGAAGAATTGGTTGCACGCATCGGTGCGGTTCTTAGACGTTCGTTAAAGGAAAAACATGAAATCACCTACAAAGGGTTAGTATGGAGCAAGGAAAATCACGTATTACAATATAAAGATCAGCAGATTCAAGTAACGCCTAAAGAGTTTGAATTGGTGGGGTTACTTCTTCAGCATTTAAATCGTGTGTTCAGCCGGGACGACTTGCTTGTGTTAGTGTGGGGATATGAGGCTGAGGTTGGAGATCGTACTATTGACTCCCATGTACGAAATGTTCGGGATAAGCTTAGAAAAGCGGGTTTTCCTGTAGACGAATACTTGCAAACCGTATGGGGAATAGGCTATAAGTGGGTTGATGTTAGTTGAAAATGATATGAGCATAGCTATCGAAATTGGTGGAAAGATAAAGTAAGCGACCTTTTCCCTTTACATAGGGTAGGGGGGTATAGTATGATGGAGTCATGAAGGGAGGATGTTAGATGGTCGAAGCGAATCACATGAACAGTGAAGAAAAATGTTGTACGATAAATAGTGAAAGAAAAAGTCACCATTCTCCAGAAGTGAAAAAAAATCTAACGAGCCGATTAAATCGAATTGAAGGACAAATTCGAGGAATTAAAGGATTAATTGAAAAAGATACGTATTGTGACGACGTGATTACTCAAATCGCAGCTGCGCAGTCTGCTTTAAATAGTGTAAGTAAAATTTTGCTTGAAGGTCACTTGAAGCATTGCATTGTAGAACGTGTGCAAGATGGTGATGAAGAAGTAGTAGATGAATTATTAACAACCATTAAACGATTAATGAAATAAAGGAGATGCTAGAAATGGAAAACGTAACATTATCAGTACAAGGAATGTCTTGCGGTCATTGCGTCAAAGCTGTTGAAGGCGGCGTAGGCGAACTTAATGGCGTTAAAAGCGTAGAAGTAAGCTTAGAAGATGCAAAAGTAACAGTTGCATTTGATCCAAGTCAAGTAACGGTTGAAGATATTAAAGAGGCTATTGATGACCAAGGTTATGACGTAGCATAAACATCATCGCGTGCGAATACCTTCGCACGCTTGATTTAAGAAATATATATACCCCTTATAGGTATATAACAGGAGGCGAAACGTGATGAGTGACAAACAAAAAGAAGCCACCTTGCAAATTACAGGTATGACATGTGCAGCGTGTTCTAACCGAATTGAAAAAGGATTAAAAAAAATAGAAGGTGTAAAAGAAGCAAATGTGAATTTGGCTTTAGAAAGATCTACCATCATGTTTGATCCGTCTAAAACAAGTCCACAGGCCTTTGAAGAAAAAATCGAAAAGCTTGGGTACGGAGTTGTAAGTGAAAAAGCCGAATTTGCTATTACGGGCATGACGTGCGCTGCTTGTTCGACTCGTATTGAAAAAGGGTTAAACAAATTAGAAGGCGTGACAAAGGCAAGTGTTAACCTTGCTTTAGAAACGGCTTCTGTTGAATACAGCCCTTCTCAAATAGCTCCGCAAGATATAACGCAGCGAGTTGAAAAGCTTGGATACGGAGCAAAGCTAAAGTCGGAAGAAAAAGAAGAAGAGCAAAGCTACAGAGAAAAAGAACTGAGTAAACAAAAAGGAAAGTTCTGGTTTGCATTTATTTTAAGCGTACCTTTATTGTGGGCAATGGTTAGCCATTTTACGTTTACGTCGTTTATTCCTTTACCTCATATGCTAATGAATCCATGGGTTCAGCTCGCTTTAGCTACGCCTGTTCAATTCGTGGTAGGGAAGCAATTTTATGTAGGCGCATTTAAAGCTCTGCGTAACAAAAGCGCCAACATGGATGTTTTAGTAGCACTAGGTACAAGCGCAGCTTATTTCTATAGTCTATACTCTTCTCTTAAATCACTTGGGTCATCTGCTCATACGAATCAGCTTTACTATGAAACGAGTGCTATATTGATTACGCTGATTCTTTTAGGGAAATTATTTGAAGCAAATGCCAAAGGCCGTTCTTCAGAGGCAATTAAAAAGATGATGGGCTTACAGGCTAAAACGGCCGTTGTCATAAGAGACGGAGCAGAAGTTGAAATTCCAGTGGAAGAAGTCCAAAAAGGCGAAGTTGTTTTTATTAAGCCTGGTGAAAAAGTGCCTGTAGACGGAGAGATTATTGAAGGACAATCGGCCTTAGATGAGTCCATGCTGACAGGTGAAAGCGTACCGGTAGATAAAAACATTGGAGATAAAGTAATTGGAGCCACACTCAATAAAAACGGTTTTTTGAAAATAAAAGCTACAAACGTTGGCAGGGAGACGGCGCTTGCGCAAATTATTAAAGTAGTAGAAGAAGCGCAGGGTTCTAAAGCGCCTATTCAGCGACTAGCTGATTATATCTCAGGTATATTCGTGCCAATTGTAGTCGGAATTGCACTTCTTACTTTCTTTGTTTGGTATATTTGGATTGCGCCTGGCGAATTTGCACCGGCTTTAGAAAAGCTTATCGCCGTACTAGTGATTGCATGTCCATGCGCGTTAGGCTTAGCTACTCCAACTTCCATTATGGCGGGGTCAGGCCGCGCAGCAGAATATGGTATTTTGTTTAAAGGCGGAGAGCATTTAGAAGCAACGCATAAAATCGATACGATTCTTTTAGATAAAACGGGAACTGTGACAAATGGAACCCCCGAGTTAACCGATGTACGTATTGCACAAGGCTATGAAGAAAATGAGCTATTACAGTTAGTTGCATCGGCTGAGCGTTTGTCGGAGCACCCTCTCGCTCAAGCACTCGTAGCAGGTATAAAAAATAAAGGTATAGAGGTTCAAGATCCGTTATCTTTTGAAGCTATTCCAGGGTATGGAGTAAAAGCAACTGTACAAAAGCGAGAGCTGTTAGTGGGAACAAGAAAGCTTATGAACCAACATAAAGTAAATATTGATACAGCCTTAGAAGAAATGACAAATTTAGAACGAGAAGGAAAAACGGCTATGCTCGTTGCTCTTGACGGAAAATATGCCGGTATGCTTGCTGTTGCAGATACCATCAAAGCGACTTCTAAAGAAGCAGTTTCCAGGTTAAAAGAAATGGGCTTAGAAGTGATGATGATTACAGGTGATAATCGTCAAACAGCTCAGGCTATTGCGATGCAAGCGGGTATTGAGCACGTTATAGCAGAAGTGTTGCCAGAAGGCAAAGCAGAAGAAGTGAAAAAGCTTCAGCAGCAAGGTAAAAAAGTCGCCATGGTAGGAGACGGTATTAATGATGCTCCTGCACTTGCGTTAGCTGATATTGGAATGGCCATCGGAACAGGAACGGATGTAGCGATGGAAGCCGCTGATATTACGCTGATGCGAGGAGACTTGATGAGCATTGCAGATGCGATTGAAATGAGTAGAAAAACAATTTCTAATATTAAGCAAAACTTATTCTGGGCAATGGGCTATAACACGCTTGGTATTCCAATTGCAGCAGTTGGGCTGTTAGCCCCTTGGGTCGCTGGAGCCGCGATGGCCTTTAGTTCTGTGTCGGTTGTATTAAATGCACTGCGATTGCAGAGAGTGAGGCTATAATATATGAAAAAGTGGATCGTCTCAGCAATTTTGTACGTGCTCGCAGTCATAGCAGTATATGCTATGTGGGCAATATAAACTAAAAAATATTAGAGTCAACGAGTCATTCTCGGTAAAAGTGATCTAAAAACAAAGCTGCTAAAGAATATTCTTTAGCAGCTTTGTTAGGTGCAAGGAATTTTTTTTATTCAATTCATACCCTTTAAGATGAAGGTCTTCTGGATGCTTTTGCTGAGCAATTAACACATCACGTCCATCATCCATAATCCAAATGAAATAATGACGGCTAGAACCATCTTCATAGGTAATGGTCATTTTGCAATCGATGCTCCCAGCAGATTCTTCATCTAAGAGAAGTTTCATATGCTGAGCCTTTTTTATACTGTTGGTGAATGCATTCATATCTTGTTCATCGATAAATGTTTTGAGCGTTTTCATTTTAATGGACGTTACTTCTATTTTTTGTACGCTAGATGAGAGAGTGGAGTATGCGGAAGCAAAAGGGGCTCCCATCACCAAGCTAAACGCAAGTAAGAGTGAGGACAGAGCAAAGCGTATTTTTAGCATGTTTCTTTCCTCCTTTTATTTTTATACTTTTTCCTTGTGGTAAGTGATTCATACGAGGGCCTTTTTTAGGAACAGGAATTATTCGTGCCCAATTATCTTCATCTTCACAAAATCTGCACAAATTCTAGCTACAATAAAGAAAAGAAGAAGAGTAGGCAAAGGTAAGTTGTTTCTAATGATTAAATGATTTTTATTTTAAAGTTTATTATGTGGAAAAGAGGGACTGTTATGAAAAAACAGCTATTTATTCTTGGTGCATCTGTCATTATTGGACTAAGCGGATGCGGAAACGATTCTAGTCATGAAAAGCCTTCAGCTGACAAAAACGAATCTATGCACGATCACTCAGAGATGAATCACTCTAGTTCAGGAGAGGTTCCAAAAGGATTAAAAAAAGCAGAGAATCCAACATATAAAGTCGGAGATAAAACCGTTATAAAAGCAGATCATATGAAAGGCATGAACGGGGCTGAAGCAACGATTGTTGGTGCTTACGACACTACGGCCTATACCGTTTCGTATACCCCAAAGACTGGTGGAAAAAAAGTGAAAAACCATAAGTGGGTTATTCAAGAAGAAATAAAAGATGCGGGTAACGAGCAGTTAAAGGCAGGCAGCGAAGTAACGCTTGAAGCAGATCATATGAAAGGTATGAAAGGGGCAAAAGCAACGATTGATTCAGCCGAAAAAACAACGGTATACATGGTAGACTACGCACCGACTACAGGCGGAGAGAAAGTAAAAAATCACAAGTGGGTAACCGAAAGTGAACTTTCAGCCAAATAGACTATTAGCGAAAAAAGAGGCTGGTACAAAAGTATTTTAGGTAAAAAAAGGTCCGAACGATGAATCGAGATTCTTGATTGAGAATCCAACTCGTTCGGATTTTTTCGTTGTTATGGTGAACGTAGGTTTCATGTAGGTGGTGGCTTCTAGCTGTAGTTTGGATTGATTTAGTTATGGCTCAATCTCTTTTGTTTTATGTTTTATCATGAGGAATTTCTTACATGGTGGATGAAGAAAACGCATGTTTCTTTCAAAAGAAGTTGTGGTATTGAGTAGAATGCTACGGTAATAAAACGAACAAACTACTGATGAAAGGAGCTAGCTATGAGTGAACATTCAGTAAAGCGAACAGGACGTACACGATGGTTTATTTCATCTTTGTTAAGCAGTATGATTATTTTAAATTATTTTGATCGTGTAGCGGTGTCAGTGGCCGCTCCTGCAATACAAGATGCATTTCACTTAACGGGAACAGAGCTCGGAATTGTCTTTTCTATTTATACGTATTCTTATACGATCATGCAAATACCTGCGGGAAGCTTGCTTGATCGGTTCGGAGTAGCATGGGTAACAAGAGTGGGTATGGTAATTTGGAGTTTATTAACGATGTCGATGGCATTTTTGCAAGGAAAACTTCTTCTCTATATCGTCCGGTTTTTAATAGGAATAATGAGTGCTTCAGCTTTTCCAGCAGCATCAAAAGCTACATCTCTATGGTTTCCTCCAAACGAAAGAAGCTTACCAAATTCTTTGTTTGATTCAGCGGCCAAATTTTCAAATGTACTTGGCGCGCCTCTTGTAGCGTTTCTCATCACCAAATTTGATTGGCGCACAGCATTTTTATCCATTGGAATTATAAACGTGCTGTTTACGCTGCTGTTTTGGTTTTATTACGAAAAACCAGAAAAGCACAGACGCATATCAGATGATGAGTTGAAGTATATTCAAGAAAATAATTTAAATGCGAACGATGAACAAACATCAAAATTTTTACATACCTTAAAAGTATTATTTACGAATCGAAAAGTTTGGGGGCTAATGATTGGGTTTACAGGCTATGGATATACGTTTAATTTACTGTTAACTTGGCTGCCAACTTTTTTAAAAGAAAAATACGGTATGGATATCATGTCATCGGGTCTGCTTACGGCAGTACCTTGGCTAATTGCTACATTTGCTGGCATTTTAGTTGGCGGTTGGCTTGTTGATTACCTCATAAAAAAAGGATATAACAGTCAAAAAGTATATCGCACGATCATTGTTGTAGGATTATGCTTAGGGTTTGTTTTTTTAGGCTCTATTTTCACCAATAGTGTTGTAGTAGCGATGATTTGTATCTCGATTGGACTGGCAGGTATATCGGCAACGGCACCAATCGGCTGGTCAATTTCTGCTGAAATTGCGCCTGCAGGCTCTATTTCTCTTCTCAGTTCTATTGTTAATTTAGCTAATAATTTGTTTGGTGGAATTATAGCTACAGCTTTAACGGGATATCTATTGGATAAAACCGGTTCTTTTGATCTAAGCTTTATTGTAGCAGGAATTGTATTGTTGCTAGGCTTAATTTTTTATATTTATGTGCTGGAAGATATTAAACAAATTAAAATTCCAAAAAAACAAAGTACGAAGTAAAACCCCATGACTCGTTATGGGGTTTACTTTTGATTATAAATAAAGACCTTGCTTGTGCGTTTAGCGATGTGAGAAATGCTATTAAGAAGGGAAATAAGGTAAATTTGTTTGTTTAAAACATATGATAGAGACTTATTTTAAAACAGAATTGTTAGTATAGCATGTTCTTAAAAAGGTTAAGATGGTTTTTATGAAGAAATTCTGTGTCTATTTTTGTGATGTCAGCAGAAGTAGATATGAACCGCACTATAAAAAATAGAAAGGCAGAGGAACATGAATCATAAAGAAAGTGAAAACAATACTGAGTTAAATCAAAGTCATTTGTTAAAGGAGCCTCAACGTATAGAGTTATCTAAGTATCAAATTTTAAAAGCACTGATACCTGTTATTATACTTGGGATTGTCGTTTTAGTTGCCGTATTACAAAATGATGGTCTTCTTAATTGGATTTAGGCATGCAATAAAAAGAAACTGCATATAGTGTAATTCAAATCGCTTATACACAGTAGTAGAGGGAAAGAGGGAGATACATGCCAAGAGTAACCGTTTTAGGATACGGAAGTTTTGAAGTGGCAAAAGGAAAAAAGCTTGTCTTGGCACTTGAAGACAACGGTATAAATATTCTTCATCGATGCGGCGGGAAAGCTAAATGCACGACTTGCAGGGTAGAAGTGCTTGAAGGTGAATATTGTGATTTAACACACGCAGAGAAAAATGCATACTCAGAAAGTTCAATTGAAGATCACCTGCGCTTATCATGTCAAATTCGTGTAAATGAAGATATCACCGTTCGCCCAATATTAACGGTAGAGAGCTCAGGACGAGAAGCAGGACCTCGACCCGCAGAGTAGTCCTGGAATCGCAAAAAGCAGCGTGTTGAATGTTCAGCATGCTGCTTTTTTCATTTTTATTAAAAAATAACAAGAACAGCTGCGGGGAGAAAAAGCTGTTCTTGTTAAAGTAAAGTACCTACGGAATGATTCCTTTAAATTTTAGCATTCTGTAAGGGAAATAGTAAATCACTCAAAAGAGTGATTATGAAGGCTTTTTTCGAACCGTTATTTGTAAATAGGTTTAATTGGATGCTTCAATCACATCTCCATTTTTGTAAATATGATACCACCCTATGATACCACCCTATGGTACCTGATCCGCCTTGATCCATCCAGTCTTTGTTTTTTGCTACGAATCTGTAGTAAGCTTTATCGTTGTTATCTTTCCGTAAGCGGTCGTCTGTACTGAAGACAATGTTGTCACCGAGTTCTTTTTTACCGAATGTAATAGCTGTGCTGACAGGAAATTGCTTTCTTTCTACCTTGTTCTCATCTAAAGCTGACCATGTTAAGGGGCCAACAATACCATCTGGAGACAAGCTGTGATCGGTTTGAAATTCTTTTACTACGTTTTGTGTTTGCGTACCGAAAATTCCATCAACTGATGTGTTATACTTCACATCTTTTAAGCTTTGCTGTAAGTCCTTTACGTAGCTAGAGTGAGAACCTTTACGAAGCGTAGGCCTTTTTTCTGCTTTAGTTTCAATTTTTTGTGAGTAGGTATCTTTAGCAGCTGCTTCAGTAGTTGGAGTGCTGAATGCTACGCATGTTGTTACAAGGGTGAGAGTAGAAAGCATGACAAGTGTTTTTTTCGTTAACATGAAATAACCTCCTTGTTTTTAGCAACTATTTGTCGCTTTTCATGAGTTTTATAACTAATCAGTAGCTATAAAGTCAATTTATTATAGCGCAAACAGTTTTCTATTTGCTTTTATATTCCTATGATTATATAAGATAGTCATAAAAAACTAGTGAAGTAGATAAATCGTTCTATGTTTTCACTATAATTTCACTTTTCTCTGATACAGTACGGAATGAAAAATAGTAGGTGGAGTGTCTTGCATGATCATAGTGTGTTTTGCTGTATAGCGCCCATAATAAATAAACGAATGAAAAGACTGCAAAGGGTCTTAGATCTCTTTGTAGTCTCTTCATGTTCAAGAGCTCTGCATTCAAATAATAACCAGAAAGGAATTACGTGATGTCACCTCTGTATTCCCAGCATATAAGGAATCTTTTTTCGAAGCAAAAGTTTAATAAATTATCGCGTAAACAAATCTTTCTCTATATACTAGGAATTTGCTGTTTGTGTATAGCGCTAATAGTAACAAACCACAATTATTCGCTTTATAAAAAACCGATAGCGGAGGTAGTGAAGACGAATGTTGTAGAACAAAATAAATCTGCTGATTTAAATCACAACAAAGATACCGTATATTCTCAAAAAATTGTTGCTAAAATCATGAACGGAAAATATAAAGGGAAGCTTATCCATTTAGAGAATACGTACTCATACTCAGGTGCTTATGATCAAAAGTACACTGTCGGAACAGATCTTTTTGTCTCCTTAGAAAAGAATTCACAGCATGCTTTAAGCGGCACGATTGAAGGAGTGAAGCGGGACACGCAGGTTACCGCTGTCGCGGGCTTATTTATACTGATTTTGCTGGCGATTGGAAAAAAACAAGGTTTTTATTCAATCATTAGCTTATTTATTAATATTGTACTTTTAATCGGGGCCTTAAATGTATATCTAGCACTAGGGAATGTGAGCTTGCTAGCTGTATGTATTGTTGCGGTCGTTCTTTTTACAGTTATTTCTTTATTATTAGTAAGCGGTAATCAAGAAAAAACGCATGTAGCAATTATTTCAACTTTAATAGGTACGTTTGTTTCTCTATTAATTGCGTACATCGTCATGCAGCTAACAGATTCGAACGGTCTTCATTATGAAGGAATGGAGTTTGTGACGATTCCTCCTCAAAAAATATTTATGAGTGAGGTACTAATAGGATCATTAGGAGCTGTGATGGATGTAGCTATTACGATTACTTCTTCTGTTTATGAACTATATGAAAAGAATAAAGAGATAGCGCACAAAGACTTGCTAAAATCGGGCAAGGAAATTGGCGGAGACATCATGGGAGCCATGACGAATATTTTATTTTTTTCATATATAAGTGGAGCAATTCCAATGGTCCTTCTTTATTTAAAAAACGGTTCTCCTTTAGGATACACGTTTTCAATGAATTTCTCGTTAGAGTTAATCCGTGCTCTTACTGGCAGCATCGGCATTGTGCTAACGATTCCAATTACACTCTATCTTTCGATTCTTTTTATTTTTAGGAAGGGGAACAGAAAGTGAACGTTTTACTGTTGCTAGCTCTTATTTTATTTATTCTGATGAGTATTGTAGGCGGAAAAAAAGGAATTAGATCTTTCCTTGCTTTGTTCTTGAATTTTGGCGTTATTTTTCTAACCATTCTCTTTATGCTGTCTATAAAAAATACGATTATTGTTACGGTGATCGCTTGTACAATCATTAGCTGCATTAATTTATTTTATATTAATAAATTCAATCATAAAACGCTTGCTGCGTTTGTTTCAACGATTATTACCTTAGCCGTTTTAGTACTCTTTATTTTTATCATTGAACATCATGCCATGATTCAAGGGTTTGGAGAAGAACAAGAAGAAGAAATTAACGCTTTTTCACTTTACGTTGGAATTGACTTTGCTAAAATAGCCATTTGTACGATTATTATGGGAGCCATAGGAGCGATCATTGATATTTCGCTATCTATTTCATCTTCTATGAATGAATTATTTGTTCATGATCCGTCCGTAACTAAAAAAAATCTCTTCAATTCAGGACTAAAAATCGGAAGAGATATTTTAGGCACCACAACCAATACACTGTATTTTGCATTTGTAGGGGGATATTTGACGTTAATTATATGGTTTAAGAGATTGTCGTATTCGTTTGGGGATATTATCAATTCAAAAACCTTTTGTGCAGAAGTCATTTCTATCTTAAGCGGAGGCATTGGTGTAGCCATTATTATTCCAATTACTTCGTGGATTAGTGCCTCTATTTTTTTACAAAAAAGAGAAAAAGCGAACCATATGTACAAATAAAAAACAGAAAAATCATAAGAAAATGCCTATCCAACTGGTAGTCATTAATATTTGGATGGGCATTCACATTAGTTGTGGAATGTTGAAAAACAACTGATGGAGGCTGTGAGTTATAGTTGAACGAAGGATTATTCTCTATTTTTCTCACTGATAGATAATACGAAAAGGCCAGGAAGCAGAATTTACAGGAGAAGCAGCTTTTACAAGGACGGTCTCACCGTTTGCTGGAAGCAGATTTTTAAACACATAAATTCTACGTTCACCTCTTGGAGATCCAGGTCCTCTGGAGGTTTTTTGGTGTATAATATTTCGCTCATTTTTTGGATCGAGTATCCAATGTGCGTACCAAATCTGCCGTAAAAATTGTCCATTTGTACTTTGCGGACGTTCATCAAATATACAGTGATTCACTTGGCCTGTCCAATATAGATATCGCCCATTTCCTATATGCCATTCATTTTCTGACCGATATCTGATTCCTACACATTCACCAGGATAGATAATATCACGGATATTATAATGATTCTCTCTTTGACAACTAGGGTCACTATATTGTGTATAAGGTGTGACTTCTACCTTTTCCAATTGATTTTTTCTAAAATACAAATATTGCTGCGTGACTTGCCCTGTCGTTCGGTTTACGGCTCGGTGGCTAAGAAGAATACCATTATAAGTCTGTAACTTTGTGTTATCGATGCTTCTTGTAACCGTTAAGGTACCAGCATTTGAGCTTATGACGCCGCCTACTAATCTTCCATTATGAACACAGTACCCGTTTCTGCAAGAGGCACCGGCATTAGCTCGATATAGAACTCCTACGCATGTCCCACTATTAATTAAAGTCAATTATATTCACCTCGCATTCTAACTTGTTTTATAGAAACAGCTTTCGAAAGTGCTCTTCGGTTGAAATTCTTTCTATAGATCATCCGGGCCGTATCGATAGGAAGGCTGTGTTTGAATAAAGTAGCCATTTCGTACTTGAGCTATCCAGTTTTGAAATATTTCTCTCCATTCAACACGGTTAAAAAACTCATCAAGCGGTTTTGTAGAATCCCATTCAATAATAAAGAAAGGAACTACTGCTGGATTCCAAACGCCTATACTGTTGACACCTGATTCTTTGATAAGAAGTAGAGGCAGGCCTCGTTGGTAACCCATGCTTGGCTCTATTTGTAAAAACGGAGCACCTTCCCATGATGGTGGCGGAGGTGTACCACCGGGAATATTCGTCATGGTATAATTGGCAAAGACTTGCTGCATATTCACCGCAATCAATCCATAGCTAGAGAGGATCATTCGGCGAACGCTTGTAATCGTTTTATTAGGATATTGCTCCGTATCAGGCAGTGTACGAGGGAAAAGAAGAGCACGTTCAATTTCATCGATTAAACGATTAAGAAATCTTGTTTGAGTAGCATTAAGCATAGAAGGGTGGCTGAGGAATACAGGAATTTTATAAGCTCTATCGGCTGTATTTTTTAAAGGGATTTTAGGGGCAGCAGAGGGGGATACTTTATCGTCTCTAAGAGAGTAAGGCTTGTCTACATAATATTTACCATCTTGCGGATTATAATAGGAATAATGTTTTTTAATCGTAATCATCCTTTCTTATTTTTCTCTATATTTTATTCAGATAGACAAAATAAGTATGTATGTTTGTCCAAGGACATTAGGAGCATTTTTACGAGAAAACATACCTGTATTATCGTATGCTAGATTTGGCTTAAATTAGTAGGAAAAAATAACTTCTTTAAATCAAATCCTTAAACAACTACTAAATCACTTTTAGTTCACTAAAAAATTGTAAATCAGTTAGAAATCAATTATAGTAATGAAGCATTAATACATAAGCCCATTTATACATCAGCTGAAAGGGAGTAGGAGGTGTTCATTAATGAGTACAAAATCTATAGATAGTATTGAAAAGGCAGCTCAAATCTTAAAATTATTGGGAGATAAAACAAGGCTTTCGATGGTGAAATTAATAGAGAACAATGAATGTTGTGTGTGTGAGTTCGTGGATATCTATCAAGCTAGCCAACCTTCAATTAGTCAGCATTTGCGAAAATTAAGAGATGCTGAGCTTGTGAAGGAAAGAAGAAAAGGGCAATGGGTTTTTTATTCTCTTAATAAAGAAAGCCAGTACTATGAGTTTGTTCTGGGCATACTTGAATCTGTACCAAGTCAGGACGAACGTTTAAAAGAGCTGGAAAAACAAGGACTGCGTATTAGTTGTTGTGAATAATTGGAGGTTTAAAAAGTGGCATCAGTTGTACTAGCATCATTGATTTTTTTAGTAACATTAATTTTTGTTATTTGGCAGCCGAAGAATTTGTCAATCGGCTGGTCGGCTTGCGGGGGAGCTACGCTTGCTTTACTGGCAGGCGTTGTTGATTTTCAAGACGTTCTTGAGGTAACCAGCATTGTGTGGAATGCGACTCTTACGTTTATTGCTATTATTATTATTTCTTTAATTTTAGATGAGATTGGTTTCTTTGAATGGGCAGCGCTTCATATGGCTAGAGCCGCAGGAGGGAATGGCGTGCGTATGTTTGTTTACGTGTCTCTTCTTGGAGCCGTTGTAGCAGCGCTATTTGCTAATGACGGAGCAGCGTTGATTTTAACACCCATTGTATTAGCCATGGTTCGGGCATTAAAGTTCGACGATAAAATGGTTTTTCCGTTTATTATCGCAAGTGGATTTATTGCAGATACAACGTCGCTGCCCCTTGTTGTTAGTAACTTAGTAAATATCGTATCAGCCGACTTCTTTGGTATTAGCTTTTCTGAATTTGCATCACGCATGATTGTTCCAGATTTGGTTTCTCTGTTTGCAAGTATTATGGTCTTATATCTGTATTTCCGCAAAAGAATTCCTAAGAAATACAATGTAGCAGATTTGCAGAAGCCAGTGGATGCCATCAAAGATGAAAAGATGTTTAGGTTATCCGGAATTGTCTTAGTTTTGTTAGTGCTAGGCTATTTAGTTGGAGAATTCTTTAGCGTCCCTGTTTCGATTATTGCAGGTATTATTGCTATTCTGTTTTTGATGATGGCCAAAAAAAGCCGAGCGGTTCATACAAAAAAAGTGCTAAAGGGAGCTCCGTGGGCGATTGTCTTTTTCTCTATCGGCATGTATGTTGTTGTATACGGCTTGCGTAATGCTGGTTTAACAGAAATTCTGGCTGATGTGATCCAAGCAACGGCTAGTCATGGACTGTTTGCAGCAACAATTGGTATGGGATTCACTGCCGCTATTCTTTCATCGATTATGAACAATATGCCAACCGTTATGATTGATGCACTGGCAATCGATGCAACACACGCAGCTGGAACAATCAAGGAAGCGTTGATTTATGCAAACGTTATTGGATCGGATTTAGGTCCGAAAATTACCCCGATTGGTTCTTTAGCGACGCTTTTATGGCTTCATGTTCTTTCAACAAAAGGCGTGAAAATTTCATGGGGAACGTATCTTAAAACGGGTATTATCTTAACGATTCCGACATTGTTTATTACGCTTGTTGGTTTGTATATTTGGTTATTGATTATTTCATAACGCGTGCTAAAGGAGATTTGTTTTAGTCGATATGATAATGACTGTGCCAGAAAAATTCAGATGTGTATCGAAGCTGTAGAAACTAATCTACAGCTTTTTTGTTGGAAAATTATAACGGACACTGACACGCTTTTAAAATGGAATATGTATTTCTCATTGAAACTACTTTTCTCCCCATTCATACTCCAACAGCTCTTTCTATGATAAAATAATAAAACTGACTAAGTTTCACATGGAAATTTGAAATGTAAGGTGATTAAATACATGAAGTTAATTATTGCAGAAAAGCCGGATCAAGGATCGACTCTAGCTTCACAGTTTAAGCCGAAGCGTCACGACGGCTATTTAGAGATTCCACCGAATGAAGTGTTTACAGACGGAGCGTACGTGACGTGGGCAGTGGGGCATTTATGTCAGCTTGTAAGTCCGGAAGATTATAAGTCGGAGTGGAAAAAGTGGTCAATTGACACGCTGCCGATGATTCCAGACCGCTTTCAATATGAAGTGACGCGCTCAAAAGCTAAGCAGTTTCAAGTGGTAAAAAAACTGCTTAAAAAGCCGACGGTCACAGAAATTATTCACGCGGGAGATGCGGGGCGTGAAGGAGAATTGATTGTTCGTAATATCATTCAGCTCTCAGGTGTGCATAAGCCGATGAAGCGATTGTGGATTTCTTCTTTAACGCCAAAGGCCATTTATGATGGGTTTCAACAGTTAAAAGACGAAAGCGATACGCGTAACCTTTATTATGAAGCATATACAAGAGCATGTGCGGATTGGGTCGTTGGGATGAATGCTTCACGGGTGTATAGCATTTTGTTAAAAAAGCACGGCATGTCAGATGTTTTTTCAGCGGGGCGCGTGCAGACGCCAACGCTTGCTTTGATCGTAAAGCGTGAAAAGGAAATTGATAACTTTAAATCAGAGCCTTTTTGGGAAGTGCTTGCTAAGTTTGATATTGAAGGAAAGAAGTATGAAGGCAAATGGCATCAAGACGGAGAGCCGCGTCTTAAAGAAAAAGAAATGGCGTATAAAATTGCTCAGTTTTGCGAAGGAAAAGACGCGGAAGTTCATGAACTCGTCACGGAGCGAAAAGAGTTCCAGCCGCCTTTATTATTTAACTTATCATCACTTCAAGCAACGGCGAATAAAGCGTTTAAGTTTTCTCCTAAAAAGACGCTTGATGTGCTGCAAGGGCTGTATCAGAAAGGAATTGTTTCTTATCCAAGATCAGACTCAAACTACGTAACAGAAGGAGAAGCCGAAACGTTTCCTGAGATTTTAGAAAAGCTGAGTGCTTTTTCTGAATACGAACATTTATTTCCGCTTCCTTACTCTTCAGTCCTGGGAAATAAACGCTATGTAAATGCAAAAAAAGTAAGCGATCACTACGCGATTATTCCAACGGAACAAGTGAAGGACCCTAGCAAACTGTCAGGAGACGAACAGAAAATTTACGACTTAGTCGTAAGACGTCTAATTGCGGCACACTATGAAAAAGCGATTTTCGACTATACAACGATTACGACACTCGTGGAAAAGCGGGCAGCTTTTATTTCAAAAGGAAAGCAGCAAATCCAAGAAGGCTGGCGTAAAGTAATTTTTCAAAACGAGAAAGACGACGACGTTATTCTTCCAAATGTTCAAGAAGGCGAAGAAGGAAAAGTTATTAAAGTAGACGTAAAAGAAGGTAAAACACAGCCTCCAAAACGCTACACAGAAGGTCAGTTGATTACACTGATGAAGACAGCTGGCAAGCATTTGGATAATGACGAGCTGGAGAAGATTTTAGCAAAATCAGAAGGGTTAGGGACTGAAGCTACGCGTGCGGGAATCATTACAATGCTTAAAGACCGTAAATATATTGATGTGAAAAAAAACCAAGTGTTTGCGACTGATAAAGGAAAGGTATTGATTGACGCGATTGGCGATAAAATTTTAGCTTCACCAGAAATGACGGCTAAGTGGGAGCAGCGTCTAGCTGAAATTGGAGAAGGAACAGCATCGGCCGCTGCTTTTATGGAACAAACAAAAAAGCTGTCAGCTAAAATTATCGAAGACGCTGTCGAAGCAGAAAGTAAGTGGAACTTCAGCGGATACGACACTGAATCCATTCAGCGAAAAGGCAAGGGCAAAGGTAAAAGCTTTTCTTCTAAATCGTTTGGTTCGTGTAGGCTTTGCGATGGAAAAGTAGTCGATAAAGGCTCCTTTTACGGATGCTCAAACTATACAAAAACAAAATGCACGTTTACCGTATCGAAAAAGATTTTAGGTAAAACAGTTACGCAGGCTAATTTAAAAAAACTGTTGAGCGAAGGACAGACAGATTTGATTGAAGGTTTTAAAAAAGGCGATAAGACCTTTAACGCTAAGTTAGAATGGAAAGAAAACAAAGTGCAGTTTTTATTTGAAAAATAGAAGGATAAAAAGCGTTTGCTAAAGAGCAGGCGCTTTTTACATGCAAAGAAACAGGATTTCTCCAGCTTTTCTAGAAGTTCTTACATAGCTTATTTATGCAAAGGATGAGATTGATGAAACGAACGGGTAAAGGGATGATTCCGTTTTGGGATTATATTGGCATTGAAGAAACGCTGCTTGAAAAAGGATATGGGGAGTTAAAAATCACGATTCAGCCGCAGCTTCTGCAAGGAAGAGGAACGGTTCATGGAGGCGTTATTGCTACGCTTATCGACGCGGCGGTTGGTTCAGCTGTGCGGTCTTCTCTTTCTGAGGCTGAAAGTGCCAGTACAGTTGAATTAAAAGTAAATTACACAAGGCCGGGTATAGGTGAATATTTAGTTGCTAAATCCACACTGTCTCATCGCGGCAAAACGCTTGCAGTTGGAGAAGTGAAAATTGAAGACAGCAACGGTAAACTTGTTGCGCTTGGCAGTGCAACATATATGATTTTTTCAGCAGAAAAAGCTTAGGATTCTAAGCTTTTTCTGCTGAATGCAGCTGCTGGCTAATGAATGCAATGATCGTTTTATAGTAAGCTTTGGGATGAGGAGCAAATTCACTTTTATGGGCTGTACGGTGAATCGGCTCTTTTTTATTTGTTATCCCTTCAATGATCAGTTCTGTTTGATTTCCAAGCCACAGTTCGCAAAAGTGAGAAAAAGGCGCTTTTACAAGTCCTGATACTTCTTCTTGCTGCAACGTAAACGCACTAAGAGGGTGAGAGCTGTAGTATAAAAATACATGTGCAAATTCTTTGTCAATATAGTGCGGCTGAGATACTTCATATTTAAATACATCTAAAGGAAGCAATTCATCAAATGAAATGTTTATGCCGAGCTCTTCGTGAATTTCTCTTACACCGTCCACAGCGGTTTCTGTATGAAGCAAATGTCCGGCAGCTGTGATGTCAAGTGCGCCGGGGTAATCTTGTTTTTGTTCGCTTCGAATTTGAAAATAAATATAGTCTGTATCATTTTCACGGCTGACAAACCAGCAGTGAAACGCTTCGTGCCAATAGCCTTTTTCGTGAACTTCTTTGCGAGACGCTGTTCCTATGCGCTCCTGTTGGTCGTTAAATACGGTTAGCACTTCATCGTTCATTATAAACCCCCCATTTGTTTCCTACTTCTTTCTACTCTAACCTGCCAGGAAAGGTATGTAAATAATGGAAGGTGAAAATCTGCTTTGATCCATATAAATATGCACAAAATAAAAAATACATCAATTTTAGTAAAGAAGGTGCATGCGTTGAATCATTGGATGGAAGTAGTACTTCGTTCAGTGCTGATTTTACTTGGCTTGTTTTTTATTACAAAGCTGTTGGGGAAAAAACAGTTATCCAAACTTTCTTTTTTTGAATATATCGTTGGTATTACAATTGGAGATATTGCAGGAACAATTTCAATGGATGTAGATCTACAGGCGAGTCACGGGGTAGTCGCGATTTTAGTGTGGGCATCGTTTCTTATTTTTGTATCAAACGTATCGTTAAAAAGCATAAGTTTTCGAAAAGCGGTGGAAGGGACGACAACGATCCTCATTAAAGAAGGAAAAATTCTTGAGGGAAATGTAAAAAAAGAAAAATATACAGTAGATGAGCTCATGGAGCAGCTTCGGAAAAAAGACATCTTTTACGTGGAAGATGTAGCTTTTGCTATGCTCGAAACCAACGGTGAATTAAGCGTGCTGTTAAAAAAAGAAAAGCAAAACGTTACGAGAGAAGATTTATTAATAAAAGGAGAGGCGACACGATTACCTCAAACGATTATCATGGACGGAAATATAATGAAAGAAGCGGTTCATGAGCTAGGGTATAGCGTAGCATGGGTTAAAGAGCAGCTCCAAAAGAAAGGTGCTGCAGCCGATAAGGTATTTTTAGGCCAAGCAGATTCAGCAGGTCATTTGTATCTTGATTATTATGAAGACTGAAGCTGAGAGAAAAGTATTTTAGCCCAAGTGAAAAACGAACCATTAATCAACATGTTTGATTAGTGGTTCGTTTTTTGTGATTGTGAACATAGTATTATCTGTTTCGTTCCTTCTAGCAGTTGATTGGAGGGCAAGGCGAAGACTCCTGCGGGGAAAGCGGAACAGATGAGACCCGCAGGAGCGCAAGCGACGAGGAGGCTCAGCGACCGCCCGCGGAAAGCGAAGCCTTGCACGGAAATCAACTGCGGTGTAATAAGCAGTCTAGCTCATGTATCTCATTTGTTCGTCTTTAGGTTGGATTCATTTCGTTATGTTTCAACCTTAGCGTGGATCTACTTCTTGTCCGGAATTTATGTCCATTACTTTAAGGTTATTTTGAGGTGCTTTAATATCTTTACTTGCAGGCGCTGCTTTTTTATTTTCCACCCAGTCTACTAACAAATCAAAAGATTGATGGGCATATGGAAGCAGAGGCTGAAGCTCTTGATTTGGATCCGTTTGTTTATTCCATACTAAGCTGTCAACGTGATTTCCGTTTTTAACGGTATAGAGACGATGAAGATTTGCTTTGCCAGCTTTTTTAACAAGTTTTTCATAGCCTTCCGCGTGAATAGACGGGAAGATAAGTGAATCGAGAGAGCCGGCCATACTGATAAGAGGTACATCGATATCGCCTGTATTTTCTACTTTTGCTACATTTTCTTTTACACTTTTTGGACGAGTTTGATAGCGATAATTTTCAAAGATATAATCCGATGAGCGATCACGTAGACCTGCTGAAGTAAAGTTTAAATAGTTGTGCCAGTTTGTTCTTCCTGGAGAAGTTGGATCAAAGTGGTCACGGTAAATGTTTAATGTGACCGCCCAGTACACTTGATCATGATAATTCCATAATTTTTCTGATCCTTTCGGAAGACCTGCTTTGTACATTTGTTTCATGGCTTTTTTCTGTTCTTTTCCCGTTCCGTACAGCGCTTCCTCTGCGTTGTTGACAACAGGTGTTAGTGAGCTAATTAAATTTGGTGCTTTTGAACTCCATAATACGCCTTCCCAATCGACGCCTCCATCAAATAAACGAGGCTCTTTTGTTTGTTTTGGATCATCGTGTTCAAGTGCGTATCTGACAACGTATCCGCCGTTTGAAATGCCAATTGCATACGTCGGTACCTTATGATTGTTTCGAATCAAATCGCTTGCAGGATTTTTTCGGTTAGCCGGGTTGATTAGCTTGTCTGAATAATGAGTAGTCAAGTATTGCTGAGCAGCTTTTGTCAATTGACGATAGCGCATATTCCATTCTGCTACGCTGTCGTCATCGTTAACGAGTGCATTTTTTACTTTAGCAAAAGGATCGGTAGGGTCACTTTCTCCTTGCGTTCCTTTATCGGTGGCTGCAAATGCATAGCCTTTTTTAAGAACGTAATCGCTGAATAATAAATCGGTGGACGTTTCGTTGCGCGTCGCGGGAATGCCGGCTACCACAAGTTTTCCATTCCAGTTATCAGGAACCCGGATGACGAACTGAGCGTCTTCAAAAATGCCATTTACTTGAGTTCCTTTAACCGCAGCGGGCTGATTGATTCGATACCAGCCTGATTCATTTTCAGCTTTTCCCCAGTTATAAGGAGTAAGCCCGATGTTTCCATAGAGCGTAGCCTGCTGATATTGAGCGGGGTTTTTAGTCGTCAGCCAGTTCCCGTTCGCTCCGTCAAAATAGGTTTCTGCTGACTGATCAGCATTTGGAATTACATCTGTTTTGTTAGCAGCTTCAGCAAGAGATCCTGAAGCTGAAAAACAAAGAGTAGCAGAAAAAGTAAGCGCTATCATTTTTCGTTTCACGTTTCTTCCTCCTTATGAAAATACTCATACCTTTTAAATAAATTCCATAAAAAAGAAAAATGTCCTGTTTTAAAATTAATTTAGAAAAAAGTTTTTTCGTTTGTTACTAAGCTGTTTTTGTCTGACAAATAGGTAAACTGCATCCAATTCTCTAGTTTCTTTTTAGGCTGCTTATATTATAATGAAACAAGGATTAAAAAAGACAGGGTAAAACAATCGATTAAATAAGTATAAAAGAGGGCAAGGGAGTAGGTCTATGAGCAGCTTTAACAGTCAGTTTTTGTATTCCATTACCATTATTCTATTAGGATACATACTAAAACGAACAAACCTCCTTCAGCAAAAAGACGGGGAAGCTTTAGCGAGAATTATTTTTAATATCACAATGCCTTGTTTGATTATTGTTACATTCAGCAGTATTAAAATTGATGGATCGCTTATTTTACTATTAGTTATTGGGGTTGTCTATGGCTTGCTGTTAGCTGCTGTTGGAGTTTTCGTTTTTCGAAAAGATGAAAGAAAAGTGAAAGGCATGCTGACGATGATGATTCCAGGTTTTAATATTGGAATGTTTGCCTATCCATTAGTAGAAGGCATTTGGGGAAAAGAAGGGCTTAAATACTTTGGTATGTTTGATGTCGGAAATGCTTTTGTTATTTTTGTTTTATGCTATGTAATTGGCAGCTACTACTCTGGGGATGACATTGACATTGAATTTAAAAAGATTTTATATAAAGTATTAAAATCAATGCCGCTTCTTACCTATGTAATCATTTGTCTTTTTGCGATTATAGGCATTCATTTACCATCATACGTATTAGACGTTTCAGGCATTATCTCGAAAGCGAATATGCCGCTTTCTCTTTTGCTTTTAGGCGTATACTTAAATTTCTCGTTCCAAAAAAGCTATTTGAAAAAAATTATCATGTTTTTAAGCATCCGCTACGTGATTGGACTCGGCGTAGGGATTGCGCTGTTTTTCTTGCTTCCGTTTGAAGATATGTTTCGGTATACAATCTTAGTTTGCTTCATTCTACCGGTAGCGGGGTCAGTTTTACCTTACGCAGTAGAATTCAAATACGATCAAAAATTTGTCGGCACCGTGTCAAATATGACCATTTTGCTAAGCTTTTTGCTGCTGTGGGGAATGACAAACATTTTAATGTAAATAACTGAGGACGCTCGCACTTGTGAGCGTCCTTTTTGATGAAAAAAGGATATTCCCAAATAAACAGAGGTAAGCTAGGAGAAGAGAAAATCCATCATACATACAACCTGACGGGAGGAAAAAAAGTGGAGTCCTTAACTTTTGTTTTATTTGGCGCAACGGGTGATTTAGCAAAAAGAAAAATCTTTCCTGCTCTTTATAATTTATTTACAGACAAAAAGCTCCCTGATGCTATTTCTATTATTGGATCGGGGTACGAGCAGATGTCTCATGAGGATTTTAAAGAGCGCGTAAAACAATCTGTAAACGATTTTTCGAGACGGAAAATGGAAAGTAATGAGGAAGATTTTTTGTCTCTGTTTCATTATCAAGCAGTAGATGCAAGCAAAACAGAAGATTACAAACAGCTATTAAAGGCTGTGAATGAGCAAGAAACAACTCATGGAAGTAAAGGAAATCGTTTGTTTTATTTGTCCGTAGCACCCGAATATTTCGACGTAATTGCTTTGCATATAAAGAAAAGCGGCTTAGATCAAACTGGAGGCTGGAAGCGTCTAATGATTGAAAAGCCGTTTGGACATGATCTTGTTTCAGCAAGAGAGCTTAATGAGAAGCTAAGCAGCACGTTTAAAGAAGAAGAAATTTATCGAATTGATCATTATTTAGGTAAACCGATGGTGCAAAATTTAGAAGCGCTTGAATTTACGAACCCTGTGCTGCAATCATTGTGGAATAACAAACACATTGCGAACGTACAAATTACGGCAAGTGAAACAGTCGGTGTTGAAAATCGTGCAGGGTATTATGATCATACGGGGGCCATACGCGACATGATTCAAAATCACATGCTACAGGTTCTCATGATGACAGCTATGCATCTTCCAAAACGAATTTGCTCAGAAAACATTTTAGAAGAAAAGCAAAAAGTAATGCAGTCACTGAGGAAAATTCAAGCGGAAGAAGTAGCTCGCGATGTTGTACGAGGGCAATACGGAAGCGGAGAAATCGATCACAAATCTGTTAGAGGATACAAAGAAGAGCCTGGCGTAGAAGCAGACTCTAAAAATGATACGTTTGTGGCAGCACGTTTATGGATCGATAATCCATTTTGGAAAGGCGTTCCTTTTTATATTCGAACGGGCAAACGAATGAAAGAAAAATCAACTCGTATCGTCGTAGAGTTTAAAGATTCTTTAAAAGGTCTGTATGAAACTCCTTATGACAAAGTAGCACCAAACTTATTTATTATTGAAATTAGTCCAAGTGAAAACGTCGCTTTGCAGCTTAACAGCAAAAATCCATTAAAAAATGGTGTTATTGAGCCGGTTCGTATTACGTTTTCACGAGAAGAAGAAAGTGTGCCAGAAGCATATGAACGAATTATTTACGACGCATTAATCGGGGACTCCACATTTTTTGCCCATTGGAAAGAAGTAGAGCTGTCTTGGCAATGGGTGCAGCCTGTATTAGATGCATTTGAAGCTGACATGCTGCCTCTTTATGAATATCCATCCGGCTCACAAGGTCCTGAAGAAGCACAAAAATTAGTTGCACAAGAAGGCTTTAGATGGTGGCTCGATGACGATGAACATGGAGAAGCACCCGGAGTGTTTTTACCGATTTAATAAAGACATCTCTTTCAGGGGTGTCTTTTTCATACTTTGTATATTCTGAATTTTCTTGAGGCTCTTATGTTCCCTGCGTATAATCAAAAGAGTAGATGCATGAAGTATTGTGTAGAGATTAATATAAAAAGACGCAGGGGGATTTTTGATGAAAACGTTAAAAATAGCGAACATACCAGGAGATGGAGTAGGAAAAGAAGTTGTGCCGGAGGCGGTGAGAGTCCTTCGTACGATTGCAGATCTTCACGGGGGATTAAAATTTGAATTTACAGAATTTCCTTGGAGCTGTGATTATTACTTGAAGTACGGACATATGATGCCGGAAGATGGGCTAAAGCAGCTTCAAGACTTTGACGGAATTTTTTTAGGAGCCGTAGGAAATTTAAATCTTGTGCCAGATCACGTTTCGCTATGGGGTCTGCTCATTAAGATTCGTCGAGAATTTCAGCAGGTAATTAATATTCGTCCAGCCAAGAGATTAAAAGGCATTGCATCTCCACTAATGAACCCAAAAGATTTTGATTTAATTGTTGTTCGTGAAAATAGTGAAGGAGAATACAGTGAAGTAGGAGGACGGATTTATCAAGGAGAAGATCAAATTTCTATTCAAAATGCTGTTTTCTCTCGAAAAGGAACAGAACGAGCGATGCGCTACGCATTTGAATTAGCTTCTAAAAGAAAAGCAAAAGTTACAAGCGCAACGAAGTCAAATGGAATTGTTCATTCCATGCCGTTTTGGGACGAAGTGTTTCAAGATGTTGCCAAGAGTTATCCTCATATTGAAACAGACTCACAGCACATCGATGCGCTGGCGGCTTTTTTCGTTACAAATCCAAGTCGTTTTGATGTAATTGTGGCAAGTAATTTATTTGGAGATATTTTAACAGATATCGGAGCTGCTATTATGGGAAGTATTGGCGTTGCTCCTGCTGCAAATATTAATGTGAACGGAAAATATCCTTCGATGTTTGAACCGGTGCACGGGTCTGCTCCTGATATTGTCGGAAAAGGCATTGCAAACCCAATCGGACAGATTTGGACGGCTAAAATGATGTTGGATCATTTCGGTGAACAAGAATTAGGCAGTCATTTGTTAGAGGTTATTGAACAAGTGACGGAATCGGGCATCATTACACCAGATGTGGGAGGCAGCGCAACTACTAGTGAAGTAACGGATCAAATTATTTCTCATTTAAAGAAGTGAAGGTTCTAAAAGAGGCTAGGACAAAAGAATATTAGACGAAGTGAAAAACGAACCATTGATCAAAGTGTTTGATTCATGGTTTGTTTTTTTTGTGGTAAACGTAGGTTTCATGTGTGTAGATCTTTCTAGCGGTTGATTGGAGGGCAAGGCGAAGACTCCTGCGGGGAAATTGAAGTCTTGCCCGGAAATCAAAATCGATAAATACATGTTGACACTTACATATATGAACCCTATAATAGTTTGAGTTGAGATGATTCGTATACATATTATTTCTAGACTATGATTTAGTTTGTTTTAATAAATAGATACGAATAAACAAATAAAAGGAGGAAAATCATGCAGAAATCGAAATTATGGACAAAAGATTTTTTAGCGGTCTCATTGACCAGCTTTTTTGTTTTTGTCATTTTTTATATGTTAACTGTCACATTGCCGCTGTTTGCAACAGATGAACTTCATGCAAGTAAACAAAGCCTAGGGTTAATTGTGACAATTTTTTTAGTGTCCGGTATTGTGTTCAGACCGCTAGCCGGTAAGTGGATGACAACATTAGGACAAAAGAAAGTGCTATTGATAGGTGTCTTTATCTTTTTAATTGGTTCTATTTTATATATGAATATTCACTCATTATCTGCGCTGCTGCTGCTGCGTGTGCTTCATGGTATTGGTTTTGGAATGAGCACAACTGCTACAGGAGCAATCGTTGCAAATGTAATCCCAGAACAGAGAAAAGGCGAAGGGATGGGGTACTATGCGACGTTCATGAACTTAGCGATGGTAGTAGGTCCGTTTGTAGGCTTAACGTTAACAAATACTTTGAGTCATACAGCGGTTTTTACCGTTGCGGTTGTATCTTCTGTTTTAGCAGTATTATGCAGTCTAGTACTTCGTGTACCTGAGGTGCAAGCTTCTTCTGCAACAAATGCAATACAGCCAGCTAAAGGTCTTGCGGCGTTTTTTGAATACCGTTCGCTGCCTATTTCTGTTGCTGGCCTTGTGGTAGCTTTTTCATATGCAAGTGTTATTTCGTTTGTGTCTATTTATGCAAAAGAAATGGGCTTTACGCAAGCTTCAAGCTTTTTCTTTGTTGTATACGCGGTGTGCTTATTAGCTTCTAGACCTTTTACTGGAAAATGGTTTGATCAATACGGAGAAAACAGCGTGGTATATCCGTCCATTTTATCTTTAGCCATCGGTATCTTTTTACTTAGCCAAGCGACGACAAGCTGGGTGTTTTTATTAGCTGGAGCATTGATTGGATTAGGCTTTGGAACGATTACATCAAGTTTTCAATCCATTGCTGTAAAAAAAGCTTCTCCTCATCGCCGAGGTGTCGCCACAGCTACGTTTTTTGTGTTTTTTGACTCTGGAATGGGTTTAGGGTCCTTTTTATTAGGCATTTTATCCACAGCAGCCGGGTATAAAGGAATGTATGTATTCTGTTCTGTTGTTGCTCTTTTAGCTATAGCAGTATACCTTGTATTGCACGGCCGAAAAAGCCAGAAACAGCGCATTATTTCTCAAAATGAATCATTAGGAAAATAACATAAATAAAAAAAGGCGTGCTCAAGGGGAGCATGCCTTTTTTATTTATAGAGCTCTAAAGAAAACGGCTGTGAGCATATCGATATAGAAGCCCTCCTGATTTCTTTAGAGATTTCTTTTATTCCACTTCTTCTTTTGTAATCCACTCACTGGACCATGTCTGAATTTCCTGAATTACCGGCGCTAGTGCTAATCCTTTGTTGGATAATGAATACTCGATTCGAACTGGAGTTTCCGGAATAACCGTACGAATGACGATTCCTTCATGCTCTAGTTCTTTTAAGCGCTCGGATAAGAGCCTTCCGCTTACTGGAAGTGCTTCTTGCATTTGAGAAAACCGCTGTGATCCGGAAAGCAGCTGAAAAATGATCAAACTCGTCCAACGTTTCGTTAGTATAGTAACAGCCTTTTCAAAACGCGGGCAGAGTGCTAAACCGTCCATGTTATTACCTCCATTCTCTTCCTATATTATAAAACAAAGTCAGCATTTTATCTAGTGTTGTGTAATTTAATTACTTAAAGAATATAAATTACTTTACGTTTTTACGTTTTGATTATATAATTTATATAATTAAGGAAGTTAATTACTAAAAGTAACAAATAGAGCATAAAAGCTTTACAAGATAAATTTATCGTCATATAATACTTTAAGCAAGTAAAGTTACTTACTTTTAGTAAGCTGATACATCAATTAAAAAAGATAAATGTAGTGAAGTGCTAGAAAAAATAGTTGTTCATGTGAGAGATTGAGCAAAATGTGAAAATAGTAGATAAGTGAAAGACACATCAGAGGAGGAAATGACTGTGATTAACGAAAAAGTTGTTTCAATTTTAAAAGATAAAATTAACGTAGTAAAAAATGATGATCATTTTATTTATATAGTAGGACCTATCACGCTTCCTGTGAATCTAGATGGTGAGACACAAGTATTTAGTTGGTATTCATGGCTGCGTTCTGATAATGTAAAAGAAGGATCTTTAAGTACGGAAGAGCTTATTGAAAAAATGCAAGGAGCTAATTTAGCTGACATGCAGCAATCGAGTGTTCTTGTGTACGGAGATTTTCAAGAATCGCATGAGGCACTCATTCGTATGCACAGTATCTGCCATACGGGAGATATATTCGGAAGCAAACGCTGCGACTGCGGTTTTCAATTAAAACAATCGATGAAAATGATCGTCGAAAATGGAAGCGGAGCGCTATTTTATTTAGCAAATCATGAAGGACGCGGTATTGGCCTATTCAGCAAAGCAATGGCATACGTTCTTCAAGAAAACGGATTTGATACGGTAGAAGCGAATGAAGGGTTAGGATTTGAAGATGATACTCGCAGCTATAGTGATGCCATCAGCGTGTTAAAAGTGCTGCGCCAAAAACCGGTTACGCTGATTACCAATAATCCGAAAAAGCTAATCGCGCTTGAGAAAAACGGCGCACTTTTATCAGGGCGCGTTCCACTTTGGGGAGATGTATCTCAGTTTAATGAAAAGTATTTAGATACTAAAGTTAAACGTTCAGGACACTTAAAAGAGGAGGTTCTTCTTTGATCAATCACGAATTTTATATGAATATAGCTTTACAAAACGCAAAAGCAACAAAAGGACAAACAGAGCCAAATCCGCTTGTAGGATCGGTCATTGTAAACGATAATCGAATCGTTGGAATTGGGACGCATTTAAAAGCTGGCGAACCGCACGCTGAAATTCACGCGCTGCGAATGGCTGGCGAACAAGCAAAAGGGGCAACTGCTTACGTAACGCTAGAGCCTTGTTCACACCACGGACGTACAGGTCCTTGTGCTGAAGCGCTAGTTGAAGCCGGTGTAAAAAAAGTGATCATAGCAACTTTAGACCCCAATCCTTTAGTAGCAGGTAATGGAGTTGAAATTTTAGAAAACGCAGGCATTGAGGTCATAACAGGTGTATGTGAAGAAGAGTCACGTCAAATGAATGAGGTCTTCAATAAGTATATTGTAACGAAGAAGCCGTTTGTTTCATTAAAGTCAGCGATTACGTTAGACGGTAAAATAGCAACTGCTTCTTCTCACAGCAAGTGGATTACGTCTGAGGAAGCTCGTTTGGATGTACATCAGCTGCGTCATGAAACAGCGGGTATCTTAGTAGGGGTGAATACGGTCATTAAGGACAACCCCGAGCTGACAACTCGCATTGAAGGCGGCCGCAGTCCAATTCGTATTGTGATGGATTCAAAGCTGCGCATGCCGCTTGAATCTAAGCTAGCAACGGATTCTTTAGCTCCAACGTGGGTATTTGCAAGTCAGGGCTATTCAAAAGAAAAAAAAGAACAGCTCGAAAAGCAAGGCGTCGAAGTATTTGTTACAAGCGGTGAGGATAAAGTAAATCTTGAAGACATGCTTTCTATACTAGGTGAGAAATTTGTGTCGTCTCTTTTAATTGAAGGAGGGGGCGAAGTGAATGCCGCATTCGTGGAAAATCGTTTAATTGATAAATTGGTGCTGTATATGGCTCCAAAGCTTTCAGGAGGAAAAGAAGCTCCTACTTTCCTAGAAGGAAAAGGCGTAGAGAAAATGTGGGACGCAGTGGACGTGGAGCGTCTTTCTGTGACGTCAATCGGCAAAGACTTTAAATTTGTTGGATATCCTGTTTATAAATAAAAATGTGAATGAGAATGGAACAAAAATATGTTAGTTGAAGGAAGATCCGAACGATTTATCGTTCGGATTTTTTGCTGTTATGGTGAACAGAGGTTTCATCGATGCAGATGCTTTTAGCGGTTGATTGGAGGGCGAAGCGAAGTCTTGCACGAAAATCAACGGCGGTGTGACAAGTAGTCCAGATTATTTATCCTATTTGTTCGTCTTTAGATTGGATTGATGTAGTTATGTCTCAATCACGTTTTTTTTTATGGGATTTTTTAGAGAAGAGGAATCATACACTATTTTACTCTTATAGATTAATTTGCTATTATAGGGAATGGTCAATTTCGAAACATCGTATAAATTTTTAACGTGTTTACAGTTGACTATCTAAATAAAAGCACTATATGTTTATAGAGAGAATATATTATGTGAAAGTAAGGGTGAGAAAAGAGATGAGAGAGTATAGAATTGGGAGTGTTATGAGAGACCTTCGCAAAATGGCAGGGTTGACACAACAAGAATTATCAAGAGACATTTGTACACAAGCGCAAATCAGCAAAATTGAAAACGGTGAAGAATATCCATCAAGCATTACCCTCTATAAAATTTCTAAGCGCCTTGGCGTAGATGTTAACTACTTTTTTGATAGTGTAGAATCACCTCGACTTGATTACGTAGATGCGGTTCAATCGTTAATTCGTCAATATATTCGTCAGAGAGATTATGATGCTATTCATAATATCATTGTAAAAGAAAAAGAAAGTCCTCTGTTTCAAAACCCGCTGAACAAGCAATTTTTAATGTGGCACGAAGGGATTTGCGTGTATTACATTCATCACAACAAAGAAGATGCGCTGTCTAAAATGTACCAAGCGATCGAGCTTACTAAGCAATCGGCAACGTTTTATAAAGAAAGAGAAATTGAAATTTTAAATAGCATTGGGATTATTCTTTATGAAGAGAAAGAGTATGAACAGGCTCTAGATACATATCAAACAGCACTCAAAAGCTTAAATGAGCTGCCCCAAACAAAAGACGAAAATATAAAAATTAGAATTTTAAATGCACTTGCCAAAACGCTTGGGGATATGAGTAACTATGATGAATCATTAATATATAGCAATCGAGGAATCGATTTGTGCATTAGTAACGAATCAATGTATTTATTTGGAGAACTTCATTACCAAGCAGGAGAGAGCTTAATTAAATTAGGTAAAATTGAACAAGGTAAAGAATATATGGAAAAGTCTATGACCATTTTCACCCTGCAACGAAATGAGCGATTCGTCAAGCTAGTAGAAAAAGAACTTGAAGCTCTATTTGTTTAAAATATTCCTATCATTATAATTTTTGAGAAATTTCTATCAAAATGGAGGAAATCCATGGTTTTAAGGCAATAAATGCTGATAGAAAGGAATTCATCTACTTTTATCCTGTGATACACTAGAGTCAAATCAAAGAAAGAGGAGGAAATAATTATGAAAAAAGTATTAGTCGGTATGGCATTAGCATTTACATTAGTAGCAGGTGTTGCTTCAGTTGGAACAAGCGTAGCAACAGGAGATTTTTCAACATTAGGTCTTCCTAGCCAACATTAATAAGAAAAAGCCGTGCTTCTTAGCACGGCTTTTTCTTATTGTGTTTTACTTGACTGATCTTTGTTGCGTTTGTTTCCTTTTGAATTATCCCCGCTTGAAATTTCTTCACCCATTTCAACAAGATGGTGCTGCGTTTTTGGGTTACTTTGATTAGCGCTTCCTTTGTTATTCTTTTTAGTCATCTTCATTCTCCTTTAAAACGATGGCAATGCATCGAGATTATTTGTTTTGTCATGGTCAGGAATGCTGCGAATATACGTACCGCCGTCTTTCCCTACAAAGGTACTCACATGCTCAACGTCCCCGGCTTCTACTTTCTTTAACGCTTCTTCATAGGTTAAAACGTCTCCTGAAGCCGTTTGGAATTCTAAGAGGTCGCCGTCTGCATTTTTACGTACTGCAACGAAACGTTCTTTCATACAAATAAACACCTTCCTTTACATCTATATGGTTGCTGAAATAGTCGTTTTTATTCATTATAAAAAGTGATAAGGTAAAGAAAAGAGTGCAAAGGGGATAAAAAATGACAACATTTAATTGGCATGATCAAGCTCAAGACGAATGGAATCAAAAAGTCTCATTTTGGAATAGCCGAAGTGAAGAGATGTGGAAAAACGGAAGTCGGAAAACAGTGATTCCATTTATTCAAAAACATCTTAAATCAGGTGGTATAGTGGCAGACGTGGGCTGCGGTGATGGGTTTGGAACGTCTCTTCTAGCTGCTTCTGGATATAAAGCAGTCGGTCTTGATTTATCGGAAGAAATGATTCAAAAAGCATCCCAGCTGCATAAAAGTGAAAATTTGTCGTTCGCTCAAGCTGATATTATGCAGCTTCCGCTGTCTTCTGAATCAGTAGAAGGGGTTATGGTAATCAACGCCCTAGAATGGACGGAGCACCCGCGATTAGCTTTGAAGGAATTGCACCGAGTTGTAAAAACAGGAGGATATGCATGTGTAGGTATTCTTGGACCAACTGCTCAACCTCGTACCAATAGTTTTCAAAGACTATATGGTGAAGACGTTATTTGCAATACGATGATGCCGTGGGAGTTTGAACAGCTTGCAAAAGAAAATGGATGGGAAGTAATCGATGGCGAAGGTGTATATAAGCGAAATGTTCCAGATAAGCTGATTGGACAGCTCCCAAATGAATTAAAGCAAGCCTTAACGTTTCTATGGCTATTTATGCTTAAGAAACAATAAAATCAGCACACCTCTCCTTATATGTAGCTGTACAAAGGGTACACTACAAACTGGAGGTGAGTGACATGAGTAAAATTAAAAAAGACCGCTCAAAATCAGAGCTGGGTTCACCAAATGTAGAAGGACAAGGGACGACCACTTCTGAACAAGGTGTTCAAAGCAGTTCAGCTAACAAAAAGCAGAAGCGTTCATAACAAAAATAAAACGAACTTGCAGGGAGAACAACGAGCTCTCTGCAAGTTCGTTTTATTTTTGGTGTCAGCTTTATAAATAAGAAGGTGTTGTGTGCAAGAATATAGATAGCTTATAATAAAATTTGAGCCAATAATTGTAATTTTCTACAAGCTTGGTTTACAGTCGATGTAAAGTGGAGGTGTAATAAATGGTAAATAAAAGATGTTTACCGGATACTGCAGCGTCTCATGCAAAGCCTGATATTAGAAAGGCGATACTTTGCATGGGGTGGACGGTTTAGTAATAGAACATCGCCTAACCGCGCATATCTCATTTCTAATATATACGGCTTTGCCCCTTATTGTATAAGCAAAACCACATAAGGAGCTGGCAGAAATGACGTATGTAAAAGCAACAAATATTTTACCTGAAGAGCTGATTAGTGAAATTCAAAAATACATTCAAGGAGAAACCATTTATATTCCAAAGCCGCAGAAGGCAAAAAGAAAATGGGGAACTTGCTCTGGTGGAAGAAAGTTGATTGACGAGCGAAACGAACGGATTAGGAATTTGTTTGAAAAAGGAACTTCAATTGAGGAACTAGCCCGTGAATACTTTTTATCAACCGAAACCATCAAAAAAATTGTATATAAAAAGCAACGGTAGAAATCAAGCGCTGGCAACTGAATGCCCGCGCTTTTTTAGGTATAGTTTATTTCTGATTTATTTTTTACATTTCGTAAAAGGAATCCGTACTGTAAAGTAAAAAGTAGCTGATTAAATGAAGAAGGAGTGAAGAACGTGGAAGCGTTTATAAGAAATGATCAATATAATTTTATCAAAAGCCAAACGCAAATCCTTATCAATGGGCATGGAACAGTAAACAATTCCGATGTGCTGCAGGCTTTAAAAGCTCTTGCAAAAGAAAAAGTATTAAATGTGTTTGATGTGCTTAGCGAGGAACAAGAAGAAGTGCTGCTGTCAGTTGCTGAAGTTAGAAATAAAGAGCAAGCAGAGGTGTTTTTAGAAACGATAAAGCCTTACGTGATTCCATTTAAATCTTTTACGGAAGCTGGCGTGAAAAAGCTATTTCCAAAAGTGAAAAAGTTAAAAGTTCCGTCTGCTGATAGCATTGATCTAACGAGCATTTCCTATGTCAGCTGGATCGATAAAGGCTCAAACAGAAAGTTTATCGTAGCGCAGGATCCGGATACCCAGAAGTTAAAAGGTATTCAAGGAACGTTTAAACCTATCAATCAGAAGGGAATATGCACGCTTTGCCACAGCTACGAGGAAGTCGGTATGTTCACTGCTGAAATCAAAGGAACTGTTCAAGGGACATTTACACAACGAGGAAATTATATTTGTCAAGATAGCGAAGCATGTAATCAAAATTTGCTTACCTCAGAGCGGCTTCATGATTTTATGTTAAGGCTTAGTAAATAACATGCGCCTAATAAGAAGAATACAAAAAGAGAAGGTTCAGCCTCTATACTTTTGGTGAGACTGAGCCTTCTTTGTCTATCTGTTTTTCTCGATTGGATTGTCACGATAGCTAATCCAATCGCTCCAGCTGCCGGCATATAATTTTACATTTGGAAAACCTGCTGATTTTAAAGCTAAAACGTTAGGGCAAGCAGATACACCTGATCCGCAGTATACAATGATTTCAGCGTGAGAATCAATAGCTGAAAACATTTCCTTCCACTCTTTATCTGTTTTCCATAAACCTTCTGAAGTTAACACATCTTGCCAGAAAGAATGAATGGCGCCTGGGATATGTCCTGCTACAGGATCAATGGGTTCTTCTAAGCCGAGATATCTCTTTTTTTCACGAGAGTCGATAAGAACAACATTAGGGTTATGAAGATTCTCTTTTACGTATTCAACTCCTGCAAGTCCCCAATCTTGTTGCACGAAAGGTACAAACGTTTGAGGAGAACCTTCTGGTACGTTCTTCGTTGTTTCATATCCCGATTGCTTCCAGTTATTAAAACCTCCATTTAAAATTTGTACGTCTTCAATTCCTATATATCGCAGTAGCCACCATGCTCTTGAAGCCATCATTCCGTTTTGTTCATCATAAACGACGACTTTTGAATCAGCATTAATTCCTAAATTGCCCAGCTTCTGAGCTAGCTTTTGAACGTCAGGCAGCGGGTGTCTTCCTCCGTGCAAAGTAGCCACAGAAGACAGATCTTTTTCTAAATCCAAATAATGAGCATCCGGGAGGTGCTCATTTTGATAAGCGCTTGCGCCTGCCTCAGAATTTCCAAGGGTAAATCGGCAGTCAAGCAACACAATGGAGTGTTGGGGTTGTTGTAATGCAGTATGTAAGTCAGCTGGTGAAATAATAGTATTCATAACATTCACATCCTTTTACCAAAATTCTAGTTGAAATAACTAAAAATGAAAAGCGTTATATATAAATTACGGCAAAGCCATTTTGTTTTCCTTCAATTATTCCCCATAGAATAATTGACCATTTTAACGCTTATCTGATGCAGAGCGAAATGCTCCTGTGCTACAGTTATAATAAGAGTTACATAGTGTAAGTCAAATGCTCAGCGTAATGTCATACCTACTATTGATGAGAAGGAGAGAGAAAGATGCAAACAAATGAAAAAAAAGAATTTAAACTGATCGCACTAGATATGGATGGAACGCTGCTGAACAATCAGCAAGAAATTTCTACAGAAAATCGTCAGGCCATTGCTAAAGCCCAAGAACAAGGTGTTCATGTGGTGCTCAGCACGGGGCGATCTCTTTTAACATGCCGTGAATATGCCCAGTCTCTACAGCTATCTTCTTACCTTATTACAGTGAACGGAAGTGAAATTTGGGATGAATCTGGAGAGCTTGTAGAACGAAAGTTAATTGATGCTTCTTCCATCGAGAAGATGTGGAATTTAACGCAAGAGCATAAGCTTAACTTTTGGGCTGTGACTACGGATAAAGTGTGGAGAGACGAATTTCCAGAAGATATTGCCTCACAGGAATGGCTGAAGTTTGGCTACGATATTCCAGATGATGCTTTACGAGAAGAAGTGCTGAAACAAATAGCAGGCATTTCAGATTTTGAAATTAGCAACTCTAGTTTAACGAATCTAGAAATTAATGCACTTGGTATCAATAAAGCAAAAGGGATTATGACCGTATGTGAACGTTTGGGCATTTCAATGGATGAAGTCATTGCTATGGGAGACAGCTTAAACGATATGGCTATGATTGAAGCGGCAGGATGTGGAATTGCCATGGGAAATGCTCAGGAAGCTGTAAAAGAAGCAGCGGACTGGGTGACAGATACAAATGTCAATAACGGAGTAGCGAAGGCTATCAGCCACTGGGTGCTGAAATAACAGCAGCTCTACATGTTGCACCACTTAACTGCTTCCCGCATAAACTGATACTGGATGCCTCCCTTAGAGTTCGTCTTATACGTATATATAAGGAGAGCCATCTAGTTAAGGAGTGGGGAGTATGAGTGATTTATCATTAGACAAGCTGTTACAAAAAGCAGAAAATAAGTTGCAAGATGTACATGAAATAGTGCAAGAAAAAGCGTACGATCTCATTGGGCAAGCATATAAAGAAAGCATATTTGTTAGTATCACTGAAGGATTTAGATCGATAGAGCATCAGCACAGACTATATTCACAAGGCCGAACAACACCAGGAAGTATTGTGACTAATGCCAAAGGCGGCTATTCTTATCATAACTATGGACTAGCTTTTGACATTGCGCTGCTTGATAACGACGGAAAAGTTGACTGGACCATTGATCGAAGATGGAACAAAGCGGGAGAGATAGGAAAAAGGGTTGGGTTGGAATGGGGAGGAGATTGGACAAGCTTAAAAGATTACCCTCATTTTCAATATACATTCGGTTTATCTTTGTCGGAGCTTCGAAGTGGAAAAGTACCTAAAACACAGACGCCAAAGGCTTCAAGCATGTTAATTAAATACGGAGATCGAGGAAATCACGTACAGTTAATTCAGCGTATGCTTATTCACTTAGGTTATTCTCTTTTTGGAGGCGCAGACGGTATATTCGGGTCTTCCACTTTCAAAGCGGTAAAAGCTTTTCAACAAGCACTTTATCTGCAGGTAGATGGAATAGTTGGACCGAAGACACTCGAAAAACTCTACAATAATTTTAATAAAACTATGTTCTAAATAACCATAAAAAACCGATAACGAGAAAAGGAAGAAAAGAGATGGATGGAAATCGTCTCCTTTCTTCCTTTTCTGTAGTTATAGTAGAAAACTGAAATTTATAAAGAAATAAAAAAGATTTTCTAAGCGTAAGAAACGTTCACGTGATCTAACTGGATAACATTGCTCAACAACACGATATCTTTATATATTTCACTTTTTACAGAGGCGTTTGAACAGTTTTGATAGTCTTTCAACAAGCGGCCAAGTTCTTTAATAAATAACAACGTCTCTTGTTCATTAATCATAGTCAAAACTCCTTGTTTAGAAATGAATCCAGGTCATTATATAGGAATTCTATCATATCTATACGCACCTGTTGACAAAAAAAGTTCGTCAATTTTTTTGTGTGAAGAAGAAATTTAGGGATATGTGGAATACGTTCGACTCTCTCATTTTATCTATATGCAGCTTGTCTAAAAATATGAGAGTAGTTATAGTAATATTTACTCCTAATCATGCAACTTAAAACCTATTTTAGAGGTTATCCGTAAATTCCCTCTATTGTAGAGCGATGGAACAAAAAAGAATGCCTCTTTTTGTATCTTTAGTATGATAACGTTTTGAAGAAATAAGACATATTTTTGAGTTTTAAGATGTATTTGAATTAGATCTTTTGACACGCTCTTTTTGTAGGAGAGGCATATTTACTTTCTATCAAGGGAAATCGTAAAGCGCCAAAGAGTTTCTAAATCAGAAACTCTTTGGCGCTTAATTTTTTGGATAGGGGATGTGCAAAAGTTCTGGGACGGTCACAAAATGATATCCTTCTTGCTTAAGTCTAGGAATGATGGTATCCAGTGACTTTGGGGTGTTGGAAAGGTCCATGGTCCAATGGCCGCCGTCGTGCATCAAAACAATTGTTCCGGCGTGCATGTTCTTAAATACATTATTGGTAATTTCCGTTTCCGGGATTTGCTTCCAGTCCAATGAGTCAGAAGACCAGTTAATCGCATAGACATTTTCATTTGGCAGCTCGTTGATCATTTCTTGTGTTAAATTTCCATACGGAGGACGAAACAGCTGCGTTTCAAAACCGGTAATGTTTTTAATAATAGCCTGAGTTTTGGCAATTTCCCAGTGAAACTTTTCAGTAGATTCTTTTAGTAAATTGGGGTGCCAATAGGTATGAATCCCAACGGCATGACCTTCAGCTACCATTCTTTTCACCAGCTCAGGATGTTCGTGAGCTTTTGCCCCGATAAGAAAAAAGGTTGCTTTAATACCATGCTTTTTCAACTGATCCAATACATGTGGAGTAAAGCGAGGATCCGGTCCATCATCAAATGTTAGGGCGGTTTGCTTTAGTTGGTTATTACCTTGATAAAGCAAACGGTCACGCACTTCTACATTTTTTACTTGTTCCGCTTTACATACTGCAGGAAGGGGTCCATTAAATAAGAAGCACAGGGTGAAAAGCAGTATGCTAATTCTTCGTATCATGTACATGCACGCTCCTCTCTAGGGCAAAGTATAACGTTATGATACCCGATTAAAAATTTTGTATGAAGCTGAATTTCCCTTTTGTGTCAAAACGTATGATATGCATGAAACAGCGCACTATAATAAACAGTTACTATTAGGTGAAGAAAGGAAAAAGCAGATGAAAAAAATAATGATTGCCGTAGCATTGATTTTTTCGCTAAGTTTATCTCCCTTAGCTGAATATATTTCCTATCACGATGACTATAACGTGAGTGCAAGGTCGTACCGGTCAGGGAAGCGGTCGTTTAATAGACAGCCAAGTGTTAGACAAAATGAGCCGAGGTCTAATTTTTCAAACCGCAGAAATGGAACTGTAAATCGAGGGGTTACCCGTTCAAAACGAGGAGGGTTCGCTCGTGGACTGCTTTATGGCGGTCTGGCAGGGATGTTATTTGGCGGTTTGCTTGGTCATATGGGTGCACTGGGCGGGATTTTTGGGTTGTTAATTAACATTTTAGCTATTGTGCTTATAATTAATTTAATTCTGCGTTTATTCCGCCCTTCTCGTCGCGACAATAATTGGAGGTAGACCGTAATTGCTGTCATAAACTAATAAGAAAGCTCCATATAAATAAGAAAACGCTTTCTATAGTTAGTCGAAAGGATGAAACGTATGTCAGCAAACAGACAGCGCAGCAAATACCTGGCGTTTTGCACAGAATGCGGTCTCCCAAACAGGTTAACATTGTTTCTTCTAAGACAGTACGTTGCGACAGACGAATATAGCGGATTTTATTGTGGGAATTGCGGAATTCGAAACGAATTTCCAGATTCGGTGATTGAATATATTAAAGAACTTTAAAAAAGCTGGGACAAAAAAATCCGAACGCGTTTGATTCTTGATGGAGAATCAAACGCGTTCGGATTTTTTCATTGGTAGGGTGAACGTAGGCTGTGGCTGTATGTAGGTGCTTCTAGCTGTTGATTGGAGGGTAGGGTGAAGACTTCTGGGGGAAAAGCGGAAGAGGTGAGACCCTGCAGGAGCAGCAGCGGCGAGGAGGCTCATCGGCCGCCCGCGGAAAGCAACGTCTTGTACGGAAATCAACAGTGGTGAAACAAGCGATCCATACTAGACCATTTATCTCGTTTGTTTGTCTGTAGATCGATTTTGTTATGTCTAAATCCCTTTATTTATTTGATAAAACTATGTTCTAAATGCAAATTAAAAAGAAAAACATAGCTGTGCACAAAGATAACTAAATACTTTTTTTCTTAAGGATAATCAATAAATTCCTCCCTTCAGGCTTGCTGATTAAGGGCAGTGTAAAACGATTTGTAAGAAGAGTAGGTATAATGAATAATTGTAAGACCTAACTAACATTTTTGATTGCAGAAAATCGATTGAACCATACTTTAGAAGGAAGCATATACTACATTAAAATTTTAGAAAACGGAGGAATTGACTAATGCCTGTTTCCGTCATTTTCAACCAAATAAATGTGGTAAGTATGGTTTCCAATTCAGTAATTGCTTCGGGTCAAAATAGCCAGCCAGATTGGAATTCCCAAGGTAAATTTAACTTAGGAAACGGATTTTCTGTAAATTCAGCTATACTGGGCAGTACGAATATCATTAATGATCAAGATGTTTGTGACATTCCAATTACCCAGCCGGAAAATATTAATCCTCAGCCAGTTTCTCAATTCTAGGGAAAAAGAAGATGAAAGAAGTTGAAAAAGTTGATTATAAAATTTACTAATCTTAATGTTACGTATATTTCTACTAATTCTGGTATTTTCACAGGGGAAAATACTCAATCAGATTGGCAAGTAAATTGGAAAAGTAATACAGGTTTTGGTGAAATAATCGGCTATAATAACTTTGCCTCTCAAATTGTAAATATCATTAACGATAATGACGTCGTTGATTCCTATTTTTCTGAAAATATAGATGTCAACAACGCCCCTGTTACACAAAGTTAAATGAGGAAAAACGGGTTCTGCAAATACCCGTTTAAGCCCTCTATTAATTATTCTGTCAGAGTGGCGAGAATAGATTAGTAATAGAGTTAAACCATCTTTTATACAGATGGTTTTTTGCTAGCTTATTTTAGGATGTAATCGCAGCTATTAACATAGACTAAAAGGTAATGACAGGAATACTTTTATCGTAAATGGAGTAAGTATCATAGAAAAGACGTAAAAGCTCAAATGATTAAAGAGACGTTCAATTTGAGGTAAACAGATAAGAGTTTAGACATAAGATAATGTATTTTCAGTTTTATATTGAATGTGATGAAGCAAACTTCTGTCTGTGAGGTGTTGTCTATGGCTAATATTCACTATCATTCGATTAAAGTAAATAAAATTCAAAATAGTTCAGGCCTATTTTACGGCGTTAATATTCAATATAAGTGGAATCATAAAAGTCGAATTTCTGATGGTTTCGGAAAAGTAGTTGGTGATTCTAATAAAATTTTAAATAATACCACCATTGCAAAAATCCCTAAAAAGAATGATGAATAAAAACGTAGAGTCAATCCTCCTTTCTGACCTGTTCAAAAGAATCATTTATATCATCTTCACCAAGAACAAGATGTGTGTTATAGGATAGCTGATTATCATCTCCCAAAATTGTTCCAAAACCTGAATTACTGCTGCTGATCGTAGTTTCCCAATTTTGTTGCACATTCTTCCCTATAAAAACTCCTGCGTTGTTTTTAACCGCATTTACGGTGAGATCATCAAAAACGATCTGAGGAGAACGAAGATGTATTTTCATAATTCCTCCCGATACATATGAGACATTAATAGAAGTCATCTAATACACTATTATATGTTGTAGATGGGCTAAAAGTGTTAAATCAAATAAGGGGTCAAACTCTATGGATGAAAAGGTGCTGAATATACTCCAAAACATTGAAAAAAGGCTTACAGATTTAGAAAAAAACATGAATGAACTTTCAAAAAAAACGGTCCATTCTTTTCATTTAGATATAAAGAACGTTCAAACACTAAACTTGGACGAACTGTCTTATTATTTAGAGCACATTGATGTAAAAGAACTTAGTGGAACTTTGAATATTGGTAATACTTTTCCTTCGCAAACGAATCAATATCAAGCGCCAGGAAAGAAAGGTAAAAAAATAAAAAATGACTCTGATGTCAATCGAAAATCGGGTAGTCAGAATAATAAAGCAAAAAATAAAGAAAAGGGTCCTTCTGAAATATCAGTTAAAATTAATGAAAGAAGTGTCCCTTATACACTAACCCATATGGAAGAAATGAGGGAGCCTGATCAAGCTCTAGAATCAACTTTTAGCATAGGTGACATCCACATTGGCACAATTGAAGATGCTTCAGCTGTGAATTTTGGTAATAACTTTCCGACAAACTTCAGAAGTCATAAAAAAGTGAGTCAAGGATTTGGCAATATTTTAGGCAATCAAAATGACATTCATGACATCTTATCCTCTTTGGAAGAAAAAGATATATCAGAAGTATACAATGAAAGCCAAGACGGTAAGCCACCCCAGTGGCTGGACACAATGGTAGAAGAACAAACGAAGGAAATGGATGAAACAAAACTAAATGAAGATGAAAAGGGAGAATGAGCAATAGTATGTGAGTGTTGGATCTCAAAAGCCGTGTTGTTGATGCTGAATTTCTGAAAGAAAGCTTTAATTGCGGAATGAAGAAGAATTAGTAATAGAAAACCTGCTGTCCTAAACGAGCAGCAGGTTTTCTATTTTATTTCTCATTTGCTGCAGTTTTAACACAAAAAAGAGCATGCGTAATTTAATTGAATACTGGGACAGATCGGTTCTTTCATTCCCACAGATAAGGAGTCTCTTGGTAAACATAATAGTTCAACCAATTCATAAACAGCAGGTTGGCATGAGAACGCCATGTTTTTAAAGGATTTTTGTCAGGATCATTGTTTGGGAAATAGTGTTCCGGAAGCTTTGGTTCTAGCCCTTTTTCTGTATCTCGAAGAAATTCTTCTTGCAGTGTTTGAACGTCGTATTCCGGGTGTCCTGTAATGAAAACAAACTTTTCATCTTTAGACATCGCCATATAAACACCAGCTTCTTCAGAGTAGGAAAGAAGCTCAAGGTCAGGATGGTTTTTTACTTCATTCATGTCGACATCGGTGTGACGAGAATGAGGAGAATAAAAGACATCGTCAAATCCTCGCAGCAGCTTAATTGGTTCTTCACTCGATACAACATGCGTAAATACACCCGTGCATTTATCAGAAAGAGGTCGCTTGTCAATGCCAAAGTGATGATAAAGTCCAGCTTGAGCTCCCCAACAGATATGAAGAGTAGAAGTCACATTTGTTTTACACCAATCCATAATTTCTTGAAGTTCTTTCCAGTAGTTTACTTCTTCAAATGGTATATGTTCTACAGGTGCTCCTGTAATAATCATTCCGTCATATTTTCGTTCTTTAATTTGTTCAAACGTTTTATAAAACTGATCTAGGTGATTTTTACTCGTTGTTTTGGCTTTATGACTTGCTGTGTAAAGAAGTGTAATATGCACTTGCAGCGGCGAGTTCCCGAGTAAACGTAATAATTGCGTTTCAGCTTTTTCTTTTTCCGGCATTAAGTTTAGGATAACAATATTAAGCGGGCGAATTTCTTGGTTAACCGCGCGTACGTCGTCCATAATGAAAATTCTCTCTTTTTCTAAAATTTCTTTTGCCGGAAGATCACGTGGAATATTAATAGGCAATAAAATTCCTCCTATTCGATTTCGAAGTAATGACGCGTATAAATGTTCTTTCTCACGTGAAAATGAGGTTCAACATTTATGTACAATATACTATTATAGGAATATACAGAATATTAAGCAATTGAATTTTGAAAAAAAAGAGCATTAATATGCGTAATGGCTAAAATGAAATGGTACAATAAGGTTAAAATGGAGCGTCGCTATGCTTTTTTTTTGCTTGACTGAAACTCAGTAAAATTTACAGCGCAGTCGTTCCTGTATTCATTAAACTTCATATCTCCCCCAGAAAATGGATTTTATCCTTTTTTGATGAAGTGTTTGAAAAGAATTCTCAGCAGAAAAGGGGTTTTTATATGACAACTAAGAAGCAAATAAAAAGTGATTTGCAAATTGCACAAGAGGCAACCATTAAACCGATTAAAGAGATTGCCGAGCAGCTGGATATTTTAGAGGCCGAGCTAGAGCCGTACGGACATTATAAAGCCAAGCTTTCTTTGTCCGTTATGGAACGTTTACACACAAAACAAGATGGAAAAGTGATTTTAGTTACAGCTATTAATCCAACTCCAGCAGGAGAAGGGAAGTCGACAGTGACAGTCGGCTTAGCTCAGGCATTACATAGATTAGGTAAAAAAGCGATTGTCGCCATGCGTGAACCATCTCTTGGTCCGGTAATGGGAATTAAAGGAGGTGCCGCTGGCGGCGGTTATGCTCAAGTGCTTCCAATGGAGGATATTAACTTACACTTTACTGGAGACCTGCATGCCATCACAACAGCTAACAACGCGCTGGCGGCTATTTTAGATAACCATATACATCAAGGCAATGAATTGCGTATTGATACACGTAAAATCACGTGGAAACGAGTGGTTGATTTGAACGACCGCGCGCTGCGTCAGGTCGTCATTGGATTAGGTGGTCCGATGCAGGGTGTTCCTCGAGAAGATGGATTTGATATTACGGTGGCATCAGAAATTATGGCTATTTTCTGCTTAGCGTCAGATTTACAAGACTTGAAGCGTCGCTTAGCGTCTATTGTGGTAGCTTATAATATGGACAATGAGCCTGTAACGGTTGCAGACTTAGGTGCACAAGGAGCGCTTACTCTTCTTTTAAAAGATGCGATTAAACCAAACCTTGTACAGACGTTGGAACATACTCCAGCCCTCATTCACGGAGGTCCTTTTGCTAATATTGCCCACGGCTGCAATAGCGTCATTGCCACAAAAATGGCTGCAAAACTAGGCGACTATGTAGTAACAGAAGCGGGATTCGGGGCAGATTTGGGCGCGGAAAAATTCCTGAATATCAAAGCTCGTATGGCAGATATTAAACCAGAAACGGTGGTAATCGTTGCAACAATTCGCGCTTTGAAAATGCATGGGGGCGTTCCTAAAGAGCGTTTAAATGAAGAAAACATTGAGGCTTTAGAAGCGGGAATTGAAAATCTGGAAAAGCATATTGAAACGATTCAGGCATTCGGCGTTCCTTACGTTGTAGCCGTGAACCGTTTTGTGACGGACTCAAAAGGTGAAGTAGAAGCGCTTATGAATTGGTGTGCTTCAAAGAATGTTCCAGTTGCTTTAACAGAAGTATGGGAAAAAGGCGGAGAAGGCGGCGTCATGCTTGCTGAAAAAATTCTTGAAGTCATGAACGAGACAGAAAGTCAGTTTTCTCCTCTTTACGATGTGTCGGCTTCGATTCCAGAAAAAGTAGAAGCTATTGCTAAAACCGTATACGGAGCACAAGGCGTAGATTTTGCTCCAAAAGCGTTAAAGCAAATACAGCAATTTGAAGCAAACGGTTGGGATCATCTGCCGATCTGTATGGCCAAAACGCAGTATTCGTTAAGTGATGATCAGACGAAGCTTGGGCGACCAACTGATTTTAAGATTACGGTAAGGGAATTCCGTCCTTCACTCGGAGCTGGGTTTCTCGTGGCGCTAACAGGTTCAATTATGACAATGCCTGGCCTTCCAAAAAAACCTGCTGCGCTCAATATGGATATTGACGAGAATGGACATGCACTAGGGATTTTTTAAGAGAAGAGGCTGGGGTAAGAGTATTTTAGTTGAAGGAAAATCCGAACGATGAAGCAAGATTCTTGATGAAGAATCAAACTCGTTCGGATTTTTTCATAGCTAGGGTAAAAAGAAGTTTCATGGGTGTAGTGGCTTCTAGATGTAAATTGGGTGGACTTAGTTGTGTCTCAATCTCTTTCTTGCAATATAAAACAAAATAACAGGTATGTTATGAATTAATTTGGCAAGAAAGAAGAAGAGCTGACTGTTCGTATTTTATAAAAAAGGAAGTAGTTGAAATGTTTGATCCGATTGTATTTGATAATTTAAAAGTTGTTGTAGAAGGAGAGATCTATGATCTTGACTTATCTGGGCAAGTATCTGTTACGAATCGCGAAGATTTTGTAGACTTAGCTCAGTTTACTCGAACGTACCGTATTTCTTTTCAACAGCATTTTTGCTGTACCGCGTCGCTAACTTTATCAACCGACTTAGACAACATTCATGCCGAATTAACGCCTTCCCGTGTAGAAAAACCAGGGTGTACAGTTTATATTCATTTTCAGCTAAAAAAACAAAAACCGTTTGAAGAAGCTGAGTTTCAAAACATACAGGAAATGTGTGAGCGGATCTGGGGAACAACAAGAGTTGTGAAGCAGCGTATTACTCATGAAATCGGAGGAAGCGAATACGAAAACAATATTGAGGTAACCTTTAACCGATTTATTTATGAAGACCAAGTAGGAGATTTAATCGAGATGATTGATTACATGCTGCAAACGACTGACCAGCTAAAGGTTCTTTACGACAAATCATAAGAGCGTTTCAGTTGTACTTCCGAAATAAAGTGAATTACAATAGGGAAAAGGAGGCGTTTTGATGAGCGTGTATGAATACTCGGCAAAAACAATTAAAGACGAAGACGTATCGCTATCTAACTATCAAGGTGACGTGCTGTTGATTGTGAATACAGCTAGCAAGTGCGGCTTCACCCCTCAATATAAAGATTTGCAGGCGCTGTATGAAGAAGAAAAAGAAAACGGTCTAACGGTTCTAGGTTTTCCTTGCAATCAGTTCGGTGGTCAAGAGCCAGGAAGTTCAAATGATATTGAACAATTTTGCGAGTTAAACTATGGCGTTTCGTTTCCGATGTTTGCAAAAGTAGATGTAAAAGGGGAGCATGCACACCCGTTATTTACATACTTAACAGAACAAGCACCGGGCCTACTAGGTTCCAAAGGGATAAAGTGGAATTTCACAAAGTTTTTAGTGAATCGTCAAGGTGAAGTCGTGAAGAGATACGCACCTCAAACTGCACCAAAAGATATTCAAAAAGATATAAAAGAATTGCTGTAAAAGCAGGTGGATCTCCATCTGTTTTTTATTTTTAAGCAAGGGTTTTCAAACGGTGATCCGCTGTCAGTGAGACGAGCGCCTCACTTTGTGCTAAAATAATGGTGGATATAATTGAGGTGAGCAAATGAATAAAATAGTGGAAACGGAAAAGTGGGTTCAAGCAAAGCTTGCGCATGACACAACGGGTCATGACTGGCAGCATATCGATCGCGTGCGTCGGAATGCAGTGCTTTTATATAAAAAAGAAGGCGGCAATCGGGAAGTTATCGAACTAGCCGCACTTTTACACGATGTTGTAGATGATAAGCTAGTCGAAGATGTTGAAAAGGCGTACGAAGAAGTGTGGGAGTGGCTGAAGAGTCATCAGGTAGAAGAAGAGAACTGCAAGCATATCGTTCACATTTTACAAACGATGTCATTTAAAGGCGGAAACCGTCCGACTATGGCTACGCTTGAAGGTCAAATTGTTCAAGATGCAGATCGTTTAGATGCGATCGGTGCAATTGGTATCGCACGTACGTTTATGTATGCAGGTGCTAAAGGCACGGCTTTGTATGATGAAAACATTGCAGTACGAAGTGAGATGACGGAAGAAGAATACAGACACGGGAAATCAACGGCTATTGCACATTTTTATGAAAAGTTATTAAAGCTCACTGCGTTAATGAATACTCAAACAGCACGGTCTCTAGCGCAAGAGCGACATACATATATGAAAGAATTTTTAGTTCAATTTAAGAAAGAGTGGAATTATCATTATGAAAATGCTGACTGTTGAAAACTTAACAAAAACGTATGGAGAAAAAGAGCTGTTTCATCAACTAACATTTACCATTACGGAAAATGAGCGAATCGGCTTAATCGGTGTAAACGGAACAGGGAAATCAACGCTTCTTAAAATTATCGCAGGTTTAGAGCTCGGAGACGAAGGAGATATTGTTCATGCTAAAGACTACAGCGTGACATATTTACCGCAGCATCCGGATTTTGATGAAGACTTAACGGTTCTGGAGCAAGTTTTCAGCGGAGATACGCCTCTTCTTAACTTATTAAAAAACTATGAGCTAGCTCTGTATGCGTTAGAGCAAGACTCTGCAAACGAAAAAAATCAGCAAACATTGTATGATTTACAGCAGAAAATGGATGCGATGAACGCGTGGGAAGCCAATTCTAACGCACAGTCAATTTTGACGAAGCTTGGAATTTCAAATATGAGTGCAAAAATTGGTGAGCTTTCAGGTGGACAGAAAAAGCGCGTCTCCATTGCGCAAAGCCTAATTCAAACACCTGATTTACTGATCTTAGATGAGCCGACTAACCACTTAGATTATGAGACCGTTAAATGGCTCGAAGAATATTTATCCAAATATCAAGGAGCCGTGCTGCTTGTTACTCATGATCGCTATTTCTTGGATGCTGTTACAAACCGGATTTTTGAATTAGACGGTGGAAATTTATATAGCTATAAAGGAAACTATGCTGCTTTTCTAGAAGGAAAAGCGATTCGAGAAGAGCAGGAAAAAGCAACTCAAGCAAAATTAAGCAACTTATACCGCAATGAATTGGCTTGGATTCGCAGAGGAGCAAAAGCGCGTACGACTAAGCAAAAAGCGCGTATTCAGCGATTTGATGAATTAGAAGGGAAAATCGATTCCTCTGAAAAAGAATCACTGGATTTAAGTTTAGCAGGCAGTCGCCTTGGGAAAAAAGTGTTTGAATTAAAAGATGTGTCTAAGACGTATGAAAATAAAATCATTCTTTCAGATTTTACGCACATCGTAAAAAAACAAGATCGAATTGGAATTGTCGGGAAAAATGGAAGCGGAAAGTCTACCCTGTTGAATATGATTGCAGGACGCATTGAGCCGGACAGCGGTGAAATTGACAGAGGACAAACGGTTAAAGTTGCTTACTATACCCAAGAAAGCGATGATATGGACTTGAATCAACGCATGCTTGATTATATTAAAGAATCGGCAGAAGTTGTGCATACGACGGATGGGAAGATGATCTCTGCGTCGCAAATGCTTGAGAGATTTCTATTTCCTTCACATACGCACGGAACACCGATTCAAAAATTGTCCGGGGGAGAGCGCCGTCGTTTATACTTATTGAAATTATTAATGACATCGCCCAATGTTTTGCTTCTAGATGAGCCGACTAATGATTTGGATACTCAAACGCTAACGGTGCTTGAAGACTACCTCGAAGAATTTCCAGGTGTTGTTATCACTGTATCGCATGATCGCTATTTCTTGGATAAAGTAGCAGATTACTTACTAGTTTTTGAAGGAGAAGGAAACATTTCGATTTATTTTGGCGCTTATACAGATCAATTGGAAGAAGCGATGAAGAAGAAGCAGGCAATGGTTCAGCAGGCTAAAGTGAAAGAAGAAAAGCCAAAACAGCCGGAGAAAACAAAAAAGCGTCGCTTAACGTATAAAGAACAAAAAGAATGGGAAGAAATCGAAGATAATATTGCAGCAAAAGAAGAAGAAATTGACCGCTTAACAAGTGAAATTGAACAGGTGGGCAGCGATTATACAAAAGCGCATAACCTATCGTTAGAACAAGAAAAAGCAAATGAAGAATTAAGTGCACTTCTTGATCGCTGGGCAGAGCTTTCAGAGCTGATTGAAGAAATTGAAAACGCGTAAACAAGTCGTTAGACTGAGTATAAAGCACATGCTACAATTTTAATGAGAGGAGTACGATACGATATGAACATTAAATCAATTGAGCCAACGCCAAGTCCGAATACAATGAAAATTAATTTAGACGAAGTGCTATCAGGCGGAAAAAGCAATAACTATACGGAAAAAAATGCTGAAGCAGCTCCTGAAGTTGTTCAAGACATCTTGAAAGTAGAAGGGGTAAAAGGAGTCTACCACGTAGCGGACTTCTTGGCAGTAGAGCGAAATGCCAAATATGACTGGAAGCAAATTTTGCCGCAAGTTCGTGCAGCGTTTGGTGAAGATTTGCAAAGCAGCAGTGAACAGCACAAAATGAATGAGCATTTTGGTGAGGTCAATGTGTCAGTTCAAATGTTCAAAAATGTACCGATGCAAGTCAAGCTAACGGACGGAAATGAAGAAAAGCGCTTTGGTCTGCCCGAGCGATTCGCAAAAGCGGTAGCAGAACTTCAACGTTTTTCAGATAATGTGGTATTAGAACGGAAATGGAAAGAACAAGGCGTTCGTTACGGAGAGTTAGCTGCTATCGGAGACGAAGTAGTAGAAGAGTTAGCAGCAGCATATCCGCAAGAAAGATTAACTCGCCTTGTGGCTAATGCACAAGAAGAAAAAGAAGGCGGAAAAGCTGTACAGCCGCGTAAAACCTATAAAGTCACAGAAGAAATGCTAGAAGACAACGATTGGTCAGTGCGCTATGCCCATTTAGAACAAATGGATCCAACAGAAGCTGATTTAGACGTTTTAAATAAAGCGCTTGATGATGAAAAAGCATCTATTCGCCGCTTAGCTACGGTCTACTTAGGAATGATTGAATCAAAAGCGGTACTGCCTTACTTATACAAAGCATTAAAAGATAAATCAGTCACTGTGCGCCGTACTGCTGGAGACTGCATGTCAGATTTAGGTTTTGAAGAAGGTATTCCGGCAATGTGTGAAGCTCTTGGTGATAAAAACAAGCTTGTTCGCTGGCGTGCAGCTATGTATTTATACGAGGTAGGGGACGAGACGGCTCTTCCTGCATTAAAAGCAGCAGAGAATGATAAAGAATTTGAGGTAGATTTACAAATCAAGCTAGCAATTGAACGTATCGAAGGCGGAGAAGAAGCAAAAGGTTCTGTTTGGAAACAAATGACGGAAAGCAGAAAAGCATAAAAAAAAGATCATTCATCTGAATGATCTTTTTTTTTACGACTGTTTTGCAGCGGGAGTTGGAAACTGCATAGGCTGCATGGTGTTATCAATTTTAATAGGCTGATAGCCCGACTGCTTTAAGTAAGTCAAAATAGCAGGAAGGGATTGTGCCGTAAAGGATTTATCATGAAATAAAATGACTGGTGTTCTTCCATTGGAGTTAACCCCTTGAATATGAGGTTCAAGCCCCTGAATAATTCTAGGTGCAGAACGAAGTGCCCAGTCTTCGCTGTCTACATTCCAGTCCCATAATTTAAAGTGGCTTAGCAACTCTGTACGGTGAGGCTCTTTTAAATAAGGAACGCTGCCGTAAGGAACGCGGATTAACTTACTGTCGACACCGGTTACTTTCTTAACGGTCGCTTGACACTCCTGCATTTCTTTTAACGCGGCGCCGTCTTCACTATACATGACATGAATATCATGAGAGACGCCGTGACAGCCGATGGCATGTCCTTCCTGTGCTACTTTTTTAGCAATTTCAGGGTGAACGTCAATTTGATGCTTTAACATAAAGAAAGTTGCTTTTACGTTATATTGACGCAAAGCATCTAAAATATGAAGAGTATCAGGTGTTGGACCATCGTCAAACGTAAGGTAAACAGGCTGTGTAAGAGCTTGATTTTGATCGTTTACCGTATTTCCTACATACATATTATGATGAAGTGTATTAAGCAGCTTCTCAGGCTGTGCTGAAGATGCAGCTTCTTTCAGCGGCAACGCAGTAGATGCTAATACTTGCTGAGATGCAGCGGATTCACTTCCTTTGGCTTCTGTAATAAAAAACAAAGAAGCGACGATCACTAACACTAAAGACAAAAATGCATAAAATCGTTTGTTTGGCTTAAATCGTTTGTTCGGTTTAAATCGCTGGTTCAATTTGAAAATCCTTTCTACTAAACTACTATTTACTACTATAGTACAAAAAATGGAATATTAATAGTAAAAATCGACATTTTTATGGAAAAAAATTAGATGATATGACCCGGTTTTAATCTTTTTTTGTCAAATGGAAAAGGAGAACGGGACAACGATAAGGATTTGAAGAGTGAGTAGCTAGATTTTTCCTGGTTTTTATAGTATGCTTTTAGCGTGAATGATTGTTAGGAGGAATGTTAATATGTCAATGGCATATGAAGAATATATGCGTCAGTTAGTTAAACCAATGCGTCAAGAATTAACTCAAGCTGGTTATGAAGAATTAACAACAGAGGAAGCCGTAGTTGATTTTATGGAAAACGTAGAAGGAACAACTTTTGTTGTCGTTAATTCAGTTTGTGGATGCGCTGCTGGTTTAGCACGTCCTGCAGCAACGCAAGCGTACTTACAGTCTGAGCAAAAACCAGATCAAGTGGTAACTGTTTTTGCTGGCCAAGATAAGGAAGCAACAGCTAAAATGCGTGAATATTTTGGGGACATTGAGCCTTCATCACCGTCTATGGCGCTTTTAAAAGGAAAAGAAGTCGTTCATTTTATTCCTCGACATGAAATTGAAGGTCAGCCGTTAGAAGTTATTTTTGAAAATATTTTAAATGGCTTTAAGCAGCACTGTTCATAAAATGTCCTGCTTTTGTCACATCTAGTATATAGATTTTTAGAGAAAAATCGCATATACTTTATAAGAAAAAGGATGTCTATCGGCATCCTTTTTCTTTATGTAAATAGCCAAACAGTGTAGGGGGAGTTATGAAAGTGATTGTTACGACTGCTGGTCGAACAAATGAACAGATGACTGTAAAAGCCAAACAAGTAGCCGCTGATTTAAGTATACCTTTTGTAGTAAGAGAGAAGAAATCCGTTGCAGATCTTCAAAATCTTCAAGCTGCAGACGTGCTGGTTGTCGGTAAGAATAGAGTAGAATTGCATGTCCAAAATGAAGAGGAACCTATTTTTTTTCATCCAAATTCCGCTATGTTTAGAGTAAAGAGATGGCTGCGAGGAGAACGTGATCCGTTTATTGAAGCTGCTGGTTTAGAAAAAGGAATGAGCGTGCTTGACTGTACACTTGGTCTTGCATCGGATAGTATGATGGCGAGCGCAGCGGTAGGGAAAAGCGGGAAAGTTGTCGGACTAGAAGGCAACCGCTATGTAGCTTATTTAGTCAAACAAGGACTTTTAAATTGGGAAAGTGACGTACAAGAGTTGAACGATGCAATGAAGCGTATAAACGTGGTTCATCAAAATTTTGAATCGTTTTTGGCGTGTTGTGAAGATAATTCTTTTGATGTTGTCTACTTTGATCCTATGTTTCAAGAGCAAATTGATGAATCGAATGGAATTAACGGTATTAAAGCAATAGCACTGTATACTACGCTGACGCCAATGGCTATACAAGAAGCAAAAAGAGTAGCCAAACAAAAGATCGTGCTAAAAGATCATTGGAAAAGCAGTCGTTTTGAAGAACATGGATTTACCGTACAAAAACGAAAAACATCAAAATTTCATTACGGGACAATTGATATACAATAATAAACAAAAAAGTAAAATGAATCCCGATCATTGAAAAGACTTCCAAAACCTTTTAGGAATTAAAAAGTTTTGGAAGTTTTTTTTATGAATTTCATCTAAAGTTCATAAAAGTATGATATATTTTTGAACATAAAAATACTTTTGTGTTTAAGCATCCAGCAAAAAAGGAATATCTTGTATAGGTTTCCGCTCGGTGTGACAACCTCAAATAGAAGAAGGAAGGTGCTAACTAAAAAGTCTTCGAATGCCCGTAGGCAGCATAAATGAATAAGCAAATATAGGTAAAAAATTAATAAGTATGTTACAATACCTAGTGAGTTATAACAATGAATTTTACGATATGAAAAGACCATATGGGAAAAGATGAGAAAGGAAAGATACGAATGCCTAGATGGATAAAAAGAATGCTAATTGTATTTATTACAGTATTTACATTTGGGCTTGTCACTCCACCAGAATATTTATACGTTGATGATGCAAAAGCGGACAAGCAACATAAAGCAGGGTATGTAAGAGAAACAACTCCTGTCACAGCTGTTATAGAAGATATTCATTTGCCATATGAAGAACCAAAATATGAAGACGTTTCATCATTTGTTACGTATGCAATGGAATCAGCTGAAAAACAGTCAGTGGAAAAATTCGGAACAAAAATTGGACCTGTCATTGAAGATGAATTTCGTCTAGCAGTGTTACCTAAAATTGAAGAAGTGCTGACCGACATTGGCACTGAACGTGAACAGTCGATTCAGAATCTCGAGATAAGCGAGCACCCTGCTGCTGGCTACGGTGAAAAGATTTTCCATGTATATGACCGGGAAACCGGTCAGGACTTAATACGATTTCATGTACGGCGTGAAAATCCTCCAAAAGATGGATACTGGTTTAATTTTCACTATCATGCGGCTGCAGATAATTTTCAGAAGCATTATGATTTAGGGAAAATTTATTGGAACCGAAACATGCCGCCTAAATGGTTTAGCTGATAATAGACACAACATTCTGCGATTTCGAAATGTTAGCTTTTTTAAGCTAGCATTTTTTTACGTCTAAAACCGTTATGGTCTAAATAAGCTGAAACATTAGCACAATGATAAAAAAATCGTTTATAATGAAGTCAGACTTCTTACCATAGAATAGGGAGAAGGAACGAATAGATGTTGGAGGTAACATAATGAAACAATTTACGGAAGAAAAACAATTTCGCGAACAAATTAAGAACGAAACACTAAGCGTTGGGATTTTTACGACAACGTGGTGTCCTGATTGCAAACGTTTGGATATGTTCATTGATGAAATCGTTGACGAAAATACAGATAAAGCATGGTTTAAAATTGATAAGGATGAGTTTGAAGAACTTTCTGCTGAAAACAATGTAATGGGTATTCCTTCTCTTCTTGTATATAAAAACGGTGAAAAAATTGCACACTTGCACAGTGCAAATGCTAAAACGCCTGAAGCGGTCCGTGAATTTTTAGCAACTCTTTAATTCCTTAAGCTGCGAGAGCATTCTCGCAGCTTTTTTTGTGAGAATGGCTATTTCCATTTTTCCATGAGTGGGGTATACTAGGACAAGTGAATAATCGTAAAGCAATAAGGTCTCAATTTAAAGATTGAGTGAAAAGGGAAGTCTGGTGAAAAACCAGCGCGGTCCCGCCACTGTAAGCGCTCTGTGCGTAAGTCAGGAGACCTGCCTTATTGTTAGCTGTGAAACCTTCGAGGAAGGGTGAAGCAGGGTAATGAACATACATATCAAGTATAGTGAACGGATTCTTTTCCTGCTTATCTTGACGTTACCTGCTTTGCTTTCAATTGAAAGTAAAGCTTTTTTATTTTGAAGCTGCCTGCGAGCAGTATACATAGTCAAAGCGGAAAAACGGGATAGCGCTGCTTTTTGCATGATCATTTGCTTTTTCTTTAACGTGGAGGTTTCGTATTCACAATGAACAATATATAGGGGGAGTATTTAGATGAAAAAATGGCTTTCGTATTCCATTATTGCACTGTTAGTCATCGTACTTGCTGCATGCGGTGCAGGCAACCAAAGCAACAGTGATAAAAAAACGAAGCAAGATACGGAACAAACGTCACAAGCTGCATTTCCAGTGAAGGTAAAAGACGCGCGTGATAAAGAAATCACGTTGAAAAAACAGCCTAAGAAAATTGTTTCCTTAATGCCAAGTAATACGGAGATTGTATATGCCCTTGGCCTTGAAAAAGAATTAGTCGGTGTTACAAGCAACGATGATTATCCTAAAAGCGTAAAGAAAAAAGCGCAGGTAGGAGATATGAACGTTAATGCGGAAAAAGTTATTGCTTTAAATCCTGATTTAGTGCTGGCACACGCTTCAAGTATGGGCGTTTCGGATGAAGTATTTAAACAAATTGAAAGTGCGGGTATTCCGGTATTTGTTGTAAAAGATTCAACAACGTTTGATACGGTTTATGATTCTATTACGCAAATCGGTAAATTAACAGGTAAAACAAAAGAAGCTAATCAAACAATTAAAGACATGAAAGAAAAAGTAGCTTCAATTGAGAAAAAAGCAAAAACGATTTCAAAAGAAGATCGTAAAAAAGTATGGATAGAGGTATCAGGAGCTCCTGAGATTTATACAACAGGAAAAGGTACGTTCATGAACGAAATGCTTACTATGATCGGTGCAGATAACGTAGCAGCTAGTGAAAAGGGTTGGGTTAAGTTTTCTGAAGAGCAAGTTGTTAAGTTAAACCCTGACGTTATTATCGCAACGTATGATGCAGACAAAAATGAGATTATGAAGCGTCCCGCTTGGAGCAGCATGACTGCTGTAAAAGAGGGTAACATCGAGAAGGTTGATCAAAACAAAATCAATCGCTTAGGACCTCGTATTGTAGATGGCTTAGAGGACTTAGCAAAAGCAGTATACCCTGAGGTGTACAATAAATAAGAAGAGGGACCATATTCCAGTTCGAATTGAAAAGGGGATTGGTCCCTTTTCACATCTTAAAATTGAAGAACGGCCTGAGCTTTTAATCATGAAAACCGAGACTTCTTATAAAACATACAGCTCAGGGGTTTTAGGAACAGGCATTACGGAAACGGACACCTTTTACAATCGATTTGTTCACAAAGACTATTATTCAGATACTCCTTCTTTGGAGTATGAGCAATATTTGATGAAAGAAAATGTGCGCCATGAGCAAATCGTAGGGTTGATGACAGCCGTTTGGTTAAAAGAAAGAGCGGTTTACTGTTATGAAGGCTACGGAGTAAGAGTAGCTTCCGTGATAACGGCTGGAGTAGGAAACGCAGTAGATATTACAGCTGATGAAGCTGTCCCGTTCTATTCCTCTCCCGGTACAATTAATATGTTTTTTTTCGTGGAAGGTACGCTTACGGATGCAGCGTTTTTACAGCTTTTTATCGCGGCCACAGAAGCTAAAACAAAAACGCTGTCACAGCTGGGTGTCATAGATCCGGCTACAAAGACGATTGCTACGGGAACATCTACGGACAGCATCTCAGTTGCAGCGTCTCAGCAAGGAGCATTATATGAATATGCAGGCTCTATGACCGCTTTAGGGCAAGCGGTAGCCAAGCTGGTGAAAATAAGCTTAGAGCAGGGACTTAAGGGAAAGAGGTGAAGAAATGAGTATTACACAAGCGATAATTGCACACATGACGGCCATGACGATTGCTTTACTAATTGACCGAATTATAGGTGACCCCGAAAATTGGCCGCATCCCGTTCGCTGGTTTGGCAAATGGATTTATTGGATGGATTCCAGATTAAATACAGGTGCAGGAAAACGATTCAAAGGATTGCTTCTTGTGATAAGTATGGCTGTGCTCGCAGGAGTTGTTCCCTTTTTGTTCCTCCATGCTTTGTACGGAGTTCATTTTATAGCAGGTGTTTTAGTAGAAGGCGTAATGATTGCGACTACTATATCCACTCGTTCTTTAAGCGAAGCTGCCTATAAGGTACAAAAGCCGCTTCAGCTAGGAGATATGGAGAAAGCTAGATATGAAGTAAGCATGATTGTGGGACGAGATACAGATCGTTTGTCAGAAGGAGAAATTGCCAGAGCGACGGTAGAGACCGTGGCTGAAAATACAAGTGATGGTATTACAGCTCCGCTTTTTTATGCATTTATAGGAGGAGGAGCCCTAGCATTTTTTTACCGGGCTATTAACACATGTGATTCGATGGTTGGGTACAAAAATGACCGCTACTTTCTGTTCGGCTACTTTAGTGCAAAAACCGATGACGTATTAAACTATATTCCAAGTCGGTTAACTGCAGTGGTGATGACGGCTGTTAATGTAGCAAAAAGCCAGTATTCTCTTGGGCATGTAACGAGTTTGATTAAGCGTGATGCTAAGAAGCATCCAAGTCCAAATAGCGGATACGGGGAAAGCGCAGTGGCGGCTCTGTTAGGTATTCAACTCGGCGGACTTAATACATATAAAGGCATAGAATCTAATCGTGCAAAAATGGGTGAACCACTCATTCCCCTGCAAGCCGGTCATATTGAACAAGCTGTTTTCATTATGAAAAGGACGGTCTATGCTACGTGGTTATTATATTTTTTGTTAGGAGGAGTTATTAGTGCTATTACCTACACATGGAGCTAATCCTACTGTCTTTTTAAAAGCAATAGGGGCCGAGAATTTGTCGCATATAAAAGACTTTAGCGTGAACACAAATCCTTTAGGGGCTCCCCTTGTGCTTCACGAAAAGTGGAACGAATTCAAGGATGCAGCGTTTAGTTATCCTGATCCTCAAGTAACGAAGCTGAAAAATAAACTTGCAGCTCATCATCATGTTTCAGCTGCTCAAGTGTTGCCTACAAATGGTGCCGCTGAAGCGTTTTTCCTTATTGCTTCGTTATTTTCAGGAGAGAAAGCAGGGATTGTACAGCCGACTTTCGTTGAATATGAACAGGCAAGTAAAGCTTATGGATGTGAAGTGACATACATTCCTTTAGCTGAAGAAAATGGCTGGAGCTGGGATATAGAGTTGATTATGAGCATTCTTCCGGCCATAAAAGTACTGTGGATTTGCCATCCAAATAATCCAACGGGCGTTATGTATAGTCATGAGGAATGGATGAAAGTAGTAAAAGCTGCTGCTCATCATGGTACATACTTAATGATTGATGAGGCATTTATTGATTTTGTCGAATATCAGCCTTCATTTGATTCTCTTATTCTGGATTATGAACATATCATTGTTGTGCGTTCCATGACAAAGATGTTTAATATTGCCGGGCTTCGTCTTGGCTATATTTTGGCAAATGAAAAAATCATCAGCAAGATGTCTAAAAAGCAGCCTCCTTGGAGTGTAAATGGATTGTCGCAGCAAGTAGGCATGATATGTGTGGATGAAAAAGATTTTGTAAAAGAAACCGTACATTATATTAAACAAGAACGGGAACGGATCTTGAGTCAACTAAAAGAATGGGGGCTTTTGGTTTCTCCTTCTCAGACAAACTATTATCTTTGCAGTGTTCCGTCTTCTATTAAAACGCGCGAATGGCTTGTCTATTTAGCAAGCCATGGCGTGGTAGCTCGTCATACTGAAAACTTCCCATTTTTAAATGGCCGCTATATCCGTTTGGCTGTGAAAACGAAAGAAGAAAATGACTATTTACTTAACGTAATCAAACAAGGACTTGATGAAATATGATCATCTTTATTAGCGGAGGCGTTCGAAGCGGAAAATCACGTGCAGCGGAGAATATGGTTCAAACTTTTTGTACAAAGCGTGCTGTTTATATTGCCACAAGCAGGCAAACAGATAAGGAAATGCAAAAACGCATCCAGCTTCATCAAACAGAACGCCAAGCAGCGAACACGCCTTGGGTAACGATCGAACAGTCTATAGATTTACAAAAAATTCTGCCGAATCTTCAAAGTGATGATGCTATACTTTTGGATTGTGTCACGAACTGGCTTGCCAATGAGCTTTTTTTAACAGAAAAAAGGTGGCAAACAAAAGAAGGGAAACAAGTGGTTTTTCGTCATATGACAGAAACGCTCGATAAGCTGTTTGCGCAGTCTCAGACGGTTGTGCTAGTATCTAATGAACTGTTTGAAGCGGGCGTATTAGAAGAGCCCACATATAGTTATATGAAGATGTTAGGGAAATTACATCAGTATATTGTAGAAAAAGCAGATGTGTCTATTTGTGTAGAAGCGGGAATCTATCGTTTTAAAAAAGGAAAGGAATGTGTAGATATATGAAAGAATGGATAGCCATACTACGAATTTCTCTCCAGTTTTTTACGATCTTACCAGTGGCTAAAACCGTTCAATGGACTGAAAAAAGAACGGCACGCTCACTTTTTGTGCTGCCGTGGATTGGTATGTTACTAGGCTTGATGTTTTATAGCTTTTTACAGCTGCTTCAGTCTTCACCTATCACTACGATTGTTGGTAGTATTTTAGTTTTGCTTTTACCGCTTATCTTAACGGGCGGTCTTCATTTAGACGGCTGGATGGACGTAAGCGATGCGTATTTTTCTCATCAGTCAAAGGAAAAAAAACTGCAGATTTTAAGTGATCCGCACGTTGGGTCTTTTGCTATTCTTTCTCTTATGGTTCTGCTTCTGCTGCGTTTTAGTGCGATCTATGAATTAGCGTCTCTTTCTTCTTTATCAATTTGGGCATGTTTAGTAGTCTTTACACTTCCAAGAATTGGAGCAGCCTTTTTGTTGATGAGAGATAAGCCCGCTAAAGATACGGGTCTGGCTGCTTATTTTCAAAAAGGAGTCACCAAACGGTCTATTTATGGATTTATCATCATGAGCCTATTCTTAGTTGCTATTTTCGCTGTTTTTATGGACAATAAATTCATTATTCTTTTCTTTGCCGGGTTTTTATGGCTGTGGATACGGTTTTATCGTTCGCAGTTTGGTGGCGTAACAGGAGATGTTATAGGGGCAACCATTGAAGGAGGAGAAACGTTTTTATGGATAATTCTTTGGTTATCACATGTATTCGTCACGGCATGACGCTTGAAAATCAACAGAAAAAATATATAGGGTGGAGTGATCCGCCTTTAAGTATAGAAGGGAAAAATGAATTGAAAGAGCTTTTTCTAGAACCTCAGCTCGTTATTTCCAGTGACTTAAAAAGAGCGCTAGAAACAAGTGCAGTTGTTTTTCCAAAATCTCAGGTGGTTAAAAGTAAAAATTGGCGTGAACTGCATTTTGGAGATTGGGAAGAGAAGACGTATGAAGATTTAAAAAACATACGGGCGTATAGAAATTGGATTGATCACTGGACAGAACATACGCCTCCGAATGGTGAAAGCTTCTCAAGCTTTTCAAACCGAGTTTGGGCAGCGTGGGAAGAAGCGGTCGATTTGGCGGCCAGTCAGCAATTGCGTCACATTGCTATTGTTTCACACGGCGGACCACTGCGTTTACTTGCATCTCATTTTAAACAGACAGCGTCGCTTTGGGATGTTTCTTTTTCTTACGGAGAAGGTTTTTCAGTAGCGTGTACATACAAACAGGCAAAGGAGAGAAGAGCATGCATTTCGTATTCGGCGGTGCATTTACCGGCAAAAGAAAATGGGTGAAGCAGCATTATGCCAGTGAGTCGATAAAATGGCATTGTTTGTATGAAGACCCCGTTTTACCAGCGTTTGAGTTCGAAGAAAGTTACATAGTACTAGAAGGATTTGAGCACTATGTTAAGGAATTAATACATAGCGAGCTGGAGTCTCCGCATCTTGTTGTTAAAAAGTTAATACAGAAGTGGAGAGACAGCGGTGTATGGGAACAGTTAATAGTGATTGGAACTGAAGTCGGCAAAGGGATTGTTCCTTTAGATCCAACAGAGCGGCAGTGGAGAGATGAGTGCGGGTATGCGTATCAGCATTTAGCGGCACATGCCCAGAAAGTAGATCACATTTGGTACGGAATTGCTAATCGATTGAAGGAGGAAATACAATGAACATTTACACAAAAACAGGGGACAAAGGGCAGACAAGCTTAATTGGAGGACGAGTAAATAAAGATGATATTCGAGTGGAAGCATACGGTACGATTGATGAGCTAAATGGCTTTGTAGGTCAAGCGATTTATCAGCTGGATGAAGCAACATTAAAAGATGTAAAAGAAGAGCTAATTACGATTCAACATGAGCTTTTCGACTGTGGAAGTGATTTAGCATTTGCAAAAGATGATCATCCGTACAAAGTAACAAACGACATGATATCAGTACTTGAAAAGCGCATTGATGTCTATATGTCAGAAGCGCCGGCCCTTGAGCGTTTTATTTTACCTGGAGGCACACCTGCAGCGACAACGCTTCATATTTGCAGGACGATTACACGCCGCGCAGAACGGCTTGTTGTTGGCGTACAGCGTGAGTATAAAATTAATGCGGCGGTGCTTCAGTATTTAAATCGTTTATCCGATTATTTCTTTGCTGCGGCTCGAATCGCTAACGCGCGAGAAAATGTACAGGATGTAGAGTATATTCGCAGTGCCAAAGTATTTAAACAGCCTAAAAAATAAGGTATAAAAAACGGTCGAGCTAAAAGCGATCGTTTTTTTTTTATGAGCTATTTCGATAGGCAAAATAAAGCTATAAAAAAGAGGTAAATGCATCTATAATGATAAGAGACAGAGAGATAAAGAAAAGAGGTTGAGAAATGAATCAAGATTCTAAACGAGCAGGTATTGTTTATACAGCCAGCGCTTACGTTATGTGGGGGCTTTTTCCGCTTTACTGGAAGCTTCTTGGCGAAGTGAATGCGAATGAAATACTCGCTCACCGTGTCATATGGTCATTTGTTTTTATGCTTTTACTTTTGCTTGTGACAAAGCAAATGAGTGCTTTAAAGAAGACGCTTGGTTTATTATTTCGTAATACGAAACAAGCGGTCATTTTATTTGTGGCTTCAGTGCTGATCAGCATCAACTGGTTCGTTTACATTTGGGCGGTTAACCATAATCATATTATTGAAACAAGTTTAGGTTACTACATCAACCCGCTCGTTAGTATTTTGCTTGGTATAGTCGTTTTAAAAGAGAAGCTTAATTTTTGGCAGGGTGCTTCTGTTGGATTGGCTGCTATAGGTGTTATCGTTATGACGGTTACATACGGGCATATCCCATGGGTATCATTAAGCTTAGCGTTTAGCTTTGGTTTGTACGGTCTTGTAAAAAAGACTATTCAATTAGAAGCAAAAGTAGGATTAACGATTGAAACGATGATGGTTGCACCTATTGCTGTTATTTATTTTATCTTTCTTTTAGTGAAAGGATCTTCAAGTTTTTCTCTTCAGTCGCTTGATCTGAGCGCTCTTTTAATTGGCGGCGGTGTCGCTACAGCTATGCCACTACTGTATTTTGCTAAAGGAGCGCCGCTTATTCCGCTATCGATGGTCGGTTTTTTACAGTACATCGCTCCTACCATGACGCTTTTATTAGGAGTGTTCGTCTATCATGAACCGTTTTCTAGCGTAGAGATGATTGCCTTTTTGTTCATTTGGGGCGGATCGGTTATGTTCATTTTATCTAAAACTAAGTTCATGAGTTCTCATCAGCCGAAATTCTTTAAAGGGCGCTCAGCTTAACGGACAAAAAAGCGGATATCTTTAGATATGCGCTTTTTTGTCTGCCGTAAAGAAATAAAAACGGAGACGGGAAAGTCACCGTATGTATACTTTATAGCTTCCGCTTGAAATGAGCGTTCAACTGACCTTGAAGCATTTGGTTTTTTACTTCTTTCATTTTTCTCGCTTCATCTTTTTTGGCCAGTTCTGTGCGTATTTCACTCGTTTGAACTCCTTCTTCTATGCGATCGGCAATATCCATTAATCGTTCGACGTCTGAAAACGAATATTTCCGGATACCCGTATTGGTTCGGTCCGGAAAGAGCAGGCTTCTTTTCTCGTAGTAGCGAATTTGCCTTTCTGATAAACCGGTTAATTCTTTTACAATCCCAATAGACATGACTTTTTTATCTCGATATGACGCTTCATTCGTAGACAATCTCCCTCACCCCTGAGTACGTAGTAGTATGTTATTATTATAAAGGAAAAAAATACAAAAATTTATAACATGTAATACATTCTAACATATATATGTTATATTTTTGAATTACTATGTGAGAAAAAGTGACATAAATAATGAAATAGGGAAAAGAGTCCTATAAACTAATGATTAACTCGATCCCAAGTGGTTAACCATACAGGATAAAGCCTTGTGGTTAATCACTTGCTTTCAAAATGATGAATAGAAAATAAATGTGAGAATATACATAAATTCTAAAAGGGAAGGGCGTTTTAAATGGCTGTGCAACAATTGAAAAAAGAAGAGATTATTGAGCTGGCAAAAGAAATTATTGAACTTGATTTGAAAAGAGATGAAAAATTTGAAGAGTTGACAGAGTTAGCCGGAAATCGTGCATATGAAATTTTGCGCAGAGTACAAAATGCCTGTTTATAAGTAATAAAAAAATCCCGCTCTAGGCGGGATTTTTAATTGGACTGCTGTTCAAGATTAAATAATTCTTGTTTCATCTGAGCGTGGTCGAGGTTTTCCCCTATAAAGACAAGAGTGGTGGGCAGCTTCATCATTTCTTTCATATATAGAGGCATGCCGTATGAATATTGAAACGAATACGTATCATCCGAATGAGTAAAGCGCATATAGCCTTTAATACGATAGATGGTATCTGGCATTTGGCGCAGCCAATTTTCAAATAATTCAAGATCCACTTTTTTTGTAAACTCATATACAAATGTTTTCAAATGAAGATGATCTTCAACATGAGCCTTCTCGTGCGGCTGTTTTTGAGACAGCTGAGCTTTTTGAATCAGGTCAAGCTTCACGCGGGAAAATGTCGTTAATAATGTTATTGCACGAGCGTTAATTGATTGAACCTCAAAAAGCAGGGAAGACTTTTCCGCCTCAGACAGCATGTCCGTTTTATTTAATAAAATTACATCCCCATGTTTTACTTGTTCTTGAAGAAGTTTTTGAAGTTGAATGCTTAAGGACCCACGTTCTTTCCACCTTGTTGCATCGAGTGTGGTGATAATACTTTTAATCGTGACTTGATGCGCAAAAAGAGGAGACATACAGGCATCCAACACTTCAATGGGATGTGCAACTCCGGTTGTTTCTATATAGATAGCATCCAATGTGTTCTCCTGTAGAAGTGAATGAAGCTGAGTTTCAAATTGACCTTGAATAGTACAGCACACGCAGCCGTTTAGCAATTCTTTTAACGGCGTGTCTTTTTCTACTTCATTTGAGTCAATCGAAACTTGGCCAAGCTCATTCATCACAACAGCAATGTTGCGATTACGATCTTTTTCTTGCTGAAGCAGCTGTTTAAGTAACGTTGTTTTTCCACTGCCTAAAAATCCAGATAAAATGTAGATTTCTGTTTTCATTTCAGTCTCTCCTATGTAAATAACATTGTTTAAATCGAAATTTTTCCGATTACAGATTGGTAAATAGTATATCCAAGAGGGGATAAATATCTAAGAGTAAATTTTTATGCTTTTTTGTATTCATTATAACAACTTTAAAAGCGCTATGGCTATCTTTTGTAAAAAACTCAAAATACACAATGAAATAAGAATATTATAAAATTTCAAACTAGCTGTGCTACAATAAAGGAAAAAGAAAAAGGGGAGCAAAAGTTATGCGAATATTAGTTTTAGGCGCAGGCGGCGTTGGAGGTTACTTTGGAGGCAGGCTTGTGGAAAAAGGAGAGGATGTGACTTTCCTTGTCAGAGATCGCCGAAAAAAAGAGCTGGAACAAAATGGACTTGTTATCAAGAGCATACACGGTGACTTCACTTCACCTGTACAAGCTATTACAAAATCTGAGATGAAAGAGCCTTATGATGTTATTTTGTTTACAACTAAGGCTTATCATCTTAAACAAGCAATTGAGGATGTGCGTCCTTTTATAGGGAATCAGACAGTTGTCGTACCATTGTTAAACGGTATGGCTCACATGGGTCCTTTACAAGAAGCTTTTGGGGAAGAAAAAGTCATTGGGGGACTGTGCTTTATTGAGACGACGTTAAACAAAGATGGAGATGTCGTCCAGACGAGTCCTGCTCACAGACTTGTATTTGGTGAATTTAAGCAGAAGGAAACAGAAAGATTACAACTGATTGAGCAAGCGTTCAGTGGTACAAAAGCTTCGTTTGTAAAAAGTTCATATATTGAACAGGATATGTGGCATAAGTATTTATTTATTACGGTTATGTCAGGCATGACCACTCTTATGCGCGCACCTGTTGGCCCAGTGCTAGCGGCAAAAGGAGGGCGTCAATTCGTACAAGAGCTTTTTAAAGAAGTTGAAAATATTATGATGGCATACGATGCACCATTAGCTGAAGGGATTATTGAACAGCATATGAATACGATGGACAAAATGACGTATGACATGAAGTCATCGATGCAGCGTGATATGGAAAAAAGTTCTCAAATTGAAGGAGACCACCTTCAAGGATATTTGCTGACATTAGCTGAAAAATCGTCTATACAAGTACCCCTTCTTCAAACTGTGTATACGCATCTAAAAGTGTATGAAGAAATGTTAAAAGGTTATCAAAAATAATGACAGCAAAAATCGATTTAGCAGTCATGCAGGTACTGCGGAAGCTGCTAAGTACAGCAGAAATAGGACAATTGCCTTCCGCTCCCGGCATTTATTTTTTCTTCGATAAACCCGGCAGGCTTTTATATATCGGAACAACGACGGGCTCTCTATTAGAAAGAGTAAGAGCTCACGTTGCAGGAAAAGGCGTTAGCAACACAAAAAAATTTCACAAAGAGATTTATACTGTTGGATATATTGAAGTTCATGGATTAAAAAAAGAATTGGATATGCTAAGAACGATGCTTGTAAATGGTTATTTTCCAAAATACAATAAACAAGATGTAAAAAGAGAAAATGAATACGACATTTACACCGTTCACGGTAGAAGCCTCAGGGATACAGGAGTTGATAAGAAAAAAGCCTCCAAGCGAAAAACGGTGCTAAAGCCAACGTTAAAAGAGATAGAGATTCGTCAAGAAAACAGCGATATTACATATGCACGAGTCGCAAATATGAATGCTGAAGATCGAGTGAAAAAATTGTGGTCTTGTCAAGAAGCAGGAGCGCAGCTACATCTTCCGGAGTCGAAAGTGTTAGCAATAAGTGACCGGCTCTTAAAAGAGCAGTATACATTTCAGCGAGATATGAAAAAGAATATGATGTTTACGATGCGGGATTTAGTTGTTATTCAAGTGTTGTTAAATTTAAATCCGACCCATGATTTGAAAAAACGAGAAATAAAGGAAGCCATCAGTTTAGTGCGTAAATTTGGCATAGAAGAAGCTCTTCGCATCTCTGAAAAATTACTCAAAACGTAATAAAATCCATGATCATTGTGATCATGGATTTTATCATTTATCATTCACACTTAAGCTAATTCGTCAATAACTTTTGGTAGAGCCATAATGGAAATAACGCAAAGTGAACTGACAACTTGATGCATTTCAAAAATGGCAATGATGAATAACATCAGTGATATATATAATTGAAGGCCTTTTAATCCCCATGGCTTGCGATCGAAAAAAAAGTCGCTAAGTACAAATACAAAGAAAATGAGCGAACTGAACAAAATAATCATGGATGTAGACATGGAACGATCATAAGCAATGATAAATAACAAAGCGAGAAGCGACACAACAGATATAACTTTTAATGTTTTAATCATCGTGTTTTTATTCACTTTTTTCACCTTCATTTGTAGGATTGATCTTTCATCCTCATTTTATAGGATAGTCAAAAGTTCTAAAAGTCAAACGAATAAATCATAACAACAATTTAACATCTTTATACTACATTTACATTGAGAGAAAAAAATGGGCGTGTTTTGAGCTTTGTGCCCTTCATTGACGCGTGCAAAGAACAAGTGCTATAGTATGTTTGCTCTAAAAGCGAAAGGAGCAAAGTTTTCAAAGGACGTGACTATGTGAACGAAACACTATTAGTAATTGATGGATTTAATTTATTAAGCCGCTGTTATTTTGCTACTTCTTATGGCAGAGATGAAGCAGCGTTGACAAGAAACAGTAAGGGCCAATTTACGAATGCCCTGAGAGTAACGATTCAAAAAATGCATGCATTGATTCACCAATATGAGCCAACCCATATTTTCGTCGCTTGGGATGTTAAGCGCGAGGATACAAAACGTAAAGATACATACGCCCTATATAAGCAAACAAGAGCAGAGCTGCCTGAGCCGCTGATTCAGCAGTACGAAACGTTAAAGCAGTTTTTTGACACCGTCGGGATTTATCAAATGTCATTGTCTTCTTATGAAGCAGATGATTTAATCGGCGCACTGGCAAATAAGTGGAGCAAAGAAAAGCAAAGCCCAGGATATATTTACAGCAACGACCGAGACTTGCTTCAGCTCCTAGATCAACATATTTCACAAATTATTGCTAAAAAGCAGGTGGGAGATCTTGTTTATGGCTTTAAGCACTTTCAAGAAGAATACAATATTCATCCTCGTCAATGGGTGGACGTAAAAGCATTGCTTGGTGACAAATCTGACAATATTCCGGGCGTTCCTGGTGTAGGAGAAAAAGCCGCACTGCCTCTTATTCAACAATATGGCTCTATCCATGAAATTTATGCACAAATTGAACAATTAGATCCAGCTTTTAATCGGTACAAAAAAAAGCTGGTCGAAGGAAAAGAACTAGGTATGCTTAGTCGTGAACTTGCTGAGATTATTATAGACATTCAAGAAATCAGCATGTTGAATTGGAAAGAATTAACATTTATGTATGATTATGAACGATGGAATAAAGAAATTCAAAGTCTAGAACTAAACATTAGGATTCGCTCATGATTTTTAGTACAATACAATTTATGAACATGAGAAAGGAGTAACAAGCGTGCAACCAATTCATAAAGAAACAGTCCAAAAAAAAATACAAACATTTTTAAATAAAGACGTATATGTACACCTTGAAACGACAAACGGTGCATATGCTTCACACGTAAATGAAAAAGTAATGACAGTTGGGGCTTTTATTCGCAATGGTAAAGTCACTATTTCAAACGGAAAGATAACTGGAGAAGGTCCTTATCGTGTAGGTCTTCAAATTGACTTAGGATGGATTTATGCAGAGGGATTAACAGATTGGGAAATTGATGAAGAAGGTCGACTTCTTCTAGCTGGGCATGACTTTGAAGGTCGTTTAGCAGTTGCCCTTCAATTAAGTGAACATCCGTTTTCATAACAGAAAAGAGAGGAGAATAGAACATGGAAGAAAGATTATTAATTGTATTTCCGCATCCTGACGATGAAGCATATGGAGCAGCAGGAATGATCACGCAAGCGAGACAAAAAGGAACTCCCGTTACATATGCCTGTATTACGCTAGGTGAAATGGGACGAAATATGGGTAGACCGCTGTTTGCTAACCGTGAAACTTTACCCCAAATCCGAAAAAAAGAACTTTTAGATTTAGCGAACGTTTTAGATATTCAAGACTTGCGTATGCTAGGGCTTCGTGATAAAACGCTGGAATTTCTTGATATTGATGTTTTTGCAGATAAAATTGAAGAAATCATTAACGATGTAAAGCCGACTCACATTTTAACGCATTACCCTGGCTTTGCGGTACACCCTGATCATAATGCTACAGGAGCAGCTACGATTCAAGCGGTAAAACGTATGCCAAAAGAAAAGCGTCCGGTTGTTTGGTGTCATGCGTTTTCGAAAGATCGTATTGAACATATTGGAGAACCAGATGTTATTTTTGATGTAACAGCGATGAAAGATAAAAAAATTGAAGCGTTAAAAGCCCATCGTTCTCAAACAGAAGGAATGATGAACGCAATTGACTTCGACCGCTTATCTGACTATCCGCAAATGGAACGTTTATTAACTAGAGAAGAATTCTGGACATATAACTGGGAGTAACAGATGAAAAAACAGCGAATTTTATTTATTGGAGCAGGACGAATGGCTGAAGCTGTAGCGGCTGGTTTGGTTACGAGCAGCGCTGACAGTATTGAGGCAGTGGTGATGTCAAACAACGGAGACATTGAGCGGTTACAGCGTGTTGAAAAAACGTACGGCGTACAAACGACACAAAATTGGCGCCAAGAAGTTGACAATTCGGATGTTATTATTTTAGCGATGCCTCCTGAGGCCCATCCCTCCGTGCTCAAGGAACTTTCGACTCATTTAAATCAACAATTTGTCGTAACGTTAGCGGCAGGGATTGGTCCGAGTTACTTAGAAAATCATCTTCCGCAGGATACGCCTGTCGCTTGGATTATGCCAAATACAGCTGCTATGATTGGACAATCGATGTCACTGTATACACTTGGAACTTTTGCCACAAAAGAGCATAAAGAAGTGCTTCACATGATTTTAAAAGGAATTGGTGAAGCGCATGAGTGTTCAGAGAAAGAAGTACATGAGCTAACGGCTGTAACTGGCAGTGCACCTGCGTTTTTATATTATTTTGCAGAATCGTTAATTGATGCAACTACTGCTTACGGTGTAGGCGAAAAAACAGCCAAAGATTTAGTTATTCAAATGATGTATGGCTCTGTACAAATGCTGCATGAAACCAAAGATCCTGCGTCTTTAAGAGAGCAAGTAACAACTCCAGGCGGCGCTACTGCCGAAGGGTTAAAAGTGATGAAAGAACAGGACTTCTCTTTAATAATGAAACAGGCAATTGAAGCAACGAATAAAAAAGCAATGGGTGGAAGTTAAAAAACTCGTACAACCATATGTTAGCTGAAAAATCCGAACTATAGTTCAGCATTCTTTCATTAGAATGTTGAATCAGTTCGGATTTTTTAATGAATAAACTTCCTTAACATACATTCCTCTTTGGAACTGTTTTTTCTCTATGTCCCAAACTTTTTTAGTCATCAACAAACCGCTTTTTCATATCAGAAGTTGGGAGCATGCAGTGCTGCTGTTTGCCAAACCACTTATATCGGTTGCGAGCGATCCAGTTGTATACTATATCTCGAATAGGTGCAGGAATGATAATGAAAGCATATAAAAATTTAACGGGTCCATCTAAGCGCTTAGCGATTTTTAAAGCAGCCGTTGATTTTACATATCTTTGTTTTCCATGAATATATACAATGCTGTCTAATTGCTCAGGAAGTAAGCCGTGAGAGGCTAGCTGCTGCTTTCCGAAATCTGATTGAAGAGAAGCGAAAGAAAACAAAGCTTGTTCATCATGTTTAATAATATATTGAACACTGCTATTACATAAATTACATATACCATCAAAAAGAATTAAATGTTTCATTGGACGATTTCGCTCCTATTCCATAAAAAAAGTATAATTACTTGTTATTTTTGAAAAATAAAGGTACGTTTAAAAGATGTGAAAGTGATCCAAATTCAAAGGTAATTCGATTATATAATAAGGACTCATAAGAGTTAAAGGAGAAGGGTATGAAAGAGCAAAACGACGTTGTCTTATACAATAGAATAAAAGAACGAGACAAAAAAGCCCTTGAACTGCTGTATGACAAGTATGAGCGAATTCTTTATTCGTTTATATACCGGTTAACAAATAGCTCTGATATTGCTGAAGAAGCTGTTCAAGAAGTATTTATTAAGCTGTGGAGAGGAAAAGGAGTTTACAGCGATGAAAAAGGGAAGTTTTCATCATGGCTGTTTACGATTACAAGAAACACCGCGATTGATATTGTAAGAAAAAGAAAAAACGATCCTATTTTCTCAGAAGAAATTTTTGATTTTATTGAAGATGATCATCCTCAGATTGACGAGCAGCTTCAGTGGAAAGAAGAACAGGAGAGAGTACGGCACGCCGTATCAAAATTGTCTGAAGACCAAAAAAAGATTATTCAATCCGTTTATTTTAAGGGATTAACGCAGCAAAAAGTAGCAGAAGAGCAGCAAATCCCATTAGGAACAGTAAAGGGTAGGGTGCGATTAGCGTTGCGGAAATTAAAAACATATTTAGGTACTGATGCAGAAGGGAGAGCTGATTCATGAGTATGTGCAATAAACTAATTGATTACTATAATGATCAGTTGACTTCCCATGAGAAAAAAGAGTTTGAAATGCACTTAAAAAACTGTCAAAGCTGTCAAGAAGAACTAAGAGAGCTGGAGGAAGTTCTTGGAGATCTAACGTATTTGACACCAGAACAATCTCCTCCGCCAGAAATGAAACAGCGAATACTTGCGAACGTATTTGAAGAAGATCAAGATGAGACAAAGAGAGAACCAATCGCTTTAAAAAGTGAAAAACAACATGCTGCGTCTAAGAAATCAAATAAAAAGTCCATCATTATTGGATTAGCTGCGGCACTTCTTTTATCCCTTGCAGGAAACAGCTACTTTCTGTTGAAAGATGGAGACAAAGGCAAACAAGAGCCAAATGTTTCGGTTGCTCCTCAAAACGAACCTCTTACATCTGAAAAAACAATGAAGCTGCAGGCAGAGCCGAACGTTTCTGGCGAAGCAACAGCATCTCTTACGAAAAAAGGTGGAAATTTAAATGTGGTTATTCAAGCGAATAACTTGAAAAACGTAAAGGGGAATGAAGTCTATCAGGTGTGGCTCATAAAAGGTGATAAGCCTCATCCGGCAGGTGCTTTTGTAACAGATAAAAATGGAAACGGGACAGTGGTCTATACGATGAGCCAAAAAGAACAGACTGAAAAGTGGGATGTTATGGCGATTACTTTAGAACCGAACGCGAATAATAAGACGCCAAAAGGAAACATTGTGTTAAGTTCAGCGCTCTAACAAAAACCCTTCTGCTAACAGAAGGGTTTTTGTTACGTGCAGTTAATCATCTTCAAATTGTATGGCAATGGTTTGGTCATTTTCTATCTTATTCAGTCGAATTTCCAATAATCCATTTTTGTACTTAGCGCGAACTGGTTCGTCTGTGTAGTGAAAAGGAAGTTTGACCGTGCGAGAAAATACGCCTGTATGGCGCTCGTTGAGCTTTAACTTTTGTTTAGAAGCTTCATAAGCATAAGGAACGTTCCCTTCAACTGTTAATATATTTGCGTCCAACTTGATTTGAATGTCGTTAGTTGAATGCAGTCCAGGAACCTCAACGACGATAATGCCTTCTTTATCGGTTTCATATAAGTCGACGTTTGGAAATCGCTTTGGTAAGATGTGATTTAAATCGCTCCAAAAGTGATTTCCAAGCATATCTTCTACCTTATGCTGAATCGAACCCCAATCAATCTCTTCATATTTTTTACTCAAAGGAACCCCTCCTTATATTCACGTAAATTCCTTCTATATATATGAAAAAAAGAAAATTCAATGCCTGCTTACAAAGAATGAGAAAAACGCGTAAATAAGTGAAAAAATGTGAGAAAAAAAAGAGATTTTGAGTGAAAAAGAAGGATTATGTAGAATAAAAAAAGTATAATTACGTATAGAGCTTTCTATTTTCCTGAATGAAAGCAAGTATGTGAAGGAGGAAGTTGAGATGAGAGAAAAGCGTACATCCAGTGGTTTTCTATTAAAACAACGTGCTTTCTTAAAATTATATATGATTACGATGACAGAACAGGAGCGTCTGTATGGCCTTCGGTTATTAGATGTGTTGAGAGATGAATTTCGCCCTTTTGGGTTCAAACCTAATCATTCTGAAGTATACAAAGCCCTTCATGACTTGATTGAAGACGGTGTCCTCAAACAGGTGAAGCGTAAAAAAGAAGGAATGAAGCTTCAAGAAGTGGTTTATTATACATTTACAAATGAGGGAGAAGAGAAAGCTAAACTATATAAAAAACAATTAAAAGTAGAGCTGGAGCGGTGTGAAGCTATGATTCAAAAAGCTATTCGTGACAACTTCGGGTCCAAATGAACGTGTCTTTAGTTAGAAAAGACACGTTTTTTCTATAGCTGATTTTGTCGTCTTATGTCGGAATAAAAGTTATAAAATGGGTACAAAGTAGTGTAAAAGATGGATATATAGTTATATTATGGATAAAATACACACTTTTAACATATATGGATGAATTCGATTTTAAAGATTATGTACTATTCATAAATAGTGTACGAATTGATATGATACAAAGTGTATATAAATCTATTTAATGCGTTATTTGCCATATTTTAAGAACTTATAAACCGTTATCAGACCATCATTGAAGCATTTTGGTTTTAGCAACTCTGACGAATTTGACTAGATTTGTATCGAGAAGATATTATTTGTTTACTATGAAAGGAATGGATTTTATGAAGTCTACAGGAATTGTAAGAAAAGTAGATGAATTGGGTCGCGTAGTAATTCCTATTGAATTGCGCCGCATTTTAAATATCAACACAGGTGATCCAGTAGAAATATATGTTGATGAAGATATTATTATTTTACAAAAGTATAGCCCGTATGGTGCTTGCTTAGTAACTGGGGAAATTACGCGCGAAAACTTAACCTTTGGGAATGGAAACGTTGTGTTAAGTAAAAAAGGTGCGGAACAGCTTTTACAAGAGTTAGAGCGTACCTTAAATAAATAAGAAGTTTTAGGCCTTAGTATAAGGAAGAGTATCAATCCATTTTTAAACAAAAAAAGAACGTTCTTTTGAGAACGTTCTTTTTTTGTTTAAGCCGTTCGAGAAGATTTATTCTCCTCTAGCAGCTGCTTTTTTTGTATTTTTATCAAACGATACGCAAGTCCTGTTGCTCCTGCAGCAAGCCCCGCAATTAGTCCAATCCAATAGCCAAACGCCTGCAAATCGGTGTATTTTGCTAAAACAATGCCTAAAGGTAGACCAATTACCCAATAAGATACCAAGGACATTAAAAAGGTAACATTTACATCCTTATATCCTCGCAGAGCGCCTTGAATAGGAGCTTGAAGAGCATCAGAAAGCTGAAAGAAAATTGCATAAATCAAAAAATGAGAAGTTAATGCGAGTACCTCTGCATCTTTTGTATATAAAGATGCTACTGATTCTCGAAGAGTAAATAAAAGACCTGCGCAAACAAAAGCCATGCCCACAGCGATAGTTACACCGATCCTGCTATAGCTTCGTGCATCTTGATGACGCTTAGCGCCCGCTTCAAATCCAACAACAATCGTTAAAGCCATAGAAATACTCAGCGGAATCATATAGAGAAATGAGGCAAAATTAATAGCTGCTTGGTGAGAAGCGATTGTAATGGTATTATACGAGCTCATAAACAGCGTGACGGCTGAAAAAATACTTGTTTCGAAAAAGACCGAAAAACCGATAGGTAAACCAATTTTTAATATTTCTTTCCAAGTAGAAAAAGAGATACGGTGAAATCTCTTAAATAAACTGAAGTTAGAAAAAGGTTCTTTTTTATGAATAATTACAATGGATACAATGAGTATGCACCAATACGTAACGGCAGTTGCATAACCGGAGCCTACTCCACCCAAGTGTGGGAAGCCCAGCTTACCGAAGATTAATACATAGTTTAAAGCTACATTAACCGGAAGCCCTAAAATGGTGATAAGCATAGACGTACGAGTTTGCCCTAAAGCATCAATAAAGTTTCGTAAAACCGTATAAATAAAAAGCGGAATAATACCAAAAGATAAAGCAATTAAATACTGTTTGGCAATGCGCATTACGTTTGCTTCTAAATTCATCCCTTTTAAAATAGGATCAACAACAAAAAAGCCGATTAAAATAATAACAACGGCCATTAAAATGGAGACATAAAGCCCTTGAATGACGGAGAACGGAACTTTTTTCTTTTGATTAGCTCCGACAAGCTGTGCAACAATTGGCGTAATAGACATTAAAATTCCGCTTAGCCCTGTAAAAACAGGGACCCATAAGCTTGAACCAATCGCTACCCCTGCCAAGTCGTCTGCACTTACCCTTCCTGACATCATCGTATCAAAAAAAGTCATTGAAAACATTCCAAACTGGGTGACCAATATCGGAAATAAAATAAAAATGAACTGCTTAACTTTTTGAGACGTTGAAAACATTTGTTGCATTAAAAAACCCCCAATTTGAAAACATTTACACCAAAAAGCATTATATCACGCCGTGGCTTGTTTTTGCTAAGAGTTCTGACAATAAATTCAAAGAACGTATCCATAAAACGCACCGGTTTAAAAGGAGTAAAAAGGTAAAACAGTATATGATTTTAATTTTGACAGGCAGTGAGCTATGATAGAAAGTATAGTAATTATCATTTAACGTGGAGGGATACGTGTGGATTTACAGTTGCAAAATAAAAATGTACTTATTACCGGCGGGTCAAAAGGAATTGGGAAAGCTATTGCTGCCTCGTTTATTCAAGAAGGAGCAAACGTTGGAATTGCGGCAAGAGGAGAGGAAGCGCTACAGGATGCACAGTCAAAATTAGAAAACGTACGTACATATACAGCAGACCTAACAAACGAATCAGACAGAGTTGCATTAATCGAGAAATTCATTAAAGACTTCGGAAGCATTGATATTTTAATTAATAACGCTGGAGGAAGTAATGGAAGCAAGGCAATGGAAACAGATTTATCCCTTTTCAAAGAAGCGATGGAGCTTAACTATTTTTCAGCTGTTCACTTGAGCAAGCTAGCAGCAGCTCGTATGACAAAAGATGCGGCAATCGTTAATGTGACGTCTATTTTCGGGAGAGAAAGTGGAGGGAAAGTCACGTACAATAACGCAAAAGCAGCGCTTATCAGCTTTACAAAGTCGTTTGCAGATGAAATGATTTCTAAAGGAATTCGTGTAAATGGAGTAGCGCCGGGAAGCATTTTGCATGAAACGGGTAATTGGAAAAAAAGAATGGATGAAAATCCGGAGAAGATTAAGCAGTTTGTTGAAAACGAAATACCAGCAGGGCGCTTTGGGGAGCCGGAAGAAGTGGCAAACGCCGTTGTTTTTTTAGCATCTTCTCAAGCTTCATGGATAGTGGGTGCTACGTTAAACGTAGACGGTGGACAGTCAAAAATGAACTTTTAAAAAAAGTGCAGGAATTTCCTGCACTTTTTCATTATCCAATATCTTTTTGCATACGAGGAATCTGAAAATCTTCATTAATTGCGTCCGCTGTAAGCTGACCTGATAATATCACCATTGGCACGCCGCCTCCAGGGTGTGTAGAGCCTCCCACAAAATAAAGGTTAGAAAGAAGCTGACTTCTTGCCGGAATTTTAAAACCTCCATTTTTCTTACGGTCAGTTGCTACGCCATAAATGGACCCACCGTTAGCACCGTAAAGCTCTTGGATATCGTTAGGAGTAAACGTATATTCAAACTCAATGCTTGAACGTAAGTCTTCTAATCCCATTGCCTCAAGCTTTTTCAATATGACTTCCCGGTAGCGGTCTTTTAATGCAGCCCAGTCGTCGCCTTCTTTTAAAGGAGGTACATGGGTAAGAACGAACAGATTTTCTTTTCCTTCAGGAGCTTGCGTAGGGTCTGATTTAGACGATACGCCAATGTAAATTGTCGGATCCATGGCTACTTGACCTTTGTTAAAGATTGTATCAAACTCTTCTTTCTGATCCTTTGAGAAGAAGAAATTATGATGTTGAAGCTGCTTGTACTGTTTGTTAACCCCTAATAAAAGAACAAGGCCAGAAACAGTAGGCTCGAATTTAGCAAGCTGCTGAGTTTGCTTAGCTGCCTGCGCATGATTTTTTAATAAATAGCGGTAAGTTGGAATTGCTTCTAGATTAGATACCACAATATCTGCTGATAGATTCTCGCCATTTTCTAGTGTAATCCCAGTTGCCTTTGCTCCGCTTGTTGTGATTTCTTTTACCGGCGTATTTAGATGCACAGTGACGCCAAGCTCTTGAAGAAGCTTATCCATCGCTTCAGCGATTTTGTACATTCCGCCTTTTACGTAATAAATACCTAATCCTAGTTGAACGTGAGCAAGCTGTGTTAATACAGCCGGTGCATGATAAGGAGAAGAACCGATGTACATAATTAAAAAATTAAACAATTGACGCAAATGTTTGTTTGAAAAATATTTGCGTGTAGTAGCATCCATAGATCTCATTGGATCCATTTGAAGCAGTTCTTTTACCGTGTGCATCGTTCGTAAATCATGCAGTCCAGATAAACTTTTTTTATAAAAACTTTTTAAGTTCGATTCATACATTTTATTTGCATAAGATAAATAGTCAAAAAAACCTTCAATGTCTTCTGGAGCAAGTTCTTGAAGCTGCTGAAGCATGCGAGGAAGGTCACTGGTTAAATCAATTTGTGTTCCATCTTGGAAAAAAGTTCTCCACTGAGGCTCAATTCGTTCTATTGTTAAGTAGTCGTGGATATTGCGGCTTGCACTATCAAACAGCTGCTCTAGCACCCACGGCATCGTTAAAATAGAAGGTCCTGTATCGAAAGAAAATCCTTTGCCGCTGCGAATATTTAACTTACCGCCAATTCGCTCGCTTTTTTCAACGACTGTTACATCATATCCATCAGCTGACAGACGAATAGCAGCTGACAGACCACCTAAACCTGCGCCTACAACAATTACTTTCTTTTTCATCTTTTTCCTCCTTATAAAACAAAAGCGAGTTGTCAACAATGTGTATAAAATGACTTCACGCAAAATAAAAATAGGTCTACAACTTTTTATTTTGTCCAGTTCGCTAATTTTCATACGTGAAGGAAAGGAGAAAAGGATGTCTTTTTTACTGGTTGCTCTTGTCTTGACAGCTACGCTTGTCATCACTATCCCTACATTTAAACGTGTAAAAATAGTAAGAAACAATATGTCATGTTTGTCCATTATTATTCCAGCTAGAAATGAAGAAAGAAACCTTACCTTTTTATTGCAGTCACTCCAGTTACGGAACGCTGACTTTGAAGTGATTGTTGTAGATGACAGCTCAACAGATAATACTGAGAGGGTAGCCAAAGCATTTGGCGTAAAAGTAGTGCAACCGGGCGCACTTCCAGCTGGGTGGCTAGGAAAGTCATGGGCATGCTGGAATGGAGCACGAGAAGCAAAAGGCTCGGTGCTTTTGTTTTTAGATGCTGATATTACAGTAGAGAAAGACGGAATTGAAAAAGTATTTTTCTATTATCAACAGCAAGGGGGTGTGCTGTCGGTTCATCCTTATCACCTTGTTAAGAGGCCTTATGAAATGCTTTCTGCTTTATTTCACTATGTTACGTTTGCATCGATTGGCGCGTTTCACCCCTTTAAAAATTGGAAAAGTCCTTCTGTCGGTTTCGGGCAGTGCTTGCTTTGCAGCGCAGCCTCCTACTTTCAAAGCGGAGGCCACGAAGGGATAAAAAAAGAAGTGGTTGAAAATATGGCACTGGTTGAGAAAATGAACAAACAAGGTGAATTTATTACGTGTATGAGTGGACAGGGAGCTCTTTCCATGCGCATGTATCCAAATGGTATGAAAAGCCTTATAAGAGGGTGGAGTAAAAGTTTTGCTTCAGGTGCGGGGAAAACGGAAGCCATTTATTTATTTCTAGTAAGCTTGTGGCTTACTAGCATGATTAATTATATCCTTTTTTTACCGACTCTATGGAATCAACATGCAGGCTTGGCAATCAGCAGCTATGTTTGCTATGTAAGCCTCTTATTTAATAGCTTAAGAAAAATAGGTTCGTTTACCTTTTTTTCTTTGTGCTTATTTCCTATTCATATACTGTTTTTTCTGGGTCTATTCGTATGGTCTTTCGTCCAAACGGCGGTGAGAAAGCAAGTTAAATGGAAAGAACGCAGCATATCTATAGAAGAAGAAAAAAAGAAGAAAGTGATAAAATGACAGGTGCTCAGCTCTTAATTAATATCATGGCATGGTTTGTGATTCACATGTTCATCGCCTACAGATGCACAAAAATTTCTGCCTTTTATTTAAAGAAGGACCTTGCACTGTTTAAGGTTCAAAGGTGGGAAACAGTTGGGATATATAAAAAATTCGGGGTGCACCGATGGAAAACGTGGCTTCCTGATGCAGGAAAGCTATTTAAACGAGGATTTTATAAAAAGAAATGGGAGAGTAGAACGAAGGAATATGCACAGCTTTTTTTAATAGAAACAAATCGAGCAGAGTTAACTCACTGGATCAGCATACTTCCTTCTATTCTTTTTTTTATATGGAACTCTCCTTCTATAGGTGTTTGGATGGTTATTTATGCGATTGTCGCAAACGTACCGTTTATCTTGGTTCAACGATATAATCGAATACGAATTCATCAAGTTGTTTTGAAACTCAAATGAAATTAATTCACGTGCCTTTGGCTCCGAGTAGGGGCCTCGTTTTTTATCTTTTTCTCCTTATTCGAAGACAATAACTTCTTGGATAAAAGAAAAAAAGAAGCAAAGGCGATATAAATACTAAAAAAGACTAAAAACCCCCATAAACCTGCTATGGCATCATCAAATTCCATATTGCCCCGAGTGGTAATTCCTTGCTGAATTTCAATGGCAAAAACTAAGACAAGCATAACGGTAAGGGTATAGATAAAAGAAATAGCTGTAATACTAAATTTCCACTTTGACAATAATTTAAAGATCATATAAACGCTTAAAAACGTGAGAAGTCCAATAATACCAATAATCCAGAAGTGAAGTTCTTTATCTGAAAGAGAAAATCCTAGTAAATAAAAAATATAAATTAATCCGTCGTGCAATACATTAATAATATTTGTAATGAAAACAATACATTCTTTCATTTTTTCTCCTTTATAAAAATGTAAGACGTTTAAACTTCTAGGTATACAAGCATGCATAGCCCATACTCATTCCAATTTTATATAAAAAATGCACTTTCTAGATCAGACGTTAAAGAGATCTGAAATTTCAAATAATATTTATAATTTATATTATAAACAAAAAGGTAAAAAAATAAAAATTTTCGATGCAAACTGACACATTTTTTTCAAATTTAAAGAAAGAAATAACTCAAAATATGTGGTTTACTGTAGAAAGAAAAGAAAATAAGAGGTATTGATATAACAAATATTCACAAGTGCTTTTATGCATTCTCTTGTAAAGGAGAAGGAAAACTAAGGCAAGTGTTAAATTTATATGTATAGTGGACAAAATAAAAAATAAATATAAAATAGTGAAACTTAAAGAGAAGCTGTCCGTATTAAATAGTGAGAAGAAAAAAGCATAGGAAACATTTGTGTTTGAAAGCCGATATAGCTGGGAATAAGAAAGTAGTTATTTTCTCACGTTTGGTGAAAATTATACGTAGCGGTGTTGACAATTTTTTTTAAAGAGTTAAAATGTGAAAGAACAGATTAGCTCTCTTACATTTTTTGTAAGAGAGATTTCTTTTTACATTTACTATAAAAATAAAAGTGAGCTTAAATTTCAATAGAGACAGAGGTGGGAATATGAAACAGCTCATGACAAACGGTAAAAATATTTTTTCGAAACAGCTGCCGTTATTTCTAATTGCAGTTTTGTTGTTTTGGATTAAAACGTATACCGTTTATCGTATCGAATTTAACTTAGGGTTAGATAATTTTATGCAAAAGTTCTTACTTTTCATAAACCCAATTGGTTCGGCAATTTTCTTTTTTGCCATTGCACTACTATTTAAAGGGCGCGGAAAAGTACGAGCACTGCTTGGAATGAATTTTTTACTTTCATTCATCCTGTACGCAAATGTAGTGTACTATCGCTTCTTTAATGATTTTATTACTGTTCCTGTATTGACTCAGTCAAACAACTTTGGTCAATTAGGCGGCAGTGCCATGGCTTTAATTAGCCCAACTGATATTTTATACTTTACAGATTTCTTTATTCTTTTAGTTTTAGTACTATGGAAAAAAGTTGACTTACCAGCAACGATTAGTCGACGTACTGTGACAGGTGTATTTTTATCAGGGATTTTATTCTTAAGTGCCAACATCGCACTAGCGGAAATGGATCGTCCTCAACTATTAACAAGAACATTTGACCGCAACTATTTAGTGAAATATTTAGGAACGTATAACTATACGATCTATGACATCATCCAGAGCTCGAAATCTTCAGCACAGCGCGCGCTAGCAGATAGCAGTGATGTGGCTGAGGTAGAGAACTATGCAAAAGCAACATATGCTGAGCCGAACAAAGAATATTTCGGTCAAGCAAAAGGCAAAAACGTCATCTATATTTCATTAGAGTCACTTCAGTCATTTATGATTGGTTATAAGTTAAATGGTGAAGAAGTAACGCCATTCTTAAATTCACTATTAAAAGATCAGAACACAATGTATTTCGATAACTTCTTCCATCAAACAGGGCAAGGTAAAACGTCAGATGCTGAATTCATGATGGAGAACTCATTATTCGGCTTACCTCAAGGTTCTGTATTTACAACAAAAGCAAATAACACCTATCAGTCGCTGTCTGGTATTCTAGATCAGCAAGGCTATACAACATCTGTGTTCCATGGAAATGGAAAATCGTTCTGGAACCGTGACGAAATGTATAAATCAATGGGTGTAGAAAAATTCTTTGATTCAGCTTATTACAATATGTCAGACGAAGATACGCTGAACTATGGTTTAAAAGATAAACCATTCTTTAAAGAATCAATGCCGTACCTAAAAGGCTTAAAGCAGCCATTTAGCGCGAAGTTCATTACGTTATCAAACCACTTCCCTTATCCGCTAGATAAGGAAGACCAAACGATTGGACCTCACAATACGGGAGATAAGTCAGTTGACCAATACTTCCAAACGGCTCGTTATTTAGATGAATCAATCAAGCAATTCTTTGAGGATTTACAGGCCTCTGGCTTAGCAGACAATACGATGGTCGTGATGTACGGTGACCACTACGGTATTTCTGAAAACCATAAGCGTGCAATGGGCAAAGTAATGGGTAAAAACATCAATGATTTTGAACAAGCTCAGCTGCAGCGCGTACCATTATTTATTACTTCACCAGGCCTTAAAGGCGGCGTAAATCATACGTATGGTGGAGACGTAGATGTTCGTCCAACAGTGATGCATTTATTAGGTCTTGATACAAAAGACTATATTGACTTTGGTACAGACTTATTATCAAAAGAACATCAGCAAGTTGTGCCTTTCCGTAACGGTGACTTTGTTACACCTAAGATAACAAAAGTTGACCAGAAAGTGTATGACAATGCAACGGGCAAGCAGCTTTCAGATAAGGAAGCGAAACAGTACGATAAGTATGATGAACTAGTTAAGAAAAAGCTAGAACTATCAGATAAACTTGTTTACGGAGATTTACTCCGCTTTCATACACCAGAAGGGTTCAAACCAATTGAACGCTCGAAGTATGATTACAACAAGCGCGAAGATCAATAAAAAACAGGCAGCTTTTAATAGCTGCCTGTTTTTTTGTTTTGTGAAACCTTTAAAGGTTTTATCCGTATATAAATTATAACAGTAATCGTTTTAAGAGACGGGAAGACAATGGTATAATATGTATACGTTTAAAAGTTCGGTCACATTTGAGATAGGAGTGAAAGCGATGAAAGTCGTTCGAATCATAAAAAAGATTCTTGCCATTTGGGTAACAGGAGCAGTAGCCGTTCCGGTCAGCTATTTTGGATTTAGTACCACGATGATTCAATCCTTTGGCATTAGTATAGGAGTAATGGTCGTGATGAGCCTGTTCTTTATTATAAGCAGTGCTCGACGTCATTATCAAAATCCGTATAGAGAAGAAATTGCATACGTTCGTCATCAAGTAAAAGAGGCAAGAAAGCAATTAAGAACCATTGGAAGCTATCGTTTTAAAATTCGGTCTGTTCATATGTGGACAGAACTTTCTAAACTATACAAAGTAGGTAAAAGCATCATTGAAATGGTAGAAAAAGAGCCCGCACGTTATAAAGATGTTCAGCCCTTTTTTACGAACTACTTACAATCAACGGTTACCGTCATTGAAAGGTATATGTTTTTATTATCAAAACCAACGAAAAGCATAGAAGTCAAAGAAAGTCTTCATGAAGCGGAAGACATGCTGCGCGGGTTATCAGGGAAGTATGAGCATTTATTAACAAATGCTCTTTCACAAGATAAGCTGACATTAGATGTAGAGCTTAAAGTGCTAAAACAAGCATTTGAAGAAGAGCAGCCGTATATACCGACAGCTACTAATCGCACAAAGTAACGTAAATGCAAAGGATGGGATTTTATAATGAAAGAATATAATCAAAATCAATCGTTAGATGCGCTGCTTGATGATCCTTTTGCGTCGCCTACCCCGCAGGTACAATCGGACTCTCGCGCTGCAAAAAGAAACACATACGATGATTTGACACCGGAATATCAGGAAAAAGCACAGAAAATCGCAAATCAAATTGATTATAAAAATCAGCAGGCTATCTTACAGTACGGGGTAGCAGCTCAGTCAGAACTATCTCAGTTTTCTCAATCTGTGCTACAGCATGTGCAAACGAAAGATACGGGACCAGTAGGAGACGTTATAGGAGATTTAATGAGTAAGATTCGCCAAGTGAATCCCGATGATTTTTCTGCAAAGAAAAAAGGAGTTATCGGTCGATTGTTTTCAGGAGTCTCTAGGCCTATTCAAAATTTATTAACAAAATATCAAAGCATTAATGTTGAAATTGATAAAATTGCAGATAAGTTAGAGCGCTCAAAACAAATGCTGTATCGAGACATTACGATGCTAGATAGCTTATATGATAAAAACAAACAGTTTTACGAGGCGCTTAACGTCTACATTGCAGCGGCAGAATACAAGTTAGTGGCGCTGCAGAATGAAACGCTGCCCCAGCTTCAGCAAACAGCATCTCAAAAAAATGACTACTTGATGGCTCAGGAGGTCAATGATTTAAATCAATTTATCAATAGGCTAGAAAAACGAGTGCATGATTTAAAACTGAGCCGTCAAATTGCCATTCAAAGTGCACCGCAGATTCGATTAATTCAAGAAGTCAATCAGACCCTTGTTGAAAAAATTCAAAGCTCTATTTTAACAGCTATTCCCCTTTGGAAAAATCAAGTAGTAATCGCAACCACTTTATTACGCCAAAAGAAAGCAATGGAAGCCCAAAAGCAAGTATCTAAGACAACAAACGACTTGCTTACTAAAAATTCAGAGCTGCTCAAGCAGAACACGATTGAAGTAGCTCGTGAAAACGAGGCGGGGATTGTCGATATCGAAACATTGAAAAAAACGCAGTCCGATTTGATTACCACGTTAGAAGAAGTGCTAAAGATACAAGAAGAAGGACGTACGAAGCGTACCGAGGCAGAATCAGAGCTGTATCAAATGGAAAAAGATTTAAAAACTAAACTATTAGATATGAAATAAAAAAAGTCGGTTTACACACTTTGTAAACCGACTTTTTCTCTGTTTTATGCATTTTGAAGCGTTCTCGCCATTTCTAAAAACGGAGTTAAATCTCTTTCAGATTTAGGAGCAAAGATCGTTAACCGGAAAGTAGGGTGATGATTTTGCTTTCGAACGAGAAAACCGTATGCGTTACTTTTATCATCTGATGCTTTGTACGCAGCTTCTATCTCTAAGTTATGGTGAATGAGGTGCGTATCAAGGGAAGCCACTTCTGAAAAGCCAGCTCTTAAAATTTTTTTTGTTTCTTTATTGAGCTCCTTTACACTTTTATTTGAGGGAAACACTTCAATCCGCATCCACAAAGCATCATTTTTTTTGTTGTAAATGACATCTTTTCGTGGCTCTTCTTCTGTAAACTCGTATCCTTCTAGTACGTAAAGCGTATAGTTTTGATTGGTGCTTCTTTTAAGATAACCCGCATCTGTTCTGCTGCTTCCTTTGTAAGGATAGGTGAACTTTTGCTGTGGTAAGCGTTCTTTTGGAATTTCTTCTTGTGTGTTAATAAGCTCTTCACGAAAAGCAGTTGAGCAGCCACTCATCAAACATATAAAGCAAACAAGAAATATCTTTTTTTTCATAGCTGGCTTCCTTATCTATTTTCATTCATGCGTTTTTACTGAGTTTACAATTGAAATTAACTTTTTTTCATCATCAGAATTTTTAGCTGTAACCATCGTGATTTTTAAAGCAGGGTGCCCCTTTGTTTCTCTCAGTACATACAGCTTTGCCGTTTCTTTTTTGCTCCCTGATGTAGATGCAAACACAACAGGTTGAAGAAATGGGGATGCAGAAGAAATTTTTAACGATTTTCCAAACTGGTCATCAAACAATTTTTTTGAACGATCTAGATATGATTTGCTTGTACTTTCTTTCCCGGAAAGGACTTCAATTCGCATCCACGTATAGGGAGTCTTGGTTGAAAAAAGAATATCTTTTCCATCCTCTTCTTTTTGAAGCGTATATTCATTGGGCAATGAAAGAGAATATCCTTGTTCGCTTACGGTGAGCTGCTGATGTTCCTTATTGCTTTCACTGACTGCTTTAACAGAAGGCAGTATAACCATGGTTATGCTTATCATTAACAGAAGCGCTAAATAAAATTTTCGCATGTATATATCTCCTATTCAAAACGCTAGACAGCGTGTAGTTACTATAAAAAAATGTTTTCGCCATGTTAGAACCCGTAGGTTTATTTTTGACTTTTTGGTAAAGCTAAAAATACAATCAATTAGTAATGGAGAGAAGACTATGAAAAACCGTAAATCAACTTCTGCAGCTAATCGCCGTCAACAGCGCGTGTGTTTGGGTGATGAACGATTATTTGCAGTTGGTATCAAAGCGTTTATTGACAATACGCATGAATCACACCTAGACAAAAAAGGAGGTCATTGAGTGAAATGGTGCTTGTCAATTATCATTATTGTTTCCATTAATTTCTATGGTATTCAGGCGGATGCTGCAAAGAAGAGCAGATTTTATTATGAAAAAAAAGGAGATATCGTGTGGGAAGTTCCCATGAAAGACGAGAAGTTAATTGCGCTTACATTTGATGATGGACCAGATCCTAAATATACGCCGACCATTTTGAATTTATTGCAAGAGTACGGTGCCAAAGCAACTTTTTTTGTAGTCGGCGATCGAGTAACATCGTTTCCCAAGCTTGCTCAAAGAGAAGTTCGTGAAGGGCATGAACTTGCTAATCATACATATAGCCATTTGAAAGTAAGGGGCCAGGAAGTAGAGAGAATTGAACAAGAAATTGAAAAAGCGGATGAACGTATACAAGCTATTACAGGAATAAAACCTTACCTGTTTCGTCCACCTACTGGCTATTATGACGATCGGGTAGTAAAAGCTGCTAAAAATCAGCAGTATACCATTATTCTTTGGTCTTGGCATCAAGATACATTTGATTGGAGAAATCCAGGCGTAGGTAAAATTGTAAGTCAAGTGCTTAACCATGCCAGGTCAGGAGATATTGTATTGTTTCATGATACGGGAGGAGATCGAACCCAAACCATTGAAGCATTAAAACAAATTTTGCCGAAGTTAAAGGAAGAGGGGTATAAATTTGTAACGGTCTCAGAACTTTTAAAACATCACCCCAATTATAAATCTCTTTATTTGATGCAACAGCAAAAACAGCACTCCGTTCAATAATCGGGTGCTGTTTTTCTCGTAAAGACTTTAACCAATTTTTTAACTGGTTTTTCCTTCTCTTTCGTCCCCATCAGACGTATTTTTTTGGAAAAATGCTTTTACTTTATCCCGTTTTTTCTTCGAAATAAGAATATATAATGTATCACCTGCAAAAATTTGTGTATTTCCTCTAGGGGTAAGTAGTTTATCATCTCGAATAACAGCAGTCACTAAAATGTCTTCAGGGAGGTGAAGTTCTTCAAGCGATTTTCCTGATATATCTGCATGTTCCACGAGCTTCAACTCAATCATTTCATTTTTTGTTTTGCCCATCGAAACAAGCTCGAGACTGTGAGGAACCGTCTCTTTTTCACCTTGAGAAAGGTTTAGAAATTTGGCTAAAGGAGCGATTGTTGCTCCTTGAAGAAGAGCGGAAGTTAAAACAACAAAGAAAACGACGTTAAAAATGAGCGTGCTGTTCTCCAAACCTGCCATCATAGGATAAGTAGCCAATACAATTGGAACAGCTCCTTTTAAACCGGCCCAAGAAATAAACAGTTTTTCTTTGGATGAGTATTTAGCAAACATCATCGAAAGAAATACGCCGAGTGGACGAGCGACAAACATAAGTAAAAGAGATAACAGTATACCCTGCCAAATGATATCTAGCAGTTGATTAGGAAAGACAAGAAGGCCGAGTAAAATAAACATTAAAATTTGCATCATCCATGCAAAACCTTCGTTAAAGCGGACAATTGTGTGACGATAAGTTAGATCTGCATTCCCTACTACCACTGCCATTACATATACAGCAAGTAGACCGCTTGCTTCTACAAATGTGGAAATTCCATAGGTTAAGGCGGCTAATGACAATGTAAGCACAGGGTAAAGACCTGAAGAATCTAAATTAATTCGATTAATAATCCACACTGCTGCTTTTCCGAGTACTAAACCAAGTACCAGCCCGATTCCCATTTGCCAAAAGAAATTAAGGATTAACGAGAGGATAGGAGAGTCTGGATGTTGAATTAATTCAATAATAGAAACGGTTAAGAAGATGGCCATCGGATCATTGGAACCAGATTCTGCCTCTAGCGTGGAGTTTAATTTTTGGCGGATATTCTGTGTCCCTAGTACAGAAAACACGGCTGCAGCATCTGTAGAGCCAACGATTGCCCCAAATAAAAAGCCTTCAAGCCAAGTAACACCTAAAATATATTTGGCAAGTACACCTGTTAAAACTGTCGTAATGAGGACTCCGAAAGTAGCTAATGAAACGGAAGGGCGAACAACGCGTTTAACATCTTTCCATTTGGTCTGCACGCCCCCATCAAAAAGAATAATGATAAGCGCTAATATTCCGAATCCTTGTGTTAAAAGAGCATTGTCAAAGTAGATGTATTGGCTAACAACCATTCCTACAATAATAAAGAGTACAAGCGAAGGGACTCCAAGGCGAGTAGAGAACTTTGCAGTAAGTACCCCTATGAAAAGGAGAATAGATAGTAAAAGAATTGAATGGTCTACCGTAAAATCCAAAAAATACACCTCGTTTGTTCAAAATTTTTATGTAAGTAATAAATGAGGTTCCTCTATAATAATTGTAGCATAATGGATTTAAAACCTTGAGAAATCTGCTTATCAAAAAAAGAGATGCATAAACATCTCTTTTTTTGATCATGTATGAATAACAGGGACAGATTCTTACTTAACATCTTGCTCGTGATAAAGATGAGGAGCTTTAAATGTTGCTTTCTTTTTAACTGAAGAACCTTGTTGGTCGGGACGGGAACGATCGTAAATAGCTGTTCCAACAATCTCAGCCACATCTTGAAGTTTTTCTTTGCTTATTTTATCAAGGTTATCTTCAGGCGTATGATACCAAGGTTCAGACGGACTGTGAATAAATAGAGCAGCCGGTATTCCTGCTTCTGCAAACGGAACGTGATCACTGCGGCCGCCAGCTTGGAATGGCGTAGGTGCTCCATTTAATCTTGTACTTGAAGCTTGAGCTAATTCTGTGACAAGATTTGGTGTTCCATCAGCTGTATTCATCACCAAATCTCCCGCATCTTGACTTCCTACCATGTCTAAATTAAACATTCCAACAATACGATTTTTCTCATCTTCAGATAGCTCACTAACATAATGCTCGGATCCTAGTAAGCCTACTTCTTCAGCTCCGAATGTGACAAATCGCAGTTCTGTATCAGTAGGAAGAGTTTTAAATACGCGAGCTAATTCAAGCACCATTGCTGTTCCAGAAGCATCGTCATTTGCCCCAGGCGCTCCGGCTACAGAATCATGATGAGCACCTACTACAATAATATCATTTGTTCCTTTTTTCTTAAAAGTAGAAGGTTTAGTAGCGGTTACATTATAAGATGTTCGCTCACTTACGACAGCTCCTTCAATTTTTACTGTACCTGAAGGCTTTTCGCCTTTTTGAATAGAAGTAAGAACCTTGTCACCTTCTTCTTTGGTAACAGCAAGAGACGGAATGTAGTTATCATTAGCGCCGCCAAGCGTTCCGTTTAGCTCACCGTCTGTATTATTAAAAATAATGACGGCTGCAGCTCCTTTTTCAGCAGCATTTAATACTTTTTCACCAAAAGTAATAGTGCCTCGCTGAACTAATACAATTTTACCTGTCACATCTTTGTTTGCTAAATTATCTTTTGTACCCAGCCCTCCATCTACAATTTCAGCAGTGACATTTCCATTGGTGCTATAAGTAAAAGTTGTCGGAGAGTAGCTGGTACCGTTTACGCTTAGTGAAAAACTAGCTGCTGGTGTGTAACCGGTAAAGGTAAAAGGCTCTACTGCGCTCTCATAGCCTAGTTTAGACAAACGCTTTTGAACAAATGTAGCAGCTTCGCGTTCAGCTTCAGTTCCTGCCACACGAGGTTTTTTTGAGAGATACGCAATGTCTTGATAAATTTTCTCAGCGTTGATTTTTTTTAATACTTTTTGTTCAGAACTTTGATGGTGAGAAGCATTTGCAGAAGTAGAAGCTTGTACACTTGTAAAAGATAAAGTCAAACTTGTTGCTACAGCCAAAGAAATCACGGTTTTTTTCATTAAAATCCCCCTAAATTTATCGATGTAGTTGGTACTACTCGAATTTACAATATTAAGAAAATACAAAAAAGAGTATTATTACCTAAATGTTCCAGGATATTCCGTATCTAAATTCCTATTTTGATAGAGAAAATAACTCAAATAAAATGAAAATGCGGAAACAACTAAAGAGGATAAAAGAAACTGTGTCAAAAGTAATAAAAAAAGGTATTAGATAAGAATAAAAAAATAAGGTAAACTAGTTTAAAAGTAAGAAGAATATTCAGAACTTAATTGATGAAACATAGAGAGTATTCACGTAAAAAGCAAAGGCTGGTGGGAAATATTGATAAAAAATAGGGAGGGTGTACGAAAAGCAGCGGCGGTAGCGGGTCTTCTGCTTGTAGGGGTGTACATCGTCTTTCAAACAATGGCATTTTTTAAAGGAGCATATGCTCTTAGCAGTTTGATAAAAGATAGTTTACTAGTGGGCGTAACGGCTGGCACGTTTTATTTACTTCATAAGCGTTCGATTCATACCCAGGTGTCTGATGAACAATATCAGCTTGCTACATTAATAAATTCAATGCCAGATTTTATTTGTTTTAAAGATGGAGCTGGCAAATGGGTGGCGGTGAATGATTTTGGAAGAGAACTTTATCATTTAAAGGGTATTGATTACAGGGGTAAAACCGATGCAGAACTTGGGGAACTTGTGCCTTTCTTTCAAGCCGCTTTCTTACACTGTATTTCATCGGATGAAGAAGCATGGAGAAAAAAGGAAAAGGTACGCACGGAAGAAGCATTTGAAATACCAAACGGCGAGGTCAAAACATTTGATGTTATTAAAGTACCTGTGTTTTTTGATGATGGCTCAAGAAAAGCTCTTATCACGATTGGACGAGATATCACTCAGCAAAAGCTTGCAGAAGCGCTTCTCATAAAAAAGGAAAAGCTCTCTGTAGTAGGCGAATTAGCTGCTGGAATTGCTCATGAAATTAGAAATCCGCTTACGAGTATTAAAGGGTTTGTTCAGCTCATGAAAGAAACAGACCGATCCGCAATAGGGTATGCTAACATCATGCTTGATGAGCTGGAACGAATTAATGGTATTGTCAGTGAAATGCTCCTTTTGTCAAAACCTGAAAGTGAACATTTTCGCGTGTTTTCTCTTACAGAAGCGGTTAAGTATGTAATGAGTTTAACTTCCCATGAAGCTTTATTGAAAAACATTAACTTCTTATACGATGAACAAACAAATAACGCTAGTGTGTATGGAAATAAAAATCACCTTATTCAAGTATTACTTAATGTTTTTAAAAACGCAATTGAAGCCATGAATAGGCCTGGAAATATTTACATTACAATCAAAACAGTGCAGGATAACTATATTTTTATAGAAGTTAGAGATGAAGGAGTAGGAATTTCTAAAGACCGTCTAGAACATATAGGAGAACCGTTTTTTACTTTAAAAGAAAAAGGAATGGGGCTTGGATTAACAATTAGCTCCAAAATTATTCATGATCATCACGGTACCCTGCAGATTGAGAGTGAGCAGAACAAAGGGACGATTGTTAAAATCCGACTCCCTCTGTATGTCGAAGATACGGCGGTTTTTGCAAGCAAATGAAATGTTGTAAACGAAAAGTAATGAAAACGTCATCCATTTCTTATTGCTAAACGCAGCTGTACATGATGTAATAAAAGAAACGAACATGTCAGGAAGGTAGCAAAATGAGACGTGCAGATCAAAAAATTATATTACCGTATACACCGGAAAATTTAAGAATGCTATTGCTTCAAGTATGTGACGGAGAAAATCCGTTTTCCCATCAGGACCTTACGTATTGGTGTGATAAATATACTCTCCATTATTATGAGTATGAAGCGGATGAAACGCAGTGGATGAATGATATGCAGCAGACAGATAATAGACAAGATCTAGCTAAATCCTATGCCATTGCTAAAGATATTGGCTGGCAGTGGTACTTTTATATGGCTAGAGGGACGACGCTATCTGATATTCAATATGTCGAGCTTCACGAACTAGAATTACCCAGACATTTGTTTGTAAAATGGCTAAATGAATTATATGAAATGTAATCCTATATATGAATTGTAGTACATCCGGTCTGATGAAAGAAAGGCCATCTCTGGTAACGGAGCAAAAGACCACTGAAGTACATACAAGCGTAAAATAGAAAGCTAAGGAAAATTCTTAGCTTTTTTTTGTTTTGTCAAACTTATTCAAAAAAACTGTCTTCAGGAAAAAATATAAAACCTAGTTGACTTATTGGTATTGTTATATTATAAGTAATAGAGACATGATTTATGGAAAAAATTACAGGGGGAACATCTATGAATAACTTATTAGTCATCCTAAACATCCTCATTATGCTCGCATTGCTTGCGGGGCTGTTTATGATGCAGAAAAAGCATGTATCATTTTCAAAGCGTGTGTTTACAGCGCTTGGACTAGGGATTATTTTTGGCTTTGCTCTTCAGTGGGTGTATGGTCCGACTCATGAAGTAACGATGACGACCGCCGATTGGTTTAGCATTGTAGGAAGCGGATATGTTAAGTTTCTGCAAATGATTGTTATGCCGCTTGTATTTGTATCGATTGTAGCGGCATTCACTCGCTTAAAATTGACGAGCAATATTGGAAAGATTAGTAGTTTAATTATTGGGATTTTGCTTGTCACAACAGCGATAGCAGCTGCAATTGGTATTTTTACAACAACGAGCTTTAATTTAGAATCTGTCCAAATCACAAAAGGGGAAGCGGAACTTCAGCGTGGAGAGGACTTAGAAAACAATTTATCTAGTTTAGAAGCAAAAACAATCCCACAGCAAGTAGTAGAATTATTGCCTGCTAACCCGTTTCTTGATTTAACAGGCGCACGTTCAACTTCCACGATTGGCGTTGTCATCTTTGCGGCATTTGTTGGAATTGCGTATTTAGGCGTGAAGCGTAAAAAGGCTGAGGAAGCGGCGTTATTTTCAAAAATTATTGATACGCTTTATGCCATTGTAATGCGTGTAGTGACGCTAATTCTTCGTTTAACTCCTTATGGGGTACTTGCAATTATGACCAAAACAGTAGCAACGAGTGATATTGATGCAATTGTTAAACTTGGAAAATTTGTTGTAGCATCATATGTCGCATTGGCAGCTATGTTTATTGTTCACTTAGTTATTCTAACAATCATCGGTGTAAATCCGATCACATATGTTAAGAAAGTATTTCCTGTATTGGCTTTTGCCTTTACTTCCCGTACAAGTGCTGGAGCATTACCTTTGAATGTTAATACACAAACAAGACAGCTAGGGGTTCCAGAAGGAATTGCGAATTTCGCAGGTTCATTTGGTCTTACAATTGGTCAAAACGGATGCGCTGGAATATATCCAGCTATGTTAGCCGTTATGATTGCACCAACGGTAGGTATTGATCCCTTAACGCCTTCATTTATTTTCACGTTGATTGCCATTGTAGCAATTAGTTCGTTTGGCGTAGCAGGCGTTGGCGGAGGAGCGACATTTGCGGCTTTACTTGTATTATCTTCTATGAATTTGCCCGTAGCGCTAGCAGGCTTATTAATTTCAGTAGAGCCATTGATTGATATGGGGCGTACGGCGCTTAATGTAAGTGGAAGCATGACAGCCGGAGTCGTCACTAGTAAATTAACAAAAGAGCTAGATACAAACGTATACAACGATCAAACCATCTCACCTGAAACAGCAGAAGTGTAAAAGAGATACGTCATCCGTAGTTAACATTGTTAACTATGGATTTTTTTTCTTTATCCACATAAAATAGGAAAAAATACTTATGATAACGCTTTCAAAAAAGGTTATAGTGAAAAATGTGTACGTACTTTATTTTACGGGAGGGTTTTCATTGAAACGTAGTTGGACTAAATATGCAATGGTACTGACGGCTTTACTCTTACTAGTAAGCTCTTTTTTTAGCCCATTTATGCAATCGTTTGCATCTGCAGCAGACGCAACAAAAATCACGATTCACTATCAGCCTGCTCCAAATGATACAAAGGAATGGGGATTATGGGTTTTTCCTGAAGGAGGAGAAGGGAAGCCTTACGCATTTACAGGGGAAGATCAATTTGGAAAAGTAGCGGAAGTTGAATTACCCGGTACTTATGACAAAGTAGGTTTTATTGTTCGAACAGAGTCGTGGGAAAAAGATGGAGGAGACCGCTTCGTTTCGGTGGAGAACGGTGAAGGAGAAGTGTGGGTGAAAAGTGGAGATGAACATACATATACGTCTCCTCCTGACGGTGAATACCGAGATTTACCGAAGTTTGATAAAGTAAACGTTACCTTAAATTATCATCGGTACGACGGAGATTACAGCGGGTGGAACATTTGGACATGGCCCGGTGATGAAAAAGAAGGCAAGCAAATCGAATTTACGGAAGACACGAATTTTGGGAAGAGAGCGACTTACGCCATTAACAGTGGAAGTGGCAATTTATTTGACAAAATTGGTTTTATTGTACGCCATTCTACTAGTGACAGCGATTGGGAAAATAAAGACGGAGGAGACCGCTTTATTACCAAGGTTGGTAAAGATGGGAATGTAGAAGTATGGATTGTTCAAGGACAAAATCGAATTTATTATGATAGAGCAGGAGTAGATATCACTCGGAAAATCACGAAAGCGACTATGGATACATTTAATCAAATCACCTTAGAAACAAACGTGCCGTTTGACTCTTCTAAGAGTGTAGGAGACATTGAAATTGACGGAGCTCAAATTGAGAAAGTGATACCTTATAAAGAGGGAGAAGACGCTGCTACTACTAAAGTTAAAATCATAACAAAACAGCCTTTGGACGTTACAAAAACGTATAAAGTTAAGCAAAAAGGCTACGGCTCAGCTGATGTAGTCAATGGAAATGTCGTTCGCACGAAAGAATTTGACGAAAAGTATGCATATAGCGGAAACGATTTAGGAAACACGTATTCTAAGAAACAAACAAATTTTCGCGTATGGGCTCCAACTGCAAGCGAAGCCAAGCTAGTGATTTATTCGTCATGGAACTCCAAAGCTGTAAAAGAAATTTCTATGACTAAAAGTGAAAAAGGAACGTGGAAAGCGGAGTTAAAAGGAAATCAAGATGAACTAATTTATACGTACAAAGTAAAAATTGGGAACAGCTGGAACGAAGCGGTTGATCCATATGTACGAGCAACAACGGTGAATGGAGATCGCGGAGTTGTCGTAGATTTGGCTAAGACAAATCCGAGAAAGTGGAGTGCAAATAAGCCGAAATTTAAAAATCCAGAAGATGCGATTATCTATGAACTGCACGTACGAGATTTATCGTCTCAAAAAGAGAGCGGTATCAAAAATAAAGGAAAATATCTAGGCGTAGCGGAGTGGAATACGAAAGGACCAAATGGAGTAAAAACAGGACTCAGTCATATTAAAGATTTAGGTGTGACGCACGTTCAGTTCCTGCCTATTTACGATTATCGTACGGTGGATGAAACGAAATTAAACGAGCCGCAGTTTAACTGGGGATATGATCCAAAAAATTACAACGTCCCAGAAGGTTCCTATTCAACAAATCCATATAATCCTAAGACGAGAATTATTGAGCTTAAACAAATGATTCAAACGCTTCATGACAAGCAGCTTCGTATGGTAATGGACGTGGTTTATAATCATGTGTATGCAGTGAGTGAGCATAGCTTTGATAAACTAGTTCCAGGCTACTACTTCCGTTATAAAGAAGATGGAACTTTATCCAACGGAACAGGTGTTGGAAACGACACGGCGTCTGAACGGAAGATGGTTCGGAAGTTTATTGTAGATTCTGTTGCGTATTGGGCAAAAGAGTACCACATTGATGGGTTTCGATTTGATTTAATGGGGATTCACGATACAAAGACAATGAATGAAGTGAGAAAGAAGTTAGATGAAATTGACCCTTCCATTATCGTCTTAGGAGAGGGCTGGGATCTAGGAACCGAGCTTGATGCTAAGCTAAAAGCTAATCAGAAAAACGCTCACGATATGAAGCGCATCGCTCACTTCAATGATGGTATGCGAGATGGTCTTAAAGGCAGCGTGTTTTTTGATCGTGAAAACGGATTTGTTAATGGAAAACAGGGTCAAGAAAAGCTCATACAGCAAAGTATAGCAGCTGGAATAGATTATGATCATTCAACTGCCACGTATGAAGACCCGGATCAAGTTGTGACGTATGTAGAAGCCCACGATAACCATACGTTATGGGATAAGCTTCAGCTGACGAACCCTGCTGACACCGAGCAAACGAAAAAGCAAATGCATAAGCTTGCTTCTTCTATTATTTTAACATCTCAAGGAATGAACTTTATACATGCAGGTCAAGAGTTTATGAGAACAAAAGGCGGAGATCATAATAGCTATCAGTCACCCGATTCTGTCAATCAGCTAGATTGGAAGCGCCGAGCAGCTTTCAGCCAAGAAGTAGATTATATGAAGGGACTTATTGCGCTTCGAAAGCAATATTCCTCATTTAGAATGACGAGTGCACAGGCTATTCATCAAAATTTACGCTTTGTTGACGCACCATCAAACGTAGTAGGTTATACGTTAAATGCTAAAGCTAATAAAGATAAAGCAAACGAAATAATGGTGATTCATAATGCAAATAAACAAGCTCAAACGGTTCATCTGCCTTCTAACAGAACGTGGAGATTACTTGTTGACGGCGAGCAGGCAGGAACAAAAACGCTCCGTACGGTGAAAGGAAATACAGTAAACGTTTCGCCTCTTTCGACATTTGTACTAGTAAGATAAGTTTTAGATAGCTGGAATACATGTAGAAAAATTCAGAATATTGTATGTAAAATTGTTGATTTTACTAGATAACATGGTAAAATATTCATTGTTAGCGTTTTCAAAATTCGTGGGGAGGTATGTATTTGATGCAAAATCTTGGAGCGAAAAAAGTTGAAATGAGTCCGAAAGTAGTGGAGTTTTTAAAAGGAGTTAAACAGCTATACATTAACGGCGAGTGGGTAGACTCTGTTTCAGGAAAAACGTTTGAAACAGTAAATCCAGCAACGGGTGAAAAGTTGGCAGATGTAGCTGAAGCAAATCCAGAGGATATTGATCGTGCCGTCAGAGCGGCTAGAGAAGCCTTTGATCATGGACCTTGGACAAAGATGTCAGCAGCTGAAAGAAGTCGACTTATTTATAAATTAGCTGATTTAATGGAAACACATCAATTGGAACTTGCGCAGCTTGAAACGCTTGATAACGGAAAACCAATTCGTGAAACATCAAATGCAGACATTCCATTAGCAATCGAACATTTCCGCTACTTTGCTGGGTGGTCAACTAAAATGGTTGGACAAACTATTCCTGTGCAAGGAGCGTATTTTAACTATACAAGATATGAGCCAGTAGGAGTTGTTGGCCAAATTATTCCGTGGAACTTCCCGCTTTTAATGGCCGCTTGGAAGCTCGGAGCCGCTTTGGCAACTGGATGTACAATTGTGCTCAAACCAGCCGAGCAAACGCCGCTTTCTGCACTTTACTTGGCTCGACTAGCCGATGAAGCAGGGTTCCCAAAAGGCGTGCTAAACATCGTGCCAGGCTACGGGAAAACAGCAGGTGAACCGCTCGTTCATCATGATCTTGTCGATAAAATTGCTTTTACGGGATCTACTGCTGTCGGAAAAGCAATTATGAAGCAAGCTAGTGACTCCTTAAAGCGTGTGACGTTAGAGCTTGGAGGTAAATCACCAAACATTATCCTGCCGGATGCAGACTTAACAAAAGCGGTTCCTGGTGCACTTTCAGGTATTATGTTTAATCAAGGACAAGTATGTTGTGCTGGAAGTCGTCTGTATGTCCAAAAAAGCTTATATGATAATGTCGTAGCTGATTTAGTTTCTCAAACGAAATCTATTAAACAAGGAAATGGATTAGCAGATGAGACAACAATGGGGCCGCTTGTATCTGCGCAGCAGCAAAAACGAGTGAAAACCTATATTGATAAAGGAATAGAAGAAGGAGCAGAAGTACTCGCAGGAGGAAACATTCCATTTGATCAAGGCTATTTCGTAGAACCGACTATCTTTGCAGATGTCGATCATTCAATGACGATTGCTCGTGAAGAAATCTTCGGTCCGGTTGTAGCTGCTATGCCGTTTGACGATCTTGATGATTTGATTGCCAAAGCAAATGATACAGCATATGGTCTAGCAGCGGGCGTCTGGACACAGGATTTAAAGAAAGCACACTATATTGCTCATGGTATTAAAGCAGGTACAGTTTGGGTGAACTGTTACAACGTATTTGATGCAGCAAGCCCGTTTGGAGGCTATAAACAGTCGGGAATTGGTCGTGAAATGGGAAGCTATGCGCTTGATAACTACACTGAAGTGAAAAGCGTATGGATCAATATGGAATAATTAGTAAGAATTTTTGTGAAAATCAATAGCATATCTTTGTGTGAAAAAGAGTAGTCTTTAGTGGACTACTCTTTTATTTGTTTAAGTCCCGCATTTTTAGAAAAGGAGTGATAACATTGCCGGTTATACAGGGCCCCTCGTCGTATAAGCTTACCGGTCACCTGCAAAAGTTTAGAGAGAACCCCCTGGGTTTTTTGGAAAACTTGACTCAGTATGGAGAAATTGCAACATTTAGAGTTGCGCACAAACGCTTTTATGTAACGAGAGACCCTCAACTTATTAAAGATGTAGTCATTACAAACAGCAAGGCGTTTCAAAAAATTAAACTAACGCACATGTTTAAAACGCTGCTAGGCGAAGAAATGTTATGGACAGATGAAGCATTATACATGAGCCCCATTCAACCCTCACAACTTAAACAACATCTAACCTATAATAAGGAAGCAATAGCAAAAATAATTGAAAAGCATACGGAAACGTGGGAAGAAGGGCAGCTTCGAACGATAGTAAAAGACATAAGACAGATAGTCGTAGCTGTACTCCTTCAACTTGTATTTGGCATTTCGATTGAGGATAAAGATAAAATTCACTACGTTCAAGCGCTTATGAGAAAAAAAGAAAAGTTAGGCAAAATTTATATTCGTCTGCCTTTGCACCAGCCTGACTCAGATGAGCAGCTCGAACAACTCCTTTTTGAACGCGTTCAAATGCGTGTTCAAAACAAAACCGAAGGAAATGATTTACTGCAGTATATATTGAATTCTTGCGGAGAAGACAGCGATGAAAGAGAAATATACGAACAGCTAAATTCTATATTCCTTTCGATGTATGAAATGATTACGCACGTATGCAGCTGGTCTATTCATTTACTGTCTCAAAATACTAGGGAGCACCTTCAGCTGCATAAAGAAATTCAAGCCTATGCTAGCGGCGAATCGCTTTCAACCAAAAATCTGACCTATATGCGCAAAATAATTGCTGAAAGCATGAGGTTATATCCGCCTCTTTGGCTATTTGGGCGTCAAGCACGTGAAGATATACAAATAGATGGCTACAGTATTAAAAAAGGGGAGATTATGTTAATTAGCCCTTATATGATGCATCGCCATGAAGATTATTTTTTAGAGCCAAGTGAATTTTTACCTGACCGTTTTGAAAAAGGAGGGTCCATTGATGTCCCAAGCTATATGTATATGCCGCTTGGGATTGAGCATCAAGCGGAAAGGGGCACGGACTATATCACTGAAATAGTAACCATTTTTCTGTCAGAAATGACAAAGCGCTTTTTATTTCAGCTGACTAAGCCCGAATCTATTTCTCCGATGGCGGGCGTAATGCTGAATATGAAAGAAGAACTGAAGGTGAATGTTCACAAAGTTCACACCCAGTCTTGAATGAACGGGAATACTTTCCCTCTTTATATCAGACTGTCAATTTATTGACACATCCTGCATTGAGATTTATCATAGGGTAATATTTGATAGAGATTACTGAAGGATTTTTAGAGGGGACTATGGATAAAACAATTAAACAGTTGGTGTCGCTAGTTGAAACATCATTACTAACGCAAGTTACGATTCAAAGTGAAAGTGACTATGATCCAGTTGAAGTTACGAACAAAACAAAAGAGTGGGTACTTATTGGTAAAGGAAACTATGCCGGTGTGTTTACGCACGAAAATTATCCTGAATTTGTCGTGAAAGTATACGGAAGAGAAATTTATGGTGTAAAAAAAGAAGCGCAAGTGTATAGAAAGCTGGGCGTTCACCCAGCTTATTCTCAACTTTTTCATGAGGGAAAGACGTACTTGATTTTAAAAAGACTTACAGGCGTTACACTGTATGATGCCGTCCAGCGGGGAATAAAGATTCCAGAACAAGTCATAAAAGATGTGAACAAAGCTTTGGACTATGCAAGAAGCCAGGGTTTAAACCCGTATGATGTGCATGGTAAAAATGTCATGATGAAAGATGGAAGAGGGTATGTGGTGGATATTTCTGACTTTTATAAGGAAGGTATTGATAAAAAATGGACAGACCTTGTAAAAGCTTATTACACCTTTTATCCGTTTATTGATAAGTACCATATCCGCTTGCCATACCCGTTGTTAAACGTGATCAGAAAAGCATATCGTCTATATCGTAGAATCAAATCAAAAAGGAGTTTCCGCTAAAGGAAACTCCTTTTTAAGATGAAATACAGCGCAATACATGCTGCTGCTCAAAAGTTGGTTTTAATTTGAATAGAATGGTTTGTAGTATTTCAGATTGATAGACAAATTTTAGCGTATGTTTAAGGGAAAGAGGGTGTAAGAAAGAACGTATTCTTTTTTCAGCATAACGTATCACCTGTTCTTCATAAAATAAAGTACGTGCGGAGATTTTAGCGTGAATGTCTTTTGTTAGTTCAATTGTAAACTGGATAATCATTAAATCAGTGTCTTTACAGTATTTTTCTAGTAGCATAATATCACCTCCATTTTGTCAACTCATTTACATAATCTTAATATAAAATTTACAAATGTCAATAAAACACGGAAAAATAAATGGTAAGACTGTTCTTTTTATATGTTGAATAAACAAGAACGTGATAGAGGTGAGTAAAGTTGAACATTAACGTCGGATTTGCCATTTTAGCTGATATTGATAATAAGATGACGGCTGCTATTTATGTGGAAAATCAAATTGTAGCGATTATAGCTGGACCTTCAGACATTCTGTATGAAAAGTTAAAAAAAGTGTTTTTATAATAGAGAAAAGCTGTAATTGTAAATATGATTCATAAAAAGCTTAAAAATTCTATGAAATAGTCGAAATAAAAGATGAGGATAAAATATACAAAAAGAAAGAACAGGAAGTTAAGGATAGGAGAATTACATATGGATAAAACATCTTTTATTGGACTGATTTTAGGAATAGCCTCTCTTATTGTAGGCATGTTTTTCAAAGGGGTTAATCCATCTGTGTTAGGAAATCCGGCTGCTATTTTAATTATTATTGTCGGAACCGTCGGAGCAGTAGTGATTGCATTTCCTTCAAATGAAATCAAAAGAGTCCCAAAACTGTTTGGTGTCCTGTTTAAAGAACAAAAAATGCTGCAGCCCGTTGATTTAGTATCCATGTTTTCTGAATGGGGACAAGTTGTTCGAAAAGAAGGGTTACTATCACTTGAAGCCCAAATTATTGATGTAGATGACCCTTTCTTAAAAAATGGTTTGAATTTAGCTATTGATGGTCAAAGTGCGGATTATATACGAGACGTGTTGTCTGAAGAAATTGATGCGATGGAAGAAAGACATCAAACGGGTGCAAGTATTTTCGCTTTAGCAGGTACATATGCTCCAACTCTCGGTGTACTTGGAGCCGTTATAGGGTTAATTGCTGCGCTTGGGAACATGGAAGATACAGATACGCTAGGACATGCGATCAGCGCGGCGTTTGTTGCTACGCTTCTTGGTATTTTTACTGGGTATGTACTATGGCATCCGTTTGCAAATAAACTAAAGCGTAAATCGAAACATGAAGTAAAGGTAAAGTATATGATGATCGAAGGAGTGCTTTCACTTCTAGAAGGAGAAACACCAAAAGTAATTGAGCAAAAGCTGGCTTCTTATTTGCCAACAGCGGAACGTAAAAAGCTTCTTCAAGAAAGTGAAGTGGGCATAAATGAGTAGACGCAGAAAACGAAAGCATGAAGAGGACCATGTTGACGAAAGCTGGCTGCTTCCTTACTCAGATTTGCTTACACTTTTACTTGCTTTATTCATTGTATTGTTTGCAATGAGCTCAGTGGATGCGCAAAAATTTAAGAATCTTTCTCGCGCATTTAATGAGGCGTTCGTTGGAGGAACGGGCGTGATGGAATTTCAATCTCTGGAGGAATCTGAAGAAGCGGTTCAGCCTTCAAATACTCCTGCAGCTAAAAGTACGGAAAAAACAAATGAAGTGGAGACAGCTCCTAATCAGTCTCCTGCTTCTTCACAATCGTTAACGAGCGAACAAAAGGAGCAAACCATTCGAGAAGCTGATCAAGAAGAGCTTCAGCAAATTCAATCTAAAATTAATGCGTATATTCAAAAGAAAAACCTAACAAATCAATTACAGACTTCGCTAACTGATGAAGGTCTCTTAATTTCCATTCGAGATAATGTATTGTTTGATTCGGGAAGAGCGCAGGTTCGAAGTGAAGATACAAAAATCGCCAATGATATTTCAGAGCTTTTGGTGATTGATCCTCCTCGTAATATCATTATTAGCGGTCATACTGATAACGTACCCATTCGCAACGCTGGTTTTGAATCCAACTGGGAGTTAAGCGTGATGAGAGCAGTTAACTTTATGAAAGTTATCTTAAAAAATGATAAGCTTAATCCAAGCATGTTCAGTGCAAAAGGATTTGGAGAGTTCAAACCGGTGACATCTAACAATACAGCAGAGGGGCAAGCGAAAAATAGAAGGGTTGAAATATTGATTACTCCTCGTACAATTAAACAGCCTTAAAAGCAGTCCTGCTTTTAAGGCTGTTTTTCTATGTGTTATAAAGCTAAGAGTCTTCTCTTTTCAAAGTTTCCTCGTACTAACTTGAGATCCATTCCATCTAAAATCAAGTCAATGAGAGCGCCTTTAAAGACATCCGCTGTTTTTTTCTTATCATTGGACTGCAAATATTGCACCCGATACCACTTGTCTTCAACTTGAAAGTACATAAAACGTCCATGCGTAAAGTCAATCCAAAACTTTGTAGGTTGTCCATTGAGATTTTTATAAACATATCCCCAGCTTCGGCCTTGGTGAGCGTCCTTCATTTTAGGGCGAGCTGTATTAAATACTTCGTAATATACTTTGTGCTTAATATCATAGAGCATCATATGACAGTCCTCCTATCTATAGACGTGCTAGCAGGTAAATGTATATTTGTATATAACAAGTATACTCAGCTGAAAGGAATCGTAGACTATTTTTTTGAGACAAGCAGAAACGCAGTTAAATGAAAAAGACAGTTTAAATTAGCTCAATCATTCTGCTTTTTTTATACTGTAAGTAAATGCGTTAAATAAGGAGGAAAAAATGAGACGAGTAGGAATAGTAGGTGCTGGAATGACGGGCCTTACAGCAGCGGCTGAATTGCAAAAAGAGGGAATAGAGGTCTTTCTTCTTGATAAGGGCAAAAGTGTAGGGGGACGAATGGCTACCCGACGAGTAGGGGATGGAAAAGCAGATCACGGAGCTCAATTTTTTACAGTGAGATCCGATGAATTTCAACAAGACGTAAATAAATGGATAGGTGATAGAAAGGTTAAGAAGTGGTTTGGTGACCATCACCCTCGGTATCACAGTCCGAATGGCATGAATGCGCTAGCTAAATATTTAGCTGAAGATCTACGCGTATATGTAAATCGAAAAGTTCAAGCCATTGATTTTCAAAACGGAAGGTATCAGTTATATACAGAAGAAAATGAGATTTTTGAAGCGACTGATATCATTCTTACACCTCCGTCTCCTCAGGTTATTGAGGTACTTAATAATAGTAAGCTGCAAGCGGACCAATCTATTCTTAAAACACTGAAATTTAGTCCCTGCTTGGTTGCTATCGCGGAGCTTTACACAGAGATGCTGTATGGTGATCATGGTCAAATCATGAATCCATCCAGCACAATCCAAAGAATCATTAATCATGAGCAAAAAGGAATATCAAAGACGCCCGTTCTTAGCATATATATGAATAAAGACTGGTCAGAAAAACATTTTGATGAACATGAACGTGAGTTGCTGCCGATGATAAAAAATGAAATAAAAGAATGGACAAGTGCAAATCATATTAAAAGCATCCAGATAAAGAAATGGCGCTATGCAGAGGTTGAACAAGTTCTTCATCAGCCCTTTGCTAAAATTATGCCGTCGCTACTGGTGGCAGGAGATGCTTTTTTAAGAAGGGAAGACGAGACGAATCACTCACGGTTAGAGAGCGCATATTTGTCAGGGAAATCGGCAGCCGCTGAATTAATGGGAAAGAACACCTAGAACAAGGAGGGACCAAGAAGTGAAAAATAATTGGATAATGAAACAAACGTGGAAAGATTTACTGTTTATTCATTGGCCTGTAGATCCGGCATTTTTGGCTTCTTTATTGCCTAGTCAGTTAGAGCCTGACACCTATGATGGTCAAGGATGGATTGCACTGGTGCCTTTTACGATGACAGACATTCGATTTAAAGGAACGCCCGCAGTTCCCATCTTTTCACGTCTATATGAGCTGAATGTGCGTACATATGTTACATATAAAGGGGAAAAAGGAGTTTATTTTTTTAGTTTAGACGCAAGCAATCCGCTAGGGGTATGGATTGCTCGTCAGTTTTTTCATTTGCCTTATTACCACGCTGCTATGACATTCAACAAGACTCAGAACCATATTTCTTTTCAGTCAGTTCGCACGCACAGAGACTCAAAAAAAGAGCGAGTAAAGCTTACATATAGAGGTACTTCTCCGTCCTATCGCAGTAGAAAAGGAGAAGTAGCTCATTGGCTTACAGAGCGCTACTGCTTATTTACCACTCATCAAGGAAATGTCTATAGAGGAGACCTTTATCATGATCCTTGGGAGCTGCAAAAAGGAGAGTGTGAAATAAGAGATGATTCTATTACTCAGCCTTTTTTGCGTCCGGCAGACAATCGCGATTTAATTGTGCACTATGCCAATCAAGTCACGGCTTATTTTTATCCTTTTAAAAAAGTATAAGTATCAAAACAAAATTAAAAAGTCTTCATACCCTTCTTCTTTAAGCTTCTCTTTTGGAATGAAGCGCAAAGCCGCGGAATTTACTTGATAGTATTCGCTGTTTTCTTCGGTTAATAGTAAACCCAAATAGTTATTTCCTTCTTTGCTTTTTAGTGCTGTTTCATGCTGCATCGGAACTTTTTTTATATTTCCGTATAAAATAGGGCGTTTAAAAACAGGCCACCCTGTATGGGAAGGGAGTTGATCTGACGTTTTAAACAGTGCTTCTCCCGTTAGAAGATCAACGTAAATTCCTTGTTTTTTGTTATTCCAATATAAATTTGTAAAAGGAGGTTCGGTTCCATTTTCCTGCGTAACAAAATATTGCATGGGCGTTAGGACCTCTTTTAGATAGGAGCGGTCCTTTGGCCAATGCTGTGTCAGAAAATCAGTCCGCCCCGATCCTTCTTTGTATAATTTATAGTGAAATGCGTTTTTTCGATAATAATCCTGCTGCTGTTCTTCTGCTTCGCAAAAAGAAGAAAAAGGTAAAATAGGTGTGACGATAGGACGCTTAAAGCGCCCGCTTTGGGCTAGCTTTTTTTTAGAATCGAAAGCCGCTTCTTTTTGTTTTTCGTTGTGATAAAAAATAATGGCTCGATAGGACGGTCCGCGGTCTGAAAACTGTCCGCCGGAATCCGTAGGGTCAATTTGCTGCCAATACAGGTTAAGCAGTTCTTCAAACGTAATATGAGAGGGGTCCCATACAAGTTGTACTGCTTCTACGTCTTCGCTTTCCTGTTTAGCTTCAGAAGTGATTTGTTCATCTTTAGCGTAGCCCGAGCGAATACTGCTGATTCCTGGAAGCTGATCAAAAGGAGCGACCATGCACCAAAAGCATCCTCCCGCAAATGTTGCATATTCTTTCACGTTACTTACCTCTTTTCGTTAAATGAAATAAATAAAAATATATTTATGTATTAAAATGTATAAAAAATCAGAAAGCGCTTTATAACTAGTCTTGTAAGAAAGCGCGCTCTTGTGGTATTATGACCTCTGGATAAAAGAAAAATGGCTTATTGTTTACACGAGTATCCTTATTTTATGTTCTTAAAAAGATGCAGTTTATTGTTTAAGCATTCAAAGAAGTACATACGTTCAAGCAGTAAGAGGGACAATTAAAGAATAGAATAAGGACGTTTTACTCTTAAACGATACCACATTCCAGAATCTACATACCAGTTTAGGAGGAGCTAGTTTGAACACAACCCGTTTACCATCTATGTGGGAGATAATGATTGTGCTTGCTTTATTTTTAGCAGTTGTTATTTCATTTGCAACTGTTTTGGATTTACCTATTCAGCTCGCTTTATTTATTTCATGGTTTATTGTTATGGCGCTAGGAGTACGACTTGGGTATACGTATAATCAGCTGCAAGGAGCCATTACAAGAGGAATATCAAACGGCTTAGAAGCTATTTTAATTTTATTAGCCGTCGGTACGTTAATTGGAACATGGATTGCCGGAGGAGTTGTTCCTTCTCTTATTTATTTTGGACTAGAGTTTATTAATCCAACATTCTTTTTACTTGCTACACTTATCATTTGCTCTATTACCTCGATTTCAACAGGAACATCTTGGGGAACGGTTGGTACAGCCGGAATCGCGATGATGGGAATCGGACAAGGCTTAGGTATGCCGCTTCCTTTAGTAGCTGGAGCTGTGATTTCAGGAGCTTATTTTGGAGACAAGCTTTCTCCTCTTTCTGACAGTACCATTTTATCTGCGTCAATGGCTCGAGTGAACGTTATTGATCATGTAAAAGCAATGTTAGTGTTGGATATTCCTGCTTACGTCATTACGGCAGTATTATTTACGGTAACAGGGTTTATGTATGGAGGAAAAGATTTTGATGCTGGACGGGTAGACGGATTAAAATCTTCGCTGTTGGATACATTCCATATCAGCGGGTGGATGCTGATTCCGGCTTTGGCTGTTATTGTCCTTTTAGCATTAAAGAAACCTTCTCTTCCATCAATTGCCATTGGCTCATTATTAGGAATTATATGGGCAGTTGTCTTTCAACATATGGATGTGGCGAGCGCATTTAATACGGCTTATGAAGGATTTAAAATTAATACCGACAACACATTTTTAAGTGAGCTGTTAAATCGTGGCGGAATTTTAAGCATGGTCGGTTCCATTATTGTCATTATTTTTGGACTAGGCTTTGGCGGGTTATTAGATGAGCTCGGTGTCTTAGAAGTCCTGCTATCTAAATTCGAAAAAATTCTTGTCAATTCTGGAAACGTTACGGCTTCTACTATTTTCGTTGGATTATTAGGGAATATATTTGGTTGTGCAATGTATGTTTCATTAATTTTAACGCCGAAAATTATGGAGAAAAGTTATGACAAGTTAAGAATACAGCGTCTAGTGCTTGCCCGTAACTCAGAAGTAGGGGGAACCTTAACTTCAGGGATGGTTCCGTGGACGGACAACGGTGTATTTTTAGCTACAACGCTTGGGATTTCTACATTCGCTTATCTGCCGTTTATGTGGCTAAGCTTTGTCTCTATTATTTTGGCGGTTATTTACGGATATACAGGGAAATTCATTTGGTATGTAACCGAAGAAAAACAACGTTCTTCTATAGCAAAATAAAAGAGGCTGCGACAACAGTATGTTAGTTGAAAGAAGATCCGAACGATGAATTAAGATTCTTGATGGAGAATCAACTTCGTTCGGATTTTTTTATTGGTATGATAAACGTAGGTTTCATGTATTTCGTTGCTTCTAGCTGTTGACTGGATTGATTTAGTTATGCCTTAACCTCTTTTTGATCAAATCATTTCTGGATATTCGATTTTCCAGTGGACATTTTGAAGGTAAAGCTGAACATCCGCCTTTTTTTTCTGCTTCAGAAGTTTTAGAATATGGCGGTGATGTTCATTCATCACATGTAAAATGGCGTATAGCTCTTTATTGTCATCGCTAAAGTACGTTTGTCTGATGAATCCGTCTTGTAAAGATATAAGCTGTTCTTTTAAGGTCACATTACCGCATCGATTCAAATATACTCGATGAAAATACGTTTGGTATTTTTGATAATCCTGATAATTTTCTAATTCAATCGAAACATCAATTTTTTTAATAAGCTCATCCATCTTCGTAAAATCGTCTTCCGTTAAGTGATCAATCGACAGGGAAGCTGCAAGACCATCTAAAGCACCGACGATTTCAAATACCTCTAGTTTTTTTGGTGTATCAATTTCCTTTACGGTAAATCCTCTGCGCGGTCTGTATTCTAATAGGTTGTCTGATGCCAGTTTAATAAGCGCTTCTCTCACAGGCGTTCGGCTGACATTCAGCTGAGAACAAATGCTGGCTTCATTTATTTTGTCGTTAGGCAGCAGTGTACCGTCTTGAATTTGACTTGCTATGTAGTTATATACATGATCTTTTAATGAATGATAAATCATAGGCCCCTTGTTCATTGTTTCCCCCTAAAATAAATATCGCATCAGCCGTTCTTTCTCATCATGTCATGGTGATGAAAGAGTATAAAAATAGCGTGAAAGAACGTACAGGTGTAAAAATAATCATATCATATCACTTCGTCTAATCTTAGTTAGAATATAAAAAATAGAATTATTGAAATATTTTTTACTATTGATTGTTGTAAAAAATCTGAAAAATGATATAATCGAAAAAAGATTTAAGAAGTGTATATTGTATACAATATACAAAATTTGTACATATCGAAGAAATAGAGCCTACTCCTTCAGAGAAGAGACTATAAAGAATATGTAAATAAACCAAGTTTTTAGATGGGTTTACTATAAAAAGGAGGTACATAATGGGAGAGAATACAACATCTATGAATCAGTTACAAAGAAAAATGAAAAGCCGTCATTTATTTATGATTTCTCTTGGCGGTGTTATCGGTACGGGGCTGTTTCTTAATTCAGGCTACACAATTAATGCAGCAGGTCCTGGGGGAACACTCCTTGCTTATTTAATCGGTGGATTAATTATGTATTTAGTCATGATATGTCTAGGGGAACTAAGCGTAGCAATGCCTGTGTCGGGATCATTTCAAGTATACGCTACGAAGTTTATCGGGCCGGGAACTGGTTTTGCGGTTGGCTGGCTCTACTGGCTGACGTGGGTGGTATCTGTCGGTTCGGAGTTTACAGCGTCTGGATTGCTTATGCAAAGATGGTTTCCTGACGTTTCAGTTTGGATATGGAGCGCGCTGTTTGCTCTTTTATTATTTGGTTTAAATGCAACATCTGTACGTTTTTTCGGTGAAACAGAATTTTGGTTTTCAAGTATTAAAGTATTAACGATTATTGTATTTATTATTTTAGGCGCAGCAGCGATGTTTGGATTCATTCCTCTTAGCGGTCATGAAAAAGCGCCGATGCTTTCTCATTTTACAGGAGAGGGCGGTTTATTTCCAAATGGACTTATGCCTGTATTAATTACGATGGTTTCTGTTAGCTTTGCTTTTTCGGGAACAGAATTAATTGGTATTACGGCGGGGGAAACAGAGGATCCGGAAAAGAACATACCTCGCGCAATTAAAAATATCATTTGGCGTACGTTCTTCTTTTTTATTGGCGCCATGTTTGTACTATCTGGGTTGATTTCATGGAAACAAGCAGGAGTGTTAGAAAGTCCTTTTGTGACGGTATTCGATCAAATAGGTATTCCTTACGCAGCAGATATCATGAACTTGGTTATTTTAACAGCTTTATTATCGAACGCTAATGCAGGATTATACGCATGTTCAAGAATGCTATGGTCATTATCTGATCAAAAAATGGTCAGCACTTGGTTAGGAAAAGTAACGTCTAAAGGAGTTCCATTTAATTCGTTGCTTATCAGCATGGGAGTGGCATGTCTGTCTTTGCTGTCAAGCGTAGTTGCACCAACAACTGTTTACTTAGTATTAGTTTCTATTTCTGGATTTGCGGTTGTAGCTGTATGGATGGCTATTGCGGCTTCTCATTTTATGTTCAGAAGACGCTATATTAAAGAAGGGAATGATGTATCGAAGCTTGTTTACAAAGCTCCTTTATATCCTATTGTACCTATTTTAGCGTTTGTTTTATGCTTTGCTGCTTGTGTAGGACTGGCTTTTGATGAGAGTCAGCGTATCGCATTATACTGCGGTATCCCATTTGTCCTTTTTTGTTATCTGTTTTATTATTTGAAAAATAAAAAAGGAAATAGAAAAAACGAAAGTCAGCCTATAGCAAAATAAAAAGCAGAAGACCTAGGTCTTCTGCTTTTTTTGCATACAAAAACACCCTATCCATCCGTACTGGTTAAGTGTCCCGCAATAAGCGAAATTGAATTGGATAGGGTGCGTATCTATATAGTAGAGAAAGAGGCGCCGTTTGTCAAACTTATTTAGCCGCGCCTTATTTAAAAATAGAACTAAGCAAGGTTTTCACTGTTTTTTCATTTTCACTATGTATAGTAAGGAATGTAAAGAAAAGATATTCGCAGCAGCACGTCGTACAGATCCGTAGAACGCGAAAGAAAGGAGGAGGTCAAATGGCTAAGCGGGATGCGTATTTTGATAACGTAAAGTTTATCTTAATTGTATTAGTAGTGTTTGGCCATTTGTTAACTCCCTTCATCAATGATGAACAGTGGCTACGAACGCTCTACATATTTATTTACACCTTTCATATGCCAGCGTTTATTTTAATAAGCGGCTATTTTGCAAAGGGATACCGAAAAAAGGGATACATGTGGAAGATGACGAAGAAAGTATTACTTCCTTATATTATTTTTCAACTTATCTATGCGGTATACGACTATAAACTTTATGATGAATCCACATTCGAAGTTTCAGTGTTTCAGCCAGCTTGGTCGCTATGGTTTTTGTTGAGTTTATTTTGTTGGAACGCCATGTTGTTCATTTTTACAAAAATCAAATATCCTTTAGCCGTTGCGGCAGTTTTAGGAATTATGATTGGCTTATGTGAACCGCTGGAAACAACGTTGAGCCTTTCTAGAACCTTTGTGTTCTTTCCCTTCTTCTTAGCAGGGTTTTATATGAAAAAAGAACATTTTAAAAAGTTGACGTCGGTTTCTTGCAAAAAAGTAGCTGGAGGCACTTTGCTGATTATTGCTCTATGGATCCAGTATATAGCACCGGATTTTGAGAAAGAGTGGTTATTTGGTTCAAAATCTTATGCCTCTTTAGGTGTAAATCAATTAGAGGGAATAGCCATTCGTACGCTATTTTATAGCATCAGCTTAGCAATGACGATTTCCTTTTTAGCTTTGATCCCTACACAAACGATGTCCTTTACATCTCGAGGTGCTCAAACCTTTTATGTATATCTGCTACATGGGTTTCTGATTAAATATATCCGCCTATCTTCTTTTGGAGACTGGATAGAAAGTGTACAAGGATACAGTATCCTTCTAATTGGAGCTTGTGGAGTGGCGTGGTTGTTGTCGAGTAAATACGTATCTACTATTGCAAGACCTTTAATTGAGCTTAAACCGTTACCAAGGCGCAAAAGTTTAAGTTTAGGTAAGTAATGAGAAATGGAAAAGGAGTTTAACGATGTCTAAAAACAAAATAATTATGATTATTGCAGCCGTTGTGGTTATTGCTGCAGTAGCTATCGGTGCCGTAGCAATGAATAAATCAAAGGTGGTTGCTACCGTTGGTGATGAAAAAATCACAAAAGATCAGCTGTACGATGCTCTTCTTGCTCAAGGAGGATCAAGTGTCCTTGATTCATTGATTGAACAAAAAGTCATTTCAAAAGAAGCAGCTAAACAAAATATTAAAGTAACCGATAAAGAAATTAATGCTGAATTAGAAAACCTTAAAAGTCAGTACGGGGGAGAAGATGCATTAAATCAAGCATTAGCATCTAGCGGTGTAAAATTGTCAGAGCTGAAAAAAGATTTAAAGACGAATATTGAGGCAAAAAAAATGGTCGAGTCGACTATTAATATTAAAGATAGTGAAATGAAATCGTACTTTAATCAAAATAAAGATTCACTAGCTACAGAAGCACAGGTGAAAGCTAGCCACATCTTAGTAGCAGACGAAAAGACAGCGAAAGAAGTAAAGGCTAAGCTTGACAAAGGAGAAGATTTTGCGAAGCTAGCAAAAGAATATTCAACAGATACAGCTTCTAAATCAGATGGCGGAAACCTTGGATACTTCAAAAAAGGCGATATGGTCGAAGCTTTTGCCAACAAAGCATTTTCAATGAAGGTAAATGAAGTAAGTGATCCTGTTAAAACAGAATACGGTTATCACATTATTAAAGTAACAGGCAAAAAAGAAGCGCAAAAAGCAACATATGAAAATAGTAAAGCAAAAATCAAGCAAACGCTGCTTGATCAAAAATACCAAACAGAGTATCCAACGTGGTTACAAAAGCTAAAGAAAAAGTATGATATTACAAACAAACTTGATTCATAAATGATACCTTAACGAAATGAGGGGATGGATATGAAACAAACAGCGTCTTATAGTAAGTTAGAAAAAATCGTCGAGCAATTGAAGCACAGAGGTGTACGAGCTGAGATATGCCGGCGTGTTGTAAAGGTCACAGAAACTGTTAATGGATCAAATCCTTCATATTCAAATCAAATCGTTAGGCATTCTTAATACAGATAGGGAAAATTAAAATGAAAAGTGATCAGTAGAGGCAGCTTGTTTCTGCTGATTCTTTTTGTATAATAAAGTAAACAAAAGGATGCAGGAAAATGTATCAAATGAAGGAAGGAGTCACGCAGAATGAACGTACTGCTAGCAGAAGATGATTTGCAGCTAGGTGAATTAGTTAGTTATATGCTGAAGAAAAAAGGAGGCTATAACGTCGAATGGGTGACGGAAGGGAATGATGCATATGATTATGCATCTGAAGCGCATTATGATGTGTTAATTCTTGACTGGATGATGCCCAATGGAGACGGAATCGATGTATGTAAACGTCTAAGAAAAGAAGGATACGCCGGAGCTATTCTTATGTTAACAGCAAAAGATGCGGTTCAAGATCGTATACAAGGCTTAGATGCGGGAGCGGATGATTACGTTATTAAGCCATTTGAAATTGACGAGCTGCTTGCAAGGCTTCGCGCTTTGGCTCGTCGTAATTATGCACCAATCTTAGAAGAAGAAGTAGAGATTGCCAGCATGATATTAAAAAGAGCAAGTCAAACCGTGCAGTTTGACGAGGAGTTTATTCAATTAAGTCCTCGTGAATTTCAACTGCTAGATTTTTTAGTGAAAAACAAAGGACAAGTTCTTTCTCGAGATATTATTTTAGACCGGGTATGGGGATATGAATCAGATGTTTCGATTAAAACGATTGATGCGACGGTTAAACTTTTGCGGAAAAAACTAGAGAAATTCAACAAACAAGATCTTATTCAAAGCATTCGCGGAGTAGGCTACAAAATTGAAAGCTAAACTTCTTACGAGGGCTAAACAGAAAGTAAAACAAAAAGTAAAGCAAGATTTATTCAGCCAGACGCAAAATCGTTTAACATTCCGATACAGCGCATTGCTAATGCTGTTTCTGCTATTATTCGTGTTTATTGTTTATGCATTGGTATATGTGGTTGTATCCAACAGTCAGCAGCAAAACTTAAATAGCATGCTAAAACAAGAGTCTCGAATTGTCCAAAGCATCTTAATTAAACAAGCGGTAAACAGCTCGAATCAACAGTCGAAAGAAGAGTACAAAAACATTGTCGTAGCCGGTGAAGATCAGTTTTTTTATTATGTCATCAGTCCTGAAGGGGACCTTATTATGGGAAACGAAGCGAGTGAGCGTCTTCGCTCTAACTTGTTAGATTTAATTGATGGATGGATCCCTATTGAAAATGAGGTGCGAAAAGAACGAATAAAAGCCCCACGTCCTAGTTTTGAACACATTGAAGGAGTAAAAGGGCAAAACGGAGAAGGCAAAATAGATATTGATTTGATGATGGCGGGTGAACCTATTTTTTATAAAGGCCAATTTTTAGGGATGCTTTATATTGGAAAAGACGTTTCGTTTCTTTATCAGCTGTTAAAGTGGCTCCTCATTATTATGCTGAGCCTTACCGTACTGTTTGTAGGAGTAGCCATTTATATCAGCCGTTTAATGTCAAAACGTGCGATGGTCCCAATTGAAACAGCTTTCCAAAAGCAAAAAGAGTTTGTGGCGGATGCGTCCCATGAGTTAAGAACGCCGCTTAGCGTTATGCTTTCTTCTATCAACGCTTTAGAAATGCAGGAGGAAGTAACAGAAGATCCTTTCTCTAAAAAATTAATTAATAATATGAAAGCTGAAGTGAAGCGAATGACGAGTCTCGTCAGTGATTTACTTACGCTTGCACGCTCAGATTCTAATAAAGTAGAAAAAGCAATGATGCCCTTTGATATTACAGACGCGGTGCAAAAGGTAATGGAATCTGTTGAAACTCTGGCCATTTCCAAACCTATTGATTTACAGCTAGATACGCCCGGAAAATTAGTCGTAACTGGAGATCAAGAGCGTCTAACTCAGCTGATTTACATTTTGTTAGACAATGCTATTAAATATACGACTCCTCATGGAAGTGTAAACATTCAAGTAGTTCAGCATGGGAGTGAATGTATATTAAAAGTACGTGATACAGGAGTTGGAATTCATCCTGACGAAAAGGATCGGATCTTTGACCGCTTTTATCGTGCTGATAAATCCCGATCCCGTCAAATGGGAGGTCACGGGCTAGGCCTAGCCATAGCTAAATGGATTGTAGAAACACATAAAGGAAAAATTGACGTAGAAAGTGAACAAGAAAAAGGAAGTACATTTACAGTAAGGTTGCCAATGTCACAAAAAGTGAAAAAGAGTTAAAAGAAGCTGTGACAAAATTAGTTGAAGGAAGATCCGAACGAGTTTGATTCTTGATGGGGAATCAAACTCATTCGGATTTTTTTATGGTTAGGGTGAACGTAGGTTTTACGTATGTAGTTGCTTCTAGCTGTTGATTGGTAGGCAAGGCGAAGACTCCTGCGGGAAAAGCGAAACAGGAGGTGAGAGCCGGCAGAAACGAAAGGCTTGGACGGAAATCAACAGCAGTGTCACAAGCGATCTATACTGGTCCCTTTATTCAATTTGTTCGTCCATTCATTTATTTATATCTCAATCTCTTTTTAGTTAGTGAAAGTGACCAAATAAAAAAGAAAAGTTTAGACAAAATAGCGAGTGTGAAAATCAGATAATTCAGTTATATTTACTAGCGTAATAACCAGTCTATGTGTCAGGTTTCTTTACAAGGATAAAGACTTTTTGAAGGAAACAATGCATGATAGAACAATAGCAGACTGCTTCGTTTAATAAGAAGACGGAGTAGTTAAATAAAGGGGAGTTTGATAACATGTACGATTTAATTATTAGGGATGGTTCGGTCGTATTAGAAGACGAAATAGTAACAGCGGATATAGGGATTAAAAAAGGAAAGATTGCAGAAATAGCGCAAGGTGTTAGCACACCAGCAAAAAAATACGTAGATGCTAAAGGCAAATATGTTCTGCCTGGAATGATTGATATTCACGTGCATTTTGATGAACCGAGCCGAGACCATTGGGAAGGGTTTGACTACGGTTCAGCGTCTATGGCTGCGGGAGGCTGCACTACATATTTTGATATGCCTTTAAACGGCGTTCCTCCTACCGTAACAGAAGCAGCGCTGTGGGAAAAGAAAAAGCTGGCTGATCAAAAGTCAGTAGTAGATTATGGTCTATGGGGAGGGTTGGTTCCTGGTAATAAAGAAGAATTAGCCAAAATGGCTCATTCGGGTGTAATAGGTTTTAAAGCATTTATGTCAGAAGCCGGTTCTGAATTTGATTTCTCAGATGACCTCACATTATACGAAGGAATGAAAGAGATTGCAAAACTAAATAAAGTGCTTGCCCTGCATGCTGAAAGAAATGACTTAATACAAAAGCTTGAACAGGCTAAACAGAAGCAAAAGCAAACTGCTATTAAAGATTATTTAGAAACGCGACCGGTCGTAGCAGAAGTAAACGCAGTAAAGCAAGCGCTTGAGTACGGTGAAGAAACGGGATGTCCGCTTCACTTTGTACACATTAGCAGCTATGAAGCAGTGCAGCTTATTACGGAAGCAAAGAAGAATGGAATGAACGTTACGCTGGAAACATGTCCGCATTATTTACTCTTTACAGAGGAAGACTTTGAAGAAATTGGCGTAACGGCTAAGTGTGCACCTCCTCTTCGCAGCAGGAGTCAAAAAGAAAAATTATGGGCTTGTATCCAATCGGAGGAAATAGATATGATTTCTTCTGATCATTCTCCTTGCCCGATTGAGTTAAAAACCGCTCATCAGAATGATTTATTTAAAGTTTGGGGTGGAATATCAGGCGGCCAGTACTCTTTGCAAGCAATGATTAGTGAGGGAGCCATCACTAGAGGGATTTCTCTTTCTCGCATTTCAAAGCTTGTATCAACCAATCCAGCTAAACGTTTCGGTTTATATCCTAAAAAAGGAACCATCTTGCTGGGATCCGATGCGGATTTGGTTATCGTTGATCTGGATCAAACTGAAAAAGTGACAAAAGAAGGAATGGTTTTCAAACATAAGCACAGTATATATGAAGGAACAGTATTTAATAGCGTTATTTTAACTACCATTAATAGAGGAACGATTGTATACAATAAAGAAGAAGGTGTGTTTCATCTTCACAAAGGACAAATGGTAAACGGTGAATACGTAAAATTGTAGGTACAGTGAAAAAAGAGGTAAAAAATAAACCTTTTATCTCTTTTTTTACATAAAAAAATGAGGATGACTTATATTAAAGGTAATACATAGGAGAAAAATGAGTATCTACTATAACAAAAGAGATATTTTTAAAGAGGTTTTTATTATTCTGAAAAAATATATTTTTGATTGAGGGAAGCATAATGAAAAAATAATAAAATTCCTTTTTAAATTCAAAGAAAAAATTTCCAAAAAGAAAAATATTATCTGGTTGTATGAAAAGTAGATAATCAGATGCTTTGTAATCAAGGGTTTTGTATAAAAAAAATTTCAAAAAGATATTTTAAGAAAAGAAATCTTGATTTAAAGCTTTTTATAGGTGCAATTTTATAATGGAAAATCGTATTTTATGCACTCATTGTAAAATTCTGATATTGACAGAATCATTTTATAAGAATAAAATTTTCTTGTTTCTATTTTTTTATATCATCATAATTTTTTGATAGTTTTGTCTATGGTGGTTTACGGTTGAAAGAGAGGTTAAGGAATATGTCGGTAGAGAGAGAAAAAGTGTATGAAACAGTTCCTCAAAAAGGATTCTTCGGACATCCTAAAGGGTTATTTACCTTGTTCTTTACAGAATTCTGGGAACGTTTTTCATACTATGGAATGCGTGCGCTACTTGTATTGTACATGTACGATACAATTGCAAACGGTGGATTAGGAATGGAACAAGGAACCGCTTTAGCGATCTTTTCTATTTATGGTTCCCTTGTTTATATGTCTGGAATTATTGGCGGTTGGATTGCAGACCGCATTTTAGGTACGTCTAATACGGTGTTTTACGGTGGTATATTTATTATGCTGGGGCATTTAGTGCTTGCGTTGCCGGCAGGTGTAACAGCGCTGTTTATTTCAATGTTCTTGATTATCATCGGAACAGGTTTATTAAAACCAAACGTTTCGAGCGTTGTGGGCGATATGTATAGCCCGACTGATAACCGTCGAGATGCTGGATTTAGTATCTTCTATATGGGTGTGAATGCTGGAGCATTTATCGCGCCGCTAGTTGTTTCAACAGTAGGTGAAAAGTATAACTACCATTTAGGTTTTGGAATCGCGGCAGTAGGAATGCTTTTAGGTCTAATCGTATTTATGGCTACACGAGGCAAAAACCTAGGTCGTGCAGGCAGACAAGTTCCAAACCCTTTAAAACCAGAAGAACGCAAAAAAGTTTTTGGTACCATTGCACTTGCTGTAGTTGTACTGGCAATCTTTATTGTACTGACTTCTTTAGCGGGTATTTTAACTGTTGAAGGTGTTATTTTATTTGTAAGTATTTTAGCGATAGTTATTCCTATTATTTACTTTGTTGTTATGTATAAGAGCCCCAAGACAACAGCTGATGAGCGTTCACGCGTATTAGCGTACATTCCTCTTTTTATCTCTGGAGTAATGTTCTGGGCGATTCAAGAGCAGGGGTCAACAATTTTAGCAACGTATGCAAAAGATCATACGCAGCTAACGTATGGTGGTTTTAAAATTCCAGTTGGCTGGTTCCAATCGTTAAATCCGCTATTCATTATTATATTTGCGCCAGTTTTTGCAGCGATTTGGGTAAAATTAGGAAACAGACAGCCTTCTACACCAAAGAAATTTTCATTAGGACTTTTATTTGCAGGACTTTCTTTCCTTGTCATGGTTATCCCGGCTAGCATTCATGGAAATGAAACGTTAGCGAGCCCGCTATGGCTAGTGCTAAGCTTCTTCTTAGTTGTAGTTGGAGAACTTTGTTTATCACCAGTAGGGCTATCAACTACAACAAAACTAGCACCTGCAGCGTTTTCTGCTCAGACAATGAGTTTATGGTTCCTAACAAGCGCAGCGGCGCAGGCAATCAATGCTCAGCTTGTTCAATATTATGAAAACATTTCGCAAGTTGTTTATTTTGCTGCATTGGGTGGAGTGTCGGTCATTTTAGGTGTAATTGTACTAATGATTTCGCCAAAAATTCAGCGTTTAATGAAAGGTGTTCAATAAAAAAAACCGTCCTCAAGGGCGGTTTTTTTATGATTTATTTGAAAAAATATTCATGAAGGAGGCGTATGTCTGATCGTCTTCACCTTCGTAAAATGCAAGATTTAAAAGTCTGTTTAGTTCGTTTGTTGATTTTTCAGTTTCTGCAATAATTTGATGCATATGAGCAATCTTAGACATGGATCCGTTGCCATGCGCATTTTTGATTTGATTTAATGTTAAATGAAGTGATAAGACCTCTCGGCGAAGAGCTTGTCTTAATTGAGAGGAAGCCGGAATAAAAAAGCGTTTATAAAAATAACTTGCTTCTTCAAAAACCAATTCTCCATTTTCTAGCTCTTTAGCCGCAATTTCTTTAATTTCTTGATCGTCTAATCGACTGGACGCCTCTTCGATAAGAAATCCAAAAATAATAGCTGTATCTGGTTTTAGCATGCAATAACCTCCATTATTATAAAAAAGAACTATGTAGTTTATATGTATAGAGAGAAGAGAAAAAATATTCATAGTAATTTACTAATCAGCATAGACAAAAAAAAAAAAATTATTCTTTTAAAGGTAAACTGAAATTATTTTAAAATAAATTTTTTATAATTAAACATTTTTTCCATATTAAAGAACCATTTTAACTCTCAAAAAGAAAGAACCATTGTAAATAAGGTTCTTAATACCTATATAAAAAGAAAATTAATAAAAGATATTAAATTCAGAAATTTCCACCTCTTTATAACTAAAAAATTGCTCTACTAAAATAGTTGACAGCAGAAATAGATAGGCATAAAATATACTATTGTCAAATGAATTAGCATGCTATTCATAAAAAGTTAACGGACATTTGAATAATATGTAATATCCATATAAGATGTTAATTACTTAAATCTAACCAACTTGTATGCTTGTCATACAAGTCTACAGAAAGGAAGATAGTCGTATGCGCAACGTATTTTTTGCAGATAATGAAACAATCGAAACGACTTTACGCGGGAAAGAAATTTTAGGAGCTCCAATGTTAAACAAAGGGGTAGCTTTTACAAAAGAAGAGCGCAAAACGTTAGGATTAGAAGGTTTACTTCCTCCGATGACTTTAACTTTAGATGAGCAAGCAAAACGTGCATATGAGCAATTTTTAGCTCAGCCAGATAACCTTGGTAAGAATGTATATTTAAACGATTTACAAAACCGTAATGCTGTATTATTTTATCGTTTATTGCAAGATCACTTAAAAGAAATGCTTCCTGTTGTTTATACACCAACAGTTGGACAAGCAATCCAAGAGTACAGCCACGAATATCGCCGTCCGGGTGGCGTATACTTATCAATCGATAATGTAGAGGGCATTGAAGAAGCTCTTAAAAATATCGATGCAAATAGTGAAGACATTGATTTAATGGTTATTACAGATTCAGAAAGTATTTTAGGAATTGGCGACTGGGGCGTTGGCGGTATTAATATTGCTATCGGTAAATTAGCGGTATATACAGCTGCAGCAGGAATCGATCCAAGCAGAGTGCTTCCAGTTGTTCTTGATGTAGGAACAAACAACGAAAAATTATTAAATGATCCTTTATATATCGGAAACCGTCATGAACGTATCCGCGGTGAACGCTATGATCATTTCGTAGATCAATTTATTTCAAAATCTCTTGAAATATTCCCTAATGCACTGTTACACTGGGAAGATTTCGGTAATGTAAATGCTCGTAACATTATTAACAAGTACGGAAAAGAAATTTTAACGTTTAATGATGATATCCAAGGAACAGGTGCTGTAACGCTTGCCGCTATTTTCTCAGCAGTTCAAGTGTCTAAAATGCCACTTCGTGACCACCGCGTTTTAATCTTTGGACCGGGTACAGCAGGTATCGGTATTGCCGATCAAGTTCGTGACGCAATGGTATTAGACGGTATTACAGAAGAAGAAGCATATAAAAACTTCTGGGCAGTTGATTTCCGAGGCCTTTTAACAGATGACATGGATGACTTATTAGGTTTCCAAACGCCTTATGCACGAAAAGCAGAAGAAGTGAAGGGCTGGAACCGTGAAGAAGACAAAATTTCTCTTTTAGAAGTTGTCAGACAAGTTAAACCAACAATCTTAATTGGTACGTCTGGTGTAGCAGGCGCATTCTCAGAAGAAATCGTAAAAGAAATGGCGAAGCATGTAGAACGCCCAGCTATTTTACCAATGTCAAATCCAACTCCGCTTGCGGAAGCTACTCCTGAAAACCTATTAAATTGGACAGAAGGAAAAGCGCTTGTAGCGACTGGAAGTCCGTTTGAACCAGTTAACTACGATGGTGTGGAATATGAAATTGGTCAATCTAATAATGCTTTTGTTTTCCCTGGTCTTGGTCTTGGATCAATTGTGGTAAAAGCAGAAGTTATTACAGACAGCATGTTTGCAGCATGTGCACATGCTGTAGCTCAAATGGTAGACAGCAGCAAGCCGGGTGCTTCATTACTACCACGCGTAGAAGAATTACGTGAAGTATCCTATAACGTTGCTTTAGCGGTTGCTAACGCAGCAATTAAAGATGGCGTTGCAAAAGAAGTTCCAACAGATGTTAAAGCGGCAGTAAAAGCGGCAATGTGGGAACCAACATACAAAGAAATTAAAGCTTTAGAAACAGTAAATGCTTAATTTTTAGATAGAAAAAGCACAGCTTCTGAAAAAAGAAGCTGTGCTTTTTTTAGTTACAAAAAGAATTCTTAAGTTACATAACGTATATAGTTTTTTGAAATTTGTGTATGATTCTCTATATTAGAACCACAGGGGGTTATGAGATGAATACAGCACGTAAATTGGAAACGTTTACTCAAGATTCACAGCCTGAAAATAAGGGTTTTTGGAACCGAATCAACAATATTAAAGTAGGAGTTATTCCTCTGCCGCTATACGTTTTACTTGCATTAATTGTATATGGCGCAGCCGTTTACAACGAGCTTCCTCCAGATATGATTGGCGGATTTGCAATTATTATGGTAATGGGAATGCTGCTTGGTGATTTAGGATTAAAAATTCCGATTTTAAAAGATATTGGTGGACCAGCTATTTTATCACTGCTTGTACCTTCCGTATTAGTTTTTTATAATGTTTTAAATCCCGCATCTATGGAAGCGGTAACAACTTTGATGAAAACATCAAACTTTTTATACCTTTATATTTCTTGTTTAGTAGCCGGAAGTATCCTTGGTATGAACCGTAAAGTTTTAATTCAAGGCTTTACACGTATGTTCGTACCGCTTGTATTAGGTACGTTAGCCGCTGTAGCTGCAGGCGTAGCTGTTGGGATGTTATTTGGCTACGGAGCAAAACATACATTTTTCTATATTGTTGTACCAATTATTGGAGGAGGGATTGGTGAAGGTATTTTACCACTTTCACTTGCTTATTCTCAAATTTTAGGTAGTTCAGCAGAATCTTTTGTGTCGCAAATGATTCCAGCTGCTGTTATCGGAAACATCGTTGCTATCGTATGTGCTGGTTTAATGAAACGTCTAGGAGAGAAAAAGCCAGAATTAACAGGTAATGGAGTTCTTGTGAAGACAAAAGGCGGAGATGGCATCTCAGAAGATACAAATATCAAGAAACCAGTAGATTTTTCGTTAATGGGCGCAGGCCTTTTAATTGCATGTAGTTTCTTTATTTTCGGAGGCTTAGCACATAAGTTTTTAGGAATTCCAGGTCCAGTTTTAATGATCGTAGCGGCAACGCTAGTCAAATGTTTACAAGTAATGCCTGCTAAGATGGAGCAAGGTGCTTACCATATGTACAAATTCATTTCTACGAGCTTAACATGGCCGTTAATGGTGGGGCTAGGAATTTTGTATATTCCTCTTGAAGATGTAGTGAAAATTGTTACACCAGGTTATGTAGTTGTATGTGCAGCAGTTGTTATTGCTATGGTAGCAACGGGTTATTTTGTAGGTAAAATGATGAAAATGCATCCAGTGGATGCTGCAATTGTAACAGGCTGTCACAGCGGTTTAGGAGGTACGGGAGACGTAGCGATTTTATCAGCTTCCAACCGTATGTCACTTATGCCATTTGCTCAAGTAGCAACAAGACTTGGAGGCGCTTCCACTGTTATTTTAGCGACGCTTCTTATGAAACTATTAGGAGTATAAAATCAAAACAAAAAAGCAGCTCGGTTCGTACGAGCTGCTTTTTTGTCTTATGAAATGATAACAGGTTTTAAGATAAATTCTTCCACAACTTTTGCCACACCGTCGTTCATGTTTGTATCTGTTACGTGGTTGGCTTTTTCTTTAATATCTTCAGGAGCATTTCCCATTGCTACCCCAAGTCCTGCAAATTCAATCATGGCAAGATCATTATAACTGTCGCCAATAGCAATCACTTCATCGCGTGTAATGCCAAGCTGTTGAATTAATAAGTGAAGACTTGTCCCTTTTGTGACGCCTTCTTCTGTAAATTCAAGGAAGTATGGTTTAGATCGCATTACGCTTAGCTCTCCTTGAAGCTGCTTTTGAAGTTTCTTTTCAACATGAACCAGCATTTCCGGTTCTGCAAGCATGAGTACTTTTACAACAGGCTCTGTAACGGCATCAGTAAAAGATGAAACAACACGGATCGGCAGACCTGTAATGTCACTTTCGATATCCGTAAATTTATTTTCTACTTCAGTTATAATTTCATCTCCAACGTACGTATGAATTAAAACGCCTTCTTCGCGGCTAATATCGTCGAGACGTGCAACGGTTCTCGGAGATAATGTGCTGCTAAATAGCTCTTCATTTGTTAGGCAATTAATGATTTTTGCCCCATTAAACGATAAAATAAAGCTTCCGTACTTTTCTAACTCCAGTTCCTTGGCGATGTGAACCATTCCGTAAGTTGGTCGTCCAGAAGCAAGTACAACTTTCACTCCCGATTCTTGCGCCTTCATTAATGCTTCTTTTGTGCGCGGAGAAATAGTGTGATCATCGCATAATAGTGTATCATCCAAATCTAAAACAATCATTTTGTAAGGCATATTTTTAAATTCCCTTCTTCTACTAGACTCATATCTTCATATGGTACTATAAAAAAACGTTTGATTCAATTTAATGATTTTTTGAAAAAATGAGAGGGATGCGTATACTTTGTTTGAACTGCTGGTAAGTAGATAAAACAAAGAAATTGAGATATAACTAAATCACTCGAATCTATAGACGAACACATGGGATAGAAGATCCAGTATGGATGACTTGTTACACCGCTGTTGATTTCCGTGCAAGGCTTCGCTTTGCCCTCCAATCACCAGCCAGAAGCAACTAAACACATGAAAGGTACGTTCTTCTTATCAATAAAAAAAACGCACTAATAATCGGTAATTTTGATTATTAGTGCGTTTTTTACTTCTACTAAAATACTTTTGTCTCAGCTTCTGGATTAGTAAGCAGCTAGAGTGTGATTAGTTCTCTGCATATCTCCTTCATTGAATGCTTCTTTTAAGAGCGTGTAAGATCGCTTTTTTAGTTCAAAATCTTGAATGGCAGTAAGAATAATAAATTCATCAATAGAAAATTCCTGTTTCAAAGCTTGAATCTTTTGACGAACGGTTTCTTTTGTACCGTGTATAACATTTGCTTCTTTTTCTTCAATTCGATAGCTTTCTTTGGACTGCTGACCAAATTCTTCAGCTTTTTCTTTGGAGCCTAATGTAGCGGACTTCCCATTTTGTAAGTATACTTTAAATATTTTTGTGCTGGATGCTAATGCTTTTGCTTCTTCTACGGTATCCGCTACGATGACGGAAAGGGCAATGACAAGCGAGCGGGCGCGAGATGAAACGTGCTGATTATAGACAGAAATTGCTTCTTCTAGCACTTTTTGATCACCATTAATAAATTGAGCAAATACATAAGGAAGGTTTAATGAACCCGCAAGCTCTGCGCTTGAAGCACTTGCTCCCAGTAAAAACATATCTGCTGATTTTTCCGGCCTTGGATAGGCTTTTAAACCGTAAAGAGGGTGATCTTCCGGCAGCGTATCGTTTAGGTATTGCTTAAGTTCTATCAGTTTGTCTGTTAAGGACTTAGTGGGCTGAGAGTTTTGTTGCAAGGCTTGAGTAGAATGAGGTAGTCCTCCTGGTGCTCTACCGATTCCAAGATCGATGCGATTTGGAGATAATGAGGCTAAAACATTAAAATTTTCTGCTACTTTATAAGGGCTGTAGTGCTGAAGCATAACACCGCCTGAGCCGATACGGATATGATGCGTTTTAGCGAGCAGGTGAGAAATTAACACTTCAGGTGATGATCCTACAACATGTTCAGAGTCGTGATGCTCCGCTACCCAAAAGCGGTGGTAGCCAAGTTCTTCTGCTAGCTGAGCTAATTGTATAGTATGCTGAAATGCATCTTCAGCACGCTCACCTTCATAACGGGGGCTTTGATCTAAAATACTTAATTTCACTGAAAACACTCCTTAAAGTTGATAAAAAAGGTAAGAATAATTGGGATTAATTTTAGCAAAGGATTTTCCAGATGAAAAGAGTTTTTTAAAAGAAAAATATTTTTTGAAAAATAAGTTGACTTTGCCATTTTGAGGCTATATAGTTGAATCATCAAACAGAAAAGCCGATAAAACAACTTGGATAAATGAGAATTAAGTGAGTATGTTTCAAAGACACTTCACTTCATTCTCCGGTTTTATCAAAGAAACAGTTAAAGCTGATTGGTCTACCAAAGGCTCCTGAGGAAACTCCAGGAGCCTTTTTGCTGTAAAAAGGAGGGGAAGAAAGTGAGCGATGTATATATTTTATATAACGGGAGCTCTCATAATTATCAACAAATAGCCTCAGTGAAAGATGAGCTAGAAGCTTGCTTAACCTCAAGAGGAGTGCACGCAGAAACTATTTTGTATCATGATGTACACGCTTTGAAGCAGGAAGCACAGAAAGAAGTAAAGGGATTTATTTCAAAAGTGAACCAAGCTAAAAGTATTGTCGTTCTGTTATCTGGAGTAAATGAAACATACGTACAGTCTTTTGAACGGCTAACAAAAATATTGCCAGAAGATTTATTGCATAAAAAAATACTTCTGCCAATTCTTATTGGTGAAAATGTGAATTCGTTACTAAAAGCTAAGTATGATTTAAAACTTTTAGCGTCTTTTTTAGGTAGACCTTATTGGGTCAGCAGTCTTTTTTTGCTGCATGAATACGTCTCTTTTACAGGCATCAACAATGCAAATGCCAAAAGTCGTTTAAAGGAAGCTGTGGATGAGCTGATTTATAAAGCCGATCTATCTCTTCAAACATTTATAAAATGAGGTGAAGAAAATGAGTGAATTATTTCGATTAGCAACCGTAGAAGATGCTGAAGAGCTGTTGGATTTAACGCTTCGAGCATACGAGCCGATTCGAAAGCTAGGAATTAAGTTTCCAGCCGCAACGGCAACGATTGAACTTGTCAAAGACAACATTCAAAACAGCCGCTGCTACGTACTGGAAAGTGATAAAAAAATCGTAGCTACGATTACAGCAAGAACGTATAAAGAAATAACGAACTGGCCTTTCTTATGGTGGTTTGCGGTAGATCCTTTGGTTAAAAAGAAAGGAGTAGGTTCTAAACTCTTAACATGGGTTGAAGAAACAATTATTCGGGATCAATTGGGGGAACCTGCCGTTACATTGGCTACTTCTGATCAACATCCGTGGTTGATTCCTATGTATGAAAGGAAAGGGTATGAGCGCTTTTTTGAAGTCGATCAAGGAGAAGAAGGAAAAGGCGTATTCTTAAGGAAGATCTTACACCCCGAAAGATATGAGTTAGAAAAACACAAGGAGTTACAAAAAGCTAATTAATCATTTAAAAGAAAAGAGGAAAAACCATGTCAGTAAAAATTTTATTATGGAATCGAAAAGGTTGTCATCATTGCGAGGAACTAAAAGCATATTTTCGTGAGAAAGGATATCAATATGAAAGTATCGATGTAGAAGGAAGAGATTATTTGCGGGATTTACTTGAAATTAAATACGGTATTCGCCATGTACCGGTCGTTGAAATTGGAGACGAGGGGCAGTTTAAAGGAGTAATTGAAAAAGATTATGAACAAATAGAAAAATTGATTGAAGACTATTCACCAATCGTTAAATAGCTGGAACATCTATTTTATTCATTCATTAAAACAACAAATTATTTTGAGACATAGTGAGGGACAAAACACATGAAAAAACTACAGCTGACAGCTATCTTTTTATCACTTCTTTTATTACTAGCCGCTTGCGGAACACCAAATAAAGAAACAGCGGCTAACGCAAGCAAAGACAAAGTACAAAAAATTATTGTAGGAACGGGTACGCAATTTCCGAACATTTGCTTTCTTGACAATAAAGGAAATCTAACAGGGTATGACGTAGAGCTTGTTAAAGAAATAGACAAACGTCTTCCAAACTATAAGTTCGAATTTAAGACAATGGATTTTTCTAATTTACTTTTGAGCTTAGAATCGAACAAAATTGATTTAGTAGCCCATCAGATGGAAGTGAATGAAGAGAGAAAACAAAAGTTCCTTTTTAATAAAGAGCCTTATAATATCTTTCCACTGCATGTAGTTGTAAACGAAAAAAATACGTCTATTAAATCAATTAAAGATTTGAGCGGTAAAAAGGTAATTGTAGGAGCAACGAGTAATTCTGCTAACTTAATCGATAAGTATAACAAAGAACATGGAAATAAAATTAATATCGTCTATTCAGGCCAAGGATCTGATGACACAAAAACGCAGCTGAAAACAGGGCGTGCGGATGCCACGATTAGTACGCCGTTTGCAGTTGACTTTGTCAATAAACAAGCGGACGCAGAGCAAAAAGTTGTAGGTCCTGCTATTTCAAATTCAAAAGTATATTTTATGCTTCGTAAAAATGAAACAGGTTTACAAAAAGACGTTGATAAAGCGTTAAAAGAAATAAAAGAAGACGGAACATTGACAAAATTAAGTAAAAAATGGCTGGGAGAAGATTATACAAAAGCAGCTGGAAATAACTAAAGCACTTACTGTGACCCAAGCCTTGAACTTGGGTCCTTTCGCTACCTGCAGAGGGAAACAAAGGAGAGAAAAAGATGGGAAAAGCATTTGATATAGAGCTGATTTTCACCTCTATTCCTCAATTATTATCTTATTTGCATATTACAATTTGGATTTTGATTGCTTCACTTGTGATTGGCAGTACCTTGGGATTGTTTATTGCCCTGCCTCGTATTTATAAAGTGCCGGTGTTAAGCCAAATAGCAGCAGTTTATATTTCTTTTATGAGGGGAACCCCTATTTTAATTCAATTATTTTTAGTTTTTTATGGAATACCTGCCCTTTTACAATTGATTCATATTGACGTTTCAAGAATGGCTCCGCTTGTATTTGTTATTATCACGTATTCACTGAGCACGGCGGCGTCTTTTTCTGAAATGATGCGCGGTGCCATTAATAGTGTAGATAAAGGGCAAACCGAAGCAGCTTATAGTATAGGAATGACGGGAAAACAAACGTTCACTCGAATTGTGCTGCCGCAAGCTCTCGTTGTAGCCTTTCCTAACTTTGGAAATCTTGTGATTGGGTCCTTAAAAGATACGTCTTTAGCCTTTACCATTGGTGTGATGGATATGATGGGAAGAGGAGATACCATTATCGCTGCAACGGCTCATGCAGTGGAGGTATATATCGCACTTGCCATTATTTATTATTTGGTAGCGATTATATTAGAGAAATTTTTTGTGAAATCAGAACAGAAGCTGCAAAAACATGATCAGCCTGTTCATGTATAAAACGAGCTTACTAAAAGAGGTGTAAACATGATTATTGATGTACCGTTTATATGGACAGCATTTGTAGAAATTTTAAAGGCATTACCTTTAACGCTCCTTATTACCATCGGTCCGTTACTAGGCGGGTTGCTTATTGGCATCGCTGTTGCGGCTGTGAGAATCAATTCAGTAAAAATAATAACGCCAATTGCCAACGTATACGTATCATTTTTCCGAGGAACGCCTGCTATTCTTCATATTATGGTTATTTACCTAGGGTTCCCGCTATTTATTAATAAACTATCGAGTTACTATGGATGGAGCTTCAATGCAAACAGCATTCCTATTGTCGTATTTGTATTAATCGCTTTGTCTTTTACAGCGGGAGCTTATATGTCAGAGATTATTCGCTCTGGTTTGTTAGCTGTAGAAAAAGGACAAATTGAGGCTGCGTATGCCATTGGGATGAATCGTTTTCAATCAATGAAACGAATTGTTTTTCCACAGGCGTTTGCTTTGTCTTTACCGAATTTATGTAATATCTTCATCGGCTTTTTGCATACGTCTTCTATCGCATTCATCGTATCGCAAAAAGAGCTAAACGGTGCTGCTAATATCGTAGCTTCGAACAATCTCAAGTTTTTAGAAGCCTATATTGCTGCTGCTCTTATTTATTGGATGCTGACGATGTTAATAGAAGGGATAACAGCGCTGCTTGAACGAAAATTAACGGTTTATAATCGAGGAGGGGTTGTATGATTGCATTAACAAATATCAAAAAAACATTTGGTGATAATACAGTATTGGACGGTATTGATTTAATTGTTAAAAAAGGCGACGTTGTGACCATTTTAGGACCGAGTGGTTCTGGAAAGACTACGTTTTTGCGCTGCATTAATTTCTTAGAAAAAGCAGATGAAGGAGAAGTTTCGATTGATCAATTTACGGTTCAGTGCCAAAAGCCAAACCGCAAAGACATTTTAACTCTTCGACAAAAAACAACGATGGTTTTTCAGCAGTACAATTTGTTCAAACACAAAACCGTTATTGAAAATATTATGGAGGGGCTAGTTATTGTTCAAAAGCTGCCAAAGGAAGAAGCGAAACAACGCAGTTTAGACGTCCTTGAAAAAGTTGGGCTTGCTGAAAAAGCAAATGCTTACCCAAGTCAGTTATCAGGAGGTCAACAGCAGCGAGTGGGCATTGCTAGAGCGCTTGCTTTAAACCCTGAAGTCATTTTATTTGATGAGCCAACGTCTGCTTTGGACCCTGAACTGGTGGGTGAAGTACTGTCTGTTATCCGTAAAATTGCTGAAGAAGGAATTACAATGATCATTGTTACGCACGAAATGAGTTTTGCCCGTGAAGTTTCTAATCACGTGGTATTTATGGACGGAGGAAAGATTGTCGAACAAGGTCATCCTGAAGACATATTTTTAAACCCAAAAGAAGATCGAACAAAGCAATTTTTTAAGCGTATTAACCCAACGCATTCTCCTTACTCTTATATTTATGAAAAAACAATCTAATATTTTAATTGAAAACCAACTTGACTCATAGGAATAATAAGTATATGATAAAATCATCAAATTAAACAAACCGACTAGATCACTAGAGGTTCTTTGCACAATGTGTGACATTGTGCAAAGAACCTTTTATTTTTTACTAGACTTAAGGGAAGAAGGGTGAACGTAGTGAATAGAGGAGCATTAAAAGCTAAAACAAGCAAAAAACTTATTATAAAAGGGCAGGTTGTACCTGGAAGGCAGCAAGGAAGACACTTAGGGTTTCCAACAGCTAATATAGATACTCAGCATGAGGAATTAAAAAATGGCGTGTATGGTGTCCTCGTTCATCTGCGGGGACTTGAACATATAGGAGTTATGAATGTAGGGGTTAAGCCGACATTTGGATCGGAACTATCTAAAACATTTGAGGTTCATATTCTGGATTTTAACGACGTTATTTATGGAGAGACAGTTCAATGCGACGTGATCTTTCGGGTGCGAGGAGAGAAAAAATTTCCTTCTATTGAATTTTTAAAGCATCAAATTAAAGCTGATACGCTACAAGCAAAGCAAAGATTTCAACATATGGGCTATGTATCTAGTGAACATACAGCTTCCAAGCTAGGGCAAGCGCGGTATTTAAATCTGCCTGATCTCCAGTTTTTTAATTGGTGCCACAGTCAATTCAGAGTCAATAAAGGGATTTACAATACAATTGATCAATGGTTTTATGACGAAGGAATTGAAAATATTCACCCTAGAAGAGTTCACGTTATCGCTTTTTTGCAATTTGCACAAGAAGGAAATGGAAGAAAGACAGAAAAAGAAGGAGTCCTTCGCTTTGGAGCAGGTGGTTTAACCAATCAATTACGAGAATTTATGAATGGGTATGAAAAAGGAGAATGGTAATATGACACATCAAAGACAATTAAAGCTAGGGGCTATTATTCATGGAGTTGGAGGAAATATGGGGGCGTGGAGACACCCTGAAATTTTGTCAGATGCCAGCGTTAATTTCGGTTTTTACAAGCAGCAGGCTCAAAAAGCGGAAGAAGGAAAATTTGATTTATTATTCATTGCCGATGGGTTATATATCAATGAAAAATCGCTTCCGCATTTTTTGAATCGTTTTGAACCTCTTACTATTCTATCAGCACTTGCTTCTGTCACTTCTCATATTGGTTTAGTCGGCACTCTATCGACTTCGTATAGCGAGCCGTTTACGGTGGCTAGACAATTCGCTTCACTTGATCATATTAGCAGCGGCCGAGCGGGATGGAATGTTGTCACGTCTCCATTAGAAGGATCTGCGCTTAACTATGGAAAAGAGCACCCCACTCATGACAAACGCTATAGAATAGCTGAAGAGTTTCTAGAAGTAACAAAGGGATTATGGGATTCTTGGGAAGATGATGCATTTATTCGAAATAAAGAAACCGGACAATTTTTTGAGGAGAAAAAGCTACACCGATTACATCATAAAGGCGAATTTTTCTCTGTAGAAGGTCCGTTAAACATTGGGCGCTCAGCTCAGGGGCAGCCCGTAGTGTTTCAAGCAGGATCTTCTGAAAGCGGAAAAGATTTAGCAGCAAAAACGGCTGACGCAGTGTTTACGGGACAAGACAATTTAGAAGAAGCAAAAGCTTTTTACCAAGATGTAAAATCGAGAGCCGCAGCGCAAGGACGCAATGAAAACGAACTTCTAATTTTTCCGGGAATTGGTCCTATAATTGGTAGTACAAACGAAGAAGCCGAAAGAAAATATGAAGAACTTTCTCAATTGGTGACAATTGAACATGCGCTAAACTACTTAGGACGCTTTTTCGATCATTTTGATTTTTCACAGTTTCCATTAGATGATGCATTTCCTGACTTAGGAGATATAGGAAGTAATAGTTTCCGCAGTACAACTGACAAAATTAAAGAAAACGCCAAAAAATATAAGTGGACACTGCGAGAAGCAGCGCTGCGAATTGCTACACCTAAAACACAATTTATTGGGACGCCAGAGCATATCGCTAATTTGATGGAACAGTGGTTTGAAGAAAAAGGAGCTGACGGCTTTATTATTCATTCAAGCGTTCCGCATGGCTTAGATGACTTTGTTGAACACGTTGTACCGATACTGCAAGAAAGAGGCTTGTATCGTACAGAATACGAAGGGAATACGTTAAGAAGTAACTTGCAGTTGAATGTTCCTAAAAATCGCTACACACAGGTGAAAGTTAATTGAAGTGGATTCAAAGAGACTCGAAGGAGTCTCTTTTTTAATATTTTTAATATTAAAAATATGGTAAAATTCTTTTGTAGGTTATTCGTTTCAGTTCATAAGGCCTAAAGGGTTTTGAATACCCGGAAAGGAGTCAAATGGAAAAAAGACATAAAAGTAAGAAGAAGCGTATGATCATTTCGATATCTTTATCCGTTTTTTTAGTCGGGGGAGGAGCGACAGGGTGGATATTGTACCAAAACGGAAAAATTCCTTTTTTATCACAGCAAAGTATACAGGCAAGCGCCATTAAAGTGGATCAACAAAAAGTTGATAAACTGGAAAGCAGCGATCAGCAGGCAAAAGACTTTATTGCTGAACATCATGACGTACTAAATGATTTGACGGGGTGGAGTGCCATTGAGCATCCAGACTGGCCTGCAGTACAAGAAGAAGCCACAGCCATTAACAATACGATTGGCACGATTGAAGTAAAAGATTCTGTTTTAAAGAAAGACTTTCAGCATATGGAGAAGCTCGCTGTACAGCTAGAGCAGACGAAAGATCAAGCACTGTTAAAAGAATTTCATCGTTATTTTCATGACTTAGATGTTGTGATCAATGAAGACGATGGATCAAATACATATTTTGATGTTACTAGCTATGGTAAATCAGTTGTAAAGACTTCTAAATGAGCTATAGCAAAAAGCTTTATACATAAAAGTAGTTTTGTATAACAAACGTCTTCGCTTATTCATGCATATGCTACGGATAAGGAGGAGACAGGTTATATGAAAAAAATTTATTTAGATGCAGGTCACGGAGGGGCAGATCTAGGGGCTGTCGCCAGCGGGTTATATGAAAAAGACTTAGTGTTAGCTGTTCAACAGTACATCATCTCTTTTCTTTCTACTCACTATCAAGGATTTTCTCTTTGTACAACGCGTACAACCGATGTGTTTTTGTCATTAAATGAACGGGTCAACAAAGCCAATGCGTGGGGTGCTGATGTATACTTATCTATTCATATAAATTCAGGCGGCGAAACGGGATATGAAGATTTTATTTATAGCAAAAATATAAATAACCAAACCATTGTGTTACGAAACGATATTCACGATCATGTGAAATTTGTTCTTACTAAATACAATCACTTTAACCGAGGCAGGAAATTGGCTAATCATAGTTTGTTAAGACGTTCCTATATGCCGTCTGTACTAACTGAAATCGGGTTTATTGATACAGAACATGATGCAAAGCTCTTAAAAAATCCTCAATTTCTAAAAGATATGGGGGTGGCATATGCAAAAGGGGTTGCGCAGTTTTTAAACCTGGAGTCTAAATCTACAAATCCTGTGGGAGATTCTGACGAGGAAGGTTTTCCAAAGCCTACTTTTTTATATAAACCTTTATGGATAAAAACAACCGAGGATACGGAGACGTATAAGGATGCAAATATGTCGGAGAGAACAGGTTATTTAAAAAAGAATACCTTCTTTCAAGTTTATGGTGAAACGCGTGCAGCCTGGATGATGGATGGACAACATTTTATTGGAAAAAAAGATACAATCATTGAAGGAGAAACCATCACAACTGCGGAATTAACAAAAGAGAATATGGAAACATTAAAAGTGTTTGTGACAAAAGAGAAATTAGAAACAGCTGTAACCTTTTCCAAAGAAGGAGCTGCGGTAGCCATCATTACCCTTCGCGATAAAAAAATACTGAATGTAAAAGCATTTTTAGATAGAGAAAATTGGTGGTACAAAGCTGACCGGATAACAAAATAGTGAAAAAACCTTCTTGTTTTTTGAAGCTTTCACCCTAGTAATTTTACTTATTTTTGATAGAATATAAAGAGCTGAATCGTAAAGATGCATAAAGGTGTGATGGAAATGGAAGAGCAACAAGAAGCGATTGATTTAACAAAAGTATATGTATATGAGGAGTTTCCGGATAAAGTTGCAGGCAGATGCGATAACTGTGGACATGTGAAATTTAAAAGCTTAGTAAAAGACTTTATTTTTATCCGTACATGCGCAAAGTGCGGCATGAAAAAAAGCATTTAAATCCCTACTTCTTTATAAAAAACGCTCTTTTCTGAAATGAAAAGAGCGTTTTTTCTCTATTTAACGTATAAATGATCGCTAAGCTGCTCTGAAATAGTCTCTACATCTTCTTGTACATGTTTTTGTTTTTTCATCATTTCTAATAGGATGTCTTCAAGGTTTTGTGAATGGTTTTGCTTATCTTTTGGTTTATGTAAGTACTTTGCAATTTGATGCATATTATTGCTTAGCCGGCTTAGTTCAGACTCAATTTTTCGCAGGTTAACCAATAGTTCCACACCTGCTTCTTTGCCGATTAAAGGAGGCTTAACTTTTCCATCCATAATAAATTTTCGAATGAGAGACGTTCGTTTTAAATTATAGTGTTCAATAAGTTCCTCTAATTTTTCTTTTTCTTCTTCATTCAACTTAATTGCTGGAATGCTGTGTCCTCTCATAAGGTATCTCCTTTCAAGAGCAGTTCTTGCTGCGTTCAATCATATGTAAACATTCTCTTGTCTTTAATAATAGCAACCTTTTCCATGGTTAACTATGGTGAAAAGTTACTAAAATGTCGAGCGTACAGTCTGTTAAAAAACTGGTAAATTAAGAAATTTGGTTTAGTAATAGTTGAATTATAGAAGGAATGTCATTATCTACAATATTGCTGCTTTATTAAAAAGGCAGCAAAAGGGATGAATGGACCGCTGTTGTACTCAACCATTTTTGAGAGCGCAGCTTTAAAGAAGAGGGATGATTTTTATGATTTTTTCCTCGTACCACATCTTTCCTCCTAGTAACTCTGTCGAATCTTCTAGACTATTGTCTCAAGGGAATAGAAAGAAAGAAGACGAAATGGTTGAGAACGAGGTAAAGTCATATTATGTCTTTATTGACCTCATTTACATACTTTACGGGGGAGGAATACGTTTGAAACTAAAAATAAGATTAAAACTAAATAAGATAGGGGTAGCTATGCTTACGGCTGGTGTCATATGTACAGCTTATATGCCCCTTCATACGCTGCAAAAGCCTGTAGTCGCTTTGGCTGCAGAGAATCAGTCAGATTCTTTGGAGCGAGCATTTGCACAAGCATCTAAAGAATTTGGTGTGCCAGCTTCGCTTTTAAAAGCAATTTCCTACAACAAGTCGCGCTGGGAAAATCATAACGGAGAACCCAGTGCAGCCGGGGGATACGGTCTTATGCATTTAACAGACATCCCTTCCTTAGAAGATGGAAAAGGAAACGGAGCTTCGCCTTCAAAACCAGCATATGATAAACAGCAAACGCTCACCTTAGCTGCTAAGCTGCTTAAGTCCGATAAAGAAAGATTAAAAAAAGATCCTGTGCAAAATATTCGCGGTGGCGCTGCTGTGCTGGCTTTTATTGCAAAAGACAAAAACGGAAATGTACCGTCCACTGATCAAAAATGGTATGAAGCAGTCGCAGCTTACAGTTCTTCTCAAGATAAAGAAAACGCTCAAGTATTTGCCGATGATGTATATGAAACGTTGGAAAAAGGAGCAGAGCATACAACGTCAGACGGACAGCATCTTAAAATTTCCCCTCAAAATATAGATATGTCAATTCCTCATGCTGAAAATACCAATACGAATAAAGCGGATTGTCCGGCATCTTTAAAATGTGAATACATCCCTGCTTTTTACGGGAAATTCAGCGAAAGTCCTTCAGATTATGGAAACTATGATATTGCAAATCGCCAAAAATCAGATGTTCGCTATATTGTTATTCATGATACAGAAGTAAGTTATGATGGAACGATTGATTTGTTTGCTAACCCTAATAGAGCCGCTGCAAACTATGTAATCCGTTCAAGTGATGGTCACATCGCACAGATGATCAATAACAAAGACGTAGCATGGCATGCAGGAAACTGGTATTTTAATACACACAGTATTGGAATCGAGCATGAAGGGTTTGCGCTTGAAGGATCCACGTGGTTTACGGAAGAAATGTACCGTTCTTCGGCAAGACTCGTACGCCACCTTGCCAAAGAATATAATATTCCGTTAGACCGAGCTCATATTATTGGTCATGATGAGGTGCCGGGTTTGTCTCCTAAAGCTCAATCAGGTATGCACTCAGATCCTGGGCCGTTTTGGGATTGGGGGCACTACATGGATTTAGTAGGAAGCCCAGTCGAGCGCCAGCATACAAACAAACTAGCCGTTACGATTAATCCAGTCTTTCAAAACAATCAGCCAGAAGTATCAGATGCACCAAAGCAGCCGGCCAACTTTGTGTATTTGCATCAAGCTCCCAGCAATGATTCACCGCTACTGAATGAGCCTGCAGCTTCAGGGCCTGGAACGAAACAAACGTTAGACTGGGGAAGCAAAGCTGTAACTGGCCAAACGTATGCAGTAGCTGAGACAAAAGAAGAATGGACAGCGATTTGGTACGGAGGGCAAAAAGCGTGGTTTTATAATCCCCATCATAAAAATGCAAGTAAAGGTACAGGCATATTATTAACGCCAAAACCAGGAAAAGAAAGCATTCAAGTGTACGGAGGAGCTTTCCCGGAAGCTTCAGCCTATCCTTCTAATATACCGGTTAAAGGCATGGTCCCGCTTCAGTATACAATCTCTCCGGAGCAGGTGTACGTGGGGGTAGAAAAAGTAAGGAGTGACTATTACTATGCCCCAACTTTTACAACAAACCCAAACGATCACAAAATGATTGTTGGAAAAGACGAATATTATCAAATTTATTTTAATCACCGCTATGCGTTTGTGAAAGCGTCGGATGTAGAGGTTAAAAGACAATAGAATAGAGTGTTAAAAAAAAAGGAAGAGACAGGGGGTGTTCAAACGGTAGGTCTCTTTCTTTTTTTAATAAAATGTTATAAAAAATTCAGAATTTTATTGACAGCATTTCCTTATAGTGATTTAATAAGATTATTCAACTGGTAATTACATCATTATGAGTTGTAAGTGTAAATAAAATTTATTTTTTAATTCATTTGTCTTACAATGGAGAAAAGAAATAAATTTTAGAAGAGGTGCATTGTGATAGACAATACGAATAAAATAGTGGTAGAAAAAAATAGACCTTTGCCTCTATACTTTCAGCTGAAAGAAGTACTTAAAGAAAAAATTGAAAAAGGAATTTATAAGCCGGATGAATTAATTCCTTCTGAACGAGAACTAATTGATACTTATGGGATAAGTAGAACACCTGTAAGGCAGGCTTTAAATGAACTGGTGGCTGAAGGTTTTTTGAGAAGAGAGCACGGTAGAGGAACCTTCGTTGCACCAAAGAAGATTGACCAAATGTTTTTGGAAAGTTTGAGTAGTTTTGGAGATGAAATGGAGCGTAAAGGACTTTCCTTTGACACAAAAGTGTTAAATAAAGAGATTGTTGAAAAAACGTCCACTCTTCAAGAGATTTTTGGAGATAAATATCAGTTCTTTTACCGAATTGATCGACTAAGGTATATTGAAGAAGATCCATACGTCCTTGTAACGACCTATATTCCAGCATCTCTTGCATCGGGTCTGCTTGATGAAGATTTAGAGGTTCAGTCTTTGTACAAGACGCTTGAATCAAAATATGGATTTCATATCAGTCATGCTAAGCGTGTAATAGAGGCTGTTAATGCTACGAGTGAGGACGCTGGCGCTTTAAATATTCCTTCGATGTCTGCTGTTCAAATTACAAAAACAACGGCGTTTCAAAAAGATTCTCAGCCTTTTGAGTATTCTATAGGGCGTTACCGTGGAGATTTAAACAAGTTTACAGTAGAGGTAAAATACGAAAGAATATAAGAAAGCTGAACGAGTTTTTTAACTTGTTCATTTCTCTGCGCTAACTGGTAATTACATCATTACAAGATGATAGATTTAGTCTATGAGCGATTGAAGGAGGGATGGGTATGAGTAATGGATATATTATTGCTCATGATATCGGAACAACGGGAAATAAAGCAACCTTATATAAGACTGACGGAACGTTGGTTAACAGTACGCTCCATAAATATAAAACCTTCTATCCTAAAGCTGGATGGGCTGAACAAAATCCATCAGACTGGTGGGAAGCCGTTTGTGAAACAACAAAAATTTTGCTTGAGCAAAGTGGAGTGAAACGCGAAGAAATTTCTGCTGTGAGTTTCAGCGGGCAAATGCTCGGCTGCTTGCTTGTAGATCGAGAGGGAACCCCTCTTGGTAATTCCATTATATGGGCAGATATGCGGGCGGCCGATCAGGCTCGGCGGTTTGAGAATGAAATAGGTATGAAAAATGTTTATGAAATCACAGGACATCGCATTAGCTCATCATATTCTGGAGCAAAGATTAAATGGGTCAAGGAAAATGAGCCGGAACGCTTTAAAAAAGCATATAAAATCTTACAAGCGAAAGATTACCTTGTTTATAAACTAACAGGTATATTTGCAACCGATTATTCAGATGCATGCGGAACTAACTGTTTTGATTTAATAAATAAAGTATGGTCTCGTGACATTTTAAATACATGGAAAATTGAGCCGGAGCTTTTTCCAGATTTGTATGCTTCTACTGATGTAGTAGGGTCAGTAACAGCTAAGGCAGCAGCCGAAACAAGCTTACTTCAAGGAACTCCTGTTGTAATAGGGGGAGGCGATGGAGTTTGTGCAGCTGCCGGCGTGGGCGTTATGGATGAAGGAGAAGCTTTTAATTACATTGGCTCTTCTTCATGGATTGCAACGGCATCAAACAAGCCTATTTTCGATCCTGAAATGAAAACGTATACATGGGTTCACCTTGATTCTACTAAATATTCTCCTAATGGAACAATGCAGTGCGGTGGGGGATCTATGCAATGGATTACAGAGTTACTTTATCAAAATTCCAACAAAAGCTATGAACTTATGAATAGTGAAGCCGAACAATCGCCCCCTACGTCAAAAGGGCTAATTTATTTACCTTACTTAATGGGAGAACGCTCACCGAGATGGAATCCGGATGCTAGGGGAGCTTTTGCTGGTTTGTCCATTACTCATACAAGAGGAGACATTGCCCGTTCCGTCATGGAAGGAGTGGCATATAACTTGAAAATTGTACTTGATACTTTTCAAAAAGAAGGAGCACCAATTGACCGGATGTGGGTATTAGGCGGCGGAGCAAAAAGCACTTTATGGCGTCAAATTCTAGCAGATATTTACGGGCTTGATGTGTATGTGCCTAACTATTTAGATGAAGCCACATCTATGGGGGCAGCGATGGCTGGAGCCGTTGGAGTAGGGGTAGTGGATAATTTTAAAGAGGCTAAAAAATGGGTGAAGAGAGTAGGTATTCACCATCCGCAGCCAGATATTCAAGAACAGTATCAAGAGTTTTTTTCGGTATTTAATGAAACGTATGAACAGCTAAAACCAGTTTACCAAAAGCTAAAAGTTTTTAATTGAAAATAGAGGAGATGCATGATAAATGAGTACATTATTTCAACCTTTTGCTACACAATTAGATTTTGAAACAGGTAAATTAAATCCAGAAGGAAAAGTCATTATTCGACATTTATCGGATATGAAAGGCATGTACTTAGACGAGGGAGAATTTGAAAATCAACTTAAGAAAAATCCGCTTATTTACGAGGTTTATAATGTAGTAGTTCCAGAGACAATGCCTCACATTCAGCATTGCGTAACTATTTTGCATCCAGGCAAAGTAGGAAAAGAGTATTTTATGACCAAGGGACATTATCACGAAGTATTAGATAGGGGTGAAATTTATTTTTGCCTTAAAGGAAAAGGTGAGCTGCTAATGCAAACAAAAGACGGAGAGTTTTCTAGCCTAGAAATGGTGCCGGGAACAGTAGCATATGTGGCACCAGAATGGGCTCACCGCACTGTTAATACGGGGGAAGAACCTTTTGTGTTTTTTGCAGCTTACCCCGGAGATGCAGGCCATGATTACGGAGGTATTGAAACGGAAGGATTTGTAAAAGCGTTAGTTGAACAAAACGACAAGCCAACATATATTGAAAACCCTCGCTATATACAAGCGGTAAAATAACAAAAAAGGAGAAAACCAAATGTTTAAAGTATTAATTACCCCTCGGTCATATGGGATGTTTACAGAAGACATTATGAATAAATGGCGCGAAGAGGAGTTTGAGGTGATAAGAGAGGTCGGCCCTATTTCTGAATCTAGGTTTATAGAGCTCATACAAGATGTACAAGCATTAATCATAGGAACTGACCATCTTAGCAAAGAAGTTTTAAACCATGCTTCGGAGCTTAAAATTATAGCAAAATACGGAGCAGGTACTGATAATATTCCTAAAGAATATGCAATGCAAAAAGGAATTGTGGTCGTGAATACTCCCGGTGTGAATCATGAAGCTGTTGCAGACTACGCGTTTGGTTTAATGCTGTCTGTAGCCAGACAAATTTCACTATCTTCCCAAAGGCTCAGAAAAGGACAGTGGACAAAAAACGTAGGGGTTGAACTTTATGGGAAAACGCTAGGTATTTTAGGGTTCGGTGCAATAGGAAAAGCTGTTGCCCGCCGTGCTAAAGGATTTCAAATGGACATACTCGTTTATGACGTTTTTCAAGATGAGCAGGCAGCTGCTGAATATGGTGCAACCTACGTCCACATAAATGAATTGTTAAAAAAAAGCGATGTTGTATCTGTTCATATGCCTCTTGTGCCTGAAACAACCAACCTTCTAAACTATCAAATGATGAAGAAGATGAAGAAAGAGGCAATTCTCATTAATACCGCAAGAGGCGGAATCATAAATGAAACTGATCTTTTTCATATTTTAAAAGAAGAAAAAATACTAGGAGCGGGCATTGATGTATTTTCCGTTGAGCCTCCTACAGATTCTCCTTTGCTAGAGTTAGATAATGCTGTTTTAACCCCTCATAATGCAGCGGCCAGTAAAGAGGCAATCGAGCGTATGACATTGCAGTCAACGCATAGCGTAATTAAATTCTTTCAGCGAGAAATTTCAAAAGGGCAAGGAGGGAACCAGCATGTCACGCAAACGTGAAGTTATGAATGGTATTTGTAAAAGTAGTGTTGTGGCAGTTTTACGAGGTACAGAAGCGGAAGTGTTAACGACAGCTAGAGCTGCAATTGATGGCGGAATACAGGCAATCGAACTAACGATGACGGTTCCAAATGCAATTGATGTATTACGTCAATTAAAAAGTGAATGTGCCTCTCAGTCCGTTTACATAGGAATGGGGACCGTCATGGATGTTCATTCAGCGGTTAGTGCCCTTCAAGCAGGAGCAGATTTTGTTGTGACTCCTCACTTGGACATGGACATTATTACGGTAAGCCATCAATATCAAACTCTTGTTATACCCGGAACTTTTACAATGACAGAAATGGTTACTGCGCTTAAAGCAGGGTGCGAAATCCTTAAATTATTCCCAGCAGACTTAGCAGGAACGGCTCATATTAAAAATGTAAAAGGGCCTTTGCCTCAAGCTAATATTATGCCTACTGGAGGCGTTAACGAAACAAATATTGAGCACTGGATTCAAGCGGGAGCAATCGCTGTAGGAGTAGGATCTAATTTAACAAAAGCAGGTGGGGATTCGCTTGATTCCCAAAAAATTCGTGAATATGCCTCTTTGTTGATGCGTAAAGCGCAGCAGGCTAAATTGATGCTTAGCGGTATTAGATAATGAAAAATTCACGTGGTATACAAACTGTTTTAGGCTTTGTGGATTCAAACGAAATTGTACATGTTCAACCGCATGAGCACCTTATGCTTGAAAAAGGTTATGCAGCGAGTACTAATTCAGATTTATGCATTGATAATGTCGATGTTACAGTAAGTGAAGTAAAGAAACTGCCTGCGCGCTCTCTTGTAGTGGACGCACAGCCGATCGGCGCGGGGCGCATAGCAATGGACCTGATACGAGTCTCTAAACGAACAGGTGTTCATATTGTTGCTTCGACAGGATTTCATAAATCCATGTTCTATTGGCGAGATCATTGGATCCATAATGAATCAGCAGAAATCCTTACAGCGCTTTTTGTTTCTGAAATCCAAAAAGGAATGTATGTAGGTAATGGAATAGAGAGGCCTACTAAAAAAGTTGATGCAAAGGCAGGGCTAATTAAAACTGCCGTCGATAAAAAGGGGTTAACTCCCTATTATCAAATGAAGTTTGAGGCAGCTGCCGAAGCGTCGCTTTTAACAAACGTCCCAATTATGGTTCATATTGAAAAAGAATCCGATCCGTTTGAAATTATTCAATTTTTGACGGATAAACAGGTAGCAGCTAAAAAAATAATTCTTTGTCATCTCGATCGTACTCATCATGACTACGGGTTGCATAAAGAAGTAGCGGCAACGGGTGTCTACCTTGAGTACGATACGATTGGACGCTTTAAATATCACAGCGACGATAAAGAAATTGAGTTAATTCACCACATGTTGAATAGTGGCTTTCAAGAATCTCTTTTAATTAGCCTGGATACAACCAGAGCGAGGCTGCAAGCATATGGGGGAGAAATAGGAATTGATTACTTAACTAAAACCTTTATTCCAAAGTTGAAAGTAAGTGGGATTTCAGATAAAACCATTAGTACCTTAGTTCTGGATAATCCGCTCGCAGCTTTAAGCGTTTAGAAAAATCAAGGAGGACACTATGTTAAATCTAGTAAATGCAACCAAACCAACCTTTTATTTTATTGGCGTTACAACAGGACAATCCTCTATCATGAAGCTATTTCCTTTATGGGCTAAATCTCTTTGTATCGATGCGGAGATTAAAGGAATTGATATTGATATTCATGCAAACCGTGAAGTGTACCGTGAAGTGGTAACTTTTTTAAAGAATGATCCTCTGTCGCTGGGAGCATTGGTCACAACACACAAAATTGATCTATATCATGCGGCAAAAGACTTGTTCGATGAGCTTGATCCTTATGCGCTTTTATTTGGAGAGTTATCAAGTATTTCCAAAGGAGACGGAAAGCTGATTGGACATGCTAAGGATCATATCTCTAGCGGGTTAGCCATGGAGGGTTTTCTTCCAAAAGATTATTGGAACAAACATAAGGGGGATGTCCTTATTATGGGAGCTGGCGGAAGTGCCATCGCCATTGCTTCAAACCTAATCCAGGATGCAAAACGTAATGGCATGCCATCTGCTATCTATGTAACAAACCGAAGCCAACCGAGGTTAGATTCAATGCAGAAAATTATCTCGGAAATGTCTACGGATGTACCTATTCAGTATCTTACAGTAGACGAGCCATTTAAAAATGATAAAGTGTTATCTAAACTGAAGCCCTATTCTCTAGTCATTAATGCAACAGGGCTTGGAAAAGATCGACCAGGCTCTCCGCTAAGCAACGAGGCGCTATTTCCTCACAATAGTCTTGTGTGGGAACTGAATTATCGAGGGGATTTGTTGTTTATGCATCAAGCCTTGTCGCAAAAAGATACGCAGTCATTATATGTTGAAGACGGATGGATTTATTTCATACATGGATGGACTCAGGTAATATCAGAAGTGTTCCAAATTCAACTAAACAATGAGCAATTTACTGAAATTGAAAGAATTTCAAGTGAGTTTAATCAATCAAAATTAAGTGGGAAATAAGGGAGTGAGGAGGAAATGTTTCTCCTCTTCACTTACATAAAACAGAGATAACTAAAAATGAAAGCGTTAACAAAAAAAGACTACAAAAAGGTGAAGGATGTGCCTCTTATGAAGATTATACGCACGGAAAATTATGAGGAAATGAGTTACATGGCAGCTGTTGAAGCGGCTAAATGTATAAAAGGAAATCCAGAGTTAGTATTGGGCCTTTCCACAGGAGGAACACCTCTAGGCACGTATAAAAATTTAATTCAGTTATACGAGGAAGGAAAAGTAGATTTTTCAAATGTAACAACATTCAATTTAGATGAATACATCGGTTTGGAGCCAGAGCATTTCCAAAGTTACACGTACTATACATGGGAAAATTTTTTAAAGTACGTAAATATCAAAGCAGAGCAGGTGCATATTCCTTTAGGTATATTTGAGAACGAAGATCAAGCAGTGAAAGAATACAATGAGAAATTAATAAAAGCCAACGGGATTGACGTACAGATATTGGGAGTTGGAAGGAATGGGCACATTGGTTTCAACGAGCCTCAAGATTACTTGCATGGGGCTACACATATTGCTAAGTTAACCAAAGAAACGATACGAGACAACGCTAGGTTTTTTTCGAATATAGAAGATGTCCCTAAAAAAGCAATAGCAATGGGAGTAGGAGATATTTTAAAAGCAAGACACATTATCTTTATCGCCAGTGGTCATGAAAAAGCAGAGGCTGTTTATCAAACGTTACATGGACATATTACAACAAGATGTCCCTCTTCTCTTCTTCAGTTACATCCTAACGTCACAGTTATTGTAGACAAAGAAGCAGCCGCGTTACTTTAGATGTCAAGGAGTATTTTAACAGCATAGGTGAACACAGAAGCAAGTGGATTTGTAAAGAAATGATGAGTGATAATAGGGAGGCTTTACAATGAAACATAAAAATTTAGTTCAAATGCCTAATGGGTATCTTAATCGAACGCCTATCTTTCAATTTATTTTACTTTCTATTCTTTTCCCACTTTGGGGAGCAGCCGCGAGTTTAAATGATATTTTAATTGCTCAGTTTAAAAGTGTGTTTACTCTTAGCGACTTTGCAACGGCTTTTGTGCAAAGTGCTTTCTACGGGGGATATTTTTTAATTGCTATTCCAGCTTCGTTAATTATTAAGAAAACCAATTATAAGCTGGCTGTTATTACAGGACTAATCTTCTATATTATAGGTTGTTCACTGTTTTTTCCTGCTTCTCATATGGCTACCTATTCTATGTTTTTATGCGCAATTTTTGCAATCGCCATTGGTTTAGGTTTTCTTGAAACATCAGCTAATACGTATAGCTCCATGATGGGACCTAGGGAATCCGCAGTGCTACGCCTTAATATCAGTCAGACGTTTACCCCTATCGGATCTCTTTTAGGAATTGTACTTGGCAAGTATTTAATATTTCAAGAAGGGGAAAGCCTTGATAATCAGCTTGCTAAAATGAGCTCGGAAGAAGCACATATCTTTGGCCTTAAAATGTTACAGCATACGCTGCAGCCTTATAAATATATGATTTTAGTTCTTATTGCCGTACTGGTACTTTTTCTTATAACGAAATATCCTTCATGTAAAGCTCAAATAGAGAAGAACGAGGTAGGGCAAAAAAGCGAATTGATAAAAACGCTAAAGTATTTAGGGGGGAATTCGCGTTTTCGTAAAGGTATCATAGCCCAATTTCTATACGTAGGGATGCAGGTAGCTGTATGGTCATTTACCATCAGATTGGCCTTAGACCTTAATTCTGAAATTAATGAGCGAAGCGCATCAAATTTCATGATCTATAGTTTTATTGCTTTTTTTGTTGGGAAATTCGTAGCTAATCTATTGATGACACGTTTTTCAGCCAAAAAAGTGTTGGTTATCTATTCAATCATTGGTACGCTTTTACTTGCGTATACGTCGTTTGCATCCAGTACGATGGCTGTATATGCAGCTGTTGCTGTAAGCATGCTTTTTGGTCCATGCTGGGCAACAATCTATAGTGAAACGTTAGAAATAGTAGAAGAAAAACAGCATACGGAAGTCGCAGGAGCTATTCTAGTTATGGCTATTGTAGGAGGAGCTGTTATTCCTGCCGTTCAAGGACTTGTATCAGACTTAACAGGGTCGCTTCAACTCGCTTTTTTAGTTCCGACGGCATGTTTTATCTATGTAGGATATTATTTTTATAGTGGTGTAAACAAACGTGAGAAAGTAAAAAAACTAATGAATGAAGATCAAATTAATTCAGCTAAATAGAAATCGATTTTATAAACAAGGAATTTTACGTTTTTCATCGAATACAATGTAAATTGCCTTAAGTTAAAAAGAAAACTGCTTTGGAAGCAGTTTTCTTTTTTTACTTTAATTATTTATTACTATCTTTTTAAAAAAGGAAGGAATGTCCCGTGATTATAATTAAGCCTCTAAGCCAGTGTTCTTTTTCTGATGCATTACAAGCATTTAATAAGGGTTTTGAAGATTATTATCTTCCGATTGAGCTGTCACTAGATCAATTCACTTGTAGATTTGGTTTGGATCAGCTATCTGTCGACCATTCTTTTATGGCTTTTTATAATAATACACCAGCTGGAATTATGTTAAATGGAATAAAAAAGGTCAAGGGAAAAAAACATGCTTGGAATGGAGGTACAAGCGTAGCCCTACCTTACCGAAAAATGGGAATTGGAGAAGACTTACTAAAAGCTACACTTGAAAGCTACCAGCAGCAAGGAGTAGTGGAAGCCAGTCTGGAAGCATTTAAAGTGAATGAAAAAGCCATTCACCTTTATCAGAAATACGGATATGAGATTGTAGATACGCTTTTATTTCTAAAGCATAGAGGTAGTTTTTACGCTTCTCTACTTAAAAAGAAGAATCAGCTTACGTATTCGTTAAAGCGAAGACTTGCAAAAGATATTCAAAACCTACCCTTTTATACATACGACGTTCCGTGGAAAAATCAATTTGACTGTATTCGTGATGGAGAATCGTTTATTGCGTTGAATGAAAAAAACGAAGAAGTTAGCTATCTGTTATTTCAAAAGAATTTTTCTTCCATAGGCATCGTGAATTCCGTTACTTTTTATCAAGGAAGCGTTAAGGAACATATCTCAAATTCAGAGGACGTTCTGAGCTTTTTATTAGCAACCATTTTTAATATGTATGGACCAATTGCTTACAATACATATAATGTACCTGAAAAAAGAAATAGCTTACTCGTGAAAATGTTAAAATCATTTGGTTTTCAAGATTTATATACAGATGAAGGAATCAAACTTGAGCAGGTGTTTATGAAAAAACAACTTTAAAAAGCGGCCATAGGCCGCTTTTACTGCATTTCTGTAATTGGATGTGCATCATAAAATTCCTCGATTTTTTCTTGCTGTCCTTCGAATTTTTCTTTCCATACTTGTTTCACGTCATTATAATTCCAAAGATCTCTTCCGTAGAAGTCCGTTAACTCTTTTCGAGTAATGGTGATTGTCTGAGGAACAGTCGTATTAATAGTAAAGTGAACGCTGTCAACATTTTGTACGGCAGAAAGTAAGATGGTTGCGTTATGTAAAAGTATGCGTTTGGTTTTAACAGACGTCCAGCTTTTTTCAAACGTATGCTGATTATTATTTATTGCAGCGTAATTAATTGCTAAGTAATAAGGTTTTTGCGTATCTTGAAAGGCTATACCTTTTAAATAAACGTGTCCCGGAAGCTTATTTGTAATTTCCTCTACTGAAGCCTCATGTTTTGAAGAAGAAGTATGTTGAATAGAAGAAGCAGAGACTCTTTCGGCAGACAGATTATTATGAGGTGCATAAGCACACCCTGATAGGCAAGTGAGTACTGTGCAAAGTGTAAGAGAAGCATATATTTTTTTCATAATGGTAACTCCTTTTGTTTATATCTCCTTGTAAAGACGAAAGGCCTATATATTTTGTTTCATACAAAATATAAGTTTATTCACTAAAAAGACAGATAATCCAAAATAATAGAAGTTAATAACCCTAATGAAGCAATAAAACCAATAACAGGACCACCTTCTTCAAAAGCTTCTGGCAACATCGTCGAAGCAACCATTGCCACAATTCCACCACCGGCGAATGAGGCAATAAAACCCATCATGTTTGGGGTAGCATTTTGAAGAAATAGATATCCAATCCAAGAACAAAGAGCCGATATAAAGAAGACAGAAAGCCATAATGAAAAAATTTTCTTTTGCTTATATTGGCTTTTTAGCAGTCCGCTTGTCCCGGAGATTCCTTCGGGTATATTGCTGATAAAAATAGAAACAACAAGCAGCCAGCTAACGTGGTGCTGTTCAATCAAACTTGCGCCAATCATCAGTGACTCAGGTATAGCATCCATAATGGTACCAATAAAAATGGCTAGTCCCGAGCTAGCGGGGACAAGGTGGTCCGAACGTTTTCTTTTGTGAGCGCCTTTCTTAGCTAAGGAGATGTCAAGAAGAGTAAAAAGTGCTGCGCCTGTTAAAAAGCCTAAAGAAGAAGCAATGATTCCCGCTTCTTTTACCGAATCTTGAATGAGCTCGTAAGCAGCAGCTCCTAACAAAACGCCCGTGCCAAAAGCCATAATATAAGCAGTCAACTGTTTTTTTAAAGGTACAAAAATAGCTATAATAGCTCCAATTAATACAGCTGAGCCTGAGACACCACCCCACATAAGGGCATCTATCACATGAGATCCCTACTTTCTTACGTACTTACTTGTAGTGTAACCATCTCTATGATTATTATGAAACACGATAAATGAACTAAAAAAATGGAAAATAATCACTGATTTGGACCTTAAATAAAATAAGTCTTCTGTATAATTGACAAAATTTTCTGATTATGTCCGTTGAAAGTGAAAAAACCTTGTGATAGTCTGATCAAAAGATACAAAGATGGAAAAAAATTCTTTGATCTGTAGAAGATTAAAAAACTTAACAAGGTCACTTTTAAACGAAAGAAGGAATACGAGATGAATTCAAAAGCAGTAAAAAGAGAAAATCGCTATGCTAACTTGATTCCTATGCAAGAAATCCAATCCGTTGAACAGCAGCTTTACCCATTTGATATTTATAACAGTCTGCGTCAAGAGGCACCTATTCGTTATGATGAAAGCCGAAACTGCTGGGATGTATTTGATTATGAAACAGTAAAGTATATTTTAAAAAACCCGTCGCTTTTTTCATCCAAACGAGCAATGGAAGAACGTCAAGAAAGTATTTTAATGATGGACCCTCCAAAACATACAAAGTTACGAAACTTAGTAAACAAAGCTTTTACACCAAGAGCTATTCAGCACTTGGAGGGTCATATTGAAGAGATTGCCGATTATTTATTAGATCAAGTGAGCAGCAAAAAAAAGTTTGATATAGTAGAAGACTTTGCTGGACCACTCCCGATTATTGTAATAGCAGAGCTGCTAGGAGTACCAATCCAAGACCGAGAACTGTTTAAAAAATACTCCGATGACTTAGTGAGCGGTGCTGAAAATAATTCAGACGAAGCTTTTGCAAAAATGATGCAAAAGCGTAATGAAGGCGTGATTTTTTTACAAGGGTATTTTAAAGAAATTGTCGCGGAGCGTCAGCAAAATAAACAAGAAGATCTCATTTCGCTTCTTTTAGAAGCAGAAATCGACGGCGAGCATTTAACAGAAGAGGAAGTGCTGGGGTTTTGTATTTTATTGCTAGTAGCAGGCAATGAGACAACCACAAACTTAATTACGAACGGAGTTCGGTATATGACAGAAGACGTAGACGTGCAGAATGAAGTTCGCCGAGACATATCGCTAGTTCCGAACCTGGTAGAAGAAACGCTTCGCTATTATCCTCCTATTCAAGCGATTGGACGCATAGCTGCTGAAGATGTAGAACTTGGAGAGTGTAAGATTAAAAAAGGGCAGCAGGTAATTAGCTGGGCAGCAAGTGCAAATAGAGATTCAGCTAAGTTTGAACGGCCTGACACTTTTGTCGTGCATCGTAAAACAAATCCTCACGTGAGCTTTGGATTCGGCATCCATTTTTGCTTAGGAGCACCGCTAGCAAGAATGGAAGGGAAAATTGCTTTTACTAAGTTACTAGAGAAAGGCGAGTTTTTAAAAGTTGAGAATCAGTCTTTAAAGCCAATAGGCAGCCCTTTTATTTTTGGCGTAAAAAAATATGAGATTACTTTTAATAAAGCTTAAAAAGCGAGCGCAAATTATGCGCTTGCTTTTTAGCTAGCGTTCAGTGTTCCATTTTTGGTCCTCTGAAGGGGACGTGTACGTGTCCATTGAAGAGATAAGCTGTTCAGGAGTATCAGAAATATTGATGAGACGAATAGCAGAATCTGTAGAAAATCCTTCATCTACGGCATGCTGAACCATTTGCATAAGCGGGTTGTAGTAGCCGTTCACATTTAATAACCCTACTGGTTTTTTATGTATACCAATTTGAGCCCAGCAGAGAGCCTCAAACAACTCTTCAAATGTCCCGAAACCTCCAGGAAGCGCAATATAACCATCAGCTAACTCGTGCATAGTTGCCTTTCGCTCATGCATGCTCTCTACTTCGATGAGTTCTGTCAGCGCGGTATGAACAATTTCACCGCTAAACAAACCGCGGGGCATAATGCCGATGACTTCGCCTCCATGCTGAAGCATTTCATTTGCGACTTCTCCCATCAGGCCCATTCGTGAGCCTCCGTAAATCAGCCGGTAGTTTTTTTGGGCCATGTAGCGTCCTAGCGAGACGGCTGCCTCTTTATATTCGGTTTTTATTCCAGCGCTTGATCCTGCAAATATACAAATTGATTTCAACTGCTTCACTCCTTTGTTTCTTTTCTATATAAGTCTTTTCTGTTTATGAAGAACAAATTCCTTCTTAATAATTTATGAATTTTCACAATGTCATCGCTTGATTATTCTAAAAACTTTGCTTATAATCAAAGCGAAACGTCTGTTTGAAAGCGTTATCTATTGTTCTTCTTTTAATGGAAAAGACAGTACGTATGGATCTACTTGTAAGATAAGTAGGTAACATGAACTCATAGGAAATTTGACCGTTTTAAACGCTTCATTTAGTAAGTATACGCACTTGCAGGATTAAGACAAGGGGGATATGGGGATATGATGAACAATTTAATACGCACATTAATGGTACAAACACCGACCGTACCAGGAAACTTAGGAAGAGTAGCAACAGCTATCGGAAATGTTGGAGGAGACATTGGCGAGGTTGAAACCGTTAAAGTAGGACATAACTACACCATGAGAAGCATTACGGTTCAAGTAGAAAGTGAAGACCAGCTTGAGGAATTGCTTGAAGCGGTTCGCAGTTTAGAAGGCATTACTTTACATACAGTATCAGATGAAGTTCTTCATGCGCATGAAGGCGGCAAAATTCAAATGAAAAGCAAAATGAAAATTGAGTCGATCGCTGACTTAAGAAGAGTATATACACCAGGTGTAGCAAACGTTTGCCGTGCTATTCAAGAACAGCCCGACAAAGCTAAAATTTATACGAGCATTGGAAACACGGTTGCGATTGTAACAGATGGTACCGCTATACTAGGGTTGGGAAATATTGGTCCAGTTGCAGGAATGCCTGTTATGGAAGGAAAAGCTGCGTTATTTGATCAACTTGCCAATGTAAACGCTATCCCTATTTTGTTGAATGTAAATGAGCCGGAAGAAATCATTCAAACGGTTAAAAATATTTCACCGGGATTTGGCGGCATTTTACTAGAAGATATAGGGTCGCCTCACTGCTTTGAAATTGAAGAACGTTTAAAAGAAGAGCTCGATATTCCAGTTATGCATGATGATCAGCACGGAACAGCAGTTGTGACGCTAGCAGCAGCTATCTCAGCTTGTCGCAGCACAGGTGTGAATTTGAAAGAAGCAAAAGTAGGACAAATCGGCTTAGGAGCTGCCGGCATCGCTACTTGCAGAATGTTCATGGCTTACGGTGTCAAACAGGTGATAGGAGCTGATAAGTCTCCTGAAGCGAATGAGCGCTTAGTCAGCTACGGTGGAAAAGTAGCGGATTCATTAGAAGAGCTTATGGAGAACTGTGACATTGTTATTGCGACAACAGGTGTACCTGGCTTAATACAAAAAGAATGGATCCGAAAAGGGCAAATCATTCTAGCACTTTCTAATCCAAAGCCAGAAATTGAACCTGAAGATGCTCTTGAAGCAGGAGCTATTTACGCTACTGATGGAAGGTCAGTGAATAATGTACTTGGCTTCCCAGGTATTTTCAGAGGAGTGTTAAATGCGGGGGTGCGTGATATTACGCATACGATGCTTGTAGCTGCAGCTGAAGCCATTGCAAATTCAACGCGTCCAGGCGATTTAGTTCCTCATCCTCTTAATCTAGCTGTACATGAAGCAGTATCTGAAGCAGTTGAAAGAGCTGCTGTTGTACACGGAGAGAAAGACGGTGTTTATCGATAACAAACAAGGCTGCCTCGAAATAGGCAGCCTTGTTTGTTTTTTATCAAAAAATAATAAGAAAATAGCAAACTATGAAACTTTTTTCCTTTTTTAACGTAATATAGTAATAGGAATAGTAAAAAAGGTAGAGAAAGGAGTTTTTATGGAGTTTGAACATTTAAAGGGCAAATTGCCCCTCGAGGCTAAAAAAGCGATGCGCTGGCAATCCATTTTTACGCATAGCCTATGGCTTCTTGCAACAGCGGGTTATTTTCTACTCGTTCATTTTTTTAATTGGTGGTCAATTATTGGATGGATATCAGCTGGACTATTAGTCGTGAGCTTTATCATATATACAATTATAGCTCCAAATGTATATATAAATGTATATTCATATGAAGTCACAGATACTCAAATTGATGTACAAAGAGGGCTATTCATCTGGTATCATACGAAAATTCCGCTTGTGAAAGTGCAGCACGTTGAAACATTGACAGGGCCGATTTTTCGAAAATTTGACTTGGCATCTGTTAAAATCATTACAGCAGCTGGAAGCGTCGAAATTCCTGCACTTGTACAAAGAGATGCTGAAGCACTGCGAGAGTATATTGCTAGACTAGCAGAGGTAGATGATGAAGATGAGTAAGCGGCTGCATCCGCTATATATTGCAATAGCATTTATTGAACATATAAAAAATAATATCCTGCCTTTTGTGTTTGTATTTATCGTCAATCGGCACCTATTGTTTACATATTGGTGGGCAACGCTATTAGCGGGAGGCGTAGTCGCTTTATTTGCTTTTTTTACTTGGAAGGAATTTCGTTATGAAGTAACGGAAACGGAAGTGCGTCTGTATAAAGGGATTTTTAAAAAAGAAAAACGATTTATTCAACGAAATCGCATTCAATCGATTCAGTTAGATCAGCCGTTTGTTTTTAGAATTCTTCGCTTAGCCCGGCTTCGTATTGACACGGCCAGCAGCGGTACGGATGCTGAAATTGATTTATCTGGTATTTCACTAAAAGAAGCGCACCATCTTAAAGATACGTTAAAGCTTTCGGGGAGTCAGCCGAAAATAAGGGAAAAAAGTCCTGAACGTACGATGAAAGTGTCGGTGAAACAGCTGGCGTTAGCTGCTGCGTTTTCCGGGAATTTTGGGTATATATTTGCTGCTCTTGGTTTTCTCTATCAGTATATTGATACGTATATCAACCGCTGGGTGAAGACAGCTTACGAAGAAGTGATTCATCAATCGATGTTTGGTTTATTTGTATTAGTGGCTGTAATTGTGGTGCTTGCTTATTTGCTGTCTATTGTTTTATATGTAATACGGTTTGGCGGTTTTACAGTAGAGCGCTACGATCATTATCTACATATTAAATACGGATTGTTAAATAAGAAATCCCTTACGATTCCTTTTCATAAAATACAGGCTGTTACGATAGAGGAAGGGTTGGTTCGACGCTTATTTGGATGGTCTTCCGTTTCGTTAAACGTCGTAACCTCTGATTTAAAAGAAAAGGTCTATTTACACCCGTTTATCCAGCAAAAAAAGATTGCAGCGTTAATGAACGTATATGTGCCGCACTATGAATATGTAAGGTGTCCAAGAAATACAGCGATTCAATATGCGTGGTATCCATTACTATTACCGGTCTTGTTATTTGCGGCAGCAGGGATTGGCATTAGCTTTTGGAAATCAATGTTTGTGTGGATTATTGCTGTGCTATGCCTTGTATACGTACTTATTCACTGGTTGGGCTATCGCCAAGGTGGCTTGATGATGAACGATGTATTTGTCAGTATTCGATCGCAGTTTTTAACACGAAAAACAACGATTATTAGAAGGAAGAAAATAGAAGAAATTGAGGTGTTTGCAGGAACCTTTTTATGGAAAAAAGGATACAGGAAAATAAAAATTGCAACTATGGGTACAAGCGGCAGCTATAAGTCCGGATATTTTCCATTTGAGATTTGGCATCCTATCTTTCTGCAAGCTACTTCGGCTAAAAAGGCATGAAGAACATCATTGTTCTCCATGCCTTTTGACGTTATCTATTCATTAAATTTTTCCCTTGCTCGTAATAGCTGTTCATCACCTCAACTGGCACCATACTGCCTCCAGTTGACCATACAAGATGAGTAGCTTTTGACATATCGTTTTCTAGTCCTTGCGCTTGTATATAGGAAGACCCGCTTTTCATCAGGTGAAGAGGCCCTTGTAAACCAGCCGCTGCTGAAGGTTCTATATACATATTTTCACGATTGGCTAGCTCATAAATAAATCGGAAAAGCTGATCATCTTCTACGGTATAAATTCCGCTAATAAGCGATTTTACCGTTTCGCCTACAAAGCTAGATGGCCTTCCTACAGCTAGTCCATCGGCAGCTGTTACGTTATCAAGTCCAATATCCGTAACGGAAATGCCATCATGCAGCTCGGTCATTAATCCAAGCAGCATGCAAGGAGAGTGAGTAGGTTCAGCAAAAAAGCAGTGAACGTGATCACCGTATATCGCTTTTAATCCAAACGTAATACCGCCAGGACCTCCACCTACTCCGCAAGGTAAATAGACAAATAAAGGGTGTTCGGCGTCTACTTGAATCTGCAACTCGGCTAGCTGCTTTTTCAAACGTAAAGCCGCAACGGAATAACCAAGAAATAAATCTCTAGACTGCTCATCGTCAATAAAATGACAGGCGGGGTCTGCTTCGGCTTGCTTTCGTCCTTCTTCCACGGCTTTTCCGTAGTCAGACTGATATTCAATAACGGTTACACCTTTAGAACGAAGCAGATCTTTTTTCCATTTTTTAGCGTCCGCTGACATATGGACAGTGACGTTAAAGCCGAGAGTAGCGCTCATAATACCAATGCTTAAACCTAAATTACCGGTAGATCCTACTGCAATAGAATAAGAAGAAAATAACTTTTTACATCGGTCTTCAGCTAGAAGAGCGTAACTGTCTTCCTCGGTAAGCAGTCCTTCTTTGATAGCAAGACTTTCAGCAAATTTTAATACTTCATAAATGCCGCCTCTTGCTTTAATAGAACCTGATATGGGAAGATCGTGATCGCATTTCATCAATAATTTTCCTTGCAGCATGTTATTCATTTGTTGATTTAAATAGTCTTTCATGTATGCAACTTCTTGAAGAGGTGATTCAATGATTCCTTTTGATGCTTTCAGCTCAGGAAAAGCGATTTGAAGAAAAGAAGAAAAGCGAGAAAGTCGTTCTTTTGCATCTTTTATGTCTTTGGTATGTAAAGAAAGAGAAGAAAGTGCTTCTTGAGCAGGTTTTATATAAGGATTTATCCAAAGTATTTCCCGTTTATTGATTAAAGGTGTTAATAAAGGATATTCATGCATCCATGTAGCAAGGGGTTTTTGGTGAAATAAATTTGTCGTCATAAAGGCTCCTTTCGCAATATGTTATTTCCTTTATATGTATAGTACCAGGAATAGAAGAAGTTGAAAACGAAAATATCAAAAAGTAGAAAGCGCATTTTAACCACCTCTTGTATACTAATAAAGATAATCTATACAACTGCATAGAAAAAAGGAGAGGAATTCATGGCATTTTCAGGCGATGATAGCAGGTGTCCTATCTGCGGAGAAAAAAATAACTGTGCTTCTGTACAAGATAGAGAAATAGAAAAGTGTTGGTGTATGCAGGAAGTTTTTACTCCTGATCTGTTTAAACAAATTCCTTTAGAAAGCAGAGGAAAAGCGTGTGTATGTGTCAAATGCGTTGGGAGACAGAAGAAAGAAGGTGAGGATTAACTTGAAAAAAGGAATTATTTCATACGGTGAGGCATTTATTGATTATATTGCTAAAAACGAATTTAACACTAGCTTTACCCCTTTTTTAGGAGGTACAACGGTTAATGTAGCAGTCGGAGTTCAGAAGTTAGGAACAAAAGCATATTATATCTGCAAGTTGGGCAGTGACGAAACAAGTGATTTTGTAAGAAAGAATCTTTTAATTGAAGGAGTGAATCAAAGCGGCTGTGTAATATCGGAGATTAAAAAAGTTTGTGAAGTGTATGTACATAAAAGTAAAGAAGGAGATCGCTACTTCCATTCCTACATAGATTCTACCCCTCATGAGCAAGTGTATAAACATGAGCTGCAGGAAGCTTTATTTGAGCAGGCAGCGATTTTTTATTTTGGATCAGGTACGTTGTTTCATCCAATTTCTCAGGAAACTACAAAAGAAGCTGTGAAGCTCGCAAAAAAACATCGTATGCTTGTAGCGTTTGATCCAAATATTCGAATGAAAAGGTGGGAAAGTGAAGCCGCATGTAGAAATATCGTGACACCATTTTTGTCCGAAACAGACATTTTGAAAATCTCTCAAGATGAGCTCCTATTTTTGATGAATTCAGCAGACCTGACAGAAAGCCTAGAAAAACTGAGAGCGTATCATATTCCGTACGTATGGGTCACTCAGGGAGAAAATGGCGCAGTAGCCGTTACTGCAAATCAAACGCTTCATGTGAGTGCAAAAGAAGTGCAGGTGATAGACACGACGGGAGCGGGTGATGCATTTATGGCAGGAATTTTATGGTGTGTTCACGAAAAAGGATTACCTGAAAGTGAGGATTCACAGAAGCAGTACACAATGTTTGCTAACGCGTTAGGTGGAGCAGTTTCGGCAAGGTACGGAGGAATGATTTCGCTTAAAGCAAAAGATGTATCTAGTATAAAAGCAGGTAGCTGATAGCTACCTGCTTTTGAACGTTTATTATTTAAAAAATGACAGTATAATCATAAGGGCAAAAATAATCGTAAGATGGTTCAATGAGAACACAAACATTAAAGTAGCCCATTTTGTATCTTCTAATTTTTTAAATCCAACAATCCCAAGAAGCATCCACACTAGTGTTAAACCAAACATTGTAAATGCGATAATTTTACTAAACGATAAAAATAAGAAAGATGCCGCTAGCAAAATAACTAGGTATACAAGCGTTTGGACTTTGGAACGACGGATCCCTTTTACTACAGGAAGCATTGGTACACCTGCGGCTTTATATTCCTCAAGTCTTCTAATCGCAATAGCGTAGAAGTGAGGAGGCTGCCATAAAAACATAAATACAAACAATCCAATGGCTACCGGATGAAATAAGTCTGGTGAAATAGCGGCCCAGCCAATGATTGGAGGCATAGCTCCAGAAATACTTCCGACTTCGGTATTATAAATAGTTGTACGTTTTGTAAGCATAGTATAAGGAACTACATAAAAGAAAAATCCTAAAATACCCATAATGGCGGCCATGTTAGAAACTAAAAATAAAATGCCTACACCGATAACAAATAAAGCCAGTCCTAGCCATAGAGCAAATTTAGGGTTGACCGCTCCTGTTACCGTCGGTCTGTCTTTCGTACGTTTCATGATCGCATCAATATCACGGTCATAGAAGTTATTAACTGCCCCAGCTCCTCCTACGACAAAGGATGTCCCAATTAAAGCCAAAATAATGATAGGAATTTGTGTCACAAAGCTTAAGTCATTAACAGCAATTGCGAGACAAAGCCCAGCAACCATTCCTAGTGAGTTCGATTTAATAATCCCAGTTTTTATAATAGCACTGATTACTTCCCGGGAAAAATACTGATTGATAGGAAGTGATTCCTTTGTGATAACTTCGGTATTTTTCACAGCAATTCTCCTTTTTGAGCTTATTCCTACATGAATAAACCTAATCTTTATTAATCAACTAAACTATTTTAACAAAAAAATATCGTAATTACATCAAGGTTGCTCGTAAAATTTGTTAACATTCCTTGAACTTTTTAAAAAAACAAAGAATAATGTCGAATTACCAATTAAAAATAAGTACATCCTTTATTATAAGATAAAAATGGAATGCTTAAAAATGAAAATTTTGACTATCTGGTGAACTTTTAACGAGCAAGAAACTCGAACTTAATCGTACCATATTTATTGGTAATTGCAATCACATAGTATGTGATGAAAGAAAAGATGTGGTACATTAAAGAAAGAACTAATAAGTTTATTTACTATGTCTTATTCACAAGGAGGATATATGATGCCAGATAAATATGCTAGCTTCTCTGAACTTGCCTCTCATGAAGTATACAACCAAGACTACAAAATTCAATTCGAAATCAGACCTTCTAACATTATTATGCTTGCGATACACGGCGGAGGTATCGAAACTGGAACATCCGAACTTGCTGTTGGGCTAGCAGGAAACGAATACTCGTACTATATATTTGAAGGGTTAAAGAAATCAGGAAATGCCGATCTTCATATCACATCCACTCATTTTGATGAACCTCATGCGTTAACTATTATATCGAAAGAAGACTATGCCGTATCTTTTCATGGATACAATGATAAAAGTGAAAAACACACTAAAATCGGCGGTGCTGACAAAGCATTAAGATCCAAAGTGTATGAGGCGCTTGTTTCCAAAGGTTTTAGCACAGAAATTTTATCAGATCAAGACCCTTTTTCCGGTACAAGCCCTAGAAATATAACCAATAAAACAGCTAGGAGGATGGGTGTGCAAATTGAGATAAGTAAAGCGCAAAGAGAAGCTTTTTTTGCAACTAACACGAGAAATGAACGTAAAAATTCGAAAACCCAGGAATTTTTTGAGTATATATCAGCTATTAGAAGCGCATTTCCTCTTAGATAAAACAGATACGTTTAGTATTTATTAAACAGGTTAGATTTATTACGGACATGTTTGTGGTATACATATAGTAACTACATATACTGGAGGAGATAATCATGAAAACATTTGACCAAGAAGATACCCTAGAACGTCTTAAAGCCTCTTATCAATATTTAAAAAGCGTAGACGTACGGGGAATCAGCACATTAGATGATCAAAAACGAGCGGAAGCTGTGCAGTTAATCGAAGAGATTGGTCTTAAAATATCAGAAATGCGTGTGAAAGTAGAGTGAGAAAAAAGAGAAGGACATCTGTCCTTCTCTTTTTCAACAACTATAAACAGGAGATTGGCCATGAATGAGCAATATTATGACGCTTTATTAAATATAAAAACAACGGGAGAACAAAAGGGATTCAATGATTCATTTCATTACCATCGTTATGAACCTACGCCTTATAGTGCATTAGAAACACTTTTCACTCAGTATGAGCTAACAAGCAGCGATAGAATTGTCGACTTCGGGTGTGGAAAAGGAAGGCTAAATTTTTATGTGAACTACCTGTGCAATGCCACCGCTGTAGGGGTAGAAATGAACGAGCACTTTTATGAGCAGGCCATAGATAATCAGAGGGGCTATTTAAAAAAAGCCAAGGGTCGCAAACATCCTATTCATTTTCAGTGTTGTTTAGCCCAGGAATATAAGATTCATCCGCTAGACAACTGCTTTTATTTTTTTAATCCTTTTTCAGTTCAAATTTTTATCCAAGTAGTGAACAATATTTTGCTTTCGTGGGAAGAGAATAAACGCGAGATTGATTTGATTTTATATTATAGTTCGGAGGATTATCTTCATCACCTCGAAAAACACCCTTCTTTCATTTTAAAAGAAGAGGTAATGCTGCCAGAGTTGGATCGTAAAAACCCATATGAACGGTTTTTGATTTATAAAGTAGCTTATTAAGACGAACTATTTACTGTTTGATAAAGCTGTATCTTGACGGTTCTATTGAACAAATCAGCAGGAGGTGGAAAAATACCTGCTGCTTTTATTTATAACTTTTTAGAAATTAAAGCATAACACTTTATTATGTAAGCGCTTTCTGTTATAATGAAATTAGGTTGGATAGCATGCGTGGCTATCGGTGTACTCAGCGCAGGCGGGGCTAGTACAGAAAGAGAAGGCTACATACAAGTTAATAAACATTTAGTGGATAGAAATAAGAACTCTCAAAAACAAATTTATTAATTTGTATGCTAAATCGTAAATTAACAAGAACGGCATTTATGATAAGGTTTTAGAGAAAAGAACCCAGCATATACTGTATAAGCAATTTTTTTACTCTAAAAAAGGGTAAAGAAATTGCTTATTTATTTTTAAATAAGTGCCCAGCTGTTCAGATTTGTTTTGAGATATCTAACGTTAGTGTATAATAGTAACAAGTATGAAAAGTTGACATTGTGAATTGATTAAAGGGGATTTAAAAATGAGTGAACTAAAAATAGATGATGTAGCGAAGCAAAGCGGTTTAACAAAACGTACAATTCGTTATTATGAACAAATCGGACTGATGCCAGCACCTCCAAGAAGTGAAGGTGGATTTCGTCTGTACACCGAAGAACATGTAGAATTTTTAAAGAAAATTACGAATGCCAAAGAAGTCATGGGTTTTTCACTTCAAGAATTACAGGAATTTCTTGCTTTAAGTGATACTCTTGAAATACAAAAGATGGATTATAGGCAAGTGAAAGGAACAAGTCAACAAAAAGAAAAGTTAGAGCAAGTATTACATACGGTAGAAGAGCAGCTCAAGCTGATTGAACAGAAAAAGAAAAACATCTTAAAAGTAGAGTCTGACCTTCTGTCACTGAGAGATCGTGCTAAGACTGCAATTGTAAAATTTGAGCAGGAAGAATCATAAAAAGCAGGCGCATTCACCAGAAGAGTGCGTCTGCTTTTACGGTTTTTATAGGGCATTGATTTACGATTGTGAAGTGTTTTCTTCTAGCTGTACCCCTAAAAGAAGTAAAATAGCCTGTATCCCATCGGCTTTTCCACTGTGAAAGCTTCTTGTCTCAGCATCCAAAGCTTCATTTACAGATTCCATCATATTTGATTCGTACAAGTCTAAAATTAATTGTTTTCCTTCGGGACTCAAATGCAGCTGCCCGCGTTCCTTCATTTTAAACTTCAACTTCTTCAACTCCCTTTCCCATAATACTATCAGTATACAAAATTAATAACATTTACGTAAACGTTAATTTTTGTATATGGACAGAAGAACGTATTGAGTATAGGTACTAAGTGAGGTGAGAGATACTGATTACCCTTTGCTTGTTTTAATGTTTGTCAGCTTATAGCCGCAAGCTGAGCATGTATAGATAACGTTTTGATTGGACTGAGCAGTTAAAACGGTAGCAAGCTCTTTTTGAGAATGACAGTTAGGACAAATAACAACAGGGGATTTCATGTGATTTTCTCCTTTTCTTTTTCATAGTCAAATTTTATTTTATGTAAAGTTTAATCAAATATCCTTTGTGCTATCAAAAACGACGGAAGACATGTAAAAAAGCATTCTCGCTCAAAAGAAACGGGAATGCTTAAGCTGAGTTTAAAATCCGTCCGGGCTTGCTGTAAATGGAATGTTAAGTCTTCTTTCTACATTGCGTAAGCGCTGATTTAATCTGTTTATACGATCAGTATGTCGCTCCACAACGCGATTTAAACGAGTAATTTCTCTGACTTGCTCCTCATTTTGTCTCTCAAGGGCACGAATTCTTCGTTCAAATCCTCCAAGATTTTGAAGCTGCTGTCTTTCATCGTATTCTTCATGCTGTGGTACGTAAGGGGGACAGTATTGTTGAACTGAGTAATCAACTTGTTGAGGAATGTATCCAGGGTTGAAATAATAAGGGTTCATTAGGGCACCGCTCCTTTTACATAGTAATTTCAAATCAAACACGATATAACGTATGCGAAGATAAGAAAAATGCTATAGGCACATACCTAAAGACATTCTGTATTTAAAAAAGGAAAGTATTTTTAAAAGTCAAAAGGAGATAGCCGATCTTGTCTTGAATATGCAAAATAGAAAAGCTTCTTTTTTAGACACTTTATTTAAGAAAGAGGGAAAGTGACTAATGGCTCAAGGAAAACAAAAACCAGCACCTAAAATAGAAGAATCAAAAGCTCCGCCTGCAAAGAAACAAAAGTCGAAGAGCCGAAGCACTAAAAAAGCGCAGCCTCCTACATCGCCCTGGGTAAAAGCTGCTTCCATTTTATCTAACATTGATTTCATTCGTTTGTTTCGAGTGCTGTTTCTTGCTTTAGTGGTTGCTTTTATTGTGTATCAATATATTTTACTTACAAACGGGATCTTCATCAAAACATATGCGGCCCTTTGGCATCATCACAAAATGCTCTTGCTGGCTGGAGCTGCATTCATTACCTATACTTCTTTCGTTTTTTACCTTGGCTACCGCACCGCTAAAAAACGGTAGAACTGCTCTAGGGGGCGAATAGCATCTATTCTTTAAACAAACCTTATATGTATATCAGCATAGAGGGGGGAAGAAACGTGGACAAGCAGCGAGCAAAACAAATTGCTGATTCACCCGTTATGGCTAACGTTACGTATAACGATACGGCCGTTTATATTCAACATGTAAGCGAAGAAAATGATACGGTAAGAATTTATCCGCTAGGTCAGCCAGAAAATGAACAAAATGTTTCCGTGAGCCAATTAGTAGAGAATTAAGGTGGATAAATAGAGCTGGTTTTTCAGTTAAATAAAAGCCAGAGAGCTATGTTGTACTCTCTGGCTTTTATTTATTCTTCCCACTTCTTACTGCTGATTTTCTCAATAATTCCGTGCAAATCACCTGGCTTATGAAACTCAATTGGAGACGCGCCTTTTTCAAACAGAATCGATTCTGCTTCAATTAACGCCACGTAGCGTCCGTTCACTTTTGCTAAGTGAATATTTTCCCCGAAATCAGCTAACAGTCCTTTAATCTCTGTTTCGCCAAGCTTCATTTTAAGCTCCGCATCAGGGGTATGCTCGACGATATGAGCAGCAGCTTCCATGACTTGATGCGTATCTAAACGTTCTTGAAGCTCACGCTTTTCACTTGTTGCCCACAGTTCCATGTCCGATTCAAACTGTTCGAGTTCTACGCTTTCTGCTTCAAACGTTTCGCTGACGTGTTCACGCACCATATCCATTACTTGTGTTTTCATAATCTCAGGCATCGGCTCGTTGTAGTCAATAAATTTCAAGAAGTCTTCAAAGTAACGAGCGTGAGACGCTTGGTGGATGACAAGTTCACTTTCTTCGACCATGCCTTCTTCAGGCATGTATGGGTATTGAATAGATTTCATGTTTTTAGTAGTAATCGCCATTTCTACGTGACGAATAAGGGTTGATTCATCTGAAATTGAAGCCACTTTTGGTTCGAAGTCACATTTTAAAATAAACACAAAAGCATGATCAAAATATTTTCTTGGAACAGCAGATACAACTAAAAATGCTCCTCCTCGAACGGCTGCAGTATCAAGGTATGCATTGATAAACTGTTCGCTATTTTCTTCAAATTCTTCTTTGGTTGTGGCAAAACGAGTGCGGTGAAATAAATTATAATTAGGGTTTGAGTCGAGAGCGTGGCCTGGTTCAACTATAAAATACCCGAGCTTTGTAGGCACTTGTTCTGCTTTGGGGTGTCGCTCTACTTTGCGTTTTACAATTTTTTTAAATTCACCGTCTAAAAAATCTTTAATGGAACTTTCGTCATATTCTTCTGTATCAAGCGTTTGAAAATGCTTATATTGTTTAGAAGCCTGTTCTTCTTTTCCTTCTACTTGTATTACGTAAAATGATAAAAAATTAATTTTAAAATCCATAGCAGTCACCTTGTTTCTTTTTAGTCAGTTACTTCAGTATAAGAAAGAGTCCGGTAAGCGTCAATGCCTGTTAGCTTTAGGGGAAGAAGATCTATTTATACAATTGATCAGCTGAGGAATAGTGTATAAAGCAAAGAATAAGAGAGGCAGGGGGCCTCTCTTATTTATACTGCTCCAACCGTTCAAAAAAGGTTTTGACAAACTTATAAAAAATTTTATCAGAAGGTGCTAAATCACGATTTCGAGGAATAATCATCCCGACTGTACGCTGAAGCTGCGGCGTATGAATAGGGAGTTTAGTCGTAAAACGAGGAGTCGTTTCAGACACTGTGCTTTCAGGAAGAAGCGTGACGCCGATTCCTGCGGATACAAGACCTTTAATCGCATCTAAATCTTCTCCTTCAGATGAAATATTGGGCATGAATCCTGCTTGTTTGCAAGCGTCAAAGGCCATTTTATGTAAAATGAATCCTTTTGGAAATAGTACAAAATCTTCATTTCTTAAATCCCGCAGCCGAATGTTATCCCGTTCAGCGAGCGGATGATGAGAAGGAACAAGGGCTAAAAGATTTTCAGTGAATAGAATATGGCCTTCTATACTCTGGTCCTCTACAGGTACAGGGCCTAAAAAAGCGATATTAATATCTCTTTTTTTAACCGATTCAATTAAAAATTTATACGAACCTTGTCTAAGATGAAAAGCAACATTTGGGTGTTCTTCTTTAAAGGCTGATATAATAGTAGGAAGAAGGTGACTGGCAAGGCTTGTGGGAAATCCGATTTTAATCGTTCCTCTTTCGGGATCCAGGTATTCATCAATTTGTTCTTTCGCATAGTCAATAGCTTTCATAGCCGTCTCCGTATGCTCAAGAAAGACTTTTCCTATTGCTGTTAACTTGACATTTCTTCCTTCGCGTTTGAATAAACTAACACCTAGCTCAGACTCCAGGTTCGCGATTTGACGGCTGATCGCTGATTGAGCTACATGCAGATATTCTGCCGCCTCAGATACGTGTTCTCTTTTTGCAACTTCCATAAAATAGCGTAATTGACGCAGTTCCATAGGCATCCTCCATCTATATATATCAAAATTAGATTAGTTTTATCTAAATTATATATTGTTTATATTGATTTGAAAACTTACAATGTAAACAGGTGATCTTAAAAAGATAAAGAAAACGAACGGGGGAGAAGAAGATGACATACAATCAAATGCCAAAAGCTCAAGGTCTCTACCGTCCTGAATTTGAGCACGATGCATGTGGAATCGGACTATACGCTCAATTGAAAGGCGTAGCGTCACATGATATCGTTAAAAAAGGACTAAATATGCTTTGCCAGCTTGACCATCGAGGCGGACAGGGAAGCGATCCGCTAACAGGAGATGGAGCTGGATTAATGGTGCAAATTCCACACGCGTTCTTTAAAAAGACATGCGTTGAATTGAACTTGCCTGAAAAAGGTCGTTATGGAGTTGGAATGATCTTTTTCTCAAATAACGAAGACGAGCGTCGAGAAATCGAAGCTTATATTAATAAATTAATTGAAGAAGAGGGACAAACGTTACTAGGTTGGAGAACTGTACCTGTAAATGTCGGAAAAATCGGAAAAGTTGCAAAAGAAAGCTGTCCGTACGTACGACAAGTATTTATTGGGGCAAATGACGGTATTCAAGATGACTTAGCGTTTGAACGCAAACTATATGTTATTCGTAAGCAAGCGGAAAATTGGGCGCAGGCGCGTCAAAACCGTTTTTATTTTACGAGCCTTTCAAGTAGAACAATTGTGTACAAAGGGTTATTAACGCCTGAGCAAGTTGATGCTTTTTATCTTGACCTACAAGATGAAGACTTCACTTCAGCGTTTGCTTTAGTGCATTCTCGCTTTAGCACAAACACGTTCCCAAGCTGGGAAAGAGCACATCCAAACCGTTATTTAATTCATAACGGTGAAATCAATACGCTTCGCGGTAATCAAAACTGGATGAGAGCACGTGAACAGCAGTTTGTTTCGGACGCATTTGGTAAGGATTTGCCGAAGGTTCTTCCAATTTTAGATGCTGAAGGAAGCGACTCATCCATGTTAGATAATGCGCTAGAGTTCTTTGTATTGGCCGGCCGCAAGCCAGCGCATGCAGCGATGATGCTTATTCCGGAGCCTTGGTCTGAGAATCCGCACATGTCAAAAGAAAAACGTGCTTTCTATGAGTATCATAGCGCATTAATGGAGCCATGGGATGGTCCGACTGCTATTTCGTTTACGGATGGAAAGCAAATCGGTGCTATTTTAGACCGTAACGGTTTACGTCCAGCTCGCTATTATGTTACAAAAGATGATTACATCATCCTTTCATCAGAAGTAGGCGTCATTGATGTTGAAGATGAAAATGTATTATATAAAGATCGTTTAAGCCCAGGTAAAATGCTTCTAATCGATTTAGAGGAGGGCCGGATTATTTCAGACGAAGAAATTAAATCTGAAATGGCACAGGCTGAGCCTTATCAAGAGTGGTTAGATGAACAGCTGGTAACGTTGCCAGAAGTGCAGGAAGAAAAATCTGAATACTTCGATGATTTGGTCATTCGCCAGAAGTCATTTGGCTACACGTATGAAGATATTCATAAATATTTAGTTCCAGTTATTACAGAAGGAAAAGATCCGCTTGGTTCAATGGGTAATGATACTCCATTAGCCGTGTTGTCTGATCGTCCTCAATCGCTGTTCAATTACTTTAAGCAGCTATTTGCTCAAGTAACCAATCCACCGATTGATGCTATTCGTGAACAGTTGGTTACATCAACAATGACATTGCTTGGTGCAGAAGGGAATTTACTGCATCCAACCAAAGAAAATATTCATCGAATTCAGCTTGAGACACCGGTTTTAACAAACGATCAAACTGATCAGCTGAAGTCTGCCATTCATCCAGATTTCAAAAGTGCTGTTATATCTGCTGTATTTACAAATGATTTAAAAGCAGATCTTGATCGCGTATTTGCTGAAGCTGAAGCGGCGATTAACGCAGGTGCTAGCATTCTTGTTCTGACAGACCGTGAAGCGGGAGCTCAATCCGTAGCTATTCCAGCTTTATTAGCGGTTAGCGGACTGCACCAGCACCTAGTGCGAAAAGGAAACCGTACAAAGGCGAGCATTGTTGTAGAAACAGGAGAAGCGCGTGAAGTGCACCATTTTGCAGCGCTGATTGGTTACGGCGCAGACGCAATTAATCCATATCTTACTTTTGCAACATATCAAAATGAAATTAACGCCGGTACGTTGAACGTATCGTATGACTATGCTGTTGAGAAATATGTAAAAGCCGTTACTGAAGGTGTCGTAAAAGTAATGTCTAAAATGGGTATTTCGACGGTGCAAAGTTATCGGGGCGCACAAATTTTTGAAGCAGTTGGAATCAGTGCAGAGGTTATCGATCACTATTTTACAGGTACTGCTTCGCAGCTTGGCGGTATCGGTTTAGATGTTATTGCAAAAGAAGCAAAAACGCGTCATGACAATGCTTATGTTGAAACAATTGAGCAAACGTTAGAATCAGGAAGTGACTTCCAGTGGAGACACACGGGCGAGCATCATGCGTTTAATCCAAAAACAATTCACACGCTGCAGTGGGCTTGCCGTAAGGGAGATTACAGCTTATTTAAAAAATTCTCTGAATCGGCTAATGAAGAACGCATCGGTTTCTTGCGCAACCTGTTCTCATTTAATGGATCGCGTTCATCTATCTCTATTGATGAAGTGGAATCAGTTGATTCGATTGTAAAACGTTTTAAATCAGGTGCTATGTCGTTTGGATCTTTAAGTCAAGAAGCTCATGAAACATTAGCGATTGCGATGAACCGTTTAGGGGCACGCAGCAACAGTGGAGAAGGCGGCGAGCATCCTAGCCGCTACACTCTGGATGAGAATGGAGATAATCGCCGCAGTGCGATTAAACAAATCGCTTCTGGGCGTTTTGGAGTGAAAAGTCACTACCTTGTGAATGCCGATGAGCTTCAAATTAAAATGGCACAAGGTGCAAAACCTGGAGAAGGCGGTCAGCTTCCAGGAAACAAAGTATATCCATGGGTGGCAGATGTGCGTGGATCAACGCCAGGAGTAGGCTTAATTTCACCTCCTCCACACCACGATATTTATTCGATTGAAGATTTAGCGCAGCTTATTCATGACTTGAAAAATATAAACCGTGATGCACGAATCAGCGTCAAGCTCGTTTCAAAAGCAGGTGTAGGAACGATTGCTGCCGGAGTAGCAAAAGGAGTAGCGGATGTTATTGTCATTAGCGGTTACGACGGAGGTACGGGAGCATCTCCAAAAACCAGTATTAAACATACTGGACTACCGTGGGAACTTGGCTTAGCAGAAGCTCATCAAACACTTATGTTAAACGGTCTTCGTGAAAAAGTAGTGCTTGAAACAGACGGGAAATTAATGACGGGTAAAGATGTAGTCATGGCAGCACTCCTAGGAGCAGAAGAGTTTGGTTTTGCTACGGCACCTTTAATTGTTTTAGGCTGTATCATGATGCGTGCGTGTCACTTAGATACATGCCCAGTTGGAGTGGCGACGCAAAATCCAGAGCTTCGTAAAAAGTTCCTGGGAGAAGCGGACCACATCGTTAACTATATGAAATTTGTTGCACAAGAAGTGCGCGAAATTATGGCTGAACTTGGATTTAAAACAGTGGATGAAATGGTTGGACGCACAGACGTATTAAGCGTTAGCGAACGTGCAAAAAATCACTGGAAGGCTCAGCACTTAGACTTAACAACTCTTTTATATCAAGCTGAAGGTGTACGTACCTTTAAAACACCTCAAAATCATAAAATTGACGAATCTCTTGATATGCAAAAGATTTTGCCTGCGGTACAGCAAGCAATCGAGCATAAGTATCAAGTCGAGTTAGAACTTCCAATTTCTAATATTAACCGTGTAGCTGGAACAATTGTGGGAAGTGAAGTTACAAAACGTTACGGTGAGAAAGGTCTGCCAGAAGATACGATTACTCTTCGATTTACTGGCTCAGCAGGACAAAGTTTTGGTGCGTTTGTTCCAAAAGGAATGTCTATGTATCTAACTGGAGATGCAAATGATTATATCGGAAAAGGTTTATCAGGAGGTAAAATCATTGTTGCTCCACCTAAGGAAACAACAGCTGTGTCAGGCGAGAATGTTATCGTTGGGAACGTTGCATTTTACGGTGCAACAAGCGGTGAAGCCTATGTTAGCGGGCTAGCAGGAGAACGTTTTGCAGTTCGTAACAGCGGTGTGAACGTAGTGGTTGAAGGAATTGGCGATCATGGCTGTGAATATATGACTGGCGGACGTGTTGTCGTATTAGGCGATGTAGGTAAAAACTTTGGTGCAGGAATGTCAGGCGGTATTGCTTACGTATTTGCTGATGATCAAGAAGCATTCAAAAACCTTTGCAATAAAGACATGATTGGGTTTGAGGGCTTAAAAGGCGAAGAAGCAGAAGAAGTAAAAGAGATGGTTTCAAATCATCTGAAATATACGAATAGTCATAAAGCAGCATTTGTCTTGGAAAATTGGGAACAATCACTTTCAAAATTTGTAAAAGTGATTCCGAATGATTATAAACGCATGATGAATCGCATTGAAGAGCAAAAAACAGCTGGACTAACGGAAGAAGAAGCAGCTATGAGTGCGTTTGAGGAAAATGCAAAACAAGAAAAGAAAGCATCGGCAAAACAACAAGAAGCGGTAGCTCAGTAAGAAAGGGGAGAGTACGATGGGAAAACCAACAGGATTTATGGAAATCAAACGTGAAAAAGGGAAGGAACGTGACCCGTTAAAACGTTTAGGTGATTGGAAAGAGTATGCTGCTCCTTTATCTGATGAAGCGCTAAGCCGTCAAGGGGCACGATGTATGGATTGTGGCACACCTTTTTGCCACATGGGAATGGATATTAATGCTTTTACTTCTGGATGTCCAATCTATAACTTAATTCCAGAGTGGAATGATTTAGTTTATAAAGGACGCTGGAAAGAAGCTTTAGAGCGTTTAATGAAAACGAACAACTTCCCGGAGTTTACAGGACGAGTTTGTCCTGCTCCGTGTGAAGGTTCCTGTACGCTTGCTATTTCAGATCCAGCCGTTTCGATTAAGAATATCGAACGCGCTATTATTGATAAAGGCTTTGAGAATGGGTGGATTACTCCGCGAATTCCAGAGAAAAGAACAGGCAAAAAAATTGCTGTTATTGGCTCTGGGCCAGCAGGCTTAGCAAGCGCAGATCAGCTGAACCAAGCGGGTCATTCCGTAACGGTATATGAAAGAGCAGATCGTGCTGGCGGTTTATTAACATATGGAATCCCGAATATGAAGCTAGATAAAGAAGTAGTGGAAAGACGTGTTCGCTTATTGACGCAAGAAGGTATTGATTTTGTAACAAATACGGAAGTTGGAAAAGACATTACTGCTGAAGAATTAAAAGAACAATATGATGCTGTAATTTTGTGTACAGGAGCTCAGAAGCAAAGAGATCTAGTATTAGAAGGTCGTGAAGCAAAAGGAGTTCACTTTGCAATGGACTACTTAACAACTTCAACAAAAAGCCTTTTAGACTCTAACTTCAAAGATGGTCAATTTATTGATGCTGAAGGAAAAGACGTTATTGTTATTGGAGGCGGAGACACGGGAGCTGACTGTGTAGCTACTGCTCTTCGTCAAAAATGCCGCAGCGTTGTTCAGTTTGGTAAACATCCTCAGCTTCCTGCTGAGCGTACGGCAGATAATATGTGGCCTGAATATCCACATGTATTTAATCTTGAATATGCTTATGAAGAAGCACAGGCAAAATTTGGGGACGATCCACGTGAATATTCAATTCAAACGAAAAAAATCGTGGCAGATGAGCAAGGCAATCTAAAGGAACTTCATACGGTTCAAATGGAAAAAGTAAAAGGTGAAAATGGACAGTACATCTTTACCGAAATTCCAGGAACAGAAAAAGTATGGCCAGCTCAGCTTGTCTTTATTGCGATTGGGTTTGAAGGTCCAGAGCATCCGGTTCTATCAGCGTTTGGTGTTGAAACGAAAAATCGTCGCGTAGATGCAGCGTATGGAAATTACAAAACAAATGTTGAAGGTGTTTTTGCTGCTGGTGACGCTCGTCGTGGGCAAAGTTTAATCGTATGGGCTATTCATGAAGGTCGTGAAGTAGCTAAACAAGTTGATAGCCATCTAATGGGAGCAACTGTATTACCATAATAAAAAACCGTCACAATTGTGGCGGTTTTTTGTTTATCTAGGATTTGGCACTTCATTTCCTCTACGTAAATTTTCAAATGAAACGGTTAAAATCGTGTTGGTAATTCGAACTTGTGAAGCGGGGGAAACGCTGTATAAGTTGAAAAGTTCAAATATCCAGGGGTCACGTTTTTTTAACTGTCGCGCGGCTTTTTCAACGCGTTCGTTAATAGATCCGCTGTAATTGTTATAGTTATCATCAACAAATCTTACAATGGAACGAAATAAGTATTCTGTTAGTTTGCTATCCACCCCGCCTCGTTGAGCATCTCTGTAGATGGACTGATACTGTCGTTTTAAAATTTTCATCACTCTGTCTACATCGCGTGTAGATCTAACTTTCTCTTCTTCATGCAGGATATAAGAAAATAAGTCTTCATTGTATCTATAAGGTTCTAAATAATTTTCATTCGTAGTAGGAACCACTGGATGGTAATAGCGCGGCATATAGGGGTAAACCCATTGACTGTACATGAAACATTCACACCTTCCTCGTTCATTTCCCATTAGTTTATGCACGAGCGTGCTAGCTGCTGCATGTTTGTTTTAAATAAAATTTAGGAGTTTGATAATAGGACCACCCTCTAAATTCTTGATAAGTCGATATAAAATAAATGTAAATGGGTGTATTTAGCAAGTCGGGATAATGTTGAAAAAACGCTTGGTCTCCGTAAAACATTGCTTCTAAAGCAAGGGGGAGTTCACGACGGAAAATTTGATAACGAAGCTGCGCTTGCTCGCGGCTGAACTCGCCTCCACTAACAAAAACTTCGCCTTGAATAACTGCTTGTCGGTCTGTTACGTGAAGCGCAGCTAGTACTTCATCACGCATATTTTTATCTATCGCCTTGTTGTTATATGAGCATCCGATGCTTAAAAAAAGCTGACCGGTTGTATCAGAATGAGTGAGAGTATATTTTCTTCCGGAAACCGGATAGGAGGAAGTAGCAGGGGGAATAAGAGTCGTAGAAAGTTTTGAAGAATTAAACGAACTCATAGTCATTTACACTCCTTTTTTTGAATAAATTTCAATATTATACGGCGCTATGGGCTCAGTTGTGATAAATGTCTACTTTCTTTCTGTAAGAAAGGCGTTTTGATGTACTTTTTGAGAAAAGGATGGTAATATTTAACTGAAATTATGCATGTATAGTCCCCAAGAGAGTCTTCAAAAGCAAATGTGAATGGAGGTTATCACTTGAATATCACAACGTTTGACGGTAAGTATGGAAACTGGCTAACGACTAAAAACCCTCTTCAATTTCAAGCAGCGACTGCCTATGGGAACATTGGGCTGGCTCCTATCTATTGGGGAACAAAAGAAGAAAAAAATGGATGGTATTACATGTATCAGCCTGAAGAAATAACGGGCGTTCAAGTAGAAGGTGAAGTTGATGGTGGTAAATTTCTCATTCGAATTCCCGATGATTGGAATGGAAAGTTAGTTATGTCAGGAGTCCCAGCTACCCGAGATGAGAAATCAACGGATTTACTATTCAGCGACTATGTGTTGGCAAAAGGGTTTGCGTTTGCTGCTTCTGATAAAGGAACTCAGGGAGAAGAAGTGAGAGATGATCCATTTGCTAAAGCAAAGAACGCTCTAGTCAAAGAAGAAGACTCCATTAGAAAATGGCATATTCAATACCGAGCAGTGACAAAAATCGCGCAGAGATTTTTATTTGAAAATTATCGTCACAAACTTCAAAATGAAGTGACAGAATATTTTGATATAAAAACGTATGCGTTAGGTATTTCTAACGGGGGTTATGTTGTTCGCTATGCTTTAGAAAACGACGGGAAACATGGAGAGCCTCAGCTTTTTAATGGAGGCGTTGAATGGGAAGGGGTTATGTGGCGAGCTGATCACGATAACTTGATTACTTCCTTAACACCTGTTGTAAATCATGCCGAAGAAGCACTGTACACCGTAGGTGAATCGCAAAAAGAAGCTTTGCACCGTTTGTATCAAGCAGGGTTGCCAAAAGGATCTGAGTTTTTATGGCCATATCATGACCAGTATTATTGGTTTTTAACGCTTAATATATATAGAGATGAGTTTGACAGTCAAGCACCTGGAAGCATTCCATGGCAAAAATACTTGACTCTTTTTGAAAACGGAGTTAGAGACCGTTCGTTAGATTCTATTTTTGAAAAGTATGATTATCAAGAAAGACCGCAAGATGTAAAGCAAAGAGTTCGTGAAATTGAAAATACAGGTGATATTTCCGTTCCGTTGATAAGCATTACAGGGTCGTTAGATGCTCTTATTTTTCCGGATATTCATGCTTATCCTTATGAACAACTGGTAAAAGATTCTGGTAAGCAGCACCTTCATCGTCACTATGTAATTGAAAATGGCAACCACATTGATAGCTTAGTATGGAATCATCAAATTGACCCAGATCGAAAGCTTCAGCCTCTCCTGCCTTATGTGTATCAAGGATTTGAACTGCTATGTGATTGGGTGGAGAATTTTGAAGAACCTCCGAAAAATAAGAAAATAAGTGCGCCTCTCAAGGAAATGCATGTAAAAGATCTAAAAACAGAGGAAGACGTGCTGCCGTTGACTACAAAGAAAAGCATATCAACAGAAAAATAAATCGTTCAAAACCGTGCCGAAGGTGCGGTTTTTAATTTGGAAAAGCAATGTTTGAATAAAAACACCTTTGGTGAATACAAAATATTATAGTACGATAAGAACGGAATATACGTTATTTGTTATTTATTTTCATCTATTTAAAATAAAAATAATAAAAACATTGAACAAAACCGAACTTTTGTGTTAGATTAATAACTATAATTCGTACATTTATTAAATGGCTACAGTTGAAAGGAGCAAAAAACATCATGACAGCGAAAGTAATTAAAGGAAAAGAAGTAGCGCAAGAACTGCGCGCCGCATTAAAAGAAGAGGTAGCTCAATTAAAAACAAAAGGTATCGTTCCTGGTTTAACCGTGATTTTAGTAGGAGAAAATCCTGCTTCGCAATCATATGTAAAAGCAAAAGCAAAGGCTTGTGAAGAAATCGGTGTTGCATCTGAAATTATCAAACGTGACGTAACGATTACTGAAGAAGAGCTTTTAAACGAAATCCATCACTTGAATGGAAATCCATCTGTTCATGGTATTCTTATTCAACTTCCATTACCAAAACATATTGATGAAAAAGCAGTATTAAATGCTGTATCTCCTAAAAAAGATGTAGATGGCTTCCACCCAGTAAGTGTAGGGAATATGGTTATTGGCGATGAGTGCTATTTACCATGTACACCACACGGCATCGTTGAGTTAATTAAACGTTCAGGTGAAGAAATTTCAGGTAAACATGCGGTAGTAATTGGACGAAGCAATATTGTTGGTAAACCAGTATCCATGCTTTTACTTCAAGAAAGTGCAACGGTAACAATTGCTCACTCTCGCACACAAGATTTATCTGCTTTAACAAAACAAGCTGATATTCTTGTGTCAGCTGTAGGACAACCTAGACTTATTAAAGCAGATGATATTAAGCCGGGTGCGATTGTAATTGATGTAGGTAACACAATGGAAAATGGTAAACTCGTTGGTGATGTTGATTACGAAGCGGCTTTAGAAGTTGCAGGTTATATCACACCAGTACCAGGCGGAGTTGGCCCGATGACCATCACAATGTTATTAAAAAATACGGTAGATGCTGCTAAAACAATTAACAACGTAAAATAACAAGAAGTAAAAAAGAGGCTGAGACAAAGGTATTTTCGTTGAAGGAAGATCCGAACGAGTTTGATTCTTGATTGAGAATCAAACTTGTTCGGATTTTTTCATTGATAAAGTTAACATAGGTTTCATGTATGAGTGTGCTTCTAGCTGGTGATTGGAGAGAAAGGCGAAGACTTCTGCGGAAATCAATAGCGGTGTTACAAGCAATCCATACTAGAGCATTTATCCAGTTTGTTTGTCTTTAGGTTGGATTGATTTCGCTATGTCTGAACCTTTCTTTGCTTCAGTAATGGAATGGAGGCTAAAAGAATAGAATGTAACAACCTGTATACAAAGAGGAGGAAGCGATGGTTACGTTACCTGCAACCGTATATTCTCAACAAATGGTGAAGAAAAAGTTAAACGTTTATTATCCAGTTGTACATTTGACTAATCAAGCTGTTCAGCACAGCATGAACAGTAAAATTTTGCAGCGCACGAATGAATTAATTCGTCAGCAGGGATATGGAGAAAATCCGGATACGGAAGAAACGGGTTATTATGAGTTGAAAACGAACGAGCGAAATGTACTCAGCTTAACACTTGTCAATTTTGCTTATTCCGGGGGAGCGCATGGTTTGACCGTGGTCGTTCCGTTAACGTTTAATGTGCTGACTGGAAAAACGTATCAACTCAAAGATCTATTTAAAAAAGACAGTAATTACGTGAGCATTCTTTCTAAAATAGTAGGAGAGCAAATAAAAGAGCGCGATATTATGGTTCTTGGAGAGTATAAAGGAATTAAACCAGATCAAGATTTTTATATCGCCGATAAATCACTTGTGCTCTTTTATCAGCTGTATGACCTGGCCCCTTACGCATATGGAATTCCTTACTTTCCAATTTCTATCTACGCTATTCAAGATATTATTGAAGATGAAAGTCCACTTGGACAAATGTTTGGATAAAGTTATAAAAAATTGCGGTGCGGCCGTACGTATCTTTTTAATTCGGCCGCTAACTGCTGACGAAGCGAACGAACGCTAATCGCTTCAGCAATATCTTTTGCTACAGGAAAGACCCCAATATTAGTGATATGAACACGAAGATAACCCTCATACAAGCATCCTCCCTCCGCATGCTTGATTTTGGTGCGTACCACAGCTTCTATTTTATCGTTTTCATTTTGCAAAGGGTAAGAATCTGTGATATGAAAACGAAAAGAATATTCCTCCATCACCATCATCCTTTTTTCTATGATATGTACTAGCATACTATACAAATAGTGAATCAGAAAAAATAAATGTGTCAAAAAGACAAAAGGCAAAGCAATCAAGGAAGCAGTTTCTTGCATGTAATGGTCCTTATTTGTGAACGATAACAGAAAAAGACAAGAAGCTGGAGTTGCGATGATAAAAATAGCATTCAAAGGATTACTTATTATTTTATCTTTATATATTCTGTACGTGGTTATAGCGGCGGTGGTTCTCTTTTATGTACCTTTAAAAACAGGAGAGGGAACGACCTCAATTAAACCGACTAGCTTTTTTGGTCACAGGGAGTCTACGGACCGAGTGAGACTTCTTGAAGATGGTTATGAGGCAGGAAGAGTTCGTATTCAAATGATTCAAGAAGCTGAGAAATCGATTGATATTGCTTATTACTCAATAGGAAAAGGAGAGTCAACTGATTTAATTATGGCCGCTCTTTTTAAAGCAGCTGATCGAGGCGTCCATACTCGCGTTCTCTTAGATGGGATAGCTAACGGCTTACGAGGAAATCGAAGAGGCGTGCTCTATGCATTAGCTTCACATCCCAATATTGAAGTGAAGTATTACGAACCGCTTCAATTGTTTAAACCTTGGGCGTGGCAAAATCGTATGCATGACAAAATAATGATTGTAGACGGTAGACTAGGTATAATAGGAGGACGGAATATAGGGGACAAGTATTTGGCTAAAAAGCCTCCTCCAGATTTCGTCTATGATCGTGATGTCTTTATTACAAACAGCAAATATAAACAAGATAGCGTCATCACTCAAATGCAAAATTATATAAATGAATTATGGGCTCATCCTTACACTAAAAAAGCTTTTTATCATCTCACGCAGTACCAGGTCGATCAGGGAAATAGGATGAAAGCTTTGCTGCTGCAGCAATATGATAAAGCTAAGCAAGTAGGAGAAACGTTTGCGACGCCTAAGATTAATTGGAATGCTTCCACCGTTCCTACAAAGCGTGTTTCTTTTATTCATAATCCAATTGAACGCTTTAATAAACGACCTTTTATGTGGAAAACGTTTATTAATCTGGCAGAAGCAGCTAACCGCTCTGTTCTTATTCAAAGTCCTTATGTGGTGCCAACCAATGCGATGAGAAAGTATATAGCAATGAAAAAGAATCCAGCTGTTCAATGGACGCTACTCACAAATTCAGTTACATCTACGCCCAATGTGTTGGCTTTTTCCGGGTATATAAGTATGCGTGATACGATTGTGAAAACAGGTGTAAAGCTTTACGAATACCAAGGACCTTATTCGATTCATGCAAAGTCTGTGATTTATGATCAAAGACTCAGTGCCGTAGGCTCTTTTAATTTAGATTCCCGTTCTACATTTTTGAATAGTGAATCCATGGTCATTATCGATAGTCAAGAATTTGCAAAAAAGCTGACGATGGCGATGGAAAACAAAATGGATAAAAGTGTCCTTATTGCTAACCATAAGCGATGGATTAAATCTCCTGACATCCAAAAGACAGAAGAACCTGTTATGAAGCGGACCTTCCTATACGCCCTTGCAAAAGTGACGAGGTTTTTTAAGGAATTTATTTAAACAATCGGCAGTAGAACAAAAAGCACTCAATGGATATACCATTGAGTGCTTTTTGTTACATATCTTATAAATAAATGAATAAACAAACTTATCACATAATGTAAATTATCCTCTTTTATTTATTGGAAAAACTAGGTAGTATAAACATAATAGACAAAAAGGAGGAAGACACGTGGAAACCCCCGTTTTAATGAAACCAGATGCAGCTTATAAAAAGGCTTATATGAACTTTTATCATGAATGGAAAGCAAGCGGAGAAAAAATGATTCCGTGGGTAATTGCTAAAGAACCTGCTTACTTTGAAAAAATGGTTCAAGAGTTGTTAGATGCAGAAAAAGGGATCGGGTTAAAAAAAGGATATGTACCCGATTCCACCTACTGGCTAATGCATCACGAAAAAGTAATAGGCGTAGTTAATATCCGCCATGAGCTAAGTGAAATACTGCGAAACAGCGGAGGACATATAGGTTATGGTATTCGGCCGAGCGAAAGACAAAAAGGATATGCGAAGCTGCTACTGAAGTTATCTCTTCAAGAGATTAAAAAGCTGGGAGTTCAACGGGCATTAGTTGTGTGTGATGATTGGAACACGGCTTCTCGTCGAACTATTCTGGCAAACGGTGGTATACAAGACGAGGATTATATAGAAGAGGACGGAACTGTTGTTCAACGTTTTTGGATTCATACGGATAAAATGGCATAAGAAAGAGGTGAATTTTTCAATTCTCCTCTTTTATGCTTAGTCATATTGTTTTAAAGCTAACTTCAGTCGCATATAGGTATACATGGCGTATGCCTGTCTTCCTTTTAAACTGTACGGATTTGCTTTGGAGCAAAGACAGTCAAGAAATTGCTCATCACATGAGCGGCATGATCCGTAATCTTCATAGCATAAATCATGGTATTTGCAGCAGCAGTCTACATCGTTTACCGGACATCCGGGACCACTGCATCCGGGACCACACCATTTATAGCCGGGGAAGAGGCAGGGTGCGGCTTTCCGTTTGTTCGGAACAGACATAATCATACATCCTTTTCAATAGTCTCTTTACATTAAATGCAAAAAAGAGAAAAGAGACAGGGACAAACACCTTGCAGCAGCAGCCTAATTTTCATGAATTTCTATTTAATCGATAAATGCGTCATTCATCCGCATTAATAGTTTGCCAAACAGCTCCTTTTCTTCATTTGACCATTCCTTTAACATACTATGATAGCGTTCAAGGCGCATTTGCTTATCAGTTTGCAGCATTTTTTTTCCACGTGGTGTGATGTCAAATAGGCTGACGCGTCCATCCGAAGGATCAGAGGAACGGGAAATAAACTTTTTATTTTCTAAAGCACATGCTTGTCTAGACAGAGTTGAAATGTCGAGTTTAAATGCTTCTGCCAGCTCTTTTACACGAGCTGGTCCAAATTCATCTAATTGCCGCAATAATAAATAAGCTGATCTTTCTAGATTTCCTATTTTATTTTCAGAATTATCAAGATAGACGGCTCGTCTAATAAAGGTAGTAAGCTCATATTCAATCAATTCAATTGAATTTTTTTCTTGCATTATAATCTCTCCTTACAAAATCATTCATTGACAAAGAAATATATACTTGTATAATACAAATGTATATATATAGTTGTATAGTACAAGTAAAAGCAGGTAAAGTAAAGGATGTTTATATAGTTAAATGTTAGACAACATGACAAAATAAAGAGAGGAGGACAGCTGTTCTTTATCTATAGGACAGCGACCTATAATGAAAGTGATACGAATCATTTTACAAATCGCGATTCTTTATGCTTTTTCTATGATTGGCGAAGCTTTTCACCACATGCTTCACCTGCCTATTCCAGGCAGTATTATAGGCTTAATTTTAATGCTCATTTGCTTAACGTGCAAAGTTGTTCCCATCAAAGTGATTGAAGACGGAGCAAGCTTCTTGTTATCTTTTTTACCTTTATTATTCATACCAGCTATGGCAGGAGTGATGAATTATCCTTCGCTTCTTTCAAGCAGCGGAGCGATTTTATTTTTAATTATTGTGCTTAGTACAATCATTACGATGGCTGCCGCGGGGGCTGCTAGTCAACTTTTAGAAAAGAAAGCGAACAAACGAAAGGAGAAACAACAGTGCAAGAATTCTTTATCGCGCTCTTTATAATCATAGCTACAGTTGCTCTGTATCTAGTCATGGCAAAAATATACGTACGGTTCTCTTACCCAATCCTTATTCCAGTTTTAACTACAACCGTATTCGTTATTCTTCTTTTGCTTGCCTTTCATATTTCCTATGACGAGTATATGATTGGAGGCAAATGGATTAATTCACTTCTGGGGCCAGCAGTTGTTGCATTAGCGTATCCACTGTATAAACAGCGTGAGATGCTAGTAAAATACAGCATTCCTATTATTGGAGGAGTGTTTGTAGGATTATTTGCAGGCATGATTAGCGGACTCGTGTTCGCTGAAGTATTCGGCATTGACCGAAGCCTGATTTTATCCATTGTTCCTAAGTCTATTACCACTCCCGTTGCAATTCAAATTGCCACGGGACTAGGAGGGGTTCCATCCATGACTGTGGTATTTGTTATGATTGCAGGCTTTTCGGGAGTAATTCTTGGACCTTTACTTTTAAAGTGGATTCGTATTAAAAGTTCTTTAGGAAAAGGAATTGCCCTAGGCAGCGCTTCTCATGCGCTAGGAACTTCTAAAGCATTTGAATACGGTGAACTAACGGTATCGATGAGCTCGGTATCAATGACGTTAAGTGCTGTACTGGGGTCGGTTTTTGGGCCGATTGTTGTCTGGCTATTCCAAGTGTAAAGTGAGATAAGTAAATACAGAAAACAATCCTGTTTGAGTTCAAACAGGATTGTTTTCTCTGTCAAATTACGAATTTTATTCGCAGCAAACTTTCAGTTGTGCGGCTCTTGCTCTGGTACTATAATAAAAAGAAAGAAAATTCATAAAATAACCGCTTTTTTGTTATTTTTAGGAAGGCTAGTCAATTGTCGGTTGGGTAAGTAGGCTTAGTCAAGGTTATATACGCAGTAAAAATAGCAGAAAAGAGGAGCTGAGCGTATTTTATGAAAGAGGAACTCGTGTATATAGGAAAAAAGATTATTGAACATAAATATAGCTTGTCAGAAAAATTAGCCGAACGATTAGATTCTACGCATACGCTAAGTCTAGAGGAATTGAAGGAAAAGAAAATTTTGAAGTGGCGAGTGTTAATCATGGAATACTTTGGAAGATCCCTATTTGAAGAACAAGAGGATGTACTTAAACTTGTTAAAGAATGGGCACTAGAAACGGGAAAATATGCGGTGGAAAAAAATATTCCGTTAGAAAAAGCACTGGGTACCTTACCAATCTATCGCAGCGTTATTTGGGATGTATTTACAAGAGAACTAGAGGAGCATCAGTTTGCTGCAATTACTATGCTGCATGTCAGTGAACGGATTGATCCGCTTTTAGATACGGTAACATGTGTTTTTGGTCAAATTTATGACGAGCATAATCGATACATGATGAATTTAGCTTATACGTCACTAGAAGAACTGTCAGTTCCGCTTGTACCTGTCACAAAAGGGATTGCTATTATGCCGATTATTGGAGAAATTGATACCCACCGCTCGCAAGTTATGATGGAAACCTGCTTGAAAAAAGGGACAAGCCTTCAATTATCCTATCTTATTTTGGATATTTCAGGTGTCGTGATTATTGATACAATGGTAGCAGATAATCTGTTCAAAATTCATCGATCTCTCAAATTAGTAGGAGTGGAAGCTATTATAACAGGGATACGACCGGAAATTGCCCAAACGGTAGTGAAACTAGGAATTGATTTTAATCAAATTAAAACAGAAGCAAATTTAGAAGCAGCGCTTTTAAAAATTGGTTTTAGACGTCCTGAAGAACATAGCCGCGCGCATGTGTCATCACGGCGAATAAAATGACCGGAGATGAACACGCGGCACCTGTGGTACATATGTAGAGATTCATTCTTCTAAACGTCGGTAGGAAATATGGATTTCAGCAGATAGAAAGTAAGCGCATAGTAAAAAAGCGGATGTTAATTAACATCCGCTTTTTTACTTAATAAATGCCATATGCCATGGTAGCACGAAAGCATAAACGAGGAAGTATACCACTATTGAATAGATAAAAAACCAGCCGTTTAAATGCATATAGCCACTTTTAATCATTCCGTATTCTATGAGTAGTGAACCAGCGCAAAAGAGAAATGATAAAACCCATTTATTTTTAGCTGTTAAGTAAGTCAAAAATAAAATGGAAAGGGAAGGTGGAATAAATGTATAGCTTAGAATATCTCCAAGTCCTGTAACTTTTGGATCTCCCAAATCAATCATGTTAAAAACACGCGTAATGATAACATCACAAAGCCATCCGACAAATCCAACTACGCTAAACGTGATATAAAAATCTCGCCAAGTTAGCTGTCGTTTAAATAAAACAAGGGCAAGAATAAATAAACATAAACTAACGGTAATCGGAAACCACAAACCATGTGCAGATAAGTCTAAATGCTGAATTGCTTGCTCCAACATTGTTCACCTCAAAAGGAAGAGTTAGTGTTGAAGTTAGCCTATGTTATGGAAAGTATTTTATACATTTTCTACGCGTTGCGTGTATATTCTTCTCGCAAGATTGAATATAACTTTAAGTCTTGGTGAGCTCCCTTAATAAACATGGCTTTTCGAATCGTTCCTTCATAAGACATGCCGATCTTTTTCATCACTTTCTCAGAAGCGGCATTTTCAACAAAGCACCTCGCCTGAATGCGCACTAAATCCATTTCTTCAAATCCAAACGCAATTACTTTTTCAGCTGCTTCCGTAACAAATCCCTTATTCCAATATGCTTCAGAAATCGCATAGCCAATTTCCGCAATGCGATGAGTAGGGTTCCAAGTGACAAAGTCAATGGTGCCAATACATTTTTTTAAGGCTTTGATTTCCATAGCCCAAGGAGAAATGGATTGGTTGCTGTACTGCTTTAGAACGAAGGAAACAAACTCTTTTGTATCTTGAAGCTTTCGGTGCTTTTCCCAATTTACATATCTGCTTACCTTTTCATTTGAGGCATATTCAAACATGTCACGCACATCTTTTTTTGTAACTTTCCTCAAGCGGAGTCTTTCGGTTTCTAGTGTGGGTAAATTTCCATATATATCTTTTACTTGAATCATAAAGTTGTCTCCTTTCCCAGCAAGAAGTGGATGAAGTGTTGATAATAATGTTTCATAGAAGCTGCAGCATTCCAAGAATACGCTTTCTATTTCATTTGCTTGATTCTTTAATTGTAAAATATTTCATTGGTGAGTGTAAGAGGTCAAATGGGTTTTAAAAAAATAAAAAATTATTTTTCCTGTTCATAATCAGTTCACATATGCTTGTTAGACTAAAGTCAGAAATTACGAAGGAGTGAAATGAAACACATGAACAGTGAAGTGAAAGAAGAACGAACTTCAAATAAAAACAGAATAGACTTATTTTTAGTTCCCATTGTTTTAATTGCAGCGTTTTTGAACTTATTTAAAATTTGGACAGATGAATACGCCAATGCTTATTACACGGCAGCTGTCAAAAGTATGCTTCAAAGTTTTCATAATTTCTTTTATGCATCTTTTGATCCAGGAGGCTATGTAACGATTGATAAGCCGCCGGTTGTATTTTGGATTCAGACAATTAGCGCTAAAATATTTGGATTTCACGGATGGAGCGTCATTCTACCGCAAGCATTGGCAGGCATCGGTTCAGTCCTTTTACTATACGTGCTCGTAAAACGTACGTTTGGCGTATGGGCTGGGAGATTTGCTGCTCTTGCCATGGCTCTGACGCCAATTGTGCCTGCGGTAAGCCGAACAAATAATATCGATAGTATGCTTGTATTTACATTACTAGTAGCAACGTGGATGTTATTTCGTGCTGTGCGTACGGCTAAATTTGGCTGGGTGTTAGCAGCTTTTGCGATGATTGGTGTTGCATTTAATATGAAAATGCTTCAAGCATACATGGTTTTACCAGCATTTTATGTTTTCTATGTAGTGGCAACCAAAATCACTTGGAAAAAGAAAATTGCTTTTTTGACAACAGCGACTGCACTAATGCTCGCGGTTTCTGTCTCATGGGCAGTTGTGGTAGATTCTACTTCTGCTGATAAGCGCCCTTATATGGGAAGCAGTCAAACAAATTCAGTTCTAGAGCTTGCTTTCGGATATAACGGTATTAATCGTTTAACTGGAAATACAAGCGTGACGGGAAGCGGTCATAAACAGCCTGCTCAAACTGAGCAGCAAACAGCAAGCAGTGAAACAAAACAAACTAGTAATTCAAGTGCTGATTCTTCACAAAGCTCAAATCAAAGAAAGAGCAGCTCTTCTCAAAAAATGCAGGCTCCAGGTGGAGGGAATCAAAACGGAATGTTCAACACGGGGAATCCTGGTCCATTCCGACTATTTCAAAAAGGGTTATCAGATCAAATCAGCTGGTTATTACCATTTGTAATCTTTTCAATCGTGGGTCTATTTGCCGGAGTAAAATTTAAAGGCCCTTACACGACAAAACAAAAAGAAAGTTTATTTTGGTTAGCGTGGCTGCTACCAGTAGCTGTTTTCTTTAGTATCGCAGGATTTTTCCATCAGTATTATTTAATTATGCTGGCACCTCCAATCGCTGCATTTGCCGGAGCGGGAGCAGTAGCTTTATGGAGCATGTACAAACAGCATAATGGCTGGAAATCATGGCTGCTGCCAGGTGGTATTTTAACAACAGCAGCACTTCAAGTATATATTATGTCTCCTTATGTCAGCTCAATCGGCGTAGCGCCAATTGCAGGTGTAGGAGCACTGGGCGTCATTTTAGCTCTTGTTTTAGCTGTTCGTAAACAGCGTAAAAATTCGTTGACGAACTACCTAGGAGCCGCAGCGATGGTTGTCTTACTTGCGATGCCGGCGTACTGGGCGATGACACCAATTATTTATGGTGGAAATAGCATGCTTCCATCAGCAGGTCCTGATTCTTCAAGCGGTATGGGAGGACCTCCAAGCACAGCTACAAATAGCAAACAATCTGGTTTTAACGGCATGCAGCCTCCAGGAAGCTCTAGCGGCAATTCATCATCGAACGGCGGTCAAATGCCGGGCGGTTCGTCCAATAATGGTCAAATGCAGCCGCCAAGCGGTTCTTCAAACAGTGGTCAAATGCAAATGCCAGGCGGTTCGTCCAATAATAGTCAAATGCCAAATAGCTTTTCAAGCAAATCATCCTCTTCAAAACGAAAAAGTGGAGGGATGAACGCAGAAGTAAATCAAAAGCTACTAAACTATTTAACAAAAAATAATACAGGCGAAAAATATTTATTTGCCACAACGGACTCAACTTCAGCTGCACCTTACATTATCAAAACGGGCAAGCCAGTAATGGCAATGGGTGGATTTAGCGGTTCAGATCCAATTTTAACGGTAAGTAAATTAAAAGCCATGATTAAAAAAGGTGAAGTGAAATATTTCTACTTGTCTGGAATGGGCAAGGGAGGTCAATCTGACGTTATCACTTGGATTAAAGACAATAGTAAGGAGATTCCTTCTTCCAAATGGCAGTCTACGTCATCAAGTGCTCAGCAAGGGCCATCTGGAAACGGAACACTATACGAAATAACGCTTAAATAAGGAGGGCATGAACATGAGTTCCATTGTTAAATATTCTATTGTTATTCCTGTCTACAACGAACAAGAAGTGATTCATGAAACCTACCGCCGTCTCACAGAAGTGATGCGTTCAACGAAAGAAGCTTACGAGCTTCTTTTCGTGAACGACGGCAGTAGAGATCGAACAGCAGAAATCATTAAAGAGTACAGTGAGCAAGACCCAGCGGTTGTTTTATTAGATTTTGCCCGTAACTTTGGTCATCAAATTGCTATTACAGCGGGTATGGATTATGCAAGAGGAGAGGCGGTCGTTGTGATTGATGCTGATTTGCAAGATCCGCCCGAATTGATTTTAGAGATGATTGAAAAATGGAAGCAAGGGTTTGACGTTGTATACGCTAAGCGTACAAAGCGAAAAGGAGAAACATACTTTAAAAAACAAACGGCTGCTATGTTTTATCGCTTCTTACGTGCGATGACCGATATTGATATTCCACTTGATACAGGGGATTTCCGTTTGCTAGATCGCAAAGTGTGCAATCAAATGAATAGCATTCAAGAAAAAAATCGCTTTGTTCGCGGATTAGTAAGCTGGGTTGGCTTTAAGCAAACAGCAGTAGAATATGAGCGAGACGAGCGTTTGGCCGGGGAGTCGAAATACCCTTTGAAAAAGATGCTGAAGCTTTCAATGGATGGTATTACATCTTTTTCATATAAGCCATTAAAGCTAGCTAGCTATGCTGGTGTAACTCTATCTGGTATCGGCTTTATTTATCTTTTAGTAGTGCTGTATTTGAAGTTATTTACAGACAGCACCATCACCGGGTGGTCGTCATTAATTGTCATTCAGCTATTCTTTAGCGGCATCATTTTAATTATTCTTGGTATGATTGGAGAATATATTGGCCGCATCTACGATGAAACAAAAAATCGTCCACTCTATATCGTCCGTGAAAAGTATCAGCTTGAAACACGCAAGGAAGTATCACTTCGTGACTAACAAATGGATATCTTTTATTAAATTTGCGTTAGTAGGAGTTGTAAATACACTGATTGATTTTGTAGTATACGCACTTTTAACAACAATCGGTGTTAACTACATACTAGCACAGTGGATTTCATACAGTGCGGGCATCTTAAACAGTTATGTCATGAATCGCAAATGGACGTTTGAGAGAAAAGAAAAAAGCAGTAAGCGTGAGGTGATTTCATTCGTGATCGTAAATTTGATCACTTTATCCCTAACATCATTTCTGTTGACTGTTCTATATAATAAATGGGGTATATCGCTGCTAATCAGTAAACTTTTAATTACAATCGCAAGTGTCGGTATCAACTTTATTGGTACTAAATTATTTGTATTTACTACTAAAAAAGAAAGAGGGATTCATATATGACGATAAAAAAAGCAGTTATTCCAGTAGGCGGTTTAGGAACTCGATTTTTGCCAGCGACAAAAGCGCAGCCGAAAGAAATGCTGCCAATTGTCGATAAGCCTGCTGTACAATATATTGTAGAAGAAGCTGTGAAATCAGGCATTGAAAGTATTATTTTTATTACAGGGCGAAACAAAAAATCAATTGAAGACCATTTTGATAAATCAATTGAGTTAGAGCAAATGCTTGAAGAAAAACACAAGTTTGACATGTTAAAAGAAGTACAAACGATCTCATCAATGGCCAGCATTCACTATATTCGTCAAAAAGAGCCGTTAGGACTCGGTCATGCTATTCTTTGTGCCGAACAGTTTATTGGAGATGAGCCGTTTGCTGTTCTTCTTGGAGACGATATTATGACTTCTGAAGAACCTGCGCTCAAACAGATGATCCAAGCATATGAAACGACTAATCAATCAGTTATCGGAGTTCAAAAAGTGGATGTTGAAGAGGTATCAAAATACGGAATCATTCAGCCGAAAAATAAATCTGGCAGCCTTCATGAAGTGAATGACTTGATTGAAAAACCATCGATAGAACAAGCTCCGTCAACTATTGCCGTTATGGGCCGCTACATTTTAAATCCTTCTATTTTTTCTTATCTAAAAACGATTGAAAGAGGGGTAGGAAATGAATTACAATTAACAGATGCACTGCGTGTGGTATGTGAAAAAGAGCGATTGTTTGCTTTTGAACTGGAAGGGCAGCGCTTTGATATTGGAGATAAGGCAGGCTATATGAAAGCGATGGTAGAAGTTGCGTTAAAGCGCAGAGATTTACGTCACACGTTTTTATCGTATTTGGAGGGGATTGTAGAAAAAGAACGAGCAAACAACTTCAGTTACTAAGTGTTAATCAGTTTGTTCATATTCAGTTCATATTTGAAGTGTAAAATCATTGTATGATCTTATGCGGCTCTCTGTTTGGTATAAACAGAGAGCTTACTGTGCGTAAAAGCTGGACAAACTTAGGAATAGGGAGAGACATGTATGATTCAAATATTAGTTGCAGATGATGATCAACATATTCGAGAGCTGATATCATTATATTTAGAAAATCAAGGATTTAAAATTATAAAAGCAGCAGATGGTGAAGAAGCATGGACGAAAATGGAAGAGTTTCGAATTGATCTAGCAGTCGTTGATATCATGATGCCATTTAAAGACGGATGGGAACTAACAAAGGAAATTAAGGAGTATTTTGATATACCGGTTTTAATGGTAACAGCTAGAGGCGAATCGCATGATAAGCTAAAAGGATTTGATATCGGAACAGACGACTATGTCGTGAAGCCTTTTGATCCTCAGGAAATGGTTGCTCGTGTAAAGGCTCTTTTACGCAGGTACCGAGTAGAAGCTAACAATGTAATCTATATGGGGAATATAAAACTAGACCGTACCAAATTAGAGATGAGTGCAGGAGAAACAAGCGAACAGCTGCCGTTAAAAGAGTTTGAATTACTGTTCACGCTCGTTAGTTCTCCAGGAAAGATTTTTACTCGTGATCAGCTTATTCAATTAATTTGGGGATATGATTATGAAGGCGATGAGCGCACGGTAGACGTTCACATAAAACGTCTGCGAGAGAGGCTTAATCATATGAAAAACGTCGGTATGGAAATCAAAACAATTCGCGGATTAGGTTATAGAGCAGAAGGGTGTTAACGTGAAATCAATTTATGTAAAGCTGGTTCTGTCGTTCATCATTACAATTTTATTGAGCGTTGTGATTACCGTTGTCGTTACGACATTTCTTAGCAAGCAGAAGCTCGAAATGCGATTAGGTCAGGATATGGTGAAGATGGGAGAAGATTTTATTGATTTGTACGGAGCAGAAGACTCCGACAAAGCTGCAAGGTTTTTATCTAATTCATCATTCATTCATTTTTCGTTTATTATTATTGATGATCAGCATGAAGAAAAAGTATTAGGACAGCCAGGACCGCCTATTCCAATTACACCGAAAGAAGTAGATCAAGTATTAGACGGGAAGCGTTATTCTAATTTAAACGAGGAAAAAGATGATCGTCCACAGCCAAACGTAGTGGGTCTTCCTTTTAAAGAAAATGGACGGTCGTATGCTCTATTTATTCAGTCTCATCCACAGCGGCAATTTTCAGTTATTCAAGATGTTCAAAATATCCAGCTTATTACGATTTTATTAGTGGGTATTGTATTATTTGCATATGTTTCAATGATTATTATTAAACCGATTAAGCGTCTCAGTACAGCGATGAAAGTGGTCGGACAAGGCGAATACAATGTGCAAGTCGAGCACGCAGCGAATGATGAAATCGGTCTGTTAACTAAAAATTTCAATCAAATGACTAAAGAATTAAACAAAATAGAAACGATGAGGCAAGAGTTCATTGCTAGCGTTTCGCATGAAATTCAATCACCGCTGACCTCTATTCGCGGTTTTTCAGCGGCACTTAAAGATGATATCGTCAGTGAAGATAAAAAGATACAATATTTAACGATTATTGAAAAAGAAAGTACAAGACTTTCTCAGCTTAGTTCCAATTTGTTAAAGCTTGCTTCTCTAGACTCTGAACATCAAACGCTAATGCTGCAGCCATACCGCCTGGATGAACAAATCAGGCATGTGGTCATGGCTTTAGAACCTCAGTGGACAAAAAAGAACATAGAAATTGATCTTGATTTATCCAATGTTCAAATGGAAGCAGACAAAGATTTGTTAGAGCAAGCGTGGCTAAACTTAGTAACAAATGCTATTAAATATACGCCTGAACATGGATTTGTGAAAATATCCATTTCTCTAAAAAACGAAGAAATAGACGTGAAAATAAAGGATAATGGAATTGGTATTGCCGAAGAAGATCAAAAATATATTTTTGAAAGCTTTTATAAAGTAGATAAATCGAGAACGTTAAAAGGAAGCGGCCTCGGTCTAGCCATTACAAAAAAAATTGTTCGGCTGCATGAGGGCGCAATACGTGTTGAAAGCAAAAAAGAACAAGGAAGCATCTTTACGGTAACCCTGCCTATCCAAAAAAATAGGACTAAAAAAGACTCGTCTGTGTAAGTTCATGCAGATGAGTCTTTTTTATTGGGTCAAAGATATAAAAAAATTTAATAATATCTATTTATTTTTTTAATCCCTACTTGACATATAGGTAAAGTGTAAATAATATAGATAGTATAAATCTTTTGAAAAAATTGGGATGCTAAAGAAGCTGATCGGTCAACCGAAGGCTCATACTTGTTCGCTACTAGTGTGGGCCTTTTCTGTACATTGGTTGTGGTCATTAAAATCTCAATCTTCAACTGAACATATGGGGAGGATTACCATGTATTTATCTTCTGCACATTATACAAGTACTTATAGATGTTGTTCGCTTTGTTTATTCAACTGCAACTAAAATATAAATTTATCTATGAATAGGAGAATGATAAAATGGCTTCAATTACACAAGAAAAATTAGATTATATTGTTAAATTACTAACTGAAATCAACTATGGATCTGTACTAATTACTCTTCACGACGGACAAATTACTCAAGTGGACAGTACGGAAAAAAACCGCTTTTTAGCTAAAAGCAAAGTAGCAAGCCACAAATAAGTCTAGTTAAATACTTTCTCCACAAACATGGAAGAGACGGCCTAGCTATTGAAGTCTTTGGCAGCAAAGTGGGAGTACTGTATCAAGTATAGAAAATATGCATATCCAAAGAATAATTGACTTTTTATTGATGTAAGATTTAGAATTTTTAGAATTAAAATTGTGTTATAGGTTGTCTAAGTATAACGATAGGAAGTGTAAAGCTGCTGAAGCAGCAGCTTTATACTTTTTAAAATGATAAAGATCTGACAGTTTCATCCTTGTGCTGATCGGGTTACCGAAGGCTTCTAACCTATGTTAGAAGCCTTTTTTATTTTTAGATGAATAGAATAGGAGGAATAAAGATGGAAAATTTATTACGAGCAGCGGTGCGGCAAAGAAAACAATACCTCATTGAAGAGTTATTAAAAAAAGGGGTTTACAAAAAAGAAAACCATCATCTTTTTGAACTCACGCTCTCTGACTTAGAAAAAGAGTATCAGACACGCAGTAAGTAAGGAAAACACGTAAAAAGAACTAAAATAAGTGTAAAAAAGATTAAAAACCTAGTTGACTAATAGGTAAAGTGTGTTTATTATAAAAACAAGAATAAATTGTCTTTTCAGAAAGTATCTTCTTTTTATTCTTACGAATAAATTTAATAAGAATAATTTAAGAGCATATACGCTGATCAGACTAACTGAAGGCTGCTTCTCTTTTCAAAGAGATAGCGGCCTTTTTGTATTTTTTATAAAAAGGGGAGTAAAACATGAAGAAAAAAGCAGTTCAGTTTTTAATGGTGCTAACAGCACTGCTCGTCGTACTAGCAGGTTGCGGCAATGGGAAATCTACTGAAACAGCAGGGAAAGATAGTTCTGCGAGTAAAAACGATTCAAAAAAACCAGTAGAGCTTTTAAACGTTTCATATGATCCTACACGTGAACTTTATCAGGAGTTCAATAAGAGTTTTGCATCTTATTGGAAAGATAAAACAGGGCAAGACGTTACTATCAAGCAATCACACGGTGGCTCTGGTAAGCAAGGTAGAGCAGTAATTGACGGTTTAGAAGCGGATGTCGTAACGCTGGCGCTTGCATACGATATTGATGAAATCGCTCAAACTCGCCAATTATTAAACAAAGACTGGGAAAAAGAATTGGCTCATAATTCTACACCATACACATCAACAATTGTTTTTTTAGTTCGTAAAGGAAATCCGAAGGGAATTAAAGATTGGGATGATTTAACGAAAAAAGGTACATCCGTTATTACACCAAATCCAAAAACGTCTGGAGGCGCACGCTGGAATTATTTAGCGGCTTGGGCATACGCGAAGAATAAATATAACGGAGATAACAAAAAGATTGAAGACTTCATGAGTAAACTTTATGGAAATGTCGAAGTGTTAGACTCAGGCGCACGCGGAGCGACAACTACATTTGTAGAACGGGGCATTGGAGACGTGTTAATTGCATGGGAAAATGAAGCTTACTTATCGTTAAATGAGCTAGGAAAAGATAAATTTGAAATTGTAACACCGTCATTGAGTATTTTAGCAGAACCGCCTGTTGCTGTAGTAGATAAAGTAGCTGAAAAGAAAGGCACAACAAAGGTAGCAAAAGCATACTTGAAATATCTATATACAGAAAAAGGTCAGGAAATCGCAGCGGAAAACTACTATCGTCCTCGAAATGAAAAAATATTAGAGAAACACAAAGATCAATTTCCTTCTCTTAACCTAGTCACCATTAAAGATTTTGGCGGCTGGAAAAAAGCTCAAGAAACTCATTTTAACGATGGAGGAACATTCGATCAGATTTATCAGCCAAAGTAATATGATGCATTAAAAAAGTAAATGAGGAAGATACGAATGGTAATTCGTATCTTCTGTGTATATGTATCTTGAAAGCAGAGAGAGGTGTAAGACGTGAGCGTGTTACAACGACAGAAGAAAAAGAAAAGCATCTTACCTGGATTTGGGCTTTCTTTAGGTTTTACGATGTTTTATGCAAGTATCCTTGTGCTTTTTCCGTTAGCTATGATTTTTTTAAATACGGCATCTATGGGATGGAGCGACTTTATTAAAACTGTTACAGACTCTAGAGTAGTAGCATCATATAAATTAAGTTTTGGAGCAGCATTTGCAGCAGGGATTATTAATGTTATTTTTGGAACTATTATTGCATGGGTATTAGTGAGATATCATTTTCCTGGAAAGAGGTTTATTGATGGACTTGTAGATTTGCCGTTTGCTTTACCAACGGCTGTTGCCGGCATTGCCTTGACCACTCTTTACGTTCCGAAAGGATGGATTGGTCAATTATTTACGTTTAAAATCGCATTTACGCCTATCGGAATTATTATCGCTCTGACGTTTATTGGTCTGCCGTTTGTTGTCCGAATGGTGCAGCCAGTATTGCAAAACTTTAATGCGGAGATCGAAGAAGCATCGGCTAGTTTAGGAGCCAGCCGAATGCAAACGTTCAGAAAAGTTATTTTTCCAGAGCTGGTGCCTGCTATTTTAACAGGTTTTTCTCTTTCATTCGCAAGAGCGCTTGGAGAATACGGGTCAGTTGTTTTTATTGCTGGAAATATGCCGATGAAAACTGAAATTACGCCGCTTATTATTATGACAAAACTCGAGCAGTACGATTATGCGGGCGCTACTGCTATTGCATCAGTCATGCTCGTTGTATCATTTTTTCTGTTATTACTTATTAATATTATTCAATGGTGGACAAATCGTAAATTTGTACATAGTTAAGGAGGGATGACATTGGCAGGACATGTTCCAATGCAGCATGCAAAAACGACTGTTAAACTTAATCATTCTAGTTTAAAAGAGCCCAAAGTCGTCCAGTGGCTGCTTACATTTATTGCACTGGCTTTTTTAGCTCTATTCTTAGTGCTCCCGCTCATCACCATTTTTATGACAGCTTTTCAAAAAGGGTGGGAAACGTATCTTGCTGCGATTACGAATCCGGATGCTTTGGCTGCTATTAAACTAACGCTAATTGTGGTGCTTATTACCGTTCCTTTAAATGCCATTTTCGGCGTGGTAGCTGCATGGTTAATTACAAAGTTTGATTTTAAAGGAAAGAATATTTTAATTACGCTTATTGATTTGCCGTTTGCTGTTTCGCCTGTTATTGCTGGATTGATTTTTATTTTATTATTTGGTGCACAAGGGTTATTCGGAGAATGGTTGTTTAATCACGACATCAAAATTGTATTTGCTATTCCCGGTATTATTTTAGCTACGCTTTTTGTAACGCTGCCGTTTGTTGCTAAAGAATTGATTCCTCTTATGCAAGCTCAAGGGTCAGCCGAAGAAGAAGCGTCGTTAACGTTAGGAGCCAGCGGTTTCAAAACTTTTTTTCTAGTGACGTTACCTAATATTAAATGGGGCTTATTATATGGCATTATCTTATGTAATGCGCGCGCAATTGGAGAGTTTGGAGCTGTATCCGTTGTGTCTGGGCACATTCGAGGAATGACAAATACGATGCCTCTTCATATTGAAATTCTCTACAATGAATATCAATTTGCAGCAGCGTTTGCGGTAGCATCTTTAATGTCAGTTTTGGCTATTTTTACATTAATTGTAAAAAATATTATTGAGTGGAAAGCCAAACATATTTGAATAAAAAGGAAGGAGCTTATGAGATGAGTATCCATATTAAGCACGTATCAAAGAACTTTGGTGATTTTAAAGCGCTGGATTCTATTAACATTGATATTCAAACGGGTGAATTAGTAGCTTTACTCGGTCCGTCCGGTTCTGGAAAAACATCTTTGCTTCGTATCATTGCCGGTCTTGAACATCTTGATCAAGGAGCTATTTTATTTGATGGAAAGGAAATTACGCACATAAATCCAAAAGAGCGGAATGTAGGGTTTGTTTTTCAACACTATGCTTTGTTCAGGCATATGACTGTGTTTGATAACATTGCGTATGGTTTAAAAGTACGACCTAAAAAAACAAGGCCTTCTAAAACAGACATTACTAAGAAAGTAACCGAGCTGCTGCAGCTTGTTAAACTAGAGCCGCTTGCAAATCGCTATCCCTCTCAATTATCGGGCGGACAGCGCCAGCGAGTAGCGCTTGCTCGAGCGTTAGCAGTAGAACCGAAAGTACTGCTATTAGATGAACCTTTTGGCGCTTTGGATGCAAAAGTTCGCAAGGATTTGCGCAGATGGCTGCGTAAATTGCATAATGATTTTCATATTACGAGTATTTTCGTTACGCATGATCAAGAAGAAGCTTTAGATGTGGCCGATCGTATTGTTGTGATGAACAACGGAAAAATTGAGCAGATTGGAAGTCCTGAGGAAGTATATGATCATCCTAACAGTCCATTTGTGTACGATTTTCTAGGGAACGTCAATTTATTCAAGGGCCGCATTCATAAAGGCAGACTAAAACAAGGAAGCTTTGAAATGGATGTTCCAGAATTCCGCGGAAGAAATGAAGAAGCAGCTGTTGGATATGTACGACCTCATGATATTCACCTTGAAAAGGTAAAAACAAGCGCAGATGCTGTTTCTGCAACCGTTAGCCATATTCATGTGATAGGTCCTATCGTGCAAATTGAATTAAAAAGAGAAGATGCAGAAGAATTTTTAGAAGCTGAATTAAGCAAAGAGCACTATAAAGTCCTCAGCCTTCAAGTGGGAGAGCAGGTGTATGTAAAGCCTAAGCAGCTAAAAGTATTTATTCCAGAAGATTATTCTATTTAATAAAAAGCGTAAAGGGTATGCCTTTGCGCTTTTTATCTGCTAATAAATTAGTACCAGATATTAAAAGTAGGTGTTATAATTAAGTATCAACTGATTTGAGGTGGAGAAATGATACAGTCAAAAGCTAGAATTACGGGAATGGGGATATATACACCAAAGCAAAAATTAACGAACGACCATTTAAAAGAAATGGTTGATACAAGTGACGAATGGATTGTACAGCGTACGGGAATGAAAGAACGACGAATTGCAGGGGAAGGCGAATACACGTCCACGCTTGCCATTCAAGCCGTTGAAAATTTGCTTAACCGATATGATGTAAAAATAGAAGATGTAGATGCAATTATTGTTTCGACAACAACGCCGGATCACTTTTTTCCTAGCGTAGCATGTCAGGTTCAAGATTACTTTCATATTGATCAAGCTGCTGCATTTGATCTAAGTGCCGCATGCGCCGGTTTTACATATGGACTTCATGTGGCGAACGGCTTAGTGACGTCGGGATTGCATAAAAAGATTTTAGTTATTGGTGCTGAAGTCATGTCGAGAATTACAGATTATACGGACCGGGCCACATGCGTGCTGTTTGGTGACGGAGCGGGGGCTATGCTTGTAGAGTACGATGAGCATAATCCAAGTTTCTTAGGATGTCACTACGGAACGGACGGAAGCGGAGGGGGAAATTTATATCGTTCTAACTTATCTAATACTCTTTCAGGAAAAGAAATTAACTCGAGCGGGAATTTAGTTCAAAACGGGCGTGAAGTATACCGCTTTGCTGTACGAACGATTCCAAAAGGAGTAGAAGCATTATTAAAGAATACTCCCATTTCTCTTTCTGATGTAAACTGGTTTATTCCGCACAGTGCAAACCTTCGAATGATTGAAGCAATTTGTGCTAAAACAGGTGTTTCAATGGATAAAACGTTAACGAGTGTGCAATACTGCGGAAATACGTCTTCAGCTTCTATTCCGCTTGCTTTAAACGAAGGAATAATGACAGGAAAAGTACAGGATAATGACCTCCTTATTCTCTATGGGTTTGGAGGAGGATTAACGCACTGCGGTCTGTTAATTAAATGGACGTGTAAAGAAAAAAGCTAAAAGGCATCGCCTTTTAGCTTTTTAGATTTTCACTACAGAGCTTTTTATTGTCGTTCCAAGAGAGTTTATTCTTTTTATAACGGCAGGTTTACTGTATTTTCAGCGCAAACATATATAATAGAAAAAAACCGCTTTTTTACAGCGGGTTTTCAGCCGGCTTTTGGAATAGTAAAACCTACTCCAAAGACGTCGCGCACATCGTGTACGACCACAAAAGCTTGTTCGTCGACTTTATGAATAATACGCTTTAATTCTAGCAGTTCTTGTTTGTTCACAACTACGTACAATACGTCTTTTGCTTCTTTTGTATAGCTTCCATGAGCGGAAAAGACAGTGACGCCGCGCTGCATCTTTTTATTGACTTGTTCGGCTACTTCAGCTGAACGGTGTGAAATAATAGTGATTGCTTTGCGAGGGTTGAGTCCTTCAATGATATAATCAAGCACTTTCGTTCCGATGTAAAGAGAAATAATCGTATACATCGTCTTTTCTCCACCGATGACAAAATAAGCGCTTGCTACCACTAATAAATCAATTGCCAGCATCGTTTTGCTAATATTCCAGTCTAGATATTGATTAGCTAAGCGGGCAATAACTGCAGAGCCTCCGGAAGTTCCGCCGCCTCTAAACACAAGTCCGAGTCCTACCCCAGCTAAAATACCAGCAAAAATAGCCCCCAGTAGCGTATCGTCAAGAGGATTTCCCAGTCCTTCAGTTATATGTAGGAATAGAGACGTGAAAATAATACATATAATTGTGTAAACAATCACACGTTTATGAAGCAATTTGTATCCGATTAGTACCAGCAAACCGTTTAATATAAAGTTTGTGATACCCGGAGACCAGCCTAATACATAATAGGTAATCATTGTTACACCGGTTACGCCGCCTTCTGCTAATTCATTTGGAATAGCAAAGTAATTAATGGCCAGTGCAAAAATGAGGCTCCCTAGAATAATGAGGATAATTTCTTTTATTTTATTAATCATGAACGTTACCTCCAATCATCAAAAACTCCGAAAACACAGTCATGACAATGTATTATACCAACTCTAGAGACCGAATTAAAGATGGGATATTATTATTTTTTTTAAAATCAGTTTCTGCTATTAACATAAAATCTTTTGACAGTTTTTATGGAGTATGAAAAAATGAATTGTTTGCTTTTATTTTGATTAAAAAGTTTTGCAATGAGAATGTTCGTTCGGTAAAATAGAAGCAAGAGTCAAGGGGGAGAATGAACGTGTATCAAGATGAATTAAAACAGTATGCGAAGTTAGTAATGCCCGAGCATTTAGAGAAAATGAAGAAAATGTACAGTCCCGAGGCGCATAAGCAGTCCTTAGGGTTGAAAAAAGAAAAGATTGAGCATATTGAAAATGTCATTATGAACAGTTACTCGGAGCATCATCCAGTAACGCTTCACGTCTATGAAGCAGGACATATTCAAAGGTATGAACGAGTGACGATTGATAAAGTCTCGCTGCAGTCGAATATGCTGATGGTTACAGGCCCTTGTTATACATATTCGATTCGAGCGGATGCAGTAATTGAAGCAGATGTATGGAAAGATGAAAGCTACTCTAGCTAAGAGTAGCTTTTTTGTTCGTTTTGTATCTTTTTTTTAACGCATGCATACAATACATAAAAGCATATTCTGCGAGTAGTAACTTCTAGCTACTAGGAAATTTTAATTAAAGAAGGGATCATTGTATGCAAAATGAAAAAACTCAAGTAAGAGAAATCGAATTAACGCAGTTCATTAAGAAAAGACTCGTGCGTTTTATCTCAAGTTTAGCTATTTCTTCTGCCCTTGCTTCCATATTATATATGCTTCTATTTTTATTTAAATGATGGGTCACTTTGAGTTGTCCAAAAAGGTGGACAACTTTTTTGGTGTGTAGGCTTTTACGAAATCAGGACAAGCTATGGCTGATTCAGTCAGAAAAATTCAATCGGTCAAGAAATAGTCAAAAACAGTCATAGCTAATTGAGTAGAAGAAAACCTTTACATATAATGAGAAAAGTAGACAAATTCTTGAATTACCAGCATATTTCCTTTTGTATTAACTATTATTAAACCAAATGCAAATTTAACTATTCGTTCAAAAAACTTTATTTTGTAATTAAAAAAATGAATGTTTTTGATTTTTTATGATTGATTTTGAATGTAAACCGTGATAAAGTAAGTACATGAAATAAATGAAAACGCTTTTTTGAAAAAGGAGCTAGAACATGTTAACGCCGGAGAGACATCAACTAATCTTAAAACTTTTAAAAGAGAAAGAACTTGTAAAAGTACAAGAGTTTATCGAAGTTACAGGCGCTTCGGAATCCACCATTAGAAGAGACTTAAGTCAACTAGAAGAAGAGCAAATGCTCAAACGTGTTCACGGTGGCGCTTCGCTTATTCGCAGTAAACGAATCGAACTGAGCGTTATCGAAAAATCTGCTAAAAATGTTCAAGATAAACGAAACATTGCAGAGTATGCGGCTTCCATTATAAATGAAGGTGACTGTATTTTTTTAGATGCAGGAACTACAACGTATGAAATGATTCCTTTTTTAAAGCAAAAAGATGTAGTAGTCGTGACAAATGGTTTAATGCATTTAAATCCGATGCTAGAACAAGGTATCACCCTCTATTTAATTGGGGGATCTGTTAAACATAAAACGGGCGCTTTAATTGGCAATGGAGCTCTTTTAAGTCTTGAGCAATATCGTTTTGATAAGTGCTTTATGGGAGCGAATGGGATTCATCATCAATATGGATATACAACTCCTGACCCAGAAGAAGCATTGATCAAGCAAACGGCAATGAAGCTGTCTAGAGAATCGTATATTTTATCAGATTCCACTAAGTTTTTTGAAACAAGCTTTGCGAAAATAGCCGATTTACATGAAGCAAAAATTATAACAAATGACGTACCTAGCGATGTACTTATACAGTATGCAAACAAAACAGACATAAAGGTTGTGAAATCATGATTTATACATGTACGTTGAACCCATCCGTTGATTACGTAGTACATGTTTCAGCATTCGAAGAAGGCGGGCTTAACCGTACAACGAATGAAGCCAAGTTTCCAGGAGGAAAAGGCATTAACGTCTCTCGCGTTTTAAAGCGATTAGGTGTTGATAACAAAGCCCTCGGTTTTGTAGCCGGCTTTACAGGAACCTATATCGAAGACTACTTAAAAGCGGAGAATATTGAAACAGCTTTTACAAGAGTTGAGGGAGATACCCGTATTAACGTAAAGTTAAAAACAGAAAAAGAAACAGAAATTAACGGTCAAGGACCTGCTATTACAGACGAAGCGCTTCAGTCTTTATTGACTCAAGTAAAACAAATGACTGAAGGCGATATCTTCGTATTAGCGGGGAGTATACCGAAAACGCTTCCAAGTTCTGTGTATGAAACGTTAACTGAACTAGCAGCAGCGAACGGAGTAAAAGTTGTAGTAGATGCAAGTGGAAAAACTTTGCTAGACGTCGTGTCCCACAAGCCGTTTTTTATCAAACCGAACCATCATGAACTTGCAGAATTGTTTGATGTAGAAGTAAACAGTGCAGAAGATGCGCTAGTATACGGTAAGAAGCTCGTGGAACAAGGAGCGCAAAACGTTGTTGTGTCTATGGCAGGTGATGGAGCACTGCTTATTAACGAAAGCGGTGTCTACAGTGCCACAGTCCCTAAAGGAACGGTAAAAAATTCTGTTGGAGCTGGCGATTCACTTGTAGCTGGATTTATTGCTTCTTATGTAAAACAAGGGGATTTATTAGAAGCTTTTCAAACAGGAGTAGCTTCAGGAAGTGCCACAGCATTCTCACTTGAATTATGTACAGCAGAAGATGTAAAGACGCTTCGTGAACAAGTGTCAATCACAAAGGTAGAGTAGGGGGAAACGAGAATGAGAATTACTGAATTATTAAAAAAAGATACAATCATTCTTGATTTAAAAAGCACGTCAAAAGCTGATGTTATTGATGAATTAGTTGGAAAATTAGACGAAGCTGGTCGCTTAAGCGACCGAGCTGGCTATAAAGAAGCAATTTTAAATCGTGAATCTCAAAGTACAACGGGAATTGGAGAAGGCATTGCCATTCCGCATGCGAAAACAAGCTCGGTAAAAACACCGGCCATTGCATTTGGACGCTCAACAGAAGGTATCGATTATGAATCATTAGACGGACAGCCTGCACACTTATTCTTCATGATTGCAGCGAGTGAAGGCGCAAATAACGCTCACTTAGAAACACTATCTCGTTTGTCTACGTTATTAATGGACGAATCATTCCGAAAAACGTTGCTAACAGCATCATCAATTGATGAAGTCATTAAAGCAATTGATGATAAAGAAACAGAAAATGAAGCGCCGGAAGAGGAAGTAGATACAGCTTCAGATCAATTAGTGCTTGCTGTAACGGCTTGTCCAACGGGAATTGCCCACACATATATGGCAGCGGACAGCTTAAAAGCAAAAGCGAAAGACATGAATGTCACGCTAAAAGTTGAAACAAACGGTTCCAGCGGGGTTAAAAACGCGTTGACGAAGGAAGAAATTGAAAACGCTACCGCTATTATCGTTGCAGCGGACAAGCAAGTAGAAATGGAACGTTTTGCAGGTAAAAAAGTCATTCAAGTTCCCGTAGCTGAAGGAATTCGCAAGCCTGAAGAATTAATTAACCGCGCGTTAAAAGGAGACGCTCCTGTATACAGCGGCGGCGGTGGCAGCAAAGAAGGCGGAGAAAGTAAAGGATCAGAGCGTACAGGGTTTTACAAGCATCTAATGAGCGGTGTATCCGCAATGCTTCCGTTTGTTGTAGGAGGCGGGATTTTAATTGCTATTTCATTTATGTTTGGCATTCACTCAGCAGAACCGAAAGATCCGACGTACAATGCATTTGCAGCGGCGCTAAAAACAATTGGCGGAGATAATGCATTCTTCTTACTAGTACCAGTACTAGCAGGATTTATTGCAATGAGTATTGCTGATCGTCCAGGTTTAGCTCCCGGTATGGTTGCAGGTCTTTTAGCAGCTTCTGGCGGAGGCGGTTTCTTAGGTGGTTTAATCGCTGGTTTCTTAGCAGGTTATGTAGTAGTGGGGTTAAAGAAATTATTCAGCGGCCTGCCGCAAGCGCTTGATGGAATTAAGCCAGTTCTTCTTTATCCGCTATTTGGGATTTTTATCTCAGGGTTGATTATGCTTTATGTTGTAAATGAGCCAGTTAGTGCAATTAACAAAGGATTAACGCACTGGTTAAGTGGATTTGGTACAGGTAACTTAGTATTATTAGGTATTATCTTAGGCGGTATGATGGCGATTGATATGGGTGGTCCTATTAATAAAGCAGCCTTTACATTTGGTATTGCAATGATTGATGCTGGAAACTATGCACCACACGCAGCGATTATGGCAGGCGGTATGGTTCCACCATTAGGTATGGCCATTGCGACAACTTTGTTCAAAAATAAATTTACTCGCCAAGAGCGTGAAACAGGTAAAACGTGTTATGTAATGGGTCTTTCATTTATCACAGAAGGTGCGATTCCATTCGCAGCAGCTGACCCAGGCCGCGTGATTCCGGCATCGGTTATCGGTGCTGCAGTAGCAGGTGCTTTAACAATGATGTTCCACATCGGTTTACCAGCACCACACGGCGGCGTATTCGTTATCGGAATTGTACAAGGAAATCCTCTTTTATATGCACTAGCAATTTTAATTGGTGCAATTGTAACAGCGGTCCTTGTAGGCGTATTAAAAAAGCCAAAAGCAGAATAACAAATAAAGACTGATTTTACATGATGTAAAATCAGTCTTTTTGTGTTTTTCTGGTAGACATTTGTTCTTTATGGGAGTACAATTACGGTAGTATTCCTTTAATTTTTAGAAAAGTTAGATAGATGAGCTTTTCTACTTGATAAAATATGGTACAATAATCGAATATTAAAAACAAAGTAAGGAAGTGTCTCACACATGAAGGTTGCGAAGTTTGGCGGGAGTTCAGTTGCAAGCGCAGAGAAATTTAAACAGGTTGCGCATATTGTAACGTCTGATAAAGAGAGAAAGCTGGTGGTTGTATCAGCTCCGGGTAAGCGATACGGAGAAGATACAAAAATGACAGATTTGCTAATCGCACTTTCTGCCAAAATACAGCTTGGAGAAGATTACGTCGATGAGTTTGGGCAAGTAATTGATCGCTATCGTGAAATCGTTGTGGACTTGTCTATGCCAGAAACGATTATTACTGACATTATTACGAGTTTACAATCACTTATTGATTTACATAAAAACGGTCCATTTCGCTTATTAGACTGCCTAAAAGCAAGTGGAGAAGATAATAACGCAAAGGTAATGGCTGCTTATTTAAACCATTTAGGTTTTGAAGCTCATTATGTAAATCCAAAAGAAGCAGGTATTTTTGTTTCTGATGAACCCGGAAGAGCAAGAGTGCTTCCACTGTCTTATGAAAAATTACCGCAGCTAAGAGAGCGTTCGGGCATTTTGGTGATTCCAGGATTCTTTGGCTACTCTGAAGAAGGGAACATGGTTACGTTCTCGCGCGGTGGGTCAGATATCACAGGCTCAATTGTAGCAGCAGGAGTAAAAGCTGACTTGTATGAAAACTTTACCGACGTAGATGCTATTTACAGCGTAGATCCACGACTTGTGGAAAAGCCTCATGAAATGAAAGAAGTAACATACAGAGAAATGCGTGAACTATCCTATGCAGGTTTTTCTGTCTTCCATGATGAAGCGCTGGAGCCGGTTTATAAACTAGGCATTCCTGTATGTGTAAAGAATACAAATAATCCGGAAGCAAAGGGCACATTCATTGTAGCTGAGCGTCCTCACGGCGATACACCGGTAGTTGGAATCGCTGGGGATAAAGGTTTTTGCAACATCCACGTGAGCAAATACTTATTAAACCGTGAAATTGGTTTTGGCAGAAGATTACTTGAAATTTTAGAGGATGAAGGTATTTCATACGAACATACCCCTTCAGGAATTGATAATATCTCTGTCATCATGCGCGAGCATCAGCTTACGCCAGATGTGGAAAAGCGCGTATTTGCTCGAATTGAAAAAGAACTTGAAGTAGATGAAATCTTTATTGAACGTGATCTTGCTATGGTTATGGTAGTAGGAGAAGGAATGAATAGCACAGTAGGAATTGCTGCAAAAGCTACAGAAGCTTTTGCTCGTGCTGAAGTAAATCTTGAAATGATCAACCAAGGTTCTTCTGAGGTGAGCATGATGTTTGGTGTGAAAGCAGATGCTTTAGACCGTGCTGTTCAAGCTCTTTACAATACGTATTTTAACAGCATGTACAGTATTTCTTATTCGAATGTAAAATAAACAAGACGAAAAACCCCGCTTTCTTTTTAGAGAGCGGGGTTTTCTAGTGAAGGCGTATAAAAATCAAATTTGTGGACATAAAGGGAAGGAAGAGTGAAGTCAAAGGAGGAAATACAGTGAAGAAACGACCCTTTTTCATATTCTTTTCCCTTATAAGTATTAGCGTGCTTTCAGCGTGCCACAATGATGATGCAGCGCCGGCAAAAGAAGCTCAAAATAAACAAGGCGTGACGAATGGCGGAACGCCGATGAGCTATGATAATCAAAGCGAAAACACATCTTTTAACTTTTCAAAATTTGATTTAGAAGTAGACTATAAGGGGCTCAACAATGATTATGAAGCCGACTACGAAAATGAAAATGATGAGATAGAAGCCAAAGTGGATGATAATATTAACGATGAGCACTTGAACGGAGACAAAGCTTTTAATAAATTATCTTCAAAATTTAAAAAGTTAAATTTTGATCAGCGCACGCCCGATGAAGATGTAAAAAAAGAAGTAATCGATGCGTTTGGTCTAAAAAAAGATTTTCAGTCGTTTGAATTAGAAGTTCGTTTTTCAAACGGAACGGAAAAAGAATACAACTTTAAACAGAAGTAAGACGTTAAAGCAAAGTATTTTAGTTGAAGGAAAATCCGAACGATGAATCGAGGTTCTTCATTAAGAATCCAACTCGTTCGGATTTTTTCATTGGTAAGGTGAACGTATGTCTCAATCTTATTTTTGATGTCTAAAAAAAGGAAAATAGTGAAAGGATGGTGATAAATAAGAAAAAGGAGGAATCACGGATGCAAAAGTTGATAATGAACGGATGCGTAGTCTTTGTTCTGTTATTGTTAGGAGCATGCAGCATGGTAAAAGAGCAAAATAACGCTCATGAAAACCACCTGAAAACAGAGGAAGCAAAAGAAACAAGCGAAGTATCGGTAGAACCTGTTAAAGTGGATTTAACAAATACATCGGGTAAAAAAGTAGGAGAGGCTACCCTGTCAGAAGCAAAGAACGGCGTGCACATTAAATTAACTGCTCAAGGTCTTTCACCGGGGAGACATGGATTTCATATTCATGAAATAGGAAAATGTGAGGTGCCGGATTTTAAAACAGCGGGTGCCCATTTTAATCCTTTTAAACGTGAACACGGCTTTAAAAATACAAAAGGCCCGCATGCAGGTGATTTGCCCAATCTAGAAGTTGCTCCAAATGGCGAAGTAGATACAGAAATTTTTGCTTCTCTTGTCACTCTGCAAGAAGGAAAGCCGAATTCTCTTTTGGATATGGATGGATCGGCATTAGTGATACATGATAAAGTCGACGATTACACAACGGATCCTTCAGGAAACTCAGGAGATCGGATTGTTTGTGGAGTGATTACAAAATAAGCCAAAAAGCTGTGAGATCATTCACGGCTTTTTTATTTCAGTAACGAGCCGCTTCTAAATTGCGGTGAGCTTCTTTTTTTTGCACAATAGAAGAAAGAGCTAAAGAAGGTGAAAACATGCATAAGCAAGTTGTCGTAATAGGCGGAGGAATAGGTGGTTTAACAGCGGGAGCGCTTTTAGCTAAACATGACTATGAAGTGACGGTTTTAGAGGCTTCTCGAGAATGGGGAGGCTGTGCAGGGAAATTTCAGCGTCATTTGTATACGTTTCCTGTTGGGGCGACGCTTGGAATGGGATTTGAGCACGGAGGGATACATGAGCGAATCGGCACGTACCTTGGCCTAGAAATTGAAAAGGTTTCTCTTGAGAAAATCATGAAAGTTCATCTTCCTCATCGTACACTGATTTATTATCAAGACCGGTATCAGCATATTTCCTATCTTCAAAAACAATTTCCTCATAAAGCAAAAAATATTAGGAGCTTTTATGAAAATGTTTTTAGAATTGCAAAAGAAATTCGCAAGCTTATGCAGTCTCTGCCGGTTCTTCCTCCTCTAACAGTCGGTGAGTGGAGCAGGCTGGTAAGTTCGTTGAATTTTGGTTCTGTGAAGCTGTTGCCTTATTTTCATCAATCGTTTAGTTATTTACTAAAAAAACACAGCTTGCTAGACGAAGCGGACTTTCTTCATTTTGTTGATGGTCAATTAATAGACAGCATGCAGACAACGAGTGAGAACTGTTCAATGCTTATTGGATGTTTAGCGTTAGATATTTATCACGAAGGTGCTTTTTATGTGAATGGCGGCTTATACAAAGTCGCAGAAGCGCTGCAAAAATCGATTAAAGCCAGCGGAGGAAAAACGATTCTAGGAAGGAAAGTAGTAAAGATAGAGCGTGATAATGACGGGTGGATCGTGCATGATCATAGAGGTAACCATTACCGTGCATCAGACGTTGTATGCAACGCGCCGGTTCAAAGCTTAAAGTCTTTGCTGCATGATGAAGATTACCAGCATATTCATAAGCGGGCAAAAGAAAAAAGCGAGCTTCCGCAGTGGGGAACGTTTTCGATGTATTTTGCGATTGATGAAAGAGATCTGCCGCAAAAGGTAGAGTTGTTTCAGCAAGTACTTCAATCCGAACAAGGGGAAATGACGGAAGGAAATCATTTATTTCTCTCAGTCTCTCATCCTGACGATCGTTTTCGAGCGCCTCAAGGCAAGCGTACAATTACAGCGTCTACTCACATTGATCTTAGCAAGTGGAGTACCAAAGAAGCCTATGATCTTCAAAAACAAGTTCTTGAAAAAAAAATGGTAGCAGGCATTAAAACCATTATTCCTGGCATTGAAAAAGCAGAGCATCAAATTTCGGGAGCTCCTAAAGCATGGGAAAGGTTCACTTCTCGCCCAAGCGGCGGAGTGGGAGGCTTTCCGCAAACGTTAGATCATGCCTTGTTCAACAGCATTTCGCATCGATCTGGCTTAGAAGGAATGTGGTTATGCGGAGATACAGTATTTCCAGGAGCAGGAACTATAGGCGTATCGGTAAGCGGCTATCATGTTTTTCAAAGTATAACGTCTCATCGCCACGCGTTACCTTAACATTTCTTACATACAAACTACTATTGTTCATACTATTAAAAAACACCGGCCCTATTACCATAGGGCCGGTGTTTTCAGGAGAGAAACAGCTTCCACCACTTCCTTTTTCGCTTCATATCAGCAGCGGCGGTTTGTCTAAAGGTTTGGACAAAATCACTAAACATCTCTTCGCGTTCAGCTACGCTTTGACGATGAAGCTTACGTTCTTTCTCCATTTCTTTTAAATAATAGACTCGTTCCTCATTCATTGAATCAATTAAATCACGAAGCTCTTCTGTCGTATTAGTTGAAGAATTGTTTAATTTTTCAACCATAAATTTTACTTGATTCATCGCAACGGTGGAATTGCTTGAGAATCGGTCTAATAAATACTGCATTTCTTTAGAGGATTCATCCGCATTCTCCATGACATCTTTCATGAACAGGCGCATATCCTCGGTTTTCTCTTCAGCGATTGTTGAATAATCTTCAATCAAAGAAGTGACTTCATCAAACGATTTTTCGTTAGAACGGATAATTTTTTTAGACATATTCTCTACATCTCTTGCGCTGCGTTCTGAAGACTCAGAGATGTATGCCCCGACCGACTCCACCATTTCTACAGTTTGAGTAGCACTTTTTTCAAGCTCTCTTTTTACTTCTCCGACAATTTCTTCGCGAACTTCATTTCGCATACCTTCCCGCATTTCTTTTAACAAATCAGCTTTAAATGTATCAAGTACCTCAAACACATCTTCATAGCGGCGAACAGCTTCTACTAATTCCCCTTGAAGCAGTTCTTTTTCATTCACGACAAGGTCGTTTGGTTTTGGCTCTTCAATAGAAGCAGAAATAGCCTGCTTTTCTTCTTCAGTAGCTAATCGTGCTTCAGGTATAGGAGGGGTCTTCTCTTGCTTATTTTCTGAAATGCTTTCCTGCTTTTCAGCAGCTTTTTTCTTTTCTTGCTTCATTTGTTTATTGGAATGTTCTTGAAAATCAATGACGTTTTCTTTTTTAGCAGTTTTCAACTTTGCCGGTTCTTCTTCTTTTGAAATCGCTGCCTCTGATTCCATCACTAAATGCTCCTGTTCTTCTTGTTCTTTTATCAGCAGCTGAACGTATTCTTTGACTTCATCTAACGTACATTGTTCATCAAACAGCTGTTTAATATCATTAAATAATTCAATTTGTTCCTCTGTATAGACACGGGCCCCATCTACTCGTTCAATTGTTAAATAGCTGCCCAACAATTTTTCCCATTGTTTTAGCGTTTTCTTTTCTACCTCTAATTGATCACTTACTTTTTTAATTGTATATGTCTCCATCATTTTTCATTTCCTCCCTTATCTATTTTCATCCAACTATGTAATGGATTATTTGTTGTATGTTGTATTCACCATATCTTCACTTGTTTTCCTGCTAGGTGACAAAGGTTGTCAAAACTAGACGACATTAGCCTTCTATGTAAAGAAAACGCATATTTTGTAAAAAAATGTACAGAAATGCGCAAATGGCAAAAATGGAAAACATAAAAGAAAAGAAGAGTATAGAAAACAGTTGACGGGAAAAAATGAATCCTATAAGATAAGTTTAAATGTTTAAGTTCTTGAACATATAAACATAAGGAGTGAACACTATGTCACAGCATTATGCGCTCATCACCGGTGCGTCGGGAGGAATAGGTAAAGAGTTAGCTTATCAATTCGCAAAGGATGGGCATCCTGTAATTTTAGTTGCCAGAAGCGCTGATAAACTAACAGCGATTGGAGAGAATTTAAAATCTACTTACAATATTGACGTGATAACGGTTGTAAAGGATTTATCAAGAGAAGAAGAGATACAGTCACTATATGAAGAACTTAAAAATAAAAAAATACACGTTGACTATTTAGTGAACAATGCTGGTTTTGGACTATACGGCAAATTTATTGAAACAGCTTTAGACGACGAGTTAAACATGATTGATTTAAATATTCGAGCATTAACTCATTTAACAAAATTATTTTTACCGGATATGGTCAGAAGAAATCAAGGTAAGATTTTGAACATTGCGTCCGTTGCTGCATTTATGCCGGGTCCGCTTATGACGGTGTATTACGCAACAAAAGCGTACGTATTGTCTTTCACAGAGGCCCTTGAAAATGAATTAAAAGGTACCAATGTAACGGTAAGCGCTCTATGCCCGGGGCCAACTAAAACTGGTTTTAGCGACCGAGCCCAGCTAAGCAACTCCAAGCTTTTTCAAAGCGGTGCAATGGATGTAGAAACAGTAACGAAAGTTGGCTATAAAAAATTTATGAAAGGGCAGACGGTTATCGTACCAGGAGTGCAGTTTCGTCTCGCTACGTTCATCCCGCGCTTCGTGCCAAGAAAGTGGCTTACATCCGTTGTCCGCAGAACACAAGAAATTAAATAAAGGAGAATCTATATGAGTCAAAAAGCAGTCGAGTTATTTCGTGCCAGCATTCCTATTTTTCAGGCGCTAAGTGATTCAGCAAGACAAGATATTATTTTGCTGCTCGCGGAAAAAGAGCCTTTAACCGTAAATGAAATTGCAAAGGAGTCTGCGCTATCACGACCGGCAATTTCTCATCATTTAAAAATTCTACGCGATCAAAAGCTTGTGCAAATTGAGCAAAAAGGAACGCAGAGATATTATTCATTAGCTTTAAATGAGGCAGTTGAGCTATTAAAAAACTTGCTTGCTACAGTTGAAAGCGAATGTTTATAGGGAGATGAAAAAGATGAACCACGAGCAATTTTATATCACAGATGAAACGGTCATTGAGCATATTGTCTCTACACAAAAGCAGTATTTCTATGCGCAAAAGACAAAGAGTATCAGCAGCCGCATTCAAGCGCTGAATAAGCTAAGAGAAATAGTCAAACAAAATGAGCAGAGAATTATGGATGCTTTAAAACAAGATTTAAATAAATCTGAAGTAGAGGCTTACACGTCGGAAATCGGGATTTTACTAGAGGAGATTCGGTTTACGCTTAAACATTTAGCAAAATGGATGAAGCCTAAAAAAGTAAAAACCGCTTTAACACATGTGGGCTCTAAAGGGAAAATTGTTCCTGAACCGTATGGAGTTGCGTTAATTATTGCTCCGTGGAACTATCCGTTTCAATTAGCACTGTCTCCTTTAGTGGGAGCGATTGCCGCTGGAAACACGGCGATTATAAAACCTTCTGAACTAACGCCTAGCGTATCTCGCGTTATACAAGAATTACTGGCTGAAGCTTTTGACCCAGCATTTGTGACGGTGGTTGAAGGGGCTGTAGACACGACAAGTCTGCTTTTAAAACAGCCCCTTGATTATATTTTCTTTACGGGAAGTGTAAATGTAGGGAAAATTATTATGCAAGAAGCAGGGAAGCAGCTTATCCCCGTCACGCTTGAGCTAGGCGGAAAAAGTCCGTGCATTGTACATGAAGACGCAAACCTAGATCTTGCAGCGAAGCGAATTATGTTTGGTAAAGGGATGAATGCAGGCCAGACGTGCGTTGCTCCTGATTATTTGCTCGTGCATAAAAAAGTGAAAGCGCCGCTTGTAGAGAAACTTCGCGAAGCAATTTCTCAATTTTACGGTAGTAATCCACTTGAAAGCGACCGCTACGGCCGTATTGTCAGTGAGCGTCATTTTACTCGGCTAGTTGAGTTTTTAAAAGACGGAAATGCTATAGTTGGAGGCGGGTACAATAAGGACACGCTAACAATAGAACCTACGGTGTTAAGTGAAGTAAGCTGGACATCAGACGTTATGCAAGAAGAAATCTTTGGGCCTATTCTTCCTATGATTGAATATGAAACACTAGACGAAGTCATTCATAAAGTTCAAGAAAAAGCTAAGCCGTTAGCTCTTTACTTATTTACAGAAAGTGAAGATGTGCAAAACGTCATAACGGAGCGCCTTTCATTTGGAGGAGGCTGTATAAACGATACGCTTATGCATATCGCTACGCCATATTTGCCGTTTGGCGGAGTGGGAGAAAGCGGCACGGGTCAATATCATGGAAAAGACAGCTTTCAGACATTCACTCATTTTAAAAGCATGCTGTCTCAAACAACCAAGTTTGATTTGTCATTCCGCTATCCTTCGGAAAAACAAAGCTTGAAAATGATCAAAAAACTATTGAAATAAAAGAGCCTCCTGATAGGAGGCTTTTTCGTTATTTTGAAAGGGAAAGCTGAGAAAGCGGCCATTTTTCTTGGGTATATGCCATTTCCCAAAATAAATACTCCAGTTCACAGCTTTTGATGAAGTGATCTTTCATACGGTTACGTTCTTCTTCAGTCGCTTGTTCGGCGAGTTCATCAAGCTTGTTACAAAACCATTGTGTTGTGCCATTCATTTCTTCATTATTATAAAACTGAATCCATTCATAAAAAGGATGAGAAGGAGATGGATTTACTTGTTCTGTAATGCGCTGGCCAATTTCAACGTACGTCCATGGACATGGAAGAAGCACTGCAATGATTTCTGCTAAGCTGCCTGTATGCGCAACACTTGTCATATGGTTAATGTAGTGGCTGGCCGTCGGTGAAAGCGTCTCAGTGTGAAGGTCTTCATAACGTACGCCTGCTACTTCACAAAAATTATTGTGAGGATGTACTTCACTATGTAATACCGTAGAAATGCCGGCATTAAAGGCTTCCATTTCGGTACGCGTGCGGCATTTTGTTAAAGCAGCGCCGTAAATGCGAACAAATGCTGTTAAGTATTCGTAATCTTGAGAAACGTAGTGAATAAGCGCTTCTTTTGGCACGTTTCCTTCAGCAATTCCTTTAATAAAAGGATGGTTAAAAATGGCTTCGTAAATATAGTTTGCTTCTTGTCTTAATTGAGATGAAAATGACATCAAAATCCTCCTTTAATATGAGGAAGTCACAAACAAGCACATAAAGGAAATAAAAAACACTCCGTTTATAAACGGAGTGGCAAAGGACAGTAAAAAACTGAACATTGCCACTTTCCTACGCTGGTATGAGCCAGATCAGGTTCAAAGGGATCAAGAAAACTTGTCTCAGCCGGTGGCACCCCTAGTGGACTTCCTATTAATCTAAGTTTAACTTACCATATATTCTGAAAAATAGAAAGCGTTATGGGAAATTGTGTGCTAACCGCTTTTCTTTCTTAAAGAGGAAATTTCTTAAAGCTATTTTTAATCATTTTTGTTTAAAAATGCATATTTTTAGGGAAGAAGAGGTATTAATGAAGGGAAGAGCCGTTTTCGTCTCCGAAACACTCCCATATAAATAGAAGAAAGGAGAGAACAAAATGGCGAAATTTCGTTTGTATGCTGTATTAAATACAGTAGGCTTGGCTATTACACTGCTTGTGAATTATTTAGCAAATGCCATTCCAATAGGAGGCAAAACAACGGGAGAAGCTTCTGCGCAAGTTCCTACGTTGTTTACACCAGCTGGTTATGCCTTTGCTATCTGGGGCGTTATTTATTTATTATTAACCATTTGGGTTATACGCCAATTTTTTGCAAGAGAAGATCAAAAGGAAATATATGCACGTATCGGCATTTGGTTTTTTCTAAACTGTTTGTTAAATAGTGCGTGGATCTTTATTTTCCAAAACGATTACTATAAGTTATCTCTTTTAGTTATGCTCTTTATTCTAGGCACATTAATGATTGTGTATTCCATTATTCAGCATTCTCGAATGACGACATGGTTTATGCGTCTGCCAATTTCGCTTTATCTTGGATGGATTTCTGTTGCGACTATTGTCAATGTGTTTGTCGTATTTCAAGCAAATGGAATACAGCACTTGCTTGGCTTAAACGAGTTAGCATGGACGATTATTATGCTGCTGGTAGGAGCTGTGCTGGGCATCATGTTTACATTAAAAAACCGAGACGCTGTTTATCCGCTTGTTTTTATTTGGGCTTATATTGCCATTGCAGTGAAGCAAAGTGGAAATCAGCCAATTGTCATGACTGTCATTATTTCGATTGTTTTATTAGCAATTGCCATTATTGTGGGACTGATTAAACGCTATAGACGTTTTTAAAAAGAAGCTCTAGCTTTTGTAAGCTAGAGCTTTTTATGATGCTCTTTTGATTGTAAAAAAGCAGCTGTAAAAGCAATTAAGCTAATTAAAATACCAAAAGGAACAACAATTGGTACGAATGATAAAATAAATGTCATAAGTGTAACCTCCATGTTGCATCGGTGCATAATGAAAAATTCAACTTTTTTAAATTGAAGTTCCGCTACTATAGTATGCTAGGCTTTATGTTTGGAGCCTATATGTTTAGAAATAAACGAAAAAGGCAACATACGTTACATACAGGTTATATAGGAGGAGTTAAAATGGAAACATATTTAGTCGCTTACACAGATAAAGATGATATGGAATATAAACAAGTGACGTGCGAGAGCTATGAAGATGCAGAGCGTACGGTCCTTCGTTTAGAGAGAGAAGGGCATATGCATATTGAAGAAATTTCAAATCAAGAAGCCTACCGTGGAGATGAATCATCGTACAGAGAATAAATTTTGAATAGAAACACCGACCTTAAAATGAAGAAGCAGCTGCTTCTTCATTTTTTCTATTCTATATAGATATCGTTTTATAGAAAAAAGTAAAACGGGAATGATTTTCTTCTGCATTTATGGTACAGTACTAATCAGGTGAGTTTTGAGTTTAGAAGAGGAGAGAGTAACATTATATGAGTAAAGGAAATCAGTGGTCTTCACGCCTCGGTTTTATTTTAGCATCTGCTGGGGCAGCAATTGGTCTAGGAGCGATATGGAAGTTTCCATACGTAACGGGAACCAGTGGCGGTGGAGCATTTTTTGCGTTGTTTATTTTATTTACGATTTTTATTGGATTGCCGCTTCTGTTGGCAGAATTTATCATTGGAAGACATACGGGAAAAGAAGCGATTAGTGCTTATAAGGCAATTGCTCCAAAATCCGCTTGGGTATGGATTGGCAGGCTGGGAGTACTAAGCTGTGTCGTTTTGCTTTCCTTTTACAGCGTCGTTGGCGGCTGGGTGATTTTATATACGATTATGAGTGTAACCGGTATGCTAAGCGGAAAAGAGTACGGCGCGTTGTTCAATGCCGTCATTAGCCAACCTTATGTAGTATTAGGTGCACAGGCGCTGTTTTTATTAATTACAGTGTTTGTTATTTCAAAAGGCGTACAAAAAGGAATAGAGCGTGCTAATAAATACATGATGCCGCTGTTATTTATTTGTTTTATCATTATCGTGGTGCGTTCTCTAACATTAGACGGAGCAATGGACGGAGTAAAGTTCTTTTTAAAACCGGATTTTTCAGCCATTACAGGGTCATCTGTTCTCTATGCGCTCGGTCAGTCGTTTTTCTCGCTTTGCGTGGGATTATCCTGCATGGTGACATATAGCTCTTATTTAGGGAAAAAAGTAAGCTTGACGCGTTCAGCTGGCACTATTGCTATTTTGAACTTGTTTGTTTCGCTGCTGGCGGGCTTGGCTATTTTTCCAGCCGTTTTTTCGTTTGGATTAAAGCCAACTGAAGGACCTGGACTTTTGTTTGTGGTCTTGCCAACAGTATTTGAGAAAATGCCGTTTGGTACCGTCTTTTTAGCACTGTTTTTAATTTTATTTCTATTTGCTACGCTTACGTCTGCTTTTTCACTTCTGGAAATTATCGTAGCTGCTTTAACCAAAGACGATCAGACAAAACGAACTCGCTACGCTTCTTTATCAGGGATTCTTGTGTTTGTGGTAGGTATCCCATCAGCGCTTTCGTTTGGTGTACTAAAACATGTTTCACTTTTTGGCAGAAGTATATTTGACGTAGCTGACTTTTTTGTGAGCAACTTAATGCTGCCTCTTGGAAGTTTAGCCATTGCGATTTTTGTGACATTTAAAATGAAAAAAGAAGCCGTGTATGAAGAGTTTATTTCAGGAAGTACAAAAGGTGTTAAATTATTCAACGCATGGTTCTTTCTAGTTAAATACGTATTGCCTATTATTATTATAGCTGTTCTATTAAGCTTACTTGTTGCATATTAAAAAAAAGCACTCATCTGAGTGCTTTTTTTGTTTATTTTGCAAAAACGTGATTTCCGATTGTAATCGTAACCTGTTTTTGACGAAGCCATTGGTCGCTTGTTTTATCTGGATTAAAGAAGAATAACGAACCTTTTCCTTGACCTCTAAAAGCTAGTGCTTCATTTACAGCTTTTTGTGCTTCAGCATCCGCTGCTTTATTAATTTCACCGTTTTGTACAGGTGTAAACTGTGTACCTTGATAAATGACATCATGAATAGAGTTTGGGAAAGAATCGCTATCCACGCGGTTTAAGACAACTGTTGCTACAGCCACTTTGCCAGCGTAAGGTTCGCCTTTTGCTTCAGCTTGTACAAGGCGAGCTAACAATTCTTTATCACTTTCGCTAATAGAGTTAGGGATTGTTAGTGTTTCATTTGCATTAATAGAGTCCGTAGATTTGTGATTCGCTTCTTTTAACTGTTTAACCGTAACGCCGTATTCAGCGCCAATCTTGTAAAGAGTCTCTCCGGCTTTTACGCGATGAGTTGTTTCAGCGGCATTTGCCCCGTGACTCATGCCGAACATAGGAACTGCCAGCGCTCCAATAATTGCTAGTTTCTTAAACATAAAGTAAGTACCTCCTGAAATCCTTTTGAACGCCCCTTTTATCACGGATCGGTGCGTGCTGTGCACCGAACTTTATATGTACGTTTCAAAGATTAACAGGTGTCAATACATCTTGTCACTGCTTAAAACATGCCAATCTAGGAAGATATTATAATAGTTAACAGATAATTTGAAAAATAAGTTGACTGATAATAAAGGAGTGAATTATAATGAACGAGTAAATAGTTAACCGTTTAACTGGAGAGATTTTATGGGAGAAAAGATAACGATTCGTGATGTAGCGAAGCATGCAGGGGTGTCTGCAGCTTCAGTATCTTACGTCTTAAACGGAATTAACAAAGTATCCGATGAAACAAAAGAGCGAATCTTAACAGCGGTAAAAGAATTAAACTACGAACCAAATTTAACCGCCGTTAGTCTCTCGAAACAAAAGTCAAATATGATTGGCGTTATGTTCCCGCTTACAGATGATTCACTTTCTACTATATTTAAAGATAACCATTATTACAGCGAAATGATTAGTGGAATTGAATATGTAATCCGCAAGCATGGTTATGATCTAGTCATATCTGGAGCGAGTAGCCCAGCTGATTGCCTAAAATGGATTCGAACGAGAAATATTGATGGTCTTCTGTTTTTAGGAGCCTTCCCTCATCGATTGTATGAGAAAATGAAAGCGTTATCGAATCCGATTGTGCTAGTAGATACATATGAAAAGTACGAACGTGATTATCATCATATTTCTGTAGACGATGAGCATGGAGGATATCTAGCTACAACACATTTAGTGAATTTGGGGCACAAAGAAATTGCCTTTGTTGCTCATCACCTCGTCAATAGTCCAGTGGATAAAAAGAGGTATATAGGCTACGAGAAAGCATTAAAAGAAGCAGGCATTACACCATCAAAGACGTTTGTTTTTGAAGTGAACGAAAGTTCCTTTGATAACGGTTACAAATTAGGGAACAAGCTGCTGCAAGATCATAAGGATATTCGGGCGGTTTTTGCATCCTCTGATACGCTGGCGCTTGGAATTATGAAAGCACTGCAAGAAAAGGGGAAAAAAATTCCGCAGGACTACTCAATCGTAGGGTTTGATGACATAACGTTTAGCAGCTATGCATCTCCAAGTCTAACAACCATTCGTCAAGATGTATTTAACAAAGGAGTCGTCGCCGCGACGTCTGTTATTCAAGCAATTGAACACCGTTTCAGCACGCTGCAGCATGTGAAATTATCGGTTGAACTTATTATTCGAGATTCGACTGCTAAGCGCGGGTGAACCGCAGTAAGTTAACCGGTTAACCAAAGTTTAGCATTTATAAAAAAAGGGGATATAAGTTAGCATTCACAAAAAAAGGGGATATGAAAATGATTAATGTTACAGTATGGAATGAAAATCGTCATGAACAGAAAAATCCGGTGGTAAGAGAAATTTACCCTGAAGGCATTCACGGTGCCATCGCTTCTTTTTTAGAAGAAGGAGGGTTTCGTACGCACACCGCAACATTAGAAGAAGTAGAACACGGGTTGACTGAAGAAGTATTAAATCAAACGGATGTTTTAGTATGGTGGGGTCATTTAGCACATGACGAAGTAAAAGATGAGATCGTTGAGAAAGTAAAGCAGCGCGTGCTAGACGGTATGGGGCTTATTGTCTTACACTCAGGTCACTTTTCTAAAATTTTCAAAACGTTAATGGGCACAAGCTGCGACTTAAAATGGCGTGAAGCAGATGAAAAAGAGCGCTTGTGGGTAGTAGAACCGAGTCATCCGATTGTGGAAGGTATTGGTGAATTTATCGAGCTTGAGCGCGAAGAAATGTATGGAGAGCACTTTGATATTCCAGCACCTGATGAACTGATTTTCACGAGCTGGTTTGAAGGCGGAGAAATTTTCAGAAGCGGCTGCACGTACAAACGCGGAAACGGAAAAGTATTTTATTTCAGACCTGGACATGAAACATATCCAACATACCATAACAAAGACATTCAGCGTGTCATTATGAATGCGATTAAATGGGCAAAGCCAGCAGAGAGAAAACGTCCGGTTTACGGCAATGCGCAACCGCTTGAATCAATCGCTGTTAAAAACTAATTAATAATGCTTAAGCAAAGGGGATAGGAAAGATGGCAAAAGTAAAAATTGGCGTTATTGGGTGCGGAAGCATTGCGCAACACCGTCACTTACCAGAATATAAGATGAATGAACAAGTAGAATTAGTAGCCGTTTGCGATATAAACACAGAACGTGCAAACAGCGTAGCACAGCAGTACGGTGTAAAAGCTTACACAAACTATGAAGAACTTTTAGCAAGCGGTACAGTAGAAGCAGTGAGCGTATGTACGCCCAACTATCTTCATGCGCCTATTTCGGTTGCAGCGTTAAACAGCGGAGTTCATGTCCTGTGTGAAAAGCCGATGGCAACATCAGAAGAAGAAGCGAAAGCAATGATTGAAGCAGCAAAAACAAACGGTAAAAAACTAATGATCGGACATAATCAGCGCTTTGTAGCTTCTCATCAAAAAGCTCGTGAACTTATTGAAAAAGGGGAAATCGGTAAAATTTATAGTTTCCGTACGGCTTTTGGCCACGGTGGCCCTGAAGGTTGGAGCGTGGACGGAAAAGACAGCTGGTTCTTCAAAAAAGACGAAGCGTTTATTGGGGCTATGGGTGATTTAGGCGTTCATAAAACCGATATGCTCCGCTACATATTGAATGAAGAAATTGTAGAAGTCGGTGCATTTGTAGAAAGCAATGCAAAAGACTTTGCAAATGTAGACGACAATGCTGTGTGCGTATTAAAAACGGAAAGTGGGATTATCGGTACGCTTGCGGCAAGCTGGGCTTACAATGGAAAAGAAGATAACTCCACGATTGTTTACGGAGAGAAAGGGATTCTTCGTTTGGAGGACGACCCGACGTATTCATTAGTTGCACAATATGCAACGGGTGAAGTCGTGAACTATGAATTAGGAAAAATTCAATCGAACGATGAAGGCGGCCAAGGTAATTCTCACGTCATTGAACAATTTGTAGATGCAGTTGCAGAAGATAAAGAATCTCCTGTTCCTGGTGAAGAAGGATTAAAATCACTTGCTGTTATTTTAGCAGCTTTAAAATCAAGTCAAACGAAACAAATTACGCGCGTGTAAGAGGTGAAAAACGTGAGAATTGGCATAATCGGAGCAGGAGGGATTGCTGTAAGCAGGCATATCCCGGCATTCAAACAACTGGGTGATGAATGTGTGATTTGGGGGCTTAGCGATATTAATAGTGAAAGAGCCACAGAGGTAGCCAATGAGCATAATATCCCTCACGTATTTGTTGATTACAAAGATATGTTTAAAGAAGTGGATGCTGTATGTATTTGTACACCGAATAAATTTCACGCCGAGTTTGCAGTAGAAGCGCTAAAAGCAGGCGTTCACGTCCTATGTGAAAAGCCAATGGCGATGTCTAAAGAGCAAGGTGAAGAAATGCTTGCTGCTGCTAGAGAATCAGGTAAGCAGTTAGCGATTGCGTATCATTACCGATTCATGAAAGAAGCGCAGGCAGCGAAAAAAATGATGACAGAGGTAGGGCGCCCATTAGTTGCACGTGTCAGAGCAATGCGTCGCCGAAAGGTTCCCGGTTGGGGGGTATTTACGAACAAAGATCTTCAAGGAGGAGGCAGCTTAATTGATTACGGCTGCCATTTACTTGATTTAACGCTTTGGCTGATGGGAAACCCAAAGCATACTGAAGTGCTGGGAAGTACATATAATGACCTGAGTAAAACGCCTAACCAATTAAATCAATGGGGAGCATTTGATCATGAAGCATTCAGCGTGGATGATCATGTAACGGCCTATATTAAATTTGAAAATGGAGCGTCGCTTCTTTTAGAAACTTCTTGGGCTGCTAATATCGAAGATGATGAAGAGCACGTAAGCATATCAGGGGTAGATGGCGGTTTAAGCGTGTTTCCGTTTGAACTATACACGTCTAAAAACGGTATGCTCATGAACAGTACGTCACCTTGGATAGATGGAGAAGATGATTACAGCCTAAGTCAGGCTAAAAATTTCGTTGAAGCGTGTAAAGGAAATGCTGAATTAGTGGTAAAGCCACAAGAAGCGCTTCAAGTCTCAGCTATTATTGACGAAATATATCGCACAGGGGGAAATTAAAATGAAACTTGGAGTATTCACGGTCTTATTTGCGGATCTTTCTTTTGAAGAGATGTTAGATAAAGTAAAAGCAGCAGGTCTTCATGCTGTTGAAATCGGAACGGGGGGCTATCCGGGAAACAGTCATTGTCCGTTAGATGAGCTGCTTGAAGATGAACAAAAAAGAGAAGCCTATATGAAGCAGATAAAAGACCGCGGACTTACAATCAGTGCATTTAGCTGCCACGGCAATCCTATTTCACCTGAGGCAAGTTTTGCAAAAGAATCTGACGAAACGCTTCGCAAGACCATCCAACTAGCATCATTAGTAGGTGTTCCAGTGGTTAACTGCTTTTCTGGAACAGCAGGAGATCACGAAGAAGCGAAGTACCCAAACTGGCCTGTTACTCCTTGGCCTAACGAGTATGGAGACGTCTTGAATTGGCAGTGGGAAAATAAGCTTGTTCCTTATTGGAAAGAAATTGGAGAACTAGCGGAGGAGCATAATGTAAAAATTGGTTTAGAACTTCACGGCGGATTTTTAGTTCATACTCCGTATACGCTGCTAAAGCTTCGCGAAAAAACAAGTCCAGCGATTGGCGCTAACCTTGATCCAAGTCATTTATGGTGGCAAGGAATTGATCCGGTAGGAGCTATTAAAATTTTAGCAAAAGAAAATGCGATTCATCATTTCCATGCAAAGGATACGTACTTGGACCAGGATAATATTAACATGTACGGCCTGACGGATATGCAGCCATACGGAGAGGTCCAAACGCGTGCATGGACGTTTAGATCCGTAGGATGCGGACATGATGTAAAAGAGTGGTCTGATATGATGAGTGCACTTCGCACATACGGATACGATTATGTAGTCAGCATTGAGCACGAAGATCCAATCATGTCGATTGAAGAAGGATTTAAACGCGCGGTTACAAACTTACAAAGTGTATTAATTGAAGAAACTCCCTCACAAATGTGGTGGGCGTAAGCAAAAAGAAGCATCTCTAAAAAGAGGTGCTTCTTTTATTTTCGTGAATAAATCAATTCGCCTTTTGTTCACCTGAATTTCGATACAAACGGGTGATTGGTAACCCAAAAGCGCCAAGGGTAATCCTTCGCCTCACCAGAATTATCAATGCCAACGCGAGGTCCGGCGGAAATCTCTGAAGGAGTGAAGCCACGAGCAATATAAAGAGGAGGGCTGGTTAAATCATGACCGTACAAATCCATTGAAACCCCTAGTGCTTTTGTTAGTTTCCCGGGACCGTTTGTCCAATTTATTTCATTTTCCATCCCTCGACGTCTAGTTTTCATCAAATCTTTTCCGCTAAAGGGCTCAATAGCTCGAATGAGGACGCCTTCTGGACAATCGATGTCGCTGCTTACAACATTGAGTAGACAATGTGTATGCATTGTATGCGTATAGGCATGAGCAGGAGGACCGAACATGATCTCCGTCCTTTTTGTGCGCCGGTTATTAAAACTATGAGCTGCTCGGTCGAAAGGCCCTTTGTAAGCCTCTGTTTCTACAATGAAACCAGATGCAGTTCCTTCTGCCGTTTCGTGAACAAGAAGACATCCTAACAGCGACTGAGCTAATTCAAGTGTAGGCTGTTGATAAAATAAAAGAGGAAGTGGTTCAATGTCTAAAAGAGAACGCGTCATTTGCTGTAGTCCATCCTTTCAAAACAGAGTCATTCACGCTGTTATGCGCATCTTTTATTATGATGTTTTCTTTGTTATTTTGCAAAGAGAGGCACTGATTCATACAGTAATCTTTCTTACCCCACGTTCAAGTATTGATCATGATTCAACTTACTCTATGAAATTATTTTATTTTAAAGAATGGTTTCGTTTTGCACGTATAGGGGGAATATTTTACTACAATGCTTCGCTTTTGCTGCTGGTATGATATACACAGTTCATCCATATTTTACATACTTTTAGTTTTAAAAAATAGTGATCCGTCTTTTCTTTATTTTCGTTCTACACATGAAAGCAAAATAAGAAGATTGAATTGTAGAAAGTTCTTTATAAATGGAAATAAAGAAAAAATATCCTTCAAAGAGTATTTAAGGGATTTTAGAACATATTAAAAATAAAATTTATACACTGTGAGGAATAGCTATGAACATCCACTTTGATACATTAATGAACTTATCAATTAAACATATTTTTGGGCCTGCATCTCAAACGATCAACCATTTGACATATCACTCAAAGCAGGTTTACGACGGATCAGTATTTTTTAGTATAAAAGGTGAAAATGAAGATGGACATCAATATATTAAAGAAGCTATAGCTAGAGGAGCCGTAGCAGTCTTTGGGACAAGCATTGAGGAGCTGCGTCTTTTGAGCACTCAGTATTCTCACTGTACGTTTTTAGCTGTTGATGACGTTCGCAAAGTAATGGCCTCTTTTTCTAAAATGTATTTTGATTATACGGATGAAAAAATTGAGACAATTGGCGTTACAGGTACAAATGGTAAAACAACCGTAGCAGCTTACGTAAGGTCGCTTTTAACTCTTTTAAAATTGCCGACAGGATCGATTGGCACGACCGGCATTTGGTCATCAAAGAAGAAGTTAGTTTATAAAAAAAGTACGCCTACAACACCTGAATCGGTAGACTTGCATAAAATTTTTTATGATTTGTATACACGAGGCGATGAAGCGGCAGTGATGGAAGTATCTTCAATTGCGATTGATCAGCAGCGAGTAGAAGATATTTATTTTGATGTCGCCATTCACACAAATCTTTCAGAAGAGCACTTAGAGTATCATAAAACGTTTGAGCACTATAAAAAATGCAAGATGAAATTATTTCAGCAGGCAAAACATGCCGTTATTAATATAGATGATCAGGACATGGGTAAAGACTTGAGCAGGCTATTTGAAGGACCTAAAGTCACGTATAGCTTATTAAATAATGCGGAGGCAACTCTGCAAGCAAAAAACATTACTGTCAAAGAAGGGGGCTCTTTCTTTGATTTACTTTATAAAGGACAGTCATACAAAGTAGCAGTGCCTGTATATGGCGATTACAACATTGCTAACGTGCTAGCGGCCATTGGTACAGCTCTTCATTTTGAATACCACATTGAAGATATTATTAGCGTGCTTCCTAAATTGGAAAGTCCAGAAGGACGCTTTCAAGTGATAGAAGGTCCTAATAACCAAAAAGTGATTTTAGACTATGCCCATACGCCTGTTGCCCTTACGCGTTTAGTAGAAGAAGTAAAAAAGATGGAGTATAACCAGCTCATTGTCATGATTGCAGGGATCGGCATTCGAGATTTTAATAAAATGCCTAAAATGGCGCGTGTCATTGAAGGAAAAGCTGATGGAATTGTCGTAACTGTTGATCATCCAGGTCATCATGATCCGAACGTGATTGTAGATCAAGTAATGACAGGTTTTTTAAATCCAAGCGCAAGTAATATTCACCGTGCCCCTACTCGAACAGAAGGAGTATTAAAGTCGCTTTCTTTAGGAAAGCCAAATGATATTATTTTACTTACAAGCGGCTGTATTAACGGCGCTCAGCTTGTAAAAGGAAACGAAATTCCGCATTCAGATGAAGAAATTATTGCCTCTTATTATGCATCGTTAAGCAATATTTCCTAATACTCTTCTTCGTTTATCGAACGAACGTGGAGAAATTGAAACAGCATACGAAAGAAGGTCTCTTACTATTTTTAGAGACCTTCTTTTTGCATCAAAACTATAGGCTGTTTTCTCGCTGTGTTTTTAGTTCTTCAATTTTTACATCATGTTCTTTAGCCAGCTTTTTAATAGCGGCATTGTAATCGCGTATCCCTTTTCGTGCCTCATCAAGCATAGCGTTTGCCTCAGCAATAAGGTTGCGGTCCTGCTTTTCTAAAGCGCTGACAATTTTAATGAAAGCATTATACTGGGTATTGGCAGCCTTTATATAGCCTTCATGAACCTTTCGAAGATCGTCGGTTTCTACATCGATGTTTTCCAGTTCGTCGACAAATTTACGATAGGTAGGAATGACTTCACTCGTCATCGTATCATACATCACTGCGTCACTTGTGTAGTTAGCGCCTGTAACAGAATCGTATGCGTCAATCGCTTCTTTTTCAAGCTGAGCGGCTTTTTTTAAATCTTGATTGTTATAGTCGATTAAATCATCTTGAACAGGATCACTAAAGCAGGCGGATAATAAAAACAAAAGAGGGACAAGACAAAATAAAACCTTCTTCAACGAATTTCACCTCCGTTTAACAATGTATGAAACATCTGCTTGGCAAAGTCGATTTTAATAACTGTGAAAAAGAAGGGAGTGTATAAAAGGATTTTTAAAGGTTGACAGTGAATTTATTCATAAGTAGGTTTGTAGTTGACCGCCCGTTAGTAGCAGGAAGGAAGAGAAAATGATTAAAATAAAAAGAGACCACTTAACGAACAATGAAGTTATTGAACTAGTAAGTTCTCACCTTCAAGGAATGAACTTACATTCACCTCCTGAAAGTATTCATGCTCTAAATATTGAAAGCTTAAAACACCGTGATATTACGTTTTGGAGCGTGTGGGAAGACAGACAGCTAGCAGGGTGCGGGGCTATAAAAGAGCTAGATGAGCATCACGGAGAAATTAAATCGATGCGAACAGCCGCGGCTCATTTGCGAAAAGGCATTGCTAGGGAGCTGCTGCAGTACATAATAAATGAAGCGAAAAAACGAGGATACCGACGCTTAACCTTAGAAACAGGATCCGCTTCTGCTTTTGAACCGGCTAGAAAGCTATACGCCAGTTTTGGATTTTACGAGTGCGAACCGTTTTCTACCTACAAAGAAGATCCATACAGTGTATTTATGACAAAGAAATTGAATGATTGATTAAAAGAGGCCGGAACAAAAGTATTTTAGTCAAAGAAGATCCGAACGATGAATCAAAATTTTTGATGAAGAATCCAACTCGTTCGGATTTTTTTATGGTGATGGTGAACGTAGGTTTCATATATGCAGTGGCTTCTAGCGGTTGATTTAGTTATGTCTCAACCTCTTTGTTTTTTTGTTTTGTCATAATTCATATAAAAAGGTATAAACTAGATTTTTTCACTAGACAAAAAGGATTTTCCTATGTAGTATAGGTGTCAGATAATACAAAACGAATGTTCAGTATAAATAATAAATGTGCCGGGCGGTGGAAATAGCTTGAATAAAAAAAAGCTTCAAAGTGAACAAACCAAAAGAAAAGTGGCAGATGCCGCTAAAGCATTGTTTTCTCAAAAAGGCTATAAAGCTACATCTATTGAGGAAATTGTAGAAGCTACGGGAAGCAGTAAAGGGAATATTTATTATCACTTTAAAAGTAAAGAAGGGCTTTTTCTCTATTTAATAGACGAATGGGATCTCGAGTGGGAACGCAACTGGAAAGAAAGAGAGTCTCTTTACAAAACAACAAGAGATAAGCTTTTTGGAATTGCGGAGCAAATCATTTTAGATGATTTAAATCATCCTCTTACGAAAGCTGCCGATGAGTTTTTTAACAACGAGGAAAAGGGCAGCGACATCGAAGAGCGAATTGATGAGATGGTGAAACGACACGTGGAGTTTAACCGGGAGCTTTTGCAAAAAGGCATTGATGAAGGAGAGTTTTCTCCTAAAAATGCAGAACAGCTTGCAGTGATTTTAGAAGGGCTGTTTGTTGGAATGAGCCGCATGTCTCGAAAAACGAACACGGAAAATGCCCTGAAGCTTTACCATTCAGCAATCGATGTATTTTTAAACGGAATCATAGCAAGGTCTTCTTAAATAATCGGGGATGCTTATTGCGGTAATGAGTAATCCCTCATTATTTTGTATTTTTATAGACCGAACGTTCAGTATTTTTGTAATCAGGAGGTTTATATGTCATTATTGTTAAGAAATCGAGCGGCGATTTTGCTGCTCATGCTAAATATTTTTATTGTTTTTACAGGAATCGGTCTCGTTATTCCAATTATGCCAACATATATGACGGAGCTTCATATCAACGGCAGCGTGATGGGGCTTTTAGTAGCGGTGTTTTCACTGACTCAATTTTTGTTTTCACCTTTAGCGGGTCGGTTATCAGATTCGTTAGGGAGAAAGAAAATTATTGTAGCGGGAATGATTGTTTTTGCCTTGTCTGAATGGTTCTTTGGTTCAGTGAGTACACCTCTTTTATTATTTTTATCGAGAATGTTAGGCGGGGTTGGGGCCGCGCTCATTATGCCTGCTGTTATGGCCTATACAGCGGACGTGACGTCTGCTAAAGAACGCGCTAAAGGAATGGGCTATGTGACGGCGGCGATTACAACAGGATTTATTATTGGACCCGGTATCGGCGGCTTTTTAGCTGAATACGGCATGCGTGTACCATTTTATATGGCCGCAGTAGCAGGAGGCTTGGCTGCAGTGATTACGCTTCTTGTTTTGCCAGAGTCTCGTCCTGTACAAAATCATGCTGTTTCAAACAATGAGAATCCAAAAGAAGAGCGGCTGCTACTGCAGCTTATGAATTCTTATAAAGAACCTTATTTTTTAAGTTTAATTATTGTTTTTGTGACATCGTTTGGATTATCCAATTATGAAACGATTTTTTCACTATTTGTTGATCATAAATTTAGCTTTACGCCAAAAGATATTGCGTTTGTTATTACGTTCGGCTCTATTGCGGGGGCTGTAGTGCAGGTTACGATTTTTGGGTGGATTTTAAATAAGTTTGGTGAAAAAAGAGTGATTTCGTTTTGCTTGATGATGACGGGACTTTTTATTTTACTTACGCTATTTGTGCACACGTACTGGCTTATTATTGTTGTGACATTTATCGTTTTTTTAGCAACAGATATTTTACGTCCGGCAATCAGCACGCAAATGTCGATGATGGCACAAGACGACCAAGGATATGTAGCCGGACTAAATTCTGCTTATACAAGTCTTGGAAATATTATTGGCCCCGTTGTAGCAGGCTTTCTCTTTGATATAAACATTAATTATCCGTACGTATCAGCTGCACTTGTACTGCTTCTTTGTTTTCTTTTATCTTTAAGAGCAGGGAAGGACAGAAAAACAGTTGTGAGAAATCAAGCGGTTCAAGAGAAATAACCATAAGGAAAAATGATAGAATTCTTAGGGAATAGAAGACCTCCAGTAGCTTACTGGAGGTCTTTTGATTATTCTTTGAGGAATGGTGTAAGCTTTAAAGCGCCACTCAGCCTATAGAGAAGCTTTATTTTATCGGCAAAACAGTGAAATGGTTGCAAATAAAAAAGGTTAATAGTAAACTTTAAACGTAACAAGAATAGTATGGGAGCTTGCGCGGGGCAGGCTGAGAGTACAGGGACGCCTGTTGACCATTTGAACCTGTTGGATAATGCCAGCGCAGGGAATGTGAGTACATACCAAAGCACTTTGCGCATGCAAGGTGCTTTTTTGTCTTTTTTGCAGTGTTAAAACTAAATGAAAAGAGTGAAAAAACATGGATATTAGTAAAATTTCAGCTCAATTAGAGAAAGTAAGAGACATAAGTCCGCTTGTTCATAATATTACGAATGTTGTGGTAACCAACTTTACAGCAAATGGACTGCTTGCACTAGGAGCTTCACCTGTTATGGCTTATGCGAAAGAAGAAGTGGCTGACATGGCACGAATCGCCGGAGCGCTTGTCTTAAATATGGGTACACTGACGGCTCAAGAAGTAGAAGCGATGAGAATAGCAGGAAAATCAGCAAATGAAAATGGCGTGCCGGTTATTTTCGATCCTGTAGGAGCCGGAGCGACCCCGTTTCGTACAGAAGTAGCACGTCAGCTTGTAGAAGAATTAAATATGGCAGTTATTCGTGGTAACGCTGCTGAAGTTGCGAATGTAGTAGGCGAGTCATGGCTCATTAAAGGCGTTGATTCATTAGAAGGGCAAGGAGACGTCATTGAACTTGCTGAGAAAGCAGCGAACAAATTAGATACAGTGATTGTTATCACGGGTAAACAAGATGTAATCACAGATGGAAACAAAACGTATACAGTAGACAACGGTCACCCGTTATTTACGAAAGTGACGGGGACTGGATGTCTGCTGACATCAATTATAGGAGCTTTCGCTGCTGTAGAAAAAGAATATGTCGAGGCAAGCGTTGCTGCTTTAAGTTTTTACGGAGTGGCAGGTGAAATCGCCGCAGCGAAAAAAGGTGAAGAAGGGCCGGGAAGCTTTCAAATTGAGCTGTTAAACCAGCTTCATCTTTTATCTGGGCAGGATATTGAATCATATGCAAGAGTACATCAACGTTAAAAGGAGCCGGAAAATGACAAACAAAGAAATCAAAAAGCTGCTGCAAGTTTATTTTATAATGGGCAGCAATAACTGTACAAAAGATCCGAGAGCAGTGTTGAAAGAAGCAATTGAAGGCGGCGTTACTGTGTTTCAATTCCGTGAAAAAGGCGAGGGTGCCCTAACAGGAGAAGCGAAATATCAGCTGGCGAAGGAACTTCAGCAAATTTGTCAGCAGCACAGCGTTCCTTTTGTTGTGAATGATGATCTTGACTTAGCGATCCGCTTACAAGCAGATGGCGTTCATATTGGACAAGAAGATGAAAAAGCTCATATTGTTCGAGAGAAAATAGGAAAAGGAATTGTAGGCGTCTCTGTTCATAATGCACAAGAGCTGCAGCAAGCGATAAAAGACGGGGCGGATTATGTAGGAATGGGGCCTGTTTTTCCTACGTCTACAAAAAAAGACGCAAAAGCAGTGCAAGGTACAAAGTTAATTGAAGAAGTACGAAACCAGAATATTGACTTTCCAATTGTAGGAATCGGCGGGATCACGCCTGAAAATGCCAAACAAGTAGTAGAAGCAGGTGCAGATGGCGTTTCTATTATTACCGCGATTAGCTTAGCAGCGTCTCCAAAAGAAAAAGCAGCTCAATTGAAAGAAGCGGTAGGAAAATAAAAAAAGCGCACAGTGTGCGCTTTTTTTATTATAGCTGAACAGTTTGAGGAGTTTCTTCGCCTTCATTCATAAAGCGAATTTCGTTCGGCGTAATTTCAAGAACAACATACTCAGGGTCATTTGGACCGTCAAACCATTCTTTCATGTGATCGTTCCATATACGTCCTTTTAATTGATCACCAGTACGAAGAACAGCTGTACCAGATAATTCTAAGTATTGATCGCCATATCCTTCGCCGCTGTAGCCCAATAGTACGTGCACGTTCGGATTGGCTTCGATTTCTTCTGCCTTATGTGTATTGATATTTGTTGGTGTGTAAAGAGCGATACCATCTTCATCGCTAAAGAATGTCATATAGCGAGAGTGGGGTTTGTTGTTTACAACTGTAGCTAATGTTCCTACACGATTTCCTTCTAATACTTCGTTTACTTTTTTAGCAATTTTTTGTTCATTCATTTTATCCATCTCCTTTATTACTTTTTATGTTCCTCAATCGAAGATAAATAAAACATACATGTCTAAAAAAAATATAAGTTAACAATAAAATAATTATGTAAACTAATAAAATAAAAAATAAAAAAAGCTAGCTACAGCTAACTAAAAAATAAGCCCGCACTGCCGTAACCCTAAGTGTCTTAAATACCCAGATCTACTAGGTGGGTGCCCTCATAGCCGGGTTTAGCGTCCCAAGAAGGGCGTGCTATCTGCAGCTAAATTTTGAGCTCCCTTTTAACACTCAAAGGTTTAAGACAACATGAGTATACGCACAGCGCAGGTATGTATAACAAATGTAAATAAGATGCCGATATATAAATGTTTTCTAATTAATCAACTTTCATCGTACAAGAAATTATTATAACGGAATAATGAATGGAACGCAAGACTTTTATTTAAAGTTTTTCTTCTCTAACATCTTGGCGGGGAAGCAGTAACAAAATAAGAAAAGGGCCGGCAACTGGAATGAAACATAAAAGAAGGTAAGGCCGGGATGCTATCCTTTCTTTTGTCATAACGGAGTAAGAAAGCCACGTTAAAACAAAAAAATCAGCGGTCATCACGCTAACAAGCTGTGACTGCATAAAAGCTTCTCCATAAGCTTTTATTGAACCTATGGATAGTCCGTATACGTAACCTGCAATCGTGAGCGCTAAGCATAGTCCAATCCATAGACGAGAAGAAATGATAGTAATGAAACGTGAAGGAATACGCGAATGTTTTCGAACTTTTTGTCCTTTCCAATGATAATAGAACAAAAGAGAAAAAGCTCCAACCCCAAATGATAGAAGAGAAAATGGCCATCCAGGCAGTTTGTATGTATCTTTTTTACAGATCATTACCATAAACAATATTGGGAAAAGTCCCAAAAAAGAGAATACCATAACCACGAGCGGATCTACCTGTTGAAAATTTCCTGTGATAAGTTTTTTAAACAGTAAATCATCAGAGGCGCTTGCTCCCGGAGCTAGCAGAAAGGCGTATAGTACAAGCACAGCCCATACAATGATATACATATTCTCAACTCCTTTTAATTGTTTTGGTGTACAAAAACCATTTCAGTATATTTCCCCGTCTTGTGACGAAGGGAAACGCTTGAAACTCTTCTTTAATTAGGTGTAATATTACACTAAAGAAATGTACGTGTATAGAAAGAAAGGGCTGTGAAAATGAATAAACAAGAAGTAATTAAATCAGTATCGGATAAAATACGATTAATTCGTTTAGAAAGAAACTATTCACAAGACAGAATGGCTGAAGTCATTGGTATTTCCAAAAAAACATTGGTTCAAATTGAAAAAGGGCGCACGGAAGCAGGGTGGACGACCACTGTTGCAGTATGCGGTTTGTTTGGTGACAGTGAAATCCTTCAATCGGTTTTAGGAGACGTTCCTTTAGAAGTAGTAGAAATCATTGCTCATAACGGCGTATCTTCTCCAAAAGATAAAACGCTCGGAGGAAGAGTATGGTGGAAAGAAATTCAAAAAGAAGGCTCTTTTCGTCTGCAGCAAAATATGATTAGTCAGCACTATCGCATTTTAGATGACCAAGACTATCGATGGTTTAGTTCATTTGATAAAAGCGAAGCGGTAAAAAGGTTTGAACAATTAACGAATGAATAAAAAGAGGCCGGGACATAACAAAATCACTGCATATATGAAACCTACATTCACTCTACTCATAAAAAAATCCGAACGAATTTGATTCTCCATCAGGAGTCTTGATTCATCGTTCGGATTTTTCTTCCACTGCTATACTTTTGTCTCGGCCTCTACTGATTCATTAACGTACCTGACGAGGGACGACTGAACCAATTCCATAGCTCTACATCTCCAAGTGACGCATATGTGATCGACGGATCATTTTTTAATTTCAGCAGTTTTTTTGTAGGCCCTGTAATCACAACGCCGTACACACCGACGCCGTGTTTTTTTACATAAGAATATCGCTGCTTTAGCAACAGATCGGAATGGTCTAGCTGGCGAACTTTTTGGACCGTTTCTTCATTATCGGCTAATAGTTTCATCATATTTAAAACGTTCGACTTGCTAGTAGAGTGGGTTTGATTTCCTTTGTGATCGTAAGGTAAGTCTAGAAACTCTGGAAAGCCAAATGTTGATGTTAAGTCAATTAATGGCTCGTCTTTTGTACTTGTTTTTTGTTCGTGCCCTGTATTAAGCGCGTACCAAGAGGTAGAAAAATCACGGCTGTCGATGGCGCTCATTTTTTGCTGAACTTCTTTTAGCGAATACGTATCATCAAAAGAAATAGCCACTTCGCTTACCGTTCCTTTTGGTAGATTTTCTAATGCTTTCCATGTTTCATTCGTCCATTCCTTATACTCTTTTGCATGTAGCTTTAATTTTTTTGGATCCGGATAGACAAAAGAAAGGTTAAGATCGTATTTGCCGCCGGAAAATTCTTTTTCTACACCGCTTGTTTTATCAAACAGCTGATGAAATGTAAACGTCCCAATGGCCTGCTCTTCACGTCCAATTTGCTTATAAGCTTCCATTTGCGACTGCATGCGGAAAAAGGACTGTGTATCAGAAGTGGTTTCACGTATATGAACGTTCGGAAAAGCAGATTCGATAGCCGCTTGATTCACGCTGTTTATGTATTCGGTTTTTGATTGATGATAATATACAATAGATAAAAAGCTGCCGATTATCCATAGCAGAACGACAGAGCCAATGACAGTTGTCACATTTGAAAGGCGCTGCTTCCATTTGGCGATATAAATGGACTTTTTAACTTTTTTATTATCCAACATCGTATCGTCACTTAGTGAAGTAGCTGGTGAAGTTGGCGGTAACGGTTCATCTTCGGTTAGCAAGTGCTCCAAATGAGCTGAGCATGCTTCACAATTTTCCGTATGTTCTTCAAGTGTTTCTGCTTCTTTGTCTGTCAAAGTGCCGTTTTTATATTTTTCCCATTGATGCTTCATATCTTGACAGCTCATCCGTCCTCTTCCTTTCTTTTTTTCAATTGTTGACGACCACGATACAAGTCCATTTTCACTTTTGACAGAGTATAGCCAGTCATTTCTGCAATCTCTTCATATGTGAAGCCGTGATAATCTCGTAACAGTACAATATTCTGCTTAGCCGGAGGCAAAGCAGATACATCAGAAAGCCAGCCGTCGATTTCACTTTGAATCATCACTTGTTCTTCAGCACTTGGCTGAGGAGTAAAGTGCCATTCTTCTATTTCGACAGTAGGGCGTTTTTTTTCTTTTCGATACCAGTCAATAAAGGCGTGATAAGCAATTTTGAACAGCCAAGGCTTCACTTCCTCGCCTTTATATGTTTCTAAGTGTAAAAGTGCCCGGTAAAAGGTCTCCTGCATTAAATCTTCCGCTGATTCTTTTCTGCGAGTAAGAGAGAGAAGATAGCGCAGCAAATCATGCATGTGCTGTTTATAAATGTGTTCAAAGTTATGCTGTTGTGCCATTTTCTCCCCCTTTCATTTAATCAACGCAATTTGTGGATAAAAGTTTCGGTTTTTTTATCAAAAATCGTATGTAATAGATAAAAGATGCTTAAAATACGATATATAGCTTATCATACTAAAAAGAAAATCATATGAAATTCGACATAATTCCGTGTAATTTGTCATTTTTTTAAAAAACTAAAGGGTAATTGGTGTTCGAAGGAAACAGAAAATGTTATGATAGAACGAGGATGTGCTCTTACAAAAAACAGCTACATACATAATAAAAAATACAGCGTTTGTTTGCAAAGTAAAAATGGACAAACACATGGTGTTTAACCATAGATGTTTGTGGGAAAATAAACTAAGTATTTTCAACAAAAAGTAAATTAAATTGTGTTTTCACTTATAAAAAACACGGTAAATTGGAAAAGGTGGGGTCATGATGGACGTAGAAAATACACAAGGTACAGAGGAACAAGCACCTAAAGTCAAAGCAGCTAAAGTTGGCGATACGATTCAGCCAAAAAAAGGTGACTATAAAGGATTTAAAGGAATTGTTATGGTAGTGCGAGACAATTCGGTTATCGTAGATTTTGGGAAAGATGCTGAAACGGGCGAATCCATGAAAACAGTTGTTAATCATAAAAACTATAAAATCGTAAAAAAGTAGGTGAATAACCTACTTTTTTTTACTGAATATATGTTTAAAGACCGCGATTTTTCTATCGGAAACCTTAGAGAAAAGCGTAGGTAAAGCAATTCTTTGAGAAGAAGAATGTTTTTTAGTAAACTATAGAAAGTATGCAGAAAGAAAGGATTTTTGTTATGTCAATTCAACTATCACAATTATCATTACCACAAGAGGTTCTTTCGCTTTTAGCGAATCGTAAATATGAAAATTTGTCCGATGCTGATCAGCTATTAATTGGAAAAGGCGGCTATACAGCAGAAGAAGCAGATATTTTAGAAGATGCCATTATTGCTTTGTCACTAGGGAAAAACGTACTTTTGAAAGGGCCCACAGGTTCAGGTAAAACAAAGCTTGCTGAAACACTGTCGCATTTATTTTCTCAGCCGATGCATAGCGTTAACTGCTCGGTTGACTTAGATGCAGAAGCGCTGCTTGGTTTTAAAACAATTGCTGAACAAGAAGGGAAAACAGGTATTGAGTTTGTGGAAGGACCTGTTATTCAGGCAATGAAAAAAGGCCATTTACTATATATTGATGAAATTAACATGGCTAAACCTGAAACACTTCCTATTTTAAACGGCGTTCTTGATTATCGAAAAATGATTACGAACCCATTTACTGGAGATGTAGTACGCGGTCAGCAAACGTTCGGCGTAGTAGCAGCTATTAATGAGGGATATGTTGGTACCGTTCCATTAAACGAAGCGTTAAAAAATCGTTTTGTTGTTATTGAAGTGCCGTATATTCAAGGAGGCAGCTTAAAGCAAGTTCTGATGTCTCAGTCTCAGTTAAAAGACGAAAAATTAATTGATAAATTTGTCACGCTCTCTGCAGATTTAATTACTCAAGTTCAAAGCGGCCATGTATCAGAAGAAGCTGCGTCTATTCGTGCGCTTATTGATACGTGTGATTTAGCTCTTTATATGCCGCCTCTTCGCGCGATTAGACGCGGTATTATTGAAAAGCTAGAAGATGAAAGGGAAAAAGCCGCCATTCAAAATATTGCTGAAACATTATTTGAGTAAGGAGTGGCGCTATGCGATTTATTAAATTTAACGACAAAAATGTAGATTCCTTTCTCTATATGGAGCTGGCGGATTTAACGAAAACATTAACAAAAAATGATGAAATTGAAGTAGAGTATCGCGTTTCTTCTTATTATGATCCTGTACACGGCATTATTTATCTCAGTCACTTTTGGGATAACCGTCCAGAAGAAGACAAAGTGTACGGCTTAAAAAGTGATGTATTTTTAAGAAGTATTGGAAGCTATAAGCATTCAAACTTCAAAGAAATTAATGCATATTTAAAGAAAATAAATAAAACCTCGGTACCTAGCTTAGCTAAGCAGCTGTTTATGCTGTTTGAAGATATTCGTTTAGAAGAAGTATGCAAACGCGAACGCCCTGGAACGAAAAAAGCCTTCGCCGTCAGAAGACAGCTCTACAGAAAATATTTTGCTACACAAATGAGCGCAAATTTAACAAAAAGCGTGTATACGGATGCACTTTTTAACGGCATCTACTTGCTATTGACGGCCGAAAATCCATTTGAAGAAATTCCTTCAATGAGTGAATCGATTAATTTAGCGATGCCTTTTATTCGCAGACAGCTAACAAACGTATATGAAGCTAAAACAACAAAAGATGTATCGCGCATCTGTCTTGAACTTGTAGATGTTTTTGATGATATTATTGAAAAAGATATGCTTAATACTTATTTCTTCTTGGCTGAACTTCAGTATGATCAGTTAGAAGAAGGGTTAACATTTGAAGATTTAAAGCGCAAAGATTCATTAGTGAACGATGATATTTTAGAGCATGAAAAAGACGGAGATGAAGACATTCACGAAGAGAAAATGGAAATGTGGCATCGAGAGACAAGCGAAGCGACGCAAAGTTTTCTACAGTTTGATATGGATCAAGGCTCAAAAACAGACATGCTAGGCGATGGTGTTCGTGAAGGCGACGATGGAGATCAAGCAATGGGCATGGTGCAAGGGTCTTCTCAAAAAACATCGCGCAACGATTATTCTCAAATCGAAGCCATGGAGCAAACGCACCCGGAAAAAGACGGGGAAGCGGATTATGAGTATGGGAAAGAAAATAAGCATGCCTATGCTGTTTTTGTAGATTCTAAACTTCCGAACGACGATCACGTTGTTCAGTATGATGAGAATAAAAAAATCATTGCATCGTATCAAAAGAAATTAAAGCAAATGATTGAAAAAACGCTTGAACATAAAAAAACGCTTCCTAGAAGCGAGCTGCACTTTGGCCGATTAAATAAAAAGCTTCTAAAACTATGGACAGATGACAATCCTCGTTTGTTTTATAAAAAAGATCAAGATTCTGCGCAAATTGATGCCGTCTTTTCTCTTTTAGTTGACTGTTCCGCATCAATGTACGACAAAATGGATGAAACGAAGCTTGGGATTACGCTATTTCATGAAGCGTTAAAATCCGTTATGGTGCCTCATCAAATTGTAGGGTTTTGGGAAGATACAAATGATGCCACCGAAACGAGCCAGCCTAACTACTTGCAGACAGTTATGGACTTTCAAGCATCGTTAAAGCGCAAAAGCGGTCCTGAAATTATGCAGCTTGAGCCTGAAGAAGACAACCGTGATGGATTTGCCATTCGCCATATGACACGCCGCTTGCTTCAGCGTTCTGAACAGCAGAAGTTTTTACTTGTGTTTTCAGACGGTGAACCAGCCGCTATGGGATATGAACAAAATGGTATTGTAGATACGCACGAAGCGGTATTAGAAGCACGCAAGCACGGAATTGAAGTCATCAACGTCTTTTTATCCAACGGGGAAATTGATGAAGGACAAAAGAAAACCATTCAAAATATGTACGGGAAATATAGTATTCTAGTACCAAACATCGAAGAACTTCCCGATGTGCTATTTCCTTTACTCAAGAAATTACTTCATAAAAGCATTTAAAAAAGTCGAAGCATATTGCTTCGACTTTTTTTGCTATTGACCGTTAAAGAGGAGCGAGGTAAGTTAAATATATATGAAAAAGAGAGAAGGAATGGCAAGTGGAAGGAGTTCAAACGTCATCTAGAAGAGCATGGGGGCTACTGCTTGTAATCATTGGTGCCACAATGTGGGGAGTATCTGGCACGGTGGCTCAATATTTATTTCAGCATAAAAGTTTTAACGCAGAGTGGCTGGTTGTCGTTCGTATGTTAGTATCCGGATTGCTGCTTTTGGCAATAGCCTCTAAGCAGCGCAATATTTTTGCAATTTGGAAAACAAAAGAAGAGAGGACTTCGCTGCTTTTGTTTGGTGTAATCGGTATGCTCGGCGTGCAGTATACATATTTTGCAGCTATTGAAGCAGGAAACGCTGCTACAGCTACAGTGCTTCAATATACGTCGCCAATATTTATTATTGGCTATTTAGCTGTGCAAGCAAGAAAGTGGCCGGTGAAAGTAGAAATGATTTCTGTTGCGCTCGTCATAACGGGGACCTTTTTTCTTGCAACAAGCGGGAATTTTAACGAGCTGTCTATTACAGGATGGGCGTTGTTTTGGGGAATTGGGGCAGCTGTGACGTCTGCTTTTTATACGCTTCAGCCTAAGCGTCTTCTTGCGAAATGGAGCTCAATTGAAGTAGTAGGCTGGGGAATGGTGATAGGCGGTGCAAGTTTTTCGTTTATTCACCCGCCGTGGCATATAGCAGGTGAGTGGTCGCTATTGTCGCTGTGTGCGGTGTTATTTGTAATCATCTTCGGAACGCTCATTGCATTTTATTGCTATTTGGAAAGTTTGAAGCATATTAGCGCTTCTGAAGCCATTGTTCTTGCTTCAGCAGAGCCTTTATCAGCAGCGGCGCTCTCTGTTCTATGGCTTCATGTGACGTTTGGGTGGACGGAATGGTTAGGTACGATTCTTATTATCGCTACGGTATTTTTACTTTCTCAGCGAAAGCCAGAGGTGACATCATAAGTAAAAAGGACTTTCAAATGAAAGTCCTTTTTATTTTTATAGAGGTTTTAACGTAAACGTGTTTGTATACGAGCGGTTAGCATATAGGGTGTAATCAGGATGTGTTTTAGCTCCCCAGCTGTCGTCTCCGCCAACGCCCATTTGCTTGTAATTAACCCGTACGGTTACTGAATCGCTTGACGGCAATTTGTAAAAATGATCGTAAGCCTCCAGTTCAAAAGGTGAGTAAGATAAAGCATTCAGCTCGACTGTTGGCAAACCTTTTATCAAAAAGCCGCGTCCTTGATCGTTTGTAATAGTGGCCCATCGAACGTCCGTTTTGTTTCCGCATTCTTGAGGGCGTAAATACGGTGTGACTTGCTCTTTTACACTGCCTTTATGAAGGCCAAGCTTAGCGCCAGTTTTACGGTCCCAATAATTTTCATGAGGGCCTCTTCCGTACCATGTTAAAGAATCAAAAGCCTCGTCCATCGTAAACAGCATGCCGATTTCAGGAATTTCAGGCATTGTCTCAGAAGGTGCTAAAGATTGTTCAATCTTCATTTCACCATCGTTATATAGCGTATAAGTTACATAGCAAGAAGCAAGAGAGTTGTCTAAAGCTAGTTCAACCGAAATGATAACAAAGTCAATTTGCGGCTGAACGGTTACTTTTTTCACTTGTTGCTCTAAGCTTGCTTGACGCCACGTTTGACATCTTTCATGCAGTTTATTTCCGAGGTCATTATCGGTTACTGCACGCCAGAAATTCGGACGGAAACCCGACGCAAGCAGCTCGGTGCGCTCATAGTTGTAAGAAATAAACTGTCCTTTTCGCTTATCAAAAATAGCCGTGAAGTTAGATCCGGTAACCGTAAGCGTTTGTTCATTTTGGTCAACGGTTAAAGCAGGATGAGCAGCTTTTACTGAAGGTACAGCGGTTTTAGCAGGCAGTACAAACTGTTCGTACGCCACTTCATATCCAGCTGAAGCCCAAGCTGTATCTTTGGACAATCTGAGAGAAAGAGTTAAAACAAATTCATCAGTTTCATTTTCTTGCTCATAAAGAGGATAAGAAAGCGTCAGTTCGTCTGTATTATCAGGAGCTACATTTAAAAGAGCCGCATGTTTTTCAACGAGTTCACCGTTTTTTTCAACAGTCCAAACAAAATCATAGGCGTTCAAGTTTGTAAACAAGTGTTTGTTTTGAACGGCAAATTTTCCTTTAGAAGCGTCGATTGCTGTCCACTTTACAGGCTGATAGCATTTTTTTACTTCTGCAATTTTGGGGCTAGCTGTTCCATCAGCAAAGATTAAGCCGTTTCCGCAGAAGTTGCCATCGTTTGGCGTATCACCAAAATCTCCGCCGTAAACTAAGTAAGAAGTACCGTCTTCAGCTGTTGTTTGAAGAGCTTGATCTTTCCAGTCCCATATAAAACCGCCTTGCAAGATTGGATATTGATCGAACAGCTCCCAGTATTTGTACAGATTTCCGCATGAATTGCCCATTGCATGACTGTATTCACATAAGATGTAAGGTTTTTTCGGATTCATTAATGCATAGCGCTCTACATCTGCTGGCTTAACGTACATCGTGCTTTCTATATCTGAAGCATCATAGTCGCGATGATGGAAGATTCCTTCGTAATGAACAAGTCTCGTGGAATCTTTTTCTTTAAAAAAGGTATACATATGCTGAAAGTTTTCTCCGCCAAATGATTCGTTTCCAAGCGACCAAATAATGATAGAAGGGTGGTTTTTGTCACGTTCGTACATAGAACGACAGCGATCCAATACGTTTTCTTTCCATTCTGGCTTGCTTCCTGGAATGGCTTTTTGCTCACCTTCTTGTAAATAAGTCCACGTTCCGTGCGTTTCTAAATTGGTTTCATCAATAACGTATAGACCGTATTCATTACATAGTTCATACCATACTGAATCGTTAGGATAATGGGATGTACGCACCGCGTTAATATTATGCTGTTTCATCAGCAAAATGTCGTGAAGCATGTCTTCACGCGTGATGCCTGCCCGACCTTTTACTGAATCAAATTCGTGGCGATTCACTCCTCGAAGTACAATACGCTGGCCGTTGATTGTCATAAGACCGTTCTTTAGTTCAAACGTACGGAAGCCGACTTTACAGCTTTCTGTTTCAATAATAGAACCAGCAGAATTCTTTAAGCTGAGTACAAGCGTGTACAAATTAGGGCTTTCCGCGCTCCATTTTGCAGGGCTTTTAATGTGTGTACGCAATGAGACTGTACGTTGATCGCTCACACTTAAATTTGTTTGCAGGGGAGCTTGTAGTACCTCTTGGCCATTCGCATCATACAGCATGATTTCAAATGTTAGATCTTGAGCATCGTGCTCAAAGTAATTTAAAATATCAGCTGAAACGATAAGTTCACCATCTTCGTAGTTGGTATCAAGCGACGAACGAACGCTAAAGTCATAGATGTGAACCGGCGGAGTAGAATAGAGATATACATCTCGGAAGATGCCGCTCATTCGCCAAAAATCTTGGTCTTCAAGCCAGCTTGCATCACTCCAGCGATATACTTCTACTGCTATCGTATTTTCACCATCGTGAAGGTAAGAAGTTATATCAAATTCAGCTGGAGTAAAGCTGTCTTCGCTGTATCCAACAAACTCACCGTTAACCCATACGTAAAAAGCAGATTCAACGCCTTGGAAGCTGACGTACACCGGCTGATCTTTCCATTCTGATTTAGGTGTGAAAGTACGGACGTACTGACCGACAGGGTTATATTTAGTCGGTGCAAAAGGAGGTTCGAGCTCTTCACTTTCAACCCAAGGGTATGTCACGTTTGTATATTGAGGATAGTCATATCCTTGCAGCTGCCAGTGTGAAGGAACTAAAATAGAGTCCCATTTCTCATATGAAAACTCAGGTGCGAAAAAGTTTTTGACGCGGCCATTTGCATTTTCAGCAAAATGAAAATACCAGCTGCCATTTAAGCTTTGATAGTAAACAGAAGATTTTCTATCATTTTTTAAGGCCTCTTCGACCGTTTGATAAGGCATAAGTAAAGCGTGTGCTTTTGAACGGTTCAATTGAAAAATTTCAGGGTTGTTATTCCATTCAGGGTATCCGTTTGCAGGTGCTGTATAATGAAATTTCTTGCCAGTTTTTAACACGTCGATCCCTCATTTCTAAAGTACTAGGTTATTAGTTTATATGAAAATGATAACGTTTTCTGAAAACCTTATCAATCTAATTATTTTCATGATAATATAACTATATTCACATAAAAAGGGGGAAGTAATGTGGACCGTATGTACTTTCCGGCTCTTTCAGATGAAGATATGAAACTGCCATTCTATGTTACAAGCGCTGGAAGCTGGAGACACCAAACGCATATTAAGCGTCAGGGAGAGTTTCCTGATTATCAATGGATTCAATGCACAAAAGGAAGAGGCGAGCTTCGTGTAAATGACCAGGTTTATATTATAAAAGAAAATGAAGGGATGTTTCTGACGCCGCACGTTCCGCACGAATACTATCCCGTTACGAGCGAATGGCAAGTATGCTGGGTTTCTTTTAACGGAAGTGTGATTGATGATATCATGCTTTCTCTTCAATTTATTAATTCGGGAAAAATCGTCCTTACAAATGCTGAAAGTCTTTACAGGATGCTTCAAGAACTAATGGATCGGTTAGAAGAAAATCATACCTCTAGCACCATGCAGTGCTCCGAACTACTATACAGCGTCATTTTAAAACTTCGTCAAGACAGCGTATATATAGAAAGCAAAAGTCGTCTGCAGCAAATTACTCAGCTCAACCCAGTCCTTCGTTATATCGAGGAATATTATCATCAGCCGTTAACGCTAGAAGTACTGGCGCAGCAGCTCAACGTAACGGAGCAGTATACGTGTTTGCTTTTTCAACAATCTCTTGGCATCCGGCCATTTGAATACGTAACGCGCGTGCGGATTCAAAAAGCAAAGAAACTGCTGCTTAAAAACAATCAAATCTCTGTACAAGATATAGCAAGACAAGTAGGGTATGAACATCCAAGCTACTTTATCAAGCGTTTCAAAGAACAGGAAAACGTTACGCCAACTATTTTTCGGAAAATGTATTTTTCATAAGCTACATATACCGGGGTTTTTCTAGGTCATAAGATATGGTATGTGTGCTGGTTATTTCGTACGAGTTTTAAAAAAGAAATTAAATGTAGTTTTAAGTGAAAACGGGGAGGAAAAGTAGAGAGAAGAAACAAAAAGGAGGGATAAACGTGTTTGGGTTAAATGATCTTCCAAAGTTTGTGTGGTCATTCTGTCTTGTATTGCCACTTGTATCATTTGTTCATCAGCTGGGGCATTCCGTCATGGCAATTATTTTCGGAGGGAAGGTCGATTTTACTATTGGGCGAGGGAAAACGATTCTTAAAATGGGGAAGTTTAAAATTAAGTCAGTCTATTTTTTAGACTCGTTTTGTAAATATGAAAATCTTAAGAATGACAGTCGCATTTCTCATGCAGTGGTGTATGCGGGTGGTGTACTGTTTAATTTGCTTACTATTTTTATAATAAATGGATTAATTATGGCTAATATTCTGCCTGAAGATATATTTTGCTATCAATTTGTTTATTTTTCAGTCTATTATGTTATTTTCTCACTGCTGCCAATTCAATATACAGAGACATCTGCAAGTGATGGACGTGCTATATATAACGTATTACGGTACGGGAAAACGTGTGATCCAGATTAAAGGGCTGTGTGTAGCAGCCTTTTTTGGTGCGTTTTTTCTCGTTCATTTAAATAAAAAAAGGAAAACTTTACGAAAAGAAAATAGTAGCGGATAATAAAGATAGTAGATGTTGGAATGTAGGAAAGGAGAGGATTCATACGATTATTGAGACAGAACGAATGACGCTGCGAGCCATGGCCGAAAGCGATGCAGGAAATTTACTGAAAATCTTTGAGGATGCTGAAGTAATGAAGTATTATTCTTCTACTAAAAGCGCACAAGACACACGCTGCTGGATTCAATGGATGAAGCAGCATTATCAAACGTACGGCATTAGCATGTGGATCGCTGAGGATAAAAAGAAAGGAGAGTTTCTAGGGCAGTGCGGCATGGTTCTTCAAAAAGTAGACGGAAAGGTAGATCCAGAACTTGGTTATTTATTTTTACGCAGCTGCTGGGGGAAAGGCTATGCGAGTGAAGCAGCAAAAGCTTGCTTAGATTATGGACTTCATACGCTGAAATTTCAGAAGATTATATCATTAATAGATCCTGACAATTCCTCCTCGATTAAAGTGGCTGAAAGAATTGGCATGAAAAACGAAAAGCAAGTTAACAAATGGGACAAATCATTATTCTTTTATAGTATATATAATGAAAAATGAGAGTATAGGAGTGTTAGCATGATCAACATTAAGAACGTTTCGGTAAAACGAGCAGAAAAAGAAATTTTAAAAAACGTGTCGTGGTTAGTGGAAAAAGGGGAACATTGGTGTTTGCTCGGGTTAAATGGTTCCGGAAAAACGACGCTTTTAAATATAATCAACGGATATATCTGGCCTACAAAAGGCCAAGTAGAAGTTCTTTCAAGGAAATTTGGAGAAACAAATCTGTCTGAGCTCAGAAAAGAAATCGGGTGGGTAAGTTCTTCGCTTCAGCAGCGGTTTCGAGATGACGATACGGTTTTAGAATTGATTTTAAGCGGCAAATTTGCATCTATTGGTTTATATGAACAAGTGGAGCAAAAAGATATGAACCAAGCCATAGAATTAATGCAGCTGCTAAATTGCGCAGATTTACAAAACCAGGCGTACGGAACACTTTCTCAAGGAGAGCGCCAGCGAGTGCTAATTGCCCGAGCTCTTATGGCCTCACCAAAGCTTTTAATACTTGATGAGCCATGTACAGGTCTAGATATAATGGCCCGAGAACAGCTTCTTCAGCTGATTGCAAAAATGGCAGAGCAGCCAAAAGCGCCTACGCTTATTTACGTTACTCACCATGTAGAAGAAATTTTGCCGTGCTTTACCCATACGCTTTGTATGCGCCAAGGAGAAGTGTTTTCTTCTGGGAAAACGAAAGACCAGCTCACTGAGCCGCATCTTTCTAAATTTTTTAATCACTCCGTAGAGATTCAGCAGCAGAAGGAACGCACTTGGCTGTCATTAAAAGAACCGGTACCGGTAAAAAGCTGATCTAACGTCGAGAAACCTTCTTGCATACCATGGGAAAAAGGGCGCTGCTTGCAATGGAAATAAGCTCATTGTGAAGATAATGTTTACATGCTACATAAATAGTGGTGCCGCAAATAATATCAATTAGTAAAAAAGCGGCAATGTCATGTTTATCAATGGTTACAAATACAAAAGAAGAGGAATCATAAGCTGTCATCGTTGGCTCCTTTGGTTATATCGTTATGTTACTTTATTCACAAAAGGCTTGGGCTATACGAACTTTTAAAGAAGTACGATGATGACAGCTGGTTCTCTCCTCTAAAGCTGATAATACTCTTGTTCGAGTATACTCATGATAAGATCTGTCTGAAATACTTCTTCAATAAAAGCGCCTTCACGCTCTATTCCTTCTTTTACAAAACCGCATTTTTCATAACAAGCAATGGCTCTATGGTTGTATTCGAGCACTCGTAAATCGACTCTGTGCAAGTGAAGGTGTTCAAATGCGTACGCAAGTACCAATTTTGTAACTTCAGTGCCGAGCCCTTGATTCCAAACGGAGGAATCAAATAAACCAATTGCATACCGTGCGCGCCGGTCGTACTCGTTAACGGTCAGCCGGGCCTCTCCAACAAAACGCTGCTGATATTCAATGCACCAATTCAGCTTTTGAGACTTTATGTACTCGACGTGCCGCTTGGCATCTTGTAATGTAAGAGGTTTTAAGTTTCGGGTATCGCCTCCGTACATGCGAATAAGTTCTTTTGTTTGTTTGCATGCTAGATAGTCATTTACATCGCTGTCCTTTGGTTTTCTTAGTATCACGTTTTTTCCTTTTAAAAGCGGTGAAACATTATTCATTTGATGCATCCTTTCTTTTCTAACATTTAAAAAGGTATTCCACTTGTTTCTTAAAAAACCTGCTTTTACGTATAAAAAGAAATTGAGACACAACTACGTCCATCGAATCTCAAGACAAGCAAATGGGATCAATGTGCTAGTATGGAGTGCTTGTTACACCGCGGTTGATTTCCGTGCAAGAATTGGCTTCCCATTAACTGCTCTACATATATGGAGCAAGTCTACGTTCATCCTACAAATAAAAAAATCCGAACGAGTTGGATTCTCAAGCAAGAATCTCGATTCATCGTTCGGATCTTCCTTCAGCTAAACTCCTTTTGTCCCAGCCTTTTTACGAAGAATGTTTTTTTGCGTAGTGGGCAAGTGCAAGAAGAGGAAAAATATCATTGTAGCTGTGGTACTGAATATAAAATTGTCCAGGAAGACCAATTCCCGTGGGGTAATGAGTTTGCTGCTCTGTAAGATTTGGATTCAGTAAAAATTTAATTCCTTTTTCAACGGATTGATCTTTTAACGGACATATTGTCATTAAAGCATCGAGAGCCCAAGCCGTTTGAGAAGGGGTGCTAAACGATAGTGGCACATATTTTTTTAAAGAAGCGCTATAGCATGATTCTCCGAATCCACCGTCTTCTTGTTGAATGCTTTTGAGCCAGTTGATAGCTTTGATGATACGCGGATCAGAAGCAGAAACCCCTACAGCACGGAGTCCTGTAATAGCGGCCCACGTTCCGTAAATATAGCAAACTCCCCACCGGCCGTACCAGCTCCCGTTATCCAATTGATGATCAAACAGCCATTTTACTGCAGCTTTAATCGAAGGGTGGGATTTATTCATACCAGCAAAGTTTCCGAGACACTCAAGCACTCGACCGGTTAAATCGGCAGTAGCCGGATCCGTCGCTGCATCTTTTGCATTTTCAAGCGGCAGATAAGTAAATAAAATAGAGTCGGTATTTTTTTCAAATGCAGCAAAACCCCCATCTTTGTTTTGCATGGACAGCAGCCAGTTAATCCCTCTTTGCCAAGACGCCAAATAATCTGTATCGGTTTGCGCTCTTCTAGAAAGAGCTCTGATAGCAGCAGACGTATCGTCTAAGTCAGGGTTATTTGTATTAATATCGGAAAACCCCCAGCCTCCAGGTGCTGTATTTGGGTTATGAAACTGCCAATCTCCAAGCTTTGTATGCTGTCTTTTCTTTAAGTAGCGAGTTGTGCCTTTAATCATGGGATCTTGCTGCGGTACACCTGCTTCCTGTAGAGCGTAAGAGAGCAGCGCGGTATCCCAAACGGTTGACGTGGAGTTTTCTACGTGCACGTGGCCGCTGCATGTACTAAGTAGTGAACAAACCCCGTCAATTGCTTTTTGGATCACAAATGAATCTTTTTTATAGCCAAGAGCCAAAAGACCGTAAATCATAAAAAAAGTAGAGGTGGCGTAGCTGTAGAGTGTGCCATCTTTTTCAATTCTTTCTAGCATGTAACGCTCGGCTGCTTGATAACCAAGTTTGTGGATGTAAGAAGGTAAAGAAGCCAGCTGTTTTAAATGGTCGACTAAAAAAATTGAAGCGCGTGATTCTTGAGCAGTTTCCTTCGATTCCTGTTTCTGTTTTCTTACATCTAAATGAGAAAGAGAAGGTGTATGCCTAGAAGTAAGCGAAAATTTTTTGTTTCCTGCTACCATCATCGGAACGAAGTGAATTCTGGCATAAGTGCTTAATTCATAAAAGTTAAGCGGTACATAGGTAGGCACGAGCAAAAGAGAAAGCGGGAGGTAAAATAGCTTTGGCCACTCGTATAGACCGTTAACAGAAAGCATCCATCTTGTGAGAAAATGAGCGCGCGAAATGCCTCCTGAATCTATAATATATCTTTCTGCTTTTCGCAAAATCCGGTCGTTTTTTTGGTAATATCCTGAATATAAAAGAGCTGTATAAGCTTGAATAGTGGCAGATAAGTTATGTTCTTCATCATCAAACAACGTCCAAAGACCATCTTCATTTTGAAGGGAAACAATCCGTTCGGTTAATTGTTTAATCAACACTTCTTTATCTAAATCAAAGGTGCGAAGAAGCATAATTAAAAACGCATCAGGCATAACGCCTGTTTCAAAACAGTAGCGAAATGACCCGTCATTTTTTTGTGTTGGGCGCAGATAGGCGATTCTTCGCTGAATCTCTAGCTGAACTTCCTTTAGCAATATGATCACCTCTTATGATAATGCTTTTCAATCTTTCGACCTGTTTCTTTATAACTGTATTCAAAGGAAGAGAGTTCTATGAGAGGAGAAAGTTGCAAAGAATAGAGCGCTTGCTGCACAATAAAGGTACTGGAAAATTGGAGTGATAGAAGTGAAAGAAATACAGGTAGAAGTTATTCAAGGGCGAGGCTCTTACCGAGAGCTTGGTGAAATGCAAGGGAAATTACATAAAGGAACAAAGCTGTTTGAAAATCATCAAAAAAGAAGAAAATGTTCATTACGAAGCTATCAAACGATAGCCAAAGAAGCTCGTCATTATTACGACTTATTTGCTCGGGGACTGTGGGATGAGCTAGTGGGCTTAGCAGAAGGCTTAGATCGGCCTCTTGAAGACGTTATTCATGAGTACAGCGGGTATCAGCAAGAGTGGAAAAAAACGGGATGTTCGGCTCTTATGCAACACGGCGTGTATGTACGAAACTATGATTATCATCCTAAAACGTACGAAGGTCGATTTTTGCTTTTTCAGCCAAATGAAGGATATGCAAGCGTCGGATTTGGAACGAGAATGATTGGGCGAATGGATGGAATGAATGAAAAAGGACTGGCAATTGGCTATCATTTTGTTAATCGCCGCCGTCAAACAAACGGATTTATTTGCTGTACGCTCGCTCGGTTTATTTTAGAAACATGTGAAACGACAGAAGAGGCTGTTGCTATTTTAGAAAGAGCACCGCATCGTCATGCGTTTAATTATTCCATTTATGACCGCAGCGGACAGGGAGCAGTAGTCGAAGCATCTGGACGAGGCGTTCATGTACAAAGAGGGACGATGATGGGGTGTACGAACCATTTTAATCAGCTGGTCGAAGAAAATCGTCATCATTTGGTAGAGTCAAAGGAAAGGCTCGATCATATTCGAGATCATATTGAAAAAAAGCTATCGCCTCTTGAAGCTTTTTCTTTATTTAATGAAGATGAATACGGTATTTTTAAAGAAGATTACCGGAATTCTGCTGGAACGCTTCATACAGTAGCATATGTACCGGAGACGCTGCAAGTCATTGTGGGGATTGGACGAAAAGCAAAGCCTCTCATTTTCTCGTTTGAAGATTGGGTGAAAGGAGAACAATTAACTATAACGAAAATAAAAGGAACGGTAAATACAGATGAACCATTTCCGTTTCAGTAAGGAGCAGCATAATGAGAATTGTAACGAATCAAGAGATGTATCAAGTGGATGATTATGTGATGAATACAATTGGGATGAGTGAAGAGTCCCTTATGGAAAATGCCGGGCAGGCTGCTGCCAACGCGCTGAGTGAGCGAATCAAAAAACATGAAAACATAGGGCTGCTTATAGGAACGGGAAACAATGGAGGAGACGGCTTTGTTATTGCCCGTGCTTTGAAGTCAAAAGGCTATAAAGTTGACGTCTGGGTAGTTCCTGCACGGGAAAAAATAAAAGGCGCGGCTAAAAAAGCCATGATCATCTATGAAAATGCCGGGTTCACGTGGCAATCGGCTGGAGACAACTTCTCTGTGAAAAAGTATACGGTTCTTATTGATTGTTTATTAGGTATAGGCGTAAAAGGCAGCATCAAATCTCCTTACGATAACATTATAAAAAAAATAAACGATTCTAATGCTTACATATACAGCATCGATGTCCCAAGTGGAGTAATGGAACAGAAGCAAGAGCTTACGGTACCTGCAGATGCTACGATTACGCTTCAGCAGCCGAAAGTCACGGCATTTACATACCCGAGCAAAGAAAGTTACGGTGAATTGATTGTAGTAGATATCGGTATTCCGCCGCTAGCAATTGAAAAAAGTTCATCTCTTAAGGAAGTATGGTCAACTCAGCATATTAAACAATCTTTTCCCATTCGAAACGCTTCGTCCAATAAAGGTACACATGGAAAAGGAATCGTAATAGGAGGTTCGCTTCAAACACCCGGAGCGCCGATGCTAACGTCAAAAGCAGCGCTCACAAGCGGAGCGGGACTTTTAACGCTTGCGCTTCCGAGCGATATTCATGCGATTGCAGCTGCTCACATGCTGGAAGTGATGTATAAACCATGTCCAAGCAAAGATGGATTTTTTGCAGGCGAGATTCCTTTAGAAGAAGGTAAGTATGATGCAATTGCAGTCGGACCAGGGCTTGGCAGAACGAAAGAAACGAAGAAAGTCGTCGAACAAGTGCTTCACCAGCCGGTTTCTGTTGTGGTGGACGCCGATGCTCTTTTTCATCTTCCCCATTTAGACAAAGAAGTAAAAGAAAGAGAACACGCCACGATTTTAACGCCTCATCCGGGAGAAATGGCAAGGCTCGTGGACACAACAATCGCCGAAGTAGAAGCAAATCGATTTTCAATAGCTAGACAATACGCAGTGGAAAATGGTGTGTATCTTGTATTAAAAGGTCCAAACACGATTGTTACAACACCGGACGGAAAACAATACGTAAATACCACTGGAAACGCGGGACTTGCAAAAGGCGGAACGGGTGACACGTTAACAGGGATCATCCTCGCTTTTATTATGCAGCATGATTCTCTTCAAGAAGCAATCAGCAATGCGGTATATGTTCACGGAAAAGCAGCGGATGTGCTGCTCGATCAGGGGCATACAATGATAGATATGTTAGCAAGCGACGTTATTTCTGCACTTCCAGCAGTATTCGAACAGCTGAGTGAGAAGTAATTTCTTTTGGATTATTAAAATTTGTTGACAAAATCCTTCAAAAAGTTGTCAAAACTCTTTGTAAATGATAACGTTATTTTACGTAAGATTTTACATAGAAAGAAAGTGATGTTGTGTACTACTCAATGAGACCAAGAGGCATTCATTTAGCTGTGCCTACACTTTTCTTCCTTATCACAGTCGTGTTATTTGCGATGATGCAGTTTGGTTTTTATTTGGATTCCAGCATTCTTCGTAAAATTTGGGTCATCGTTATGGCTTTATTGCCCATTGCTGGACTAATCACGGCTATTAAAGGTAGAAGGGGAAGCGCAAAGCCGTGGTTAATTATAGGGAACGTGATTCTTATTTTAACCGTTACAATAATGAGCGTACAGGCTATTATTTACTAAACAAAAAAACGTGTTCGCCAAATAGGCGGACACGTTTTTATTAGGAAAGAGAAACGATTTGCTTGGTTACATAGGCAGCTTCTCCTGCGATTACCACACCATACGTATTCGCTTTTTTTGTAATTTCTACATGAACGAAGCCATCTTTATCTATTTCCTGTCCTTGCTCAATCACAAATTGCCAGCGCTCGTTATCTTGCTGGTCCACATATCTCGCATAATAGGCGCCCATTACGCCTGATGCTGTTCCAGTTACGGCGTCTTCTACCGTACCTGAAAATGGTGAAGAGAAATGTCTTCCGTGCATATGAGCTTCTGAGTGAATCGTTTCAAAACAAAAGGGATGAATAGATGCTTTTGGCATATCTGTTAAAATATGAGGAAAATCTTCTTGATTAGGCTTCATCTTTTTACAGGCATCTAAATTTTTTAAAGGTACAATAAGCGTCCAGTTCCCTGTGCTTCCATATACAATAGGAAGTCTTTGATCAAGGTCGTCAATATGAAGATTAAGAGCTTTTGCCAGTTTTTCTTTTGAACCTGAAAACGGATGAAACTGCGGAGAAGCTTGACTCATGGTGATAACAGGTCGTCCGTTTCTATTCTGTACAGTCATCGGCAAAATTCCAGCATTTGTTTCCACTGTAAATGTAGTTTTTGGAAGTTTGTTTTTACTATGTAAAGCATAAAGAGAAGCGACGGTCGCATGACCGCACAAATCTGCTTCTTGTCCGGGTGTAAAATATCGAATTCGTAAATCAGCCCGGGAAGACTTCATGATAAAAGCCGTTTCGTTAAACTGCGCTTGATAAGCAATTTTCTGCATTTCTTCAGCTGAAAAATCATCTCCGTTAAACACAATTCCCGCAGGATTTCCTTTATTAGGGCGCGTACTGAACGCATCGTATTGATAAACAATCGCTTCTTTCATAGAAATTACCTCCATTTTTATATCATTGTATGAAAGCTTTAACCAGTGCTATTAAATGATCGGCTATTAAAATAGTGAAATACCTGAACGTTAGAATAAAAAAACAGCAGTTTTTACCTGCTGCTTTTCACTTTGCAAAACTATTCTTGCATAGCAGTATTTATTCCTTCTTTTCTAATTTCCAGCATATGAGTAGCTTTTTTATCAATATCTTTAGCTGTATCGGAAGAAATGACGCCTACGCTGCTTAAGTCATAGGCAAGACTTGTAACAAGCAGCTGCTCTCTTTGTACTAGTGTGCCGTATGTAAGTGCAGCGGTTTTAGCTTGAATGCCACTCATATTTAATTCATCAGTAGAAGAAGCTGCTTCTTTTTTTGCGGCTATTGCTTCTTGATAAAGAGAATCATATCCTCCAAACCCCACTTGGGCAATTAGAAAATTGTAAATGTCATCGGCCGATTTTTTAGAAGGCTGGGAAAAAGTTCTTTGAAATTTATTGCGAGGTAAAAAGTTTAGTGCCGCCTGTCTTCCGTCTTCATAAATTTTTTCTTGTATTTCTTTCGTCGCTTTTTCGTCGCTTTTTTTCTGCGCTGCATCTAGCTGTTTGCGGTATTTTTGAATAATGACTCCGTCCTGCTGATTGTTTCCCTCTTTGAAAGTAGCCGCGGCTTGTGGAACATCTGACGTTGCTAGAGTCTCAGCAGCGTTCTCTGAAGAAGAAAAGAACGTATTTTTGACAAAAATAAGTGCAAAGATCAGCAAAATAAACCATAAAAACCTGAATTTCTTAAACAAAATGTTCACCTCTGTATAATATTTCTAAATTATGTAAAACAACATGGACCAGTATACAACAATTTTAGTGTTTTTTTACACATTTACCCAAAAATAAGAAAATAGTAAGAGGTGGTTTTATTCATCTAATAGATATATAGGTTCATTGTTATAGTTCTAAAGAAACTATTGATCTATTTGTACTGATTTACATAATCAAATATGTTTTTGCTAATAAGGCTTAAAGTGACAAGAATAAAAAGCGTTCGGACGTACGTCACGCCTTTTGATAGAGCGACATTTGATCCAACGAAAGAACCCACAATCATCGCAAACCCCATAATTAATCCGTAAGAAAATACAACAGAATCAAAATATAAAAATACAAGCAAAGCACCTAAATTACTGCCGAAATTTAAAAATTTTGCGCTGCCTGCTGACTGCAGGAAATCAAATCCCATAAATAAAAAAGCAAATAAAATAAATGAACCTGTGCCTGCTCCTAAAAATCCATCATAAAAGCCAATAATAAAAATAAGTGCAGTAAAGAAAATAAGTTTCTTAATAGACAGCGGCTTATACGTGGACGTGGTGCCCCAGTTTTTTTTGAAGATTGTATAAATAGCAACTAAAACAAGGAGAATCAAAATAACTGGTTTCAAAAAAGCAGACGATAGAAAATGAACGGTGATTGAACCTCCTAAAGAGCCAATAAATACAAAAGGAAACCATTTACCTACGACGCGAAAATCGACTTTTCCGGATTTGACAAATCGAATGGTACTCGTTAATACGCCCATCGTTCCGGCTAATTTGTTTGTAGCTAAGGCAGCAGCGGGAGGCAGGCCTAAAAATAAAAGGGCAGGCGTTGAAATTAAACCGCCTCCGCCAACTACAGAGTCGATGAATGCAGCTAAAAAACCAAATAGTAAAAGCAAAAGAACAATCTGTAAACTTAATTCTTCCATAAAGCACCTTCCTCATGTCATAATATATAGTGACTACTTAAATAGTAACTATATAAAAAGCAGTTGTAAATATGTAAATGATGAAAATTTCAAATAACTTAAAAAACAGGGAGGTTTCCTTTATGGAAAATATTATTCAGCAGCTACAGTCGCTTGGATTTAATCAGTATGAATCAAAAGTATACGTGACGCTTGTCAAAAAAGGATCTTCCACTGCTTATAGCATTAGTAAACATTCAGGTGTGCCAAGAGCACGTGTATACGATATTTTACAAGCACTAGAGGAAAAAGGCATGGTGTTAAAAGAAGAGAGCAATGATGGCACTCAGTACACGTCATTGCCCGTCGATGCTTTTTTACATTCGCTGCAGAAAAAATGGAACGAAACGTATGAAGACGTTAGCGCAACGCTTAAACGTCTTGAAACTGCAGAGTCTATAGAAGAAAGCAGGGTTATGACGATGAAAGGAGAAACAGCCATTCTTGCTTTTTGTGAGTCGCTATTGTTAAAAGCAAAAAATAAAATTGTCATCTCGCTTTGGCCCGATATTTATAATGAGTTGAAGCCTCTTTTATTACAGCTAAGGGAGAGAGTCACACTAAAAGGAATTGTGTTTGAACAAGATGAAGAGATGGAGGAATTTGACAGTCACCGTCATACGAGCTATACCGAAAACATTGGGAATCAAAACTGGTTTATTATATCTGTTGACAGCAGTGAAATGATTTATGGTCATAAAGAAATGGCGTACTATACAAATAACGCAGTCAACATTAATTTACTTGAAAATTATATTTGGCATGATATTCTCGTTAACAGACTTGTAGAAAAAAGTGATAGAGAAATGGACAGGTGGATCGAAAGGGAAAGAGACAGTTTTTTCGCGTAGAAAAGAGACTTAGACATAACAAAATCATTTCCATCTAAAGATGAACAAATGGGGGAAAATGGTCTAGTATGAATGGCTTGTTACATCGAAGTTAATTTCCGTGCAAGACTTCGCTTTCCACGGGCGGGCGATGAGCCTCCTCGTCGCTTACGCACCTGTGGGGTCTTATCTATTCCGCTTTTACCGCAGGAGTTTTCGCCTTGCCCTCCAATTAACTGCTGGAAGCAGCCACCATGCATGAAAGCTACGTGCACCTTACCAACAGAAAAATCCGAACAAAGTTGATGCTCCATTAAGAGTCCTCGTTCGGATCTTCCTTCAATTAAAATATTTTTGTTACAGCCTCTTTATATTAAAAAGTTTGGGCAAGTTTTTTTGCTTCTGCTATTCCTTTTTCTTTAATTTCTTGGGCTTTATCTGGCATTGCGTTATGCCCTTCCACAAAAATGCCGTCTAACGAAGGGACTCCGAAGAAATTCATCATAATCCCAATATAACGATGTCCCATTTCCATATCAGCTGCAGGGCCTTCAGAATAAATGCCTCCGCGTGCTTGAATATGAAGCGCTTTTTTATCCGTTAATAGCCCCACAGGACCCTCTGCCGTGTATTTAAATGACTTACCCGCTACGGCTACAGAGTCTAAATAGGCTTTCATAACGGGTGGAAACGAAAAGTTCCACATAGGCGTTACAAAAACATATTTGTCTGCTGCTACAAACTGTTCGCTCAATTCTGCAAGGCGATTGACCTTTTCCTGTTCATGAGAAGAAAGTTCCGAGCCAGACTGAAGTTTGCCCCATCCGCTAAATACATCCGCATCAATATGAGGGATATTTTCTTTATAAAGGTCAATATGTACAACTTCGTCACTTGAATTGTGCTCTTTGTAAGCATCGATAAATGCTTTTCCAGTTGCCATACTGAATGATTGAGACTCATCGTGAGGATGAGCTGTAATATAAAGTACTTTTGCCACGTCTTATCATCTCTTTCTTGTTTGAAATAATGTACTGTCTTATCGTTATCACTCCCATAAAAAACTATACGCGCTTTGTCAGGCAAGCTAAAAAAGAATGCAAGAAAGGGATGTCTATATAGAAAATAATGGTATAATAAATGTTTGAATATTTACATAACAAGTGTTTCTAACAGAAGTAAATAAGAGGTGTCGAAATGAAAGAAAAATGGATGATCGTTACGGGTGCAGGTTCTGGAATTGGAAAAGAAATTGTAAAAGAGTGTGTGTCGGAGGGCTATTCAGTTATTGCTTGTGACATTAACGATGGAGCTTTGAAACAGCTGGCTGAAGATACAAAGGGCCATATTGAAACACACGTAGTAGACGTTAAAAAAAGGAAAGGATGTAAAAGATCTTTTTTACCAAATAAAAGATAAAAACTTGTATGGGTTAGTCAATAATGCGGGCGTATATTTAGGAAAAAATTTATTGGACTATGAAGAAAACGAAATAGATTTTGTGATGGACATTAATATTAAAGGATATGTTTATTTTTCCAAGTACTTTGGCGAATTATTAATGAAAAAAGAAACGGAAGGAGCGATTATTAATTATCGTCCGTGTCAGGAATGGAAGGAAGCTCCGATGCTATATATGGAATGTCTAAAGCAGCAATACTAGGATTAACCAAGAGCTGTGCGATGAATTTTTCTCCTTATATCCGGGTGAATGCCGTAGCACCTACAATGGTAAATACCGATATGATGAAAAATATTCCAGAGTGGCGCAAAAATGAATACATCGCTCATCAGCTGATTCCAAGCTTTGTTACGCCTCAAGATGTGTCAGATACGGTTCTTTTTTTACTGAGCCCTCAAGCAAAACATTATACAGGAGCCACCTTCGACTTAAATAGCGGATGTTATTTACGATAAATTATCTTTTAAACGAGGCTGGATAAAAATATTTTAGTTAAAGGGAAATTCGAATGATCAATCGATATTATTGACTGATCATTCGGGTTTTTTACTGTTATTATGAACGTTGGTTTCACCGCTTCTAGCTGTTGATTGGAGGGCAAGGCGAAGACTCCTGCGGGAAAAGCGGAACAGGTGAGACCCCGCAGAAGCGGAAGCGACGAGAAGGCTTACCGGCCGCCCGCGGAAAGCGAAGTCTTGCACGGAAATCAACAGCGGTGTCAAGAGCAATCCATATGAGTTTATTAATCCAATTTGTTCGTCTTTAGATTGGGTTAATTCCGTTATGTCCCATCCTCCTTTTTGTTTTCTTAAGAATTCTTAAGAAATTTACTTAACGTTTCTTTAGATTTTTTTTCTATTCTAGAAAGAAAGAGTAGAAAGAAGGAATAGCAAATGAATTTAGCTTTTATGTATCAATATTTTCACCAGCCGCGAACGGTAGGAGCACTTTTGCCAAGTTCTACGCACTTAGCGGAAAAAATGGTAAAAGGGATTGATTTTGAACATGCAGACTGTATAGTAGAGTACGGGCCAGGAACCGGAGTTTTTACCCGTGAATTAATAAGAAGACGAAGTGCTTGTACAACTTTGCTTCTTATCGAATACAATCGGCATTTTTACGAAAAAGTAAAGGAACAAGTAAGAGATGAAAAAAATGTGTATGTGATACACGGATCCGCTGAACATGTTCAAAAGTACTTGATACAGTATGATATTCCAAAAGTGGATTACGTACTATCAGGTCTTCCTTTTGCTTCTTTAACGTCTGAAGTGTCGGACTGTATTTTGCAAAACACGCGCAGCGTATTAGCGAAGGAAGGGAAATTTATTACGTTTCAGTATACGAATTTAAAAAAACAGCTGATCCGCTCGTTTTTCCCTCAGATTAAAGTGGAAAAAGAGTGGAGAAATGTTCCTCCTGCATATATTTTTACATGCGAAAAAAATCAGATATAAGGAGTTTGTAAATGAAAGACAGAATTTTAATTATAGATGACGATGAGCAAATTCGTAATTTAATTGCTATTTACTTAGAAAATGAAGGATTTGAAGCGCTGAAAGTTTCTAATGCTGTATCTGGATTAGCGCTTTTAGAGGAACAAGAAGTAGATTTAATTATATTAGATATTATGATGCCGCAGATGAATGGAATCGATGCTGCTTTTAAAATACGTGAAGAAAAAAACATGCCCATTATTATGCTGTCGGCTAAGTCAGAAGATATGGACAAGATTTCTGGGTTAACAGCAGGCGCAGATGATTACTTAACAAAACCATTTAATCCTCTCGAGCTCATCGCACGAGTAAAATCACAAATTAGACGCTATAAAAAATACAATGAACGTGCTGAGCGCGATATTATTCAAATTGGCGATTTGGAAATTAACCGCAGCACCCGGCTTGTCTTTGTGCGCGGCCACGAGATTCGTTTAACACCAAAAGAGTTTGATATTTTAGAGCTGCTGGTACGACACAAAGGAACGGTGATGAGTATGGGGAAAATATATGAAGCCGTATGGCAAGAAGATGCGTTTAAATCGGATAATACCGTAATGGTTCATATTACAAAGATTCGCGAAAAAATTGAGGATAATCCGAAAAAGCCAATTTATATTAAAACCATATGGGGCGTAGGATACAGAATATGAGAAGAATAAGTGTAAAGCTTCTTTTTGCTATCATTATAAGTTTTTTGGCTACCAATTTAATTTTTATTTTAATTGCTAGGCTTGTTTTGAGCAGGTATATACAAGAAGAGAAAATGAATGTCCCTGCATATAATGTATTAGCGTTTGGACTTTTCTTTATCGCCGTTGTGGTCTTTGTTTTTGTTTTCTTAGCACTTATTCGTTCCCATATTCGTTATTTGAAAGAAATCTCTAAACAAGTTCAAAAAATCTCAAATGGAGATTTAGGCGCAACCATCCAGGTACGAGGAAAAGATGAACTGGCTGAATTAAGTCAAAACATTAACAAAATGTCTGCGCAACTTCGTACAAAATTTGATCGTGAACGAGAGCTGGAGCAAGCAAAAAATCAGCTAATATCCAGTGTATCTCACGATTTGCGTACGCCGTTAACATCCATCGTTGGGTACCTAGATTTAATCAAAAAAAGAGAAAGTATGGATGATGAAACATTAGATAGCTACTTATATATTGTTGATTCAAAAGCAAAATACTTAACGGATTTAATAGAAGAATTGTTCGACTATACAAAATTAACGAGTCCTGATCTTCAGCTTCAACGAAATGAGGTCGATATGAAACGTTTGCTTCAGCAGGTAATAGGAGAGTACGAGCCAATTTTAACAAGAGAAGGCATTGACGTTCAGACTCACTTTGCCTGTGAATGGAATGCATTTGTTGATGTAGAAAAAATGGTAAGAGTATTTCAAAACTTGCTCGAAAATGTCAAGAAATACAGCAAAAAGCCTTCCGTATTAGAGGTGAATCAGGAGATTGACGAGGGTTACATAGTTATTTCTTTTAGGAACAGCATTAGCATCAGTGAAAAAATTGAGGTAGAAAAGTTGTTTGATCGATTTTATCGAGGTGATGAATCAAGAACGGACGCGAATGGTTCAGGTTTAGGACTGGCTATTGCAAAACAAATTATTCAGCTGCATCAAGGAGAGATACGAGCGGAACGTCAGCATAATAAGCTCACTTTTTTTATAAAGCTGCCGTTAACTCAAGAAAGCCTTAAGAATCACTTGTAAAGATTCTTAAGGCTTTTTGCGACTATTTTGATGCCGTATTCAAATTCTGCAAGCGTCGCATAAGAAAAGGATATTCTGATATGCTGTGAAGTCTCATGGTCATACAATGCGCCTGGATTTAAAAGAACTCCTTCGTCAAGACAGTGCTTAAATAACTTCCGCATCGAAACAGGCTTATGCAGCGTAAGCCAAAAATAAAAACCACCGCTCGGAGCATTCCACACAGCGAGATTCTTCAAATACTTCTCTAGAATAGCCAGTGTTTGCTGAGATTTTTCTTTTAATTTATAGCGTACGCTGGCCACATGCTTGTCATAGATTCCGGTTTTGAGAGCTTCCGCAGCGGCCCATTGAGATAAGGAACTGGCTCCGTAGTCAACTTGCATTTTAAGATCAGCTAATCGCTCAATTACATGTTCAGGCCCTACAATCCATCCAATTCGAAATCCTGGACTGAATGTTTTAGAGAACGTTCCTAAATAAAGAACCATTCCATTTTTATCTTGAGCTTTTAATGAAAGTGGAGGCGGTGAATGGAACCAAAGCTCTCCGTAAGCATCATCTTCAATAATGGGCAAATGCATTCTTTCACACTGGCGAAGCAGTGCTTGGCGCCTTTGTTCACTCATCGTTACATTGGTAGGGTTATGAAAGTTCGGTATTGTATATAAAGCTGTGCCTTTTTCTTTTACATGCTGTTCTTTTAATGAAGCTAAATGCATTCCTTCTTCGTCTAACGAAACGCCCGTTATTTTCATTTGTGCGGACTGAAATAACGGTAGAGAATAAAGATAAGAAGGCTTTTCAGCTAATATATTGGCACCTGGAGGCAGCAGGCCGATTGAAATTAACTGAAGGGCTTGAAGTGAACCGGATACAATTAAAATAGATGAAGGAGAAGTTTCAATGCCTCGTTTTTTTACATGCTTCACTAACTCTTGTCGGAGTTCATCATTTCCTCTCGGGTGCTCGTAGCCCAAGTGTACGCTTCTATGATTAATTCCGCTAAATAGTTCCGAAAGCTGGTAGGAAGGAAGCAGGTCAGGTGCTAACTCTCCAGTTCCTAAACGAATAATGCCCGGTTGAAATTCAGCTTCGTTAATATGGCGGATAGTCGGGGAATTTGGTTGGTATATTCCTGCTTCTACATATGAATTCCAGTTCATGTGAGAACCTGATGCTAGTAAGCTCCACGTATTGTTAATGACCTTGGTGCCACCGCCTTTGTTTCCGCTGAGCAGTCCTTCAGCAATTAAGTTTTCGGTTGCTGTCACCACCGTGCTTCTATTTACAGAAAAGCTAGCAGCTAAATGGCGTTGCGAAGGAATTTTAGTTCCAATAGGCCACTCTCCATTTATGATTTTCTCTTTCATATACTCTTGAATTTGTTTGTGCATTGGCTTTTTATCAGCCGGATCTGGAGTCCAGTTCATGTGAGACCACCTTTTTATAATTTGGTTGGTATTATAAATCAAAATTTGGATGGAGACAACAGGGGATGTCAATTGTAGGATAAAAGAGAAAGGAGAGAGCAACATGTTTACAGTGGTTATACATGCTTTGTTGTTAGCATTCGGTTTGATTTTACCTTTAGGGGTACAAAATGTGTTTGTTTTTAATCAAGGAGCCAATCAACGAACGATCAAACAGGCGCTTCCCGTAGTGGTAACGGCTTCTGTTTGTGATACGATTTTAATTCTAGTAGCAGTGCTGGGAGTTTCAGCAGCAGCCGCTGCTTTTTCATTTTTTCAAACGCTTATTTTTGGAGTAGGTCTTCTTTTCTTAGCGTATATGGGCTTTGTGACGTGGAAGAGCGAACCTTCAAAAACGTCATTAAAGGAAGGAATGACGGTGAAAGCGCAAGTTTTATTTGCTGCTTCTGTATCTTTGTTAAATCCTCACGCGCTAATGGATATTATGGGCGTAATCGGAACAAATTCTCTACTGTACAGCGGAAGAGAAAAGTGGGTTTTTACGCTGGTTACGGTATGCGTTTCGTGGATATGGTTTTTATCCTTAGCATTTGCAGGAAAAGCAGTTGGAAAAATGGATTCAAATGGAAAAATAATGATTTGGGTCAATAAGGCTTCTGCATGTATGATTTGGGGAGTAGCTCTTTACATGGCAAAAAGTATGTTTTTTCAGTAAAATAGGTGCTAAAAGGAAAGTTATGTAATACTTTTTTCTAGAAAGCGAGGGGTAAAGATGATTCAAGGAATTAATCACATGTGCTTTTCTGTGTCAAATTTAGAACAATCTATCATATTTTATCAGAAAGTGCTAGAAGCAGAACTTTTAGTGAAAGGAAAATCCACCGCTTACTTTAGTCTGAATGGATTGTGGCTGGCGTTAAATGAAGAAAAAAATATTCCTAGATCAGACATTCAGTATTCGTATACTCATTTAGCGTTTTCTATTTCTATTGAAAACTTTGACGAAGCAAGAGAACTGATAAAACAGCATAATGTAACCATCTTACCGCGAAGAAACCGCGACGAAAGAGACAAACAATCTATTTATTTTACGGATCCGGACGGTCATAAATTTGAATTTCACACCGGTACGCTCCAAGATCGCTTAGCGTATTATCAAGAAGAAAAGCCTCATATGACATTTTATTCACCAAAAGAGTAGTATTAAAATAGTTATATAAGGTTACAGTTTTATTACATTCGCATTCCTCGCTCAGTTATCATTAAATAAACGATACTGTTGTGATATAATGGAAAAAAAGTGAGGAGGAGGAAGAATGTATACCGCAAAACAGGTGAAGTTTGGTTCGCATATTGTGATAGGCGTACTTTTCGGCATCCTAGCTGCAATGTTAATCGGCACTTTTTATCAAAATGTACCGGGTGTATTACCATACGGGATGATTAGTGGACTTGCAGTAGGACTAGTAGCAGATACATATTATACAATTAAAACTAAAACAAAAATAAAGGTTATCTAATATAGTGTAGTACTATCTTCAGGAGAAATAAAAGGTTCCTCTTGAAAATAGTACTATTTTTATGAAGAAAATGGTTAATTTCCATTTTAGAAAAACAAGTCAACGCGCTAAAAAAATTGTAAATTTATTATTTTGAATCAGAACTAGGGGTTGAAATATCACATTAACTCTAAGTATAGAATTATATGTTGAAGTAAATAACCGTTTTCTAAACAGTGAAACGGTTTTTACTTTTCCTAATTAGTTTTTAGCCTGCGCAAGGTGAAAGGTGTAACGATTCAACAATTTTCAATAACTTTGAGAAAAAAAGACCTGTTTAAATCTCCGGAACTAGTAGAAAAAAGTGTTGCTCTTAATGGTTTATTTGTTAAAAACTTGATATTTTTGCTAAAATCGTTCTTTTGGATTACGTAATATATGCTATCATGGTTGGGTGAAAAAACTACATACCAAAAAAAGGAGAAAGAAATGAAGAATTTAAGAAAAATTGGCCTAGGACTTGTAGCATCGTTGTTATCTATTAGTCTAGTAGCTTGTGGATCAACAAAAGAAGAACAAAAACAAGCATCTGCTAAGCAAGAGCAGAAACAAATGGGGAAAGAGCAGAAAAAACTTGAACAAAAAATCTCTAAATTAGAGAGCGAGTATGAAGACTATACAAAAGAAAAAGGATATATGGAATCTGATGATTATCTTGTTTTTGAAGCAGACTTTAACATACTTGCAAAGTCAATTGAAAGCAAGAATATTCTTCAAGGCGATGATGGTGAAATAGACAAACACTTAAAAGACTTAAAAACTGAGATAGACAATTTAAGTAATGATCAAGCAATAAAAGCTCAAAAACGTTACGGTTCGGCAGTAGATGTGTACGAGGCTGCAATAGGTACTCATATGCATATTGTATTAACGAAAGCCGATATTACTCAGCACTTTAATGCAGTGAACACGATTGAGTTAGACAAAGATTTTAATGCAGATAGCTACGATTATGAAAAAATTGATGCAGACGCAACTGAGGCTATTAAGTCTATACAAGGAATGCCTATGAAAAGAATAAAGCTTATTCAGGAAGAGTTGGAGAAATATAAAGATAGCTTTAGTACTGAAGAATATAATCAATTGAATTCCGCAGTCACTAGCGTAACTTCGTCATTAAATAAGCAAGTTGAAATGCTAGAAGTTCTACAAAAAGAAAGTGGTAAGGATAAATCAACTTTAGAAGAAAACACAAAAGCTGCTGAAACACAATTTTTAGATGCTAAAGAAAAAGTGTCTACATTTGAATCTAAATATGATATCCAAATGTAAGATATATGCTTTAAATACAATTGTTTATTAAAATAAAAAGCCGTTTCTTAACCAAAGAAACGGCTTTTTGTTATTTCTCTCTGTTAATCTTTGGTGTACGCAAGAAGAAAGAGAGTAAAAGTGCAACCAGACCTAATAATGTAGCAAATAAGAATGCATTGTTAATGCCATAGTCGAAGTTTTTATTGCTTTAGCATATAGCGACATAATATCGCTAGTACCTAACTGACTAAGTTGCCTACTAAAGAAATCATTGTTAGTGTATTAGTGTAGTTTGAAAGATGTTCAGTAGTTTGTTGCGTCATAATTGTAACGAGTATAGCCGTACCAATTGAACCTGCAACTTGACGAATTGTATTACTTAAAGCTGTACCGTGAGAAATTAAGTGTTGAGGTAATTGGTTCATACCTGCAGTGATAGTCGGCATCATAATTAATGCATCTGGCAATAATAGTAGATCTGATTGAAGCGGCGTAAAGCCTCAAATGCTTTGTAGATAGATTGGTAGCAGTAACTTTGTATTTTTGAAATTATTTAGGATGAAACTTAAAAAATTATAATCAGATTTGTTGAAAATCAACTTGGGAATTATTGATGTAATTTTCTGAAACTTTTCTTAGTGCTATAACGTATAGTAAGTATAGGGAATGTTAATTTAAATTCCTTTTTACGGAAAAACGTTTAACATAAAGTCGAATTATCTGTTAGTTCTGTTTTGTTTAAAAGAATGTGGAGGGGATAGTTATTAAAAAACTTGCCATTTTATTTGTTGGAGGGCTTTTATCCTGCGGAGGATATATGCTGTATTACGCGACGCTAGGTGAACTAAAGAAGAAAGAGGGGGTATTAAAATGACAATGTGGCTGTGGGCAGGCGGATGTATAGTGTTTTTGTTAGCGATGGGTTACATTGCAGATCGTGTAGCCATAAGGAGAAACATTGAATTTAGTCCCGAGGATGGAATTAAAAATGCTACAGATGCAGAACAAATATATGTGGAGAGCTATTTGAATGACACAAAAAACACGAATAATAATATACCGCTTTAATAAAAATTATAGATAAAAGGCTTATCCGCTGCTACTTGCATTAGGGATAAGCCTTTTTGGTTTATACTTAGTTCCAAACTTCGTCTAAAGTATCTCTAAACAATTGATCTAATTCATATGTAGGGTCATCTAATTCTACGGATAAAGTTCTGACGTATTTGTCTAAACGGTCAATTTCTAAGTTTAAAAATTCATTAATAACATTGATGCGTGGTTCTAAATCTAACTCATCACCACTAATTTTACGCTTTAACAGCTTACTAACCTCTTCTTTTAATTCTCCTTCTGGTAACAGTTTCTCTAAGAGAATAGGGAATTCTAGTGGAGGAAATTCATTATATTGCTCAATCCACTTAGCAGCTAACACGGGTCTTAAAACATAAAAATATTTTTTGATTTTTACTTCGTCACCTTGTAAATACTCTCGAAAGTTATTTCTAGCCATATTTAAATAATGGTATATACAAGAAGTAGGAGTAAAGATGTTAGAATGTAGTTCTTTCATTTTATCAAATGTTGAATACGCCTTGTAATATACAATGTTTGACTGCATCCATTCTAGTAAAGGTGGGTTTGATTTTCTAAAAAGTTTTAATGTCTTGGTTAAGTCCCAGCCGCTAACATCTAATAGGTCATTAATAGGTAGCTCTATTACATCTCGCTTTTTACCTACACCGATTGGGTCAATGCTTAAATATTTATTTCTCTTATGAATATAAATAAATCTAACATCATAATCGCTATCTTTAGATGGAAAGTCCCACGCTCTACTTCCAGATTCACAAGCGTATAATACTTTTACGTCGTAATCTTCTTCAATTTTCTTTAAAGCTGCAACAATTGTTTCTCTCATAACCCAACCTCATTTTCTTTTAATGCTTTCTATATACAAAAGCTATTACTATTTCTCCTATTATATTTCATAATGGATGGAAAATGGTAAATAAATAAAAGAAGCTTCCTTTAGGCCTCTAAAAAGATACGGAAATATAGAAAGTGAAAAATTATATCACTCAAAAAGCACTACATCCAATCCGTTTCTGCGGTAACAGGTTAGAAGTGTGTACAGTTCTGCACGGTGATGGTATAAATGAGACTGATTTATTCAACTAAATACCGCATTTTTTGATCGAGCCAGTACTCTGATTTTTCATTGTTATCGAGCTTGATATAGCAATCGACAATTTCATCATAAATGAATTCCTTTTCTTCTACTAAATCAATAAATTTAATGAGTAAAAATACGGCTTTTGAAACTTTTCCATTCTCACAAAGCCATTCTTTCATCCAGATTAATAAGTCAAGAAGAATAATCTCTATTTTTACTCGGATATCAAGGAACCAGTCGTCATAAATCGTTGTTAAATAATGAGGAACCAATTGGTGCAGTCTCTGTTCAGCTTCCTTGAATTTCAACGCCGGATCAGACTGTTCGGTAATCCACTGAAGGTCAGTTAGTAAGTCTAATCCATCGCTTGACACATCGGCGTTTAAAGAAATGAGCTGCCTGTTAACAAGTAAAACCGGCTCTGCGCTTTCTGCGTTCAATAGCTTTTTTAAATGAGACAAATAGACGCGCAAATTCTTTTTGGCGTTGCTTAAAGGTACGTCAGGCCACAGCGCTTCACATAGCTGTTCTCTGCTGATAGAATGATGAAAAATAAGATATAGTAAGATTTCTTGAGCAAAGCGCTTATTCCAGCCTTCTGTAATAAGCTGGCCATTTACATAGACGGAAAAAGAGTACAAAAAATCTACTTTAAGAGAGGGTGTATGTGCATGAAAATCTTTTTGTATATCTATAGCTGTGTCACTTTCCCAGTTCTTAAGTATTTTGATAGGATCATTCTTTAAAGAAGGCAGTTGTTGTGTATTGCTTTTAATAAAATCTATAACAATTTCTTTGAGTAAAGCTGTTTTTTCTTTTACTAGAAATGAAGAATGAGCGTTAGGTATGGTCATATGACTGTAATTTTTTAAAAACATCGTTTTTGAAATCAGATACTGTGATGAAAACAGCAAATCATTTTGGCCAGATAAAGTGAGTACAGGAAGTGAAATACTAGTCAACTCTTGAAATAGATTGTCTGTAATAGATAGTTTAAGAAAGCGGAAATATACCCTGGGATCCATTTTTTTTAGTTTTTCAATTATCTGTTGTATGTTTGTAGGTTCCAAACTCTCTAGTTTGCCTAATTCGAAAATTTTATCTACCGGTATTTGGTTTTTACTTTCTTCGTTGTAACATCTCTTAATCTTTTGAAGGGTGCTATCGGAATAAAAAGGAAGAGACAATAGTATCAGTCCCTCAATAAGAAATTCATAGCGAGCAGCAAATTTAACAGCGATTTGTCCTCCAAATCCCACGCCAACTAAGTAACATTTCTTTATATGCAACGTATGTAATAAGTGGAAAAGATCTTCAATATGAGTCTCAAACGATATTTCCCCTGTAGCGGAGGCGCTGTTTCCTGTCTCTCTCAAATCGTATTGAATAACACAATAATGTTGGGTTAATTCTGCAGTAATAGAATCAAAAAGCGTATGATCAGTGATAACAGAATGAATCATCACAATGGTGTCTGTCTGGTCAGTGAACGCGGGCGAATGAACTTCATAGTAAATTTTTTCTGTCGCCGTATGCAGAAAAGGCATAAAAACAATCCTCCTAGTGTCTAACTGTAGCGTTTGTGTAACGGTAAAATTATTATGATAAGAATAGACAAAAATTTCAAAAAAATAGGTGCTTTTTAGTAATTAAAAAATGTCTAATGTTCTAGTAATATCCATTATACTGTAAAACCATAGTGATAAATAAGGGAGAATGCCCAAAAACACTAAAAAGAAAACGTTATCAATTTCGAAAAAAGAAGAAAGGAGGAGAATTATGAATTTTAAAGACGAAAATACGTTAGACTTAGAATGGGTTATGCTCATAATGGAAGCAAAACAAACAGGTATAAGCATCGAGGAAGTTAGACAATTTCTACAAAGCATTAGTTCAAATGCTTAGCCGATACAATGATAAGGGAATAAAGCGTTCCTAAGTATAGATAACCTTTATAACCAGTCTCAAGCTATCTTCACTAGATGCATAATCACCCTTTTTTAGATGTATAATCACCCCTTTATGGTAAGAACGTTTATTTATAATGCACGGTAAAGTGAAATTATGGTATTATTATCGATAAGTAAGCATTAGTAAGGGTGATTAAAATGACAATTGGCCAACGTATTCGAGATCTCAGAACGAAACAGGGAATATCGCTAACAGAACTTGCAAACCGAGCGGGTGTTGCTAAATCGTACATATCTTCAGTAGAAAGAGGAATTCAGCTCAACCCATCTATTCAATTTCTAAACAAAATTTCTACCTCATTGAACGTGAGTATTGATAGATTAATTCATGAGCCTATGGATAAATCTGAATCGTTGGATATTGATGATGAGTGGCTTGAGTTAGCAAAAGAAGCAGCGGAGTCAGGAATAAGCAAAGAGCAGTTTAAACAATTTCTTGAATTTCAAAAATGGCAGCGGGCAAAGCAAGATTAACTTCGCGGAATATACATAAAAGAGAACTTACATAGAACAACTGCTAAAAAAAGAGATTCCATTTATCTATGGAATCTCTTTTTTTAGGCTTAAGAAGAAATAAAATGGGACGAGAATTCTTTTTCTCGCTGAAACTGAATATGTTCAAGAGTTATTAATTTAGGCTTTCTTTTCTGTTCAAACTGTCTCAATGTTTCTGAAATCTCTTTGTTTTGATAAAAAACTTGATGCAGTAAGTCAGACAGTAAGTCAGCATCTTTTAATGACTCGTTTAATCCAAAAGCGCCAGTTGGAGTCATCGTATGAGCAGCATCCCCTAATAATAACAGGTGATGCTTTGACCATACTTCGCTTATGCTGCTTTGCACAGAAAGAAGCGTAAAGTCTGACCACGACGTAATAAACCTTTCTATTGAAAGGTTTAAGCTAGGGAAAGCGTCTATTAAACGCTGAATAAACGGTCTAAATGATTGTTTCCGAAGAGCAGGATAGCTGCCTTTTTCAATATTCCATCCGATTTGAACAAAGCCTTTTGCTTGAGAAAAAAGCGCCACCTGCTGCTGTTCTACAAGTGCAAATTTAATAGAAGGCTCCCAATTGGCTGGTGCAGGAATTTTTGCCCAAAGCAAATCGTATCCATGATTATGAATATTGTTTTTTATGTGCGCAAGTTTGCGAACAGTTGAATATCGGCCATCTGCTCCAATAATGATTTTACTTTCAACTATTATTTCACCCCGGCCTTTTTGCTGAGCTTTTATTCCAGTATATTGTCCTTTTTCATTCTGCATTAGCTCCGTTACTTTTGTGCCCAGCATAAGTTTGTAGGAGGGATGGATGCTTGCTTGGTTATTTATAGACTGAAGGAGATGCTGCTGTGGAACATGAATTCCTGCATGTCCAAGTTCAGATTCTATGGTTTTGAATACATGTCCATCCTTCCAGTATTCGACCCTAGACATTCGAAGGAGGCCTAAGCTTTCCATTTCTTCAAATATATGATGTTTCTTAAGAATCATTTCTCCATCTTCATTTAAATGTTCGCCCCGAAATTCTTTTCCAAGCTCATCAGATCTCTCTATCAGTATAGTTGATATATTTTGTTTAGCCAGTAGGTAGGCCAGTAGAGCACCGCCTGGTCCGGCTCCTATTATACACACATCTGTTTGATAGTTCATTTTCTTCACCTTGTTTGTTATATGCAATTAAGTTACTTTTAGTAAGTATATTAACTTTTATAAATGTGAATGTCAACTTTTTTATAGCTTTTCTTCTATGGAATTCGCTCTTTGGACAAAACACAAATAAGGTTTTGCATAATCAAAGTCAAAGATTAAGTTTTATGATAAACTAAAATACACAAATTATTTTGAATAATTTGTATAAAAAGGTGAAACATCAAAATTGTTGAGAAAAAGCACGGTTGGAAAGCTGCAGGATTTTTAGCAAGAAGAGTAGAGATCGTCTCTGAAAATTCTAGCAAACTCCAATTTCGACTGGAGGATGATTATGACAAAAGTAGAACATTATATTCAAACATTGGGTAACAGTGCAGATTTGCTAACGAAAAAGCAGACAAGCATTTACTTCGAAAAACTTTCAAACACCTTTCCTTTTTTAACAATCATGCAAATTAATTGGCGAAAAGTATTAATTAAAAAGTCCACCCGGCATATTGAAGAAATCAAAAAATGGCTTCAAGAGATGAATATAAAAGAACATCAGGTTGTTTTATTTTGGAAACGAGCAACTAAAGCTGTAAGCGTCGATTTAGCTCAGGCTTTACTATTTTTTCAACAAACAGCTGATCTTACAGAAGAAGCATTTATTTACTGTCCGTCTGTTGAATATGTCATTGAATATTTTAAAGACGGTAAAATGATGATTGGTTTAGCAGCACGTTAATTAAAAGGAAAAAAAGCTGAGGGAGGAGGTGAATTAGAACTTCTTCACTCAGCTTTTTATGCATATAAAATCTAAAAAATACGAAACATAACGTTATTTACAACATAAATTACCTTCTCTTTATAATTAGTGGGAAAAGTATTGACATTTTCCATAAAACAAATATAATTAACATTAATCATATTGTTAATTGTAAAAAGAGCGATCAGGAGAAATGATGAATGTCGAACAAAAAAGCAATGACGAATCAAACGAAAAAAGAATATCCTAAACCCTATGGCTATACGTCAGATATTGCTGTATTTACGATTGTGACGGAAGAAAAAGAACCATACAAACCACCTAAAATGAGTTTGAAATTAATGCTTATCCAACGAGCAATGGTGAACGCAGAGGGAGAAAAGAACAGCGAAGCAGGAAAGTGGGCGCTTCCCGGCGGATTTGTCCATCCTGATGAATCAGCTTTTGAAGCGGCTAAAAGAGAGCTCGAAGAAGAAACGGGCGTAAAGGACATTCATTTAAAACACTATGGTGTCTATGATGAGCCTGGCAGGGACGATAGAGGATGGGTCATTACAAACGCACATTATGCAATCGTTCCAGAAGATAGTCTAATAAAGCGAAAAGCGAATGATGATGCTGCTCGAGTTGAATTATTTAAAATAGATGAAATCTTTTCATTGCCTTTAGCTTTTGATCATGAAATCATCATTCGAGATGCAATCAAGGAAATTAAGAAAGATTTATTGCAAACGACCATTGCCCAGAAATTTCTGCCTTCTCAGTTTACATATTCTGAGCTGCAGGCTGTGCTGCTTACCGTAACGGATGATGCAGCGATTAAAAGTGATCAGGCCTTTGCACGAAAAATAAGAATGCTGCCATTTATTGAAGAAGTAGACGGAAAAACAACGACGAGAACGTCTAAAAAACCAACAAAGCTCTATCAGTTTGTTGAAATGAATGTGATGAAGCCAATCTATACAGCACGCTATTAAAAGAAAAACTTTCAATCCAAATAATTAACAATATGTTAACTGTTAATTTTCACTTATGAGGGGGAAACATAATGAAAAAAGTACTGATTAACATCGATTATACAAATGATTTTGTAGCTGAAAACGGAGCTTTGACATGCGGAGAACCAGGGCGACACATTGAAACATTCATATGCGATATTACGCGTCAATTTATTGAGCAAAATGAGTATGTGGTGTTCGCCATTGATTTTCATAAAGAAAATGATTCCTTGCATCCAGAATCAGCGCTGTTTCCGCCTCATAATGTTGAAGGCTCTGCAGGAAGAGAGCTATACGGAAAGTTAAATGATTTATATAATGTGTATCAATCACAGGTAAATGTAGAATGGATGAATAAAACAAGATACAGCGCATTTGCTGGAACGGATCTGGAGATTAAACTTCGAGAAAGACAAATTACCGATGTCTACTTAGCAGGTGTATGTACGGATATTTGTGTACTTCATACAGCAGTAGATGCCTATAATAAAGGATTTGCTATTTATATTTATGAAAAAGCCGTAGCAAGCTTTAATCAAAAAGGTCATGAGTGGGCGCTTGAACATTTTAAATCTTGCCTCGGAGCAGAAATTATTTAAGGACATAATAGTGGAGGAAATCAATGAATATGTTTACAGATGACAGCGTAATGCTACACACCGATTTATATCAAATTAACATGGGAGAAACGTACTGGGAAGATAATATTCATCAAAAGAAGGCTGTTTTTGAAGTTTTCTTCCGCAAACTTCCTTTTGGGAATGGCTATGCTGTTTTTGCTGGATTAGAAAGAATTATTGAATATATTAAAGCATTTAAATTTAGCGAATCAGATTTAACCTACTTGCATGAAGAATTAGGTTTTAAAGAAGATTATTTAGCTTACTTAAAAGACCTTACGTTTACTGGAACGATTCGATGTATGCGTGAAGGTGAGCTTGTGTTCCATAATGAACCAATTTTACGTGTAGAAGCACCATTAATTGAAGCTCAGCTCGTAGAAACAGCTATTTTGAATATTGTGAATTACCAAACGCTGATTGCGACAAAAGCAGCTCGAATCAAACATGTAGTAGGAGATCAAGTGGCAATGGAATTTGGAACACGCCGCGCTCAAGAAATGGACGCTGCTATTTGGGGAACAAGAGCAGCCTATATTGGCGGATTTGGTGCTACTTCTAACGTGCGAGCAGGAAAGAAATTTGGAATTCCAGTTGCAGGAACGCATGCTCATGCGATGGTGCAAGCTTATAAAGACGAATATATTGCATTTCATAAATATGCTCGTCGCCATAAAAACTGCGTGTTTCTAGTTGATACGTACGATACGTTAAAATCAGGAGTTCCCAACGCCATTAGAGTAGCAAAAGAATTAGGCGATAAAATTAATTTTACAGCGATTCGCTTAGACAGCGGCGATTTAACATATTTGTCTAAAAAAGCTCGTCAAATGTTAGATGAAGCAGGGTTTACAGAGACAAAAATTGTTGCTTCCAACGATTTAGATGAAGATACGATTATGCATTTAAAGTCGCAAGGGGCACAAATAGACATGTGGGGGATTGGTACTAAGCTCATTACTGCATATGATCAGCCGGCGCTTGGCGCAGTGTATAAACTCGTTTCTATTGAAGGAGAAAATGGGGAGATGATGGATACGATTAAAATTAGCGCAAATCCTGAAAAAGTGAGTACACCAGGATTAAAGCGCGTATATCGTATTATTAATAATTTGAATGGGAAATCTGAAGGGGATTATATCACGATGGAAGACGAAAATCCTCAAAGCGAAGAACGTTTAAAAATGTTCCATCCTGTTCATACGTTTATCAGTAAATTCGTCACAAATTTTGAGGCGAAAGAACTCCATCATGATATCTTTGTAGACGGAAAGCTTGTGTATGAAACAGAAGAACTTCAGGAAATTCAGCAGTACGTAAAAGATAATTTAGAGCTGCTTTGGGATGAATATAAGCGCACGCGCAATCCTGAAGAATATCCAGTAGATTTAAGCGAAAAATGTTGGGAAAATAAAACGCGTCAAATTGCGTACGTAAAACAAAAAGTAGCAGAAGCCCTAAATAAAAAATAGTAGGGAGCTGGAGACATGTCAGATACGCTTGCTTATTTTCAACAGCTAAACCCTGATAAAAAAATAGATAAGCTTTTAGAAAAAGGTGCGAAAATTGGTATTTATGGTTCTTCTTTTGATCCGGTTACCAATGTTCATCTTTGGACAGCATCAACGGTTGCGCATCGAAAAAAGCTAGATGCTATTATCTTTTTGCCTTCATCGCACAAACGAACAGATAAAAAGCTCCAGACGTTGGATGAGCACCGTGTAAATATGGTTAGCTTAGCGATTAAAGATAACCCCAAATTTTTGCTCGATACGTATGAGCTAGACGTATTGCCCGGCTATCATTACACATACTACACTATGGAGCACTTTAAAAAATTGCTTCCACACCCTGAGTTATTTTTTATTATGGGAGCGGACTTACTGCAAGATATTGGCGAAGGCAAGTGGAAGAAAGCAGATGAACTTATTAGTAAAAACCAGTTTATCGTCATGGCAAGAGAGGGAATAGACATGTTGAAAGCTATTAGCCGTTCTCCTTTGCTTCGAAATTATGACGACGGCCGGTTTCAGCTTCTTGATAAAGGGCTGGCGATGGAAATCAGCTCTACTTATATCCGTCAAGAATTTGCCCGGGGTGGAGAACCAAGATATTTAATGCCTGATCTCTGTTATTTTTATAGTAAAAAACATGGATTGTATCAGTAAGAAATCTACATATAATGGAAGGAGAGCATGTATCATGTCAGACATGCAAGAAAAAATAAGAAAAGAGCTACATGTGAAATCTGAAATTGATCCAGCACAGGAAATTCGTGCCCGCGTTGATTTTCTCAAAACCTACTTAAAGTCAGCAAATGCAAAAGGCTTTGTATTAGGTATAAGCGGAGGCCAGGACTCTAGCTTAGCTGGACGATTAGCGCAGATTGCTGTAGACGAATTGCGAAAAGAAGAATATGAAGCAAAATTTGTAGCCGTTCGCTTGCCTCATGGCACGCAGCATGATGAAGCGGATGCGAAGGCGTCACTAGAATTTATTAAACCTAATGAAACATATACGTTTAATATTAAAAACACGGTGGAAGCATTTGAAAGTTCGTTTACAGGTGCGACAGATATAGCGCTGTCTGATTTTCATAAAGGAAATGTCAAAGCACGTACGCGTATGATTGTACAGTATGCAATCGGAGGAGAAAACGGCCTTTTAGTTATCGGAACCGATCATGCAGCAGAAGCAGTAACAGGCTTTTTTACGAAATACGGAGATGGCGGAGCAGACGTGCTCCCTCTAACGGGACTAACAAAACGTCAAGGAAAAGCATTGCTAAAAGAATTAGGTGCAGATAAACGATTGTATGAAAAAGTACCAACAGCTGACTTGTTAGATAATAGTCCTGGTCAATCTGATGAAACGGAACTAGGAATTTCTTATGATGAACTAGACGATTATCTGGAAGGAAAAGAAGTATCACAAGAAGCCGCTGAAAAAATTGAACAGCGCTATCGTATTACTGAACATAAGCGTCAGTTACCGGCTAGTATGTTTGATGAGTGGTGGAAGCAAGAGAAAAATCTTTGATATTAAAGATTTTGTAAGCTATTGGTGGGTGAATTGCCCACCTTTTGCCCACCTAATTTAATTATTTAAGTAACTTTCTAATTTTAGAATGTTTTCTTGTTCATATTTTTTTGTAATATGAATATAGACATCAGCAGTCATTTTCACTGTGGTATGTCCTAATCTGTCACTGACAAATTTTATATCTGCACCACTTTCCAGTAACATGATTGCATGTGTATGGCGGAGACCATGAGGGGAGATGTGGTGTAGATTACTTTTTTTAGCTATTGAAGTTATAATTTTATTTACTGTACTACTCGTAAGTTCCTCGCCATATAAGCCTATTAACAGGTATTTTTTTTCTTTATAATCAGGTCCTTGCTTTAGTCTATATTCTCTCTGCCAAGTACGATACCTCTTTAAGTCAGCAATCAACGTATCATCAATACTAATAGTACGAATGCTTTTTTTGGTTTTAGGTGGCCTTTCTCCAAAATCATCTCGCGTTTTAGTAATACTAATTGTTTTATGCTCAAAATTAATATCATTCCACGTTAAAGCAATCATTTCACCTTTACGCATTCCAGTACGTAATAAAAGACTCGCAACAATGTAATGATGTATTTTAGCTTTTTTTGCCTCATCCATAAAAACGGTAACTTGTTCTTTTGTTAAATAATTCGTTTTTGTATGAGCAATATCATTTGCTTTTTGAATAGAAATATTTCGATATTTATTGTGGGTGATCATTTCTAACTCAACAGCTTTATTAATTGCTGAATTGAACGTAGTATGAATGTTTCTCACAGACTCTTTTGAATATTTTTTAGCTAATTCATTGATAAACTTCTGGTAGTCAAGTCGTGAAAGTTCGCTTAATTTATAAAATCCTAGATTAGGAACTATATGTTTATTTATATGAGTTTCTCTATTTTCTAATGTTCTTGAGCTGCATTTATTACCGTACACACTTAGCCATTCTGAAAGCCATTCTTTTATCAAGAGCTTTTGACCGGTTATAAGAGTATGTCCACCAAAAAACAATTTGTTTTCAACATCTGCAGCAGCAAGTTGAGCTGCTTTCTTTGTTTTGAAACCACCTTTTGTTTTTTCCTTCTTCTTCTTGGTTGCCGGATCTGTGTATTTAATACGGTATTCCCACTTATCACTTCTTTTTCTAAAACTGGCCATTTTTCCACCTCCTTCTAGTTAAATGTAAGATGATTTCTAAAATGGGAAGTCATCATCTGAAAGATGAATAATATTATCGCTTCCTACAGCTTGAAGATGCTTTTTTCCTTCTCTATCAGGGAATTTTTCTTCTGCCCACTGTTGGAGTAGTCTAGCTTCTAAAAAAGTTGAAGTTGATCCACACTTAGGACAAAATCTAGCATCTCCATCTAATTTTTCACCACAACCACCATTCGCTTCATGCCAAGTTTCAGGAAACTGAGAAGATATATCATCAAATGAATAACCAGTACATTTATTAACTAGGTATTTCCCACAAACTTGACAGTAATCACCAACAATACGTTCATTAGTGCAATTCGGACATTGAACAGCTCTATTATCTTCGTTAAGTTTAATTTTTGAATAAATCATGTTATCAGCTTCTCCTTTAATAAATGATTGCTCCCCACAAATAGGGCAATACTGGGTATCTTTTTCTACAAAGTGATAGGAACAAGTATTACATGTTTTTGCGTATTTATACTTAAATATAAATCTTTCAAAAGTTCTCAAAATCACATGGTTTTTAGAATAGCTAATTCCTCTTCTTAACCCATTATTTAAAAATGCGTATACATTATTTGCTGCTTCGTATGAGATATGAAATACATCAGAAATAATGTGTGGGTTGATAGGTCTTAACTGATAAACAATTGGAGCAGGGGCTAGAAGATTTCTAGCAAAACAATTAGCTTCTTTTTCAAAAACTTCATATTCTTCCTCGGTTAAGGAATTCCTTGCATATACGGACTTATTGCTTATCTCATTATGTTTCAACATGAAATGACCTAATTCATGAGCAATCGTCCATCGAATTCTGCCCACATTCTCTACAGTGTCGTTATAGAGAATAACGTACTTATTTGTAGATTTCTCATACCAACAACAACCTTCATCGCTATTTGCAAATTCACATACTTCTTCTAATGTCATATTTCGCTTTTTAGCGAACCAGGAATAGGACTTAATTCTAAGGTTTGAGAAACGTTTAGAAAGCTTCTTTACTTTTACAGGTAGTTCTTGCACATTATTTATTTTCAGCAATTGAAAAGCAGCTTGCTCAGCTTTTCTATAGTTAGGTGTTTTAGATATCATCATCATCATCTTCGTCGTCAAAAGCTTCATCAAAAGTAAGTTTGATAATATCTAGCATTTTCTTACGATCCTTGTTGTTCATTCTTCTTGCAGCTCTTTGAATTTCACGTATATCATCATCTATCTCAACATTGGAAACCGGATCATCAGTTATACCCAACAGATAATCTGTTGTTACCCCAAATGTCTCAGCTAATTCAACCAATACATTACCTGGAGGTATAACCCTTCCAGCTTCGTAATTGGCTATATTTGTACGTTTCATTCCTAATATTGTTGCTAGTCCATCTTGTGATAATTCTGCTTTAATTCTACAAGATCGTATACGTTCTCCCAGTAATTTTTTCTCTTCTAAATTCATTATGTAAATCCCCTTAAAATTTTTTTCAATTAAAATGACGTTTTTAAGGTTGACGTGTTTTATATTGACGTGGTACTATGAAGGTGTCAATTAAAAGCACAAAAGGAAAGGAGTTGAAATTATGTCTGATGTTTCTATCCGTAGACAACAATTTCGAAAATACCGTCAACAGTTCCAAGTTTCTCAACGTCGTCTTTCAATTGATTTAAATGTTAGTGAAAGCCATATTCGTAATATTGAAAGTGGAAGAGGCAATCCAGATGCCACACTTCTTTTCAAACTAGCTAAGTATTTTGAAACAACAGCTGAAGATCTCTTCCCAGATCTAGCAGAAGTTAAAGTGAATCGTTCTTAATTACTTATGTCATTATTATAAACCGTCATTTTAAATAACGCAATACAAAATAGCGTATTTTACTGCAAAAAAATATCATTTTTTCAAAAATGTAACATATTAGGAGTGGTTATTTTGGATTTGAAAGTTATAAACATAAACGGTCAACTTTTAACAGATAGCAGAGATGTAGCTGATATGGTCGATAAACGACATAGTGATTTATTAAGAAGCATTGATGGATATGTAGATATTTTACTAAACGCAAAATTGCGCTCAGCTGATTTTTTTGTAGAAAGTTCTTACGAGGATACTACAGGGAGAACATTGCCGTGTTATCACCTCACAAAAAAAGGTTGTGATATGGTAGCAAACAAATTAACTGGAAAAAAAGGCGTTGTTTTTACGGCTATGTATGTAACAAAGTTCGAAGAAATGGAAAAACAGCTCTTCAATCTTAATCAGCCTTCTTACACAATTGATGATCCAATCCAACGTGCCGAAAGGTGGATTATTGAACAAAAAGAAAAACAACAATTGAAACTTCAAAACGCTCAAAAAGAACAAATTATCAATGAGTTACAGCCAAAAGCAACTTACTACGATTTAGTATTGCAAAATAAGTCACTATTATCTGTAAGTAAAATCGCAAAAGATTACGGAATGAGTGCAAGAACTTTTAATAAGCTTCTCCATGAATTAGGTGTCCAATTTAGACAAGGAGATTGCTGGCTTTTGTATCAACGGTACGCTGATAAAGGTTATACCCAAAGTAAGACTCATACAATTGATTCAGAAAAAAGTAAGATGCATACTTATTGGACTCAAAAAGGGCGATTGTTCATTTATGAATTACTAAAAAGCCGAAAAGGTATCTTACCAATTATGGAACGTGAAAACCAACAAGTTGGATGAAAGGAGAAGGTGTAGGTGCAGCCAACTGTTCAAGTTATCATCGACAACAGCTATTTAGAAAAAGAAGTTGAACGCCAAGTGAATGAACGCTTAATTGATATGGGAATTGGTACCTGGTGGGATATGAAAAGACTTCAATATGAAACAAGTCGTTCATATGACTGGCTGATGGAGTATGTAATATACGATCCAAGAGTCAGGAATTTCTCTAAACAAAAGAACGGCAGATGGTTATTTAAAGCTAAAGATATGAAAGAGTTTTTGAATAAATACTTTGATGAATTGTGAGGAGGGAGCTAGTCAATATGAATAACATGGGCGCATTAGAGCTTTCTAATTTCTTTATAAAAGTTGAAATGAATATGGTGCTTGGTGGTCGTTCTAAAATCGCTGAATTCGCAAGAAAACAACATGAGCGATATTGGAATCTTTACCTTAAAGGAGGTGGTAAAGTGACTGAAATTGAAAATCCGATGGTTTTAAAAAATGGATATGGTATTGCAGATCCACAAGAGAAAGAGCCTCAAGTTGTATCTGTATGTGATGGTTGTAATCACAATATTGTAGAAGGTCAAGGAATGCTGGACTGGGGTACTGTTCATCTTCATGATGATTCGATTTGCATAGCAAAGTATGTAAGAAGAGATTCAATTAGAAAAATAGCAGGTGAACAATAAAAAAAGCCCACTGTTGGAGAGTGGACTCGTTTCAATGACAACTTATTTTTACCATACTTAGGCAGAAAAAACAATATAGAAGGGATGTTCTATACATGAACCAACTTCAACAAATGGAAATTCTAGAGGTTGAAAATACTGAACAGTCTGAAAGAGAATCTTTTCAGGTTACTGATATAGAAAGTTTAAACTGGGTTTTCCGTAAATTAGCTGCTTTATCAGCGAAAGAAAAAGAGGTTAAGCAATTAGCTGATGTGGAACGTGCAAGAATCAATGAATGGGAGAATCGTGAATTGATTGCCCTCCACAGTGATAAAAATTACTTTGAAAGTCTTGTCTCAGCTTATCACGCTAAGCAATTAGAAGAGAATCCAAAGGCTAAAACCATTTCTACACCTTATGGTAAATCAAAAAGTCGTGCTACAAAAGAGCAACCTAAAGCTGTTGATAAGGACAAGCTCTTGCAGCATGTGAAAGAAACGGGCATGACTGAATTCATCAAAGAAGAAGTGAAATGGGGCGACCTGAAGAAGGTTCTCCACATTCATGAAGTAGATGGGCAACCGGTGATTATCGATGAAAATGGAGCAATTGTGGAAGGCGTAGAAATTGAGCCTGCAAGCTTGAGCTTCAAAGTGGAGGTGTAAATCATGTTTGAAGTTAAAAAGGCGCAGCGCGAAAAAATGAAAGCTGTCGTAGGGTTTATTGGTCCCAGTGGTGCTGGTAAAACAGCAGGGGCCCTTCTTACAGCTTATGGGTTAGTAAGCGAAGCTTATCCTAATGCGAGTGAAGAGGAGCTTTGGGACAAAATTGGAGTTATTGACACTGAACATGAACGTTCAAAGCTATATGCAAATTCAGATTTTGATGGAACAAGAATTGGACAGTTTCTTCACATAAATTTTGAACCGCCTTATACAACTGAACGTTATGAACTAGCTGTACAAGCCATGAAAAAGGCTGGAGCCGAAGTCATCATTGTGGATAGTCTCTCACACAATTGGCAAGGAGAGGGAGGGATCGTGGAAAAACACGGTCAGATGTCCGGTAACTCTTTTCAAAACTGGGGCAAACTTGCACCGGAGACTACTCAGTTAATCAAAACGTTAACTCGTAACAATGTTCATATCTTTGCTACTTTACGAACTAAGCAAGAATATGTGGTTGAACCTGATAGTAATGGGAAAATGGCTCCACGTAAAGTTGGTACTAAGCCAGTACAAAAAGATGAAATGGAATATGAATTCATGCTTAACTTCAGCATTGGTAGTGATCATGTAGCTGATACATCTAAAGATAACACTCGGATGTTTGAAGGAAACCCATCAAAATTAAATCCTGATGTAGGTCGCAAGCTTTATAAATGGCTTGAATTAGGAATAGATGTACAAGCAGAAGAGATTCAGGAAAGAGAAAATTTAATTAACGAAATTAAGAAAATTGTTGATGTAAGTAAGGAAGCAGCTAAAATGCTTTCAGAAATAGAATTCAAGTCTAATCAAAGACTTGATGAATTTAATTTGAAGTATGCAAAAGCAGCATTTGATAGATTAAAAGTTTTTAAAACTAAGGAGGAAAAATAATGTTTAAAGTAGATCACAGTCAAGCAAATGAATTCGTAGTAGTGGAACCAGGTGAATATGAGGTAACAGTTATTAATTATGAATTGAAAAAAGCAGAATCAGGTAACAATCGCGTAGTTGTAGATTATGAAATTCGTTCTGATGTAGACCAAGCTTTCCAAGGTCAAAAGCTTTTATATGATAACTTCACTGTTACGGAAAAATCAATGTGGAGATTCCAAGCAGCTTCAAAAGCAGCACAGTTCCCAGATGGTATGCAATTTAATTCTTATAAAGAATGGGCAGATGCATTCGTTAATAAGTCTCTTCGTGTAATTGTTGGTGAACGTGAGTATAACGGCAAAAAATATCCAGAGGTAAAAGGTTTTAAAGTATCGGAAGTAAATCCTCCAGATACAAGTATTACAATCTCAGATGATGATGTTCCATTTTAAAAAGTATAAAAGTAGATTCAATGAATAGGAGGGAGCTATGAAGGCTCCCTTTTGAAAAGGGAGTAATTAAATGACACATCAATTTCACAACATACCACCGGAATTAAGAGCCACTCCTCATTGGATTCTATGGCGTTCAGAAAAGCGTGATGGTAAGCCGACAAAAGTTCCATATCAAATTAATGGGGAGATGGCTCAATCAAATAATAAGCGTACGTGGTCAACCTTTCCTACAATTATCAAGTTTTATGAGCAAGGTGAATATGACGGTATAGGCTTTATGTTTTCCAAAGATGATCCCTTTGTAGGTATAGATATTGATCACTGTGTAAGTGAGGGAGCTCTTACAGATTTAGCTGAAGATGTAATTGAAACGATTCAAAGCTATACCGAATATTCTCCAAGTGGGGAAGGTATCCACATTATTGCAAAAGGAAAGCTACCCTTAAAAGGACCTGGTACAGGGAGAAAAAATCCTTCTATAGGTTTAGAGGTTTACAGGCACGGCAGGTATTTCACCTTTACCGGAAACAGTTTAGGAAAAACACCTGTTGAAGAACGGACAGAAGAATTTAAAACCTTATTTGATAAATACCTGAAAGAAAAGCCTAAGCCGGAAGCAAAAGCCAGTACAAGAGAGTTTGTGAAAGAGGATATTAGTAGCCTCTCCAATTCAGAGATATGGGAGAGAATGCTCAACAGTAAAAGTGGCAGCAACATAAAAGACCTTTTTCAAGGAATTTTGATTAATGGTGATCATTCATCTACAGACATGGCGTTATGCAACTATTTAGCTTTTTGGACGGATAAAGATGCAACAAAAATGGATTCGATGTTTAGAGAATCAGCTTTACTTCGTGAGAAATGGGACAAACCTCATTCCAGTGACGGTAGAACTTACGGAGAAATGACAATTGAAACAGCCATTCTTACAACACCTTCTACGGTAGCAGATTATGAACCTCCTCAAGAAAAACCGTATGAAATATACATTTCTGATGATCAAGGGATTGAAGATACAGAAGAAATAATTGATAAGGTACCAAGCTTTCACCTTACGGAGCTAGGTAATGCCGAACGAATTGTCTATTATCATGGCCAGGACCTCAAGTATTGCAATGAGCTTGAATGGCTTATCTGGAACGGTAAACAGTGGCAAGAGGATAGTAAACGAAAGATTGAAGCGTTAACTGCAAAAACGTTGCGTGGCTTATATGCAGAAGCAAGGGCAGAAGAAGATAAGTATAGAGCAAAGCTATTAAACGATTGGGCAAAGAAGTGTGAAAAGCGTGCCATTCGTATTAACAGCATACTTGATGCTCGTCCAATGGTTTCAGTCAGAAAAAAAGATTTTGATTCTCATAGTTTTCTTTTTAACTGCAGTAACGGAGTAATTAATTTGAAAACAGGTGAGCTCCTTCCACATGATAGAGATTTACTACTAACGAAAATTTCACCTATCACATATGAAAAGAATGCAGATTGTCCGAATTGGATAGCCTTTTTGCAAAGTATTTTTCTTACTCCTTCAGGTAATCCAGATGAAGAATTAATTGAATATCTTCAAAAGGCTATTGGTTATTCTTTAACCGGTGTGACAAAAGAACAAATCATGTTTTTCCTTTTCGGAAATGGCCGTAACGGTAAATCTACTTTCATTAATGCAATCCAGGACATTCTTGGAGATTATGCTCGTCAAACAAATAGTGAAACATTCTTGAAAAAGAAAAATGACAGTGGAATCAACAATGATGTTGCTCGTTTGGATGGGGCCCGGTTTGTGTCAGCTGTAGAGAGTGAAGAGGGACAGCAGTTATCTGAAGCTCTCGTTAAACAAATTACTGGTGGAGAAAAAATGTCGGCTCGTTTCTTACGACAAGAATATTTTGAGTTTACACCGGAATTTAAAGTTTTCTTTACGACTAACCATAAACCAATTGTAAAAAGTGGAGACAACGGTATTTGGCGCAGGATTAAGCTAGTACCTTTTACAGTGACAATTCCAGAAGAAAAAGTGGACGCGGATCTACCTGAAAAATTAAAAAGAGAAATGCCTGGCATTCTTAATTGGGTGGTTGAAGGTTGCTTGAAGTGGCAGCGTGAAGGATTGAAGGACCCGAAAGCTGTTAAACAAGCAACAGATAACTATCGTGAGGATATGGATATCTTAGGACCATTCATTGAAGAGAATTGCGTTGTTAATTCTACAGCAAAAATTGAAGCAAAAACTATTTATGAAAACTATACAAAATGGTGCTTTCAAAACAATGAAATGGAACTTAAAAATCGTGCTTTTTATCGTCAATTAGAAATACGAGGATATAAAAAAGAAAAAGGTGCAAAAAATAAGACCTTTTTCCATGGAATTACATTAAATCAGTTTACTAATGGTGGTTTCTTCCAAAATGAAGGCTCTGGGGTTACTGAAGGGGTTACTGAAATAAATCAAAAAGTAACCCAAAATAACGTAACTTCAATTAATCGAAAGAAGCTTTGAAGCCTTGATATGTAAGGGTTTATGAGGTTTATAAATTTATTTATTTTTTGTTGGGGTTACTGAGGGTTACTGAATTTCCTAGTTCCATTCCCACGAAAAATAAATAAATAAAAAAATAATATATATATATAAGAGCTTTAATAGAAAAATAGGTAACCTTCGATAACCCATTGGTTCAAAAATGACCTTGAGCCCTTGGTACGACTAGTTTTGTGGTGGGTTACTTAAAAAATAACTCAGTAACCCTTCGATAACCCTTTTTAGAAAAAGTGGTGATTATATGCATCCAAAACAGATATGTGATGACTTTGCTTCCATTGGGTCTCCTTTAGTGTTAGATGGCAGCAACTTATATATTGAAAATCCTGAGAATATCTACCCGGAACTTGAAGAATTCGTTAAAACCTATAAAAAACGAATCATTCAGTATTTAAAAGGTGAATATTCACCAAAGGATCATTCAATAAAACAAACTATAGAAAAGATTATTCATTACTTTCTAGGAATAGAACAAGCCATGAACAAAAAAATTGAAAACTGGCTTAATCATGATGCGGAAGCATTGGACATGATCGTTAATCAATTATTCATCGAACTGTGGAATAACGGATGGGTTGAGTTTTCTAACCCAATTGCTAACTATGAAAATCACATAACCGATACCCTTTCCAGTCAAATTTTCGAACGTGCGATGTCGTACTTTAAAGGGGGCTAATTGATGAGTATTATCCATTACTCATATACCAAAACAGAATTAGAAAAAATCTTGAAAACATTAGTCATCACTGTGGATACCAGGGAGCAAAAGAATCAGCATGTGTTGGACTATTTACGAAAAAAAGATGTGCCAATTAAATTTAAAACGATGAAAACAGGTGACTACTCGGCAATGATTCCACGTAATGATGAATTCGGCATTACACGGGATATTTATTTAAACGCTGTGATTGAACGAAAAAACGGTGTAGATGAATTAGTTGAATCCATTAAAGACCGTACACGTTTTGAAAATGAATTAATCCGAGGATCCAAACATCCTTTTACTTTAATCGTGGAAGACCTGGAAGGTTATCAGAAAATATTAAACGGAATGTACCGCAGTAAGTACGAGCCTAAAGCTTTACTAGGCAGCTTAAAAACTTTTGAGGTACGTTACAACTTTTCTACCGTGTTCATTGCAAACAATACAACAGGAAATTACATATATCATCACTTCTTGTATATGGCACGCGAGTTATTAAAAGGAGGTTGGCTATGATTATGAATCGTAACTTACTTCGAGAAGCTGTAGAACAACGTAAGGATGAATTGAAAAATGAATTGCTACGCATGGGCTACTTTAAAACACCTGATAAACGTCAGTTGTACGAGCTTACGCTTAGTGAATTAGAAGAAATCTATCAAACTCAAAAACAAAAATAATATGAAATGAGGAAACCACATGATTAAATTAAACGTTCTTTTCAAGAAAATGCAGAAGGATGATAAAAAAGAAGTTCTTATGTTCCATGTACTAAGCGATGAGTTGCCACATGCAGATGAATTGTTGAAAATGCCGGGATCCATTGCTCTTCTAAATGTGGAAGAAAGTGAAGCTGGAGAGGTTGGAGCAGAGTTTGTTTCTATTCAACGTGATAATAAGAAAACAGTTCTTAAATTCAATATTAAGCGTGATGCAGAGGGCAAGGTAAATAAGTTATATCCTCATGCCGGTTCAAATGTATCTCTTGCATTACAGCCTTCACAAATGACGATTGATGAGTTTTACGAAGATGGTCATGAAGGCATTGAATACAGTGTGGAAAGTGACGGAAGTGTATCAGTACCAGAAGGACAACTTTCAATTGATGAAGAGGGGTCAGACCATAAATTAAAAGTAGTAAAGTAAATATAATGGTAATTAGATATAGCTGAACAGGTAAAAGAAAGTAAGGTAAATATGTAAAAGGCGGTTTGATTGCACACAGCTTAATGGGTTCTCCTAACGCTTCAATTCCAACACCGCAGCCACGCTCGTGACTTATAACGATTTAGCTTTCGATTGGCCTCATGTACAGATAAATAAAAAAAACCAAAAGCAAAACTACTTTTGGCTAACCTAAGAGTAATTAATAGACTCATTTGTTAGGAGTTTTGTGTAGCACTAATACACATAAACAATATATGTAATATGTTAATAAATGCTTGGGCGTTTTGAATAAAAATAAAAAGATGCTCTTGAAAGAGCATCAGGCTTAATTACATCTATGAAGTGGAGACTTCTTATAATCATTATATGGTGAGCATAAAAGATTTAGACCATAAAAAAGATGCTCCCGAAGAAGCATCTCTTAGCAAAGTTGAACAATGTCATGTTCAAATAAAATTATAACTCAATTAAACAAAAAAGACCAAGATTTCTCTTGATCACCGTATTTACATTTTAGCACAGGAGGGATCCAAAGGTGGGAAACCAATTATCATTTATGCTTCCTGAGATAGACAGAAAAGAGACGCAACAAGCAGTAGAAGATGCTTTAGAAAAATACAGATTGTTTAAATACTTATCCTTTGAAGAAAGAGAAGCTTCCATTACTGCTAGTTCTGAAGTTCGTTATCATGGTCCAACAAATGAAACAAGTGACCAGACAGGTTCCATTGCAGCATATAATGTGGACCAGGAAAAGATGAGAAAAGACTTCTGCTTTCATGTGGAAAGAGCAGTGAACAGGCTGCCTAAGATGGAAAGATTCTTAATCGAAGAAAGATACATGTCCTTAGAAACGGAATATTTAACAGATTACAACGTGTACAGTTTTAAGTTCCAACCACCCATTTCTGAAAAGACATATTCTAAAATCAGATGGAAAGCTTTTTATAAACTAGCTCTCAATCTAAGCTTAGTTGTTCTAAAAAATTCATAACGAGAAAAATAATCCAAAAACATTCCTAAAATAAATCGAAAAAAACTCGAAAATAAGTCGTGGTATTTGCTTTAGTACATGGTAAATTTATATTATCAAGAAAATATCAAAGAAAGAGCGTTCCTTAGTCGTAGGAGCGCTCTTGTTGTGTCTGAATGTAATTTATATTCAAATTTATTTAAAGTGTCATATAAGCGAATCTGAAAGCTCAAAATTCATTAAGAAGGTGATTGGAATATGAAAATCCAAAATCATCTACACATAGATCAATTAAGACACCTAGAAAAGAAGGGTAAGCGTAAAGAAAAGGTTAACTGGAAGGATATTATGGGAACGAATAGGCAGACATTGAAACGTGGCCGTGGTGGAGCTATGAAGAGGAAATGAAAATCATTTTTGAAGTTTGAAAATCTAGGTCTATAGATTTAACAAAAGGAGGATTTTACCTATATATGTCGAAAATTCATTTCTATTGACATGTATGGGAGGTGAACTAAATGAAATTATTAGTTGAATATAAAGACCAATCAATACCATTGATTGTAAGAAGTGCTCCTAAAGAAGTTTTACAGGCAGTTATCGAAAGTGAAAATGATAAACTAATTTTCAAGAATGAAACTTTGAATCTAAATGTCGATTTTAAAGATATAAAATCTATTCAAGTTGATTTCGAATAAAACTGTAAAATCTCTAAAGGGAGACGAGTGAATCATGGAAAGTAAAACAGCGTATTTTGCTTTAGTTAATTCAAAGCAATGGATAAGGGCAGTTGTATTAGAAGCAGAAGAGATATTAAAATTACATGAGTCGATGATTAATTTAGATTGCTCTCACAGTTTTAAAGCTCAAGCTGATAGTATTTCTGAATTGAAAAAAATTCGAGAGTATTATTTCACAATTGCACTAAGTAAATCTCGAAAATGGTTAACAGAAGCTACTGAATATAATAAGAGTTTGCAAAAAATTATTGATTTAATTGATAGTGACCTTCCACACATCAGAGATGTGAGAAATATGAAAGAACATGAGATTGAATATTTTAAAAACGAAGGTCGCAAACAACCGCATTTTATTAAAGAAGTAGATGCGGATATTTCAGGTATTGAAGATAAAATAGTTTCTGATGCTATATCTACTGTTGTTCTAGGAGACACATATTTGGTAGGTGGACGTCTTAACGTTCAACAAGCTATTCGAACTTTTTCTCCCTTGTATGAAGTGATTGAACAAAAGATACAAGAACTATGGGATAAAGAGTTAGAGGAACTTGATGATAAATTAAATAATTCGAACAAGGGGCAATGATATGAGTACAGCAGGACGATGGGGATTATCTGATCCAGGACATGTTCAGCCATTGTTAAGACCAGGTGTAATTTAATAATTAACAAAAGGATACTGATTCGTCAGTGTCTTTTTTATTTTTGTGAAGATAAAGGAGCTATTTTTCTTTTTGAATAATCATATAGTACTAAAAATATTTATTTTCCAAAAAGGTAAATGACACTTTCTGTCGAATTGATAGGTAGAAAGTTGGTGTATTTAGAAAGTGGATATTAAATTTGATTTTAAAATACTGAATATCATTCAGGAAAAAGACTCTATATGTTACGTTGTGCAATGTTCGTCTCATAAATTTAGGCGGGTTATTAAAGCTCACTATGACGGAAGTGTATATATTCCAGATTATCAACAGCAGTTGGCAGCTATGCCTCATTTGAATAGAACAGTTCTCGATATTCAACTAGCGAGTTTTATATTAAAAAATGAGAAACGTAAAGTATAGGAAATCTGACACTGGAGCATAATACGAATGGTCGGCTACTCCTCTAGCTGACGAATTATTTTCTCCTTTAACATGTAAAGTGTATGAAAAGCACCTCTAAGGCGAGGTGTTTTTTATTTTATGTATAATTTTAAAAAACAGTGGCATACTGTGACCAAACAGCGAGTTCCTATATGCTTGCTTACTTATTCTATTCTCACCCTTTACGTTTTATAAAAAGCGCCCTCCTCCACGGGTGCTTTTTATTTTGAGTATAAGCTCTAAAAAGTAACACATACTACTAATGGCCAACCACTCCAAGTTGACCAAAGATTTTTCTCCTTTTGTTTCGTGTAACTACCTTTTGTAAAACGAGCAAAGAGCATCCTGAAATTGGCAGGGTGCTTTTTGACTTGTATAAGAATTAAAATGCAGGACATACTGGTAAGGGTCAGTTCGTCCAACAATTGGCCTCTCCTATATTGTTACATGTAGATACTTTCTGTAAAGTCATGTAAAAAGCATCCTTTTATCCGTCAGGGTGCTTTTTGCTATGTATAAGATTCGGAAAATGGGACATGCTAGTAATGGTCGATTTCCCCAAAGGTCGACCACTTCTATTCATGTTACAATAACTACCTTTGTTAAAGTCGAGTAGAAAGCATCCTGACATCTAGCAGGGTGCTTTTTTCTATTAAAACATGTATAAAATGCAAGAAAAGATAAATAATACTTATGAGCTGATTTATTCCCATCTGCTCAAACTATTATCTGGTACTCTTTGTATGTTTCTTTTGCGAAATAGCACCTTTCCCTGTTAGGTGCTATTTTGTTTTCAAAAATTAAAGTTAAACAATTATAAATAAAATTAATTAAATGGGTCATAATAAAGATACAAGCACTCGTACCGGAGCGCTTGTAGAAAATCACCTTTATTTCATAAGTAAGTAGTAAATACCCATCTTAATGAGTAGACCAAAAACATCTACTGCCATGAATATAATATCTATATGATTCATTTGAATTCTCCTTTCGAGTTAGATCGTACTTATTATTTGCAGTAGATAAGTTTTTAAGCATCTTCGGGTGCTTTTTTTAATGCCAATTTTTACAGGGAATAATTAATAAGTTCAACTTAAGTTAATCAGTCAAGGTTAATTTAGGTTGAACTTGTTTTTGTGGAGGAAAATGAGCCATGAACTTCTATAAAACAACAAGATGGGAAAGTAAACGTGAAAAGATATTAAAACGTGATCAATATCTATGCCAAGAGTGTAAGCGATATGGTAAACGAATATCTGCAAACACTGTACATCACATGCATCCGTTCAGAGAAAGACCTGACTTACGATTAACCAACTGGAATCTAATTAGCTTCTGTACAAAGTGTCACGGAAAAATGCACAATCGAGAAACTGACGAATTAACACCTTTGGGTGAACAGTGGAGAGAAAAAGCAATCCCCCCCCACTTGAAATTTTTTTAAAACGATGGCTGGGGAACGGGAGGGGGAACCTTTTCCAATAGAGCGAACTTAGTTTTTTATAAAGGGGGTGTGGCAACCGGGATGAGAAGCCAATTAAAAAAAGAAGTCGTTGATAACATGAAGCATTTGGGCGTTTACCGTGGTGATTTTGAGCATACAATTGATATTTACGTGGGGATGTTGGCGCAATATCAGGCTTTTGAAAAGCAATTTGAGGAATCAGGTTTTAAAATTACAGACTCATATACGAATAAAGCCGGGGCTACAAATGAAAGAAAAACCCCTATTTATACAGCTATGGAAGCCTTGAGGAAAGACCTTGCTACTTATTCGAATTTGTTATGCTTAAACCCTAAAACGTATGAACGTATAAAGCGTCCTGAAGTTCCGGTTCGTAAAGAGGAAAAAGAAAAGCCAAAATCAAAATTAATACAAGCATTGAGTGAAACATCATGAGTGAATATAAGAATTATGATTTAGTAATGGACTACGTCACTTCAATTGTGGGCGGCACCAAGCCAGCCAACAGGGAACAAATCCAAGGTTGCGAACGCTTTTTAAGAGATCTTAAAAATACTGATTATAATTTCAATCCCAAGGACGCAGAATTCGTTATTGATATTATTGAAAAAACTTTTGTTCATGCCCAAGGTGAAATGTTGGATGGTACACCTTTAAGGGGTACGCCGTTTTTGTTGGAGCCTTTTCACAAATATCAAGTTTATAACCTATTAGGTTTTTATCATAAAGGAACATCTGTGAGGCGCTTCAAAGAAGCGTTTATTTATATTCCACGGAAAAATATTAAAACAAGTTTTGCAGCTGCTTTAGCTTGGGCTCTTGGGATTTTAAATAGACGAAGTGGAAGTAAAGTATACATTGTAGCTGCTGCATTAAAACAGTCCTTGGAGAGCTTCAACTTCATCAACTTCAACCTCGGACAAATGGGGGAGAAAGAAAACTTCCGTGTTATTGATAATAACCAGGAGCATTCTATTTCTGGGGATTTAGGAGACGGTTCTTTATATATCCAAGCACTTGCAGCTAACCCGGATAAACAGGACTCCTTAAACTGTAACATCGCTATTGCCGATGAGCTTCATGCTTATAAAACGCCAAAACAATATAACATCATCAAAGAGGCTATGAAAGCTTATACCAACAAACTTATGATTGGTATTACAACAGCCGGTGATGATATGACAAGCTTTTGCTATCAGCGTCTTCAGTACTGTAAAAAAATACTGGATGGCACTGTTAAGGATGAGGCTTATTTTGTGTTTATCGCGAAAGCAGATGAAGATGAAAAAGGTAATGTGGATTATACAAATCCTCTTGAACATCAAAAAGCCAATCCTGCTTATGGTGTTTCAATTCGTCCAGATGACATTATGAATGATGCGTTGCAAGCACAGAATGATCCACAACAAAGGAAAGACTTTTTAGCAAAGTCTATGAACATCTACACTGCTGCCATAAAAGCTTACTTTAACTTGGATGAATTTAAGGCTTCAGATCGAAATTATAGTTGGTCCCTTGCTGATCTAGCCAAGTTAAATATCAGTTGGTATGGTGGAGCCGATTTATCTAAGATGCATGATTTAACTGCAGCTGCTCTTTATGGCAGCTATAAAGGTATAGACATTGCGATTACTCACGCTTGGTTTCCAGTTGTAGCAGCAACAGCTAAAGCTGAAGAGGATAACATTCCTTTATTCGGTTGGAAAGATGATGGGTGGCTAGATATGTGCAACACACCTACCGTCAATCATTCAGATATCGTGAATTGGTTCATCAATATGAAAAAGATCGGCTTCAAGATAAAAAAAGTAGGGTTTGACCGCAAGTTTTCCCGGGAGTTCTTTTTATCCATGAAAAAGAAAGGCTTTAAAATGGTTGACCAACCACAGTATTTTTATAAGAAGTCTGAAGGCTTCAGAAGGATAGAAAAGAAAGCGAAGGATGGTCATTTTTATTATCTCCATTCACAAGCATTTGAATATTGTGTGCAGAACGTTGCTGCTGTTGAGAAAACAGATGACATGATTCAATATGAAAAAGTTATGCTAGAACATCGTATTGACGTATTTGACGCTGCTGTATTCGGGTCTATTCAAATGTTAGAGGACATGACCAAAGCGTCAGATGCTGCAGGTTGGTTGAATAACTAGGAAGGAGGTGTACATATGGCATTTTGGAATCGTAAGAAAAAAACACGTTCTATTTCTATTCCTATAGCACTGGGTGATGTGGAAACTGTAGGCTATACAAGGCTTTCAGATAATCCGGATGTATTAATTGCAGTCGATAAGATTGCGGACCTGGTATCAAACATGACTATTCATCTAATGGAAAATACAAGAGATGGGGATAGACGGCTCACTAATGAGCTCTCTCGAAAAATTGATATTGAGCCTCATGCAAACATGACGCGTAAAGGTTGGATTTATAAGATTGTTAGCGATCTATTGTTGCATGGTGATGGCAATTCAGTCGTCCACATTGGAGTAGATCCTGCCACAACTTTGATTGATGATCTAACACCTCTTCAAATGCAAGCAGTTGGCTATGAAGATACACAGGATGGATACTTAATCAACTACAACGGATTAACATATACGCCTGATGAGGTCGTTCATTTCGTTATCAACCCTAATCCTAACTTTCCTTATAAGGGACGGGGCTATCGTGTAGCATTACAGGAGATTGTAAAGAATCTAACTCAAGCTACTCAGACAAAAAATAACTTTATGAGTGGTAAGTATATGCCTTCTCTTATCATTTCTGTGGATGCAATGACAGAGGAGCTGTCCAATAAAGAAGGGCGCGACAATATCATGGCCAAGTATTTTGATGAAACTGAAGGTGGTAAGCCTTGGATTATTCCTGCCGATTTAATCAAAGTCGAACAGGTAAAGCCTCTATCTTTAAAAGACATAGCCATAAATGAAGGCGTGGAAATAGATAAGAAAACGGTAGCTGGACTCTTGGGAGTGCCGGCTTTTTTCTTAGGCGTAGGAAGCTTTAATAAAGAGGAGTACAACAATTTCATTAACACTCGAATATTTTCCATTGGCCAAATCATTTCACAAACATTAACAAGGGATTTGATTTACTCACCTAATTGGTTTTTTCGGTTGAATCCGCGGAGTTTATATTCATATGACTTAACGGAAATGGTTACAGCAGGTTCTCAACTTGTGGACCGTAACGCTATGAGACGTAATGAATTGCGTAACTGGATTGGACTTGATCCTGATAGTGAAATGAATGAATTGATTGTACTAGAAAACTATATTCCGGCTTCTAGTATTGGTCAACAAAATAAATTAAAAGGAGGTGATGAATAAATGGAAAAGCGTCTCATGGTATTTAACTCAGACTTAAAAACGAGAAGCGATGAAGAAAACGGAGAAGCTTTTATTGAGGGATACTTTGCTGTTTTTAATCAAGAAACCGAATTGTGGCCAGGAGCTTTTGAAGAGATTGCACCTGAAGCATTTGACGATAGTTTACGAGATAACAATATTATGTGCCTGGATAACCACGATACAAGAGTCGTGCTAGGTAGCACTGGCAGCCAAACATTAGAGTTAAAGACTGATTCTCACGGATTATGGGGCAGAGTGAAAGTGGACTTAGAAGATCCTTTTGCCAAAAGTGCTTATCGTAAAGTGCAAACAGGAAAAGTGAAAGGCTGCTCATTTGGTTTTGTCCCATTAAAAGAAGACATTGAGCATCGAGAGGACGGGACATTGAAATGGATTGTCCGTGAAGCAGATACGATGGAGGTTTCCATCACAGCTTTTCCTGCCTACCCACAAACAGCAGTGGCAGCCCGTCAACGCGACGTCGAAGCCATTAAAAAAGAAAAATTGGAGCAAAGAAAACGTAACTTAAAGGAGAGATTGAAGAATGCCTAATCCTATTCTTATTGGTGCCAAATTAAAATTGAAGCGAGATGCTTTGTCAGCTTTAGAAGGAAAACTAACTGATTTATTAGCTAAGCGTAGTGAGTTTGAAGCAGCTATTGAGTCAGCTGAAAATGATGAAGATTTATCCGTTATCGAACAGAGTATGGATGATAATGATAAAGATATTGAAACAAAAGAAGAAGAAAAAACAACGTTAGAAGAAGAAATTGAAGAGCTTGAAAAAGAGCTGGAAACATCTAATCGTAAGTCACCTAAAAAGGGAGTGAAACGTACTATGCCAACAAACATCGAAATAAGAGAAGCTATCAATGCCTATGTACGAGATAAAGACCAAACTCGCGCAGGCTTCACATCTGTGGAAGGCGGCGCACTAATTCCAGAAGAATTATTAGCTCCAAAGAAAGAGCTAGTAGATACAGTTGACCTTACACAATATGTTCGTACAGTTCCGGTTAATCGTGGTTCAGGTAAATATCCAATTATTAAAAAATCAAACGGTAAAATGATTGCTGTTGCAGAATTAGCCAAAAACCCGGAACTAGCTAAACCAACATTTGTAGAAGTCAATTACGATATTGAAACATACCGTGGTTACATTCCGGTATCTCAAGAAGCAATTGATGATGCAGATTATGATGTTGCTGGACTAATTGCGGAAGATATCAGAGATCAAGACTTAAATACGAAGAATGCTCAGATTGCAGCCATTTTTAAATCAGCTGCACCAAAAGCTGTAACAGGATTAGATGGAATTGTGACGTTGTTAAACACTGGATTCAAACAAGTTTACACTGTGAAATTTTATGTGTCTTCATCATTGTTCAATGAATTAGATCTATTGAAAGATGGCAATGGCCGTTACTTATTGCAAGACGACATTACGGTTGCATCTGGTAAACGTATCAAAGGTCGAGAAGTTGTTGTTTTAGATGATGACATGATTGGAAATGCAGAAGGTGATTTAGTAGGATTTGTGGGTGATGCGAAGGAATTCTGTACACTATTTAACCGTAAACAAGCTTCAGTAAAATGGACAGACAATGACATTTACGGTCAATTACTGGCTGGATTTGTTCGTTTTGACGTAGAAAAAGTAGATGATCAAGCTGGCTACTACATCACATACACATCAGAAGTAGCAGGCGCATAATCCTTGTGAAAGGGTGAGTATTTATGAAATACAAGGTGATAGAAGACTTTAAAGACCTGCAAGATAATAACTATATTTATCGTGTGGGTGACAAGTATCCTAGAAGTGGACGAGCTAAAAATGAACGTATCAAGGAATTGTCTGGGTACGAAAATAAACGCAAAGTTCCTTTGATCGAAGAAGTTGAAGACAATGGATGAGCAAATCAAAGCTACCTTACTTGAATTATTGAAATTAGATTTGGGTTTTAAGCATACGGCACGCGATACGTATCTGAATAAACTTCTTCCTAGTACAGAAAAAGAACTCATTAGGAAGGGGCTTACTCTTGATATGAATAAGGACGATGATCAAATGTTAGTTGTGGACTATGCAGCTTGGTTGTACCGTAACAGACAGGAGTACCAGCCTTTACCTAGAAACATACAGATTCGTATTCATAACCGAGCTATTCAGAAAGCAGGTACTTCTAATGTTATTCAATGAAGTTCTTTCTCTCATTAAGCTAGGACAAGAAACTCAGAATGAAGAGGGGTTTCCTGTACCTGGACAAGAGACAAGTAGGGATGTATTCGCAAATGAAAAAAGCATACGAGGTAATGAGTTTTATATAGCAGCTCAGAGCGGTTACACCTTAGAAACTATGTTTGAAGTTCATTCTCTGGATTATGAGGGAGAAACCCTTATTGATTATGAATCTAAGCGTTATCGCGTGGTAAGAACATTTGAAAGAAAGCAAGAAGAAATTATAGAGCTAATTTGCCGCGCGTATGGAAGTGAGTTGAATTCTTAATGCCAGTTTCATCTAAAGGCTTAGCGGATCTGCAAGCCAAAATGAAAAAGCTTGCTGCCATTGAAAGGAATGAAGCCATTGCAGAAAAGGCATTGAGAAAAGGGGCCGAAATTCTACGAGCTGAAATTGAACGTAGAGCACCAAGATCCACTTATAATGGCAAACATCTAGCGGATCATGTTCTTATTTCTAGCGTTGTAAATGGAAAAATCAAAGTAGGTTTTCATAAAGATTTTTTCTATGCAAAATTTCTTGAGTGGGGGACTTCTAAAATGCCTGCTCAGCCGTTTGTAGAGCCTGCTTTTAATGCTGTAAAGGATAAGATTATCGGAGCAATGGCAGCAGTATACCGTGAGGAATTGAGAAGGCTATGAGTATTTATAGTGTAGTTATGAGTACATTGAAACCCTTAAACATTCCCACTTTTCCCATTACAAAAAAAGGGGATCATGAAACCTATATTACTTTTTTTCAATATGATGAAGCTGTTGCTTTAGCAGCAGATGATGAAGAAAAGCAAACAGGCTACTTTATTCAAGTAGATTTTTGGACAAAAGATGCACTTAAATATACGGATCTGTCCGAAAAAGTAAAAGATACGTTAACAGCTGCTGGATTCAGTAAAAAAGGGGCGGCAGATTTATATGAGCAAGATACGCAGATCTATCATAAGGGTTTGCGTTTTTATTATGTCTTAAAAACTAAAAACAGTTAATGGAGGTACTATAGCATGAAAGCATTGCCTATTGGTTTAAAAGATTTGTATTATGCAAAATTACTCACAGATGAACAAGATGGAAAAACAACCTATGCACCGCCAAAGCGTTTAGCGGGTGCAATTAATGCAAACTTAAATCCTAATGCAACGTCTACCACTATTTATGTAGATGATAAGCCAGATGAAACAGTAACCTCTCAAGGTTTATTAGAGGTTGAATTAGGAATTGATACACTAGAAAAAGCAACGGCTGCTGAAATCTTTGGTTATCGAATTGATAACAGAGGGGCTTTGATGGAAGGTAATAGCTCAAATCAGCCTTATATTGCTTTAGGTTTCCGTTCAGAAACGACAGATGGAGGTTACAAATACTACTGGCTGTATAAGGGTAAAATTGAGCCGCCAAGTGAAGAACTGCAAACAAAAGGTGAATCTGTTGAAATTAAAACTGGCTCATTAAAAGGTAGCTTCATTAGTCGTAAATCCGATGAAGAAAAGAAAACTACTATGCATTCAAATGATACTGATGCAGATCCAGAAGCAATTTTAAACTGGTTTAAAGCTGTTTACGAGCCAGACTTCACTACAACATCATCTTAATTTTTAAAGGATGGACTTTTGTTCATCCTTTTTCTTTTGTCCAATAACACTAGGAGGTTATGTAACATGATGGAATTAGTATTACGCATAAACGGCGAAGAAAAGACAATGAACAGCCCTTTTATTTCAGGTATGACTTACAAAAAATATTTGGCCCTAAAGGATAAGGTGGATTACTTAAAAGAAAATCCAACAATTAAGCAGCTGGATCAATTAATTCAATTAATTGTAGAAGCTTTTGACAAGCAATTTACCGTTGATGAATTTTACGCAGGATTAAGCAGCTACGCTTTTCGTGAAAAAATAACAGAGTTTGTTTTAATTGCTGAAGGCTTTCCTTTAGATGGATCTTTTGAGCCAGAAGAGGAAGAGGGCCAAGAAAGTGAAAGTGATGCCACACCCTCTAACACTGACGCAGCAGCTGGATAATTTCTATAAGTATCTTATGAGCAATGGCTATAAGATGCATGAAATTGATCAGGCTGATATTCACCATTTATTTAGGTTAGTGCGTCAAATGCTTAAGGAGCAAAAGGAAGAAAAGCCAAAAGAAGAAGAACCGAAGAAAGTATATATTGATCAAATTCCTGGGTGGTAAGGGGGTGTATATAAGTGAGTGATCATGATCTAACCTCAATGGTTGTCGATATAGATTTGCAAGGAACGGCTACTTTTACGCAAAATATCAGCAAAATTAACCGGGCAACTAAAATATATGACACGGCTATTCAGGGGATTACGGCAGGTACTAAGAGCTTTGAACAGAGCTTAGAAGATATGACTAAAATATCTTCTTATACCGAAAAAAAGTTACAGGCCCAAAAAGCAAAAGCAGAAGAGCTAAAGAAACAATATGATCTTTTATCACAGCAAAAAGGGAAAGACGCAAAAGAAACAGCTAAGTTAGCCAAAGAAGCGGATAATTTGCTTATACGTTATAACAAGTCTGTTGCTCAAATGAAGAAAACTGAAATGGCATTAAATACGATGAATGCCAGGATCAAAGAGCAAAGCAGCGATTTTAATCAGGTTTCTAAAGATGCAAATAAAGCCTTATCCAGTATTCAGGATGATCTTAAAGTATTAAATAGTGAGTACGGTAAAACAACTGCTAGTATGGTTAAAATGGGTTCTGAATCTGAACACCTTTACCAACAGTCGCAGCATTTAGAAAAGGTTTTAGGGCTTGAGAAGAGAGCTGTTGAAGAGCTACAGAAAAAGTATGCAGCTGCCCAACGTGAAAAGGGCGACGATACGCGGGAAACAAAAGAAAGTCTTGTTCAATTAAATGAAGCTATTGCACGTATGAATAAGACGGGTAGGGCATTGAATGATTTAAATCATAAAATTGATGAATCTAAAAAAGAATGGACTTTGTTCGGGCGTACAGTTGAAATTTCTAGTAAAAAACTAGATGCAGCTAGGGAGCAAATGGAAGGCATGAAAGGCACTATGAAAGCAGGTCTTGCAGCGGGTGCATTGGCCGCAGGTGCGGGAATGCTAAAGCTTGCTAGTGATGTAGACAGCTCTCAGAAACGAATTCAGGCCCAACTAGGCGTAACAGGGGCTGAAGCTGAAAATCTAAGTAAAATCACCCGTAACCTTTGGAAAGAAGGCTTTGGCGAAAGTCTAGATGAAGTGCGTAATGGCCTTATCCAAGTTCGCCAAAATATTAAAGGATTAAATGACGGGGAATTAGAGGAAGTTACGAGAAGTGCTTTCACCCTTGCTGAAGTCTTTGACGCTGATGTAAATGAGGTTGCACGGGCTGGGTCAAATGTTATGAAAGGTTTCGGGGTCAGCTCTAAAGAAGCGTTTGACCTGATGGCATGGGGCGCACAAAACGGCCTAAATTTCTCTAATGAAATGTTTGATAACCTCTCTGAATATGCACCTCTATACAAAAAGATGGGTTTTTCAGCGAAGGAATATTTTCAGCTTCTAAAACAAGGGGCTGAATCAGGGGTTTATAACCTGGATTATATAAATGACGCTATGAAAGAGTTTCAAATCCGTGTTAAGGATGGATCTAAAGGTGTTGCTGCAGGATTTAGCCAATTATCTAGTGATACACAACAAGTATGGTCAGACTTTAATCAAGGAAAAGCAACAGTAAAAGATGTTCATAACGCTGTTATTAATGATCTTAAAAACATGGATGATCAGGTGACGGCTAACCAAATTGGGGTAGCACTATACGGTACAAAATTTGAAGATCTTGAAACAGATTCAATGTATGCCCTGGGCAATATTGACGGGGCCATTAAAGGCGTAAATGGCTCAATGGATAAGGCTTCAAAAGCGAATGAAAGCCTAGCAAGAAGAGCCAAGGCAGCCTATCGTGAATTTCTTGACGCTCTTACACCATTAGGCAGCAGCTTATTAGGCTTTGCAGAGCGCATTTTGCCTAAAGTAGAAAAAGGAGTAAGTGCGGTAACGAATGCATTTAATGCAATGCCTGATGGCGTACAAGATACAGTTATAGGTTTAACTGCTATTGCAGCTATTGCTGGCCCTGTATTGATAGGGTTAGGTGGTTTAGTTCAATTAGGAGCACCCCTTTTAGGAATGTTAGGGGGCGCAGGTGCTTCAGCTGGTATTTTTGGTGGTGCCCTGGCTGCTTTAACGGGGCCAGTTGGATTAACTATTGCAGCTATTGCAGGGTTAACAACGGCAGGCGTTTTACTTTATAAAAACTGGGATTCTGTCAATCAGGTATTAGATAAAAACCCGTTCTTGAATTTAGTAGTACGGATGAATCCAGTAACAGGCTCTTTACTTAGTGTTGTAGAAGCTACTAAAAAAGTACATGATGCAATGACTAAAACAGGTATGGAAACAGGTTTAATGGGTGATAAAGTTTCAGCTAGTACGAAAAAGGCTGTTAATTCCTATATGGAATTAGATAACAAGGCTTATCAATCATTAGTGAATTTGTCTGTAAATGGTGGAGCTGTTACCCAGCAATTTGTTGATAAACAGGCTGCCCTTTATGATCAAATGGCTGCCCGTATTCAATCATCGATGGATAGGGATCATGCAAAGCGCATTGAAAAGACCAAAGCCTTATTTGCTCAAAATGCAGGTTTATCCGCCGCTGAAGAAGCGGCTGTACTGAAAAGAATGGATATGAATCATTCTAATGAGAAGGCCAAGCTTCAAAACTATACTAACCAAATCAAAGAAATTGAGAGAAGAGCATCGAAGGAAAAACGGGATTTAACAGAGTCTGAAAAACGCACTATCAACGGCATTCGAGAGAATATGCGTGTAATGGCTGTTAAAACCTTGTCAAAAAGTGAATCCGAGCAAAAAATCATTCTTGGACGTTTGAAAACTGATGCTTCTAATTTATCGGCCCAGCAAGCAGCAAACGTAGTTAGAAATTCTGCTAATCAACGGGATAAAACGGTTAAGAACGCAAATGAACAATATAAAAAGCAAAAGAAGCAATTTGAGTACATGCGTGATGTAACTGGAGAATTAACAGCAGAACAGGCAAAACGAGCAATTAACAATGCCAAAAAGCAGCGTGATAAAACGGTTGAACATGCAGTAGGTATGCACAACAAGGTTGTTAAAGAAGCTAAAAGTCAAGCGAAAGGCCATATTGATCAAATTGATTGGGAAACTGGCGAAGTATTAGACGGCTGGGACAAGATGATGAACGGGATCGGCAAAGCTTTGGATTGGATTAAAGGAATTTTTGGCAACAAATCTAAAACAAAAGCTAAACCCTCACTTGTACACAAAAAAGGTGATAATTCAGGAAAACATAAGAATAATGGCGGTGGCCGTGCTACAGGTACACCTAATGGCGGTATTCCTTATGATCAGGTAGCTTTAACAGGTGAGGAAGGGCCAGAGCTTGTAAAAGATGGGCGTACTGGACAATTAGGTTTAGTAGGAACAAAAGGCCCACAGTATTCTTTTTTATCAAAAGGATCATCTGTATTGCCTGCCCATCATACTAAAACAGTCTTAAAAAAATATGGATTTGCTGGGAAAATGCCTGCCTATAAAGATGGAATTGGTATAGGGAACTTTGATGAAATTATGAAAGGCCCAGAAGCTTTATGGGAAACGGCCACATCCAAATTTGGAGTCAGTGACGGGTTACTGCCTAAATGGTTCACAAATCTTACTGGAAGTGTAGTAGGATCGGTAAAAGGCTTTGCTGAAGATAAAATCAAAGGTATGATTGATGATTTTATGGCTGCCTTTGATTTTGGTGGTTCAGACATTGCCAGTTACTATTTGAGTAAGCCTTTTCGTCTTACAACCCCTTTTGCTCCAAATGGCATTAATGACGGAGTTCACGGGGCGAAGGGACACCGCGGCATTGACCTGGCCGCACCCGCAGGAACCGCAATTAAGAGCTTAACCGAGGGGATTGTTAAGCAAATTATCCTGGGATCAAAAACAGCAGGTAACGGTGTAAGGATTCAATCAGGACAAGACGAACTTTCTTATATTCATATGTTACGTGCTCCTTTTGTTAAACAAGGACAAAAAGTAAAAGCTGGTCAAATTATTGGGCAAGTAGGATCTACAGGGTTCAGTACAGGAAATCACCTTGATTTGAAGATAAAGCGTAATGGTAAGTATATTGATCCATTAAAATACTTACAAAGTTCTGTCGGTGGCGGCATGGCTATGGGTGGGAAGTTCGCAGGGAAATATGCATCTATTATCAATGCAGCAGGTAAGAAATTTGGGGTTAGCCCAGCCTTAATTGCTGGAATCATTAAACAAGAATCACAATTCAACCCTAATGCTCGTTCATATGTTGGGGCCACTGGTTTAATGCAACTGATGCCTGCTACAGCCCGTTCAATGGGTGTTAAGAACCCGCGTGATCCGTATCAGAACATCATGGGTGGTACAAAATATATTGCCCAAATGTTGAGGGGCCAGGGTGGTAACGTGAAATTAGCTTTAGCTGCCTATAACGCAGGCCCAGGAAACGTTGCTAAATATCATGGTATTCCACCATTTAAAGAAACTAAAGATTACGTACGGAAAGTTTATTCAAACTATCAAGGTTATCTAAAAACGGGTATAGGTGGATTTGCAAGGGGCGGCAAGGTTAATAAAAGACAAATTGCTGAACTAGGAGAAAACGGATATGAGGAATACGTACTTACTACTGAACCAAGATACCGAAATCGTAGTTTAGCCCTGTTGCAAGAGCTATTACCAAAGCTAGGCTTATTTAATCCTATTCCTAAAGTGCCAAATTCTTCAGCTCAAACAGTTAGTAAACCTATTAATAATGTTGTAAGTAAGGAGCAAACCCAACAGCAAACGCAGCCTATTTATGTTGAAAATCACATTTCTGTAGCGTATTCGGGTTTACCAAATAGAGAAGATGTAATTAAGTTCGCAAAATGGCTCCAGGAGATAACAAATGAACAAGCAGAACAGCAGTTAAGAGCTAAAGGGATAAGAGGGATTTTACATGGCTAGTCTTATTAAAAGTTTCGCAGGGGTTAGCACCCCTGATTTTTTAATTATAGAAAAAGTTCGTTTGCCGCCTTTGCCGCCTTCAGAACTAACATCTATTAATGTACCTATGAAAAGCGGTTCACAATTTGTAAATAAGAAACATGGAAACCGTACAATTACCATTGACTTAACCATTAAGGCACCTAGCCCAAATAAAGTGATGTCAATGGGGGATCAACTAGCTGAATTTTTGCAGCATGATGAACCGCAGCCTATTGTTTTTCGTGATTTACCAAATAGAAAATATTATGCAATTTTAGAAGGCAATACAGGCCTGGAGAAGATCCAGCAGCTAGGACGCGGCAGCATTAATTTAATTTGTCATGATCCGCATGGATATGGGGAAGAAAGATCGTACGATATTACCTCTAATACTACATTATTAGTGAACTATGGTAATAGACAAACAGCCCCACAAATTAGCATGACTTTCACTAAAAACGTGACAGATTTTTTTATTGCAACAGACAAACAAAGCCTTTATTTTGGTGAGCCATTTGATCCTACTGAAAAAACAGTAACTGATACAAAACCGGTTATTTTAAATGATCCAGGAAGTTCTACAACGGACTGGCTGCAAGCAACAAATTTTAACGTAGATGGCGGGCGCGTATTAGGTACCATTGGCTCTAATGGCTATTCATTTAGCCAGGCAGGGAAAGATTATGGCACACTAAGCGGCTTATGGCATGGCGGCAGCATGGTAAGAAGCTTAACAAAGCAAATTCAAGATTTTGAATTAGAATGTCAAGTAGGCTTTGCATCTAGTAACAAAAACCAAAAGGGCAGAATTGAAATTTATCTGCTCGATATTAATAATAATCAACTGGGGAAAATAGCAATTCGGGACATCTGGAGTAATTTAGATAATCCACAATTTGAATTTTGGGTAGGGAAAGTAAATGGTGGCGGTGTTTCTGTCACAAATACCTACGGAGCTAAAAAAGGTGTCTTTTCTGATTTTAATGGAATTATAGAAATGGGTAGGATCGGAAAGAAATGGCATTGCTATATTGCAAAAGTGGATTCAAAGGGAAAGGCTACATCAAGACATTACAAAGCCTTTACTGATTGGCAAAACAAATATATGCAGAAAGTGGCCAAAATTCAGCTGCATATTGCTGCCTATGATAAAGATCCAGCAGTAGATCAAATGTGGATCAGTAATATTTACTTTAGAGAAATCTTTTCTAAGCAATCGAATGAAGTCGATTACGTTTTTAGAAAAGGTGATAAGCTGCTAGTAGATTGTGAAACAGGCGAGATTTATAAAAATGGCAAGCTCTTTCTTGAACGGTTATATCCTGGATCAGAGTTTTTACTTCTGGATAAGGCAGCAAACGGTCTAGTAGTCTCTGATTACTCAGCTATTAAGGATGGGAAAGTAACCTTTACTGAAAGGTGGCTATAGTTTCTAATGTGGTATATTTTAAACAAAACGTATGATACTGTGGGCGTTTTAGATAATAAAATCCCTAATGGCATCCCTATTCTTAGGGATAGCTGGCAGGGTCAACTAGAAGATGGGTATACGACATTAGAATTTGATGTCTTTGCTAGTCATCCCAAAGCCAGCTTACTAACAAGGGGATCTTTTATTATTTACACAGATAATCCAGATGGCTATGAGTTATTTAGGATTACAAAGCCTACGGAAAGTCATGGATTAGATGAAATAAAAACTATCTATTGTGAAACAGCAGCAACCCAGGATCTAATTGGCCAGATTATTGAGCCAAAGTCTTTTGTCGGGGCCAGTTTATCTGATATAGTTCGTTTTCTTTTGAGCAATACAGGGTGGGAGCTAGGCGTTTGCTATTACGATGAAATCATTTCAATTGATTTTGATGATTACCCAACAGCTTTAGAAGCTATCCGAAATACGATTAAACAATTTGGCGCAGAAATTGAATTTAAGGTAGAGTTCGACGGACAAGAGGTTGTACGTAGAATTGTGAACCTGTACGAGAAGCGCGGCACAAAAACAGGTGTAAGCTTTGAATACTCACGGAATTTAGAAGGTTTACGAAAAATTGAGGATGGAAACAAAGTTGTTACAGCAATGATCGGTATTGCTAGTAATGAGGATGCAAATGGAAATCCTATTTTGCTTATGAATGCTCAAAAGAAGCCTCCAGAAGGCTTTGAGGTTATCGGAAATATGATTGTAGATGTTAATGCCCTACAGGAATACGGAAATAATGGCGTAAACGTAGTGGACAAATTTATTGATCAAACGGCCATAAATCCAGTAGAGCTTTTTGACAATACATTAGAAGCCCTGAAAAAGGTAAATCATCCTATTGTTTCGTATGAAGCAGATGTACTTATGATGGAGCAGCTGGAAGGATACGAACATACAAAGGTTTCTATTGGTGATACCATTTTTGTAAAAGATGTCACATCACAGCCGCCCACGTATTTAGAAGCTAGGATTTTAAATAAGGAATTAAGCACCGTTCAAAAGGATAAAGGATCTATTGTACTTGGTGAATATGTTCCTCTTACAATTCAGCCTATCCAAGCGGTGGAAAAAGCACAGCGTACCCTTCAATTAAAGGAAAAGTTGTGGAATGCTACTATTGACCGTTCAAAAGAAGCACAGGAAGGTGTAGAAGAGGTAAAAAAGCAGGTTCCGTACAAAGTAGATTTTGAATCAAGTAACGGTACTGTATTTAAAAATGGTGTAATTGATACCCAAATAACTGCTATTGTGTACAAAGGAAAAGAGAATATTACCGATACGCTACCAAAAACCGCTTTTATCTGGACGAAAACCGATAAAGACGGTTTTTTTGATGTGGCTTGGAATTATGATCATGTTGGTGTTGGTAAAACCATTTCTGTTAGCAGCTATAATCTTTTTGAAAAAGCCAATTTCAAATGTGAAATAGATTTGCCTGATGAATAGATTAAATGAAAAGGAATGAAGAAAAATGACAATTGTAGCATCTGGTGTAATGACGCTTGTAGATTTAAATGATGCCAAGCAACTAGTAGCATATATTGGATCAAGTCAGCAAAGGCAGGTTATTTATAACCCTAATGGTGGTTCATATGTTCCGAACTATGCAAGCTCAAATAATGTGTTAACCCCTCAATTATTTATTGCAGGAGTCAATACAGATATAGCAGCTCAAGCCAAATCAATTAAATGGTTTTATCAAACAAATAGCAGCGGTGCCTTTACTGAAATTACGGCAAGTGATACAAACTATACACTAGGCAGCACAGCACCCAAAACGTTAACCATTAAAGGAAATGTACTTGCTTCTGCTAATTCTATTACGTATATGTGTGAGATTGTCTATACTGATACAGGTACAGACTACGATGTTACAACAAAAGCAGAATATGAAATTATTAAAGTAACAAACGGGACCAATGGAACGAACGGGACCAACGGGACCAACGGACAGGATGCAGTAAGGGCCGTTGTTTGGACTCCAGATGGAAACATTACACGTAATGCAAATGGAAGTGTTACGGCCACAGTCGATGTTTATAAAGGATCTAGTGTAGTCGCTGGGACAGCTTTTAAATGGTATATCCAAGATCCTACAGCTACAACATCAAGTGGAGGCGATGCAGACGGGGGCGCAGGCTGGCGTTTGCTTAACTCTACAACCAACTATGGCATTACAGGCTATACAACTAAAACTGTTACCATTCCTGCATCTGCTGTTGCGAGCGTGGAATCATTTAAATGTGTTGTTACGTATAACAATGTAAAATACAACGATGTTTGTACAATTGTCGATGTATCAGATCCTATTGTTGTAACGATAGTAGGAACCGGAACATTTAAGAATGGGCAAGGATCTACAACATTAACGGCTAAGTTGTTCCAAGCTGGTGCGGAAATTGATACAGGTGGTACAGCCTACGCTTATAAATGGTCTATTTACGATTCTAATAACGTAAAAAATTCGACCTTTAATAAAACAGGGAAAACCATTACAGTAAATGCATCTGATGTAAATGGACGTGGCAACATTGTGTGTGATTTAGATAAACCTTAAGAGAGCTTTCATGTGAAGCTCTCTTTTTAGTGCAAAAAGGAGCCGATAACATGACAATCATAGCAAGTGGGACAATGACTCTAACAGATTTAAATGATGCAATTATCGCAGGAACGGCACCGAGCAACCCCGCTGTTAACACTCTTTGGATAGATACGAGCGTTACGCCTAATATGTTAAAAAAGTGGAGCGGATCAGCCTGGATAAATGTAGGTGAACTTGATCCTGATTATTCAGATACCATTGAGAACATAAATAAAAGCATTGATGATATTACGAGCGACAGTGTAATTGATTATACCGAACGCAAAATTTTAAAAGATCGTATTACTAAAATCATCGGGTATGTAATTGCTGATAATGCTACCACCTTGCCAGCTGCATCTACCCTGGATAGTAGCGGTAAAGGGGAGTTCTATACTGTCCGAAAACAGGCATTAAATGCGGGTATTCCATCCCCAGATACAACTTATGCAGCTGTTGCTACTCAATATACAAATTTAAAGACCTATTTAGAAAGTCTTACACCTGTTGATGTCTGGGATCTATCAACGGCCAATAAATCAAAAACAATTGCTGTTACAAAATCAACATTTAGGGATAAGTTTTTGCAGTATGACAACGCAGTTAATGCGCTAGTTGCTGCAACGGCTGCTAAACAAAAAAGTAACTCAGATGCAGCAGATCAAAAAGGGCAAAGTGCCCTGGATGATTTAGGCCTTAACAGTGAGAAATGGAGCGATGCAGCAAATAAAGTTGGCCTTTGGAAGTATAAGGGCGATGAAAATAAATTTAATGGTAACGTAGTCGCAACACGTACCCTTTTTGCAACGGCTTTGCTTCTATCTGACTGGACAAATCTAATTGAAAACCCTGATTTTGAAGAGGATAAAATAGGATCTATTCCAGCGGGGTTTAATAGTACAACAGGGGTTAGAGTAGCAGATATTTCAGGCTTTACAAATGGAAACGGATCTAATAAAGCTCTGGAGATTGATGCCTACGCTACATCTAATAATAGTATCTATGTTTCAAATCTAATACCTGTTAAAGAGGGAGAAGTATTTTTTTTAGCAGCTGAAGGACGTTATTTAAATACAGCTGGATCAGGAACGGGCCGACTAGGTTTTTTACGGTATGACGGTAAAAAACAATCTCTTAATTCCTGGCAAACTCCTATCACATGGAGTGGTACTAAAACCACAACTTTTACTGATATGTCTGCAACATACACCGTCCCAGCAGGAACAGGTTATTTACAAGTGTATGCTACTTTTTCAAATAACGGTGAAACGACAAATAAGTTTTATATTGATAACCTACGTATGCGGAGAATGGCCAATGCTGAACTAATTGTAGATGGAATTATTGAGGGCCGACATATTAAAGCTGGATCAGTAGAATTCGGTGTTCTCTCAGGTGGTATTGCTAAATTTGGTGGATCAGGCAACGGTAACGGAAAAGTGGAAGTTTACAATGAAAATGATGAATTAATTGCTTCATTGGACGCTTCACAGGGCGGATTTAGTGATTTATATGTCGGTAATTTTGAAAGTCCTACCGTTGTAGAATATAGCGCAGATGATATAAACCTTTTTGTCTCTGACAGGCTTCTAGAGTACGCAGGGGCTATTGAGCCAAATGATGATAATGAGGGCACAGGATGGACAAAGCCGCTTTCAACAGTAACAGAAGCAATAAGACGTATTCCAAAGTATTACGATGGGAAAGCCACAATAAACGTAGCTTATAATTCCCTTATGTATGAAAGCTTTGAAATTAGCGGTTTTTTAGGTTCTGGATCTATCAATTTATCACTAGGCAGCTCTAAGTTTTATGGAAATCCAGTGATTAAAAATAACTTATTAAACATTTTTTCCACTGGTGGAACAATTAACGGTAAAAAGCTTGATTATGCAGTCGTGAGCTTATTACGTAATGCATATGTACGTTTAGAAAAAATGAAAGTCTATGGTAATGGGTCTAGCATGAACTTTGATACAACAGCAGGATTCACAGAAATGGATCAATGCGAAACATACGGTGCTGATTTAGGTATTAGTTCACGTTATGGTGGGCGTGTTTTCCTTACTAACTGTAAAGGAAGTGCTACAACATACGGCCTGCATTGCTATGGTGGCGATATTTTTGGACAGGGCACAGCTCCAAGCGGTGGAAACAACAATATAGGAGAAGTTGCAGGGGGCAAGGTTATGGGTTCCTTCACTTATGGAACAACTACAGGAGGCACAATGGATGCTCAACCTACTACTGTAACTATTAATGCAAGTAGCGGTGATAGCTGGCGTGATAACTTTGGGGGCCAGTGGTACGGTCAAAATGAAGTTGTACAAGGTAAATGGGGCAGCTATGGCATTTATCGCGGCTTATGGTTCTTTTCATTGCCTTCTCTTTCTGGAAAGACAATTACTCAAATTAGAATGTTTGTACACCGTAAAAAAGCGGGGGGAAATGCCGCTCCTGTTACTACGTACTTTAAACCGCATACCTACACAAGCAAGCCGAGCGGTGCACCTTCTTATCAGTCACCACAGACAACAGCAAGCTTTAAGCCAAATGAAGGAAAATGGATTACTATTCCTAGCTCATTTTACGCTGGCTTTGTTAGTGGATCTTATAAAGGTATTGGGATCTATATTAACTCAACTAATCAAAACTATTATGCAAAATTCGATGCAACAGCAAAGCTAGAAATCACTTATAAATAAAGGCCGAAGGAGTGAACAGGCATGAAATTTGTATCTTTAAATACCGAAAACAAAGTAGGAAATGTAATTGAAAACATTGTAAATCAAACATCTAAACTTGATCAGTTTGTTTATACAACGGCAGAGGGTGAATATGGCGTTTTATCTGGTTTCCAAGTAGGTTATTGTGTGGGAGAAGATAACTTAGATCCTGACACTGTAACACCTCAAGTCGTAGCGAATTATTTAAAACCATACAAAATTGAAGAGCTGAAGGAACAATGTAACTTAATCGTTGCTACAGGCTTTGAGTACACAAATGGAGATAAGTTTTTGTATGGAACAGATCAGCAAAATGATTTTTCCCAGAAACAAATTCTACTGTTATTAAATCCAGCCTTAACTACTGTCCAAGTTCAAACGAAGAATAACGGCATTAAAAAATATACTAGGCAGGAATTTATTAACCTGGTCACATATGCAAATGAGTTTAAAGATCAATTGATGCAAAGACTTGATGATTTGATCCAAAAGATTAATGAAACAGAATATAGTGATGTCCAGGAATTACGTAATTTAACTTTCATTGAAGATGTATCAATCCTTACGCCAGACGCTGAATAGTGTCTTTTTTTTATTCTTAAGGGAGGTAATAAAGGTGGAACAAATTCTTAAATGGTTACTAACCGTTTCAGGTGGAGTAATCGCTTTTTTATTTGGAGCGTGGTCAACCATGTTGAACATTTTAGTTGCGTTAATGGTTATTGATTATCTTTCAGGTATGGCAGCAGCATCTATAAATGGAGAATTAAAAAGCCGTGTCGGATTGGTGGGAATAGCCCGTAAAGTATTTATTTTTGCAATGGTAGCGGTTAGTCATTTGGTAGATATATTGCTAATTGAAAACAAAATTGAAGTTGGTTATCTGGCTATGAGTGTTGTAATAAGTGCCTATTGTATCAATGAAGTGCTATCTATCATTGAGAATGCTGGAAAAATGGGTGTGTATGTTCCAGAGCCATTAACAAAAGCTATTGCTATTCTAAGAAGTAAACCGCAAAAAGAAGAAGTGAAACCTGTTGTACCCTCTACTTTAGAGGTGCCAGCAGTCGTTACACCAAATCCGCCTATTGCTACAGCTGAAGTCAAAAAAGAAGAAGAAGAAATTAAGTAAGTCGCTGTTTATGCAGCGGCTTTTTTATATCTAAATTTGAGAGGAAGATGAAAATGTATATATTTGAAAAACTACCACAGTTAGTTGATAAACGAGGTAAATTAGTTCATAAAAGTTCATACAGTAAGCGTACAAAAGCTATTACAACCCGCGTATGGCATCATTCACTAACAAAGTTATCCGCAGGTGGATCTAAAATTGAATCATTTGCAGATTTTCATGTAAGAACAAACGGTTGGCCAGAAATTGCTTATCATTTAATTATTGATCCTAAACATGTTGTGAATGGAAAGGCCACTATTTACTATTGTGTAGATATTTCTAAACGTAGTTATCATGTGGGTAACAGCAATACAATTGGTCTGGGCATCTGTGTTATTGGCGATTACCGTACAGACAAGCTTAGTGAGGCAACTATTCGCTCTATTATTGACTTACACAAAGCCTTAATTGCTGATGGCATTGGTAAGTATGATAAAGCGCACAATGAAATGCCAGGCTACTCGTGGAAAGCGTGCTGCGTGTTTGATTACAATAAGGCATTCAAGGACGTATTATCTGATATGTTGCCAGTAGTTAAGCAGCCTGATCCGGTACCTGGGTTATATACAATACAAGAAGGAGATACATTCTGGAGCATTGCTTTAAAGGATGGAAAAGAAGGTATTACAGTTAATGATTTAATCGCTGCTAATCCGGATGTAAAACCGTCTGAATTGAAGGTTGGACAGACAATTAAATTCGGTACAGCTAAGAACAATTACACACCAACGCCAGAAACGCCTAAGAAACCACAATCGACTTATCAATACCCGTTACCTTCGGGAGTGCTTAAAAAAGGCGCACAAGGCGATTCTGTAAGTCAATTACACAAAGCGTTAGCTGCTGTTCATTTTTATCCGAACAAAAATGCTAAAAATCAAGGTGTGGACGGCATCTTCGGTGCTGATACTGAAGATGCGTTAAGACGTTTTCAAATGGTGTATGTTCCTTATCAAGTTGATGGTGTTTATGGTCCAAATACGAAAGAGAAACTGCAAGCTGTTTTAAAATCTAAAGGTTATTAAAAATAAAGCCCACTATTTTAAAGGTAGTGGGCTTTTTACATTTTAAATTTATTTTTCTATTACTTGTGCATTTATTGATGGAGAATCATTATCTCCGTTACCTGCATATCCTCCGTAAACTGTAATGATTTCACCATCTTTTATTTCTGTGTCATCCACATTATTGTTTTTAATATAGAAAGAACCTTCATCACCATCTAAAAGAAAAACTTCTCCGTCTTCCACAGTTGATTTATCTAAGGATAAAACTTGCCCCTTAACTTTAACTACAGTACCGACCGATACATCTTCATTCAAATATCTATCATAAGGGTATACCGATGCTTCTCCTCTGTAATCGTCTGTTAACGGTCTATTTCCTAGAGGTATTACAACAATTAGTGCAATCAAAAACGCTACTGAAGAGATTATTAACGGTTTTTTACCATACCTTTTGATTCTAATTAATAAAAAAATCGAAGATATTAATAATAAAACAGTTAGTACAAATACACCTATAAATAAATTCACTCTCTCATCCATCCTTCCAACTGAGTCTATAGTAACAGGTTAATTTTACCTCACCAATATATGTATATCTATAACAAAATAAAAAAAGCCCTGCTAATTTAAGCAGAGAGATTTCTCTTTTTCAATTTTCCCTTAAAGCTTTAATCAATCCCACGAATGGATTTTTATTCGTCTTTTTTTTCTTTTATCCATTTTAAAAGAAAATCTTCTGTTTCACGAGCTGGGAAATACCACTTTCCACCTATTTTATATTTTGGAAATCCAGGCTCATAAAAAAATGTATTTTTTATAGTATTTGTACTCATACATGTTCTTCTTTCTAGTTCTCTTGAATCCCAAAAGACAAGTTCTTCATTAATTAATTTTATATTTTCTTCAATCTTTCGTAACATCAATTGTCGAACCTCTTGCTGATCAATTTCTATATTTAACATACAAGTACCTCCTAAAATCAGTTTTCTTTATTTTTATCTGTTTTTTCAAATAAGTCATACACAGTACAATCTAATAGTTCAGCTAAGAGAATAGCTTTATTCACTGGAGGGAATGCAAGACCTTTTCTCCAAGCTAATAATTGATTTTCTGAAATACTTAATTTTTTTGCTATAAATTTTTTTGACCGACCACTGTTTTCAATATATTGGTCAATATTATTTTTCCATCCCATTCAGGCATCACCAATTTATAACTTCTATAAAAGCACAAAGTTGTCCTCTAACTATAATTAAGATATTTTTAATTTTTTCCGAGAATATTTCCAAATAAAAATTGGTGGACAAGTTTTTATGTACAATCCTTACTAATATATTAGTGATATAAGCAGTGAAGAGTTAACTGATATATTAGCAAATATATTAATGGATATATTTCGACTAATATATTAATCGTCTATTTAACCTTATCTGTTGAGCGATTTCTCTTTTTCTTAATAAGGGATTTCTTCTCATCCTTCTCAACCCATCTTTGCAGCAACCGGAATTTTCAGATTATACACTTTTCAGACTATTAAAGAGGTGATTAAATGAGTGGTTTATTAATTGTTGGAGCTGTTGGAAGTACAATCATTGTAGCTACAGTAGCCGAGAAAAAGTTATTGAATGTGGGTAAGCATATTGAGTCAGAAATGGTGCATGATTTAACTCGTCTAATTCTTAGCTTAGTAACAGTAGGCTCGTTCTTTTGGGTGCTATGGCAGCTTGTACAAAAGTTTTTATGGGGGATAATGTGATGATTAAAAAATTATATAGCAATTACGTTTACAAGGCTCGTTTAAAGAATGCATTTATCGTTGCTGGAATTTATTTAGATTTCAAAAAAGGTGATACACCTGTTAGGAGGTTTCCTTCCGTTGGGGCCTTCCACAATAAAAAAGATTGTCTCGAATATATTTTTTATTTACCACAAGGGCTAAACCCTGAAGAGATAGAGAAAAACAGATATGTATTTGCACAGACTTTTGGGAAAAACTTTGAACTGCAAGGTGATGGTTTGAAGTATACGCTCAAGGTATTTAAGAAGGAACTTGCAGAAAAGATTAATTTTGACTTAGCTGAAATTGAAAAACGTATGAGTAACAAAAAAATGATTGTTCCTATTGTTTCCGGTTATGATGTTTTAGGAAATTTAATTATGTACGATATGGCACCGGATCCAAACCTTTTAGTAGCAGGAGAAACAGGCTCGGGTAAATCAGTCATGCTGAAAGCTATCCTAATAAGCTTGATGTTATTCAGGCGTGGAGAAATAGATTATTATTTAGCTGATTTAAAAATGGCGCAGTTTCATCTATATAGAAGGTGCGAAGATGTAAAGTCAGTGGATGTTGAGCCTAAAGCTGTTCTAAAGACATTAAAAATTCTCGAAAAAGAATTAACAACTCGTTGTGAAATTTTTGATCAGTATGAAGTAGAGGATATAACCGAATACAACGAGTTGAAAGGCGTTGAAAAGAAAAAACCTATCCTTTTTTGTATAGATGAAGTAGTAATGTTAAAAGGTAACACAAAAGCTATGCAAATTATTGAAAAGCTTGTTTGTCTTGGTAGAGCTTGCTTAATGTTTGTTATTTTCAGTGTTCAAAGACCGGACGCGAAAATATTCGATGGAGCTATAAAAGCTAATTTAACTGTTCGTTATGCCTTCAGACACGCAGATAAAACAAACAGCAATATAACGCTAGGTAGTGATTCCGGCGCTGATGCTTCTAAAATTAAGAAAAGTCAGAAGGGTAAATTCTACATGAGACACGATGAAACGATTTTATTAAAAGCTCCAATGATTGAAAAAGAAGAAGCTAAGGAGCTGCTAAAACCATTAAAAAAGATACCTATTCCCGATGAAGTACCTGAAAACGTAGATCAGACAGAACCCTTTGAAAGTGAATTTGATGTTGAAGTGACAGATTTAACTTTACCAGGGAGTGAAGATGATGAATAACCGAGATAAAGCTATTACAGAAAGCTTAAAGAAATTCCGGGTCCTAAACAGAGATCAGCTGATAAAGCTTCATTTTCTTCAAAATAAAACACCTCATGTAGTAGCGAACAGAGTATTAAAGCGTCTGGTAGATAGCAATCTAATCGAAGTCGATAAAACTACCCGTCCTTACAACTACTTTCCAAGTCCTCGCTCCATCAAAAAAGACTCAACTAAAATACCTCATTTTCGTGCCATAGCAGACTTTTATATAACTTTATGTGCCTATGAAACTCCTACATTGTTCGAAGTAGAATTCAAGCCTTTAGCAAAAGGAGGTATTGAACCAGATGTTTTCATGAAGTGGAAGGGCTTTGCATTCTGTGTGGAAGTACAAAGATCTATTTACTCCAAAAAACAAATGGAGAACAAAAAGAAGCTATACATGGACTATAAAGACTCGGATGAATGGAAACGTCATTCCAAGCGATTTCCGGCTATATGGATTATCACAGACAAATATTATGATGTTGACTTTAAGCCACTCTATGCTGTTCAAACAAAAGATGTGGACGGCATATTCAAATACCTTACACCTCAAAAGCCTGTAAACATATCAAAAGCTCTCTAAAAAGTCTTGGTCAAAATAAAGCTTGTCCATAAGGTTATTTACAATACCGTTAAAATAGCCAAACTTGTTTTGCATTTTCGTATTATCTTTTACCTTCATCACAAACTCTTTAAATGCTCTAATACCAATATTCAGTTCTTGTTGTGGAGTAAATGCTCTTTCAGAAGTAGCATAGTTAACTACTCGGTTACATTGCTTCACAACTTTCCACAATTCTTGAATAGTTTGAGATTCATTATAGTAACAGCTTGTTAAGTCAGCAAATCTTTCTGGTACCCAATGAGCAATGAAGTTTGCTTTTGAAAAAGATTTAACAACTTTATTTTGTGAAACAGGAACATCGTTACGTTTATTATTAATAATATTTTGTTTTAAAGAAGGAGTAGTTGTTTTTGTAGGACACTTTTCAGCCTCTAAAGGAGTATTCTTGTCGGTCATCTCTTCTTTTAAAGGTAAAATAACAACAGCATTCGCTGTTTGATTCATATCAGTATGACGTTTCATTTCGTGCTGCTTGATCATACCAAGATCCTCTAGTTTCTTCATTAAACGTTGAATCGTTTTATAAGACACTTCTAACTTATCCGCAATTGTATTTTTACACATAAAGCTTACACCTATGTATTTGCAGCTGTGACGCTTTAAAAGTTCCAGTAATGATATAAGTCTAGCTTGTACATCTGAACGCTTCACAGCTAATTTGATAGCGTCTTTATATTCTCTAACAGTTTGATTCATTTCTTCAACAGTGCTGAATAATGATAACTTTTTGTAGTTACCCACACATGCAATTAATTCAATGCGTTTCTTCATTATGGCCTTTTCTCCTTCTATAAACAGAAAAAGCAACGATTCACCAATGATAGCAAACCGTTGCAAAGAGAACCCATAATGTATTAAAATACAAATGAGGGTACAGCAAGTGTTTGCCTATCTTAGCTAGGCGGACGGTATAAGGGTGTTCCAGCACTTACTTATACACGCTGTGCTTTTTTGTTTTTTCTTTTTTTATTAAGAAGATATTTGAGAAAGATTGTCCTCATTGCCCACCCAATTGCCCACCTAAACTTCAAAAATAATCTGAGGTTAACGGATTATGTTTTTTCTCTTTTTATTTAAAAGCTTGATGTTATAGGATTTTGTTATATTTATCCTCTTAGTTCTAAAGCCATTATAATATTTGATGAATGGTGGAAATGAGAGAAATGCCCATATTAGGTATATCTAATATGGGCATTATTTTGACTGATTTCTTTCATAAAACAAAAAAGAGGCGGAAAAAGTGCAATTTAACAAATTGTTTTCTCATACACACTTTGTTATTCTTACGCACTTTGGTATAATGAAGTGCTTTTAATATTATTGAGGAGGAACATTTTTTATGGCAGTTGAAGTAGGTAGCAAGGTACAAGGTAAAGTAACAGGTATTACTAATTTTGGAGCATTTGTAGAATTACCTGGAGGTCAAACTGGGCTTGTACATATTAGTGAGGTAGCTGACAGCTATGTAAAAGACATTAATGACCATCTTAAAGTTGGTCAAGAAATTGAAGTGAAAGTCGTTAATGAGAAAGACGGAAAAATTGGATTATCGATTAAAAAAGCAATAGATAAACCTGAAAGACCCTCATCTTCTTATTCACAACGCCCGCCACGTCAGGCAAGAAATAATGATAATCGTTCTAAAAGCAACTTCCAACCAAAGGAAAACTTCGAACAAAAAATGGCGCGTTTCTTAAAAGATAGTGAAGATAATTTATCTACACTAAAACGCAGCACTGAATCAAAACGAGGTGGCAGAGGCGGAAGACGCGGATAAATCCCTTCCACTTTAACTACTTTATTATATAGTTGAAGCAAGCCAGTAAAAATTGGCTTGCTTCTTTTTTGTAATAGCTTAAGTACATGCGCTAGAAGAGTAAAGAGAAGGTTAGGTACTTACTTGGTTGTAAAGTAGATGCCAATAGTGACAAGAGATGAGAGAAGATCAAGGATGAGTAGGATGAAATTTAAATCTATCATAATCATGCCTCCCTTTGTGCGAGCGTTGACGTTAGTATCTGCAAGATCTCATTTTATTATTCGTAATTTTTTAAAATTTCATTTAATTAAGTGCGATATTTTATATTAAATTAAACTATGTTCTAAATAATAAGTAATAAAATAAAAAGCGCTTATAAGAACAATTTTCTTAAAATAATAAAAAAACCTTATAAGTAAACAAAGAAAAAGTAGGAATGAGTCCCTGATAAAAATAGCTACATTAACAGAAATTCGTCAGTATTCTTGTATATTCATCTAATCTTTTCATAATTTTAGGAATAAAAAAGTTACGGAAAGAAGATAAACAGACAAAATTCTTCATTTTTTGAGCATTAGTGCTTAATTTGCACGAGTATATAAAATGATTCCATAGACTCAAGGGTTTTATAGTAATATATAGAACTTCCATACTATTCTAGTTTTTAGCTCACTAGCTAAGCAAAAGATGCGTATGTTCTGGGGATGAAGGCATACATAGTAGCACGAAGTATAGAGAGAAATGGAGAGGGAAAACACAATGAAAAAAGTATCAATTCGGTCTGTATTAAGTACAGTAGCATTTTCGGTTGCTTTATCTTCTTTTGCAATGGGCGCATCCGCCAACGGAAATTCAAAACCAGCGCTTGAACCGTCTTTAGTTAAAATTCAAGGAGACTATAACTTAAAGTCGGCTAAAAAAGTAAAAGTTATTGTGGAGTTAAATGAAGAGTCTGTAGCGGAAGCAAAGAAAAAAGGAGTAGCGCAAAGTAAAGGAAAGATTAAAAAAGCGCGTGACGAAGTGAAAAAAGAGCTTTCAAAAGCTTCTAAAACTTCAAAAGTAAAGCGTGAATATGACCAAGTATTTTCTGGGTTTTCAGCGGAACTTCCGGCTAATGACCTTGAAAAAGTAGCAAGTTTACCGGGAGTAAAAGCTATTTATCCAAGCGTTGAATATCATACAACAGAAGTGAAATCGAAAGAAGTGAGCGCCGAAGAATACAGTTCTGAAATGGATAAAAGCATTTACTATGTAGGAGCAGATCAAGCGTGGAAATCAGGATATACAGGTAAAAATATGACTGTAGCCGTTATTGATACAGGCGTCGATTACGACCACCCGGATTTAAAGTCAGCGTTTGAGAAATATAAAGGGTGGGATTTTGTAGATGATGACAAAGACCCTCAAGAAACGCCGGCTGGAGATCCAAAAGGAGAAGCAACAACGCACGGAACGCACGTAGCGGGAACAATTGCAGCGGACGGGAAAATTAAAGGAGTAGCTCCTGATGCTCATTTACTTGCTTATCGTGTACTAGGGCCAGGAGGAACAGGTACAACGGAAGACGTGATCGCCGGTATTGAACGTGCGGTAGAAGACGGAGCGGATGTAATGAACCTGTCGCTTGGAGATACGATTAATAATCCAGACTTGGCAACGAGTATTGCATTAGATTGGGCAATGGAAGAAGGAGTAGTTGCTGTTACGTCAAATGGAAACAGTGGACCAGCTAACTGGACAGTAGGGTCTCCAGGAACGTCTCGTGAAGCTATTTCAGTTGGTGCAACTCAGCTTCCCTACAATTTGTATAAAACAACATTAACTGTAGATAACGCAAGCTATGCTTCAGCCGAAGTAATGGGCTTTCCAAATGACAAGGCGCTACTGGATGCAAGCGGTAAAAAGTATGAATTTGTACCTGTCGGACTCGGAAAACCAGAAGACTTTGAAGGAAAGGATGTAAAAGGAAAAGTAGCGGTTATTTCTCGCGGTGACATTGCGTTTGTAGATAAAGTTGATAATGCGAAAAAAGCCGGCGCTGTTGCCACGGTGATTTACAACAATGTAGAAGGGACAATCCCTGATATTCCAGGCACATCTTTGCCAAGTATTCGCTTATCAAAAGCTGATGGACAAGCCTTGGTTGCTTCTTTGGCAAAGGGATCGGTTACGGGATCTTTTAGTGCAACGTTTAATCAGACAGTCGATGAAACAATGGCTGACTTTTCATCGCGCGGACCGGTTGTTGATACATGGATGATTAAGCCGGACATTTCGGCACCGGGAGTCGATATCATCAGCACAGTGCCAACCAATGATCCAAGCAACCCTCATGGATATGGATCCAAACAAGGAACAAGTATGGCAGCACCCCACGTAGCAGGAGCAGCAGCGTTAATTTTACAGGCGCATCCAAATTATAAAGTAGAAGACGTAAAAGCATCTTTAATGAACACAACGGAACTGCTTCGTGACCGCAACGGGCTGGTTTACCCTCATAATACGCAAGGTGCAGGAAGCATGCGCGTAGTAGATGCAATTAAAGCAAAAACGCTTATTACACCAGGAAGTCACTCGTACGGCGTCTTTTATAAAGATAAAGGGAAACAAGTAGAAAAACAAAGCTTTAAGATTAAAAATCTATCAAATCACAGTCAAAAATACTCGGTCAAAGTAAAATTTAAGAAAAGCCATCAGGCAATTGACGTTAAATCAACAAACGATTTAGTGGTTAATGCAGGAAAAACGCAAAAAGTAAATCTGAATGTAAAAGTAGATGCAGGGAAATTATCTCCTGGCTATTACGAAGGGACAATTACCGTAAGTAACAATAAAGAAACGTACGATGTTCCAACCATTTTATTTGTAAAAGAGCCGGATTATCCTCGCGTTACTTCTGCGTATGTAGATGTACTTGGAAATGGCTCATTTGAATACGGGAGTTATTTACCAGGAGGAGCGGAGAAGCTTAGCTATTACATTTACGATGCAACGTTAGAAAAAGGGGAATTGTTAAGTTCATATACGAATGTAGCAAAAGGATTTTCTAGCGCAACGTGGGACGGAAAGATTAATGGTGAAGCTCTTCCAGCGGGAACGTATTATTTATACGCAGAAGCACTAAAAGCAGGTCAGACGACAGGTTCTTTAGGAGAATTCGAAATTAAATAAATAAAAAAAGAGTGCCAGTCTAACTGACACTCTTTTTTTATTGAGCCGTATATCCACCATCGATCACAGCAGCTTGACCGGTTACGCCTTTTGCTAAATCACTTGCTAAAAACATTGCATAATCTGCAATTTCATCAACTGCAAGCAAGCGCTTTTGAGGAACAAGAGGATAAATGACTTCTTCTAGTACTTTTTCAAGCGCTACATTTCGCGTACGTGCTAAATCTTTTAATTGATTTTGAACAAGCGGCGTATCAACATAACCAGGGCAAATCGCATTTACCGTAATGCCGTGCTCTGCACCTTCAAGAGCGGCCACTTTCGTTAAGCCAATCACGCCGTGCTTAGCGCTGTTGTATGCCGCTTTTCCTGAGAAACCAATCAATCCGTTAATGGAAGACATGTTCAAAATGCGGCCGAATTTTTGCTTTTTCATAATAGGAAACGCATGCTTAGTCGCAACAAAAGGTGCAACAAGCATAATTTTCGTTAAAAGTTCAAATTTTTCAGTAGGAAATTCTTCGAGCGGGGAAACAAATTGCATGCCGGCATTGTTAATTAATACATCAAGGCGGCCATATGTTTCAACCGTTTGAGCAATCATTTGTTCAATATCACTTTCCTTTGTCACATCTGCTTTAATGCCTAATGCTTCGTAGCCTTTTGTCTTCAATTTGTCTGCTGCTTTCTTAACTCCATCTTCATTTAAGTCAGTTAAGACAACAGTCGCTCCGTCTTCAGCAAAGCGCTCACCAATTTGATAACCGATACCTTGAGCTGCACCTGTAATTAACACAATTTTGTTTTCAACCATCGTTTTTTCCCCCTTATATGTAGATGATGTAAAATCGCTTACTTTTCCATTTTATCAAAAATTATCTTGATTTAGCGAGTTTTTTAACTATACTTCACACGAAAAGAATGGGTGTGGGAAGGGGTGTTTACTATCTTTACTTCCACATTGCTAACAGAAGCGAACGGTGAGGGACCTTTTTTTATTTCTTCAATAAATTTTTGGATGTTGCTTTCTTCACCTTCAGCATCAATTTCCACTTTGTGATCGTCTCGATTTCGTACCCATCCTTTAATAGAGCATTCCATTGCCTTTAGCTGCGTATAGTGACGGAACCCAACCCCTTGAACGCGTCCGTCTACAATTATATGCACATGTTTTTTCACTGTTCTCACCTCGCAGGTAATTTTCCCTTTTTTATAAAAAAGAAAACAACTACAATCTTAACTTTCACTGTATAATAGAAAAAGACATTGTAAGACTTTAACAATTATAATGTAGATTAAATTAAGAAAGAAGGGTTATGAATGCAAGCAGCAGCACGAACGCAGCAAGCGCAGCCGGCAACGATTTATCGTATTTTATTTGCTATTAGTTTAGGACATTTTCTAAATGATTGTATGCAGTCCGTTATACCGGCACTTTTTCCTGTCCTTGAAAAATCGATGAATTTAAACTACACGCAAATCGGCTGGATTGCCTTTGCTTTAAACATGACGTCATCGATTATGCAGCCCGTATTCGGCGTGTTTGCCGATAAGCGTCCTTCGCCATTTTTATTGCCAATTGCAATGTGTTTAAGCATGATTGGTATGGTTGGGCTCGCTTTAGCGCCAAATTTTTATTTTGTGATTATATCTGTCTTATTTGTAGGATTCGGCTCAGCTATTTTTCATCCGGAAGGTTCTCGCGTAGCGTATATGGCAGCAGGAGGAAAACGGGGGCTGGCACAGTCTATTTATCAAGTTGGCGGAAATACAGGACAATCGATGGCTCCGCTATTTACAGCATTTATCTTTATCGGACTTGGTCAGTTTGGAACGATTTGGTTTACGTTAATTGCAGGTATTGGCGTAGTGGTTTTGTATAGCGTCTCTAAATGGTATAAATCGGAGTTAGCTACTCGTCAACGCTTAAAGAAAAAGCAGTCAGATGCTTCATTTACGATGAACAAGCAAATTATTTTTGCAGTTGGACTTTTAATTTTTCTTGTTTTTGCACGTTCATGGTACGGAGCAGGCATCCTTAATTTCTTTCAGTTTTATATCATTGAAAAATTTAATTTGCCTATCAAAAGCGCTCAGCTTTACGTTTTTTTATTTATGATTGCAGGGGTGCTTGGAACATTCTTTGGAGGTCCGCTTGCCGATCGTTTCGGAAAACGAAATATTTTGTTGTTTTCTATGTTAGGATCAGTACCGTTTACTTTATTACTTCCTCATGTTTCTCTAGGAGTGGCGGCACCTCTTTTAGTACTAATTGGCTTTATTCTTCAGTCAAGTTTCAGCGTCACGGTCGTCTATGCTCAGGAGCTGATGCCGGGGAAAATCGGCTTGGTATCCGGCTTAATTGTAGGGCTTGCTTTTGGAATGGGAGCTTTAGGAGCTGTTGTATTCGGTAAATTAGCCGATGTCTTCAGCCTTCAATTTATCATGCTGTTTTGCAGCTATCTTCCAATTCTAGGGCTGCTAACATGGCTGTTACCGAGCGATAAGAGTGTGAAAGAAATGCACGAAGCAAAATAAGAAAATGAAAAAGCAAACGCAGGACAGCGTTTGCTTTTTCTATGAGCGTGAAGCAAATTTCAAGACGAATTCATATTTTTCTCCTACAATAGAGACAATATAGAAATTGAAAATTGAAAGGAAGAATCACCTATGATTAAGCTAAGCGTATTGGACCAGTCTCCTGTTTCAAGCGGATCAACACCAAAGGAAGCGTTAAAACGTACGGTAGAGCTGGCTAAATTAACGGAAGAGTGGGGCTACCACCGCTTTTGGGTAGCGGAACATCATAATACGAACGGTCTTGCAGGCTCATCTCCAATTCTTTTAATGACGCACTTGGCTTCTCAAACGAGCCGAATCCGAATTGGATCTGGAGGAGTTCTTCTTCCTCAATACAGTCCGTATAAAGTAGCAGAAGACGCTCAGCTGCTTGAAAATCTGTTTCCGAATCGAATTGACTTAGGTCTTGGACGGTCACCGGGAGGAGATGCGCTGACTCGGCTTGCGCTGACAGATGGAGTCCGTAAAAGCCTCAATGAATTCCCGCGGCAAATTCAAGCGTTAAAAGGACATCTTGAGCATAATTTGCCGTCGGATCATCCGTATTACGGGGTGACAGCTTATCCGTTAAGTGAAACAAAACCAGAACTGTGGCATCTTGGTATCAATAAAAGAGGAGCAAGGTCGGCTGCTGAGCTGGGCATCTCTTTTACGTTTGGACACTTTATTTATTCAGTTGGAGGACAAGAAGCCATTCGTCATTATAAACAAGAATTTATCCCTTCTTCGTATCAATCAACGCCTAAAACCAACGTATGCGTATTTGTAGTATGTGCAGAAACAACAGAAGAAGCTGAGGGACACGCTAAAACGGTAGATGATTGGTTGTTGAAAGTAGCTAAAGGCGGAGATACAACGGTTTCATCGATAGAAGAAGTGCGTAATCGTTCTTATTCAGAAGAAGAGCTCAAAAAAATAACCACCAATCGTCCTCGTATGATCGTAGGAAATCCAGCTGAAGTAAAACAAGGATTAATCGGGCTGCAGCAAAAATACGATAACGACGAATTTTTAATTATTACAAATATCCATGATTATGAAGCAAAAAAGAAGTCTTATGAACTGCTTGCAGAGCTATTTCCTCAACCCTCATTTTTTTAAGAAAAAGATGGGGTTTTTTTACGGAATTAAATGTTAGAATATTTAAAAAGGAGGAGTGACATGCACGTAGATCAAAAAAGTGTAAGCAGCCAAACTCATAGGATTACCTATACACATATTAAAACAAGAGGTCCTCGCATTTGCTTTATGTTTTCAGGGCTAGGCTATACGTACGAAAAGCCGCTGTTGTATTATGTAACGATGCTGATGCTAAAACATGGGATTGATGTTGTTCAGATTCACTATGCATATTCAAAAGAGCTGATGACAAAGTCTACAGATGAGATTGCAGATGTTATGATGCAAGACATTGATCTCGTGCTGCAGGACGTTTTATCTCACAGTGACTATAAAAATATCATATTTGCAGGAAAATCAATTGGCACCATTCCGCTGATTCAGCGAGTTATGAAAGATGAAGTCTACAAAGATGCAGTGATGCTTTTACTGACGCCGCTTTTAACAAGAACAGAACTGTTTGAAAGTTTACTAGAAAACACTCATAAAGGTCTTCTTGTAATAGGAGCTCGCGATCACTATTATACTGAAGAAGTGTATCAATTAAAAACAAACACAATGAATATTGAAGTGATTGAAAATGCCGATCATTCATTGGACGTTTTGTATACTCCCACGGAATCGTTAAAGGCGCTAGAAAACGTTTTGAATGGCATAGAAAAGCTTCTTTGAGATAGGAAGTAAGGAAAGGAGGAAAAAATGGATACGCTACGTGAAATTATTTGCGAAAAAAGAGCCTACAGCTATTCACCTCATACTCATGATCATAACTACAGTCAGCTTTTGTTTCCGCTAGCAGGTGCTCTTGATATTCAAGCAAGTGAGCAGCACTTAACGCTGCAAGAAGGATGCTTTTACATTCCGCCTCGTCAGCTTCATACGTATCAAGCTAAAAACGCAAATGAATGTTTAGTTGTTGATATTCCGTTGAAATTTACAGAAAGTGCGCATCTTTCTCAACAAGCCGCTTTTATTCAATGGGATTCAACGTGGAAAGCAATTCGCTACCTTTTACTTGATGGGCTTCAAAAAAGCACTGACAGAGGGGCGCTTGAAGATTTAGTCCGTTACGTTCAGCATTATTTACCAAAGAACCAAACGTTTAAATCCATTGATTATCTTCATGCTAACTTTAATCAAGAGCTAAACATAGAAAGCCTTGCTAAGATGGAAAATTACCATCCTGCCTATTTTTCCGCTTGGTTTAAACAAAAAACGGGCTATTCGCCTCAAAGCTATGTAGCGCGTATACGTTTAAAGAAAGCAAAAGAATTGTTAAAAGAGAGCAGCTATTCGATAACGTATATTGCGCACGAAGTCGGCTATTACAGCTTGTCTTCATTCACTAAATGGTTTGCAAAACAAGAAGGAGTCTCACCCACGCAATATCGAAGTATCTTAAAAACAGACAAATAATATCATAAAAGCGGAAAAACTTTTTTCTTTCTTTTAGCTATGATAAAAGAAAGGAGATGGAAATATGAATACTTCATTATCAAAAATACTTATTTTATGTGCAGCTGTACTATGGGGAACAACAGGGACTGCCCAAGCTTTAGCATCTGCTGAAGCACATTCCATGGCGATTGGAGCCGTGCGTTTAGCTGTAGGGGGGCTGTCACTTCTTGCAGCTTGTCTTATTCAAAAAAAGAAAGTGGACGTAAGAAACCTTCCTATTCTGCCTCTTACGGTTGCTGCAGCAAGTATGGCCGCTTATCAGCCGCTGTTTTTTTCAGCCGTTATCAAAACGGGTGTTGCAGTAGGGACAATGGTAGCAATCGGCAGTGCGCCTGTTTTATCAGGAGTATTAGATTACATAGTGTACCGCAAGAAACCTGCAAAAAAATGGTTGCTTGCTACGGTTACTGGTATTATAGGGTGCAGCTGCTTGTTGTTAAAAAAAGATACTCAAATCGACGTGATAGGTTTGGGTATGGCGATAGGAGCAGGGGCATCTTTTGCCTGCTATACGACTGTTAATAAAAAAATTGTTCAGCATGTTGATCCGCAAGTAGGCGCTTCTCTTGTGTTCACAACAGCTGCTGTTCTACTAATCCCATGCTGGTTTATATACGATATGAGCTGGCTAGTTTCTTTAAATGGAATAGGCATTGCTCTTCACTTAGGAATACTTACGACGGCTCTTGCTTATGTATTATTTTCTACAGCGCTTAAGTCGGTGCATGCGTCTACCGCTGTGACGTTATCATTAGCAGAGCCCGTTACCGCTTTTTTATTGGGCGTCTTTTTCTTAGGAGAATCTCTAACTTTGGTGAACATATGCGGAGCAGCACTAGTATTTGCTAGCTTAGCGTTTTTAACGTATTCTCCGAAATCATCGCTAAATCAAGAGGTGCGTATATAAAGAAATCCCCTTTCTGCAGAGAAAGGGGACTTCTTATTAAGCGTACATGCTAGCTACTTGTTTTTGCAGGTTGCTGTCTTCTAAATACTCATCGTATGTCATTTGCTTGTCAATTACTCCGTTTGGCGTAATTTCAATTACACGATTTGCAATCGTTTCAACGAACTGATGGTCATGAGATGTGAAAATCATTGAACCTTTGTAGCTGATAAGTCCATTGTTGAGTGCTGTGATTGATTCTAAGTCAAGGTGATTCGTAGGATCGTCTAGTAAAAGAACGTTTGAACCGCTTAGCATCATTTTAGAAAGCATACAGCGAACTTTTTCTCCTCCGGAAAGAACGTTGGCTTTTTTCAACACTTCTTCACCAGAGAATAGCATTCTGCCTAAGAAACCGCGTAAGAAGCTTTCGCTTTGGTCATTAGGTGAATACTGACGCAGCCAGTCTACTAAGTTTAAGTCTCCGTTTTCAAAGTACTCGGAGTTGTCTTTAGGGAAAAAGGCTTGAGACGTTGTCACACCCCATTTGTACGTACCGCTGTCTGCTTCCATTTCACCCATTAAAATCTTCATTAATGTTGAATTTGCAAGTTCGTTGCGGCCTACAAGAGCGATTTTGTCATCTTTATTCATAATAAAGCTTACGTTATCAAGCACTTTTACGCCGTCAATTGTTTTTGTTAGACCTTCAACGCGAAGTACGTCATTTCCAATCTCACGTTCCGGCGTGAAGTTCACGTACGGATAGCGACGAGAAGAAGGGCGGATGTCATCTAATGAAATTTTATCAAGCAATTTTTTACGAGACGTTGCTTGTTTTGATTTCGATGCATTTGCGCTAAAGCGAGCGATAAAGGCTTGAAGCTCTTTAATTTTTTCTTCTTTTTTCTTGTTCGCATCTGACGCCATTTTTTGTGCTAATTGACTTGATTCATACCAGAAGTCATAGTTACCAACGTAGACTTGGATTTTACTGAAGTCAAGGTCAGCAATGTGCGTACATACTTTGTTTAAGAAGTGACGGTCATGAGATACAACAATGACTGTGTTTTCAAAGTTAATTAAGAACTCTTCTAACCATTGAATTGCTTGAATATCCAAGTTATTCGTAGGCTCATCTAAAAGTAATACATCAGGTTTTCCGAATAAAGCTTGTGCAAGAAGCACTTTTACTTTTTCACTACCCGTTAGTTCAGCCATTTTTTTTGCGTGAAGATCTTCAGAAATGCCTAATCCTTTTAAAAGAATAGCCGCTTCTGATTCTGCTTCCCAACCGTTTAATTCAGCAAATTCACCTTCAAGCTCAGCTGCTTTCATTCCGTCTTCATCTGTGAAGTCTGCTTTCATATAAATAGCATCTTTTTCTTGCATTACTTCATAAAGGCGAGCGTGCCCCATAATAACGGTTTTCATAACTTCTTGATCTTCATATTCGAAGTGGTTCTGTTTTAAGACAGCAAGGCGTTCGCCAGGGCCCATATGTACATCACCAGTTTGAGATTCAATTTCACCAGATAAAATTTTTAAAAACGTTGATTTTCCAGCACCGTTTGCGCCGATTAATCCATAACAGTTACCAGGCGTGAATTTAATATTCACATCTTCAAATAACTTTCGGTCGCCAAATCGTAAACTTACATTACTAACTGTAATCATGTATGAGCAGTCCTCCAAATTCAATATCTATAAAATTATACCATTCTTTTGAGATAAGAGCGATATGAATACAATATTTCAAACATAAAGTGTAACCGACACTTCAAGCACTCGTCAACCATTTAAGGGGTTTTTTGAGCGGTGAAACTTGATTATTCTAGCATTCACCAAAACTTTGAACAGCAAACCAGCATGTTTAATCCTTCAGTAATCAGCTCTTTTTCATTTTTAAGATGGATGTTGTAATCCTTTGTATAAGAAACAAAAAGAAGAATAATACTACCTGGTAAATAAAAGAATTTATATGAAGTGAACACTGATATTTTAGGGGTGCTTATTTCTAAAATTGGTTTGATATAGACATAAATAGGGTGATTATTATGTGGAAATTAGTTGTTTCCTATCTTCCAGAATGGCCAGTTTTTATACAAGCATTTCTGGTTTTTTTCATCCCGTATATAATCTACAAATTATTAAGCGGGATTCGTAATTCAGAGGAAGAGTGATGAAAGTGAAAAAATGGAAATCAGCAGTAAAAAAAATAGGCAACCATGCGCACGAGAAGGAAAGCAAACAGGAATCTATACATCAAGATTCACCTAATCATATTACGGATCATTTAGCTTTAACACTAAAAGTAGTTAAAAATGAAATTGGTCATAACTCCGACGTTCATTTTCGAGAGTTTATTATAGGACGCACCGGCATTCAGGCAGCTATTATTTTTGTAGAGGGGCTATCAGATAAAGATCTTATTGAAAAACATATTTTGTCATCATTGATGGCTGATTTTTCAAAAGAATATCAACAGGATCAGCTTTACGTAAAGGGAAGCCTTTCAAAACAGTTTATTAAAAGCCAAGTATTATCAATTAGTGATGTAGAAGAGGTCCATCCTATTAAAGAAGTAATATCAAAAGTCTTAACAGGATCTACGGCTCTTTTAATTGACGGGTTATCACTTGCCTTAATTCTTGGTACAAGCAAAGTAAAAACAAGGACGATTGAAGAGCCCGTATCAGAAGCATTGGTGAGAGGGCCAAGAGTAGGCTTCACTGAATCGTTAAGTGATAATACTTCTTTATTAAGAGGAAGCGGAGACATTGAAAATTTATCGCTGGTGAAATTTCAAGTAGGAAAGCGTTCCAAAAAAGATTTAGTTGTTGCTTACATAAAGGAGGTTGTTAATCCAGAGCTAGTTGAAGAAGTAGAAAAACGAATTAAAAAAATTGACCTCGATAATGTACCGGAGTCAGGATATGTTGAACAACTCATTGAAGATAATTACCTTAGTCCCTTTCCTCAGGTGCAGAATACGGAGCGTCCCGATCGTGTAATTGCTGCTTTGATGGAAGGGAGAGTAGCCATTTTATTAGACGGGACGCCTTTTGCTTTAATCGCGCCTGTTACGTTTAGCATGATGTTACAGTCGCCGGAAGATTATTATGAAAGGTGGATTCCCGGTACATTCATTCGTTTTCTTCGTTATATTGCAGTGGTTCTTTCCCTTTTTACCCCGGCTTTGTATATTGCGTTTATTTCATTTCATCCAGGATTAATTCCGACTAAGTTAGCTATTTCTATTATAGGATCAAGGTCTGGGGTTCCGTTTCCCGCCCTTATCGAAGCCTTATTTATGGAACTATCGATCGAAATTTTGAGAGAAGCCGGACTCCGGTTGCCGAAACCAATTGGTCCAGCAATGGGCATTGTCGGTGGGTTAATCATTGGAGAAGCTGCGGTGCAGGCAGGAATCGTTAGCCCTATTTTGGTGATTGTAGTGGCGTTAACTGCCATTTCATCGTTTTCTATTCCGCAATATAGTGTAGGAATCACATTGCGTATTCTTCGGTTTGTAGCCATGCTTTGTGCTGCCATACTTGGATTATATGGCGTCATCTTATTTTTCCTTTTTATGATGAGCCATTTAGTGAAACTAAAAAGTTTCGGCGTACCTTATATGAGTCCAGCTGTTCCTTATCGTTTAAGTGAATGGAAAGACTTGGTAGTCCGTATGCCTCTGATGATGATGAAACGACGTCCAAAGATGATGCACACCAAAGATCCTCTGCGAAAAGGGTAGCTTATGATGAAAGGAAATGGGCTGTTAGAAATGATAAATTCAAAAGATCGTATTACGACGCCTCAAACAACTATTATTATTACCAACTTTATTCTTGGAACAGGTATTCTTACCTTGCCCCGGGCAGCTGCGGAAAAAGTGAAAACACCAGATGTTTGGCTAACTGTTATTTTAGGGGGGATAATCACCATGATAGCAGGGGTAATCATGGTGAAACTAAGTCAACGCTTCCCTGAAAAAACCTTTTATCAATACAGCCAAGAAATTGTAGGGAAATGGATAGGCAAGTTATTTAGTTTCCTCATGATAGGTTATTTTTTGGCACTTGGTGGGTTTCATGCTCGTTCATTGGCAGAGGTAACTGGATATCTATTGTTGGAAGGAACCCCAAAATGGGCTATAATCATGCCATTTATGTGGGCAAGTCTCTATCTGATAAGAGGGGGAATAAATCCAATTGCCCGTATATTTGAAATTATATTACCTATTACCGTTATTCTTTTTTTACTTGTTGCCTTTATGAGTATCAAAATATTTGAAGTGGATAATCTGCGCCCGGTACTAGGTTCAGGTATTACGCCGGTGCTAAAAGGGATAAGGACAACAGCTCTTGCGTTTACTGGGCCTGAATTCATGCTTTTAATATTGGCATTCATGAAAGAACCAAACAAAGCAGTAAAAGCTGTACTAGTTGGTACTGCGATTCCTTTGCTTCTTTATGTTATTACCGTCGTGATGGTTGTCGGAGCGTTCTCAGTGGATGGAGTGGTTACGAGAACGTGGCCTACGCTTGATTTAATAAGAAGTTATGAATTAACTGGGTTAATATTTGAACGCTTTGATTCCTTGTTGCTGGTGGTATGGATTATGCAAATGTTTACTTCTTTTAATGTTAACCATTACGCTGCTTCATTAGGACTGTCTCAGCTTTTTAAAAAAAATATCCATCCATTTATGTATGGTGTGCTTCCGGTTATTTATCTCATTTCCATGATCCCTAGAAATATCAATGATGTATTTAAATTAGGAGATATGGTTGGTAATGCTGCCCTGATTTTATTTGGCTTTTTACCCGTACTGCTTCTTATCATTTCAAAAATAAAGGGGAGAAAGTATGAGACAAGTCTCTAATCACGTACGGATCTTCTTATCGGTTTTGCTTTCTGTTTTTTTGCTTTTTCCTCTGGCGGGCTGCTGGAGTAGTCATGAAATTGAAGAACGAAGTTTAGGAGTAGGTATGGCTCTTGATAAAGCTAACAAGTCCATGACCGAAAAAGAATTTGATGAACAAGAAGAGTATCCCAAAAGGAACTTAATTACGTCAACCTACCAACTGATCACCCCGCAAGTGGCAAGTTCAACAACTGTCCAAGGAGGACCTCAGCAGAAGGCTTACGTGAATATGGCTGAAACGGGAGATTCTATTCATCAAATGACCCGTGAATTATCATTGCGAAGAGAGACTTCGATTGCCAGCCAACATCTAAAAGTAATTATTATTGGCGAGGCTCTTGCGAGAACGTATAGTTTAGGAAAATTAGTGAATGAGTTTCTTCGTGATAATGAGATTAGACCAAGCTGTCTTGTACTTATTAGTAAAGGGAGAGCTAGGGACGGGCTAGAATCGAAGACAGCAGGAGAAATCCCGGCATTTCGTTTGGCTGGAATGGTGGAAAATGCATATCGAACAACGAGAATTTTACCTCCCACGTCGCTCATTAAATTAGAGAGCAATATTGAATCAGGGACTAGTTTTCTATTGCAAAATGTATTATCGGCAAATGGGGAAATCAAATTTGCTGGTGCTGCCATAATTAAAGGGAAAACAAACAAAATGATCGGTTTTTTGAATGAAGAAGAACTAGATGGTCTGACTTGGATCACAGGAAAAGGGAAAGGCGGGCTAGTGAAAAGCTTTGATAAAAAGACCGGTCAGCTGATTGTATACGAAATAGAATCCATGAAAAGTCATATTGAACCTCATGTTAAAGGAAATAGCATCTCCTTCGATGTGCATATTGAATCCGAGGGGAGGCTATCTGAAAATTGGGTGGTCTCAGGAAATCCTTTAAAAAATCAATTTTTACAGAAGGTGCAAAAAAACTCAGAAAAAAAAGTGGAGCACCTCGTAAAAAACACGGTAGAAAAAATGCAAAAAGAATATAAAGTCGATGTGGCCGGGTTCGGAAATCAATTGAGAATTAAAAGGCCCGGAGTATGGATGAGGGTTAAAGACAATTGGGATCAAACATTTAGTGAAGTTCCAATTAACTATGATGTAAAATTAATGATTAAAGATTATGGAACGTCAGGATCAAAAAAGTGAGCAGCTAAGTACAATTTGGCTTGTTTTGATGTTGGAAATGAAAGAAACTAAAAGGAATAGCCTTAGAGCTTGCTAAAAAATATTCCCCCCAGTAAGGAGCCTGAGGGATAAATGAAGAATAAGAGCTGTCCAGAACCGACAGCTCTTATTTGCTATTCAAAAATATAAGCTAATGCTTGAAGAGCCTGTTCTGGCGTTTCGACTACAACTTGGGCTTTGTTTGACAGTTCTTTAAGCGGATGGTGCAGTTTTTCAGGGCGAACCAAAATTAGCGGTTTATCTAATGCAATGGCTGTCGCCGCATCCATTGCGCTGTTCCACTGCTTGTATTTTTCGCCAAATAAAGCAATAACCACATCAGATTTTTTAAGGAGTACTTGCGTACGTAAATTATTAATTTGAGAAGCAGCTTCATCTTTTAAGACAGCGTTAGGCTGTTTTCCTAAAATTTCTTCTCCAATGTTGTCGGACCGGTCATGGTCTGTCATGGGACCGACAAAGGTAAGGGGAAGGTTTAATTGTTCTGCTTGGTTTTTAATTTCGTCTCGCCAGTTATCGTGAATTTGCCCGGCAAGGTATACGGTTAAGTTCATTATGTAGAAGTCCTCCTCTAACTAAGATTTGTTTTATTTTATCAAATGTAAGCGGATAATACGAATGATTTGAATGGGCTGCTTTTCCAAAAATAAGGTTATAGTAGACAAATAGTTAAAAAAGAGAAACAATAGAAGGCGTATTGCTAATTAAAGAAAGGATGTACATGATGACAGAAACAGTGCTACAAGTAGATCATGTCAGTAAAGTAATTGGGAAGAAAACCATTTTGCATGATGTATCCTTATCGGTTGAGCGCGGTGAGATTTTCGGGTTGCTTGGTCCAAACGGTTCTGGAAAGACAACGCTAATTCGTACCGTCGTAGGACTCATTAAAGAAACAGAGGGAACGATTACCGTTAACGGCTTTCCTTTAAAGGAACAGTTTACATCAGCTATGAAATCAATTGGCGCAATTATTGAGAACCCTGAGTTTTATGATTATCTGACGGGCTATCAAAATTTAAAACACTTTGCGAATATGCATGAAGGGATTACATCAGAACGCTTGGATGAAGTGATTGCTTTAGTAAAGCTTGAAAACAGCATTCATGCAAAAGTGAAGACGTATTCTCTTGGGATGAGACAGCGTTTAGGAGTAGCTCAAGCTATTTTACATAAGCCTGCATTGCTTTTACTAGACGAGCCAACCAATGGTCTAGATCCAGCGGGAATGAGAGAATTTCGTACATATTTACAAACGCTTTGCAGGGAAGAAGGAATTTCAATTTTAATCGCGAGCCACTTATTAAAAGAAGTAGAAGCATTATGTGATCGCGTTGGCATTATTCAAGACGGTGAGTTAAAAGCCGTTCAAGATTTATCTCCAAATCGTCAAGATCAAGGAATGTACGTAGAATTTGAAGTGTCTGATGCGCAAAAAGCAGCGGATCTTTTATCACAACAATTTGAAGTAACGGTGAGATCACATAGTATCGACGTGGCGATTGTAAAAGAGCAAATTCCAGCTGTAAATAAAAAATTAGTGGACAGCGATATTTTAGTCTACCAAATTACCCCTGTGTATGAGACGCTTGAAGATTCGTTTATGTCCGTTACGGAAGGAGAGCACCATGCTTAAGCTAATTCAAAATGAACACATGAAATGGTTTCACAAAAGAAGTACAAAAATCACGTTTATTACAATCGGCATTTTAACTCTTTGTATGGCTCTTTTAATGAAGAAAGTAGCAAACAGTGCAGGAACAGAAGACAATATTTTGAACTTCCTGTCATTTAGTTCAGGTATGCTGATTCTCGTTCAATTTTTCGCGCTTGCTGTTGGAGGGTCAATGGTTGCAAAAGAGTTTGAAGCAGGTACCATTAAACTTCTTTTAATTCGCCCTGCTAGACGTTCAACGATTTTAGCATCCAAGTACCTAACTCTCGTTTTAATTAGCTTATATTATTTACTGAGCTATTTGCTTTTTTCATTTGTATGGGGAGCATTGTTCTTTGGCTTTACCAGTCTAGAAGGAGATGCACAGCTGCTTAAAAACATTACGCTTACGTATGACAGTGCGTATATGGAAACGTTTATGATGATGACGTTCGCATTCATGCTGTCGTCTTTATTTAGAAACAGCGCGCTTGCTTCCAGTCTAGCTATTGTCGTAAGTATCGGCGCGAAAGCTGTAACAGGACTGGTATCAGAGCTAGGTTTATGGTGGGGGAAATTTTTATTATTTGCCAACACGAACTTTGTGCAGTATATGGACGGAATGAAGCCGCTGTTTGACGGCATGACGATTCCATTTTCCATTTTCATCTTAGTTGCCCATTTTGTCTTCTTTATGGGCGTAGCTTGGGCAGCGTTTTTAAAACGAGACGTAGCTAATTGATGTGAGAATTTTTGCACTATATATTTTTCTAAAATAGCATTTGACAATTAAATAAAAAGAGATTACAGTAGTGAAAGACTATTTTTAAAACAACTATAAACTTCTTATCAAGAGAGACGGAGGGACTGGCCCTATGATGTCTCGGCAACTGGCTGTACGCAGTGCGGTGCCAAATCCAGCAGACGATGTTTCGTTTGGAAGATGAGAAGGGTAATCTTATGATACAAATAAGAGACCTCTTCTTATCAATAAGAAGAGGTCTTTTTTTATTACGTAAACAAGAGGTGTTAAGAATGGAACAACAAAAAGGAAACGGCTGGGCGCTGTTACCGCTGGGCGTCTTTTTAGTCCTGTTTGTCGGATCAGGAATTATAACGGGAGATTTTTATAAGCTTCCTGTATTAGTAGCCATTATTATTGCAGCCATTGTGGCGCTGGCTATGAATCGTAAAGATTCACTTAATGTAAAAGTGGAGCGTTTTGCTAAAGGAGCAGGGCATCCTGATATCATTATTATGGTGCTTATTTTTATTTTAGCAGGTGCTTTTTCTCAAGTTGCTAAAGGCATGGGAGCTGTTGATTCAACGGTAAACTTAGCTCTGTCTGTGCTTCCGCAAAGCTTAGTGGTAGTCGGAATCTTTGTTATTGGCGCATTCATTTCAATTTCGATGGGAACGTCAATGGGAACAATCGCTGCGCTAGGGCCTATCGCTGTAGGAATCAGTGAGCAAGCGCATGTATCCATTACATTAGCAATTGCTGCCGTTGTTGGTGGTGCAATGTTTGGAGATAATTTATCCGTAATCTCTGATACGACCATTGCAGCAGTTCGTACGCAAAAAACAAATATGTCAGATAAATTAAAAGTAAACTTTTTTATTGTCCTTCCTGCAGCGATTGTTACGGTAATTTTATTGCTTGTAATGACGCTAGGCAATACGTCATCAGTAGAAATTAAAGATTTTAGCTGGTTTAAAATCTTGCCTTATGTCGGCGTACTGGTTGCTGCCATATTTGGTGCAAACGTATTAAGTATTTTAACCGGAGGAATTGTGCTAGCCGGCGTGATTGGATTAGCTGACGGAAGCTACACGCTTTCTTCTCTTGCTAAAACTGTGACAGAAGGTATTGGCGGAATGTCAGAGTTAATTATTTTATCTCTGCTAATCGGCGGAATGGTTGAGCTTATTCGCTATAACGGCGGTATTCAGTTCTTATTGAATTTATTAACACGACGTATTCAAACAAAAAAAGGCGGCGAATTCAGCATCGCTGGACTAGTAAGTTTAACTAATTTAGCGACGGCTAATAACACGATTTCAATTATTACAGCAGGTCCGTTAGCAAAAGAAATCTCTGATAAATATTCAATTGATAATCGTAAATCAGCCAGTCTACTTGACTTGTTTTCCTGCAGCGTTCAAGGGCTTATCCCTTACGGCGCACAAATGCTTCTCGCAGCAGGATTTGCTAAAGTTTCACCGATTGAGATTATTCCATTTACATTCTACCCAATGTTAACAGCGGTTTGCGGGGTCATTGCAATTGTAATTGGATTTCCTCGTTTAAATAAAAAGTCAAAGTCATCTAAAGAAGCTGCGTAATATCAAACCCTTAAAAAGAATGTTCTTTTTAAGGGTTTTTTACTGTTTAAAAAAATCAGTCGGCTTTTCATCATCTAACTCCTTCCAAAGCGTCTCGTTCTGTTTAAGTGCATAAGCCGCTCCTCCAATTTCAATCCCGCATAATAAAATGAATAATAAAATACCCATGAAATGACCTCCTTACGTAAATGAATAAAAACACGATGGTAACGGGTTTAGCTTCTTGCTGTTTCACTTTATAATGAGAATAAAGTATGAAACGCGTTTCAGCGCAAGAGAAAAAGGTGAAAACATGACAAATATCCGAGATATCGCAAAAAAAGCTGGTGTATCTGTTTCGACTGTATCCCGGGTGCTAAATCATCATCCGTATGTAAAAGAAGAAAAACGCCGGCTGGTAGAGCAGGTTATTCACGAACTTAATTATGAACAAAACATTAATGCCGTTCACTTATCAAAAGGGAAAACAAATATGATTGCCGTCGTCTTGCCTTTTATTAATCATCCGTATTTTAGTCTGCTTTTAGAAGGAGTGGCATCTCAAGCGTTAGAAAAGCAGTATCAGCTTGTTATTTGTCAAACGAACTATGATGTAAAAAAAGAAGAAGAAGCGCTTCATATGCTGAAAACAAAGCAAGTTGATGGAGTGATTATTTGTTCTAGAGCAAGCAGCTGGAGCACGATTGAATATTATCAGCAGTACGGACCGATAGCCGTGTGCGAAAACGTACAGAATCGTTCTATTCGCTCCGTATACGTTGATCATTATGCAGCTTTTAAACAGGCGCTTATGTATTTAAAAGAAAAAGGATATACGGATATTGGCTACTGTATTGGAAGAATGACGGGTACGAATAGTCAACAGCGGCAACAAGCATACAAAGAATATGTAAAAAGAATAAATCAGCCTTATCATCCGGAATGGGTTTTTCAAGGCTGTTTGAACGTGACAGATGGTGAAAAAGTGGTGGGAAAATTAGTGCAGATGAAAAATCGGCCTCAGGCGCTTTTAGTAACAAACGATCAAGTAGCTATCGGAATAAAAGCTCAGTGCGAACAAGCGGGTATTTCAGTTCCTGGTGAGTTAGCTATCATTGGTTTTGATAATCATCCGCTTTCTTCTTATTTACAAATAACAACGATCGAACTTCCTCTTAAGGAAATGGGAGAAACGCTTTTTACATTAGTTGGAAGTAAGACTCCTCAGAAAATTGAGCTCCCTTTTCGGTTTATTGAGCGTAAAAGCGTATGAATTTTTGATGATGCCATGAGGTGTTTTTACCGGATAAAATGAGCAAAAGCGGACATCATACGAGTAAAGAAAGAAGAAAAGGATGATGATCGTGGAGAAAAAAGAATATCAAGTGGGAGATCAAGTATTTGTTATTTACCGAAATCCTCATACGGCAAACGTTGCGAATATTAATCAAGCTGAAATTGTTGAACATCCGGAAAACAAAGGTGAAAAGGCGCTGTTTTTACATGAGTCTTACCATTTGTTAGCTGAAGATGATGCTGTGTATTCAACGTATGAAGAAGCTGAAAAAATGTATAATAAGATATTTGATTATGAACAATATGACTGATGCAGAGGCTAAGACAAAAATAGTGTAGTTAAAGGTAAACACGAACTATCTATCAAAAATGGATGAATAGTTCGTGTTTTTTTATGATCATGGTGAACGCAAATTTCATGTATGTAGGTGTTTCTAGTAGTTGATTGGAGAGCAAGGCGGAGACTCCTGCGGGATAAGCGGGATAGATGAGACCCCGCAGGAGCGTAAGCGACGAGGAGGCTCATCAGCCGCCCGCGGAAAGCGAAGCCTTGCACGGAAATCAATAGCGGTGGAACAAGCAGTTCGGCTCATTTATCCCTATTGTTCGTTTTTAGATTGGATTCATTTCATTATGTTTCCATCTCTTTTTGTGTGAAAAATAATTAATTACCAAGGATAGAGTCTTTTTATTTTTCAAACGCTATTAGTATTAGAAAAAAGGAAGTGTGCATGATGATAAAACCTTTTGTACCTCAATTAGTATATATTGAGCCAGGAGCAATGGAGTACCCGCTTGGTGTTCAATTAAAAGAAAAATTTGAGAAGATGGGAATTGAGATTCGTCAAACAACTTCCCATAATCAAGTGCGTAATATACCGGGAAAAAATGATTTGCAAAAATACCGCAATGCCAAGTCGACTTTAGTAGTTGGCGTGCGTAAAACATTGAAATTTGATACATCTAAACCGTCAGCTGAATATGCAATACCATTTGCAACAGGGTGTATGGGGCACTGTCACTATTGTTATTTGCAGACAACAATGGGAAGCAAACCATATATTCGCACGTACGTGAATGTTGAAGAAATATTAGGTCAAGCAGAGCAATATATGCAGGAAAGAGCCCCTCAAATAACGCGATTTGAAGCGGCTTGTACATCTGATATCGTAGGAATTGACCATTTAACACATTCATTAAAGCGCGCGATTGAATATTTTGGGGAAAGTGAACTAGGTCAACTGCGCTTTGTGACTAAATTTCATCACGTGGATCATTTATTGGATGCTAAACATAATGGTCGCACGCGCTTCCGCTTTAGCATAAATGCAGATTATGTTATAAAAAACTTTGAACCTGGTACATCTCCTCTTGATTACCGGATTGAAGCTGCTAATAAAGTTGCAAAAGCCGGATATCCACTTGGCTTTATTGTGGCGCCTATTTACATTCATGAAGGTTGGCAAGAGGGATACCGTCAGCTGTTTGAAAAGCTTGACGCCTCTATACCTGAGGAGTCAAGAGATGATATTACGTTTGAAATGATTCAGCATCGTTTTACCAAGCCGGCCAAACGGGTAATCGAGAAAAATTATCCGAAAACAAAGCTTGAGATGAATGAAGAGGAGCGCCGCTACAAATGGGGGCGTTACGGAATTGGAAAGTATGTATACGCAAAAGATGAAGAACAAGAATTAAGAGAAACATTAGAGTATTACATTGATCAGTATTTTCCGAATGCAAAAATCGAATATTTTACGTAATTATTCTACAGTAATTGAAAAGTTATTCTGACGCCTTAGTCAAAATAACTTTTCAATTTTTAATGTAAAAAAATAAATTGCTTGCTAATAAGTTGAAAAAAAGAGGTTATTTTTATCTGTTGTCGTATTACATACAAAAGGGAGGTGACTGAGATGTTAAAAAATGAAGAGTTTGCGCTAACAAAAGAATTAACAAACGAACAGCAAGAAGCTGCACGGAATTTTATTCAAGTGTTGTTCCAAGAAGATTTATCTGAATTTTGGAATATATTATGTGATATCGATAAGTCTCGTATTTACGGCTTGTATGAAGCAAACCATTATTATGATTCTGATGTTGAACTGCATGGGTTTGTACAAGAAATAAGAGATAATGTAAGAGCTGTTTATGCGCCTCTTCAAGGGCAAGGGGGTATTTCGACGAAAGTTCGATATACAAGCGAAGGAAAGATGTATGTATACATATTAGGAAGTGGCGAAAACCCTAAGGTATATCCTGTTGGATTAATGCCTGAAACATATATCGAACAAGAACGTTTTTCTCAGCGGCTTCAAATTAGCATTTATAACGACGAGTTTCGAAACGTTGCCCTATAAACCATATATATGGAAAAAGAAAGAATAATAAAATTAATTTGTTAAAATAGCAATATTTGGGGTATGTAATAGGTATAACATTAAAAAGGGGTGAAAGAAATGCATTATTATCGTATTTCAGAGGGAGACCATGAAGAGTATTGTGAAACGATTCTGCTTCATGAAAAGAAGTTTTGCAAAGAAACATTTCAATCTATGGTGCGAGAAGCAATGAATAATAAGCCCGGTAAAATTGACCGTGTGGATATTGTTAAATATTTAATTGGTCACCATAGCTTTCAAGTAGCCCACATCGAAGCGGGATTTCATAGTACATACAGCGAGAAAGTGACATAAAAAATGCAGCACATCCTATACAACGAACTTTTCTTTTGAAAAGGGCGCTGTATTTTTTTTTGCTTAAAATGGAATGTTTCTAAGGGATATTCCTTTTAATGGTATAATAGTTAAGTGTTGTAAGGTATACATATAAAAATCACAAATACTTTAAAGAGAAAGGGTGAGGAAATATGGAAAAAGAAAGAATAGAAGAACTTGAACGAAAAATAAGCAGTTTAGAAGAAGACGTAGCCAGGCTAAAGTCGCTCGTATATAAAACAAATTCTCCAAGACCAAAAACAGTTCACGCTCCTCCCAAGCAGCGTGAGGAGACGACTAAACGTCCTGCTCAAACAGCAGCTAAAAGCTCACAGGCAATAGAAGAACCCGTTGATTGGGAAAAAGTCCTTTTTCAAACATGGCTGCCGAGAATTTTTATTTTTGTATTTATTATTGGCGTACTATGGGGATTTAAAGCAGCCTCTGACTATGGGTTAATGAATGAAAAAGCAAAAGTTGTTCTCGGTTTCGCTGTTTCAATAGGTTTTGCTGTGACAGGTCATTTCCAAATTAAAAAGGGCAGGTTGGTGCTCGGGCAAGTACTTGTAGGAGGAGCTATTCCTATCCTCATGTTAACGACGTTTGCGATGCATAGTCTGTATCATTTAGCGGGACCAATGCTTGCTTTTATACTAAATGCGAGCTGGATTATCCTAGGGATTATCGCGACAGTCTTTTATCGTTCACAGGCATTAGGTATTATTAGCGCGGTTGGAGGCGTACTAGTTCCTTTTCTTATTGAAAGTAATTCGCCTAATGCGCTCGTTTTCATTGGCTATGAAACGCTTCTGTATATTGCCTTTTTATATGTGGCAATCAAACAAAAATATTCAATTTTATATGTTCTTTCCGCGGTACTATTAAATCTTACGCTACTCATTTATTACTCGTTTGTCGGTGATAATGGTGTAAAAGAGTTATTAGGTATGGCGATTCTTATTCAGCATTTATGCTTAATTTCAAGTTTTTTTCTATCACAATCCGTACTCCAAGTATATGCGTTTACCCTTTTATCGAATTTAGCAGTTACGTACGGCTGGCTGCTCGCCGTTTTTGACGATGGCACGACCACAATGGTGCTGCTTGCGCTAGTTATTATTTACGCATTAGGTGTTTACGCAGTAAGAAGTTCTAAAGAGAAATTTGAATTTTTTATTACCTATTTAATTGTTGCAGTAGCGTTTTTTATTCATCAGCTCGTCGATTTAAGAGAAGGAGTTATTTTATATGTGATTCAAGGACTTGCTGTTTACTATATCGCCATGACGTATAAAAATCTACTTCATCAACTATTTTCTTATACGATTTATATACTGAGTGCAACGTATATCTTAGTTACACCAATCGAACGAGTGCTGTCTCTTCCGACATTAAATTGGATTGTTGTGTTAGCTTCTATTCCAGTATTTATATGGATCAGCATTCAAAAAACAGAACGGGATGAGCACGATATATTCAAAATTGGAGGAAGTATTGTTTTTTCTATTCTTTCTTTAATTTTTGCTACAGAAGTGACGGTCGCTGGCACCAATCATCTTTCCACTAATCCGCAAACGCTTATTATGACGGCCGTTTGGTTAGGGATGTCCATTGCAGCATTTGTAATAGGATCACTTAAAACGTTTAAAACAGCAACGTATATCGGCGTGGGCATTTTGTTCTTAACACTTTTTAAACTCATTTTATACGATTTACCTTTTATCCCAATGGCTATACGGGCCTTGTTATTTATCGTCTTAGGAGCTATCGGTTTAATTATCTCGCGACTATTTTATAAAAAGAAGTAGCTCGAAGCTGAAGAGAAATTCTTCAGCTTTATTTATTATAATATGATTATGTAAACTTGATCTTGAAGTCGTACAAAAGGTATACAATCATGTATAATGGAACAAGTGAATTGGAGGTATACATAAAATGAAATCACTTGTATTAGCAGAAAAGCCAAGTGTAGCACGTGATCTTGCGCGCGTACTTGGCAGCACACAAACAAAAAAAGGGTATATTGAAGGACCAAAGTATGTCGTAACATGGGCACTCGGTCATTTAGTTGAATTACAAACACCAGAGGATTATGATAACCAATATAAAACATGGCGCTTAGAAGATCTGCCAATCATGCCTGAGAAAATGAAATTAAAAGTAATTCGTAAAGTGAGCTCGCAGTTTCGTACAGTATCCGATCTAGCAAAAAGAAAGGATATTGGTGAGTTAATTATTGCGACTGATGCAGGGCGCGAAGGAGAGCTTGTAGCACGCTGGATTATGGAAAAGGTACGCTGGAACAAGCCGTTTAAACGCCTTTGGATTTCGTCTCAAACGGATAAAGCAATTCGTGACGGATTTAAACAGTTAAAACCAGGAAAAGAGTTTAATCGCTTGTATGATTCAGCCGTTTGCCGTTCAGAAGCCGATTGGCTTATCGGTTTAAACGTAACGAGAGCGTTAACGACTAAATACGAAGAACCATTGTCGGCAGGAAGGGTACAAACACCGACGCTTGCGATGATAATTGAGCGTGAACAAGTAATCAATACATTTAAACCTAGTGAATATTGGACGCTTACAGCTCAGTTTTCATCTTTTGAAGCCGCTTGGCAAAAGGGCAATGAAAAGCGTATTTTTGATGAAAAACGCGCAAAAGAGCTGCACTCAAAATTATCAGGTGAGGCAGTTGTAAAAACAATTAAACGCAAAATGCATAAAGAAGCGCAGCCGCTTCCTTATGACTTAAACGAACTGCAGCGAGATGCTAACAAACGCTTTAACTTCTCTGCTAAGAAGACATTGAATGTACTTCAAAAGTTATATGAACAGCATAAGTTAGTCACGTATCCACGTACAGATTCTCGTTATTTAACAACAGATATGGTTTCTACTATGAAAGAGCGCTTGGAAAGCATCTCTACTGTATATAAAGAAGAAGTTCGTCCAATTTTAAGAAATGCACAGTTGCCAAAGCGAGTGGTTAATAACGAAAAAGTAAGTGATCACCACGCTATTATCGTAACGGATCAGCCTGTATTTCTCCAGGACTTATCAGCTGATGAACGAAAGCTGTATGACTTAATTGCAAAGCGATTTATTTCATTATTTTATCCTGCATATGAGTATGAAGTGGTTAAAGCAGAGCTTGAAGTAAATGGGGAACAGTTAGTAGCAAGCGGAAAGCAAGTCGTGAATGCAGGCTTCAAAAAAGTTTCTGGTGGAGACTTAGAAGCAACGGTGAAGCTGCCTGATATGGAAGAAGGCAGCAAGCTGTCCATTCAAGATGTAACGATGAAAAGTGCATTTACAGAGCCGCCGCAGCGCTATACAGAAGCGGATCTTCTTGGACAAATGGAAAAGCATAATTTAGGTACCCCGGCAACACGTGCAGATATTATTGAAAAACTTCTGCAAAATGAATCCATTGATCGCCAAAATAATCGTCTGCACGCAACCAAAAAAGGGAAGCAGCTGATTGACCTAGTAGCAGATGAGTTAAAGTCGCCTGAGCTTACGGCTAAGTGGGAACGTGACTTAGAAGCAATTGCTAAAGGAAAAGGAAATGCAAAAGAGTTCTTAACAAATATTCGCGAACAAACAGAAAAACTAGTTAAGCAAGTAAAAACGAGTAATCAAACGTACAAACCTCATAATTTAACGGGCTCTAAATGTCCGGAATGCGGTTCTTTCTTGAAAGAAAAGAAAACAAAGCAAGGAAGAGTGCTCGTTTGTTCAAGCCTTGAGTGCAGCTATAGACGCGCAAAAGACCCTAAACTATCGAATCGACGCTGTCCGCAGTGTCACAAGCGAATGGAAATTCACTCAGGAAAAGCGGGTACGTACTTCCAATGCCGTTCATGTCAAGTAGTGGAGAAAGCTGAGGACAAAAAGAAAAAGATTTCAAAACGAGAAGAACGAAAGCTTCTTAACAAATACAATGATGATGGAGCATTTGGTTCAAGCTTGGGTGATGCTTTAAAACAAGCTCTTCAAGATAAAAAAGATAAATAATGTAGAAAAGTGCGATACCACGGTATCGCACTTTTTTCCTTTAATATGGATTAAGTGATGAGTAAGCAAGGTGGAGTGGAACAATGAAAAGAAAAAGCAGGGGAATGATCGTTTAATCTCGTTCTTTATAGTAGGAGTGATGGTACTAATCATTTTAGCGATGACTCTTTTATCGGTCTTGTTTTTTTGATGGAGAGTGCGCTGGATAGTGAGTTTCTACGTAAAAAACCAAGCTGATGAAGTTTTTCATCAGCAGCGCATCGGCAAGAAAAGCGTATCATATCAAGCTTTAAAGAACCCTGTAACATATTTTTTTTAAAAAGTATGTGATTTTTTTCACATATCTCTTGAAAAAGGACAAACATGTTTGTATAATAAGAATTGTAAAAGATATGTGAAACATTTCACAATATATGTGAAAAACTTCACAATATCATATTTTCTATAATCCTAAGGGGGATATCATCTATGAAAATTGCAGTAGTAGGGTGTACACATGCAGGAACGGCAGCAGTAAAAAATATGGCAGAACTTTATCCAGAAGCTAAAATTACAGTTTATGAGCGAAATGATAATGTTTCATTTTTGTCTTGTGGAATTGCGCTCTATGTAGGCGGGGTCGTAAAAGATGCAAATGGCTTATTTTACTCTTCACCGTCTGAATTGCAAGAGATGGGTGTAAATATGAAAATGAGACATGAAGTTACGAATATTGATACAGATGGTAAAAAAATAGCTGTACGAAATTTAGAAACTAACGAAGAATTTGAAGATACATTTGATAAACTAGTGATGACAACTGGATCATGGCCGATTATTCCAAACCTTGAAGGCATCGACTTAAATAATGTTGTGCTTTGTAAAAACTATCAGCATGCTAATCACATTATTGAAAAAGCGAAGCAAGCGAAGAAAATCGCCGTAATTGGTGCGGGCTATATTGGTGCGGAATTAGTAGAAGCATTCGAAGTGTATGGAAAAGAAGTGACGTTTATTGATAGTGCTGATCGCATTTTAAATAAATATCTTGATCCAGAATTTACGAATCTAATGGAAACTGAGTTTGAAAATCGAGGAGTTAAGTTAGCATTAAACCAAGCGGTTACTAAATTTGTAGGCAGGGAGGGATCTGTTGAAAAAGTAGTGACAACTGAAGGCGAATACGAAGCGGATCTTGTTATTCTGTGTGTTGGCTTCCGTCCAAATACAGACTTAGTAAAAGGACAAGTAGACATGCTTCCAAACGGCGCAATTGTAGTTGATGAATATATGCAAACAAGCAAAAAAGATGTATTTGCAGCCGGAGATAGCTGTGCCATTTATTACAATCCAATTAAGAAACATGCCTATATTCCGCTTGCTACCAATGCAGTTAGAATGGGAACATTAGTAGCTCAAAACCTTGTTAAGCCAACGATTAAGTATATGGGAACACAAGGAACATCAGGCTTGCATATTTATGATTACAATGTTGCATCTACCGGCATAACTGAAACAGCAGCTTCTCTTTTTGATATGAATGTGAAAAGTATCACAATATCAGAGAATAACCGACCTGAATTCATGCCAACGTACGAAAATATTACGTTGAAAGTAGTATATGAAGAAGAAACAAGACGAATTGTAGGCGCACAGGTTATTTCTAAAATTGATGCTACTCAAGCAATCAATACATTGTCTGTCTGTGTACAGCAGGAAATGACGATCGATGAGCTTGGCTTTATGGACTTTTTCTTTCAACCGCACTTTAATAAGCCTTGGCATTTCTTAAACCAAGCAGGACTTCAAGCGCTTCAAGCATAAAAAAGCAGGTGACTACCTGCTTTTTTTTATGTAGATTTTATTATCTTTTTTATTTTAGCAGGTTTAAAGCGGATCCAGCCTATAACAAGAAGAATAAAAGGATAAAAAGCCCCTACGAAAAAACTATAGGGAATCCACGTTTCGGCTAACCATGTTTTTTGATAGATAATGGTTGGATAAACGATAATAGAAAAAGTTGTAACGATTAACCCGATCGGTAGCGTTAGAAATCGAGTTTCATTGACGTTAAAAATGTGGCAAAGCCCAGCGATAGAAGCATGAAAATAAAGAGAAACTTTAAAGAAAAGAGTAAGAAACCATATAATAGCAATAATTACTTCAATTCCTTGCAGAAAATTTCCCAGCTCAATTCGCTTAGCCATTTCTTATACAGGAAACATGGTAGTTGAAGAATGATAAGAGCCAATCACCATTATACAAAAGAGAATGATCGCTACCATAATAAATCCACCTAACAGACTTCCGCTCATTAAAGCTTTAGCACCTTTTTCAGGTTTTCTTAAATGAATAGGAAATACCATCATTAAAGGAGCAAAAGTAAAATAAGTGATGCTAAGAAAGGTAAAAACCGAATGAGTAAGCGGCTTTAAGTGAATATCTAATAAAGGCATAAGGTTTTCGACTTTCATTTGAGGAGTCAGTGAGAAGATGAAAATTCCGAGAAGGCTAATAAACCAAGGGAAAAATATTTCACAGCAGCGTGCGATGGTTTCTAGTCCGAGTCTTGCTCCGAACACAACCACAAGCATAAAAATAATGTGAATAGCAATCAGCGGAGTTTCCATCATAATATGTGTATTTAAAAAACTCCCCACGTAGTATACAATGCGGCTGCATGTTATGACAGTAGACGTGACAAATAAACAAGATACACCTTTTCCTAGATATTTTCCAAACACTGCTTCATTGATTTCTATCAGATTTTTATCTTTAAATAACAGTCCGAGAGCTATATATACTTTCACTAATACAAATCCGCATACTACTCCAAGGATAGCTGGAATCCAAGCGGTTTGTTTAGAATCTACAGTCATAGCTGCTGGAGCAATAACAATTGTGCTTCCAATTGTATAAAGCATAACGAGCATGCGAAATTGAATCGTTGAAATTTTAACTACAGGTTTCACTGTATTCACTTCCTCGTCTTAACGTCTTAAGATAATAAATGAAGTAAAAATATGCTGATTGGCTTGAAGATAGCAGCTGATAAATCAGAAGGATTTGGAACATTTAAACCAAGTGCTTTACAGATGCTTACGACCATTCCGATTGCAAGAACTGTATAGAATAGCCAAAGTTCTTTCTTCGCCTTTTTTTGCCGTAGTTTAGGTACTTCAAACCAAATGACGAGCGTGCAAACAATAAGTAACCCCAATACCCCTAGCATACACTAGCTCCTATACATGAATAATTAGTGTTATATTTTCCTGAAAAATAATTACTTATACTGAAGGTGCATTCTTTACTAAAGGTTTGTCAGTTTCTATCCATTGCTAGAACGCCGCTTTTTGTTTTGAATAAACCCTGCAATTAAAAGGAAAAGTGGATATAAGATGCCTACAAGTAAGCTGTAGGGAATCCACGTTTTTGTATCCCAATCCTTTTGATAAGAAACGCTTGGATACACAATAAGGGAAAGGGTAATCATGATGAGTGCGACTGGAAAAGAAAATAGTTTGTAGTCCTTTATATGAAATACATTGGCAAACCCCAAAAGAGTAGCGTAAAAGTAAATGCAAAGTTTAAAAAAGAGAGTAATAAACCACAAAATAGCAATGACTACTTCAATTCCTTGAAGAAAGTTTCCTACATCAATTCTTCTTCCTAATTCATAGCTTGGAAACATGGTGATTTGGGAGTAATAAGGTCCAAGTACTAGAATTCCGAGTAAGATTAACGTAACCATCACTAGTCCACCGGCTATATTACCTATATAAAAGGATTGAGTTGCCTTTTTTGTGTCTGGTGTATGAGAAGGAAAAATCATAAGCAGAATGGTATAAGTCAAAGAACTCATGCTTAAAAACGTTAAAACAGCACGAATAAAAGCTTTTGGATGGATTTCGAACACCGGCTGAATATGCTCTATTTTAATTTGAGGGATCATAGACAAAATAAGAAGTCCGAATAATCCGACAAACCAAGGGAATAAAATCTCGGCACTTCGTGCAATAACTTCTATTCCTAGGCGTACTCCTACGATGACCACACCCATAAATGCAATGTGGATGGCTGTAAGCGGCGTGTAGGGAAGAATTTGTGTAGTGAGAAAATTTCCTACATAGTAAAGAACTTGACTGCTGATAAATAAATTGGATAACACAAAAACAGCAGAAACGATCTTTCCAAATAGTTTGCCTAAAATTTTTTCGTTCATTTCCATCAGCGTAAGCGTTGGAAACATTTTTCCTAGTGAGGTAAAAAGCAAAACTAAGCCAATTCCTAATGCTACACCAAAGAGTGCGGCAATCCAGGCATCTTGATGAGCATCAGCTGTAATAGCGGCAGGTACAACAATAATTGTGCTTCCGATGCTATACAAAGTTACTAATTTGCGAAACTGCGCAGCTGAAATATTGATTTCATTAAGCAAAATGAGCACATCCTTTTGCCATATACACTAATTAAGTGATCCAACGGAATAATAAGTGACTTAAAGGTTGAAACATTACTTCTACCCAATCAGAAGGGTTGGGTAGAGGCAGCCGAAAGATTTTTGCAAGAGCGATTATGATGCTGATTGTCATGAACACAATAAAAATGTTCCGTTCCTTTTTATGAGAGTGTTGAGGTAATCTTTTTATTTCCATCCATATAATCCCTGCACAAATGATCAAAAAGGAAAGAAACAAGTGCATGCAGTCAACCCCAATACATTTTTTCGTTCAGATAAGCTATTCGTATGATGTCCGCTAAAGAAAGTGATTATACATTTTTGTAAAATATAGAAAGCATTTCAGGAGATAGAAGATATTTTCTAGGGCTCTTAAATGATTGAGGGATTTGTTATGAGGAATATTCACTTAGCTTTAACCTATTGAAGCGTCGTATGAATAAGTAGAAAAATGCCACACTAAAGAGTGAACAAATGGAAAGGAGCACTATGATGAAAAAATTCCCATACAATAAAGATAAACAACAATCGTTTCAAGCAGCACAGCAGGGGCATAAAGAAGCAGTAGATGCATATGAACAGGCAAATGAAGCTAAAAATGATGCATCGTACGGACATGAAGCGAAGCAAGCGATAGGTGAAGTGAATGAAGCCTCTCAGCAAATTGAGAATGCGCTTGAAAATGCTTCTGAAACACAGCGTCAGCGTTTAGCAGAGTTTCAGCAAGATATAGAAGATATGGAGAACGACCTTAATCAGTAAAAGAGCCGCTGTTTTACTTAGGCAGGTTCACAATAGAGAGTATAAATTGTAAAAGCAGAAGATAATGAACTTCTGCTTTTTTTATTGGTAGTGTAAACGTAGGTTTCGTGTATATAATTGCTTCTAGCTGTTGTTTGGAGGGAAAGGCGAAGACTGGCACGGAAATCAACAGTGGTGTAACAAATAATCCATCATTCCATTCTTATTTTAAAAGGTATAGAAGTTAAAAAAGTAAGAATCCTAATAAAAACAGAACGATAAGAATGGAAAGGGATTGTGACAGGAAATATGCTAATAAACATACTAATAATGATTGTCGTATTGTACTTCATATATGTATTCGTAACTGCAGTGGTACTGTTTTATGTCCCTTTACACAAGGGAAAAGACTTAAAAGTAATGAATACTGAGAATTTTTACGGGAAGAAAGAATCTACAGACCGAGTTATGCTTTTGGAAAACGGTTATTTTTCAGGGCTTGTTCGAATGCAGATGATTCAAGAAGCGAGGCATACAATTGATATTGCGTACTTTTCCATCGGTAAAGGTCGTTCTTCGGATTTACTTATGGGCGCTTTATTCGAAGCTGCGGATCGAGGTATACGTATTCGCGTGCTGTTAGACGGGATCTCTCATGGGCTAAAAGGCAAGAGGAAAAATGTTCTTTATGCTCTAGCTTTCCACAATAATATAGAATTAAAGTACTATGAGCCCTTCACTATTTTTAAACCTTGGACATGGCATAATCGTCTTCACGATAAAATAATAGTAGTCGATGGTCAATTAGGTATTATTGGAGGACGAAACATTGGAGATAAATACTTGGCCAGTCAACCAAATAAAAATTTTGTCTATGACCGTGATGTGCTGATTTATAACACAAAGCAAGAAAGTCATAGTGTCATTCTCTCAATGGAGAAGTATGTAGAGAAATTATGGAATCATCCGTATACACGAAAAGCTTTTCCAAAGCTCAAGAAAACTAAACAATTTCGCGGTCTTTCAGGAAAGAAATTGTTGATAGATCAATACGAAGAGGCCAAAAAAGCAAACGAACCTTTTGTCCATCCTTATATTGTATGGAGAGAAGCAACGATCCCTACAAGAAAGATTTCTTTTATTACAAATCCTATTCAACGAATAAATAAAAGCCCTTTTATATGGAAAACGTTTATTAAGCTTTCCCAGCAAGCTGAAAAATCCATTGTTGTTCAAAGCCCTTATATCGTACCAACAAAAGAGATGGAACAGTATATAGATAAGCGAGTAAAACCAAAAGTGCAAAGAATTATTTTAACTAATTCTATTACATCCACTCCAAATGCTATGGCTTTTTCTGCATACTTGGGAGTAAAGAATCGCGTCATAAAAGCTGGTTCGAAGCTTTATGAATATCAAAAGCCTTATTCAATTCACGGGAAATCTGTTGTTTACGATCAGCGTTTAAGTGCAGTTGGTTCTTTTAACTTAGATTCGCGCTCTGCATTTTTAAATACTGAATCCATGGTTATGATAGATAGTGAAGAATTTGCAGCCCAGTTAACAGGAGCTATTGAAGCTAAAATTTCTCACAGTATGCTTGTGGGAGATGAGGGAGAACCTGTGGATGTTAATACGGATTCTCAAAAAAACGTGCCTCCTGTAAAATCTGCACTCCTACATATTCTTTCGGTCTTTACACGATTTTGGAGACATTTTGTATAGTACTTTGTTACAGCAGAGTCTCTAAAAACAAATAGCGGAGATTAAAGAGGACTGCAGCTGGTGAAGGGAATGTGTAAAAAGCTGTGATATGCCTCACAGTTTTTTGAAAACCGCTAGTACTAGTTATGATTCATCAAAAGATCTATTGACGAAATTCCATATATGTTTTATTATGATGTAGCGTCGTTAATAAACGAGGTTCTTTTGAAGAGGTCATTTCTAGGGGCATAGTTTAAAGGTAGAACTACGGTCTCCAAAACCGTCAGTGTGGGTTCAATTCCTACTGCCCCTGCCATTTTGGAGTTATCTTTTAATTCACACGCGGGTGTGGCGGAATTGGCAGACGCGCTAGACTTAGGATCTAGTGTCTTATGACGTGGGGGTTCAAGTCCCTTCACCCGCATCTTTACTTTCATATACGCGCGGAAGTAGTTCAGTGGTAGAACACCACCTTGCCAAGGTGGGGGTCGCGAGTTCGAACCTCGTCTTCCGCTTCTTTTCAAAAGCAGTTTGCATGTGCAAACTGCTTTTTTGTTGTAGAAATAAAGAGTTTTATTATGCTGTTTGTAATCAGAAATATTTTATTAAAGCAGTACTGCTTATACGTGTTGCTTTCGTGAATATACACATAATATTGGGGTTACATTAAAAGCTAATGAACGATACGTGAAGACATCTAATATGGTTTTTAAGATAGGGGAGAGTCCTATGGAATCTAGTTGGTTTTCGATTATACCGTTTTTAATTGTTATTCCCATAGCTATTTTCACGAAACAAGTGCTGCCAGGGTTGTTTTTAGGCTTATTAGTAGGTGCTTATTTAATTGATCATTCGATTATCGGAGGTGTTGAAAAGCTACTTCACTATGTTGTACAAGCTCTTAGAAATAAAAGTAATATAGAAATCGTCGTCTTTTTATACGCGTTTTCAGGGCTTATCGGAATGATTAAGATGGCTGGAGGAGTTAAGGGGTTTGTGGAAACAGCTGCAGAAAGAATTGATACAAGAAAAAAAGCCCTTATTTTAACCTATGTTTCAACCATTGGAACATTCAGTGCTCCCACATTTCGTTTTGTGACGATCGCACCCATCATGAGAGCGCTGCTGAAAAAAGTGAAAATGACGACAGCAGAGCTAGGGTTTGTTATTGAAACAACTGCTACTCCTGTTATCGTCTTAATTCCTGTGGCAACGGCATTTGTAGGGTATATGGTCTCAATCATTCAAATGGCAATTGATCATCAAGGCATAAAACAAGACGCTTATTCTTTGTTCATTCAAAGCATTCCTTATAACTTCTTTTCGATTGTGATTATTCTAGTAGGGATTTATTTCAGTTTTTTTCATCATTCAACATCTACGGCTCCTATGAAGCTAGAGGAAGAAGACGAAAAAGATTGGCATGATTGTCATCCTTGCGTGTCGAAGGATTTGCCTTCTAAGCCTTGGAATCTGTTAGTACCTTTACTTGTTGTGATTTCACTTACTTTACTTTTAACATGGTGGAGCGGGCATCATAAGAGCCACAGCTTTTTTGAAGCATTTATTAAAGCAGACGTGCTAGAAGCGATGGTAGTAGCTTTAATTATCACTACGTTAATTACCCTCATTTTTTTCTTGTTTCAGCGCTTTACATTACAGAATTTGCTTAATGGTTTTATCACAGGAGGCAATGACTTAATGTCCGTTATTCTGCTGTTATCGGTAGTATGGGGATTATCCGCTGTTACAGAAGACTTAGGTTTTTCAAATTTTGTGACGGCACATTCTAAGTGGATTCCTCAAATGTTTGTCACTCCTTTTATGTTTGTGTTTGGAGCTGCTATTTCTTACTTTATCGGGTCTGCTTGGGGGACATGGGGGATTTTAATGCCGCTTGGCGTATCGCTTGCAAGTTCTGCAGATCTTTCTTTGCCATTAATTATCGGTGCGGTGTTTGCGAGCGGTTCCTTTGGAGCATTTTCTTCACCTTTAAGCGACGATACGAATACCATCGCCAAAATATTAGATTTATCTGTTATTGAATATGCCAAATATAAATTAAAGCCAGCTTTAATTGCAGCGGGAATAACAGTTGCTTTCTATCTTGTTGTATCTTTCTTGTTTTAAATGAGGGAGTAGCTATCTATTCTTCACTTTTCATTTTTTTTAGCTTAACGTATGCATACAGCCCTAGTGATAGGCACACTAGCATGATACAAGTAAGCGGAAATAAGATTGTATTAACAAAATGATCATAAAACCATATATACACGAACATCACCTCGATAATTTTAATGCCATTTTTCTATATTATTAGAGATATATACTATCTGTGCTGCTTCTTCCTATTTTTCAAAAAGGCGATAATCAAAAGCAGTATAGGTATGATAGAAAATAGCGGCATATGTAAAAGAAATCTCGCTACGTGCAGCCCTTCATAAAGGTGTTCTTGAAAATTACTAGCGATTGTAATCGACAGAAATAACACAATGATGCCTAAAGGATACGCTAGACGGGAAGGCGATTTAATTTTAAATAAAGTAGCTGTACTTATTATAGAAGCATAAAACAAGATGCTAACTTTAAAATAAATCCCAATAACCATAGCGAACATAAAAAATACATCTAGACGCTCTAAAAAATCAGCTACTTGGATCGTTTGGACAGTACTCAGAAGAGGGAACTGTGATCTTGTCGTCAAATCAACTCCAAGCACGCTAATGTTAATGATCATCGTAATAATTAGGTTAATTCCGCTTAATCCCGTTGCGCATATCATGGTGACACTCGCTTTTTTGGGATTGCTCAAATAAGGAAGAAGCATGGTAAATACAATAGCTTCCGTGAAAGGAAAATACAGCGTTTCGGTTAAAGCAACTTTTGCAACGGGCAGTACTCCTTCTTTTAATACCGGCTGTAAGTTCTTAAAATCAATTAGTCCTGAGCTAATAATTAAGATGAAGCCTGCCACAGCCAGAAAGTACATAAAAATAAACAGAAGCTCTCCTGACCGGGCTATCGCTTCAATTCCTTTTCGGGTAATATAGATAATGACCAGCATTAATAAGGCATTGGCAATAAATAAAGGCGTATCGGGATAAGCAAAAGTAAGAAGCATCTCTCCGAAATCTCTTAGAACTCGTGATGCATCGTATAAAAAATAAACGATATATACGAATGCAAGAAGCGTTCCCAGTGCCTTACCTAAAATTTTCTGCATATATTCTGTGGGCAGGAGGTCCGGATAGTAGGAATAGAGCTTGTGATAAACTAAAAAGAAGAAAAAACTGCACAGCATTCCAATTAAAATAGCTAGCCATGCATCTTGCTTTGCTCTCATTGCAAGAGGAACTAATAAAGCACTTCCCAGCTCGAATAAAACCATGAGAATAAATAACTGAGTGGCGCTAATTTTTGCTTTTTCCATATAGCCAGAACCTCCTTACCTCATTGTTGTTTTTCTTTTACGCTAGAGAGAAACGATTTATTGCGCAGACCTGTTCGGCGAATGTAAGCTTCTACTTTAACGTCTACATCTAATTTTGGAAAATAAACGTCATCCCATTCTGATTTGAGTTTTTCCCACTGATTAGGCCGCGTGCGTGCTAGTGCTTCTCCAAATCCAAAGATGTCAACTTTGTCTGTCTGAGCTTGTTTAATAGCTGTTTGTAATTCTTTTTTTATTTCTTTACCTGCAGCTTTTTCCATTTTTTTGATTACAGCAGGTTGACGTGTATCAACAGGGACCTCCACTTCTCCAAGATCGCCTTCTACGCGAGTGTGAACGGACGCATAAGGTTTTCCTTTTACCATTTTTACAGATACATCCGTTTTTTGACGAACTGTTTGATAGGCAAGCGCTTCTTTTTTTCCTTTCCAGTCTACATTAATGTCGGTTCCTTGTATTTTATCAAGAATCCAAACGCTGCCTCTGGCTGGACTATTGTACAGCCAGTCGATTAACTTTCCATTTTTAAAAACAGCAATGCCAGAAGCACGAAGGGTAGCTTCTGGTGCGCTTTGCTGGAGGTTATCTAATTTTTCTGCTTGTTGAGGATTTCCAACTAAACGAAAACCCGAGACTAGTGCTTCTCCTCCAGGAGATTCGAGAGATCTCATCACTTCTTGAAAGGAAACCTTTAGATTTTCTCCCCATTTTCTTTGAGTGAACTCCAGCGTTTTCATAATTTTGTTTGCTGGAATTTTATCGACAGGCGTTAGTGCTTTTACCAAATCAGCAGCACTTGACTGGTTGGCGATTACTAAGGAAGTCGTAATTCGAAACTCAGGATCGCGATCAATAGAATCAATGAGAATGTTAATTCCTTCTTCACGCGCTAATTTTTCTCCGATCACGACTAAGTTGGTATGGGCATAATAAAGTCTTCGGGAAATTCTAGCTGAAGCGCGTCTGCTTGCTTCAACTAAATTATCACCGGAAGCAGCATAGATCGTAACAGGCGGACTTTGGGTACCGCCGCCCCCTTGTAAGCCAGCTACATTTCCCGGGTTAATAATTTGAAAGATAAGCTCATACCGCCCATCTTTCGTTTTATCAATGCCCATTGCCGATACAAATGCAAGATCCGTTAACTCTTTTTTACTCCAGCAGCTAGTAAGCAATACCATCATTATGGTCATTACCAGTAAAAATAAACTTTTACGTTTCATTTTGATCATCTTCTTCCATTTCCTGATTAATCATACCTCTTGAAGAAGGAGGCTCAGGCTTTTGATGTTTGCTTTGACGAACTTTGTTATCACTAATTAATTTAGGTCTTCTTCTCATCGTCCACCATGGCAACCGTATCAAAGTATCTTCATTGCTTGCAGGAATAAACGGTGCTAATGGCGTCATATAAGGAACACCAAATGAACGTAAGCTGCACAGATGTCCAACTCCCATTAAAAGAATAAGAATAATACCATAGAAACCGAATGTAGCCGCTCCTAATATAAATAAAAAACGAATTAAACGCGCTGAAATAGCCATATCGAAAGACGGCGTTGCAAAGCTAGCAATGGCTGTAATCGATACAATAATAACCATAGCTGGTGAGACGATCCCCGCTTGAACCGCTGCTTGCCCAATAACAAGAGCTCCAACGATTGATACAGCAGATCCGATAGCTTTTGGTAAACGAATCCCCGCTTCACGTAAAATTTCAAAGGTGACTTCCATAAAAAAAGCTTCCACAAACGCGGGAAATGGAACGGATTCTCGCTGTGCAGCAAGAGCTACAATAAGCGTTGTGGGTACCATCTCTTGATGAAATGTCGTAACCGCCACATACGTAGCAGGAGCGATAAGTGAAATCATAAACATAAACACCCGCAAAAGACGAATGGACGTCGCAATATCAAAGCGTGCGTAGTAATCTTCAGCCGATTGGAAAAATTGAATGAACAACGCGGGAGCAATAAGGACAAAAGGAGTTCCGTCCACAAAAATAGCAATTCTTCCTTCCAAAAGGTTACCTGCCACCACGTCGGGTCTTTCTGTATTATAAATAGTTGGAAAAGGAGTGACCGTTTGATCTTCAATTAGCTGCTCAACATAACCTGATTCCAAAATACTATCAATATCAATGTTTTTTAATCGCTTTCGAATTTCTTTTACAACTTTATCGTTTGCGATGCCATGAATATACATAACAGTGACATCCGTTTTAGTTACTCGGCCAATCTTCATCGACTCTAGCCATAAGTCAGGTGTTTTAATAATTCGGCGCACCATGGCTAAGTTTGTGCCGATAGACTCAGTAAAGGCACCTTTTGGTCCCCGAACTACCATTTCTGTAGTAGATTCTGCAATGGCACGCTTTTCACCGCCTTGTGTACTCACGCTGAGTACGCGGTTTATGCCATCGAAAATAAGAAGGCTGTCTCCTGACATCAAAGAAGACAGTAAATCATCCCAGTTGTCTGCAAACGATACGTTGCCGATTGTGACGATGTCTTCGGAGATTAACTCTAATGCATTTTGATCGTTTAGGTCATTTTTTTGATTATCTTTCATAAGAGACTGCAGTAAGTAATCTTGAATAGCCTGATTATCTACAATCCCTTCTATATAGACGATAGCAGCAGCCAAGCTGTTATTGACGCCTAGTTTAAAATGACGAATCACAATATCTGAGCTGTTTCCAGTTTTCTCTTTAATGAGGGTAAGGTTCTCAGACAGCAGATTCTTAAGAGAAGAAGCTGCTTGTTCGCTGCTTGTTTGATTTGCCTGAGGTTGAAGCTTATTTTTAGATTTTTGATTTTTAAAGAACGAAGGCATAAATGAAAGCACCCTTACTGTAGTTTTTATTAATTTGACCAAAAACCGTATAATTATGTAATTTTTAACAAAATATCTTTTGCATGATGGTAAATGAAAATGACGAACCTATGAGGTAAGTAATGATTAGGTGAGGAGTAGACATATGAAAATTATTGGAGTTAGCCTGCTGCTATTTGGATCTGTGGTCGCTCTTTCTGTAGGAATTGATCTTTTTCAAGGAACGAACATACTGCAGGCACTATACAATGCGTTAAGCCCGTTTCGTGTAATGGAAGTAGCCGAATTATTTGTCCTTTTTTCTCTTCTATTTTTCTTTTTTGCAGAGTCACTTTATCTTGTTTTAAAGAAGCGTCAGCAAAAACAACAGTAATTTGTTGCAAAGAGGTTTTTATCTCTTCGCTATCGAAACAAGCGTATAGAAGGTAGCTTTGAGATAGGGGAGAATGACATGAACATTGAGACTGACAGATTACTAATACGCAAATTCACATATGAAGATTGGCAAGATGTCTACGCATATACATCTGATGCTGATGTCATGAAATACATACCAGAAGGTGTTTTTAGTAAGGATGATGCGAAGAAATTTGTAAATGAAAATATGAAAGAAAACGTTAAAAATTTTCCAGTTGTATTAAAAAACGAAAAAATCCTAATTGGTCATATCGTCTTTTTTAACTATTTTGGGGACCATACTTATGAAATTGGCTGGGTATTTAATTCTCTCTATCATCAGAAAGGATATGCGTCAGAAGCGGCAAAAGCAATCGTGGACTACGCCTTTAATACAATGAACCTGCATCGGATTATTGCTACTTGTCAACCTGAGAATACGTCTTCTTATCGTGTTATGGAGAAGATCGGGATGAGAAGAGAAGGGTATTTTAAAAAATGTATTCCAACTGAAAAAGGATGGTGGGATGAATATTATTATGCAATTTTAAAGGAAGAGTGGAAATGAGCTTTACTTTTGCGGAATTACGTTTTCCGAGTTGTAAAGACGAAAACAAGCCCAATTTTTAAAAAATGAGCAGAAAAGCAAACCAAAACGTCTAGGCAGACATACAATAAGCTATCCATGAGAAACACCCCATGTTTGAACCTTCTTTGTTTTAGCAACAGAAAATTACGTTGAAAGGGAGTGCTTGTATGTCTAATGCTGGATGTGGATTTGGTTCTGGTTTCGCTTTATTAGTTGTATTATTTATTCTATTAGTAATTATCGGATGTAGTTGTTATAGCGGTGGTTACGGTGGCGGCTACGGCTGCTAATTATATCACTGAATAGCCTAAAGGATACCCTTTAGGCTTTTTTTGTGTTCATTATAAAATGCTGGAAAAATAAAATGCTGGAAAAGATGATTAATCGGTAGGCTCAGTATCAACATGTGATTCAATTTTTTTCTCTTTCAACAATCGGTCATCAGAAGCCCAAGGGACTCGGCGAGGCTTATATTCAATCGCATCAGTAGAATACACGGCCACACTTATGACTCCCCCTTGTACCTGCGCTCGAATCAACAAAGGATCACTATACGTATTTTTAAAATGAAAGTCAGGTCCATACCAGCTGACGGTAGCGTCTCGTCCAGGAGGTACGTAGGAAACACTGCGACTGTGTGAGTAACGCTGTGTAATCGTTACGCCAGCGTTATCGACGGCGTTAAATAAAGTAGAAGAAACTTGGCAAATTCCTCCTCCAACTCCTTCAGAATACTCTCCTTTTACAATGATTGGCGCACGCATATACCCTTTTGCTGCCGTTCTTTTTCCGACGGTTTGATTAAAAGAGAAAACTTCCCCAGGAAATATAACGCTGCTGTCTAGTGATTCAGCTGCAAGAGAAATATTGTGAGAACGATTTTTATTATGAGGGTTAAATACCGTATGATAATGACCGATTTGCTTAATTCGAATCGTTGCAAGCAGCTCTTTATCTACGCGAGGCGGAACAGGAAGCGTCGGGATTTCTAATGTTGACGTACCGCCGCTAAAAAAATAAGTATAAAATTTCTCCGCAAAATCTTTATGATATAGTTTGACACCCGCTTGCTCAGGAACAATTTGTCCGCTTTTATCAATGCGGGCATTTATGGGCTCTCTATATGTTTTTTTATCCAATTCTTTTAGAAGAAGATTGTATCCGTCATGATCAACCATAGGGACAGGAAGAAGAGGCACGGCCACTTTGTCCCGTTCAATCCGTTCAATTGGTTTACCGTCATGAGTAATAGATAGGTGGTCTTGTGTAGAAAGAGGTTGAATGAGCATTAAAAGTCCAACCATCCAAGTGAAATTCATATCATATACCTCGCTTTCACCTGTTAGTATGAATAAAATGAACCGTTTAATGTATAGGATTCACAAGCTCTTTTTTGTATTATTTTCCATGAGGCGAGCGTGTAAAAATTTCTATTTATAATTGTATGTGTACTTTCGCATATTACATAGAGAAACTACAAGGTAATGAGGGTAGACAATGACAAAATTAATGATTTTAGTCTTTATGCTTATTAGTTTTTTTGTGCATCCCCAAAAGATGAAAGCAGAAGAAAACCTTACGTACTTTCCGGTAAGTGACACAGGAAAAGTATTAAAGTGGAAACGTGTAGAAAGCTTACTGCCGAAGGGGAAAAAGTTTAAAGTGATCGATGTAGAAACCGGCTTTTACTTTTACGTGCAGCGAAGAGCAGGCTCACACCATGCAGATGCTCAGCCGCTTACACGCCAAGATACGAAAGTAATGAAGCACTTATATAATGGGAAATGGAGCTGGAACCGAAGAGCTGTTCTCATTCCGTCTAAAGGTCAAATGCTTGCCGCTTCCATGAACGGAATGCCTCACGGAGCCGGTGCGCTTGACAATGGATTCCCCGGTCATTTTTGCATTCATTTTGCAGGAAGTACGACTCACAAGTCTCAAAATGTGGATCCAGGTCATCAGTTAATGGTATTAAAAGCAGGAGGAAAGCTTGATGAATATGCATTAAAAGCTGAGCCGGCAGAAGTCGTAAATATGTTTTTAACAGGATTAAAGCAAGATGATGATGCTTTGATGCAGCCGATTTTGCGCGTGAAGCAAGAGCATAAGCTATGGGCAAAACTGCATAGTATCTCCACTATTTATTATAAAACGGACGTATTTCATGCAAAAAAGTATAAAACAAAAGAGAAAATCGCCGTAGATTGCCTTATTTATTACGAAGGTAAAGGGGCTCAAAAGACCACGATGGTTTTTACTTTAAAGAGAAATCCGTTAACAAACGGGTGGGAAATTTCTTCACTTACATTGTAAGTACTGATTAATGCTTAAAAACACATCTGACAGAAAACAGATGTGTTTTTAAGCATTTGTTTAGCACTTTAGTCCTTCGCAATGTTATAGTGTAAAAACGTGCTTACATACGATAGAAAAGAATAAAAAAGGGTATAAGTAATAATATTACTCTTTCTGCAAAGAACTCTACAGCACGAAAGGAGAGGGTGTTTATTTTTTCATATTGGTTCAGCCGCTTAGTTGCTGCAGACCCTGGACGAAAAAGATTCAAAACGGCTTCCAAAGCTACGATTAGCGTCATTACAGCGGTCGTTATTATGCTGATCGTATTAAAAGCAGCGGGAAGCTCACAAATTACCGCTGCTATTTTAGCAGGCGTAATCGGCCTGATGGGTATATTGGTCGTGAATGATGAAACAACAAAAGCAAAAAAAGTGACAACAGGCTTAGTAGCGCTTTCTAGCGCCGTTTCTCTCGGAATTGGCTCGTTTTTATCACGATATGGACAAGCAGAAAATATTTTTCTTGTTCTGTTGGTGTTTTTGTCTTTTTATTTACAGAGATTTGGTATTCGCTATTTTTCCCTGTCGATGGTGGCCTTTATGTCGTTTTATTTTGCTTCTATTTTACACGTCACATTTTCTCAGCTGCCGTGGCTGTTAGCTGGCGTTATAGTAGGAGCATGCTGTGCATTTATTTATAATTTTGTTATCTTTAAAGACCGGCCTGCCAACGTGCTGAGGTCTTCAATGAAATCATTTCATATTCAAGTGAATTTGGTGCTTGATTTAATTATTGAGTTAATTCAAAAGAAACAAATTGAACCGGCTCAAATCAAACAATATAACCGTAATATTAAAAAACTAGCGGAGTATGCCCGTGTAGCATCAGAAGAGCTTGGAAATACAGATCCCCACGACATTTGGCCTGGCGTAACAGCTGAACAGATGCGCCTTTATGTATTTGATACAGTTATGCTGCTCCAGACATATTCCCCGGCGATTCGAAAGCTCAGTGAACTAAAGGCATTTAATCATTTTGATATTCAGCAGCTGCTGTTAAAACTAGTGGAATCGATTCGCGAAGCAGAGGTATTAAATGAAAATCCTACTCATTCCTTAACGGATGCAGCTCAGCATCTGCAAGAGCTGCGCCAAAAATTAAGTGAACTCGAACCTCAAGATAAAAGGTATAAAGAGTGGCTTTACTTAATCCGCCGTATCGAAACGATATCAAATCACGTGATTGATGAAGCCTATGAGCTGCAGCAGGCAATTGTGAAACAAGAAAAACAGCCTCAAAAAGAAGCGGAAGAAAAAGAAGACGAAGAGGATAATGATGAGGAAAAAGGATTAAAGCCATCTACGAAAAAGTCTATTCAAGCGGTCATCACTGCTGTTGCGACATTAATATTTGGCTCTTTTTTATCTCCATCGCATCAATATTGGGCGCTGTTAGCAGGCTATTTAGTGCTTCTTGGTACAGAAACGATAGGAAGTACGTTTGTAAAAGCCGTTCAGCGAAGCGTAGGAACGCTTTTAGGGGCAGCTGTTGGCTTTGTTGTCGCAAGCTTTGTCTCACCCGGGATACTTGAAATAACGCTGCTTTTTATCTGCGTGTTTATGGCTTTTTATTTCTTTCCTATTACGTATTCGTTTATGAGCTTTTGGATTACGATGATGCTAGCCTTTATGTATGACATGCTTCTTGGGGGGATTTCAGAGAGTTTGTTACTAGCTCGCGTATTAGATACAGTTGTAGGAGTTGGAATTGGTTTAGCCGTATCTGCTCTTGTGTTCCCTAAAAGAACAAGAGATAAAATAACCGACACCTCAGTAGAATACGTAGCGGCTTTAAAAGAATTTGTTCACACTTATTTGCATCGTTTTACGAAGCAGTATGTGTTTGCCAATTTAGCTGATAAAGGAATGGAATTAGAAAAAAAGCTAAAACAGCTTCATGTAGATTCAGATCCTATTATCAAAGGTTTCGTTGGCCGTTCACGTCTTCAGCAATTTTTGACCGTTTTTACCGCCATTAATTATTACGCCAAGCATTTAGTAGCTTCTTCTACTAGAAACGAGGCTTTTTACAAGGAAGCAGAATTTCATGGTGTAGTAAAGGAAGTGGAAGAGAAAGTAGCAAGCAACTTCACTCAGCTTGAAAAAGCGTTGCGAGGAGAGCGAGGAACGTATGTATACACGCTTGAAGATGTAAGACAAAAGATTGAACAATCTTTAGATTATTTTGACACGTCCGTTCAATCAAGAAATTTACAGCATCTTCAGCTGCTGCATAACATTTATTACGTATGGAAAATCAATCAATCGGTTGTTCACTTAGCCAAAGAGCTAGGAGCAGAAGAAATAAGTAGTGAAGACTAAAAAACCAGCGAATATGTCGCTGGTTTTTTAGTCTGATGAATAAGGTGACGTATCTTTTCTAATCGTTCTCCACGTTGTTTTAAGACCGGCGTAGCTGCCAATTGCGGCGTATCCATAAAAATATCCCATAAACAATCCGGCAATAATATGATGAGGGTGACTGATAAATACTGAAAAAAGCACGCCGACAGCTAAAGCAATAGTCGGAACATACTGCTTTTTAGGATGAAAAAGCCATTTGATCAGTTGTGTCACGATTAATACGACAGGAACACCAATGACTGCGTCCCAAAAATTTGTATGAATTGTAGGGAAATCCATATTCAAGCACCTCGTTAAATGTGTTAGATGTAAGGTTATCTATGCTGCTTACCTTAAAACACTTCAATTAGTTATGAGGTGCTCCAGGTGAATAGTAGTAAGGAGGAATTTTAAGCCAGCCTTTTTGCTGCATCAGACTTTTCACTTTTGATCCTAATATAACCTTTTCAGTGTGGAATTTTAGCCACATCAATCCAATATCGGTTCTAATAGACTGTCCCATATTCGTGCTGCACATGACGATATTAGAAGCAATTTTTACAGATATTAAGTTAGCAATTTCAGAATCCGTTGCTTTTGCTCCTAATGGAATGCTGTTAGGGTCGGATTTCGGCTTGGTAGCCGGTATTTCAGGAAGCATAATTCCTTCTTTAATCATTAATTTTTTGAGTGTATCAATCTGAGATTCAGCCAGGTTTTTTGAGTCTTGAGTAAGCTTAAGCAGTTCGCTGTTGGTTGTTGTATTAAGACAGGTTTCTAAGGCAGGTATTTCTTCCGCTAAAGCAGTGAAATATAACCAGCATCCCATAGCCTCACCAATATGTGGGGGAGGGGGCGAATCATCTGTAGAAGAGTTTTTTATATAATCAAGTAGTGTCTCAATGACGTTAATCATAACTTTTCACCCTTTATATAGTTTATGCATCTTCATTATTGCCTTCAGCAGAAAAGGATAAACACAGCTAAGAAATGTTACATATAAAATTGATTATAATAAGGGGAAGAAAAAGCCTCTCACGCAGTAACTTATAATGATGACAGTACATTTACTATCACCAAATTTAAAGTTATAAAAATTGCGGCAATGCGTAATAAATATGCTGGTTCTAGAAAATGAAGTAAATAGAAAAAAACTCCTTGCTTATCAAGGAGTTTTTTTAGCAGGTGTATTATATCGTTTTTCTCCTATGCTCTCTCCATAAAGAAGTTAATTCCTCTGACCAATATTTATAATCAAATACCGTTATATTTTTGCTAGGCATAAAAACATTCAACAGCCAATTAACCCTTAATTTGTCTCTGATGCCTATCGTTTTATCATTTTTACAGCAGCCTTCATCACAAGGTTTATCGTGTATCTTGTAAGGAATATTTTTAACAACTAATCCATTTTTTACACGTTTTGTGTACTCAATTCCTATAATCAAATATATCACTCCTCACAGTAACTCTTATCTTCATAATCATATGTCTGAATGACTGCTTTAATGAAAAGGTAAGAAGGGAGGAAGACAAAATAAAAAAGCCCTGTTGTAGGGCTTTTTTATTAAGCAACTTTTGATGCAACGACAATTACTTTACCGTGGTCTAATTCTTCTTCATAGCGTTCAGCTTCCGGCTGTGATAATCCTAATGAACGCATTTTGGCACGAAGCTCGTCTCCTCGAGAACGAAATACATTCGCAATCGCATCAAAAACACCTTGTTCAGAAAGACCGATGTTGTTTGTATTTGTTGCAGCTGTTAAATCCTCGGAGCGATCTTGATGGTGTGCAAGTAAATAAACTTCGTCTTTTGTAAATCCTTCACGTAAAAATTGTTCAATTGTATCTTTTGCCTGTACGCCATTTTCAACTACTTTTACATTTACCATTTCCAAAAACCTCCTTGTATGATAGACAACTTTCTCGAATACGTTGAGTAATGAAGAGAAGCTTAAGTAACTTATCTCCTTGTTTTGTGTATACACGTTATTGGAAGAGATAAAACCTATTTCATGAAATTGGGTTAAAAAGCTTAACATAGGAGGAGGGAAAGCAGCGCTGTTATTTTTGAGGAGGATCCTGTGAAGGATAAGCGGGAAGAAGCTTTAGTTAGCCTTTTTCCTGCATCGTTTTTTTGATCTTTTAAGGTACAGTACAAACTGCAAAAAGCCTGGATCTTAAATAGCTAAGATCCAGGCTTTTTGCATACATAAAAATAGAGAAATTTAAGATGAAAGACGTTCTTTTTGTTTTTCATAAACAGAAGTAGACTCGTTCCATGTATATCGACCATCTTGTAATTGAATGGTTGCGCTGAATGGACAGTCTATTGACGTTTCTGCGTCATCTAAACTACTTTCAAGTAAACTTTTTTTAAAGCGAAGCAAATCCTCTTTTGAAGCAACTCGAAAAACCATTTCTAACGTAAGATCATCGTCCATTGCATTGTGTAATTGACTAATACTTTTGCGGAATTCTTTATTATATTGGAGCATAATTTTAATATCTGCTACGCAAGCAACACCAAACACATCTTTCACAACAGACTCAACCGTTAGCTGAGTTGTGGAAGCATATGTTGAAATATTACGCTGTGGATTTTCTAAATAATAAATCGTTTCTACAGGATGTCTCGTGATAAGCACCTCTTTCCTATTCTTAAGTATACAGGAAAAAAGAATGGAATGGGGAAAGATTTTTAGGAAAGGAGTCCTGACATACATAAAAAGACTGTTTGTAATAGGAAAGAGAGTTATAAATTGAGGGCTTTTCGCTTATCATTTTTGCTATAACCTTAAATCAACGAATTCTGTGCAACTTTCTTTAAGATTTGATAAAATAAAACCCTACGCCTCAATTTCTTCTAACTTAATCCCTCAACTACTATTTCTACTTATTTTAAAGGAGGACGCAATTTTGCAGTTTGAACAAGCTTTAACACATTTACAGTCCTATTTTGGCTATGATTCGTTTCGAAAAGGACAGGAAGAATCTATTCGTTATGTTTTAGAAGGGCACAATACTGCTTGTATTATGCCAACAGGAGGAGGGAAATCGCTTTGTTATCAAATTCCTTCATTATTACTAGAAGGCACGACACTGGTTATTTCTCCGTTGATTTCCTTGATGAAAGACCAAGTAGACACGCTGAACGCAGCTGGTATTCCAGCCACGTATATTAACAGCTCGCTGACGCACACGGAGGTGCAGCAGCGCTTAGAAGAAGTAGCGCTTGGCGAATATAAGCTGCTTTACGTGGCACCTGAACGACTGGAGTCTCCGCAGTTTTTAGAGCAGCTTCAAATGCTTCCTATCCCGCTTGTAGCGGTAGATGAAGCGCACTGTATTTCACAGTGGGGCCACGATTTTAGACCGAGTTATTTGCGCATCAATGAACTCATCAGCAAGCTGTCTAACGCTCCGATTGTGATGGGGCTGACGGCTACGGCGACGCCTCAAGTGCGTGAAGATATTTGCCGAGCTCTTCATATTAACGAAGAGTACACGGTGATGACGGGGTTTGAACGTGAAAATTTATCGTTTGCTGTCGTGAAAGGTCAGGATCGAATCAGCTATATCGAGCAGTATATCCGTAAAAATGACCAAGAAGCAGGAATCATCTATGCCGCTACGCGTAAAGATGTTGAAGAGCTTCATGCTAGATTGCAAAAGTCAGGAGTTAACGTATCAAAATACCATGCGGGTATGAATGGGAACAGTCGTGATGAAGAGCAAAACCGCTTTCTGCAAGATGATGTGCAGGTGATGGTGGCTACCTCTGCCTTCGGAATGGGGATCGATAAATCGAATATTCGCTTTGTTCTTCACTATCAGCTTCCGAAAAATATGGAAAGCTATTATCAAGAAGCGGGACGTGCTGGTCGTGACGGACTGCCAAGTGAGTGTATCGTGCTTTATTCACCTCAAGATATTCGCGTGCAGCGCTTTTTAATTGAACAGTCAACGTCGAATCCTAAAAAGCAGATTCAAGATCTTGAAAAGCTGCAAAGTATGGTGAACTACTGTCATACAGAAGGCTGCTTGCAAGCGTATATTCTTCATTATTTTGGAGAAAGTGAAGCGCATGAGTGCGGTCGCTGCAGCAACTGTACGGATGATCGTGTGGAAATAGACGTAACGGTCGATACGCAAAAAGTATTATCTTGTATGATTCGTATGGGCGAACGTTTCGGTAAAATGATGATTGCTCAAGTATTAACGGGTTCTCGAAATAAAAAAGTAGTTGATTTTGGTTTTGATAAACTGAAAACGTACGGCGTCATGAGTGACCGGTCGGCTAAAGAAGTGAGCGATTTTATTGAGTATTTGATTTCAGAGCAGTTTATTTTAGTAGGACAAGGGTCATTTCCTACTTTATCCGTAGCGGCCAAAGGAAAAGGCGTGCTTCTTGGGACGGAAAAAGTGATGAGAAAAGAACAAATGGAAGTGAAGCAAATTGTCCAAGACGACGAGCTGTTTGCTCATTTGCGTTCCGTTCGAAAGCAGTTGGCAGACGAAGCGGGCGTGCCTCCTTTTGTTATTTTTTCAGACGATACTCTTCATGATATGTGTTCAAAACTTCCGGTAACCCTTGAACAGTTCACCACTGTAAAAGGAGTCGGAGAACAAAAACAAGAGCGATACGGAGAACGATTCACGACTGAAATCAAACAGTTTTGTGAAGAAAATCCAGACCGAAAGCGAGAAGTTTCAGCACCTGCTCCGAAAAAAGCAAGAGCTTCATCAAAAGAAGGTTCTCACTTAATGACGTATGAGCTATTTAAACAAGGAAAATCGTTAGATGAAATTGCTGCTGAACGTGAATTGAGCCGCATTACCATTGAAAATCATTTGTTTAAATGCGCAGAAGAAGAAAAAGAAATTGACTGGTCACCTTTTCTTTCAGAGGAGGACGAACAGCTTATTTTAGAAGCTGCTTCCTCAGTAGGCGATGAAAAGTTAAAACCAATCAAAGAAGAATTACCTGAAAACATTACTTATTTTATGATTAAAGTAGCGTTATTCAAACAAAAAATGAAGCAGCTATCTTAAACAAAAAGCTCCTATTAAAGGAGCTTTTTGTGTTGAATAAGCGAGTTTACTGATAAAATAGAAGGTATAAATATTTGAAAAATCAGATTAAATAAAAAGGAGTACTGCACTGAGATGATTGAACGAGAGCTTGAAGCTATTTTGCATGCTTCTAACGACAATATCGTCATCACTGATGAAAAAGGGTGTATTTTACGAGCTAGTCAAAACTGCCGTGATATATACGGATATGACGTGTCAGATTTAGTCGGACAAACCGTATACGAATTGCAAGACCGCGGGATCTTTTCACCTTCCGTTACGATTGAAGTGTTAAAGAAAAAGAAAGAAGTACAGCTGATGCAAAAAACAGAAACGGGCAAAGTTGTAATGGCAACCGGTATTCCCGTGTATGATGAACATCGGTGTATGAAAAGAGTAATCAGCTTTTCACATGATTTAACAGAGCTTCAGCGCTTAAAAGAAGATTATCAGCAGCTCGAAGTGAAAATGAAAACATATCAGCTAGAAGTGGAAGAGCTTCGGGAACAGCAGTCAAATGATATGGTCATACGAAGTGAATCGATGAAAAAGGTATGGTCCATTATTAATCGCGTGGCAGACAGCGATGCAACGGTTGTGCTGCTAGGTGAATCGGGTGTTGGTAAAACGGCTTTTGCTCGTGCTTTACACTATGGAAGTGAACGAAAAGAAGAGCCGTTTATTGAAATCAACTGCGGAGCCATTCCGTCTAGTTTGTTTGAATCTGAAATGTTTGGATACGAAGCAGGCTCTTTTACAGGTGCAAGTACAAAAGGAAAAATAGGAAAGTTTGAATTAGCTCATAACGGTACGCTTTTTTTAGATGAAATAGGAGAGCTGCCTCTTGATATGCAAGTGAAGCTTTTAAAAGTGCTGCAAGAAAAAACAGTCACTAAAATTGGAAGTGAACGAGCCAACCACGTAAACTTCAGGCTGATTGTAGCAACAAATCAGCCGCTTGAGGAAATGGTCGAAAAAGGAACATTTCGCGAAGATTTATTTTATCGGTTACACGTTATTCCGATTACAATTCCTCCGCTTCGCGAGCGAAAAGAAGACATCGCGGCACTGCTTTATCACGTGTTGCATAAACAAAATGAAAAATATAAAATGAAGAAATTTTTTCATGCAGAAGCACTAAATCAATTAGTTGAATATCATTGGCCCGGAAATGTGCGCGAGCTTGAAAATACAATTGAACGCCTCGTGTTAACAACGGATGAAAACAGCATCTCGCCTCAAGACCTGCCGTTTCATGCAGAAAAAATCAGAAGTGAAAAAGAAGAATGGGAGACTCTTGATACGTTAACCTCTCAGGGAATGACGCTTCAGCAAGCACTTGTAGAAGTGGAGAAAAACTGGCTGATCCGTGCTTATCGTCAGTGTCAAACAACGTATGAAATGGCAAATGCATTAGGAATCAGCCAGCCTACGGTTGTAAGACGTTTACGAAAGTACAATATTAAATAAGAAGAATTTAATTCAAAATGAATTAACTGATTCAGTACTGAATCAGTTTTTTTGTTTTGATTCTATTATGAATTAAAAATCGTCCATAATTGCACGAAATAGGGTGATAAAAATTGGCATGCATTTTGCATTAATAAAAAGTATCTAAATAAAAGGCGTCAGTCTCTAAAATGATGACACGGCGCTAATGAATGAAACCCATTAGGAGGAATAAATCATGCCAAAATATCAGCCGAAAAATTCATTTGAATCTCCGCGTTTTTGCGGACCTCGAACGTTTATGAGACTTCCGTATGTAGAACAAGTAAATGCAGATATGGATTTTATTGTGACGGGTATTCCATTTGATTCAGGGCAATCTTTTCGCACAGGAGCACGTTTTGGGCCGGAAGCTATTCGAGATTTCTCCATTTTGCTTCGCCCGTATAACCCAGAACAAAAGATTAATATTTTTGACTACATTTCAGGCGTGGACTACGGCGATTTGGCAGTGGTTCCGGGATATATTTTAGAAACATATAAAAAAATTGAAGAAGGGTTAACACCGGTTGTGAATGAAGGAATTATTCCGATTTCACTAGGCGGTGATCATTCGATGACGCTCGGTGAACTTCGTGCCATCGCGAAAAAACACGGACCGGTAGCGCTTTTACAGTTTGATGCTCATTCTGATACGTGGGATAGCTATTTTGAGCAAAAATACAATCACGGTACCGTGTTCAGACGAGCAATTGAAGAAGGGTTAATCGACGTGTCGCGTTCGATTCAAATTGGTATGCGAGGCGGTCTGTACGGTATTGAAGATTTAGAAGATGCAAAGAACTTAGGTCTAGCTCTGTATACGACAAATGAATATAAAAAACTGGGCGTTGAAAGAATGCTAGACATTATTCATGAGCGTGTAGGAGAAGGACCTGTGTTTTTATCGTTTGACATTGACTTTTTAGATCCAGTATACGCGCCGGGAACAGGAACGCCTGAAGTATCGGGTGCAAGTATTGACGATGCGCTTCAATTCGTTCGTGGCTTAACAAATATTGATTTTGTCGGTTTTGATTTAGTAGAAGTACTGCCAGCTTATGACCATGGCCAAATTACAGCAGCAGCGGCCTCGAACATTGTTTATGAATTTATCACGCTTATCGCGTTAAGAAAAAAAGCAAAAGAAGAAGAAGCGCTGTTAGTGAAAGCACGCGACTGAATATAAGCAAGACGGAAAAAGTGGGAAGGTACTGTTATCTTCCCACTTTTATATAAGAGTTCTCTATAGGGAGTGTTGGACTATGAACGAGCAAGTAAATGTAACAGTAGATAAGAAGCAAGCAAAACCATATAAAAGAGAAATACTCAACCCAGCGACCAATAAGATCATAGCGAAAGTATTTGATTCGTCGCTTCAACAAGTAGAGGAAGCGGTAGGTAAAGCAAAGCAGGCTTTTGAACAGAGTGAATGGAAAAAAAATAAATCACTGCGTGTAGAGGTACTTAAGAAACTAGCAAATTTATTAGAAAATGAAGCGAGTATATTCGCTGAAACAGAAACATTAAATACTGGCAAACCGATAAAAGAAGCGCAGTTAGATATTGAAGATACGATTAATTGTTTAAGATATTACGCAAATTTAATAGAAGAAAATCAGCCGTGGACAAAGAACATGTTCGACGATACAAACAGTAAAATCATTCAAGAACCTATCGGCGTATGCGCGCTGATTGTTCCTTGGAATTTCCCTTTGTTACTTGGTATGTGGAAGCTGGCTCCTGCCTTAGCAGCTGGAAATACGGTAGTGTTTAAGCCGTCAGAATTAACGCCGCTTTCTTTTTTAAAGTTAGCTTCACTATGTGAAAAAGCTGGTATACCAAAAGGCGTGTTTAATTTACTTACGGGAGACGGTAAAGTGGGAAGTGCCCTTGTTGAACACAAAGATGTAGCCAAAGTCTCTTTTACAGGAGGATCAGAAACAGGCAAACGTATTTATCAGCAGTGCGCAAAAGAGATGAAAAGAGTTTCGCTTGAACTGGGAGGGAAATCTCCGCTTCTTATTTTTGAAGACAGTGAAATTGATATTGCAGTAGACTGGACAATGTTTGGTTCATTTTTTAACCAAGGACAAGTGTGTGTAGCTTCATCGCGTATACTCGTACATGAATCTATTTATAAGGCGTTTCTTTCTGCTCTTACGGAGACTGTTGCTGCTATAAAAATTGGCAACCCCTTAAGAGAAGAAACGGAAATGGGTCCGGTTATTAGCAAGGAGCATCTGAACAAAATACAGGGTTTTATCAAGCTAGGTCAAGAAGAAGGCGCGAATTTATTAACAGGAGGAACGTTAATTGACTGCGAAGGTGGAAACTATATAAAGCCAGCTGTGCTCGTCGATGTGGAGCAGCATATGAAAGTTGTACAAGAAGAAATATTTGCTCCCGTTATTACCGTTCAATCTTTTTCAAGTGAAGAAGAAGCCATAGCACTTGCCAACGGCACGAGATTTGGTTTAGCTGCAGGAATTTTAACGAATGATGTAATGAAAGCAGAGCGAGTTGCTGAACATCTTCAAGCGGGAACGATTTGGATCAACGGCTACCATACGCCTCATATTGAAACGGCGTGGGGCGGTTTTAAAGAAAGCGGCATTGGCCGGGAGTTAGGTCCATCAGGATTAGCTGCTTTTACTGAAACAAAACATGTAAATACAAATTCCAAGCTAGCTCGAGCCAATTGGTATCAATAAAAGTGAAAGGTGGAATAGGAATGACAACAAAAAGTGGTCTCGCCCATGATGATGTGCAGCCGATTGCAATGAATAAAAGAAGTATGGGCTTCTTCTCTACATTTTCCATGTGGATAGGAGCCAATGTGGTGGTAACGACCGTTTTTACCGGAATGCTGTTTGTACCCGATATGACCTTTTTAAAGGCATTATTTATTATTGTGCTTGGCTCTTTAGTTGGCGCCATACCGCTCGTGTTGATGGGGAATATCGGAACTTGCACCGGTCTTCCAACCATGGTTTTGATGAGACCAGCTTTTGGACAAAGAGGTGCTATGCTTCCTGCTGCTGTTAATCTTATTACGTTAATCGGCTGGGCATGGATTCAAGCCTACATGGCAGGGCTAAGTTTAAATCATGCCGTTACTTTTTTGACCGGTTACAGCAATATCAATCTATTTACAATTCTTACTCAAGTGTTGGTAGTAGCTATTTCTATATACGGGCATAAAGGTATTGAAGCAACGGAAAAATTAGTAGCTACGCTTATGGTTATTTTAGCAACCGTTGTGTTTAGCTATTTGTTTATCGAATTTGATGCAGCAAAATTAATTCAAATGAAAGCAAGCGAAAATCCTGGTATTACAGGAATGTTAGCTTTTGATATTGTAGTAGCTACAGCTTTTACGTGGATTCCTATTGTTTGCGACTATAACCGAAACTGTAAATCTGAAAAAACGGGAATTGCGGGAACTTATTTAGGCTATAACGTTGCGACTTTGATTGCGATGGGATTAGGCGCAACGGTTTCTGGTTTTTCAATTCTCGGAAATATGACGCAAACGTATGACCCAGTAAATTTAATTGGCGCATATAGCCCGCTGTTAGGGTTAGTAGCTGCCATCGTAATTTTTTTATCGGTCCTGTCAACCAACGTAATGGTATTGTATAGCGCGACAATGTCTTATTTATCTATTTTTTCAAAGCAGAGGTTCTGGATACCGGCACTAACCATGGGAGTTGTCACAGTCCTAGGTTCTTTATTAAAAGAGTGGCTGATGACAAATTTTCAAAGCTTTTTGCTTATGATCGGTGTCTTATTTATTCCTATTATTGCGATTGTTCTTGTTGATTATTATATCATTCGCCGAAAACACTATGACGTTTCAGCTATTTTAGAAAAACAAAATAAACTGTACTGGTATACAAAAGGCTTTAACCTTCATGTGTATGTCTCTTACATAGTGGGGGCTGTATTTGCCTACTATTTTACGTACGTTCACCCGCTAGCCACAGGCGCAACGATCTTAGCTTTTTTATTTACAGGTGTTTTGCATGTATCGCTAACTAAACTTTCACAGCTTTCAATCCCTTATTCAAAGGGAATCGACAAAAATGCTTGACGTATACTTAAAATAGACTGAATTATCTAAAAAATAAGTGTCGGAAAGCTCCTTTAAATAGGAGCTTTTTGTGTTGAATAGAGGGTAAAAAAGCAAGCAGATAAAATAGACGAGAAATAAGTAAAAGCAGGAAGAAGAGAGCTTATTAATCCAGCCTCAAATAAAGTAATAACATGTATTTGATTCTCTCCAGGGTCTTTCCTATAATAAATGTAGGAAAACTTTCCAAAGGAGAATTTTATGCTCGAATTAGAGGCTATTCAAAGCAGAGCCATTGAAAAAACTAAACATACATTACTACAGGATATAAAAAGCGTATTAGGCGAACAAGACGAATGTCCGGATTTTGAGACTTATTTAACAGACAGGCACTCTTTTATTAAAAAGGCATGGGGAACTACGTGGAGAAAAGCAGTTGTTTCTTCTGTATCTAAAAAAAGCAGAAAGTCATATTTAACAGAGAAAGGCTTTGAGGTGAAAGGGTATAAACCCCAAGCTATAGATAAGTTATTTGCTAAAGAAACGAGAAAAGGTATAGAGTTTGATGCTTTTTCTTGGTTAGAAAAGCACTACGGAGAGGGCAATAAAGCGGAATGGCTATCACTATACGGAGAAGCAAGGGCTGAATTTGCCGAAAAAGAAGAAGAAAGAAAAGAGAAAGAAAGACAGCAAAGTATTAATGATCGAAAAGCCAGATATCAATTACAGTTAAATTTAGAAGCAGCTCCTATTTTGGAAGTAAACAAAGAGCTGTATTACCTACATATAAGAGAACAGCTTTCCCATCAGCTGTCAAAAGACATTAAAACAAACTCAAAGTATATTGAAAATTATGCGCCCCATACTGAACTTGAAGATGAATTAATAACAAACGGTGATTTAACACGTCATGATTATGAAACGGTTCATGACTTTTTTCAAGAGCTCACCGGCGGCGTAAGCTCAGAATTAGACAGATATTCAACGATTATCTTGTTTGAAACGTATGAAGATGTATACGAGGTATTTATCACCGATAAGATTTATGAAATCATTCCGACTATGATCATGGATAATCTTCCTGCTTCATTTAAAGAAGAATATAAATCTTATACAAATGCTTCAGTAACAAGAATGGATATTATAAAGGCACTTAGAAGTGATTTATCGGATTTGGTCTATGAATATAAAAAAATGCTCGTAGAAGAAAAGCTTTCTGATGTACTAGAAGTTTCAGATCACAACTTAATGATTGAAGAGCATAAAGAGCGATATGCACAGCAGCTGGAAGAAAGACGATTACAACAAGAACGTGAACGTGAAGAAAAGAAAAAGCTGATTGAAGAAGAACAGCGACAGTTAAATTATATTTTTGGTGCAGAATACGAAATGGACCCAAGAAAAGAAACGGAATATATTCTTCATCTCGGTGATACAAACACAGGAAAAACGTATACGGCATTAAAGTCATTAAAAAAAGCTGCTTCGGGTAGTTATTTAGCGCCGCTTCGCTTGTTAGCTTTAGAAGTTTTTGAAAAGCTGAACAAAGACGGAGTTGCTTGTTCGTTAAAAACAGGTGAAGAAGAAAAGATTGTTGAAGACGCTCAGCATATGGCCGGCACCGTAGAAATGTTTAGCGAATTAGAACATGGCGATGTAACCGTAATTGATGAAGCACAGATGATTCAAGACCGAGATCGGGGGTTTTCATGGTATAAAGCCATCACTCGAGCTAATGCCAAACAAGTTCATGTGATCGGGAGTTTAAGCATTCGAAGTATGTTAGAAGAGATGTTAGACGGTGTGATCTCAGAAATTCATGAGTACGAAAGAGATATACCTTTAAAAGTAGATCTTCGAAAGTTCAAAATTGAACAAGTGAAACCCGCAGATGCTTTAATTGTTTTCTCGCGTAAGAAAGTGCTGCAGACAGCGGCTAAGCTAGAAAAAGATGGTCACAAAGTGAGCGTGATTTATGGAAGTATGCCGCCTGAAACGAGAAGAAAACAAATTGAGCAGTTCATTAATAGAGAAACAACTGTCATTGTGTCTACAGATGCGATTGGAATGGGATTAAATCTTCCAATTAGACGAATTGTCCTTTTAGAAAACATGAAATTTGACGGGCAAAAGAGGAGATTGCTGACTTCTCAAGAGTTAAAGCAGATTGCAGGCCGTGCTGGAAGGAAGGGCCTCTACAATGTTGGAGAAGTTGCATTCGCTAAAGATGCAAAGCAAATGAGAGAACTGTTATTTTCAACAGACGAGCAAATCAGCAAATTTTCAATTGCTCCTACTTCAGATATGCTAAGAAGATTTAAAGAATATCATCATGACCTCGGAACTTTTTTTGACATGTGGGCTAAATTTCAAAATCCAAAGGGTACACAAAAATCAAATTTGGCACAAGAACGTGAGCTTTATGAGGAAGTAAAAGACACGCTGATTGAAGCGAAAATGCCCATTGTTGATTTATACGGCTACTTGCAGCTGCCTTTTTCAGCAAAAGAAAGCTCTTTGAAAAAGCAGTGGGTTGCCAGCATGAATGCGATTGTTAATAGAGAAGAGTTACCTGAACCACGGATGATAGAAGGCTCACTGGAAAAATTAGAGCTGTCTTATAAAGCGATTGGCCTGCATCTTTTATTTTTATATCGAATGGACAGAAGGCCAGAGGCTATTTACTGGGAGCGTGTCCGAGAAGAGCTTACAGATAAAATCCATAACGTATTAAGAAAAGATATGAAAAAATTTAAAAGAACGTGCAGTGCGTGTTCTAAAGACCTTCCTTGGAATCATGATCACGCCATATGCGATTCGTGTTTTCATAAAAGATTCCGCAGAAGACACGGAGACGACGATTTTAATTACTAAGATGTAGTGATAAAAAAGAGGCTTGTACAAAATTATGTTAGTTGAAGAAAGATCCGAATGATAAAGCGTTCGGATCTTTTTATTCTGATGGTGAACATAGGTTTCATGTGTTTCGTTGCTTCCAGCTGTTGATTGGAGAGCAAGGCGAAGACTCACCGGCCGCCCGCGGAAAGCGAAGCCTTGCACGGAAATCAACTGCGGTGTAACAAGTAGTTCAGCTCGTGTATTCCATTTGTGCTTCTTTAGATGGGATTGATGTAGTTATGTCTCAATCTGATTTTTCATAAAGGTTTTTTATCTTTTTCCTATGAATTTCTGCGTCAAAGCAGATTTTTGTAGAAAAAATCGGAAATGTATAAGCGGTCATCTTGTAAAAAGAGCAATAAATTATTATGATATAGAGTGGAACTTATATTTTAAAGAGTTCCGTGATTTTTTTGTTGGGCGGACGTGTATTGTATTAGAGTAAGTTTGCTATCATTCGTTATGTTAAAAGCAGCACTTTTAAATAGAGATACGGTTCGTAATAGAAGGGAAGAGGATGATGACAAGTCATAACAAAGAAAACAAAGCTGCAGTCGAGCAGTACAGTAAAGGGAAGATTTTGTGGCAATTAACCCGTCCTCATACGCTAACAGCATCGTTTGTACCGGTTTTAATTGGAACAGTTCTAGCCATGTTTTATGGCCATGTGAATGTTTGGATGTTTCTTGCGATGCTTTTTTCATGTTTGTGGATTCAAATTGCGACGAACTTATTTAACGAGTACTATGATTTTAAACGCGGGTTAGACACAGAAGACTCCGTAGGTATCGGAGGAGCCATCGTCAGACACGGCATGAAACCGAAAACGGTATTAAATTTAGCACTGATTTCTTATGGAATTGCTCTTATTTTAGGTGTATATATATGTGCAAACAGCAGCTGGTGGCTTGCTTTAGTTGGATTAGTAGGTATGGCGATCGGTTATCTGTATACAGGCGGACCGCTTCCGATTGCGTATACGCCGTTTGGAGAATTATTTTCAGGTCTTTGTATGGGCGCGATGTTCGTGTTGATTTCATTTTTTATTCAGACGAATACCGTAACGTCTGAAAGCATCTTTGTATCACTTCCGATTGCGATTTTAGTAGGTGCGATTAATTTGTCTAACAACATTCGTGATATAGAAGAAGATACAAAAGGCGGACGTCGTACGCTAGCCATTTTATTAGGTTCTAAAAATGCGATTAGATTTTTAGCTGCTTTGTTTGGCATTGCGTATATTTGGACAGTTGCATTAGTTGTATTCTTCGATATTAGCCCTTGGATTTTCTTAGTGTTTCTTAGTGCACCTAAGCCAATTCAAGCCGTACAGGCATTTGTACGCGGAGAGCTTATTGCAATGAAAGCAACTGCGCAAACCAATACGTTTTTTGGGTTTACTTTATCAATTGGATTATTAATTGGCTATTTAGTAAGCTGATTGAGTGGAAAAAGCCTGTCTTTTTAAAGACAGGCTTTTTGTTATGCTCCAGTTATTTTTTCTGTTACCGCGCTAATAAATGCGTTCATATTTTCAGAAGATGAAAAGCTGGCTTGAGCTTGTTTTGGTCCGCCGCCGCCTTTTCCATCGTAAAGCGGGAGCAGCTCTTTATAAAGTTCTCCGCATTTTACTTCACTTCCGCTGTGAGCCAGTAAGACTTTTTGATCACTTGAAAAAGCAAAAAGAAGCGTCGTATCAGGTGTTTGAAGCAGCTGCTTTGTCAAAGCTTGCACATCTTTTAATGTGCGGTTTTCAAAGTGATGGTACAGAAATGAACCTTCTTTTTTGGCTTCTAATTCACTTGCTAAATAAGCTGCATTTTCATTTTTTAATTCTTCTAGTTGTTTTTGCAGCTCTTTTTGTTCAGTCTCCAATTTTTTAATGCGTTCTACAACTAATTCACGGCTTGTACTGAATTTATTGCTAATTTCTGCTACGATTTCTTGAGACTGCTGATAATCAGCTAATGCACGCATGCCACATTTGAAAAAGAGGCGTGTATTGCCGCGCTGCTTTTCTGTTTTCGTAAGTTTAATAAGGCCAAGCTCTCCAATTTGGTTCACATGCGTACCGCAGCAGGCAGAAACATCAATGCCGTCAATTTCCACAATGCGTACAATTTCGTCTTCTAACTCTGGCACTTTGCGAAGCGCAAGAGTATGTAAATCTTCTTTTTTCACTTCGTGCGTTTTAATGTGACGGTTGCTGTAAATAGCGTCATTTACAACTTTTTCAATGTGTAATAACTGCTCATGAGATAACTGAGGTACATTCAGATCGATAGAGACTGCTTCGCTTCCTAAGTGAAAGCTAACGGTGTGAATATCATATGTATCGATTAATAGAGCTGAAAGTAAGTGCTGTCCGCTGTGCTGCTGCATATGATCAAAGCGGCGTTGCCAGTCAATTTCACACGTGACGTTCGTTTGTTCAGGGAGTGTATCGACGATATGATATACTTCTCCATTTTCTTCATACACATCTTTCACGTCCATTCCGGCAATATTACCGTAGTCAGAAGGCTGTCCGCCTCCTTCTGGATAAAAAGCGGTTTGTTTCAACGTTAATGCGTAGCCATTTGAAAGAGCACGCGTCTCTATCACTTCAGTTTCCCATGTTTTTGTGTAGGGATTGCTATAATAAAGTCTTTCTGTCATATTCATCATCCTTTCTAGTAAAACCATATCTAACTTTTTCTATAGTATCAGAAATATGTTTCTTCGAACATGGATAAGCTAACTTGTAACAATAAAACTGGGTGGGACATATGAAAAATACTGTTTATATTTATACGAGGGATTTAAAAAGAATTTTCACCAATTGGGCGATGATTATCATTGTACTGACGCTTATGATTCTGCCGTCTTTTTACGCATGGTTTAATATAAAAGCATCTTGGGATCCATACGGTCGGACTGAAGGTATTGCCATTGCAGTAACAAGCGAAGATGAAGGTTCTACGATAAGAGGTCAGCACGTAAATGTGGGTAAAGATATTATTGCAACGTTAAAGAAAAATAAAACGCTTGGATGGACGTTTGTCTCCAAAGAAAAAGCTGATCACGGAGTAAAGCACGGTGACTATTATGCAAGTATTGTTATTCCAAAAGATTTTTCACAAAAGCTTGGTACCGTTCTTCAAGATCGTTTGGAAAAACCGGTCATTATTTATAAAGTGAACGAAAAAATAAACGCAGTGGCGCCTAAAATTACAAGTAAAGGAGCCAGCAGCTTAACACAACAGATCAGTGAAAAATTCGTCAAAACAGCGAATGGAGCTATTTTTTCAGTGTTTAACGAACTAGGTATTACACTGCAGCGGGATTTGCCGACCATTCAACAAGTTGAACAACGGATTTTTGAACTTGAAAATCGTCTTCCTGAAATTAAAAAAGTAATTAATGAAGCGAATGACACCACTCAAAAAGCTGGAGCAATTGTATCAAAAGCTCAGGCTGCTCTTCCTGAAGTAGAGAGACTAACAGCTGACGGCGCACAGATGACTCAGCAGCTAAACACTTTTTTAACTAAAAGCGATGAAGTTTTAAAAAACGCTGAACCAACAATCAACGAAACGCTGCATCGAGTTCAGCAACGAGCTCTCCGAGTTCAAGAATTGAAGAATCAGCTGATGGAAAAAGATATAGCACCGGCTGAAGTCAGCGCAGCAGCAGAACAGCTAAAAGGGCAGTTAACAAAACAAATTGCTGACACAGGAGAGTTTCTTACACTTCTTACAGATTTAAATGCGTTATCTCAACAAAAAGTTCTTTCACCGGTTATTAATGACGTAAAAGATGTAAATACGCTTTTACAGCAGCAGCTTTCGGATGTAAACAGTCTTCAGCAGCAAACAAAGAATGGAGATGTTCCAAATCAAAGCGTACTTGATAAGTTCAGCTCCCGCACCGATCAAGCCGTTTCTAGATTAAATGCGTTAACGAATTCATATTCTTCTACGATTGTGCCTGCTGTTGAACAAGCAATTAAAGAAGCGAAAGATAAAACGGCAAGCGCAAACTCACTGCTTGATGAAGCTAACAAAAGCATACCGGATGTTTCTAACGTCCTGTCTAAAACAGCGAGTGGCATCTTGCTTGGACAGCAGGAGCTTGGGAAAATAGCAAAAGACTTTCCGCGAATTGAACAAAATGTGCACAATATAGCGGATAAAATACGAGAATTTCAGCAAAAAGAAAATATTGAAGATATTATTAATTTGCTAAAAAACGACGTACAAAAAGAAAGCGACTTTTTTGCTAAGCCGGTTCTTTTAAAAGAAGAAAGACTTTACCCGATTCCGAACTACGGTTCGGCTATGTCGCCGTTTTATACAACGCTTTGCTTGTGGGTCGGAGCTTTGCTGTTAGTTTCGATTTTAAGCGTAGAAGTAGCGGATGAAGAGCGGTTTAAAAGCTATGAAGTCTATCTTGGAAGACTTTTAACATTTTTGTCTATTGCTCTTGTGCAAGCTTTTATTGTGACGCTAGGGGATTTATTTTTAATTAACACGTATGTCGTAGATAAAGTGCCTTTTATCTTTTTAGGCTTGCTGTGCAGCTTCGTATTTATGACGATTGTTTATACGCTTGTTGCGATATTTGGCAATGCAGGAAAAGCGATGGCGATTGTTTTACTTGTGCTTCAGCTTTCCGCTGCAGGCGGTACATTTCCGATTCAAGTTGTGCCTGCTTTTTTCCAAGCACTCAATCCGTTTTTGCCATTTACGTATGCAATAAGCATGATGAGAGAAGTTGTAGGAGGCATGTTAGCGGATATTGTAAGAAAAGACGTTACCGTTCTACTTTGCATTTGGCTTGGCGTGCTGCTGGTTGGTATTTTTCTTCATAAACCTCTTAGTAAAACGAGCGCAAAATTAACAAAAAAAGCGCGTGAAAGTAAATTAATTCATTAAAAAAACGTTTTGGGTTTCCAGACAGAACAAAATGCGGTAGTGTAGATATAAAGGAGTGATCAGTATGGGTATATTAGATGGACTATTAGGAAATGCATCAGAAGCAGATATAAGAGGAACTGAAAAAGACTTACAAAATATTTTAATTGCCAACGAGCGAGTGGAACAAGCATATAAAGTCATTCGCGATTTAATGGTGTTTACGACGAAACGCTTAATTATCGTTGATAAGCAAGGAGTGACGGGAAAGAAAACAGATTATCATTCCATTCCTTATAAGACGATTACCCATTTTAGCGTAGAAACGGCTGGAACGTTCGATTTAGATGCGGAATTAAATATTTGGGTATCGGGTTCTAGCGCGCCGATTTCAAAAGAATTTCGTAAAGATAAAAGCATTTACGACGTGCAAAAAGTATTAGCATCTTATGTATTAGATTAAAAAAGTTGAGCCATGAAAAACTGGCTCGACTTTTTTTATGTGTACGTAAAACGAGAAAGCATAACAGTCTTGCATACAGTCGGTTGAAAATACTCCGGCTGTTGTCCATTCCTATTTTAATTTCACTCATTACTGAAATGTATGAAAACGATTTACATAATGAATTATACAGAATAAAAAAACCGTGATATGCTTTTTTTAGAGAAAAAAGGAAGTGACCAACTGTGAGTTATACCGTAATTGGAACATCAGCTTTTCGCAAAACAAATGTTGCGCTTTTTGCAGCAGGCTTTAACACATTTTCGATTTTATATTGTACACAGGCCATTTTACCCGAATTTTCTAGAGAATTCGGGATATCTCCGGCGTTTGCCAGCTTATCTCTTTCGTTAACAACCATCACTCTAGCCGTTAGCATGCTTTTTTTAGGTTCTTTATCCGAAGTGTGGGGACGAAAGAAACTGATGGGCCTATCGTTAATTTTTGCGTCATTGCTATGCATCATGACAGCATTTAGCTCTAACTTTGAAACGCTGCTAGTTTTTCGCGTTATTCAAGGAATCGTGTTAGCAGGGCTTCCTTCTGTAGCCATGGCTTACTTAGGAGAAGAAATTGAACCAGGGAGTTTAGGAAAAGCGATGGGGATTTATATAAGCGGAAACGCCTTTGGAGGCGTAGCGGGAAGGCTTATGACAGGGGTGCTCACGGAATATTTCAACTGGTCCGTAGCTCTTGATGTTGTAAGCGTAATCAGTTTACTGGCCACCTTTGTTTTTTTTATGAACTTGCCTGATTCACAGAACTTTACTTCTCGGTCATTTGAACTTAGGCAGCTTACCGGCTCTCTTCGCAGTCATCTTCAAGATAAAGGGATGCTTTGTCTTTTTGCTATTGGTTTTGCACTGCTTGGAAGTAACGTAGCTTTATACAATTATATTGGATACGCTTTATCCGCTCCTCCGTATTCTTGGAATCATACGCTTGTAAGTTTTATTTTTGTTATTTTTTTTGTGGGAGTATTCAGCTCGGTTTGGATGGGGACGCTGGCGGATCGATACGGCCGGAAAAAAGTGCTGTTATGTACGATTGCTGTTACGCTTATAGGTTCAATCGTTACGCTGCATCCGGTTTTATGGATAAAAATTACCGGGCTTTTGCTGCTGACTTTTGGCTTTTTCGGAAGTCATTCCATCGCAAGCAGCTGGGTAGGAAGAAGAGCAACTCATGACAAAGCTCAGGCTTCGTCTTTGTATTTGTTTTTTTACTATGCAGGATCAAGCGTTGGAGGGACGGTGGCTGGCTTATGCTGGAGTGCGTACGGCTGGAAAGGTGTGATTGCTTTAATTGGCGTGTTTCTTACAACAGCCTTTTTCTTAGCTGTTCGTTTGTCAAAAATGCCGGCTCAGCAGACGCATGTTCACTAAAAAAGAATGTAAAGACATGTATGGCTATTTACTAAAAAAGACTTTCCACTCAGTGTGGAAAGTCTTTTTTTAGTTTAAAAGCTGAATAAAAAGCTCCGCCACTTTTTTATGAGCGCTGTTAGCAGGATAGATATAAGAAAAACGGCGCTTAAAAGGAGCGGTGTTAACGTTGAGAATCGATAGGTGCTTTTGTGCTACATCTTCTTTAATAGCACAAAGCGACAGTACAGACATTCCTAAATTATGAACAATTGCTTCTTTAATTCCTTGATTGCTGCTGATCGTTAGCATGCTTTTCATTTTTAAACCGTTGGACATTAAAACGTGATCTAAATATTCTCTTGTTCCAGAGCCTTTTTCACGCGCTACCCACCGCTGATTTTGTAAATCATCAATTTCTACTTTTTTAAGCTGAGCTAAAGGGTGATCCACTGACGCAACGATGGCAAGCTCATCGTCCATAAAGGACTGAATACGTAAGTCGGACTCTTCCGTGTGTCCTTCAATAAGTCCTACGTCTACTTTGAAATGACGAACAAGCTGAGCGATTTCCTTTGTATTACCGATAGTCACTTCTACATCAATATCAGGATATTGTTCACGAAGCTTTGCTAAAAATGAAGGAAGAATATATTCGCCAATCGTAAAACTGGCGCCAATCGTTAGCATTCCTTTGACACGGTGATGGTGTTCATAAATATCTCGTTTCGTATGCTCATATATCTGAATCATTTGTTTAGCACGATCGTATAAAATTTCGCCGCTGGGTGTGATTTTTAACATTTTAGGTGAACGCAGGAACAGGGAAGTTTGAAATTCTTTTTCAAGATTTTTGATGTGTACGCTTACGCTTGGCTGTGAAATCATTAACTTTTCCGCAGCTTTTGTAAAGCTTTGCTCTTCTACAACAGAAACAAACGTCTTTAACGCATCATAGTACATAGAGTATGGCTCCTTTTATATTAAAAAAATTAATTATAAACATTATAAAACATTATTATGGTAATAACTAGAGGCACCTGGGTAAGAAAAACAAAATGAGGTGCTGATTTAAAGGAGTACTTTGGCTTCTAACGAAGGCAGCCCACGCAATTTGTTTACAGTTATTTGCATTTCATCTATAAAGCTATTAAACACTTTTTTGTCATCTATTTGTAACAAAAGTAAAAAAAGTACTTGTTTTTTCCAAAAAACATACTATAATATTAACTGTAATACGATAAGTAATACAGTTAATACACCTAGTACACACATCATGATTTTGGGTAGATGAAGGGAGGCAGACTATGTTCGATTTAGATATTCGTAGTCGCAAGCCGATATACGAGCAATTAGTAGATAAATTGAAAGAGCTTATTATTCATGAAGTCTTTAAGGCCGATCAAAAGCTTCCATCTGTTCGGCTGTTAGCAAAAGAATTAACGATTAATCCAAATACAATTCAAAAAGCGTATCGTGAACTAGAACATCAGAATTATATTTATTCAGTTCCAGGCAAAGGAAGTTTTGTAACGCCTCAAGTTGATACACTAAATAACGAGAAGGTGAAAAAGATGAAGGAAGAATTAGTAAAACTGTTGGCAGAAGCTATGTATTTAGGGATGGATAAAGATGAAATTCTATCACTTATTTCACAGGCTGAAAAAGCAGTAAAAGGAGGAAGCGATAGTGATTGAACTGAAGGCGATAAAAAAAGAGTTTGAAGAAATGGAAGCTCTAAGAGACGTCACGCTTTCTATAAAAAAAGGATCTATTTACGGACTGCTTGGCTCGAACGGGGCAGGGAAAACAACGCTATTAAAAATCATTGCAGGTATTTACAAGCAAGATCACGGGAAAATCGCAATAGACGGCGAGGAAGTATTTGAAAACGTTGGCTTAAAAGAACGTCTTATTTTTATGCCAGATTCTCTTTATTTTTTCCCTCAAACAACGATTAAGCAATTAGCGTCTTTTTATAGAAGCGTCTATCCGACTTGGAACGAAGAACGGTTCCAAAAATTAAAAGAAGCTTTCCCAATTCAATTACATAAAAAGGTACATAGAATGTCCAAGGGAATGCAGCGTCAAGTAGGTTTTTGGTTAGCGATGTCTGCTATGCCTGATGTACTTATCTTAGATGAGCCGCTCGATGGGTTAGATGCGGTAATGCGTCAAAAAATTAAAAACCTTCTTGTCCAAGACGTGGCAGAACGGGAAATGACGATTTTAATTTCATCACATAACTTACGAGAAGTGGAAGATCTTTGTGATCATGTAGGCATCTTGCATCAAGGTCAATTATTAATTGAAAAAGAACTGGATGATTTAAAATCAGACGTGCACAAAATTCAAGTTGCATTTGAAGGAGATGTGCCGCTAGCGCTTTATGACACGCTGGACATTTTATATCAAGAAAAACGGGGAAGCGTCTTGCTTTGTATTGTTCGAGGAAAAGAAAATCACTTAGTCAACAAAGTTCGATCGTATAAGCCTTTAATTTTTGACATCTTGCCACTTACGCTGGAAGAAATCTTTATTTATGAAATGGGGGATGTGGGTTATGCAATCGAAAACATCATCGTTTAACCGAGGCATGTGGATTCAATCTATGAGAAACGTAGGATGGATTGGACTTGTATACTTGCTAGTACTGCTGTTCGCTTTACCTTTACAACTAATTTTCACTTTCACTGGAAAGGTAGACCCTTATATAGAGAAACCAGACACGTTATTTGAGGTATTTGACGGGCTGGAATTTGTGTTTATGTTTGTTGTACCAGTGTTACTCGGTATTTTCCTATTTAGGTATATACAAACGAAGATTGCGGCTGACTATATTCATAGTTTACCAATTAAGCGTTCTACGCTGTTTCATCAAAATATGCTTCTGGGCGCGTTGGTTTTAGTTGTTCCGATTTTAATTACGGGAGCCGTTACTTTTGCCGTTAAAGGAGTTTTAACGGTTGAGAATGTTTATACAACAAGAGATGTTCTAAGCTGGGTCGGGTACAGTATTCTGATTAACTTATTTGTGCTAACTGGAACTGTTTTAGCGGGAATGTTCACCGGAATGTCTGTCCTGCAAGGAATCTTTTTATACGTTCTATTTCTTCTCCCCGGCGGAATCTCTTATTTAGCTATATCCAATGTAAAGTTTTACTGGTACGGCTATGCTTATGACTATTACATGAGTAAAAATATTGACAGCCTTGTTCCGTTTTCACACGTAGCGCAAATGGTAGCTCATAAAAGCTTTTCTACTAGTGTATTTGTTTATATTGGACTCATCGTCTTATTTTACATCATTGCTTTAATCACCTATCAAAAAAGAAGAGTAGAAGCTGCTACGCAAACCATTTCAGTTAGCTGGTTAAAACCGGTATTCGTATACGGAGTAACCGCTTGTTCACTCATGTTAGGCGGATTTTACTTTATTAGCATGAAAGGTGAATTTTCATGGATGGTCGTGGGCTATATTATTGGTTCATTAATAGGTTATATAGTTGCTCAAATTATCTTAAATAAAACGTGGCGGATCTTTACGAAATGGAAAGGGTATCTAGGCTTTGTTATAGCCGCAGCTATCGTTGGCTTTATTATTCATTTAGATGTATTTGGCTACTCTACTAAAGTACCGGCAGCTTCAGAGATTGAAAGTGTATATTTCGATGAAGATATATATCCATTGACTGATAAACCTGAAAACTATGCAAATGGAATGAATGGCTATTATGAAACTCCATATTACTATACAAGTAAAGAAACGATTCAGAGTGTTCGTCAGCTGCAAAAACAAATTACAGCATCTAAAGATAAGAAGCTGGATCCTGATAAACAAAGTGAAATAGAAAGCAGAAACGGTAAAATGGCTGTATTTGCTTATAAATTAAAAAATGGAAAACAAATGGTCCGAGAATACTTTATTCCATTTTCAGACTATAAAGCTTTTTATAAAGAAATTGCAGAAACAAAAGAATACAAAGAAAATTTCCATCCGCTTTTACGAACAAAAAACATGGATAAAATTAAAAGCGTGAGTTTTTCTGTTCAAGGAAAGTCAAATTCAATCAACATTACAAATCCAGATAAAGTACAAGAACTTATACACGTAGTCAAACAGTCGATGATGAACGAAACGTTTGATGAAATGTACAGCACAAAAGAAAGCTGGGCTTCAATTGAGTTTATGGATGGAAAAGGACAGTATGTACAAACTGCATCTTGGGATAAGTCTTATAGCGAAGTAGAAGCATGGCTGAAAAAAGAGGGTTTATATGAACGTGCTCGTCTCATGCCAAAGGACGTAGAAAAAACCGAAGTGTTTAAAAATTCTTCTCATCTTAAAAACGATTATCGTCTTCAAGAAGAGTTTACATCTCTAATGAAGGATGAGAAAGCAATTAAAGTAAAAAACAATCAGCAGGTAGAAACACTTCTTCAACATGCGAACTTACGAGACACGGGAGATTATCTTGTTGCTTTTTATTACAAAGACCAAGTAGATACTCCTCAGATTTATATGTTGAATGAAAATGAACTGCCAGCAGAACTAAAAGAAAAACTAAAATAACAAGGGAGAACTTATTATGTGCGGCGAGGAATTACAAGATTATTTAAATCAGGTGCTGGCTTATTTATTAAAAAATGGTGTGAATAGACAAGACGCCGAAGATATTACGCAAGAAGTAGCATTAAAATATTTAGAAAAACAAGAAATGGTCGATCCTGAAAAAATAAAAGCTTGGATGTTTCGCGTCGCATTAAATAAACGCTGTGATTTAGGCAGGCGTAAAATAGTGAAAGACCGCTATACGTCTTCTTACAAAGAAGAACCCGTTATGTATACGCCTATTCAGCAGGTCCTCAGAAATGAAGAAGCGGCTGAATGTCAGGCGATTTTAAATCAATTGAATCCTAAGTATCGCAATTTGCTTCTATTAAAATATGGATTAGGATTTAAATATGAAGAAATTGCCGAGTTATTAAATATGCAGATGACTACGTTAAAATCAGCTCTTTACCGCGCGCGCAAATACTTTGTGAAGGGATATAATGAAGTCATTTAATATAAATGAAACAGCAGCAGTTTGTGAAAAAGAACTTTTTTACACAAACTACTGCTGTTTTTTTCGTATTTTTCTTCTTTGAACGGCATAGATAATCAAACTGATCGCACAAAAAGCTAAAGTGATCTCAATCACATCAGTATAAGAAGATGTCGTATTAAAAAAGGAACCGAAAATAAATAAAGCCAGCGTCCAAATGAAACCAAAAGAAAATGAGACTTTAATGTAATGACGATGCTTCATTCCGCTTGCCCCGAGAAAAAAAGGCATCACATGTCGCATTCCTGGTAAAAAGTAGCTTGCGATGATGGCGTGAGATCCATATTCTTGAATCGTTCGCTCAACTTTCATAACATTTTTTTCCCATCGCGGGCGTTTTAATAGCGCAAGCGCCTGAGCTGAAAAAAGACTGGCTATCAAAAACTTGAGGTATAAGCTAAGCATCATGCCGCTGTAGGTAAGTATAAAAGCTGGAATATACTGAACGGATGGAGACGTAGCCTGGCTGCCTGCAAGCATAATATATACTGGGTCAGGAATAGGAGTAAGGTTGGCTCCGACTAAAATGATAAAAAAGAAATATCCGTAGCCTAATTGGTTAATGGCTCCGATAAGCTGATCAATCACGTTTTCTTCCTCCTTTCTTCATTAGAATACGAGAGAGTGACACACAGTGTTCGCTCAAAATAAAAATAAAGTATAGGTACGCACAACTTAGGAAAAAAGAGTTATAATAAATAAGAATGTACGTTCTTCTTTCGGGGATTAATTATACAGAAAGAGGTGATAGTATGAAAATGATGTACCCTAAAAACGGCAAAGTTATTCTTCATATTGATGCTAATGCTTTTTATGCATCTGTTGAAACCGCACATGATCATACGCTCAAAGATAAGCCTCTTGCTATTGCTGGCAACCCAAAAGAACGAAGAGGAATTGTTGTAACCTGTAACTATATTGCTCGTAAACGCGGAGTGTATGCGCCTATGCCTCTTTGGGAAGCGAAAAGAAAATGCCCCGAGCTGGTTGTTATAAAGCCTAATTTTCCATTATATCGCCAAGTGTCCAAAAACATGTTTGATTATTTAGTAACCATTTCACCTCTTTTAGAGCCCGCTTCAATTGATGAAGGCTATTTGGATATTACAAACTGTGCTGAATTAGGCTCTCCTCTTGACATAGCAAAGTCCATTCAGCAGCATTTAATACAGACGCTGCAAATTCCTGTGTCAATTGGAATCGCACCGAATAAATTTTTAGCCAAAACGGCAAGTGATATGCAAAAACCTTTAGGAATTACCGTTCTTCGAAAAAGAGATGTCCAAACAGTTCTTTGGCCAAAAGCCGTAGAGGAAATGCACGGAATCGGTAAGAAGACAGCTGAAAAGCTAAATGCGATTAAGGTGGTGACGATCGGTGATCTAGCAAATGCCGCTCCGGGTCTTCTTAAACAAACTCTCGGAGTAAAAGGAGAAGTTATGAGAGACCGAGCGTGGGGCCAAGATGATCGACAGGTGAACCCTGATCGCCAATCACAGTTTAAATCAATTGGAAACTCTACGACGCTATCTCAAAATGCAGTAGATGAACATGAAGTTCTGCCTATTTTAAATAAACTATCGCACTCAGTGAGTTCTCGTATGAAAGCGAAAAAAGTTGTAAGCAAAACGATTCAGTTAACGATACGATATAGTGATTTTAAAACCATTACTCGAAGCCAAACTATTTCTAAAGCAATTAGCGAGCCAAACGATCTTTTTCATTACAGTGCGGTATTATTTCAAAAGCATTGGAACGGAGAACCGATTCGTTTATTGGGCGTAGCTGCTCTTCAAGTGAGTCACCAGCTTCAAGAAGAAGAACAGTTGGATTTGTTTACATACGGAGAACAAGCCAAAAAAGAGCCTTTATACAAAGCGGTCGAAAGTTTGCGTGAAAAATATGGAGATAACATTATTCAAAGCGGTTTAAAAAAACAAAGAGGAAAAGAAGAGAGGTAACTCTCTTTTTTTGTATAAAATAATAGGTTTACACTCATTATAGAAGGGGAAGTACATTACTATCACGGTAATCAAAGTGATTACAAAATGAATTTGATTGCGACTTTTTTAATTGTCTGCAATGAAATTACATAAAATAATCTATGAGGTGATCTTATGTCAGACGCACTATTTACATCTAAAGCAACAGCGGTTGGAGGCCGAGATGGTCGAGTTAAATCAGATGATGGTATTATTGATTTAACCCTTGTAAATCCTTCTCCAAATAACAAAAAAGAAGGAACAAATCCCGAGCAGCTGTTTGCAGCAGGATATTCTGCTTGTTTTGACGGCGCTTTAAATTTAATCGCTAAGAAACAAAAAAAAGACATTGATTCGTCTATTACTGCAGAAGTAAGTCTACTAAAAGACCACACTGATGATGGATTCAAAATTGGCGTGGTGTTAAACGCTCATATTAAAGGCGTTTCACAAGAAGTAGCTGAGAAGCTAGTAGAAGATGCACATCAATTCTGCCCGTATTCTAAAGCAACGCGCGGAAATGTTAACGTAACGTTAAATACAACGGTTGAGTAAATAAAAAAACGCTTGGATTTTTCTGAAATCCAGGCGTTTTTTTATGTGCAATTTTATATGGTCTATTTTTGATTGTACGTATGCAGTGATTGCAGTAACTCCTGCAGCGTTTCTTTCAGCTTTTCTAATTCTCCCTGTGACTTATTTGTCATGCTAAAAACTTCTTCTGGAATATGACAAGCTTTATCACGTAATTTTTTTCCTTTTTCGGTTAAACTAATAAAAACAACGCGTTCATCTTCATGAGAACGCTCACGAATCACTAATTCTTGATCCTGCATTCTTTTTAGCATAGGAGTAAGGGTGCCTGAATCCAAATACAGAAGTTCGCCCATTTTTTTCACGCTGAGTGTTTCATGTTCCCATAAAACAAGAAGGGCTAAATACTGCGGATAGGTTACTCCTAATTTATCGAGCAGCGGCTTGTACACCTTTGTAATTTCTCGAGACGTGGCGTAAATTGAGAAACAAAGCTGATTTTCTAGCTGCAGCTGCTTATAAAGTTGTTCCATTCATGTTGCCTCCAGTCTATTGTTTTTTATTTAATTATACACAATTAAATAGGGGTGTCCAATAACGCTGGATGAAAAAGTGATCAAGCTGTAAATAAAAAATGGGAATTTTACATATACTAAGAAAAAAAGGGAGCTGTGCACATGTATTTTGCAAAAAAAGCCGTAGAAGAAGAAGTAGATCAAATGATGGATACGACTGTATATGCGTGTCAATCTGAATCATGTAATGGGTGGATGAGAGAAGATTTTGTTACGGTTGATTATAACTGTCCGATGTGCGGAACAGGAATGTCGCAGGAAGTACGCGAGCTGCCGAAAATTAAGTACGACCACCAATTTTATAATAAATAAAAAAGAAGCAGCTGCTTCTTTTTTATTTTTCACTAAAATTTCATTAAGCTGAGCTAGACTAAAAACCAACATACGATGAAGGTGAGGAATATCAGAATGAATCAAGGGAACTTTTTGAAAGGTTTATTTTGGGGAACCTTATTTAGTATTCCTATTTGGATTTCATTGTTTGGATGGTTCCGCATTTCATCACATCTTGCATAGTTTCATTTTATAAATCGTCATACGCGCCCTTATCTTTCTATTTCCGCTATAATAAGGGTGATAGAAAAAATAAGGAGCTGTTCTCTATGATTCAATACAAAACGGAGCAAATGACGGTTTTTGAAAGCGCGCTGTTTCAAACAACATCTGCAGTGATTGAAACAAAAGACTGTGTGATTGTTGTTGATCCAACGTGGCTTCCTCACGAAATTAATGAAATTAAACAGCATGTTCAAGAGATCTTAAACCACCGCAACCTGTATGTGTTTTTTACTCACGGAGATTTTGATCACGTCATTGGGTATGGCGCTTTCTTAGAATTAAATGCCACCTTTATCGGCAGCAAATTTTTGAAACATCACCCGGACAAAGAAGAAAAAGTTCAAATGATTAAGCAGTTTGATCATGACTATTATATAAAAAGATCTCATGATATTATATTCCCAGAGTTAGATATTGTTGTAAACGAAAATGAACAGCATATTACTTTAGGTGAAACATCCATTACCTGTTATTTTGCAAAAGGTCATACAAATGATGGCCTATTTATGATTGTCGATGATTCGATATGGATTGCAGGGGATTATTTATCGGATTTTGAATATCCGTACATATATGAAAGTGTAAATGATTACCGCGACACGCTTGCCACTGCGCGACACATTTTAGCTAAGCACCAAAATCTAACGCTAGTTCCCGGGCACGGGAAAACGACACATCACCGAGCTGAAATTCAAAGACGAGTGGAGATGGCCAGCTCTTATTTAGATGAACTGCAAGCGGCAGTGAAAGAAAACAGTAAAGAAGCGCTCGATAAGCTAAATGATAAACTGGCGTTTCCTTCTGATTTCACCGCACAATGTCATCAAAAAAACGTTGAAATTATGGAAAGAGAACTCCTGTCATAGAAACCAACTGTATAGTCATACCGTTAATACTAAAAGTAAGAAACCACATTTTCTATTTCTAGGTAATGGAAAATGTGGTTTCTTTAGTTCCTTTATTTATCAATTAAATGAAACTTTTTCCTTTTCTAACCGTTTATATAAATAAGAAATTATTTTATGTATAAAGGAGTATGACAATGGGGAAAAACGGTTGTGTAAAATGCGGACATACAGAAGCACAAACAAAAGAAATTGCTACAACGGGAACGGGACTGTCTAGATACTTAGACGTTCAGCACAATCACTTTACAGTGGTATATTGCACGAACTGCGGATATTCAGAGCTATATAATAAATCATCTTCAAGAGGCAGCAATATTATTGACTTATTTTTTGGAGGATAAAGATGAATATCGACCTTGTTGAAATTGATAAAGACAGTCGCGCTTGCTATTTGAACCTGCTATTAATAGGGGATGAAGACGAAAAAGTGGTGAAGTCGTATATAAATGAAGGTTCCTTATTTACCATTGTGTATGAAAAGAAGGTGATAGGAGTTGTGCAGTGCCTCATCGATGAAGGGGAACGGGCAGTAGAAGTAAAGAATATCGGTTTAAAAGAAGCATACAGAGGAAAAGGAATCGGCAGCAAAGTCATTAACAAGTTAGAAGCATTGTATGAGTGTAACCATTATTCTAAAATGATTGTAGGAACAGCGGACTCCAGTCTTGAAAACATAGCATTTTATAAAAAGGCAGGCTTTTATCAAAATGGTGTCAGAAAGAATTTCTTTTTGCAGTATGTTCCACCGATTTACGAGAATGGCTTGCAAGCTATCGATATGATTATGTTTGAAAAAAAATTAAAAAGCAGAAGCGACTAACACGCTTCTGCTTTTAGTGATTAATCTAAAATTTGAAGTTTTACCGTTTTGCGTCCCCAATTTAAAGCTGAGCTTTGAGATGCCATAAATAAATCAACGCGAGTACCTTTAATGGCACCGCCAGTATCTCCAGCAATTGCCTCTCCGTAACCTTCTACGTATACGCGAGAACCTAATGGAATCACGCGAGGATCAACTGCAATTACTTTTCGATTAGGATTTGACCTTAGATCGATCCCTGTAGCAGTGATTCCGCTGCAGCCTGCACAGTAAGCAGTATAAGCTGTTGCTTCAACCGTAATCTCTTTCGAAACCGACTTGCTTTCTTGCACTGGAGCAGGTGCCGGCGTTGAAGTCGACTGTGCTGAAGTTGACGGTGTTGAAGGAGCAGCAGGTGATGGCGTTGATGGTTTCGCCTGAGCTGCAGCTTGTCCGCCTACTTGTAGCACTTGATTAATGTAAATCGTATTAGACGATAAGTTATTCCACTGTTTTAATTGAGAAATTGAAATGCCGTGTCGCTGTGCTACGCTCCACATTGTATCTCCAGGCTGAACTTTGTAACTTTTACTGTTGCTAGGAGCCGGGGATGCTGGCGTTTCGTTTGTTTTTTCTTGTACAGGTGCTGAAGGTGATGATGAAACAGTTCCTGTTCCGCTTATTTTTAGTACTTGATTCACATAAATTAAATGACTAGATAAGTTATTCCACTCTTTTAGCTGCTGTACAGAAGTACCGTTGTTTTTAGCGATACGATAAAGCGTGTCGCCTGATTGTACTGTATATGTATGGTTTGAAGATGTCGTAGTTGGAGTTGAACTAGATGAAGAGTCAGTAGATGTAGATCCAATTTGTAATGTTTGGTTTGCATAAATTAATGTCGAAGAAAGACCATTCCACTTTTTTAAGTCTTCAACTGTTACATTATGCTGCTGTGAGATGCTGAATAACGTTTCTCCAGCTTTTACTTTATGCGTGTCTGTGTCAGCTGATGCTGCGTCTGCAATTCCAATTGATACTAAAGCTGTAGCCCCTAATGTAAAAATGTGTTTTTTCATCTAATATTTCTCCTTTATTTCCAATAGTTGTATCTTATTCTATCAGCAATATGTAACAAAACCATGACAAAATGGTAGGTTTTATATTACAAGTTTGTAACAATACGTCTAAAGTGATAGAAAAAACGCGGTTTTTTTACGATTATGATGAAAAAAGTCTTAATTTGTCTATAGAGATAGAATAGTAAAAAAGTATTCTGCTTTTATAAAAATGAAAAAGAAAGAAGCTATGCTATATTCAAATGACATGATAGAATAGACAAGTTAGAAATGAACGGATAAAAAGGGAGTTAGACATCTATGGAAAAACGCTCTATCTCTTCATATTTAAAAGCATGGGTGCGCGCACTTTCAATTGAGATTAATTATATGAAGAAACACGGCGGAGAAAAGTATACGGTAGGAAAAGGAGAGTACTTAGGGCAGCAGGAGGATGCGTATCTTTACCGGTTTGAACGCACAGCCGATTTATACCTTTTTGATGGAGCTCAGGTACGCCTTGTCCACCAGCATAAAGAAAGTAAAGGAGAAGTGATCGGAACAGAAGGGTTTGATTTGTACCTTAAAATAGATGCGTTTATTGGACAAGAAGTAGACGAACTCGATATATATAATGAACCATGGGAATTATTGCAGGCTCTCATTGATAGACTCACGGAAGCAAAAGATTACAAGCAAAAAATAGTGAGAATCAAACGTCTTATGAGAGGCGATAGTCCTGTTCGTCATAAGGAGTATACGTCTAAGAACGCTCTTCATGAAGTGTTGCTGCGAGCGCGTTATAATCGTACTACTTATATTTGGGGGCCTCCTGGAACAGGAAAAACATATACGCTGTCCAAAATCGCGGCAAGCTATTACCGGAAATCAAAGCGGATCCTTTTATTATCTCACAGTAATGCAGCGGTGGACGGTTTGCTGCAAGAAACTGCGCGTCAGTTAAAAAAGAAAGAAGCTTGGAAAAAAGGCAAGCTCATTCGATACGGAGCAACAAAAAGCAGCGGCTTAGAAAATATAAAAGTAGAAGAAGTCATTGGAGAAGATGATCCGGATTTAGCTCAGGAGATGCGTGATTTACAAGAAGAACGAGTTTACTTAAGCAGGTATCCCAATAGAGCACACCAGCTTCAGCAAGTTAACAAAAAGCTAAACGCCCTTCGTAACAAGTGGATGGAAGCGGAGAAAAATGTTTTTGATCAAGCGTATATTGTAGGCACTACTTTATCAAAAGCGGCTATTGACCGATTACTTTATCAAAGTGAATTTGATATGGTTGTGGTAGACGAAATTAGCATGGCATATGCACCGCAAATTGCTTTTGCAGCTACGTTAGGAAAACGAATTGTCGTATGCGGCGATTTTAAACAGCTTCCCCCGGTATCTCAATCTTCTCATGCTGAAGTGAAGAAGTGGCTGCAGCGAGATTTATTTGAGCAGACGGGTCTTGTAGAGCAAGTAGAAAGCGGTGAGATACACCCGCATCTTTTCATGTTGACGAAGCAAAGAAGAATGCATAAAGATATCTCAGCTTTTACAAATCGCTATATTTACAGCAATCGAGTAGCAGATCATCCATCTGTCACAACAAGTCGAGAAGTAGTAGCAAGCAGCCGGCCGTTTGCTCATGAAGCAGCGCTTATGCTTAATATTGGTCATTTGCATTCTTCCGCTATGCGAGATGCTGCTTCCGGCTCACGCTACAATGTGATAACGGCTGTGTTGGCGGTAAGTTTGATGCTGCGGGCAGGCAAAGCTTCTTCGGCTACTCTTGGCTATGTGACTCCTTATAAGTCTCAAGCTAAATTGATCAATGCATTTCTTCAAGATATTGAACCAGCTAGCGATATAATTGCAGCAACCGTACACAAATTTCAAGGGGCGGAACGAGATATCATGATTTTTGACACGGTCGATACAAAGCCGCAGTCAAAACCAGGATTACTTTTAACAAATGAAAATAGCGATCGATTGGTAAATGTGGCGGTGACGCGTTCAAAAGGAAAATTTATTATGCTTTCAGACGAGTCGTTTGCCCAGCAGCGCGTACCAAAAGAGCGAGCGTTATGGAAGTTGGTCAACCACTTTAACGAAAATCAAAAAGTATACCAGCCTCAGGAATTTTTAAAAGAAGTCATTCAGCATCCTAAATTGATTTGGTATCATCCATCGAACAGCAGTCAGTTAAAAAAAGACTTATATCAAGCTCGGCAGCAGATTTTATTATGTATTCCTTATGCTTCCCTTGTTCCTCAAGAAATACGTGATATGTTACATTCGTTTAAAGGTGAACTGACCGTTCTTACTCGTGAACCAACAGAAGTTCGAATTGACGGCGCTCATGTCATTTCATCTCCTGTTCCGATGTCACTCCTTATCATCGATGAATCTACTATATGGATTAATATGCCTTATGGCGGAAAGAATGAAGCGTTTATGGCAGCTAGAATTGAGTCAAAGCTAGGCGCTAAACAGCTTATTCGGTCAATTGACTTTACCGAAGATAAAACAAGAAATCAAGAAACGAAAATGTATATAGAAACAAATAAACCACAATATTCTTTGAGCAATTATCTTCGCAGCTGGGATCGCTGTGAATCTTGTCAGCATATGCGAGAAGTAGAGATAACAAAAAAAGGAAAAGTAAGGTTTATTTGCTATTATTGCGGGAAAACAAGTGGGGCAACACGTTTATTAATGGAAAAATATTTAAACTACGTGCATGCTGTATGTAAAGCATGCAAGCAGCCGATGAACGTAGATTATGATGAAAATAAAGGCGTCTACGCATGTTGTCCATCGTGCAAAAAGGAAGTTTTGCCTAGAGATTTATTGTAACTTTAGGAAAAGGGCGTGATCTTATCGTTTATTCTCGTAATGTAGCGGCTTTAGCTGATTGTTTGCTAGAAGGAAACGTTCAAAAAAGCTGGCTGCTTATTGCTATATATATAGAAGAAGGCCATTCTTCAACTGACGTATACACGTTTCTGACAGAAGCGATGTATGAGATAGGGGAAAGGTGGCAAGAAAATAAAATTTCAGTCGCGGACGAGCATTTGGCTACTGCAACCTGTGACTATGTGTTAACTCGCTTTCAGCTATCACGGCATCAATTGCTTCAGCGCCATCGAACACTTCTTTTTTGCATTGAAGGAGAAGAGCATTACTTAGGTATTAAAATGATTGCAGGACTTATGAGAGAACAGGGATGGGAAGTTAAAAACTTAGGAGCAAACTTGCCGCTGCCGTTTGCTCTAAAAAGCATTGAAAGATGGGACCCTGATGTAGTGTGCTTGTCTGTCTCACAAGTGCATTTGCTGCCTGATTTACAAAAGTACATTGCTGAGATTGAAAACATGCCGCAAAGTCCTCTTGTATTAGTAGGCAGCAGGCTTCTCAATACGCATGATTTATCGGCTTCAGGATCTTCAAAAACCATATTCATTAATCATATTCAAGCTTTTAAAGACTGGCTTCTAATCAATAATAAAGAAAGTTCGATGCAAGATAAAATGTTAGTAATGGGGGAAGAAATATGATCAGTTTGCCGATTCAACACATCCCGGTTCCAATGTTTTTACTCAATAAAGACAACGAAATAATTGAATTTACACCAAGCGTCACGAAAAATTTCCCGCCTGTTCAGAACTTTTTAGATCTAGTTGATGAAGACAGCCAAGAAAAAGTAAAAAGAGCACTCCAGGGAAAGGAAGAAGTGCAAATCGAAGTAAATATGCGCACGTTTTCTAACCCGGTTGCTCTTTTTGATTTTCATTTTAAGCCTGAAGCGTATCATTCGCTGCACGCTGTTTTCTGCTATCCTATTCATGAGCATATGATGAGTGTTCAATCAACTCTTCAACAGTTTCGCTCTATGCTTATGCAAGACTCACCAAAAGTGAACCAAGATTTTTCAGTCAGGGAAACAGATGTAGAAACGGTGAAAAAAATGCAGCTAGTTGATCTTCAGCGTCATTTTCGAGAAATGAAAACAAATGTGCTAACCATTCAAGACCTCCTAAGTATTATCCGCTCCGACGTAATTGAAGCAGGAAAAGGAGAATATATTGAATTGGTCTCTACACATTTGTTTGACATTCAAGATGTAATTAATCAGGAGCTTGAATGTTTAAGGCAGAAGAACAAAGTACATTAAGAAAGCGGCAATCGAATTTCTACCGTTGTTCCTTTTCCTTCTTCACTATCATACGAAATGCTTCCTTTATGATTACTAATGATTTTGTGACTCACCATCAATCCTAATCCTGTTCCTTTTTCTTTTGTTGTATAGAAAGGCTCGCTAATTCGTGTTAATCGATCTTTCGGCATGCCTTTTCCTTCATCTATCACTTGGATGACTACTTGATTTGTATCTGGATCAAATTTAGATACTACCAGAATAGAACCGGGGTCATCCATCGCTTCAATAGAATTTTTTACCATGTTGATAAATACTTGTTTCATATCTTTTTCAATACAATGAACAACAGGTAATTTTTCTTCAAAATCTGTTGAAATAGTAATGTTTTTAAGAATGGCCTGTGTATGCAGCAGCGTACATACGTCTTGAAGAATTAAATTTATCTGTTTATTTTCATATTTTACGACTTCGGGCTTGGCTAGAATGAGCAGTTCGCTAATAATTAGTTCTAAGCGGTTAAACTCGGACATCATGACATCCATATATTCTCTTTTATACGTTTCTTCTTGCATCATAAGCTGTAAAAAGCCCTTTAATGATGTAAGAGGGTTTCGTATTTCATGGGCAATGCCAGCAGCCAGCTGGCCAAGTGCTGACAACATCTCTGAATTTTTGAGCATCATTTCCGACTGTTTGCGCTGTGAAATGTCTTCGCTTAACCCAATGTAATGGATGATTTCATCCTGATCATTTTTAACAGGCATTAAGGCTAACTGTTCCCAAACGGTTTCTCCGTCTTCTTGAACGTAGGAAATTTCTCCGTTCCATTTTTCTCCTCTGTATACTTCATTCCAAATCTTAGGGAATCTTTTAACCCCCAGCTTTTTTGTATATAAGTCATAGAGGTGTAGCCCAAATACTTCCTGCGGGGCATGCTTTTGCTCCATGAATTTTTGATTAATGTACTTAATTTTACCTTGATGATCGGTAATGAAAATGCCCGTAGGACTGTGAGCGACTGCAAATGATGTAATAGCCAATTCTTCATTTGATCGTTTAATTTCTGTAATATTAATAAATGTAATAACTACACCGTTAATTAAATTCTCATTTGTACGATAAGGCATCATTTTCATGCTGTACCATTGGTTATCATAGCTTTGAATTTCTTTTTGAAGGGTGTTATTTGTTCTTAAAACGTGCATTGCATCCTCGATTAGATGGTCATATCTAAAGTTATGCGAAATATGAAAGAAAGGTCTTCCGATATCTTGATGAAGAACGTTGATTACTGTTTTCGTTTCCGGCGTAAATAATTTAATATTCAGCTGCTCGTCTAAAAAGATGGTAGCAATAGTTGTGCTGATTAATAAATTATCGATATCGTTGTTTAAGTCCGTTAATTCTTCAATCTTTCGTTCGTACTGGTTGTTAACACTAATTAGCTCTTCATTAACAGACTGCAATTCTTCATTTGTGGACTGCAGCTCTTCGTTAGAAGCAATCAGTTCTTCGTTCGTGGACTTTAGCTCCTCATTTGCTGTTTCTAACTCTTCAATCGTCGTTTGCAAATGCTGCTGCGTATAATGAAGCTCTTGCTCTAAATCTACTACAAGCTCACTAATCGAGCTTGTTTGATTAAGAAACATGGGCTCTTCCTTATCAGTAATGGCACTGTCTGTCTGTTCATCAAACATAAGTAAGTAAAGAGAGTGATTTGTTGGAAGGGCAGATATCGTAATATTAAAACGGCGCTGCACGTTGTTTATGACAAACTCAATGTGCTGACTGCATACGCTCATACCTTGCTCTTTTACGCGTTTAATAGCTGCTCCAATGGCTAAAGAGACGTGAACTGGAACCATTTTGAAAATTGTATAATTAATTTTCCCTACAGGAACGTTAATAAGCTGAGTCGCTTCTTTTGAACAAAATATTACTTCGTTGTATTCATTTAATACAAGACAAGGGCTCATAAAGTGATCAATCATTGACTGGTACATCTCATCTAATTTAAGTGAAGGAAGAGGCTTATAAAGTTGGCTTGGCAGCGGCACGCTAGAAAAATCACCTTCATGCAAGCTGGATTTCGAAAGATTAAAAGCTCCCGTAATTTGTCGGCTGGGCTGGCCCGAACGCTTAAATATTTTCCACTTACTGTTGATAGGGCGGAACAAATCAGATAAATTTCCCGTTGTTTCACTAGGGCCTAAAAAAAGCACGCCTTCTTCTGTCAAAGAAAAATGGAAAAGAGACAGAATGCGCTGCTGCAGTTCAGCTTGGAAGTAAATCATCATATTTCGACAGCTAATTAAATCAACGTTTACAAAAGGCGAGTCTTTTCCTATATTATGCGGAGCAAAAACAATCATTTTGCGGATTGTTTTTTTAACTTGATAACCACCGTGTTTTGTTTGCTCAAAATATTCATTAATCTGAGCTGCTGAGAAGGAATGAACTTCCGCTTCTTCATAAATACCTTGACTAGCTCTTTTGATTGCATGACGATCGATGTCCGTAGCAAAGATTCGGACATCGAAATAACGGTTGATTGTTGATAAATAGTCATGAAGCAAAATAGCTAATGTATATGCTTCTTGACCAGTAGAACAACCTGCTACCCAGATGCGGATTTCATCTTCTTGACTATGAATCTTTCTTTCAACTAATTGAGGGATGACTTGTTCTTCAATAATAGAGAATGCTTCTTTATCTCTAAGAAATTGTGTCACTCCAATCAGCAAGTCTCGCTGCAGTTCGACGATTTCTTCGGCTTCTTTACATAAATAGTCCCGGTATTCTTCCATCGTTTGAGAGGGCGGATCGAGTAAAGCCATTCTCTTTTCAAGTCGTCGCAGCACCGTGTTTTTTTTGTACATAGAGAAGTCGATGCCTGTTTTCTTCTTTATTAATGAATAAATGTATTGCAGCGTTTCTTCATTATATGTAAATTCAGTTTGGCTGACATGCGTTTGCACAAGGTCAGGCATATCAGCAGGAGAAAGAATATAATCAGCAAGGTGTGCATCAATAGCGCTTAGGGGCATATCTCTGTACTTTGCTGTGCTTTCATCTTGTACAAGTACAGTTCCGCCATACTCTCGTATCGTTTTTGCTCCTCCTGTTCCATCATTTCCTTTTCCCGATAAAATAATGGCTGTGCACCGGTGTTTTTTTGAAGCAGCCAGAGAATGAAAAAAGGCGTCAATGGGATACTTTACCTGATCATTTTCTTCATAGGGACGAAGGCGAAGAGTATGATCCGCAATGGTCACATAATGATGGGGAGGATTTAAATAAATTGTGTCTTCTTGTAAAGTCATCCCGTCTTGTGTCAGTTTGATATTCATTCCTGTTTTTTTTGCTAAAAGTTCTGGCATAAAACTTTTATATTTAGAGGAAAGGTGCTGCACAATAATAAACGCCATTCCATTTGGTGAAGGCATATTAGCGAAAAACTGCTCAATAGCTTCTAACCCTCCGGCAGAAGCGCCAATTCCCACAACGTGTAAATCCTGTTTCTCTATTCCTTCTGAAGACGATGGAACTGTAGAAAACGAGTTGTTCTTCATAATAGAACCTCCAATAATGTTTCGACACTTCCTAGATTGTATGTCGTTTTGTTTATTTTAATGTCGACAGCACAGCGTGGTTTACATCAAAAGTAAATTTTTCAAAAAAAACCAAGATGCTGGTACATAGGTTCATTTTAGCAAACCTATTATATTGTTCAAATAACGTTTTCAAAATTCCTCTATTTTTTGCAAAAAAATTTAAAGCCCAAACTATATAGTATGCCCCGATTTTCTTTATATAAACGTATTTTTATAAAAAAAATCGTTTTTTTTTGCAGAAAAAAATATTTAAAAAAGTTTTGTTTGCGCTTACATATGCATAAGGTTATACGCTCAAGGAGGAAAAAAACGGTTAAATTCAACTTGACACTCTTTTTCAGCATGTTACTATAGGAACCGTTGAAAGAAACGAGAACAAAGATACGAACAAATGACAGGGGAGATTTGATGGATCAAAAACAAAAAGTTGCTTTTTTAGGTGCTGGATCAATGGCAGAAGCGATGATTTCCGGTATGGTCAATGCAAAGAAATTACCCGCTGAAAATATTATCGTAACGAATCGAAGCAATGATGCGCGACTGCACGAACTTGAAAATAGATATGGCATCAAAGCAGTAAAGCGCAGCGAGCTGAAAACAGATGACATTGACGTTTTTATTCTAGCGATGAAGCCAAAAGGCGCTGAAGAGGCATTAAACGAATTAAAGCCTCAAATCAACAAAGACCAGCTTGTCCTATCTGTTCTTGCAGGGATTTCGTCTTCTTACATGGAAGAGTTATTGCATGATGAACAGCAGGTCATTCGAGTGATGCCGAATACATCAAGCATGATTCAGCAATCAGCAACGGCTATATCTCCAGGTCAATATGCTGCAATGGATGCTGTGCTAACAGCAAAAGAGCTGCTTTCTGCAATCGGAAAAGTATACGTGATTGATGAGCCACAAATGGACATTTTTACAGGAATTGCCGGAAGTGGACCCGCTTATTTTTATTTCCTTATGGAGCATATCGAAAAAGCAGCAAAAGAAGAAGGTCTCGATCCTGAGCTAGCACGTGAAATTGGCGCCCAAACCATTTACGGTGCAGCAAGAATGATGATGGAAAGAGATGAAACGCCGACGGAGCTTCGTGAAAATGTGACGTCTCCAAACGGTACAACAGCAGCTGGTTTAGACGCCTTAGCTAAACACGGCGGCGGAGAAGCAATGATGCAAGCAGTCAAAGGAGCATCAAAGCGTTCAAAAGAAATGAGTGCTCAACTACAAAAAGTGGCAAGTACTAATTAATGCGTCACTTATCTTCTTCGTGAATTCCTCACCACAAAAAAATAATCATAAACAAGAAAACATACAGAACACACTAGGAGTGATTTGATGAGTCCCGACAATAAGAAGCGGGTTGTAATTAAAATTGGAAGTAGTTCATTAACAAGTTCACACGGTGAAATCAGCAGACGGAAGCTCGAGCGCCTTGTGGATCAAGTCGTAGACTTAAAAGACAGCGGTCATGAAGTGCTGTTGGTTTCATCAGGAGCTGTAGCTGCAGGATACCGCAAGCTTGGCTGCTTAGAGCGACCTAGCTCTTTGCCTGAAAAACAAGCAGCCGCCTCAATCGGTCAAGGACTGTTAATGGAGGCTTATTCAGAACTGTTTCTATCGCATGGGTACGTTGCTTCTCAAATCTTAATTACAAGAGACGATTTTTCAGACGAAAATCGTTACAACAATGCCCGAAATACAATTAACGTGCTGTTAGAACGCGGCATTGTGCCAATTGTCAATGAAAACGACACGGTAACCATCAATCGATTAAAATTTGGCGATAATGATACACTTTCAGCTAAAGTTGCTGGACTAGTGGATTCCGACCTGCTTATTATTTTATCGGATATCGATGGCTTATACAGCGCGGACCCTCGCCAGGATCCAAATGCAAAATTAGTTCCTCACGTAGGGGAAATCACGCAAGAAATCGAAGAATCTGCAGGAGATTCAGGAAGTTCAGTTGGAACAGGCGGTATGCGCTCGAAAATTGACGCGTTCAAAATCGCTATGGCGTCAGGAATTCCAGCATTTTTAGGAAGAGCCGGCGTGCCAAACATCTTAACACAAGCGGTTGACGGAGATGCAACAGGAACGTATTTTGAATCTGAAGATGATTCTGCGAACCTTAATCAGAAAAAGCAGTGGATTGCGTTTAACTCTGGTCCTGAAGGGGAAATAGTAGTCGAAGATGCCGCGAAACGTGCAATTATTGAAGATAAAGAGCCTTTACTTCGCGAGCACGTTAAATATATTAAAGGCCACTTTAGTGAACGAGCAGTTGTACGTATTCTAGATAAAGACGAAAATGAGCTGGCTCTTGGCGTGACAAATTATTCATCTGATGAACTTGCACTGAATGAGCCAATTGATCAACCGATTGTAGACAGCGAAGGTCTAGTGTGTCACTTAGAAATTCCAGTACCGGTCGGTTTGTAAGCAAACATGCTGTAAAGAAAAGGAGCCCTTCCTTTTCTTTGCATGATTGCATTTACCTCTTATGCCTCACACTTTAAAATCAAACAAAACTAAAACGAATCCAGGAGTGATTTGGTGTTACAAACAAATGAAAAGTATTCAGTAGAAGAACAAGCTATTTCAGCAAAAAAAGCAGCTAAACAATTAAGTTTACTAACAACAGAACAAAAAAACGATGCGTTGTTAACGATTGCCTCTACACTTGAAAACAACACGGAGTATATTTTAAAAGCAAATGAAGTAGACTTAAAAAACGGGAAAGAAAAAGGGTTTGACGAAGCGCTGATGGATCGCCTTGCTCTTTCAGCGGAACGTGTAAAAGAATTTGCAAACGGCCTTCGTGAAGTTGCTGAGTTAGATGATCCAACAGGAGATGTTTTATCAAACTGGACATTGGATAACGGTCTAGATGTAAAGCAAGTACGCGTGCCTCTTGGCGTTATCGGAATGATTTATGAAGCACGTCCAAACGTAACGGTAGATGCAACAGGGCTAGCGTTGAAATCTGGAAATGCCATTGTGTTAAAAGGCGGCTCTTCAGCTATTTCATCTAACCAAGCTATTGTGGACATTATTCATAAAGCTCTTGATGAAACGCCAATTCCTAAAGAAGCGGTACAGTTTATTTCAAGTACAGATCGTGCGGCTACGCAAGAATTATTTACAATGAAAGAGCATATTGACGTGCTAATTCCGCGCGGAGGGGCTTCGTTGATTCAAGCGGTCGTCAATAACGCAACGGTTCCTGTGTTAGAAACGGGAGTCGGAAACTGCCATATTTATATCGATGAACAAGCTGACGTTAAGAAGGCCATTCCGATTTTGATAAATGCAAAAACAGATCGACCAGCGGTGTGTAACGCAGCAGAAACGGTTCTTGTACACAAAAACTGGCTCGATTCTCATAAAGATGAATTGATTCAAGCATTCAATGATCACAATATTGAAGTATATGGTGACAAAGCGACAGTAGGTGAAATTCCTGGAGCAAAACCAGCGGCTGAAAAAGACTGGGCTGAAGAGTATTTGCGCTTAGCGATCGCGATGAAAGTAGTAGAAAGTGTGGATGAAGCGATTGACCATATCGAAACATATGGAACAAAACACTCTGAAGCCATTATTTCAGAAGATGAACAAGCCGTTTCACGCTTCATGTCTTTAGTGGATGCAGCGGCACTGTATCATAATGCATCTACGCGTTTTACTGACGGAGGAGCTTTAGGATTTGGAGCTGAAATTGGGATTTCAACTCAAAAGCTTCATGCACGCGGTCCAATGGGACTTCCTGCGCTTACGACAATTAAATATATTATGAGTGGAAACGGACAAACTCGATAAGAAATGAAAAGCGAGCCTAATCATGTGCTCGCTTTTTTTTTTGAAAAGACAAGTAAATGGAAGCTGATTTGTAAAAAAATATAAACTCTGTTATAATAGTAAAATATATAATTTTTGTGATCTTCATTTTTGTTCTTTTCAGACTATCCCGTTGTTTTAAGAAAAGCAACTGCTATCTGCTTTGTTATAACTTCATTTTTATTTTAGTCTTTCAAGACGCCGTATGTATTCCTCAAAGATTGATTTACGGATGTATAGTATCACTTTATCTTGCGCCATTTACCACATTTACACGCTAAGTTAATCTTCATTTATTATCCACTTAAAAAGTACTGTTTAAAGGAGACGATGTGTATGTATAATCGTAAAAATTTAGAGCCGGCTGTTATTGAAGAAACAAAAGTTTGGGAATGTACATCAGATACGTGTAATTGCTGGGTTCGAGATAACTTTAAAAGCGGAGATCAGCCAACTTGTCCAATTTGCAAAAGCGAAATGAAGCAAGCTGTAAAAGAACTGCAGGTTATTCATAATCCTAGAGTCATTGATTAATAACTTTTAGGAAGACGTTTTTTGAAAGGGGTTTGTGGATGTTTCTAGGAATTGATCATGTTCAGCTTCTTGGTCCAGAAGGATGCGAGCAAGAAGCAAGAAATTTTTATGAAAATCTTTTAGGAATGAAAACTGTTCTTAAGCCGGAAAATTTAAGGCACAGGGGCGGCATATGGTTTCAATGTGGGACTCAAGAAGTGCATATCAGTATTCAAGATGACTACATACCTGCTAAAAAATCGCATCCAGCTTTTGTCGTGGAAGATATCAAGACGCTTAGACGTAAGCTGGCAAATTCGGGGTGTGTTCTTTTTGAAGAAGAGCCTATTGCAGGGAGAGAACGTTTTTTTGTCCATGACCCGTTCGGAAATCGATTAGAATTTTTACAATATGACAAATAAAAGACCTCCAAGCGGAGGTCTTTTATTTTAGGGCGTTATCTAAATACGTATATACCGTTTCTTTGCTAACTAATACTTCATTTTCTCTGTCTTTATCTTTTTGCCACTTTTCCCGTGCTTTTGCTAATACTTCTTCGGCTTCATCCTTAGGAATGACAATGACTCCACCGTCGTCACCTGCAATAAAATCCCCAGGACGGATCTTCACGCCTCCGCAGGAAATGATCTCGTTTACCTTTCCTTTTTCTTTTTTGCTGCTTGCTGCAATCGTAGAGCCCTTGCAAAATACGGGGAAATTGAGCTTTTCAATGTCTTCCTGATCTCGTATAACACCATCGAGTACAATACCGCTTATTCCAACAAGCTTCGCCATGGCTACTACGAAATCTCCTGCTAAGGCACGGTTGCAGTAGCTTTTTCCATCAATGACGAGCACGCTTCCAGGCTCCGCTAGTCGAATCGCTTCAAGCACTGAGTAATTATTGCCAGCAGGCGTATCTACGGTAAGAGCTGGCCCAAATAGTTTGTAATGACGCTGCAATGGCTTAATAGAAAAGTCTAAGTGGTTTGCACCTTCCATTGCATCTGATAAATTTGCTGTTGATAATGGGAGCTGTTCATTCAACATCGTATCTCTCCTTTTTGATTATATTCTATCTATATTCATATAACAGAAAGCTCTTATTTATGAAAGAGCACGCAGATAACGTGAAGTATTGACCATCAATTAACTGCAAACATACAGCATTAGAAGCTTTCAGAGCCAATTTTAAATGCATTGTACTATATCTTTGAGGCGGCGCTGTTTCTCGTATGGTATTCGTCATATAAGCGCGTATATCCTTTAATTAGTAATAAAGGTGAAGGTAGCACATAGCCTATAAGACATTATTAAAGGAGTGGAAAAACCAAGGAACTCTACAAAAGTTACTTTAGATAATGTTTTTGGGAAAGTGTAAAATAAGCTGCACTTGATGAAGATGAAGGACCTTTGTTAGTTTTATAAAGGTCTCTGGTTTATACTTAAATGGTCTTATATACACAAGAAATACGTGCAAATGTTTAATCCTGTGAACATTTGATGTAGCTTGATGCATTTTTATATAAAAAAGTGAAACCTTTTGGTATGATGAAACGTAGGAACATATATGGAAATCATATATGAAAAAACATATGTGACGTTAGTCATTTAGTGGAGGGAAAACAATGGTAAAAAAATTATTGGCCGCATTTATCGCATTAGCGGTTGTGTTTTCACCAGTCGGTGGATCACTTATTCATGACGGTTCAAACGTAGCAAGCGCAAAAGGGTATAAGTCAGGAAAGCGCTCTTTTGACAGCGGAAGCAATAACCAATCAAGCTTATTTAAAAACAATAACAGCAACTCTGTTAAGCAAAACAATACGTCTAAAAACTCATCATCTAAAAGTACAGCGGCTAGCTCAAAGCGCGGCGGCTTAATGAAAGGTCTTTTAATGGGAGGAATTGCGGGCTTATTATTCGGAAGCTTGCTATCTAGCTTAGGACCATTAGGCCCAATTTTAGGCTTTATGGTAAATATGCTTGTGATTGTAGCTTTAATTCTTCTTGTAGTAAAGTTATTCCAAAGCGTACGTAGCAACAAGCGTAAAAACGAGGAAGTGAAATCTTGGAGACAATAAAAATTTCTGAACAAGATATTATCAATGCGATGTGTTTGTATATCGCAGAAAAAAAACAAGTTCAGCCTCAAGAAGTAGAGATTGAGCTAATGTATGATGATGACTACGGTTTTTCAGCAGAGTCATACGTACATGATCGTAAGCAGGTTCATATTACTTTGAACATTATTGAAGCCCTGCGCTTTTGGCTGGATACGGAAATGAACGTAGACCCATACGCAGCAGGACTAGAACTGGAATTAGACGATGAAGAAGGCATTATCGCTTTTGCAAAATTAAGTCGTTAAAGAAGCCTTCAATGCAAAAACCGCTCAAGTGAGCGGTTTTTTTTATTATGATTTTAACTGTTCGTTGGAACTGGACTTATCGCGTTTTTTAGTGAAAAACCACCAGTTGGCATCTCCAAGCAATTTCATAAGAGAAGGGACAAGAAGCATTCTGACAATTGTTGCATCGATAAATATAGCTAAAGCAATTCCTACACCCATTTGTTTAACAGGCGTTACGTCTGTAAAAGCAAAGGCTCCTGTAATCACGATCATAATTAAAGCAGCGCTCGTAATAATTTTACTAGTGGAAGCTAATCCTTCTACCGTTGCTACATTATTATCGCGGGTTTGATGATACACTTCGTGAATGCGTGAAATCAAAAAGACTTCGTAGTCCATGCTGAGCCCAAATACAAGGCCGAAAACAAAGACTGGCAGCACTAAAGCAATATTAGATTGAGTAAGACCTAAATGTCCATTTTGAAACAGCCATACAAGTAAACCAAACGTAGCTGTTAAGCTTAAAATATTCATAATGATAGCCTTTAAAGGAATGAGAACAGAACGAAAAGCAATCATTAAAATGACATACGTTGAAAATAAAACAAGAGCCAAACCATATGGAGCTTTTTCATAAATTTCATCGAATATTTCTTGTTCAAATTTTGGATAGCCGCCAATATGAACGGTGAAAAGTGAACGTTTGTCTTTCCATTTTCGAACAAAATCTTTTGCTTCATCTGAATTTTGGTCTGTATCTAGCGTAGCTTTTATAAGCATATAATGTCCGTTAATGAACGAATCTACAGCTGGCTTTGCCTGCGCACTTATCTGCGGGTTTTCCAGCATAGCTTGAAGCTGATCACTCGATTTTACGTTTAAAGCGGTAGAAATAGAATCGACTTGCTTAACTAACGAATCTTCTTTTAATTGTTTTATAAAAGTAAAGGCATTTGTTAAAGGCTTTTTATTCAGCATATCTTGCTTAGCTTCTAGCACAAAATAAACGTCTGCCGTGTTTTTATTTATAAATGTATCGTTATACGTGTCAAAAGCTTGACGAGACTCGTATTTTGTTGGCAGCGCTTCTGAAGACGGTATTTCTAGATGCATGTCTCGAACGGGAATAAGTGCTACTAACAGAATGATAAGAGAAACAATCGTCATAGTTACAGGCTTTTTCATGACAAATGTAGCGAATGAACGCCACCTAGACTGACCGCCTTGTTCACTGACTTTTAAGATGCGTAAACGATTAATGCGTGTACCTAATATAGCCAGTATGGAAGGAAGCAGCGTAAGAGCTGAAAACACAGCAATAAAAACAACAGCCATTCCTCCAAGAGCGACGTTTTGAAAAATATCCACTTGGATAAACAGCATTCCCGCTAATCCAATAAATACGCATAATCCTGAGAAGATGACCGAGCGTCCCGCTGTTTGAATGGTGATTTTGATTGCTTGTTCTACCGATTTTGTTTGGATTTCTTCTTTAAAGCGATTAATAAATAAAAGGGCAAAGTCAATACTAAGAGCTAATCCAATCATTGGAATCACATTTAAAATAAAGATGGACAGCTCTGTGTACGGATGAAAGAAATAGACAAAGCCCATGGTGGTAACGACGGTTACAATTCCTATCATAAGAGGAATTGCAGCGGCTACCACGCCGCCAAAAGCTAGAAGGAGCACAACTAAAGCAACAGGTATACCGATGGCTTCTGCTTTTGCTAAATCTGCTTGGCTTGCTGTATTCATATCTTTTTCAATAATAGGACCACCGGTTAATTTTACACTAACTTCTTTTTCATCAGCTGAAAGAGTTCTGATCTTTTCCACTCGTTTATCCATCGTTCCATCATCGTGATTAAAGTGGATAATTCCATACGCTGTGCTTCCTTTTATCATCTTGTTAGAAGCCGTTGGTATGTCAACTTTCGACGCGTCTGATTTGTCCTTTGCTTTTTGCATATACTGAGCGATTGTTTGCTGGAATTTCGAGTCAGAAACTCCGTCTTTTTTTTCAAACAAAACGATGATCTGAGCTTCGCTAACATCAAATTTATCAACTAAAAGCTGCTCGGTATCTTTATACATTCCTTTCATTTCAAATCCGTTTCCTCCCAGCACAGAAGGAAGCTTAGCCGCATAAAAGCCAAATCCGACAATTAGGATGATCCACAGTATTAATAAAAATTTTCTGCCCGCATATAATGCGTTCGCTACTTTATTCATATTAACCTCCCATTTTTTGTACAGTTACTAGACTATTTTATACTAACAGTTATTGTAATTAGAAGAAGTATTGTGTTTTTTTGTTTTTATTGCCAGAAAAAGCTTTTTAGATAGATGGACAGAGGTGTTTCCTCAGCAAAATCGTGTTTATGTTTCAGGAGGTTTAGGGAACACTGTACATAAATGCACGAAGGGGGATTTAAAAAGATGCAAATGAAACAGCCAGCTAAAATGACGAATAGTTACGGGTGTAAAAATGAGTATGATACATTAAAACGTGTGGTCGTTTGCCCACCTACATATATGAAAATTGAAGAAATTATTAATGAAACACAAAAGCATTATGCGGACGAAAACATTGATGAAAGCTTGGCTTCAAAGCAGCACCGTCAATTTGTCGAATGCCTTCAAAAAGAAGGGGTTGAAGTCATCGGGCTATCTGCACAAGAGCCATTTCCAGAACAAGTATTTACGCGGGATATTGGCTATACGCTGGGAGATACCGTTATTGTCACGAAAATGGGAAGCGAGATTCGAAGTGGAGAAGAACAAGTGCTAGCAGAGTGGCTGCAGCAGCAAGGTATTCATTTCCATCAGGTACCGGACCATTCCATTGAAGGTGGAGATGTGCTGATTGATGGACAAGCTATTTTTATTGCGCTCAGCGACCGTACAAGTAAAGAAGGCGTGGAGCATATCCAAGAGCTGCTTCCAGCGTATGAGGTTGTTCCGATTCCTATTGATCGGTCTTATCTTCATCTTGATTGTGTGTTAAATATTTTATCACCTACAGAAGCGCTCGTATTTTCACCAGCTTTACATGAGAAAGAATTAAATTTACTTCGCATGAAATATGACTTAATTGAAGTAACAAAAGAAGAGCAGTTTACGATGGGAACCAATGTATTATCCATCGGTAATCAGCGGGTGATCAGCCTGCCAATGAATACAGAAGTGAATGAAGAGTTAAGGAAACGGGGCTATAAAGTAATTGAAATTGATATATCTGAAATTATTAAGTCGGGCGGTTCTTTCCGCTGCTGCACAATGCCTCTTGAACGAGTGTAAAAAAGCTTAAAAAGAAAAAAAGATCTCGGCAATAGCCAGGGATCTTTTTTTGAGGGATGTTGTATAAAATTTCAAGTGAAAGGAACATTAACCTATATAAGCTGTTGAAGGAAAGGAGTGATAAACATGGCAAATCGTAATCCTATTTTAGTTCAAGGTGCTGAACAGCTTCTTGATCAGTTAAAAACAGAAATTGCGGGAAGACTTAACGTTCAGCTTGGCGCTGAGCAAACGGCTCGTGCAAATGGTTCTGTTGGTGGAGAAATGACGAAGCATCTTGTTGCAATGGCGCAACAGCAATTAAGTGGTGCACAAGGACACATTCGCTAGTCTGCTCTACATAAACAATCTGATGAAAAGTTCTGGCTCTTTTGAGCTGGAACTTTTTTTGTGTAGGAAACATCATTCTACTTTCTCTTGATCGTTTGATTTGAGATTTTGCTTGAAATTCTCCACTTTCAAGGTTGAAAAGTGCATAAAATGGGAAAAGAACAAAAAAAGAGAAAGTAGAGGTTTATCATGAAAAAGCTATTATCATTTGGAAAAAGTCTTGGTAAAGAAATTCAAGAAGACCAAGCAACAGGACTAGCGGCTGAGCAAGCCTATTATTATATGCTATCATTATTCCCTATGCTTATTTTACTGATATCGATTGTTCCGTATCTATCGATTAAACCGGAAGAGGCAATCGATGTCCTTCAAAGCGTTATGCCGGGAGAAACGGCTGCAATCTTTAAAGATAACGTAGCTCAATTTGTAAGCCAACCAAACGGCGGGCTACTGACTGTAGGGATTTTAGGAACCATTTGGTCTGCTTCAAACGGTATGAATGCCTTTATTCGTGCAATGAACCAAGCCTACGACGTGAAAGAACAGCGCTCGTTTATTAAAGTAAGAGGCTTGTCCATTCTTTTAACAATTGGATTAATTGTAACAATTATTGTATCGCTTCTTTTACCAGTGTTCGGAGGGGTTTTGTTAAATTGGATAAGCGAATGGTTTTCTCTTCCTTCAGGTACAACAGTGGTTTTAAATATTCTGCGCTGGATTATCGGTGTCGGCATTATGGTACTTGTTTTATCCGTATTATACAGATTAGCGCCAAACAAAACGTTTCCTTTTGCCCATGTATGGCCCGGAGCGCTCGCTGCTACGCTGTTATGGCAGCTGACATCTTTAGGGTTCTCATTTTACGTAAGCAACTTTGGCAATTATTCTGCTACTTATGGAAGCTTAGGAGGCGTGATTGTTCTGATGCTTTGGCTATTTTTAACAGGGTTAATTCTCGTTATTGGAGGAGAGATTAACGCTATTTATCACCGAAACAAAACGGCTGCGCCTCCTAAAGATACGTCTCAGGCGATGTAATAAAAGATGTAATAAAAAAGGAAACCTTTATAGAGGTTTCCTTTTTTAACGTTTAAAGCTATTCACAAGCTGTTTAAATGAGTTGGCTGTATATTTGACCGAATCTTTTTTGTACTGTACATCGGTTTTAATCGCTGCTTGTGTTACTTTTAAATGATTTGTTTTTTCTTTGATATGATCAGTTTCGTTTTGAAGATGCTGAGAAGTGGCATTTACAGAGTTCACAGTTGGCTTGATTTTTTTATTAAATGATACGCCTGCGTAAATAAGATACGCAAGTGATGCCAAAACAACAGCTAAGCTTATATAAACAATAATCATCGGTGTGCCTCCTTTGTACGTATTTATATTTATATAGGTGAGAATAAAATATATACGAATATCATCCTCTTTATTTAATTGTTATACCCATTTTTAATCAAAACAAACAAAAGCCTGCCGAGAAGACAATATATTGGATTTTTTCTGAAATTTCATTCATCATTACATATAGAGTTACCTTGAAAGGAGAGAGAAGAAGAATGCCGTTAGATCCGCATATTCAAATATTTCTAAATCAATATAATGAAATGCCCCGTCCTTCTTTAGAGGACGTTACACCCCCACAGCTGAGGGAAATGGAAAAGATGTCCTTAACTCCTTCTAAAGAAGCAGTTAAAAAAGTATATAATGAAGAAATTGAATTAAATGAACGTACGCTCACTCTACGAGTGTATGAACCTGAAGGAACAGGGCCATTTCCCGCTCTTGTTTATTATCACGGAGGAGGCTGGGTATTAGGCAGCCTGGATACTCATGACTCCATATGCAGGTCGTATGCAAATGAAACAAACTGTATTGTAGTGTCTGTTGATTACCGCCTTGCTCCTGAGAGTAAATTTCCCGCTGCAATAAACGATGCCTATGACGCCTTGGAGTGGATTTCAGCTCATGCGTCTCAATTAAATATCGATTCAAACAAAATTGCCGTCGGTGGCGACAGTGCCGGTGGGAACCTTGCTGCGGTTGTAAGCATTTTAGCAAAACAAAGACAAGGTCCATCCATTGTTCATCAGCTGCTTATTTATCCGTCTGTAGGATTTAAAAATCAACACCCTGCCTCTATGAAAGAAAACGCCGAAGGATATCTTCTTTCAAAAGATCTCATGGATTGGTTTCGCCTTCAGTACTTAAATAATAAAGAAGAAGAACAGCACCCCTATAACGCTCCAGTATTACTAGAAGATTTATCGAGTCTACCCAGCGCTACCATTATTACAGCACAATATGATCCTTTAAGAGATAGCGGAAAAGACTACGCGGACGCATTAAAAAATCACGGTGTCCCCGTCACCTATGAAAATTATGAAACAATGATTCACGGGTTTTTAGGGTTTCATGAATTCGTCCCACTCGCTCAGCAGGCGATCAATAAAAGCGCAGCTCAACTGCGTCAGGTATTTGATTCTATTTAAGGCGCAAAGATATATAGTGTCATAAAATATTTAATTAAAAAAATACTAAAAATATAGTAAAAGTTAAAAAGTTCTTTCCTTAATTGGATTGGGCTTTTTTACTTTTCAATTTTCTCATATAATTCATCCATTTTAACATTCAAAACGTCAGCTAACTTAAGTGCTTTATCCATGCTAGAACAAACTGAAAAAGAAGAAAAGAAATTCTTGAGGTTATGGAAAGTATGATAATGGATTATAGAGAAGAAGATATGGGTAATATTAGCAATTTTAACAGAAATTTATTGGGAAATAAAAAAGAAATATAATTGAAAAAATAACAAAAATAACCTATTTAGTGGTATTATTTACTCGTTGAAGGGCTGAGTACTGTGATAGAGCAATTGTAGGGTTTAAGCTTGAGCTTCCTGAAATATGTCATAAACGTAATGAACAATAGTTGCAGACCCAACCAACTAATTATGAACGTAGAAAAAGTAATCAGCCAACTTGGTTTATCAGTTTAAAGTAACACTATATAAAAAGAAATTTAAGGTACTACTGGTTGTGGCTTCAATTAAACAAAAGGGGAGAATTTTGTGAAAAAGTTGCTAATTGGTACTGCTTTGCTGTCACTGAGTTTGACTATGGGTGCTTGTGACAGTTATAAGAGGGAAAATGATTTACTAGAGAAGAAAAGTGTAGCTGAAGCACCTAAAAAGAAGTCTGAAGGCAAAGATTTAGATAAAAAGTCTGAGTCTCAGCAAATTCAAAACGAACAGAAAGATTTACGTGGGTATAGTGTAAAAGTTGAAAAAGAAAAAAAAGCTAAAGAGTTAGCAGAGCAGAAAGCGAGAGAAGAAGCGGAAGTAGCTGAGCAACAAAAACAACAAAAGATTGCTGGAAAACAGCCTGCAGTAGCTCAACAGGAAGAACAAAATAAGCAGGAAGAATCTCCAGTTAGTCAAGAAACAATTGATAATTATGAAGCTAATCAGGCTGAAACATGGGCTGAAGAAGCTGAGATAGAAGCGGAATTAAATGCTGAGGCTGCACAAGAAGATACTCAATCAGAAGAATACTACAGGAAACGTGCAGAAGAGGAAAGAGCTAGTCTTAAAGAAGGTGAAACGCCTAAATGGACTGGTGATCCGTGGGTGGATAGTCAAACTGAGTGGGCTGAGATGACACCAGAAGAACAGAAACAATGGCAAGAGGATAATCTAGGAGATTTGAATGAAGATATTCAGTATGATGATAATGGAGAGATTATAGAGTAATTCAATTATAATTTCAAGAATTTCCTTTGGAATAATTTTGCTATATTCTATTGATAAAAAAACTACCTAAATGGTACAATAGACTTATAAAAACATAATGGAACGTTGTTTTCACAGAGTTTATTGACGACATTAAGTAAGGTGATTTTTTGAATGATAAAAAACAAGTAGGTCAGCTGATTCAAGATCTGCGAAAGATTGCGGAAATGACAACTGTCGAGTTATCAGAAGGAATTTGTACTGAAGAAGAGCTACATCGATTTGAACAAGGTGAAATTCATGCAAGCAGTGAAGTTCTCTATCATTTATCGAAACGCTTAGGGGTTCCGATGAATTATTTCTTTGAAGCAGGAGAGCTAACGCCCAACGATTATTCAAAAGAAATTAAATCGACCATTAGGCATTATATACGAAAACGCGATTATGAAACCGTGTTACATATGGTGAACAAAGAAAAAGATAATCCTATGTTTCAAGATCCTTTTCATGCACAATTTTTCCTATGGCACGAAGCCATATGTGATTATTATATTGGAAATAAATTTGAACAAGCGCTTCGTAAATTGGAAAAAGCTATTGCGTTCACGCGTACGAGCGAACAGTTTTATTCAGAAAAAGAGATTGCTATTTTAAATAGTATTGCTATTATTTATGAAGAAGAAGGTCATTTAAAAAAAGCGTTCAGTACGTTTATGGAAGGATTGCAGCATATTGCTTTGCTTCCTAAGTTAAAAGATCCTCTTGTTAAAATTCGAATTTTATATGGATTATCACGTGCGCTTTTGCAAATGGAACGTTATGAAAAGTCGGTTAAATATGCACAAGCAGGACTAGAGCTGTGTATTCAGCATGAGACGCTTTATTTATTAGGAGAACTGCACTATCAAATTGGAGAAGCACTCTGTCAGCTTGATGAGCTTAAAGAAGGAATAGCCTACCTAGAAAAAGCTATTACCGTTTTTGAAATTGAACAAAATGAAGCGTTTGTGACCATTATTCAAGAAGAGATGTCTAAATATCAAGAAACAAAAAAGAAGAGCTGATCGCTCTTCTTTTTTTATCTCCAATACACTGGGTGTGGGTAAAATGGCCGAGGGCGAGGGTAAAAATAAGGGGGGTGATAATAAATGGGACGAGGATAAGGGTAAGGATAAAATGGCCGAGGGCGAGGATATGGATAATAACCATAAGGGAATCTTTCGTCAGCTTCTTGGGGATTTGAATAATAATCATAGCCATATTGATACTCTTCTAAAGGTTGTTCCGGGTAATATTGATAATTCACTCTTTTCACCGCCTAAGTTTTTATGCTTTTTACTGTATTCACTACAGAAAGAATTGGAGTATGTACTCATCAAACTTTTAATTTGAAAAAGGCGGGAGACAAGGAGTATTTTGAAAATAAAAACAAATTAGCTTTCCTTCTCGTTTTCTTGTAAGTTATCAGCATCGGGAAGGGTGGGGTGTTCAAAGCTTTTAATAAAAGAAGCATAAGCAATCGTATCTTTAATAGGATTTACATAAGATAATGGTTGACCCCGGTAGCTGAAATTAAATGTAATCCAAGCAAAATCTTTATTATTGTTAGAAATCAGTTTTGCATTATGTATAAAAGCAGATGCGGCAATCATCGCATCTGGGCCTTTAATTTTTTTATTGGATTCTATTTTAGCTTTTCTGCGAATTTGAGCTGCTAGCTGCGCAATTTCACTTGTAACGTCCACAATCTTATCTGTCATATCGTAAATATAATGATTTTTTACTGCTTTGACTTGAGGATTTGTTTCTACTTCCCAATGCGACAGAAGTTCCATTTGTACAACGGTAGGCATTAAAAATTCCGCATTATTTGAAATAAGTTCATTAATATATTCTACAACTTCTGGATAATTAAGCGCATGTGAAGCCCAAATGTTTGTATCAATGATTACTTTTTCACCCAACACAAATCGTTCACTCCTCTCTACTAGCCATTCGTACCAGCTCTTCTAACCCAAAAGGTGAGTAAAGAGCCGCAGATTCTGAAAGCTGGTTGCTTAATAGAAGCTTTTCATATTTAGTTAATCTAGTTTTTGCAGATTTTATGAGCTTTTCTTGTGTGTCATTTAATGTTTTATCTTTTTTATCGTACGTGCGTAGAACTTTATTTTGAGGTTTGTATTTAAGATTTTTCTTCTGCATAGGGGGTGAGGAAGGTGATTGCGGCGAGGGCTGTGTGTAAATTTTCCCATTTATTTTTAGGTTAAAGTGCTTCTGAACTTCCTTGCTGTATGTTCCTTTTTGGTCATCTACCAAGCGCTGTGCTTTCATGATATCCCTGCCTTTTATATAAATTTATATAGTATATGTGATGAAGTTTTCTCTTACTATTCCTTTTATATAAAAAGATTAAAAAATTAGCTTCCGGGAGTTATTAAATTAACTAATGTTTGCCTGGGGGAGTTATAATCTCAGCGAATACCGGACAAAGCTTTAAAAACATGATATCGTGTAAGAGAATAAATCAGTATCGGTTAGAGAAGGAACTACAAAAAAGGGGATGCAAAATGAAAACAGAAAAACAAAAAATGCTTGATGGAGAATTATACCTTTCCGCTGATCCGCAATTAATAAAAGAACGTGAAAACGCTCGAAGATTAACAAGGCTTTATAACCAAACAACAGAAAGGGAAGAAGAAAGACGTACAAACTTATTAAAAGAACTGTTTGGGTCTACGGGAAATTCTCTTTGCATAGAGCCTGCTTTCCGCTGTGACTACGGTTCTAACATTCATGTTGGAGAAAATTTTTATGCTAACTTTGATTGCGTACTTTTAGATGTATGTGAAATAAGAATAGGAGATAATTGTTTTCTTGCACCAGGTGTACATATCTATACAGCAACTCATCCTTTGCATGCTCTTGAAAGAATTTCAGGAGCTGAGTTTGGAAAACGCGTAGAAATAGGAAATAACGTCTGGATTGGGGGGAGAGCCGTTATTAATCCTGGAGTGAAAATAGGCAACAATGCGGTAATTGCTTCGGGTGCCGTTGTGACAAAAAATGTTCCTGATAACGTGGTAGTCGGAGGCAATCCTGCAGTTATAATCAAGCATATTGAAAATTAAAGAATAAACAAAGAGCTTTTGAATTGTAAAAGCTCTTTGTTTATACGATGTTTTATTGCCGATTTGGCTCGTCCTCATTTATAATGTTTTGGTTAAATGTAAAAATATACATATTTCCTTCCGAGATCCTCCATACTTTATTGACAAAGGAAAATTAATCATGGTATATTATCTTTAATTAAAGATATTCAAATTAAAGATAAATAATGAATGATAAACTAGACGATTTGTCCGGAGGAATGTAGAATGAACCACTTAAAAGGAATACACCACGTAACGGCTATTACAAGCAGTGCAGAAAAGAATTATGAATTTTTCACATATGTGTTAGGCATGCGCTTAGTTAAAAAAACGGTCAATCAAGATGATATTCAAACGTATCATTTGTTTTTTGCAGATGATAAAGGCAGCGCCGGAACGGACATGACTTTTTTTGATTTTCCAGGTATTCCAAAAGGTTTTCACGGAACAAATGAAATTTCAAAAACATCTTTCCGCGTTCCAAATGATGCGGCTTTAGACTATTGGGTAAAGCGCTTTGATCGCTTAGAAGTAAATCATACGGGGATTCAAGAGCTATTTGGGAAAAAGACGCTTTCGTTTGTTGATTTTGATGATCAGCAGTATCAGTTAATTTCCGATGAAGGGAATCAAGGAGTTGAATCAGGCACTCCTTGGCAAAAAGGCCCTGTCCCTCTTCAATACGCTATTACAGGAATTGGTCCTATCTTTATTCGTATTGCCGAGTTTAATTACTTTAAAGAAATGATGGAAAAAGTCCTTTTATTTAAAGAGATTGCTCAAGAAGGAGACCTTCACCTATTCGAAGTAGGAGAAGGAGGAAACGGTGCGCAAGTAGTAGTAGAACACAATGAAAAACTTCCGCAGGCTCAGCAAGGTTTTGGAACTGTTCATCACGTTGCTTTTCGCGTAGAAAATCGACAAGCTCTTGAAGAGTGGATTAATCGAATGTCAAGCTTCGGTTTCCATACGTCTGGTTATGTGAATCGTCACTTCTTTGAATCGTTGTATGCAAGAGTGGCTCCGCAAATTTTATTTGAATTTGCGACAGATGGACCAGGATTTATGGGAGATGAACCTTACGAAACGCTCGGAGAAAAATTATCACTGCCTCCTTTTTTAGAGCCAAAACGTGCAGAAATTGAGAAGCTCGTGCGTCCGATTGATACAGTAAGAAGTACAAAAGAGTTTATGAAAGAATAATACACAAAAACACTCAAATAGCTATTTGAGTGTTTTTTTGCTTTTTCAAAGATGAATCAGCTTTCAAAACGCTAAAAAAGAATGTGTTTTTGATATCTTTTCCTTTTATATATACCTATCGCGAATGTTTGCTTAAAAACTGCCAATGTCCTACAAGGAAGGAGTAGGAGTGGGTTGTGCATAGCCTTCTTTATATTTTTCGTCGATGTCTTTGCGGATATCTTTTATTGATTTGCCTCGGTTATAGTCGAGCATAGCTTTAGCTGCAATTTCTATACACAATCCGCATTTTGTTCCATGATCATCCCAGACAACTGCTCCATTTCTTTTGTTTTTAAAAATAAAGCAGTCATAGCTGTTTTTGTGATTTGCTTCCATGCCACATCCGCAGTAGCAAGGGATTTTTTCAAGTAGTTCACGATTTTTAGCAACGGATAGATAAACTAGTTTCATATCTTTAGGCTGGTTCTTTAAAAACTGTGGTAAAACGTCTGCTCCCGGAGTTTCTTCGCGAATATCAGCAACTGCAGCTTTGTGATGTTCATGACCTGAATGTGCAGAAGAGTTTGTGGCAGAAGAAGTTGTTGTATTGTTTGAACAAGCGGATAATCCAATACTTGTAGCGAGAATCCCCAACAAAATAATTGATTTTTTCAATACAATTAACATCCTTTCATGTGAAAATAAATGATAGCTGCATCATACACGGCAGTTTATCTATGTAGATAATCAAACACCTGCTTGTTTATATCTAATTCTCTATAAGTATGCAGAGCGGTTATCGTGTATGATAGAGATGGACGAGGAAAAAATATGAAGCATGAATTTATCATAAGGTGCGTTTTGTAAGTAAGTGGACAGAAGGAGAAAGTGAACGGAGGTTAAACAGTAGTGAGTGAACAAAATCAACGACTTTTTGAATATATTTTAGAAAATTCAGCCTCTATCAGTGAAGAATGGCTGCGCCAAAGAAGTAATATTAAAGGATCAATTTACTCAAAGGACGCAGATGCTTCAGTTGAGAAAAAGCTGCGTGAGCAGCATCTTTATACGATCGAAACAATTGCGAGCGGCTTTCTTGACGATCAAGAGATTTTCAAACAACGTATGGTGAAATGGACGACGGAAGTAGTAAACAGCAGAATTAAATTTGATACGCCGATTTACGAGGTAGTAGAAGCGCTAAGCAAAACAAGAAAAATTATTTGGACGTATGTCAAAACATATAGTCTGATACATTCATCTATCACAAAAGAAGATATACTGTCTTGGAGCGAAGTTTATCATACAACATTTGATAAACTCCTTAATGAATTCTCCGAACAGTACTATAAAATCACAAGGCAAAAAATAAGTCTTCAGCAAGAGCTAATCGACGAAACGAGTTTTCCTGTCATTCCAATTGTAGATCACATCGCGGTCTTGCCTTTAGTAGGGCTTATTGATGAAATCAAAGGTGATTCAATTATCGAGGTTGTTCCAAAAAGATGTGCAGAAAAACATATAAGACATCTAGTCATTGACTTATCGGGTGTAAATTATGTAGATACGTATGTTGCGCACAAATTTTTTGATTTAATTAACATTTTGCAGCTGCTAGGCATCCATGCGATTATGTCAGGAGTGAGTCCTGACATGGCTCAGACGGCTGTTAATGTAGGAATTAGTTTTAATAAAATTGAAACGTTTGGACATTTAAAACAAGCTCTTTCTTCGCTTGGTGTAAAGAAAAAAGAAGAATAAAGTATAGAAATGCTAAAAAGAAACGGAACTGAAACTTTTGCTCTCAGTTCCGTTTCTTTTTGTTTGTCTACATTCTTCTGCATTCAAAATCTTGTAAGCATGCCTTACAAACTCCTTTTCACATGGGGACAAATGGAAGATACTAAGGAACAAATAAACGGCGGTTTTCTATGCCAAACGTCTCGTTTAGCTCAAGAATGGAGGTGTAAAGAGAAGAATAAGAGAAGTACATAATGAGATAGTTAAAGTCTTAGATAAGTACTGATAAGCCGTGTGATTAAGGAGGAGTTCTATGAAAATAATTTATCTTCTTTGCCTGCTTCCGTTTGTAGGAATATTAGGCTTATTGCCTTTTGTTAACAAAGTAACGCCATTTATTTTAGGAATGCCTTTTTTTCTCTTTTGGATTGTTATGTGGGTAATCCTTACGTCGTTTATTATGGGCATTGTGTACAAGCTCGATCCTGCTGTTAAAGGAGGAGATAAATAATGAATACCGCTCTAATTATTATTTTTGGTTTTTTACTTTTAGCTATTTATCTTGGAATTCGAGCTACGCGGGGCAAAAAAATGGATTTAGAACAGTGGAGCGTAGGTGGCAGAGGTTTTGGAACTGTTTTTGTCTTCTTTTTGATGGCGGGTGAAATCTATACTACTTTTACGTTTCTAGGTGGAAGCGCTTGGGCATATGGAAAAGGAGGACCAGCGTTTTATATTTTAGCCTATATTTCTTTAGCGTACGTGTTAGGGTATTGGATTGGCCCGCAAATATGGCGGTATGCGAAGCAGCATAAGCTTATGTCTCAGCCGGATTTTTTTGTTTCAAAATACAGAAGCCCGTTTCTTGGCATTGTTGTTTCATGCGCAGGGGTGCTGGCAATTGTTCCTTATATTATTTTACAATTCAAAGGCTTAGGTATTATTGTATCTGAAGCTTCTTATGGGTCTATCTCTTCAACTGCAGCCATTTGGATTGGTGCCATATCATTAACGGTTTACTTAATGATATCAGGCATACATGGTTCCGCGTGGACGGCCATTGTCAAAGATATCATGATTTTTATTGTTGTCTTATTTTTAGGAATATATATGCCGTTTCATTACTACGGAGGCTTACAGCCAATGTTTGAGGCTGTGCATCAAGCAAATCCAACGTTTCTCACTCTTCCCAAGACAGGTCTAAGTATTCCGTGGTTTATTTCTACAGTCATGCTGACCGTATTAGGATTTTACATGTGGCCGCATACGTTTAATGCAACGTATTCAGCTGAAAACGAGAATGTATTTCGAAAGAATTCTATTATAAGTCCTATTTATACGTTAATGCTGCTTTTTGTCTTTTTTGTAGGGTTTACTGCTCTTATGCAGGTACCTGGACTACAAGGCGCAGAAGCAGACTTGTCACTGCTTCGTCTTTCCATTCAAACATTTGATCCGTGGATTGTCGGCTTTATTGGCGCAGCTGGTTTATTAACAGCACTTGTGCCTGGATCGATGCTTTTGATGGCAGCTTCTACGTCACTGTCTAAAAACGTTTATGGCGTTCTTGTTCCTTCAGCGACGGGAAAACAAATTTCGATACTGGCTAAATGCTTCGTACCGGTCATTGCGCTTGTTTCAGTCTATTTTACACTTCATGGAGGGAATACGATTGTAACGCTTTTACTAATGGGCTACAGCATTGTGACGCAGCTGTTTCCTGCTTTTATTTTTAGTTTAATGAAAAATAATATCGTGACTAAATACGGGGCATGTGCAGGTATTGTTGCCGGCATTGCGTCTGTGATGTATATAACGATTACTGAAACAACGCTTGGCACGTTGTTTCCTGCGTTGCCACAAATCATTAAAGATACAAACGTCGGCGTTATTTCTTTATTTATTAATTTAGTTGTATTAATGGTGGTCAGTTTAGCAACGAAAAAAATCGCCGCACAGCCGCATTTTGAAAGCGGGGCAGTAGATGGAAAACAAATTTTGTGAAAATCTTTTTCCAATTGCGTTTTAAGAACATCATGAAGGGTATAAAAGTAGTGCATCACCAAAATGTTCAATATGGCTGCAAGACATAAGCAGCCTTCTCGATAAAATGTAACGATTGCGTTGTTTTTAAACATAGGTAACGAATGTGAAAAGCAACAAGACGTATGCCACAAGCGGTGTACGTCTTTTCTATGAAAGATATTCACCTAAAAAAGGAGATGATAACATGACATCTGAAAAAGCATTTGAGCAAAAGAAAGATCTTTTAATGAATCAAATTATTGAATCGGGTTACTTTAAAGCAGAAGACGGGAGACATTTGTACGAATTGAATTTAAGTGAACTAGAACAAACGCATCACGATCTTCAAAACCAAAAGGTAAGAGAAATATAATTAAAATCTCCCAGATTATTAGAAATTCAGCTGATTTTGTATATATGTGTAAACACCTGCTGTTCAGTTTGTTCCTCCGCGGCTTTTTGCTTGAAAGCAGGCACTTTTCTTTTTCTTCCGGTGCGTTTACAGCCTCGCTGTTTCCAATCATACTCCTCAAACATATAACTCAACACTTAAGAAATATGCGAATAAAAACAAAAAAAGCGCAGCTTCTGCGCTTTTTTTGTTGAGTTAAAAACGAGTGGAAGCCGCTGTTTTTTTAGGTTTGCTCATTGCTTTTTTTAATACTTCAGAAAAATAGGGATCTCCGCTAGGATTTTGCTGTCTTAGCAAATCAATGGTTCCTTTCACGTCATCCATAGCTCTGTGAGCGTGCTCTCTCTCAATATTATGATGATCAAGAAGCGTTGTTAGTTTTTTATTAGGAAAGCCGTACTCTTTCCATTTGACAGCACGCATAGAGCAGTGCCATTTTTGGTTAAATAAAGATGGATAGCGTTTTAAAAGAAAGCTGCGATCGAAAGAAGCATTATGAGCGATGATAGCCGAAACGCTAGTTAACAGCGATTCCACTTTTTTATCGTCTAATGTTTTATTTTTGACCATCTCATTTGTAATTCCCGTTAAGTTTGTAATATACGGGAAAATGGGAGTTGAAGGCATATTAAATTCTTCATATTCTTCTACAATGTCGATTATTTCTCCGGTAGAAGAATCATAAGAAACAACAGCAATTGCTAGTTCGATAATATCGCATGTTTGCGCACTTAATCCCGTTGTTTCAACATCTAAAACGGCTGCTAATTTCACTTGTTCAGTTGACAACTAGTCGCCCTCCCTTTCTATTTATCATTCTATTAGCTTATCATTTTTTAAAAGAAAACGTTAGTAAAAAAGATGAGGGAGCACGTGCATGGATTCATTTTATACGCCCACACAGAAAAGGAATTTGCTTTTTTAAAGGAGATGACAATAGGAAAGGAGAATAGTAATATTTACTCATCTAAATTAAGTCTTCATTGAAAATAATGAAATGAAGGAAGAAGGGGAACGTTATCATGCAATTGCTGTATATGGTACTTTTTCTTATCTTAATTTTTTGGGGAATTACATCTTTTATTCATTACAGGAATCAAACTATTAAAGTTCGTTTGAACAAGCATTATACGAATGCAGTAGAATGGATTGAAGCTGTTAAACAAGAGCTAGAAAAGCAAGGGAAATCCGTGAGTTATGAAGGGGATTTCTTGTTTAAAATTGATGAAAAGCCTTATGAAATCGCAGCGCGTAATATGTCTCTTTGGAGCATGTCGCTCTATCATATCTTGCTGCAGCGTCAAAAAGAACATTCTTAAATTTACTTGCATAAGGAAATTATCACTTCTCGTCTACTGAGGAGTGATTTTTTTATCTTTCTGTATCCATAATGGGGAATTTTTTGTTTTTATATAATAGTAATACGGAAAAGATGGTTCTAATTTCCTAAAAAAATACGCTTCATATATTTTTAGTTTTGGTCATCGATTTGGCATGGAATTTGCATACGTAATAAGGGTTTATCAGACATTTTAATTGTCAGGCAAAGAAAACTAGTTACATACTATAAAACTATTTTACATTATCTACTAGAATCAAAAAATTTTAATAATATAGTAAAATGTAGTTGACCTTCCTAGTTTTAGAATATAAAATAAATCTTGCTAATAGTTTGAAAATTCTAAAATGGAGGGGTTTACTTGAAAAGCTGGAAAAAGATTTTGGGGACATCTTTTCTTGCCACAACTGTTACATTAAGCGGAGTCGGGCCAGTACTTATGAATGGAAGTACTGCTTCAGCTAAAACCGCACAATCGGAAGAACTTCCGAGTTCACCAATTGATATGAATACAGTACCGGAAGAAAGATTGGCTAACGCACTGAAAAACCAAGGAGTTATTTCTCAAAGTGCAACACCGCAAGAAGTGAAGAAAGCCGTTACTTCTTACATAAACAAAAAAGATGCACATAAAGAGAGCATGAAGGGACATAAAGCTAGCAAAATTGATTTGAAAGCGAAAGAAATGCAAACAAAACAAAAAGAAAAGTTTCAACGAGGCGAATTTGCTAATATTAAGTCTCAAGGAAACAATTCGGGGAACGGGGTAAACGTTAAACCTGCAGCTCAGGCCAAATATAACGGACAAGTGAGAAAAGATAAAGTTCTTGTTCTTTTAGTCGAATACGCAGACTTTAAGCATAACAATGTCGTTCAAGAGCCTGGTTACATGTATGCAAAAGATTTTAATCGAAATCACTATCAGCAATTAATGTTTGGAAAGAAAGACTTTACGTTATTTAACGGTAAGAAAATTAAAACATTTAAACAATATTATGAAGAACAGTCTGGAGGTAGTTACACAGTAGATGGAACGGTTTCTGACTGGTTAACTGTACCTGGAAACGCAAAAGAATACGGAGCAGACAATCCAGCGGGAGGAAACGATAATGCACCTGGATCTAAAGGGCCTCGTAATCTTGTAAAAGAAGCGCTTGCTGCAGCAGCAAAAAGCGGCATTAACCTTTCAGATTATGATCAGTTCGATCAATATGATATCGATGGAGACGGCAACCGCAATGAGCCTGACGGCATAGTGGACCACTTAATGGTCATTCATGCTGGAACTGGGCAAGAAGCAGGTGGAGGTAAACTAGGAAACGATGCTATCTGGTCTCATCGCTCTACTTTGGGACAAGTGTATAAAGTTCCTGGAACAAATATGGCTGCTTATGATTATACAATTGAACCAGAAGACGGAGCAGTTGGCGTTTTTGCTCATGAATTTGGCCATGATTTAGGTTTGCCGGATGAGTATGACACACAGTATACGGGGCAAGGTGAGCCGGTAGGCGTTTGGTCAATTATGAGCGGAGGGAGCTGGGCTGGTGAAGTAGCTGGAACAGAACCGACAAGTTTCTCCCCGCAAAATAAAGAGTTTTTCCAAGCAAATATGGGTGGAAACTGGGCAAATATTCAACAAATCGACAGCAAAAACATTACAAAATCGGGCTCTGTGAGCGTGGTTGATCAAAGCGTGACAAAATCTAAACGCCCGGGTATTGTAAAGATTAATTTACCTAAAAAAGCTGTTCAAGGGATTAAGCCTGAGTTTGGAAGCAACTACTACTACAGTAAACGCGGAGACGATCTGCATACGACAATGACGACGCCAGAGTTTGATTTAACAGCAGCTCAAACAGCTAAATTCAATTACAAAGCGTTCTATGAAGTAGAGGCAGAATACGATTACTTATATGTAAATGCAATTCTTCCTGACGGCTCAAAAGTTCTGTTAGATACAATTGGTGATAAAGCGAACAATGCAGATGGTTCTGCTGAAACTTCCGGCGGAAAATGGGAAGATAAAAGCTATGACTTAACGCAATTTAAAGGTAAAAAAATCAAGCTTCAATTTGAATACGTAACGGACGGCGGACTTGCCCTTCAAGGATTTGCTCTTGATAATGCCAGTTTAGTAGTAGATGGAAAAACGGTATTTACGGACGATGCTGAAGGAGCGCCAAAAGTAACGTTAGATGGATTTGAAAAGACAAACGGCATCAGCTATAAAGACAACTATTATTACCTTGAGTGGAGAAACTATGCAGGCAGCGATAAAGCACTTCAATTCGCGCGAGGTGCAAAATATAATACAGGCATGCTGCTTTGGTACGCAGATGAAAGCTACCTTGATAACTGGGTAGGACAGCACCCAGGTGAAGGATTCCTTGGCGTAGTTGATTCCCATGCTCATAAAGTTCTTTACTTTAATGTAAATGGGATTAGCACGACAGCAAATTCAAGCCGATATCAAATTGCAGACGCGGCGTTCTCATTTGATAAATCACCTGCTTGGTCATATTCCCATAAAACATGGGGAACTATTTCATCTAAAGGATCAAATGGAGTTACAAGCTTCAACGACAAAAAATCGTATTTAGATGAAAGAATTAAAGATGCAGGCCGCTTGCTTCCTCAAAACGGATTAAAATTAGACGTAATTGGTGAAGCAAAAGACAATTCAGCTGGTGCTGTATGGATTCATAAGTGAAATTAGACTTATTCAAAAAAGATCTGAAGAGCATATTCTTCGGATCTTTTTTTATGTTAGGAAATCAAAATAAACTATGAGCTAAATAATCAAAGTGCTTAATACCGTTTAAAAAATAAAATAAAGGGAATTTTCAACAGTGAATAATTGTTATTATGTCATGAAATTCATCCATATAATCAATACTAATAGGTAAAGAAAATATTGAAAAGGAGTTCTAACTATGAGCTATCGTATCGAAAGAGATTCAATTGGAGAAATCAAAGTGGCAAAAGATAAACTATGGGGAGCGCAAACGCAAAGAAGTAAAGAAAATTTTCCAATAGGGATTGAAAAAATGCCGATTGAAGTAATACGCGCTTTTGCGGTTTTGAAGAAAAGTGCGGCTATTAGTAATCATAAACTAGGCAAACTATCAGCAGGGAAATCGGAAGCCATCGTACAAGCTGCTAACGAAATTATTGAAGGGAAATGGAATGAACATTTTCCTTTAGTGGTATGGCAGACAGGAAGCGGAACGCAATCAAACATGAATGTAAATGAAGTGATTTCTCACCGGGGAAACCAGCTAATAAATGGCGACGAAACGCTCCATCCAAATGATGATGTCAATATGTCACAAAGCTCTAACGATACTTTTCCTACAGCTCTTCATATTGCAGCTGTACTAGAAGTTGAAGATCAATTATTGCCTGCTCTAAAAACATTAAAAAAAACGTTCGCTGCGAAGCAAGAGCAGTTTAAAGATATTATTAAAATAGGAAGAACCCATTTACAAGATGCTACACCGCTAACACTAGGACAAGAAATTAGCGGATGGCATCATATGCTCGAAAAGAATGAAGAAATGATTAAACAAAGCGTAGAGTATATGAAGGAGCTAGCTATTGGCGGTACAGCTGTTGGGACGGGGATAAATGCACATCCTGACTTCGGCGATGAAGTAGCGAAAGAAATCAGCAGCACGCTTGGAAAAACATTTATCTCAGCACCTAATAAATTTCATGCATTAACAAGTCACGATCAATTGGTTTATGCCCACGGTGCACTCAAAGCCTTAGCAGCTGACTTAATGAAAATCGCCAATGACGTACGCTGGCTGGCAAGCGGTCCTCGTAGCGGGCTAGGCGAAATTACGATTCCTGCTAACGAACCAGGAAGCTCTATTATGCCTGGAAAAGTAAATCCAACACAAAGTGAAGCTCTAACAATGGTTTCTGCACAAGTGCTTGGGAATGATGTGACGATTGGCATTGCGGCTAGTCAAGGAAACTTTGAATTAAATGTATTTAAGCCGGTTATTATTTATAATTTTTTACAATCAGTTAGATTGCTGACAGATTCCATGCAGGCTTTTAACGATAAATGCGCAGTAGGAATTGAACCCAACAAAGAAAAGATTCAGCATAATCTAGAAAATTCTCTTATGCTTGTAACAGCATTAAATCCGCACATAGGGTATGAAAATGCGGCTAAAATCGCCAAACTGGCTCATCAAGAAGGAACGACATTAAAAGAAGCAGCGGTCAAAACAGGCCTTCTGACAGAAGAACAATTTGAGCAATGGGTAAATCCCGCTAATATGATTCATCCATCAAAATAAAAAAAAAGAAGCCAAGCAGCTCAGAATGCTTGGCTTCTTTTTAATAAATATTAATAAAATAAACATTGTTCTAAATAAACACACAAAAAGAAATTGCGGACTAAACAGATTTTACACTGCCTTATACTAGATTCAAGTACATACGATTAGGGTATTTACATTTTTATAAAGGAGGGAATTCAAGTGACGTACGAAGTGAAGTTTTATTTTGGAAATGAAAAATCAATCAGTACATTGGTTGAATCAGAAAATGTAAAAAAGCTTGAGGAATCTATTATTCATACGCAAGGATGGTATCGTTATTATGACAAAAAACACGAAGCTTATTTAGCGATTCAAATGAGCAACGTTTTACACATCGTTATAAAAGAATATCAAGATCCGGAAAAACAGGGGTTTTGAGAGATTCGTCGTATACATAAGGAAGCTAGCAAAAGAGGTGAAAACTATGCAAAGGCGACATTCAAATAATCCTATTATTCTCGACGTTTCTCATCATCAAGGAATCATTAATTGGAAAGAAATAAAAAACACCGCAGTAAAAGGGGTGTATATAAAGTTAACAGAAGGCGGAACTTTTGTAGACCCTAGATCCTATGAAAATTATATAGGTGCTAAAAATGCGGGCTTGAGAGTAGGGTTTTATCATTATGCTCACTGTACAAATAGCCCGGAGAAAGAAGCTACTTTTTTTATTGCTCAGCTTGGACAAATGAAACTAGACCTTCCACCGTGTTTGGATCTAGAAGAAGATAAGAAAAAAACCAAAGAATTTGTTTCTCGCTTTGCCGTAAGCTGGCTTGAGCATGTTCACAAAACAACAGGGATTAAGCCTATCGTATATACGAATTATCATTTCGCTAAAACTTTTTTTACAAACGAAATAAGTAAGTATCCTTTGTGGGTAGCAAGATATAGTGCAGCCAACAGACAAGGCGGTATGCAGCACCCTGGTGAGCTAAGTCAGTGGCAGCGATGGGCCATGTTTCAATATACGGATTCTGGCAGAGTAAAAGGAATTTCTACAAATGTGGATATAAATGAAATGGACTGCTCATTTTTTAAAGAAGTCACAACAAATCTCTCTATGACGAATAATACAAACGGACCCTTTGTCTATTCCAAAGGTGATAGAGGGTTAGGAGTCAAACAAATTCAGCAAAACTTACTTGCGCTAGGATTTTCTCTTCCAAAGTTTGGAGCAGACGGTTTCTATGGAGATGAATTAATCGCTGCAGTGAAAAAATTCCAGAATCGATATGGCCTTTTTTCGGATGGGATAGCAGGAGCGGACACACTGGCCCGTCTTGTTAAAGAAGTGAATAATCTGAATAATCTGGTTTGAGAGATTACCAGATAGGGAAAAGTTACTGTAAGATTCAAAAAGGTACAAGGAAGGAGTTATTATGAGAAAACGAAAACAAAAAGCATTGATATCAGGTATTACGCTATCAACGGTAGGAGTCGGCATTACGTCTTATATATTAAGCGATGCTGCGAAACGACGAAAAGTAAAAGGACTTGTTCGAAGTGCCAAAGTAAAACTTTCAAGTTTATCTAAAAAACAGCAGGTAAATGCTAGCCTAAATAAAGATGCGCATTCAGATCCTACGTACGTTTCTGAAAGCAATATGATTTCAGAAGGACCTATGTATCAAGATCAGCATAGATAATAAAAAAACTAGTCTTGCCTCGGGCGGGACTAGTTTTTTTATTAATTTTATAAATAGCAGCGCTTATTCATGTTACACTCTCTATATAAGGGAATTATTTTACGCATATTTACAAGTAAAGGAGGAATAGAAGGAGTGATTAGTAGCGGATTATTTGTTAACTTATGTATTTTTTCGTTTTTTGTCAGTATTATGATTGCGATAAGAATATTTTTGTTACAGCGTCTAGCCCATAAATACAAATGGATGAGTGGTATTTATGCAAGTATTGTTTCTGCTATTCTTATGGTATATAGCGTTACGTATCAACAGATTACATATGATTTACGTTTTCTTCCTCTTATTTTGACCGTTCTATACTTTGGTTACAGAGCCGGTGCAGTTGCAGGTATCACTATGGCTGTGTGCAGTATCTATTTAGAAAGTCATTGGTTACTGACTATCTTAATTTTAATCTTTACCTTTTTGTTTTCCCTTCCTCTTATTCGATATAGAAAGCAGTTTTCTTTATTAAAACAATCTCTTCTTTGTTTCTTTATTCATTTTATCGTTCATGTCTTACTGACAAATTACTTCTGGAATACACCTATTCAATCGCCGTTTTATAGCGAAATAGAATATTTAGTGTTCGGAATTCTCGGACTGGGAGTAGCCGTGGCGACGATAGAGTTTTATCGTAAATTTTACGCTGTAGCAGAAGAAGCTGCTTATGCTGGATCAGATTCATGTAAGGATGAAGAAGATTCTTTTTTTGTTAGGATAATGAAAAAAGAACTAGAATATACGAAAGAACAGCTGGAATCTTTTATTAATCATCACATGGATGCGGTTATTATAACTGATTTAGAAGGGCGAATCTTGCGAGTTAATGAAGCTTATGAAAAAGTATATGGCTGGAAATCCCATGAAGTCATTGGGAAAAAATATTATGATATAGCAGGAGCTTTTAGTGAGGATGTACATGAGAATATAAAAAAGACTGTTGCTGAAAAAGAGGCAATCAATCGAGTAGAAGTTGTAAGAGCTCGTAAAGATGGAAGTTTAGTAGACCTTCGCATCACCATTTCTCCAATTTTTAATGGGAAAGATGAGTTGGTAGGTTTGTCTGGAGTATGTGTGGATATATCTGAAGCTAAAAAAGCAAAGGAAGAGCTTGACTTGCTGCATCGTAGGCTTAAAGAAAGTGAGTTGAAATATCGCACGTTATTTGAGTACGCAAATGACGCAATTTATTTACTTGAAATAGGGCCGGATCATTTTCCTTCTCGTTTTGTTGAAGTAAATGAAGCTGGATGTAAGCGCTTTGGATATACGAGAGAAGAGCTTTTATCCATGCCTTGCCACGATATTATACCTAGAGATTCTGACATTGTTCAAAAAACAGTCGAAGAAATTCGCAACGGAAATCTTTCTTTTACGCTGCAATCACAGTTTACATTTAAGTCTGGCGAAATAAAAAACCTAGAATATAGTGGAAAGTTGTTCAATATAGAAAACAAAAAAGTACTTCTTATTGTTTCAAGAGACAGAACAGAGTACTTAAAAACAGAAGAGCTGCTGCAGAAATCTGAAAAATTAGCAGCAGTCGGGCAGCTTGCTACAGCTATTGCTCATGAAATTAGAAATCCTTTAACGGCCATCAAAGGGTTTATGCAGCTATTAACTGAAAAAGCGAGTAAAGAAGAGTTAACCTATATGAACATTATATCCTCTGAAATTGAGCGTATTGAAATGATTACAGATGAATTCATGTCTGTGGCAAAACCACAGGCCGTAACATTTCAGTCGATTGATTTGCAGCTGTTAATTCAACAAGTGATTTTATTGCTGCAGCCTCAGGCAACCATGAAAAACATCTTTATTGAACTTAACTCATATGGAGAAATGCCTTTTGTATATTGTGAAAGCAATCAAATGAAACAGGTATTTATAAATATTTTTAAGAATGCGATTGAAGCAATGCCTTCAGGAGGAGAAATTAAAGTTGAGCTGAGAAAAAAGGAACACAATCATATTCATATTCAAATTATTGATGAAGGTGTAGGAATTTCAAAAGAACGCATCAAACATTTAGGTGAACCATTTTACAGTATTAAAGAAGACGGAATCGGGTTAGGGTTAATGATCTGCTTCAATATTATCCAACAGCATAAAGGAACTCTTAGTATTGAAAGTGAAGTAAACAAAGGGACAAGTGTGGAAATTTGTTTACCGTTAGAATAAAAGGTAATCAGTTAAAGGAAGAAGAAATTTTGCAACAAGTTGTTTAGTAAAGTTATAATATTCTATGTTGAAGGAAAATAAGCAAAGGAGTGGTTACGATTAAACAGAAAAAGTGGATTAACATATTTCGTATTCTGTATATTATTTTTGCTATTATTGCGATTGGAGCATCTTTTGGAGACTATTCTTTTGGGCTTAATAATCCCCGCATAGTTAGTTTAACGGCTCTTGTTTTGGCGGTTATTTGTATTGTTCCGTATTACATACTTCGCTTTAAAGAACAAGCTTCTAAAAGTAAATAAGTTAATATTTGTTATCTTAAAAGAGGCTGTGACAAAAGTATTTTAGTTGAAGGAAGATCCGAACGATTCATCGTTCGGATTTTTTTATTGTTATGGTGAACATGGCTTTAATCTAGTCGGTTGCTTCTAGCGGTTGATTGGAGTGATTTTGTTATGTCTCAATCTCTTTTTTATCGTCATAAAAGGGCGATAAATGGGCGAGCATTTTTTCTAGCCTGTACATATGCTATAGAGTAAACAGGCTACGGAGGTGAAGTGAAATGGGATTTTACAACTGGGGTTACGGCGGTGGTTATGGCTACGGCGGCTACGGTAGTTACGGTGGCGGTTTTGCATTAATCGTTGTACTATTTGTTTTATTAGTTATCGTTGGTTGTACATGCTTGAAATAAACAGAAAAAGCACGGATTTACAAAAATTTTAGTAGATTCGTGCTTTTTTATGTTCATAAGAAGGGCAGTACTATAATAAAATAATGTTGTGCATGTACATAAAAAACATACAAAAAATTTAATTAATAGATTAAAAAAATAAAAAATTGAAGAGGAAGAGTAAATTTAAGCCACCAAAAAGGTCTGAAATTTATAATTTTCCTTATAAGTAATTTTTGTAAAATGCTTCGCAGTACTGATAATAAGACCGAATAACACTCCATAGAACGCTAGTTTTTATCCGCTGACTAAAAGAATTATTTTACTTGTCTGAAAATCAACATAAATGATTTTCATATAGTTTAAATAGGTAAAAAAGACTTATTGTAAAAGATTTATTCTTAATTTTCATAATAATAGGAATATTAAAATAATATATAGACGTAGTAATTTTTAGTTGCTATAATGTTGCTAATTATCACAATTAACAGAAAAATTGCGGTAATTAAATTTACTAGGGATAGGGAGAAAAAACTATGAAAAAGAAAAAACAGGCTTTAAAGGTATTATTATCAGTTGGTATCCTTTCTTCATCATTTGCTTTTGCACATACGAGCAGTGCCGCGCCAAATAATGTACTTTCAACCGAAAAGTATAACAAAGAAATTAAATCTCCTGAGTTTATTTCTGGAAAGCTTTCAGCCCCATCATCACAGAAAGCTCAAGACGTCGTATTTCATTATATGAATACAAATAAAGACAAATATAAATTAGGAAACGAAAATGCTCAAAACTCATTTAAAGTGACAGAAGTAGTGAAAGATCCCGTTGAACAAGCAACCGTTGTACGCTTGCAGCAGGTATATAATAATATTCCTGTTTGGGGATCTACTCAATTAGCACACGTAGCGAAAGATGGAACCTTAAAAGTTGTATCAGGTACAGTAGCTCCTGATTTAGATAAAAAGGAAAAGCTAAAAGGCCAGAAGCAAGTTGACAGCAAAAAGGCGATTCAAGCAGCTGAAAAAGACTTAGGCTTTAAACCGACGTATGAAAAATCCCCTTCATCTGAACTGTATGTTTATCAAAATGGTTCAGACACAACGTATGCTTATGTAGTAAATTTGAATTTCTTAAATCCTGAACCAGGCAACTATTATTACTTTGTTGATGCTATTAGCGGTAAAGTGCTAGATAAGTACAATACAATTGATTCCGTAGCTGGTCCAAAAGCCGATGTGAAGCAAGCGGCAAAGCCGGCAGCGAAACCTGTAACAGGCACAAATGCTATTGGTTCAGGTAAAGGAGTGCTTGGAGATACTAAATCGTTAAAGACAACGTTATCTAGTTCTACTTACTACTTACAAGATAATACAAGAGGGGCGACAATCTATACGTACGATGCAAAAAATCGTACATCTCTTCCAGGTACGCTATGGGCAGACACGGATAATACGTACAATGCAACCCGCGATGCAGCTGCAGTAGATGCTCACTATTATGCAGGTGTGACGTATGATTATTATAAAAACAAATTTAACCGCAACTCCTATGACAATGCAGGAGCTGCGCTAAAATCAACTGTTCATTATAGCAGCGGCTACAACAATGCATTTTGGAATGGCTCTCAAATGGTATATGGAGATGGAGATGGAACTACTTTTGTTCCGCTATCAGGAGGGTTAGATGTTATCGGACATGAATTGACGCATGCGGTCACAGAAAGAAGTTCTAATTTAATCTATCAATATGAATCAGGTGCATTAAACGAAGCGATTTCCGATATTTTCGGAACATTGGTAGAATACTATGACAACCGAAATCCAGATTGGGAAATTGGAGAAGATATTTACACGCCTGGAACAAGCGGTGATGCCCTTCGTTCAATGAGCAACCCAGCAAAATATGGAGATCCGGATCATTATTCAAAGCGCTATACAGGTTCTAGTGACAACGGCGGAGTTCATACAAACAGCGGTATTATCAACAAAGCTGCCTACTTGCTAGCTAACGGAGGAACGCATTACGGGGTTACTGTAACAGGCATCGGCGGCGATAAGCTAGGGAAAATTTATTACCGTGCTAATACGCTATACTTCACTCAGTCTACAACGTTTAGCCAAGCGCGTGCAGGTTTAGTACAAGCTGCTGCTGATCTATACGGTTCAGGCTCTCAAGAAGTAATTTCAGTAGGCAAGTCATTTGACGCAGTTGGTGTTCAATAAGTTATAAACCAAAAGTCGCAAGATAAATGAGGTATCTTACGACTCTCTATACTACCTTACTACCAATAAAGGAGTACTCGTATAAATATATTACAGTACTCCTTTATTTTATGTTAATAAATAAGGAAAACAGATTTCTTCTTGATCTATAAAAATCCACTTCTTATTCCTCCCTTTTATGTCCATTCGAATTATACTGTTGCTTGTTAAATGAAGAGAACACGTTTTAGTAAACGGTCTTATTATAAAATGTTATAATAAAGAAAAGAATTGAATACATACATATGAAAAAGGAGTGGAGGAATCAATGGACAAAATTGCTGTTATTTCAGATATCCACGGAAATCTTCCAGCTTTAGAAGCAGTTTTAGCTGACATACAACAGCGAGATATCCATCGCATCATTTGTCTAGGTGATTTAGTAGGAAAAGGACCGGATTCAAGTAAAGCGATTGATATCATAAAAGAAAAGTGCGAAGTAACAGTAATGGGAAACTGGGATGACTTCATTACAAAGCCTGCGGAATTCGAAGCGTTGAAATGGCATCAGAAGAAGTTAAGTTCAGCCCAAGAGGCATACTTAAAGGAACTTCCTTTTTCCGTTGAGTTTATGATGAGCGGAAAATTAATTAGAATGTTTCACGCTTCACCTAGAAGTCTTTATGATCGAATTCAACCCTGGGATTCACTTGAAAAGCGCCTTAGTCTATTTGCTAATACGGAATATACGGAAAATATAAAAGGATCAAGAGAGCCGGATGTTATCTGTTACGGAGATGTACATAATGCATTTATTCAACATATTAAAGGGAAAACGCTATGCAATGTAGGAAGTGTAGGAAACCCGCTTGATTTACCACAAGCTTCTTATCTTATCTTAGAAGGAAAGGATCAAGACGAAAGTCCTTCAGCATTTTCTATTCAATTTGTACGTATTCCATACGATATTGAAAAGGCTATCGAATTGGCGAGAGCTGTAGAGATGCCGGACTTTGAACCCTACGTTCAAGAATTAAAAACAGCTCGCTATAGAGGACTGAAAAATTAAGAATAGAATGTATTTCAACCTTCAGTATAAATACTGAAGGTTTTTTATTGGAGTATATGAGGGGTTTTTCAACACCATTAGTATGATACATGCAAATAAAAGTTATTCCAATGAATTTAAGGAAGGGAAAACTTGGAGAAAAACATACAGCATTTGAAAGGAAATAAATTTTATTTTATGAAGACAATATGAAGAGGGCAATTCTATTTGAACATAAAGTCATGCAAAAACGCCCCTGAAAAGCTGTTTTTACCATAACGAGTGGAGGAATACATGATGAAATTTTTTATTGATACAGCTAACCTGGAAGATATTAAAAAAGCATATAAAATTGGGGTATTATCAGGTGTTACCACAAACCCTTCGCTAGTAGCGAAAGAAGGCGTAAAGTTTGAAGATCGCATCGAAGAAATTTTAAAAACCGTCCCGGAAGTAGAATCCGTTTCAGCAGAAGTCACGCCCGACACAGTAACAGCAGATGACATGATTGCTCAAGCAGAAGAGCTGATAAAAATTAATGGAGGAGACAAAAATATAACGATTAAACTTCCTATGACCATTGCTGGATTGGAAGCAACCCGTTATCTAGCTAAAAAAGGCGTAAAAACAAACGTAACGTTAATTTTTACAGTGAATCAAGCGCTTCTAGCAGCTCGTGCCGGTGCCACGTACGTATCGCCATTTTTAGGGCGCTTAGACGATATTTCAGAAGACGGTGTTTATCTGGTATCTCGAATTGCAGAGCTATTTCGAATTCAACACATTGACTCACAAATTATAGCAGCGTCAGTCAGACACCCAGATCACGTCACACGAGTAGCTCTTGCTGGGGCTCATATTGCTACAATTCCGTATGCCGTAATTGAACAATTAGTAAAACACCCGTTAACAGAGCAAGGAATTGAAAAATTTGCATCAGACTGGGAAAAAGCTGTAAAAAGTTAAATTCACTGAAGGAGAAGACATCACTTTAGTGTCTTCTCTGCTTAAAGAGTATACGAAGATTCTTTTTTTCTATTTTGCAGCAAACAACTTATCAATAATAGGCGAACATCCTATACATATATGCAGAGATGACATACGTTAATAGAAACGAAAGAGGTGTTAAAATGAGCTGTATTATTAACATTGAAAATATCGTGACTAACGGGTTAAAAGATAACTCGAACGTAAGCGTAGGCTGTGTTGTACAAAATAGTCACACGGCAAATACAAAATCGGTAGGAGCTTGTTTTTCGTTTGGAAACGGCTCTCCTGCTATTGCCTCTATGACAAACAGTAATATCGACTTTTGCAAAGGTGAAGAAAATAAAGAGCAGCAATCTTGAAAACAATTCCAGAAAGAGTATTTCTGGAATTGTTTTTTGGTAAGTGATAGAGTTTTGTTAACAAGGTGTTTTGACTTTTAAAAGAAAACATTCATGAGGAAGGGGTTTGAGCGGTGCTATGAGCATTATTTCTATGATTCCTTATACATACGTTGAAAGAAAAATAAAACGAACACAAAAGGTGACGATTCAGCATTCAAAAGATATGTATTTATACGCTGATAGTATTGAAACACAAAACGATTGCTTTCCCATTAATGCCGTATTTGACATCTCCTACAAATGCGTTTCAAAAGACAGCGGCTTTTTATATTTACATACAAATCAAGGAATGTTCGCTTATACCATACAAACCGATCCTGATGATTTTATAGCAGCATATAAAGATATAAAAAAGAAGGGGTGACATTGCTGTCAGCCCTTCTTTTTTTGTTATTATTTTATCCACTGTACAACTTGATCCATACTTCTTCTTGTTTTTCCACGCTTAGGCTCATGAATTCGGTAGCCGAACGCAACCATAACGGAAATATCAAACTTACCGTCTTCTAGTAATCCTTCTTCTTTTAGAATTTCATGTACTTGGTCATAGTTAAACCCTTCAATCGGACAAGAATCAATACCAATTTGAGCAGCTGATGTCATCATATTACCTAGTGCAATATAAGATTGTTTGCTAGCCCAATCAAATAGTGCTCGCTTGCTTTCGAACAAGTGAAAATCATTTTCTTGGAAATCTTTATAACGAGGCATTAATGTCTCTAATACGTCATCCGGCATTTCTTTGACGTTCTTCTGAAGATCCAATACATATTCAGAGTCATATCTTGCGTCTGTGCGAGAAAGAATAATAACAAAATGACTTGCTGTAGGAATTTGGCCTTGTGCTCCCCAAGAAACAGCTTTTAATTTTTCTTTTAAATCTTTATTTTCAACGACTAAAAACTTCCACGGCTCATAACCTACTGAGCTTGGAGATAGGCGTCCCGTTTCTAAAATGAATTGGAAATCTTCATCGGAAATTTTCTTCGTTGGATCAAACTCTTTTGTAGCATGACGAAAGTTAAATGCGTCTAAAATTTCTTGTTTTTTATCTGTATTGTTCATGTGTAAACAACCTTTCTGTAAAAATATTTAGTGATGAACTGTTTAGAGTATCCTATACCCTGTATAGCTTACAACTAACAGTTAGTTAACATACAATTTGTCATAAAACCCGTTTGCAAATTTATCATAAATCATATAAATCATCCTAACAAGTACGCACATTTTTGTTGTATAGTATACTTTTTTATACTATTAATGCAGTTTTATAAGAAGCAGAAAGGAGTAAACAATCTGTGGAGTTTCGTTTTCGAAAAAGTAATTAAGAGAAGGAAGAGAGGAGAAGAGTGATCTTCTCCTTTTTAATTAAATTTTTGTATTTGATTTTTTCGCTTTGTTTTCAAGTTCACTTTTTGGTTCTGTTGAAAATTCGACATCTTTTCCGTGTCCTTGATGGTTAACTCCAGGAGCCGCTTGACCGCGGTTAGCAGATTTTTTTGTACCCATTTTCGTCACCTCCGTTCGGTTAGTATGTACAAAAAGCAAAACAAAAATTAGGAAGTCAAGCGTGGAAAGATAAATAGGAAAAGATTATCTTTAAGCATCTTCATTACATAAACAAAATAGTTACTCATTTAAACGGACATAAAAAAACACCCTTGGAAGGGTGTTTTTTGTTTAAGAATCTGAGCTTGTCGCTCTGTCTGCGTATGGATAGATAGGATCTTTTAATTGAAATTCGTAAGTCACGCCATCTACAAGCCCTACCGTTTTATTGCTATCATAAAGGTCCAGCATAAAAGCAGCCATTTCTTTTGATGTATGAAACTTAGGTACTCGTCCTTCGTATTCAAAATCACTCATATCCATCGAACGCTGTGCAAATTCTGTTTCAGTAGCTGCCGGAGCTAGAACTTTAGCCTGCATTTTTGCTCCTCTTCCTTTTAATTCTTGAGAAAGACCTTCTGTAAATGCACTTACGTAGAATTTTGTTGCGCAATAAGTTACCGCATCAGCCACAATGGTGTAGCCGCCTCCAGAAGAGACATTAATAAGCTGTGTACCTTCAACGTTTTCATAATCTCTTACAAATAGAGAAGAAAGAATGGTTAAGGCTTCAATATTTAAATGAAGCATTGTTTCAATTTTAGTTAATTTTTGTTCACCGACAGAAGCAAAGTTTCCGAATCCCGCATTGTTAATCCAAGTTTCTAATTCATACTTTTTGAGTGACTCATAAAACGTATGAGCATTTTCTGCCACGGATAAATCAACCGACTGGACAATAACATTTACATCTTGATTCAGTTCTTCAATCTTTTCTTTTAACTCTTCTAGCTTGTCCTCTCTACGTGCAGCCAATATAAGATTTTTTCCGCGTGCTGCGAAAGCTAAAGCTGTTTCATATCCAATTCCTGAACTTGCGCCAGTGATTACTGTATATTCCATGTTGATTCCTCCATTTTCGATGTTTTCGAATTGATTATAATTGTTAAAGTATACTTTAAGTCAAGCGTTTATTCGATTTGTTTTTCCCTTTAGAAGTCTATTTATAAACATTTGAAGTTGAGTGCTAAACTTTTTTGCTTTTATGCTACACTTGAAACAACAGCCGAAATTTCATTTCATTAAAAGGAGGAATGTATGCGTTTTCTCAATGTGAGTAGAAGACCTAGCTTACTTGCCCAAATTACATTACTTATTACGGTAGTTATTCTTGTGAGTACCGTCCTTGTATGCATTTTATTTTCTGCAATGATAGATGAAATTGTTGAAAAATATGTAGGTAAGCAAGCTATGACAGTAGCAAAATTAGCTTCTGAAGACAAAATGATTGTAAAAGCTTTTAAGAATAAAAATCCTTCTGAGCATATCCAACCTGTTGCAGAAAAAATAAGAAAAACCACTGGGGCAGATTATGTCACCATCGCCAATGATAAAGGAATCCGCTATTCTCATCCCAATAGTAGCTATATTGGAAAACATACTAAAACAAGCAACGAAGCTTCTTTAAAGGAGCATCAATCCATTATTTATAAAGGAAAAGGAATTTCAGGATTTGCAATTAAAGCCAAGACCCCCATATGGGATAGCCGAGGAAACGTAATAGGCGTTTCGTCAGTAGGGTTTCTTGTAAGCAATATAGAAAAACAGATTAATGATTATAGAATAAAAATTATTAAATTGTCCTGTATTCCTTTTCTTATTGGAGCATTTGGAGCTTTTTTCATTGCAAGGCGGGTAAAAAGACTAATATTTGGACTGGAACCGGAGGAGATTTCCTTTCTTTTTAAAGAAAAGGAGGCTACTCTTGAATCTATTCGAGATGCTACTGTTACTGTAAATGTTGAAAAATATGTAACGTCAATGAACAGAAGGGCTAGAGAACTATTTGGTCATCTTCAAATAGGAGGAGAGATAAAGAACGCCCGTCTAGGACAGCTAATTGATCAAGCGATAGAAAAGCAGCGGGTGTATTCTAACCAGTCCCTTGTACTAGATGGTCAGCAGTATATTTTGGATTTATCTCCTATTGTAAGAAAAAAAGAAGTGCAGGGCATCGTCCTTACTATAAGAACTTTATCTCAAATTGAAGAATTGACAGAAGAGATTTCTAAAATTAAAATGTTTTCTGATAATTTACGTGCTCAAAATCATGAATTTTTAAATAAGCTGAACGTGATTTATGGATTGTTAAAGTTAAAGAAGTATGAGCATGTCATGCAAATGATTTCATCAGAGGTAAAGGAACGCCAAGATATTATTTCTTTTTTAATGTCTTCTGTAAAGGATCCTTTGATTGCGGCATGCTTACTTGGAAAGATCAATCGTTCGAAAGAATTAGATGTTACTTTAGAAATTGACCAAGATAGTAATTTAACAAGTACTTTAGATATCGAAGACGCAAAAAACGTTGTTTCCATCTTGGGGAATTTAATTGATAATGCGCTCGAGGCTGTGCGAGAACATAAAGGGAACGTGCTGGTATCTTTTACAGATGTAGGAAATGACCTGATTTTTGAAGTTGAAGACAATGGACATGGGATATCAAAAGAAGTAGAAAATATGATTTTTATAGATGGTTACACAACGAAAAAAGGTGAAAATCACGGAATTGGATTGACTATTGTTAAAAGATCTGTAGAGCTGCTCAAAGGTGAACTATACATAAGCAAAAGTATGTTACAAGGAGCAAGATTCACATTAGTAATCCCAAAGCTATTAAATAATGAAAAGGAAGAATCGATATGACTGAAAATCAAATTAATGTCATGATTATAGAAGATGATTCTACAGCTGCACAAATTTATGAACAGTTTACTAAGAAACTAGAGCATTTCACTGTTGTTGCAACCGCAGGATCTGGAGAACAGGCTTTAGAATTACTAACAATATTTACACCGCAATTAATTTTATTAGACGTTTTTTTACCAGATATCAACGGAGTGGAACTGTTATGGGAAATCAGAAAGAAGTATCGAGGAATCGATATTATTTTAATAACGGCAGCCAATGATGTTGAAACAGTTGAGGAAGCAATAAGAGGAGGAGCATTTGGTTATTTGGTGAAACCTGTAATTATTGATAAATTTTTATCTACTTTAAAACATTATCAGTCTACAAGAATAGAATTAACCGAAAATAAAATGATAAACCAAGATAAAATAGACCATTTATTTAGAACACATCATAACCGCCGCACTCAATCAGCAGCTGCAGTAACAGAACTTCCTAAAGGGATTGATAAACATACTCTTCGTTTAGTAAGAGATAAAGTTCGCGAAGTTCAGCAGAGCTTGAATGTAGATGAGTTTGCTCAACTAGTAGGTATCAGTTATTCAACAATGAGAAGGTACTTAGAGTATTTAGTATCTTGTAAAGAAATGCAGGTGGAAATAGTGTATGGAAGTGTAGGGAGGCCTGAGCGGAAATACCGAGTAACTAATTCTACATAAAAACGAGATAGCGGTTCTTTGTCCGCTATCTCGTTTTTATGTAGAAATGACGCATGAAAAAAATGAAAAGAATTACTTTTATAAAAGATATTAAACTTATGGTGATTATCTATGAACCTGCTTTAACAAGTGATACCTTTTTAGTAACGTGTAGCAAGAAAAAATGAAAACGTTATCAAAAAGGAGGAAAAATATCCGTGCTTTCTTTATTAGGATTTTTAATGGTTGCAGTATTCATGTATTTAATTATGTCGAAGCGACTTACCCCAATGGTTGCTCTTATCATTATTCCAATTATATTTGGTTTAATAGGTGGGTTTGCTAGCGGAATGGGACCTATGATGCTAGAGGGTGTAAAAGATATTGCTCCTACAGCTATTATGATTTTATTTGCTATTTTATATTTTGGATTAATGATTGATTCAGGATTGTTTGACCCTCTCGTTTCCTTCATTTTAAAGGTTGTAAAAGGAGATCCTCTAAAAATCGTGGTCGGAACTGCTGTGCTTTCAATGATGGTTGCTTTAGATGGTGATGGAACTACTACCTATATGATAACGGTCTCTTCTTTGCTTCCATTATACAAACGCCTAGAAATGAACCCGCTTATCCTAGCAGGAGTTGCGATGCTATCTATGGGAGTTATGAATATGACTCCGTGGGGAGGTGCTTCTGCTATGGCTATGAGTTCATTAAATTTAGATTCGTCTCAGTTGTTTTTGCCTTTAATACCTGTAATGGGTTTTGGGCTTCTATGGGTGCTATTTGTTTCTGTTGTCCTTGGAAGAAGGGAAAGAAAAAGGTTAGGAGTTATCAATATTAAACATTCTGCAAATGAAATCGCACATGCAGATGAATTAGAGGGAACAGCGCAACATTTAGACTATCGACGTCCTAAGTTAGTATGGTTTAATTTTCTCCTTACCGTTAGTCTTATGGTGTGCTTAATTATGGACTTTATGTCGCTGATGCTTTTGTTCATGGTAGCGTTTGCTATTGCATTATTAATAAATTATCCAAACATCAAAGATCAACAGCAGCGAATTTCATCTCATGCAAATAATGCGGTAGCCGTCGTTTCAATTGTTATTGCAGCAGGTATTTTTACAGGAATTATGTCTGGAACAAAGATGATTGATGCTATGGCAAATACACTTGTAGGAATAATCCCAGATGCAATGGGCCCTTTTTTGCCAGTTGTAGTAGCATTTTTAAGTGCTCCTTTTACATTTTTTATGTCCAATAATGCCTTTTATTTTGGCGTATTGCCGATTATTGCTCAAGCTGCCGAAAGTTATGGCATTAGCGCAGCTGAAATTGGAAGAGCTGCTATCTTAGGACAACCCGTTCACGTGATAAGTCCCTTGGTAGCAGCAGCTCACTTATTAATTGGAATGGTAGGAATTGAATTTAGTGATTTACAACGCTTTTTAATTAAGTGGGCGCTAGGAACTACGGCAGTGATGACAATAGCTGCGTTAATTTTAGGTGTTATTTCTATTTGATATAAAAAAAGACCCCAAAGGGTCTTTTTTTTATACTCTTACGTTGAACTAGACTGTTCGCTGCAGCTGCTTTTTTTAAAATAGAACTTATAAATTAAAAATCCGCATACAGCTACTACCGCTGCAATTAAAATATAGGTTTGTGCATCTGAGATAAAAGATTGAATGGACTTAAAGTTTCCGATTTGCCCTAACCAAAGCATGGCAATATTCAAAGGAAAGATACCAAGAAATGTGAGCAGAGCAAACGGAATAGGTTTCACTTTAGATAGCCCCGAAAGATAGGAAATGTAGTTGCCGAGCCCTAAAGGACGAGCAATCGCAATACTCCATAATCCGCATTTTTTAAACCATTTTTGTGATTTCTCAAATGCTTTTTTCTTTTTTGATAATTTTTTCTTTACCTTATCCTCTAATTTATAGCCTATCCCATACGGTATAAAGCTAAAAGCTGTATAAACGGCGCTTCCCGCAAGAGCAATTAATAATAATTGCACTATGTGCATGTTTAATAAGTATCCGTAGGTAAGGGTGAGAAGAGAACCGGGAAACGGCAGGGAGGAAGCCTCAATGGCCAGTCCGCTTAAAAGTCCCCAAATTCCAAATTGTTTCAGTAAGTCTGTTATGAAATGTAGCATAAGATCGCCTCTTTTTCTGTGTCATAACATTCAAGTACCCATCTATATGTTTGGAAAAACTTATAAAAGAAAAGAAAATAAAGGAAGAAAGTGGGATGTGACAGAAAAAAACTTAGCTTGTACAAAGAAAAAGGAAGGAAGTGTATTTTATAGCTTCTACTCAGAGTGAAATTATATGGGGAAAATAATCGAGTGTGAATTTTTAAATAAACTACGACTTTTATTCATAGTTTTGATTCCTTTTATTCATTTTACTTATAAAACTAGCGGGTGTAAACTTGTTGTGTTGTGAAATAATCCATTATGTATATGTATTAAAAGGAAAGGAGGTTACCGTGTGGTTATTATTGTAGGATTGTTATTGTTGATGTTTTTTGCTTATCTAGGATGGTCTATTATCTGGGTGGCACCTGTTGTAGCTACATTCATTGCTTACTTTAGTGGTTTAAAAGTACTGCCTACTTATACAGATGTGTATATGGGAGGGTTTGTAGATTTCGCTGCAAAATGGTTCCCCATCTTTTTATTAGGAGCCGTCTTCGGAAAGCTAATGGAAGATACAGGCGCAGCTAAGTCGTTGGCGCAGCGTATTGCTAAATTATTTGGAAGTAAAAGAGCCATTTTAGGGGTGCTGATTGCTTCCGCCATTTTGACATATGGCGGAGTGAGTCTATTCGTTGTGGTCTTTGCGATTTATCCTTTAGCAATCGCGTTATTTCGAGAAGCCAACGTATCGCGAAATTTACTGCCAGCAACCATTGCACTCGGAGCATTTACGTTTACAATGACAGCGATTCCAGGTACGCCTCAAATTCAAAATCTGATTCCGACTGCTACATTTAAAACCAATGCAATGTCCGGTTCGATTATTGGAATTGTCTCAGGTCTTATTATGGCGGTGGGAGGGTATTTATGGTTAGCTTATCGCGATAAAAAATTAAAAGCTAAAAATCAAGGGTTTACTGAGCCTAATGAATCATCAGTCGCAGCGAGTGAAGAACAGGACTCGATGAATGTAATATTAGCTATTTTACCGCTGATTGTCGTTGTCGTGACATTAAACGTTTTAAAATGGGAGCCTATCGTTTCGTTATTAATTGGTATTTTTTCTATTTTACTTATTAATTTTAAACACTACAAGACGTTTATTTCTTCTATAAATGAAGGAGCAAAAGGATCCGTGATGGCTGTTATTAATACGAGTGCAGCAGTAGGTTTTGGCTCGGTTATTACAGCAGTTCCAGAGTTTAAAGATGTCACGCATGTGTTGCTAAACATTTCGAGTAATCCGCTCGTTTCAGAAGCATTAAGCGTTCAAGTGCTAGCGATGATCACGGGCTCAGCATCCGGCGGTATGGGTATTGCGCTTCAAGCATTAGGAGATACGTGGTATCACTTGTCTCAAACAACGAATTTAAGTGCTGATGCTCTTCACCGTATTGCAAGTGTTGCGTCAGGTGCATCTATTTTACCGCATAACGGTGCGTTGTTAACACTATTAGCCGTAACTGGTCTTCGGCATAAAGAAACGTATAAAGACGTATTTGTTGTTGCATTTATCATCCCGACAATCGCTTTATTTGCAGGAGTCGCATTAGCGGCAGCCGGTATTATTTAAAAACAGGAGGAGAATACACATGGTTGAAAATCAAGTAATTGTAATCACAGGAGCAGCAAGAGGAATTGGGTTTGAAATAGGTAAAAGATTCGCAGAAAACGGCGGAAAAATTGTGTTATCCGACATTGATCAAGCTGCTGTAGAAGCTGCAGCACAAAAACTTCGTGAAGCTGGATTTGAAGCGCTTGGTGTCAAAGCCGATGTAACAAAAGAAGAAGAAATCAAACATTTAATTGAAACGGCAAACGCACATTTTGGAGCGGTTCATACGTTCATTAATAACGCTGGCTTGCAGCATGTTTCTCCAATCGAAGAGTTCCCAACTGAAAAATATGAGTTAATGATTAAAATTATGCTAACAGCTCCATTTATGGCGATTAAGCACGCGTTTCCGATTATGAAAAAGCAAGGGTTCGGACGTATTATTAACGTTTCTTCTATCAACGGTTTAATCGGTTTTGCGGGCAAAGCAGCTTATAACAGTGCTAAACACGGTGTAATAGGGCTAACAAAAGTAGCTGCTCTTGAAGGCGCAGCACATGGTATTACGGTGAATGCACTTTGTCCTGGCTATGTGGATACACCGCTAGTAAGAGGTCAGTTAGATGATTTAGCTAAAACAAGAAACGTACCATTAGAGAGCGTGCTTGAAGAAGTTATTTATCCTTTAGTCCCTCAAAAAAGATTATTAGACGTGAGCGAAATTGCTGACTATGCTATCTTCTTGGCGAGTAGTAAAGCAAAAGGTGTAACTGGTCAAGCGGTAGTAATGGACGGCGGATATACAGCTCAATAAAAAATAAAATAAATCATTAAAAGCATAAATGAGTCCAACGGGCTCATTTATGCTTTTTTAGGTTATATCTATTCTATTGAGTTAATCAACGTTAAAATATAATTAGGCTATACATAAAAAAAGCCTCATACTATTTCTCCTATAAAGATAAATAGTATGATAAAAAAGCCTACAGTTTAGAAAGGATGATACATATGGTGCAAACAGTAAATGAATTAATTAAACATCCGGTTTTTTATTTTTTTAACGAAATTTCAGCTATTCCTAGAGAATCTGGAAATGAAAAGAAAATTAGTGACTATTTAGTTTCTTTTGCAAAAGAAAGAAGCCTTGAAGTTATCCAAGACGAGGCTTTAAATGTAATTATTAAAAAGCCGGCCGCTAAAGGATATGAACATGCTCCAGCCATCATTTTGCAAGGACATATGGACATGGTATGCGAGTTAAATAAAGGGACTGTGCATGATTTTGAAAAAGATCCGCTTCAACTGCGAATTGTGGAAGATATGCTTTATGCAAATGGTACTACGCTAGGAGCTGACAACGGGATTGCCGTTGCATATGCACTGGCTTTACTAGATGCTCATGATATAGCTCACCCCTCTCTTGAAGTAGTCATTACTACTGAGGAAGAAACAACTATGGGCGGAGCCATTGCTGTAAGTCCAGCTCATTTTGAAGGGAAAATCTTTATTAACCTTGATACAGAAGAGGACGGAAAGCTGCTTGTCAGCAGCGCAGGCGGGGTAAAAAGCGTGCTTCGTATTCCCGTAGACTGGGAATCGTCTTCCGATAACTCAGAAACATATAGCTTAAGCATCGGTGGACTGCGCGGCGGACATTCTGGAATGGAAATTGATAAAGAAAGAGGAAATGCTAATAAACTGCTAGGGAGAGTTTTATATGATTTACAACATGAACTTCCCTATTCTTTAAGCAGCATTAGTGGAGGATTAAAATCAAATGCGATTCCCCGTGAATCAGAAGCAATTCTATCAGTTGAGCCTTCTGAGGTAGGAAAGCTAGAAAATAAGATTCGTGAGTGGAACGAAATAGTAAAAAATGAATTACAAGCGGCTGATCCGAGCGTATATGTAAAAATAAACAAATTTTCTTCCGATGAGAAATGTTTTACAAAAGAAACGACAGAACGAATTGTACAAGCTATTATGCTAACACCAAACGGCGTTCAAAGCATGAGTATGAATATCGAAGGATTAGTAGAATCTTCTACCAACTTAGGTGTGATTACGACGACAGAGTCTGAGGTTGTTTTTCAAAATGAAATCCGCAGCTCAGTAAAAAGCTTAAAAGAAAAAATAGTAAGTCAAGTGCACATACTTGCTCAAGTAGTCGGAGGAAGAGTTGAAACAAAAGGTAATTACCCTGAATGGGCGTACAATGCAGATTCAAAAATTCGTGAATTATGTAAAAAGGTTTACAAAGAAAAGTATGGGGAAGAGGCGGAGGTCATCGCCATCCATGCTGGAATTGAATGCGGTATTTTCCTGGAAAAAATCTCTGGATTAGACGCCATTTCGCTCGGCCCCGATATGTACGACGTTCATACACCTGATGAACATCTGAGCATTCCGTCTACTATTAAGACATGGGAATACTTATTAGCGGTATTAAAAGAAGCAAATAAGATATAAAGTTATCAGCATCTCTATAATTTTTAAAAAAGAGCTTCTGTAAAGGAGCTCTTTTTCATTGGTCATTTATCAGATAATAAGCAGAATTCCGTCAACACGTCAGGCAATTGAGAACACTTATGTAAGCGTTTTACAAATAAAGGTTTTAAAACGGGCCTAAAAGAGGTAAACAATTACTAAAACGATAGACAAATGAATTCAAAACAAGCTCTGCAACTAATAAATTAGTAGGGAGAGAATGTATATGAATGATAATAGTCTTATCAAAGATCCCTTTTTGGAAAAAGGAGAAATTGAATTTTTAGAATTAAGGAAAGACGAAATACGCTATCTAAAGTTCGATCGGTTTTTGAAAGTGATTAAAGCACTTAATCAACGCAGTGATAAAGGCTACCAGAGTCTTATGCTTTCCGTTGATGGCTTTAAAGGTAATTCAAGAGAATTATATGAGATAGAGGAGTTTCGCAGATACGTAAATTTGTTAATTAATCAAGTTCCTCAAATATTATTTTATATTCACGATAAAAACAAAATGACTAATCAAATTTTGAAAAGTCTATCAAACAACAGCAGCCAACCGGCCTCTATAGATCCTAAAAGAGCACGTTTAATGATTGATGCCATACAGGAGCAAGTAGAGAAAACAGAGGACAAAGAGATAAAGGAGAACCTTTCTGAATTCGTATGTAAAATCCAGAGCTTTGTGAACCAGTATTAACAGTTCCCAATAGAAAAGCAGAATCCATATTATAAAAAAGTACGAGAACTCAAAGTTTCTCGTGCTTTTTTATTGGAAAAACAGTAGAAAGAGAAAAGGAGTATCAACATAGATTGATAAATAATAAATAATAATGGTAAAGCTTCATATTCTGCCGTGAAATAACAAGGAGGAATGAACATTGCATCATATTGAAATAAGAAGACCAAAAATAGAAGACCGCGCAGAACTCCACGAGCTTTTTAATGAAGTAATCACAGATACCTTTCATAAAGAGGGTCTATCAGACATGGTGAACGATATACAAATAGAAATTGAAAGTAAAGCACAATATTTAAAAAGTGACCTTGATAGCGGTGGAAAACATCGATTCTTTTGGCTCGGAATAGATACGTGCACCAATAAGATTATTGGCTGTATTGAATATGGTCCTGTTAGTGAATTAATTACATCGTGTACAAAAGGAGACCTGCAAGGATGGATTGAAATCGGCACAGTTTTTGTTCATCCAAAGTACCAAAGAAAAGGTGTAGGCACACTGCTTTTACATACTATGCTGCTTACGCTTCAAAGCAGAGAAATTAAAAAAATTTGTTTGGACAGCGGATACAAAAATGCTCAAGAAGTATGGAAAAACATATTTGGAATCCCTGATTATTTAGTAAAAGATTACTGGAGCAAGGGGTATCATCACATGGTTTGGAAAATATCAGCAGAAAGTACGCCGATAGTATTTAAGCTCAGTTATAACGAAGAATAAGGTGTCTCCTAGAAAATAGCCGGTACGTTTCTCCCGGCTATTTTCTACTGTTAAGCTGTTTACATATGTGCAATTATATATTAGTGTATTTTATTAAATATAATACCTTGACTGTCATAGTAATATGATTTAAATTATACATAAAGAGGTGATACTTTGGGATATACAAAAATGTCTTCAGATTTACTTCGGGGACATACAGATACAATGATTTTGAAATTACTTCTCAGCGGCGATAAGTATGGGTATGAAATTAGTAAGCTTATTTATACCTATTCTAAAGAGCAGTATGAATTAAAAGAAGCCACAATGTATTCAAGCTTGAAGCGTCTTGAAAAAGACGGCCATATTCTTTCTTACTGGGGAGATGCTGTACAAGGCGGCCGCAGAAAATATTATAAAATTACAGAACAAGGAAAAAACGTATATAAACAAAACAAAGAAAATTGGGAGCAAGCGAAAAAAATTATTGATTTATTGTTGTGAGAAAGGATGATGTTATAAATGAACGAAAAAATAAAAAATCATGTGCATAACATTTTGGCTCCTTATCAGGATGTAGAAAATGTTCAAGATTTAGAGGAAGAACTATCACAGAACTTACAGGAAAAATTTACAGATTATAAAAAAGATGGGCATAATGAAGAACAGGCTTATTATATGACAATCAATTCTATCGGCGATATCACAGAACTGATTCAATCAATGAATGTAGAAACCAAGGAATTAAAGCAAACCGTCCCTATGGATTTTTCAAAGACCGAGCTTACAAAATCTGATTTTCGTTCTGTATCGGTGTATAAAGGGAAATTTAATGCCAGTAATTTGAATGAATCTGATTTTAGCTACGCAGATCTTACGGACAGCATGTTTAAAAGCAGCAATTTAACGAAAGCGATATTTCATCACGTTAATTTAACAGGCGTACAATTTAAATGGGCAAATTTTAAACAGGCCAGTTTTAAAGACTGTATCTATGACAATACGTACTTTAAGCAATGTAATTTAACAGACATTGTATTTGACGAGGAAACATTTAAGGGAACAATTTTTGAAGGAACATCATTAAAAAAAGCCTCATTTCGCAACGCCACTTTGCTAAATGTACAGTTTCGAGGATCAGATTTAAAAAAATCCGATTTTGAAGGTGCAAAAATGGATAAATTGACATATAACTTTTTAAAAAGTGCCAAGATAGATCTGAGTAAAGTTACGATTATTTAAAGATAAAAAAGACCTCTCTGAAGGTCTTTTTTTATGGACATATAACAATTCTTTTTAAGAGCGAGCAGGATAGTTTATTAGAGAGCTAGAACACATTCATAGAAATAATAAAGCTTTTATCACTTATGTGGAGGAGTATGGAAATGTCTATATATGAAATTTGGAATGAAGTGGATCTTTATATGAATGATAAGCTTATACAACCTGACCCTATTCTTGATGAGGTATTGAAGGCAAATCAAGAGGCTGGATTACCTGCCATCGACGTATCGCCTAGTCAAGGAAAGTTTCTGCATTTGTTAGCTTCATTAAAAGGAGCTCAACGCATTTTGGAAATTGGTACTCTTGGAGGATACAGCACGATTTGGCTAGCCAGAGCTCTTCCGAAAGACGGACAGCTGATTACGCTCGAATTGAGCGCTCAGCATGCAGAAGTAGCAAGAGCTAATTTAAAAAGAGCGGGAGTAAGCCACTTAGTAGAAGTCCTTGTCGGCCCCGGGCTTGATACATTAGCTGTATTAAAGGATAAGGGAACAGAGCCGTTTGATCTTATCTTTATTGATGCTGACAAGCCGAATAACCCAAATTACTTAAAGTGGGCTCTAGAATTATCGAAAAGAGGAAGTACGATTATTTGTGATAATGTTGTTCGTCAAGGGCATGTGGTGAACTCAGAAAGTGAAGATGAAAATGTAAAGGGAATTCGCCAATTTATGAATGTTCTGGCTCAAGAAAAACGAATCAGCGCCACGGCTATACAAACCGTTGGAAGCAAAGGCTATGATGGATTCATTGTAGGGATTATTGAATGATAAAATTTGTATTACACATAAAAAGAGACGGAGACATAACGAAACCCATCCAATCAACAGCTAGAAGCAAATACATACATGAAACCTACGTTCAGCTTCCCCACGAAAAAATCCGAACGAGTTGGATTCTCAACCAAACTCGTTCGGATTGTCCTTGAACTAACATAATTTTGTTCCAGACTCTTTTTAAATGGGCCCCAATTTATCTGTCATTTGTTTTTCGGTTAAAAAATTAATCAATTCTCGTACAGCGAATGAACTGTAGCGTTCTTTTAACAGAATAATTCCAAGTTCCCACATCATTTCAGGATCTGCAATAGGTACGGTAGTAATATTGGGATCTTTCACTTTGGCATAAAGCGATTCGGGTAAAATAGCAATACCTAGTTCTGCCGTTGTTAATTCAATAATTAAATCCCATTGAGAACTTTTATACGCTATAGAAGGCACAAAGCCTGATTTTAAAGCATCTTGAATTAACCGGTCGTGCAGCGTAAATTCTTCACTAAACATAATGAATTTTTCATGCTCCAATTCTTTCATCCAGACGGAAGAACGTTTCGCTAGAGGATGGTTTTTATGCGCGTATAAAAGAAATCTCTCCTTAACGAACGGGTATACGTGAAAATGTTCATCATGACCGCTTGTAAGAGGAAGCATAACGATCCCCATATCTACACCAGCCTCTTCCACAAGTGCTTCAATTTTTTTTGCTCCAAATTCAATAAGCTCTAGAGATACTTTAGGGTATTGTTCATTAAATGCTTTTGCAATCTTCGGGAAAAACAAGGTTCCGATGAGCGGAGGGACTCCCATCTTGATTTGCCCTGTTTGCAAGTTCATTAAATCTCCCAACAAGTGAGGCATGTCTTTTAACACCGACAGAGCTTTAGTTGCTTGGTGATACACAACTTCTCCTGCATCGGTTAGCTTTAATTCTCTTGTTGAACGATCAAGAAGCTCAAATCCTAGTTCATTTTCTACTTTTTTGACGGCTTTACTTAAAGCTGTTTGAGACAAATGAACTTGCAGCGCTGCCTTTGTAAAATTCTTATGATTCGCTACCTCTATAAAGTATTCTAAGTCTCTGATTTCCATGTGAAACTCCATTTCTGCAAACTGCTTATCCTTTTTCTTTACTCTTTATTTTAACCATTAAATTATTTACTGTAAATGCGCTAATTAAAAAGGGGGAGGATATATCCAATGAATAAAACCAGGGAAAGGAAATGAACTAAAATTTCTGTCGAAATTGATTAATAAAACGCATAATCTTTTTATAGAGAAACATAGATTTTGCTGCTAGCTGATGAGGAATATAAAGATTTTTGCATGTACGTTCGGGCAAAAATGCAAAACTTATCAAAATAACTGAAAGTCCAAAGGCTGCGGTTGTAATCTCTAGCCAAGAAAACATCATATCATTCCTCCTTTTACAAACCTATTAATAGAATATGTAAAAGTTTGAAAGGAGGTTGTACGATAGACCTATAATGAGCGGAGTTATGAAGTTCTCTCTAAAAATAAAATGACGTTAAAGAACGCAGGTGCTGCGCTCTTTAACGTCATTTTATTTTCGCTCTTCAGCTTGATGTTCTTGTTTGTTTTGCTCAGTGAGACGTTTTTGATGAGCTTTTGTTTCTGCGCTTACATGATTCGCATCATTCGGTTGATTTTTCTTTGAACCTCCCGCAGCGTTACTCATTAGACGACACCTCCAGTTCGGTTATGAAACATACCTATAGAATGTGCGTATTTACAGACTTTATACACCGCTATCGATATTACTGCACACGAAAAAAGCAAAGGGAGAGTCACTAAACTGTTCCCTTTGCTTTTTTGCTAGGCGACTTTATCGGTGGTGATAATTTTGTTAATCCAGTCTTTTCCTTCTGTAAACCTTGTAACAAGCATCGCTGTTACTGTATTTCCCGTACTGTTTAAAAGCGTAGCAGGGGCGTCAATAATTGTGGAAATGACCGCAATAATGGGCAGAACTTCTGGCGAAAATCCGTAAATTGTAATGATTAACATTTCGCCAATCATACCGCCTCCAGGGATTGCTCCCATTACGGCTCCAACTAAAAAGGCTACGCCTAATATGCTCAAAATACTCGTAGCAGACGTCATATCTTTGCCAAACAAACTGAATAAGAAAACAATTTTTAGAATACCACCGATAACAGAACCATCTTTATGGGTGTTTGCTCCTAATGGAATCACCGTTTCAGCAATATCCAGCGGCACACCCATTTTCTTTGTTGCATCTAAATTGACTGGAATAGATGCAGCAGAAGAACAGGTAGCAATAGCCGTGATAGAAGGAGCAGCTGCATTTTTCCAAAACAGCTTAATTCCTGCTTTACCGCCAGCAATCCATGCATATAGCGTAAAGAAACCGAAATAGTAAACGATTGCAATTAATAAATAAAGAATAAATGCTCTAGCGTACCCTTGTAAGATCTTTGGTCCAAGTTCTCCTACTACAGTAGCAAAATAGCACCCTAAACCAATTGGAGCATAGTACATCACAATTTTAACAACCTTCATCGATACTTCTTGACCGGAAGTCAGAAATTTCACCATGGGCTGTCCTTTTTCGCCAGCCATCGTTGTAGCAATACCGAAAATAACGGCAAAGACAATTAATTGTAAAATGTGCTCTTTCGAAAATAACTGAACAAAATCAGGTACAGTAAATGTACTAACAAGCTGAGTTAAAAGCGTCATTTTTTCAGCTGTATTTTCACTGTCACCCATCAATTCTTTAATGGCAGAAGTATCTACATTATGTAGCGGATTGTAAAGTGATGCGCCTAAAAAGCCTAAAACGGCTGAAACAGCAGCAGTGGCGATAAACACAACGGCGATACCTAGCATAATTTTACCAAGACGCTTCATTTCATTCATGTTTGCGATCGCCGAAGCCACACTAAAAAAGACAAGGGGAACGATAATCATGAACATCAAATTAAGAAACAAATCACCAAAGGGCTTTACGACTGCCACATCGGGCCCGATAGCATATCCTGCTATCCCGCCAATTAAAATAGCGAGAAGCAGAATAAGCGATGATCTGTACGTTTTAAATACACTTAAAACCATAGTTAGATTTCCTCCAAACAACAATAGCTTCTTTACTACGCAAGAACAGCTATTATTTGCTCATTGCATACGTAGTAACGACTGGCTTTACATCTTTACGCACCAAATCTTCGTATGTTTCTCGCTCTACAGCAAGACGAGCTTCTCCATTTTTTACAAATACAACAGCAGGGCGCGGAATACGGTTGTAATTGCTAGCCATTGAATAGTTGTAGGCACCTGTAGAGGACACTGCTAATAAATCTCCTTGATTAACGCGCGGTAAATCAATATCCCAAATAAGCATATCTCCTGATTCACAGCATTTACCCGCAATTGATACTGTTTCATCTTTTTTATCCGTCACTCTATTAGCCAAGACAGCTTCATGTTTTGCATCGTAAAGAGCAGGACGGATATTATCGGTCATACCGCCGTCAATTCCTACGTATTTTCGTACACCTGGAATCTCCTTCGTTGATCCAATTGTATAAAGCGTTGTACCTGCTTCTCCTACGATGCTTCTTCCAGGCTCAATCCAGACTTCTGGAAGGGTATAGTTCTGTTCAGTTAACGTGCGGCTTAGCTTTTCTGTCAGTGCATCTACATAATACTCAACTGGAAGAGGAGAGTCGCTTTCGGTATAACGAATACCAAAACCACCACCTACGTTTAAAACTTTTACTTCAAATTCCATTTTATCACGAATGCTGAATAAGAAATCAGTTAAAATATCAATGGCGCGAGAAAAACCATCTACTTCAAAAATTTGCGAACCAATATGACAATGAATGCCTAAAAGATCGTAGTAAGGCTTTTCTAACGCAGAACTTACCGCTTTCATGGCTTGGTCATTGGAAAGACCAAATCCAAACTTGGAGTCTTCCTGTCCGGTCATAATATATTCATGTGTATGGGCTTCAATCCCTGGAGTAACACGCAGAAGAATAGATGCTTTCTGTTTGCGCTCAGCTGCTAAGGCATGCAAAACTTCAAGTTCGGTAAAGTTATCAACAACAAAACAGCCAATATTCGCATCAAGAGCCATTTCCATTTCTTCAATCGTTTTATTATTGCCGTGAAAATGAATGCGTTCAGCTGGATATCCAGCTTCAAGCGCTGTAAATAATTCGCCTCCTGAGACCACATCTAGTGACATATCAAGCTTCGTTAAAAGGCTAGCCATTTCCATACAAAGAAAGGCTTTCCCTGCATAGGCGATTTGATATGAAAATCCGCTTCTTCGAAAGGCTGAATGGAAGGCCTTGCATTTCGTCTCAATTAATTCTTGATCGTAGATGTATAGGGGAGTGCCGTATTGTTTTTTCAGTTCGACCGTATCGCACTGCCCAATTTCTAAATGATTGCTGCTGTTAATTTTACTCGTTCCATGTAAGTACATAATCCGTATCCCTCCATTTAAATCATTCAACTATAACTTTGATGGTCAGTAGAAAAACACAAAAAAGACCCGTGAAGTGATGTTCACGCGTCTTGGTTTCATAATAATAAAATATTATTACATTCTAGGCATCAACATCTCTTCAATAGCTCTCCACAAACCAAATGGTTTGTGACAGCTCAGCATTTATTCAATACTGAACCAGTATATGAACACAATGGATGTTTATATACTTCGGCACGAAATCCCTTTTACTTATCTTCACAGACTCCATTAGTCTCCAATAAGTGACTCTTGATTTCATGCACCTCTATTCTCAGAGAGGAAAATTATATTTAAATGTAATTTCTATTATATTTCCTTTTCCTCCGTCTAGTCAATGAAAAGTTAAGGCATAGGAATATCAAAAAGAATAAATAAGAAAGCTATAAAGCTTCCAGATAGAACCCAAGCACCCAGCGCTGTCTTTTGATGAATGACTAAAAGTGAGAACGTGACAATATTGAAGAGAAAAGAACACAGCAGCGACCATCCATAATGATGAGTAATACTGTGATTAACATAAGCAATGAACTCAATCACAGTAAATAAAAGCGCCCACAAAAGAATCCACCACATCCGGCCGCTTACATGCAGCGGCAGCCTTCCTAAAAAAACTGGTATAACAAACGGATAAATAATTAAGGTTATTCCAAGGGAAACCATGAGGTGATCGGGTAGAAAAAGGTGATCAATACCAACAGGGTGAAATACCCATACGCGGTGATGAAACAGCAGTACTTCATAAAGCAAATTCCCCGTGACCCAAAACAGCAAAGTAGGATAGTATTCTTGATACCTGCGCCACTTGCCAAATAGTAAACCAAGAATGATAAAAAATAATACAAATGAAGATTGCATACGCTCTCCTTAAAATAATGGTTATTTCTTTTTATTTACATATTATAGAAATTTTATTCTCTTTGCTTTTATTCAGAAACTATAATAGAAAAGCCGTAAGCAGCAGCGTTAAAGACGTACTACCACTATTTGTGGCTTTCTTCACGCTGCTATAATCTTCGTAAAGGAACTTCTACCGCTTTTGTTTACGAGATGAAAGGAGCTGCTATATGTTAAAGTCAGCAAGACGTAAAAATAAGCTCGAAATAGCTCAGCCTAGTATGTGACTTCTTTTTTTGCTATGCTAAAATTGCATACATATAGCATAAGAATACTAGAAGAAAGAAAAGGGTGTTTTGGTATGAAAACATACATCGTAGTTGGAGCTGGGGTACTTGGAGCTTCTACTGCATATCATTTAGCAAAAGCAGGAGCAGATGTGACATTGGTAGATCGCAAGGATGCTGGTCAAGCTACTGATGCAGCAGCAGGAATTGTTTGTCCATGGCTTTCGCAGCGTCGAAATAAAGCATGGTACCGCTTAGCAAAAGGCGGCGCCAAGTACTATCAAACATTAATTCAGCAATTAGAAGACGATGGAGAAACGGATACAGGATATAAGCAAGTGGGAGCAATTAGCTTACATACTGATGAACAAAAGCTTAAAAAAATGGAAGAACGAGCATATAAACGTCGGGAAGAAGCTCCTGAAATAGGCGAGATTACACGTTTATCCGCTAAAGAAACACAGGCTTTGTTTCCGGTTCTTTCAGAAGAATACAGTTCAGTTCATATTAGTGGAGCCGCTCGCGTTAACGGAAGAGCTCTTCGAAACGCACTTGTGAATGCAGCGAAGAAAAACGGTGCAAAAATAATAGAAGGAAACGCAGAACTTCTTTATGAAAATAATCGAGTAACGGGCGTTGCCGTAAATGGACAAACCCTTCTAGCAAGTACAACAATCGTGACAGCAGGAGCGTGGGCAAATCAATTGCTAGAGCCTCTTGGAGTAAAATTTTTAGCAAGCTTTCAAAAAGCGCAAATTGTTCACTTACATCTCCCTGATTTAGATACAAAAGACTGGCCCGTTGTGATGCCTCCAAGCGACCAATATATACTTTCATTTGAACAAGGTCAAATTGTTATTGGAGCAACACATGAAAACGACACGGATTATGACTTGCGAGTAACTGCTGGTGGGCTTCATGAAATTTTTTCAAAGGCCTTATCAATTGCTCCCGGCTTAACAGAAAGCACAGTTTTAGAAACAAGGGTAGGGTTTCGACCATTTACTCCAGGCTTCTTGCCAGTCATTGGAGCTCTTCCGGCTTACGAAGGAATACTAGTAGCCAATGGTCTCGGAGCTTCAGGCTTAACGTCGGGTCCTTATCTTGGTTCAGAGCTTGCTAAATTAGCACTTGAAATGGAAATGGAAATGGATCTTAGCGACTATGATGTAAGAGGAGCTATCGAGTCTTAAGCAAACAGAATGAATGAAAACAAATAGAAGTTCGCAAACTACAACTACTATATGATGAAAGGAAGTAGATTGTTTGCGAAAGATTATGATAAGTGCAGCAGCAGCTTTTTTATTTATGAGCGCGACGCCTGTATTAGCGGAAAACCATCCTCAGCCAGAAACAAAAGACGTGCAGCTGACGTCTCAGCAAAAGCAGGAATTGTCCGTGCTGTACAAAGAAATGCTAGCAAAAAAGAAAGAAATACTTTCCAAATATGTCGAGTACGGCGTGTTAAGCAAAACGGAGAGTCAAAACATTTCTTCACATATGGAAAATCGTTATCAGCATATGGAGAAAAATGGTTTTGTTCCGAAACGACACTGTCATAAAATGCATCATTCAAAGTAATTCATATTCACATAAAAAAGCGCCTTTACAGGCGCTTTTTTATGTGAATGAATGGAAAATATCCGCTTCTTTATCTAGTAAATTCTAAAATCCTCATGTAAAATTAAGAGAATGAGAACGAGTAGGAAAGATGCTAGTGAGGGGTAGGTAAATATGAACGATGAACGAAAATAAGAAAATAGTCCGATTACATGCAGAAAATCATTCAGCTGAGGCGCTAGGAATCATATTTGCTTACAAACAACAAGATGATCATCTTGTTTACAGTATGTATCAAGGTGAAAGCGTTCATGAGCAAAAAATACCTCTGGAAGAATGGGTCTCGTATGAGCATTTTTTCGAAGCACTAAATAAAAAGAAAAAGCTTATGTACGAGCTTCAAATAAATGATAAACGCTATGTAGTAAACTTAACCCCTTTATCTTACACAGAAAAGCCTGAAATCATGGGACATTGCGTGAATATAACTAGTTATCAGGAGAAAAAAGAACAGGTTCAGCCTTTTATCTATCATAACGCAGATGCTGTTGCTGTCGTTGACTTAAAAGGTAAAACGCTTCAAGTGAACCCTGCGTTTGAGAATACATTTGGCTGGACGTTTGAAGAAATTTATCAAAAGCCTCTTCCGATTATACCTTCGTTTTTAAAGGAGCCAGTGTGGGAACTTCATAAGACCATTCAATCAGGTGAATCGAAAACGGAATTTGAGACGGTCAGACAGCATAAAGACGGTCATTTAATTAATGTAAGCGTCACACTATTCCGCGTTGAAAATATGAATGATTGGCCGCTATGCATTGCTTTTGTCTATCGAGATATAACATCACGCAAACAGGCCGAAACGGCTTTAAAAGAAAGTGAAGAACGCTACCGAAGCTTGATTGAGTTATCGCCGGAAGCGATTATCGTTCATAGTGAAGGGAAAATTGATTACATCAACCCTGCAGGAGCTAAAGCGCTAGGATACAAAAGTCCTCAAGACGTATTAGGAGCTTGTGTTTATCAGTTTGTTCACCCTGATTACTATGATGTTGTAAAACAGCGAATTTATCGAATGAAAACAGAAAATAAATCTGTAGACCTACAGGAAGAAAAGTTTATTCATAAAGACGGTCATACGATTGATGCCGAAACCATTGCCTTTCCTATTCCCTATATGGGAAAGCAGGCCATTCAAGTTTTGTTTCGTGATATTACAGAACGTAAAAAAACTGAAAAATTGCTGCGTGAATCCGCTCAGCTTTCCTTAGTCGGACAGTTAGCCGCTGGTATTGCTCACGAAATTCGAAACCCTCTGACGGCGGTAAAAGGATTTATACAGTTATTAAAAGAAACGAGCGGTCAGCCTTACTATGTAGAAATGATAAATCATGAGTTAGATAGAATTGAATTGATTACCGATGAGTTCTTGAGTCTTGCAAAGCCTCAGGCGAAAACCTACAAAGACAAACATGTCCAAGATATTTTAGAGAATACTTTAAAGCTAGCTGAGGTGCAGGGGATTACAGAGAAAATTCACGTAAAAAAAGAAATTGATCTTCATCTTCCTCTCGTATTATGCGAAGAAAATCAGTTGAAACAGGTGTTTAGCAATATATTTAAAAATGCAGTCGAATCTATGCCAAGTGGAGGAACCGTAACGATTCAACTAAAAAGGTTTAATCAGGAGAACCTTGTTGTCCGGTTTAGCGACGAGGGGCCAGGCATCACGCAGGAAAGAATGAAGCATTTAGGAAAACCTTTTTATAGTACCAAAGAGAAAGGAACGGGGCTTGGACTGATGGTGTGCTATAAGATCATTCGAGAACATAGAGGAGAAATTAACTTTGTAAGTGAGCTTGGAAAAGGAACTACCGTAGACATTCTTTTGCCTTTTAAAAAGTAGATTCTACTTTTATAAGCATGAAACCTTTTCTAAAGGGGAATACATGTTAGTGAACGAATAATGAGGTTAAAATTAGGAGGGAATAAGATGGAACGCATTGAAACGGGAGAGATTTTTACAATTTTAGATGAAAATGATCAAGAGCAAGATATTGAAGTGCTTGGAAAAATGACGATTGAAGGGCACGATTATATTGCCGTTGCGTTTGTGGAAGAAGTTTTAATTGAAACAGAAGAAGAAATTGATGTTTTCTTTTTGAAAATTGAAGATGATGGTGAATGGTCTTCAATTGAAGATGATGAGGAGTTTGAAAAGGTATCAGCCGTATTTGAGGAAATGACATCCGCGTAAAAAGAGAGGTTAAAACCTCTCTTTTTTTATTTTAAATAATATAATATTTAGAATTTTTCTAAAAATATCTTGCTGAATTATTTCCCTTCATTTATGATGAATATGTAACATACCAACCGGTTAGTAAGTAAATGAAAGCGAGGGACTACCGTGTATTTTTCTTACTCTGACAAAGTAGTGAAGCTGCAAAAAGAATTGACCTCTTTTATGGAAGAGCATATTTATCCAAATGAACGGCTATACGAACAACAGCTGAATGAACAGCCGTCTAGATGGTCAGCTGTTCCTCCGATCATGGAAGAGTTAAAAGAAAAAGCAAAGCAAGCTGGATTATGGAACTTATTTTTGCCAGAAAGCGAATACGGAGCGGGTCTAACAAATGTCGAATATGCCCCTCTTTGCGAAATTATGGGCCGTTCTATTATTGGACCAGAAGCTTTTAACTGCGGAGCTCCTGACACCGGCAATATGGAAGTACTGGTTCGATACGGAACGCCTGAACAAAAAGAAAAATGGCTAAAGCCGCTGTTAAATGGAGACATTCGCTCCTGCTTTTCTATGACAGAACCGGATGTAGGTTCTTCTGATGCGACAAACATTCAGTGCAGTATTGTAAGAGAAGGCGATGAATATGTGATCAACGGAAGAAAATGGTGGTCTTCAGGTGCGGGAGATCCTCGCTGCAAAATTGCTATTGTCATGGGAAAAAGCGATTTTACCGCATCTAAATATGAACAGCAGTCTATGATTCTAGTTCCATTAAATACTCCAGGAGTTAAAATTGAACGAATGCTTCCAGTCTTTGGATACGATCACGCTCCTCATGGACATGCTGAAATTCATTATGACAATGTGCGTGTGCCAGCGTCTAATATGCTTTTAGGCGAAGGAAAAGGGTTTGCTATTGCTCAAGGCAGATTAGGGCCTGGACGTATTCATCACTGCATGCGGCTAATAGGAGCAGCAGAAAGAGCGCTTGAAGAATTATGTAAGCGTATTCAAAGTCGTTCTACGTTTAATAAGTTGCTTTCTCAGCAAGGGGTTATTCAAGAATGGGTGGCAGAATCGCGTATTGAAATTGAGCAAGCTCGCTTATTAACATTAAAAGCTGCTTATATGATGGACACAGTTGGAAATAAAAAAGCGCGGAAAGAAATTGCTATGATTAAAGTAATGGCTCCTGCTATGGCTTTAAAAGTCATTGATCGCGCTATTCAAGCATTTGGAGCAGCAGGTGTTTCAGAAGACACGCCGCTTGCGGCACTTTGGGCAAATGCCCGCACTCTTCGCCTTGCTGATGGTCCAGATGAAGTGCACAAAGCACAGCTTGCAAGGCTTGAGCTAAAACCCTATCAAGAAAAGGAGGCAACCTATGCACATAAAGGACTTGTTTGATTTAACTGGCAAAACAGCTATTATTACCGGCGGAGGCAGAGGGTTAGGAGAACAAATGGCAGAAGGGCTTGCAGAGGCAGGAGCAAACATTGTTCTATGTTCGAGAAAAAAAGAAGCATGTCAGCAAGTAGCCGACCGATTGGCCCGCCTCGACGTAAAAACGCTCGCCTTAACTTGCGACATCAGTCAGCCTGAAGATATTAAAAATGTCGTGCATCAGACAATTGAAACATTTGGACGTATTGATATTTTAATTAATAACAGCGGAGCTACGTGGGGTGCTCCGGTTGAAGAAATGCCTCTTGAAGCATGGCAAAAAGTGATGAATATTAATGTTACAGGAACGTTTTTAATGTCTCAAGAAGCTGGAAAAGAAATGATTAAACAAAAAGCTGGCAAGATTATTAACATTGCTTCGATTGCCGGTCTTGGAGGAACGGATCCTCAGTACATGGATACAATCGGGTACAATACGAGTAAAGGAGCGGTCATTACGTTTACGAAAGATTTAGCTGTCAAATGGGGACAGCATAATATTCAAGTTAATGCGATTGCGCCGGGATTTTTCCCTACTAAAATGTCAGGTGCGATTATGGAACAAGGCAAAGATTATTTTCTAAGTCAAACCCCTTTAAAACGCTTTGGCTCCGACGCTGATTTAAAAGGAGCCGCTGTTTTTCTTGCTTCTGCGGCGTCTAATTATATTACGGGAGATATTCTGACAGTAGACGGTGGAGTTCATGCTATGTGAATAAGAAAGGAGTAACTTGATGGAAGACGTTAAAAAATGGTTTACACCTTATCCAGAAGCCTACACTCATGACATTCACATCGAAGATATTTCACTATTTGATATGCTCAAAGAAACAGCCGAACGTTATCCTGCTCACACGGCAACGCGCATGTATCAGCATACGTTAACGTACCAGGAGCTGTATCACTCAGTTCGCGTATTTGCAGGAGCACTCCAGAAAAAAGGGATTAAAAAAGGAGATCGTGTAGCAGTTATGCTGCCAAACTGTCCGCAATATATAATAAGCTATTTCGGCATTGTAGCAGCGGGCGGCATTGTTACTCAGGTCAATCCTATGCTTGTCGAACAAGAGCTAGAGCATATTTTAAACGATTCCGGGGCAAAAAAAATAATTCTACTCGATGATTTTTATACGAGACTTCAAGAAATAAGAAATCGCGTTCATATAGAAGAAGCGATAACTGTCAGCTTGCAAAAACCTTTTGTTCCTACATCACCAGACCTTTCCTTCCTAGATTTTTTAACCATAAAACATGAATTTAATCAGCCGGTCATCCATCCATCACACGATATTGCTGTTCTTCAGTATACGGGAGGAACGACCGGACCATCTAAAGGTGCGATGCTTACACATACAAACATTTACACAAACGCAGTTCAATCATACGAAATATTTAAGCATGATATTGAATTAGGAAAAGAAAAATGCTTAACCGTTATTCCATTGTTTCACGTATTTGGCATGACTTCCTGTATGCATTTATCAATTCTTTGCGGAAATGAAATATTGCTATTGCCGCGTTTTGATTTGGAAGAAGTACTAAATACAATAAAAAAAGAGCAGCCTAGTATTTTTCCCGGTGTTCCAACTATGTATGTTGCTATTACCAATCATCCTCAGGCAGAAGAATACAACATCGAAAGTATTCGTATCTGCAACAGCGGCAGTGCGCCGATGCCTGTTGAGCTGATGAAAGAGTTCGAACGAAAAACGGGCGCTAAAGTGTTAGAAGGGTACGGGCTATCAGAAGCATCTCCTGTGACGCATTGCAACCTGCCGTTTTGTGAGAGAAAGCCAGGTACAGTCGGACTTGGCGTTCCGCAAACTGCTTATAAAATTGTTGATGTGGCTACAGGAACAAAAGAACTGCCAAGAGGAAAGCTTGGAGAAATAGTAATTAAAGGCCCTCAAGTTATGAAGGGCTATTGGAATCAACCTGAAGAGACGGCTCACGCGCTTAGAAACGGCTGGCTGTACACAGGAGATATTGGACAGATAGATGAAGACGGGTATTTATCCATTGTTGATCGTAAAAAAGATATGATTATTGCGAGTGGTTTTAATGTGTACCCTCGAGATATTGAAGAAGTTTTATATGAACACAGCCACATTAAAGAAGCCGTTGTAATTGGTGTGCCGCACCCTTACAGAGGAGAAACCATTAAAGCGATTTTGGTAGTGAAAGATGGGAAATCTCTTTCCGAAGAAGAGCTTACTTCTTATTGTCGACAGCACCTTGCCGCTTACAAAATTCCGCGAATCTTTGAGTTTCGCGCTGAGCTTCCTAAGACTAATGTAGGAAAAATTTTACGACGGGCACTACGAGAAGAAGTGGTGAAAGAAACGATGTAAATAAGCTGAACATAAACAAACTTTTTCAAAAGCTCCCTCTAAGCCATGGTATAATTTGTGAAAATGAGAAAAGACAGAGAGGGTTTGACGATGAAAGATTTGATGATGGAACGAAGCATTCAGCTTTTTGCTCAAAAAGGTTTCAAAGAAACGTCTATTCAAGATATTGTAAATGAATTAAACGTCACAAAGGGAACGTTTTATTATTATTTTAAAAGCAAACAAGAGCTTTTAATGGATATTCACCTTCAATATATTGAAAGATTAATAGAAAACCAAGAGACGATTCTTGCAGATAAGACAACATCTTATCCAGAAAAGCTTCACAGCATTATTTTTAAACTTGTTCATGATATTGAGAAAGAAGGTCTTCGAGCTAAAGTGTTTTTTCGAGAGATGCGTCATTTGAGTGAAGAACACTTAGAACAAATCATTCCAAAACGCGATCGTTTTAAAGAAAACGTACAGGAAATTATTGAAAAAGGCATGGAAGCAGGGCAGTTCCGTTCAGATTTGCCTTCAGATATCGTGACGCTAGGCATATTAGGAATGACAAATTGGAGCTATTTTTGGTTTCAGCCAGATGGTGAAAAGACAGATCGAGAAGTTGCGGCTATTTTTTATAAGATGCTGATGAAAGGTATTGAGTCATAGTAGCTGCTAGGCTAGACAGTGCTCGTAAAAGGCGGGAAAGTACAAGCCCTTTCTCTCCTTTTATATTAAAAGGAGGCTATAACATGAATAGTAAAGATATACAGCGTATTGCTGTTATTGGAGCAGGACAAATGGGACATCAAATCGGTATGCTTTGTGCACTCGGAGGATATGAAACAATTATTCAAGATATGAATGAACAATCACTCATTGATGCAAAAGACAAGCTGGAAGCAATTATAGGCAAGTGGGTTCAGAAAGGAAAAATCTCTTCTGAGGCTAAGGAAGCCGCATTCCGAAGATTGTCTTTTACAAACACATTAAAGGAAGCGGTTTCAAATGCTGATTTTATAATTGAAGCTGTGGTAGAAAAGTTAGATGTAAAACAAAGTGTCTTTAAAGAAATAGATGAGTACGCACCAAGTCACGCCATTTTAGCGTCGAATAGTTCAACAATTGTTAACTCGCTTATTGCAAGTGCAACAAACCGTCCAGAGCAAATCGTTAACATGCATTTCTTTTTCCCTCCCCTTGTAATGGACTGCGTAGAAGTTGTGATGAGTGAAAAGACAAGTGAAAAAACAGCTCAAACGACAATGGACGTTTGCAAGCAAATTAATCGCACAGCAGTCCTTCTGAAAAAAGAAATCTCAGGTTTTATTGCTAATCGAATTTTAGGAGCGTTGCAAAAAGAAGCCGTTTTCCTTTATGAAAATGGATACGCAGATTTTGAAGACATTGATACGATTTGCAAAAAAGCGCTCAATCACCCGATCGGTCCTTTTGAATTGATGGATCTCTCGGGAATTGACGTCGGATATTTTGTAATGCAGCAGCGCTATAGCGAAACGGGGGATCCGGAGGACAAGCCAGCTGCGTGCATTGAAGAAAAAGTTCAAAAAGGTGAGCTTGGACGTAAAACAGGAAAAGGTTTTTACACATACCACACACAAGGAGTGAAGTAATGATGAAAAAATTTGTACGTGTTGAAAAAGAGGAGAAAACGGCAATTGTAACCATTGATAACCCGCCTTTAAATGTAATGAGCCAGGCTGTTGTGCAGCAGCTTGAAGAAACGTATGAAGAGCTTAGTAAAGACCCTGATGTCATTACAATCATTTTAACAGGAGCGGGCGACCGGGCCTTTATGGCTGGAGCTGATATCAAAGAGTTTCCTCAGTTAATGGGGCAAAGCGGCATTAAAGAAGAGTTTATGAAAACCCATCGTGTTTTGCAAAAACTTGAAAACATTGAAAAACCAACAATTGTCGTGTTAAATGGTTTAACGTTTGGAGGAGGATGCGAACTTTCACTAACCGCTGATATACGCATTGCCGAAGAACATGCTCAAATCGGTCTTCCGGAAGTGAAGCTCGGATTGTTTCCTGGAGGTGGCGGAACTCAGCGTCTTCCACGCGTAATCGGCGTTTCTAAAGCTAAAGAGTGGATGTTTGCCGGCAGTCCTGTTTCTGCAGAAGAAGCGCTTCATGCAGGCTTTGCCAATCATATAACGCCTAAAGGAAAAGGGCTCGAAAAAGCAAAAGAGCTGGCTAAGAAATTTAACCGTCACTCTCTTCCGTCACTTTCTCGAATTAAGACAGCGGTAAACGAAGGAATAAATCGTACATTATCTGAAGGTCTTGAACTTGAGGCAGAGCTGTTTGAAGAAGTCTTTCAAACAGAAGATATTAAAGAAGGAGTATCAGCATTTATTGAAAAGCGTCCCGCTGTTTTTTCACATAAGTAAAGGAGGAGAAGATCATGTATGAAACACAGGTCAAAGTGCGCTTTTGCGAAACAGACGCACTCGGTCACATTAACAATACGAGCTATTTCATTTATTTAGAAGAGGCCCGTATTGCTTTTTTTGAAGAAATGGGAGCATCCATGCATACAAAAAAGTGGGAGTATATTTTAGCGTCTACTAAATGTGATTTTGTTGCGCAAGGTTATTTTAATCAAGTGCTAATGATTAAAACCTTTGTATCTAATGTCGGCAATAAAAGCTTTACAATTGGTCATGAAATTACCGACAGCAAGACGGGATCGCTGATTGCTAAAGGAGAAGCTGTCATTGTGTACTTTGATTTTGATGCACAAAAAAGCGTGTCTATTCCAGCGGACATTAAGCAGTTTTTGATGAATTATAAAGTAGCTGTTTAACTATAAAAAAGCAGGTGGTAAAAGAATGTCACAAATCATTCCTGTACGAAAAGGAGAGGAATTAAACACGGAAAAACTGCATCAGTTTCTCCGTGTTTCGATTCCAGATTTACCTAAAGAGCCTCTTTTAATCAAGCAATTTGGATCAGGTGCGTCCAATTTAACCTACGCTCTTTCAGTCGGAGAGTGGGAGGCGGTGTTGAGACGCCCTCCCTTTGGGCCAGTTGCGCCAAAAGCGCATGACATGCAAAGAGAATACAAGATTTTATCTGTTTTATCGAAGTCTTTCCCTCTCGCTCCTCGGCCGTATGTGTTTTGTGAAGATGAGACGGTGGTCGGGAAATCCTTTTTTTTAATGGAGAGAAAGCACGGTGTTCTCATCGACACAGCGTTTCCAGAGGAAGTGAAAGGAACTAGCGCACTTTGCCGTTGTATTTCAGAACAAATGGTGGATGTCCTTGCTCAGCTTCATGATGTTCCTTATAAAGGCACGCTTCTTGAAAAAATCAGCAAGCCCGAAGGATTTTTAGAACGTCAGGTACACGGCTGGATTCATCGTTATGAAAAATCAAAAACAAGTGACATACCGGAAGTAGAAGCCCTAAAAAAATGGTTGACCACACACATCCCCACTACACAGCATTCGACCATTATTCACTATGATTATAAGCTTAACAATACGTTATTTTCGCCGGATGGAAATAAAATTGTAGGATTATTTGACTGGGAAATGACAACCGTTGGAGACCCGCTTGCTGATTTGGGAGTGGCGCTGAGCTACTGGATGGAAGACAGCGATCCTGAACTTTTGAAAAGAGGACTCGGAAATCCACCTGTTACTGTGCAAAAAAGCTTTTATTCCCGGCGAGATTTTGTAGAAGCATACGCTAAAAAAAGCGGACGGGATGTTTCACACATTGACTTTTACCTGAAATTTGCGTACTTCAAGCTTGCTGTCATTTGTCAGCAAATTTATTACCGTTATAAAAAAGGCCAAACAAATGATAAACGGTTTTCACAATTTGGAGATTATGTAAAAACACTAATTATTCATGCTCTGCACACAGAACGAGGACATATATGAAAGGAAAAGTTCACGTAATACTTAAAAAGGAAGAGCTTCTTGCCAAAAAGCTAGAAGGAAAAACGGTTGTTATATTTGACGTCTTATTAGCTACATCAACAATTGCGGCTGCTTTACAGCAAGGAGCAAGAGAAGTTATTCCGGTAAAAAACGAAGAAGAAGCGCGTGAAAAAGCAAAAACGTACAAGCCTGATGATATTGCGCTTGTAGGCGAATATAGAGGGAAAACGATTGAAGGCTTTTTTGATCCGAATCCCAGCACGTTAAAGAAGCATGTTCAAAATAAAACGGTTATTTTGTCCACGACTAACGGAACCGTAGCCATTCATAACGCTGAAAAAGCAAACCATGTATATACAGCTTCGCTTTTAAACGGAGAAGCGGTTGCCAGTGCTGTTTGTCAGCAAGGTCAAGATGAAACTGTTTTATTAGTTTGTTCAGGTTCATCCGATCGCTTCTGTCTAGAAGATTTGTATGGAGCGGGGTACTTTATAAGCTGTCTGCTGCAACTAAAAACATTTCATTTAACGGATGCTGCAAAAGCCGCACTGCTTTTGTATGAGGCTTATGAGCATTCACCTGTTGAAATATTGAAGCGCTCAGCCGTAGGAGAAATGCTCACTCAGTATGGCTTTCTAAACGAAATTGGCTTTGTCAGCCAAAAAAACGTCTATTCCGTAGTTCCTAAGGTAGTGAAAAAAAAGCTAGTAAACGGGGAGGACACGATATGTCTGAAATGAAAACTGAAGCAAAAGGCGGATCATTTTTACTAAAAAAAACATCTGCGCATCACGTTTATACACCCGAAGACTTAACGTCTGAGCATCGTATGATTGCTCAGACGGCAAAGCAGTTTATTGAAAAAGAAGTAGACCCTTACCATAATGACATTGAGCAGCAGGATTTTAATAAAGTAGTAGAATTGATGCATAAAGCAGGCGAGCTTGGACTTCTTGCTCACAGTATTCCAGAAGCATATGGAGGACTAGGTCTTGATAAAGTAAGCAAAGGACTTGTCGGTGAAATCATTGGCCGCACAAGCGGATATGGAGTCGCTCATTCTAATCATACATGCATTGCGACACTTCCTATTACGTATTTTGGCACCAAGGAGCAAAAAGAAAAATACTTGCCTAAATTGGCAAGCGGCGAATATATTGGGGCCTACTGTTTGACAGAGCCAGAAGCAGGTTCTGATGCTCTTGCAGCCCAAACAAAAGCCGTATTAAATCCTGAAAAAACGCATTATGTATTAAATGGAACGAAGCAGTACATTACCAATGCTGCCTTTTCAGATACGTTCATCACGTATGCAAAAGTAGACGGTGAACATTTTACCGCTTTTATTGTAGAAAAAGGTTTTGAAGGACTGTCTCTCGGGCCAGAAGAAAAGAAAATGGGAATCAAAGGTTCGTCTACTCGTCCAGTTATTTATGAAGATTGTTTAGTACCCGTAGAAAACGTACTTGGACAAGTAGGAAAAGGTCACTTGATTGCGTTGAACGTCTTAAACCTTGGACGTTTTAACTTAGGTTCTGCATGTATGGGCGCAGCGAAATATGCGTTTGAACTTGCTTTAGCTTATACAAAAGAACGCAAGCAGTTTAAAACAGCTATTGCAGAATTTAATGCTTCAAAAGAAAAAATAGCAAAAATGGCAGCTCGTATTTTTGCATCTGAATCTATTCAGTACCGTACAGCTGGTTTACTAGAAGAGGCGCTTGGCGGCTTATATGAAAGTGAAAATCATAAGTTAGTAGCTAAACAGCTGGCTGAATTTGCAATGGAATGTTCAGTTTGTAAAGTGTATGGATCGGAAACCCTTGATTTAATTGCCGATGAATCGCTGCAGCTTCATGGAGGCGCAGGGTTTATTCAGGAATATAAAATAGAACAAGTATATCGTGACTCACGCATCAATCGTATTTTTGAAGGCACAAATGAAATCAACCGCCTTTTGCTTCCAACTCAGCTTCTAAAAAAAGCAGCCAAAGGAGAAATAGAGCTGAGCAAACAAGTAGAACATGCTGTTAGTGAATTGATGAGCGGTCAGTGGGAAATATCTTCAAATGAACTTCTAGCAAGAGAAAAGCAGGCGGTTATTACCACAAGACATTTATTTCTTGCTTTGTTAGGAACAGCATTCCAAACGTTTAACGCCAACTTAGCACAAGAACAAGAAACGCTGATGAAGCTCGCAGAAATTGCTGTTGGACTATTTGCGATAGAGTCATCTGTGCTGCGCGCGGAAAAAGCCGTGAACAAAAATGGAGAAGAACAAGAAACATTAAAAAGCAAGCTGACAGCAACCGTTGTCAGTGAAACGCTATTTGAAATTGAAAAGCAGGCTCGACAATTAATAAACGGGATGTTAACGGGTGAAAAACACCGACAATACCGTACAATTCTTGGGAAATGGATGAATGATTTGCAAAGTGAAGGAGAGTTCACGCGCAATCGAGATATCGCCCGTGAATTTATCGACAGCGGGCGATATGTTGTATAAGGAGGGATATTATGCGTTTTGAAGGGCAAATAGCTGTTATTACAGGAGCTGGAAGCGGCATTGGAGAAGCGACCGCTCAGAGAATGGCGAAAGAAGGCGCTCGCGTCATTCTTGTCGGGCGAACGAAAGAAAAACTAGTACAGGCTGCATCCGCTATTGACACACGGTGTGAACGAAAATGCACGGATATTTTCCCAGCTGATGTAACGAAAGAAGAAGACGTCAAAGAGCTGGCTGAGTTTATAAAAGAAAAGTACGGACAAATTCATTTATTAATTAATAACGCAGGCGGATCAGTTAATTCAACCATCAAAGAAACAACTCTTGAACAGTGGAAACACGTGCAGGACGTCAATTTAACAAGCGTGTTTCTTGTAACAAAACATTTGATTCCTTTTTTAACTGAAGAAATAGGAGGAAATCGATCTATTGTTAACATCGCTTCTCTTTCAGGACATAAAGCAGGTGCACAAATCCCTCACTACAGCGCTGCTAAAGCTGCTTTAATTAACTTTACAAAAGCAATGGCATTTGAATTAGCACCTCAAGGAGTCAGAGTAAACTCTGTGTCTCCTGGATTCGTAGAAACACCTTTAACACAGCCTGGACTTGAAAATGAGCGCTTCACTAAGGCAATCGAAAAAAATACGGCTTTAAAACGTGTAGGTAAACCAGATGAAATTGCAAACGTTATTGCTTTTGCAGCGTCTGAAGAGGCATCGTATATGACGGGAAGTGATTTATTAGTAGATGGTGGGTGGCTTATCGTTTAATGCAAAATAAAAAGGAGGGAATCCGAAATATGAGTGATTTAGTGGTAGAAAAGCAGGGGACTATTTTATCTTTAACGTTAAATCGTCCGGATCGTTTAAATGCATTCAGTGAGGAAATGATTGGAAAGTTAACATCTGAAATAAAACAGGCGCAAAGCGATGAGTCTATTAAAGTGGTTATATTAAATGGCGCAGGGCGCTCATTTTCTGCCGGAGGCGATGTAAAAACGATGGGCCAAGCATCCGGATCTGATGTTTATGAACATATCGGCCGTTTAAATGAATGTATTTTAGCGATGCAAAATCTAGAGAAGCCAATTATTTCAGCAGTTCATGGATTTGCAGCAGGAGCGGCTTTTAATTTAGCTCTCGCTTCTGACTTTATCATTGCGTCAGAAGAAAGTCGGTTCGTATTAAGCTTTTCTCAAGTTGGATTGATTTCAGACGGAGGAGGCCTTTACTTTCTTACAAAGGTCGTTGGTCCCCACAAAGCTAAGGAACTGTTATTTTTAGGAGAGCCTATGAATGCCGATACGGCTTACAAAGCTGGTTTTTTAAACCGTATAGTTCCGTTAAATCAGCTGAAAGATGAGGTCACATCCTTTGCAAGTCGCTTATCACAAGGACCAACGAAAGCGTATGGAAAAATGAAAAAAATTGTCAATGATTCTTTTCATTTAACGTTAGAACAAGTCCTTGAACAAGAAAGGCTAACGCAAGTTCTTATGGTAGAAACAAGAGATCATCAAGAAGGAATATCTGCGTTTAAAGAAAAAAGAAAGCCACTATTTCAAGGGAAATAAGAGGGGGATATAAGATGAAAGCCATTCAATTTACGCAGTACGGAGGACCTGATGTTCTTCAAGTTATCGATATTGCACGCCCTGTACCAAAAAAGAAAGATGTGCTCATTAAAGTTGCGGCAATCGGCGTTAATTACGCCGACGCTGCGAGGCGTGAAGGAGCATACGTAGTCGAAACACCGCTGCCTTTTATTCCTGGATCTGAAGTGGCGGGCGAAGTGGTTGAAGTAGGCGAGGATGTAAAAGGAATACAAGTAGGTACAAAAGTCGTGACGCTGCTAGGATCTAATCGTGCAACAGGCTACGCTGAGTACACGCTGGCAGATTCAAGAGGCCTTATTCCGTTGCCGGATAATGTGGATTTAACACAAGCGGTTGCTTTGCCTCTTCAAGGACTCACGGCTTATCATATCTTAAAAACAATGGGTCGCCTTGAAAAAGGAGAAACCGTCATCGTTCATGCGGCAGCAGGCGGTGTTGGAACCTTAGCTGTTCAGCTTGCCAAAATTTTTGGAGCTGGAAAAGTTATTGCTACAGCGAGCTCCAAAGAAAAGCTTGAACTTGCAAAAAATCTCGGAGCTGACGAAGCGATTAACTATACAGAAACAGGCTGGGAAAAACAAATTTTAGAAGTGACGGAAGGAAAAGGAGCCGATATTATTTTAGAAATGGTAGGAGGGCATATATTCTATGAATCTCTTCAATGTCTTGCACCATTTGGGCGCCTCGTTTTTTACGGAATGGCTAGCGGAAAACCTGTAAAATTTAACCCCGCCCGCCTGATGGAAAAAAATCAATCGGTTCTAGGCTTTTTCTTACCTCAAATGATGGCAAAACCAGTGATTTATCAACAAAGCTTGCATGAGCTATTAAACTACGTGAATTCCGGTCAGTTAAAATTAATGCTGGGCGGCACATTTTCACTTGATGAAGCGGCAGATGTGCATCGTCTGCTTCAAGGAAGAAAAACGACCGGAAAATTAGTGTTAGTTCCTTAACAAAACAGCTTCCGTCTCTAATAGGGATGGGAGCTGTTTTGGTTTAAAAAATTGGCTTTCACCTGCCAATTTTTTAAAAACCGCTTAATAATTTGGCATAAAAATCAATGTTTTTTACTAATTTCTTCTATATTTTAACACTGGCATGGAAGTTGCATAATAAGTGTTTGAACATATAAAGGAGGAATTGAATATGGTGAGAAATGGAACGGACCGCGTGAAGCGGGGAATGGCAGAAATGCAAAAAGGCGGCGTTATCATGGACGTGATCAATGCAGAACAGGCAAAAATTGCAGAGGCAGCAGGCGCTGTTGCCGTTATGGCATTAGAGCGTGTTCCAGCTGATATTCGTGCAGCAGGCGGCGTGTCTCGTATGGCAGACCCAACAATTGTTGAAGAAGTGATGAACGCTGTATCCATTCCAGTTATGGCAAAAGCTCGTATTGGCCATATTGTTGAAGCACGCGTGCTAGAAGCAATGGGTGTAGACTATATTGACGAAAGTGAAGTACTCACTCCAGCTGATGAGGAATATCACCTTAACAAAAGTACATTTACGGTTCCATTTGTATGCGGATGCCGTGATTTAGGGGAAGCAGCAAGACGAATTGGTGAAGGTGCTTCGATGCTTCGTACAAAAGGCGAACCAGGAACAGGAAACATCGTCGAAGCAGTGCGTCATATGCGCCAAGTCAACGCTCAAGTACGTAAAGTTGTAGGCATGGATGAAGACGAGTTAATGACAGAAGCAAAACTATTAGGTGCGCCTTATGAGTTATTACTGCAAATTAAACGTGAAGGCCGCTTACCGGTTGTAAACTTTGCAGCAGGCGGCGTAGCAACACCTGCAGACGCAGCGTTAATGATGCAGCTTGGAGCAGACGGTGTGTTCGTTGGATCAGGAATCTTCAAATCAGACAACCCTGAAAAATTTGCGCGAGTAATCGTGGAAGCAACTACTCATTATCAAGACTATGAACTGATTGCAAGCTTATCAAAAGGGTTAGGAAGTGCAATGAAAGGGATTGAAATTTCATCATTATTACCAGAAAATCGTATGCAAGAACGCGGCTGGTAATGAGTAATAACTTTTAAACTTAGTTAGGAGAATGATCATGGGGAAATATACGATAGTCGATAAAGAAACGTGTATTGCGTGCGGTGCATGCGGAGCTGCGGCACCTGATATTTATGATTATGATGATGAAGGAATTGCGTTCGTTATACTTGATGATAATCAAGGCACGGCTGAAGTGCCCCAAGAGCTGGAAGACGATTTAATAGATGCGTTTGAAGGCTGTCCAACAGAGTCCATCCGTATAGCAGATGAAAAGTTTGATGGAGACTCGAATAAATTTCAATAAAGCCGAATAAATAAAAAAATAGAAAGTTTTTTTAAAAGAAAAGAAGGATTTTGTCTAGAAAAGGCGAAATATTAGTTGTGTAAGAACATATCTTTTTAAAAATGAAAGCACTTACATAACTAAAAGCATATGAGTTAATCTCATTTGACCTTTCAGAATTATTAGTGTAAAAGTGCGGAGTAATTAAATAGTTTTTAAAAGGAGATTAAGGGGCATGCAAATACTGAATACAGTCATTGTGACAGGATATGCAAAAGCTCCACAGGGAACTTCCATGTATGAAATGTATAAGCATGCGGGAATTGTACTAGAAGTGGATCTGACAGAGCATAAAATTGTAAATGCTGAGTTTACGTTTATTACGGAGCTGACGCAAAATTTTTTCCGGAAGCTGCTTATTGGTTACTGCCTTGCAGATGGAATTGAACCTCTTATTGAACGTATTCAAAATTATTATTTTGCTCCATCTCAACAGGCGATTATCGTAGCGCTTCAGGCTGCAATCCAACGTTACTGGGATAATGTGAATCAAAAAATTACATAGCGTTTGGTTAGAATAAAGTGAGAAGACAACCTCTTTTCATGGTCTTATTAAAACCAAGCAGACACACACACTTTACAAAGAGTGGGGACATCCCTGTTTCTTTGGGGAGTCATTGTGTCCTGCTTGGTTTTTTTCGCGTAGAGCGCTGTGAAATATAAAAAGAAAAGGAGGAAACAAAATGAACAAAATCATCACGCGCGAAGAAGCAATAGAAAAAATAACGGATGGCGCACGCATTATGGTAGGTGGATTTGGTCTCGTTGGAAGCCCGCTTAGTCTGATTGAAGCGATTGCCAAATCAAACCTTAAAGATTTAGAGATTATTAGTAATAACCTCGGTGAACCTGGAAAAGGATTAGGTGTATTGGTTCAAAAAAAACAAGTAAAAAAAGCCATAGGTTCTTATTTTACTTCCAACCCTGAAGTTGTACAAGCTTATCAACAACAAGAACTCCAAGTGGAGCTCATCCCGCAAGGAACAATGTCCGAGGCTATTAGGGCAGGAGGTGCGGGCATCGGAGGATTTTATACGCCTGTGAGCGTAGGGACTCAGCTGGCGGAAGGAAAAGAAGAACGAGTATTAAAAGGAAAGAAATATGTTTTGCAAGAATCGCTGCACGCAGATGTAGCTCTAATAAAAGCTAAAAAAGCAGATCGACTCGGAAATCTTATTTACAGCAAATCAGCAAGAAACTTTAATCCAATGATGGCAACGGCTGCTGATATCGTGATTGCAGAAGTAGAAGAAGTTGTTGAAGTTGGACAGATTTCTCCTGAAGAAATTGTAACTCCTCATTTATACGTTACTTATATCGTAGTGAAAGGAGAAAATTAAGATGAACGTCAAACAATATATTGCTGCGCGTGCTGCAAAAGAGCTTTGTCACGGAGATACAGTGAACTTAGGGATCGGCATTCCTACTTTAGTTGCTAATTATATTTCACCCGATGTTCACGTGTTTTTACATTCAGAAAACGGGATTCTTGGCGTTGGCCCTACTCCTGAAGAAGATTATATAGATCCAGAACTTGTGAATGCTGGAAAGCTGCCCGTCACGGTTTTAGAAGGTGCCTCATTTTTTAACAGCGCTGATTCTTTTGCCATGATACGCGGAGGCCATGTGAATGTATCGATTCTTGGAGTGCTTCAAGTAGATGAAACAGGCCGAATTGCGAACTGGGCTGTTCCGGGGAAAAGTGTTCTTGGCGTAGGAGGAGCAATGGATTTATTAGAAGGCTCAAAAAAAGTGATTGTTACGACTCTTCATACGAACAGCCAAGGAGAGTCAAAGCTGGTTGAGGAGTTAACTTATCCGCTTACTTCAGAGAGACGAGTCGATATGATTATTACAGAATTAGCTGTCTTTTCGGTAACAGACCATGGTCTTGAACTTCTTGAAACAGCTCCGGGTGTTTCTTTAGAGACAGTGCAACAAAAAACACAGGCTTCTTTTCGCGTTTCTAAATTATTTAATAAAAACAATGAGGTGACAGCATAATGGCAGTGATTGTAAATGCATTTCGAACGCCTATTGGAAAGTTTGGCGGTTCGCTTGCAGATACGCTTCCAGAAGAACTAGTCTCTCTTGTGATGAAAAACAATTTGTCTTCAGCGGGATATACGTCAGAGATTGTTGATGAAATCATTGTCGGACAGACGAAACAAAGCGCTCATGCTCCTAATATAGCGAGAGTAGCCGGGCTGAAAGCTCAATTCTCTGAACGTATTCCAGCTTATACCGTGCACCGCCAGTGCGGTTCAGGCATGCAGGCTGTAATGAATGGAGCTATGTCCATTTTATCAGGTCAAGCCGAAGTGGTATTAGCCGGAGGAGTGGAAAGCATGTCTCAAGCACCGCACTATACGGTAGGCACTCGTTTTGGTTTTCACGTTGGTGATTTAACACTCTATGACTCTAATACAGAAAGTCAGCCAAAATCACAGCCTGAAACGTTATACGGAACGTTTACGATGGGACAGACGGCCGAGTGGCTCGCTGAAAAATATAGTATTAGCCGCACGGAACAAGATGAGTTTGCTTTTTATAGTCAGGAAAAAGCTAGGCGGGCTATAGAACTTGATTTGTTTGAAGAAGAAATTATCCCGGTAGCTGTAAAAGAAGGAAAAAAAGGTATGAGGCATTTTGCAACAGATGAATTTCCTCGTCTTACTAGCAAAGAAAAGCTTGGTGCGCTTAAGCCTGTTTTTCAAAGAAATGGAACGGTTACAGCCGGCAATTCATCCGGCAGAAACGATGGCGCTTCGATGCTGCTGCTGATGTCGGAAGAAAAAGCTGAGCACCTTGGATTAACGCCTATGGCAAAGATTGTGTCGTTTGCCGCAGCGGGCGTCTCTCCAAAGGAAATGGGAATTGGCCCCGTTTCTGCTTCGCAAGTTGCTTTAAATAAAGTCGGTTTAAGCTTAGGTGATATAGACTTGATTGAATTAAACGAAGCATTTGCCGCTCAAAGTATTGCTTGCTTAAGAGAATGGGACATCACATCAGAAAAAGTGAATGTAAACGGAGGAGCGATTGCGCTTGGACACCCTTTAGGATGCTCCGGGGCAAGAATTATAACAACTCTGTGTCATGAGCTCCAAAAGCAAAAAAGACGATACGGTCTGGCTACTATTTGCGTTGCAGGAGGATTAGGAATGGCGATGGTGGTGGAAAGATGGACGAAATAACAAGAGACTATGTGTTTCATAGAGATTTAACAAAAAAGTACCCAATGATTACACACGGTGAAGGAAGCTACTTAATAGATGAACAAGGCAAAAAGTATTTAGACGGCTGCTCCGGGGCCGTGGCGGCAAATTTAGGGCACGGCATTGCGCAAATAGCCGAGGCGATGGCGGAGCAAGCAAAAAAAGCGGCGTTTGTTCATACATTGCGTTTTGAAACGAATGTTTTGCATAAACTTTCGGAAAAAATTGGTAAAATGGCGCCGCTTCATTTGAACAAAGTCTATTTTACATCAGGAGGATCAGAAGCTAATGAAAGTGCATTAAAATTAGCAAGGCAATATCACAGAGATGCCGGAAATATGCAAAAACACATCGTAATCGGAAGGTGGCAGTCCTATCACGGAAATACGATAGGGGCACTATCAGCTGGAGGAGATGTAAAAAGACGATATCCTTATACACCCAACCTTTTACATTTTGCGCACGTCTATTCTCCGTATTGTCATCGCTGTCCGTATAATCGCAATCAAGAAGACTGCGTGGCAAATCAAAACTGGAGCTGCATCACCGATATTGAACGAACTATTTTAGAGCTTGGTCCAGAAAATATTTCAGCTTTTATCGCAGAGCCCATTGTAGGAAGTCAGCAAGGAGCTGTTGTACCTCCGCTTGACTATTTCAAAAAAGTACGTGAGCTCTGCAGCCGCTATGACATTCTTTTGATTGTTGATGAAGTGATGACAGGCTTCGGGAGAACGGGAACTGATTTTGCAGTGGAACAATTCGGAATTGAACCGGATATCCTAACGTTTGGTAAAGGAGTTTCAGCTGGGTACGCTCCTTTAGGAGGAATGATTGTCCATGACCGCCTGATTCAAGGTCTGTTAGAAAATAGCAGCGGGAAATTTCTTCATGGCTATACGTACAGTGGACATCCTGTTTCAATAGCGGCAGGCCTTGCTGCTTTGGATATGTACGAAGAAATGAATATCCTTCAAAACGTTGAAACTCAAGGCGCGTATTTAATGGAATGTTTAGTAGCTCTGCAGCGCAAGTATCCTTATATTTCAGGTATTCGCGGCCGCGGACTTTTAATTGGATTAGAACTAATGAAAGATGCCAATCAACAGATATTTTTCGAGCCACGTGAAGCAGCCAGTGAAAAGCTCAATGAAATTTGTATGGAGCTTGGAGGCGTCTTTTATCCAGGATCCGGATCTATAGATGGACATAAAGGAGAGCATATCATTATCAGTCCTCCTTTAAATATAACGAAATCAGAAGTTGATGAAATAGTGAGATTGCTAGATCATGCGTTTTCTATTTTTCATCAGCACATAAGAAAGGATGAGTCATATGAAAGTGCAAAGTAAAACAGAAGAGCTTCAAACCAAAGGAAAAAAACATTTATCACCGGTGATGACAAGAGTAACAGAGCTTGTTATTGAAAAAGCGCACGGTGCAAAATTTTGGACAGCTGATGGCAAGGAATATATTGATTTTGTATCAGGAGTAGCTGTCAATGCAGTGGGTCATACGCATGAAAAGATGGTAGAAGCGATAAAAAAACAAGCAGATCAGCTGCTTCATCTAGGCTTAAACTACGGCTATTACGAAACAGCAGTGAATTTGGCGGAAAAACTTGCGCAAATTACGCCTGGAAACTTAGACACGGTGTTTTTTTCAAACTCAGGCGCAGAAGCCATTGATGGTGCGCTCAAATTAGCAAAAGCGGCAACTGGCAGGCCAGCAATCATTGCTTTTGAAGGTTCTTTTCACGGTCGTACACTAGGAGCTACAGCTATTACGGCTTCAAGTTCAAAATACCGCAGCTACTACGAGCCGATTTTAGGAGAAGTGTATCACGTTCCTTATCCGTATCCAAGTCAGCTTCCTAATGTTGACGAGGAAGATGCAGAAGCATATTGCTTAAATCAACTGCAAAAGCTGTTTGAACTGCGAGTGGATCCTTCCCGCGTAGCAGCGATTGTAATTGAGCCAGTTATGGGCGAAGGAGGCTATTACCCTGCTCCTTCTAGCTTTTTACGCGCACTGAGAGACATAGCGAATGATTACGGCATTCTGCTTATTTTTGATGAAGTGCAAACGGGATTTGGGCGCACTGGAAAAATGTTTGCCGCAGAACATGCTGGAGTCACACCAGATATTTTAGTTTTAGCAAAAGCTCTTTCCGGTGGCATGCCTTTAGGAGCCATTGTAGCAAGCCGAGAACTGCATGAGAAATGGCCAACAGCTGGACATGGTTCTACTTTTGGAGGAAATCCAGTATCGTGCGCAGCTGCTTTAGCTAATATTTCAATCATTGAAGAAGAAAAGCTTGTAGAGCGCAGCGAAAAAGTAGGCGCGGATATCGTGAAACGTCTTCAGCATTCTATCGGACATTTACCTGCCATTAAAGAAGTTAGAGGAATTGGTATGATGATTGGTATTGAATTTCATGTTGAAACAGCAGCTGCTTATGTCCCTGTTATTAAATCAAAAGCGCTGGAAAAAAGACTGTTAATTATGAACTGCGGAGTCAAAGGGCAAACCATTCGTTTAATGCTGCCGCTAAATATTGATAAAGACGTGCTGGATCAAGGGCTGTCTTTACTAGAAGAAGCCATTACAGAAGCAGTTTCAATTAACTAGCTTTTTAAATGAAAAGGAGGGTAACAATATGAGTCAGACTAAAACTGAACTGTTACAAGGAAATTTATATATTAACGGCGAGTGGGTAAGTGAAGAGGAGCAAACCTATTTTGAAAGTATAAACCCTGCAACACAAGAGCTCGTCGGAACGTGCGCAGCCGCTACGGCTAGTCAAGTCGATGATGCGGTAAGAGCGGCTAGTACAGCTTACAGCCATTGGAAAAATACATCTATTCCTGAACGTGCAGCATTTTTAACAAAAGCAGCTGAGATTTTTGAAGACCGAAAAGAAGAGCTAGCTCAAGTGATGACAAAAGAGATGGGAAAACCGCTATCAGAATCCATAGGCGAAGTTGGTGTCGTCATTGCAACAGCTCAGTATATGGCGGGAGAAGGAAGACGTTTGTTTGGCGAAATAGTGCCCGCTGGCTTTCCTGACAGAGATATAAAAATGATTCGCGAACCGCTTGGAGTTGTGGCATGTATTACACCTTGGAACTTTCCTGTTTCTCTCGCTTCTTATAAAATGTTTGCCGCTTTAATCGCTGGCAATACCGTTGTCTGGAAGCCGGCTTCAGAAGTGGCGCTCTCAGCGAAGATTTTTATGGAAGTATTGCACGCTGCGGGGCTTCCAAAAGGAACAATTAACTTGCTTACAGGATCGGGCAGAATCGTTGGACAAAAGCTTGCTACGCACTCTGAAGTGAAAATCATCTCATTTACAGGTTCTACGGAAGTTGGTCAGCAGTTAGCAGAAATGAGCAGCAAAACCTTAAAGCGTATTTCTTTAGAGCTAGGAGGAAAAAACGCTGTTATTGTATTAAAGGATGCCGATTTGGATAAAGCAGCAGAAGGAATTGTTAAATCAGCATTTACGACCACAGGGCAGCGCTGTACCGCAGCTAGCAGAGTCATCGTGGAGCGTTCAGTAAAAGAAGAGCTTTTGAAAAAAGTAATAGCTCTTACAAAAGAAATGAAGATTGGAAATGGCCTTGAACAAGGAGTTGTGATAGGTCCGCTTGTTAATGAACAGCAGTGCCGTTTAGTAGAAAATTACGTACAAAAAGCGGTGGAAGAAGGCGGAAATATTGCTCTCGGAGGTCATGCTTTATCAGAGTTAGGAACTTGTTATTACATGCCTACAATTATTGATAACGTCAGTTCGAACCACACGATTGCTCAAGAAGAAATTTTTGGTCCCGTGCTTGCTTTTATTGAAGTAGATGGCTACCAAGAAGCAATGAGCGTCAATAATGGAACAATGTATGGGCTCTCCACTTCTATTTATACAAGCAGCTTGCACTATGCCAGCCGAGCTGCAAAAGACGCTGTTAGCGGATTAGTCTATATCAATAACGGAACATCTAATGCTGAAATGGGGGTAGCGTTCGGAGGAATGAAAATGTCTGGCAACGGCCACAGGGAAGTTTCTCATCATGCGTTTGATGTGATGACAGAATGGAAGTCTGTCTATACCAACTATTAATCTCGCACCTTAGCGAAAAGGAGGAGCACATGTCTTCATATCGCATTGGCATTGCCTTTTTTTATCATGAATCTCACAGCTTTAGTCCATTAAAAACAGAAATAGAACACTTTGTACAAGAAGGATATTTTGTTGGAACGGAAATATATAAAGCATACTCAGGAACCAAAACAGAAGTAGGGGGATTTTTGGATGTGTTAAAGCAAGAGAAGCAAGTAGAGATCGTTCCCCTTGTTTGTGCAGCTGCAGTTCCGTCTGGGGTTGTATCTTCGGCGGCTTATTACACAATTGAAAAGCAAATGCTGCATGCGCTTACTCACGCCGGCCCGCTAGATGGCTTATTAATTGCTTTGCACGGCGCAATGGTAGTAGAGCATCTTTTCGATCCTGAAGCTCATTTGTTAAGTCAAATAAGAAGCTTTATAGGAAGCGACGTTCCCATTGCTACTACGCTCGATATGCACGCAAATATCAGTGAAGATATGCTTACGTACACGCCGCTTCATTTCGGTTTTAAAACATATCCTCATGTTGATATGTACGAACAAGGAGTGAACGCTGCGCGAGCACTTTTAACACAAGTAAAAGAAAGCGCTATCTATTATGCGTCTTTTAAAAAATTGCCTATGCTTTTGCCGTCGATTAATATGCGAACAGCAGAAGGCCCTATGAAAAAAATGATTGACCTTGCTAAGCAAGCTGAGCAAGAAGCAGACGTATACAATGTTTCCATTTTTGGAGGCTTTCCGTATTCTGATATTCCAATTGCCGCAGCAAGCGTGCTCGTAACAGCTTTGAATCCTGAAATAGCAGAAAAAACAGCAAAGAAACTAGCTTCTCAGTTTTGGAGTATAAAAGAAGAGTTTATCGTGGATTTGCCTACCGTTGAAGAAGGTCTGCAAACAGCGTTAAAACTATCAAGCGAACAGCCAATTGTGCTTGCTGATATAGCGGACAATCCTTTAAGCTGCGGAAGCGGCGACACAACAGAGCTTTTGGAATACATGCTGAAGCTAAATATGCCAGGGACACTGTTTGGAGGTCTTTATGACCCTGAATCTATTAAACAATGCGTGCAAGCAGGAGTTGGGAACTACGTCTCTCTTTCCTTAGGAGGAAAAGTTTCTCCTGAGTTCGGAAAGCCCGTTGAAGTTGAGGCGAAGGTCGTTGCTTTGTCGGAAGGTGAGTTTTACAATTCGGGACCGTTTAATCAGCATTTAAAAGTAAATGTAAAAGGTGCAGCTCACATTCAAGTAGGAGAATTAGACATTTTGCTGATTGGAAGGCCGGTATCAGCCAATGATCCTGAACTTTTTCGCCATATTGGCATTGAGCCAGCGACGAAAAAAATCATTGGTTTAAAAGCTAAAAATCATTTCAGAGCTGCTTTTGAACCGCTTGTAGGATCTATCATCTATGTGGATGCGCCAGGCGTAGCGTCAAATCGCTTAACGACCTTTAAGTATCAGCACATTCCAAAACCAATATGGCCGCTGCAAGATGTCAAGTATGAAAGTGAAAAAAGGAGGAAAGAAAAATGGATGCATTAAAAGAGCAGTATCATATCGAAGTGCCGGAATCGTTAACTCCTGAACAGCAAAAGATGATGATCGAACTTGAAAAAGATGCGTTTCCGGGCATGGGAGCCGTGGATGAACAGACGCTTGTACCTTTAGCGCGCTACGGAAAGCTCATTCAATATTTCCAGGAAAATGACGCAAGGCCAATTGCCATTTGCGAGCTGCTTCGAGATTACAAAGATGTCACAAAAGCTTATATCTTTGGGTTCTACGTCCGCTCTGATAAACAAGGAAGCGGAATTGGACAGCTGTTCTTAGAAGAAATATTTTCGATTCTACAAAAAGATAGTTTTGAAAGCGTTTGTTTGACTGTGAATGTAAAAAATGAAGGTGCTGTGAAGCTGTATAAAAAAATGGGCTTTACGATTAAAGAAACGCGAGCAGGAGAGTTTGGCGAAGGAGAAGATCGCTATTATATGGTGCGGTCAATTTCTTAATAGAACATCTATTCAAAAAATGAACTTTGGAGGGAATATAAAATGAAAAATACATTATATAAAGCAAGCAGACATTGGAAGGAAATTGAGCTTTGGAAAGATGTAACGGACGAGCAGTGGAACGACTGGGTATGGCAGCTGACAAACACGATTAAAACATTGGAAGATTTGAAGAAAGTGATCAATTTAACACCTCAAGAAGAAGAAGGCGTTAAAATTGCAACCAAAACGATTCCGTTAAACATCACTCCTTATTACGCATGGTTAATGGATGAGAACGATCCGAAATGTCCAATCAGAATGCAGTCCGTTCCTATTTCAGAAGAACTGCATAAGACAAGGTATGATTTAGAAGATCCGCTTCATGAAGATGAAGATTCACCGGTTCCTGGCTTAACGCACCGCTATCCAGACCGCGTGCTGTTTTTAGTTACAAATCAGTGCTCTATGTACTGCCGCTACTGTACAAGAAGACGTTTTTCAGGACAAATTGGCATGGGCGTTCCAAAAAAACAGCTGGATACAGCTATTAATTACATTGCTGCCAACCCTCAAATCCGTGATGTATTAATTTCCGGAGGAGACGGCCTATTAATCAATGATAATATTTTAGAATATATTTTGAAAAATTTGCGCGATATTCCGCACGTAGAAATTATTCGTATCGGTACAAGAGCACCTGTGGTGTTCCCGCAGCGCATTACAGAAAATCTTTGCAACATCTTAAAGAAATATCATCCGGTTTGGCTGAATACGCACTTCAACACATCAATTGAAATTACAGAAGAATCAAAGCGTGCTTGTGAAATGCTTTCCAACGCAGGAGTACCAGTTGGAAACCAAGCGGTTATTTTAGCCGGAATTAACGACAGCGTGCCAATCATGAAGCAGCTTATGCATGATTTAGTAAAAATTCGCGTGAGACCTTACTACATTTATCAATGTGATTTATCAGAAGGAATCGGCCATTTCCGTGCGCCAATCAGTAAAGGACTAGAAATTATGGAAGGACTTCGCGGCCATACGTCCGGCTATGCAGTTCCTACGTTTATCGTGGATGCTCCTGGAGGAGGCGGTAAAATTCCGCTGCAGCCAAACTACATTATTTCTCAAAGCTCCAATAAAGTTGTGCTTCGAAACTTTGAAGGTGTTATTACGTCTTATCCGGAGCCGCAAAATTACCAAAGTGGCAGCGCAGAAGAATTTTATAAAAAAGTATATCCTGAAGTGTTTGAAAAATTTGAAAGCAACGGTGTTCTTTCGATTATTGATGATACAAAGTTCAACTTAACGCCGGAAGGTCTAAACCGTCTTGACCGCCGGAAAACGTATGACCAAAATCCAGAGCATAGCTCTTTAAAAGACAAGCGTGAAAAGCGCGATCAATTAAAAGAGAAAAAATTTGAAACGCAAATGAAAAAATACGAAACGGCGGGAGCGAAGGAGGAATAATGTTGAAATGCCAATGGTGCGAATCATATGAAGCGAAAGAGACGGATGCAACGGTTTATTGGGAGCTTCCTGACGGCACAAAAGCTATAGAAATTAAAGAGACGCCTTCCATTACATGTTCAGAATGCGGGATTACGTATCAAACAGATGAAACGGTTGGGCACATTGAAGATCAACTGTTTTTAATTAACACCTCTGCCTTAGAAAAAAGTGTAACGTACGAACAGCTTATGAGCCTGCCTCGTCTATTAAAACGAAACTACTTTGATTTTTCAAAGTAAGCAATGAAGAGTCCATCTCCTGCTTTTTGTGGGAGATGGATATTCTTATACGCTTTACATTAAACATGTGCGCATAGTTCATTTATAAAGGTGGGATAAGTATGGAAGCGGTCGATATAAATCGTAATGAAGAAGAAAAGAAGCAGGACGATAAGCATATAAAACGCCATTTAAAAGCGCGTCATATGACCATGATTGCCATTGGAGGGTCAATCGGAACGGGCTTATTTCTAGCTACCGGATCATCCATCCAAACTGCTGGACCTGGAGGAGCGCTGATTGCTTACGGGGCTATTGGAATTATGGTTTACTTTCTCATGACTAGTCTTGGAGAAATGGCCACGTTTATGCCGGTATCAGGTTCTTTTTCAACGTACGCCAGTCATTATGTAGACCCAGCTCTCGGCTTTGCGCTCGGCTGGAACTACTGGTTTAACTGGGCTGTTACGCTCGCTGTAGAAATAGCTGCTTCTGCTATTATCATGAAGTTTTGGTTCCCTGATGTGCCAAGTATTATCTGGAGCGCTTTGTTTTTAGGCTTAATTTTTTTACTTAATTTCCTATCTGTAAAAAGCTATGGAGAATCTGAATATTGGTTTGCTCTCGTAAAAGTAGTAACCATCATTGTGTTTATCGGAGTGGGCCTTCTGACCATATTTGGCATTTTCGGCGGTGAATATATCGGTTTTAAAAACTTTACATTAGAAGAAGCGCCGGTCAACGGCGGATTTCTGTCCGTACTAAGCATTTTCTTTATCGCGGGATTTTCTTTTCAAGGTACAGAGCTAGTCGGCATTGCGGCGGGGGAAAGTGAAAACCCTCAAAAAAATATCCCAAAAGCCATTCGCCAAGTCTTTTGGCGCATTCTTCTATTTTATATTGCAGCCATTGCTGTAATTGGGCTTATCATTCCTTACACAAGTCCATCTCTTCTAGGAGGAGATGTGGATAACATTGCTGTTAGTCCATTTACGCTTGTTTTTGAAAAAGCAGGAATTGCTGCAGCTGCTTCAGTGATGAATGCTGTTATTCTTACGTCGGTTTTATCAGCCGGAACTTCTGGCTTATATGCTTCTACGCGAATGTTATGGTCCATGGCCAATGAAGGGCAAGCGCCTAAAGCGCTTCGAAAAATTAATCGTCGAGGAATTCCAGTAAACGCGCTTGTTTTAACCACTATCATTGGCGGTCTTGCCTTTTTAACATCAATTTTTGGCGATCAAATGTATATGTGGCTTTTAAACGCTTCAGGCATGAGCGGATTTATTGCGTGGATTGGTATTGCCGTCAGCCACTATCGTTTCCGAAAAGCATATGTTGCTTCAGGACGGGATATAAATGAACTGGCTTATAAAGCAAAATGGTTTCCTCTAGGTCCTGTTCTTGCATTTGGAATGTGCCTCATCGTTATTCTAGGACAGAATTATCAAGCGGTACTTTCCGACAAAATTGATTGGTACGGCTTGACGGTCTCATACATCGGTCTGCCTCTCTTTTTAGCGACGTGGTGGGGATATAAAATAGCAAAGAAAACCAAGGTTGTACCTTTGCATGAGTGTATCCAAAGAGAAGATAAGAAATAAAAAGCTATACGGCTAACGATAAGCAAAAAAAGGTGAATCTCGGACAACAAGGTTCACCTTTTTTGAGTAGAAGTTACCAAAAAATTTATGTCAATCTTAACAATAAAGGGTATATAAAAAAGAAAGACAAAATGTTAATAAAATTACAAATAAAGAAAATTATTCTATAATGATGAAAAGAAATGTTAATTAAAGGGGAGGTATAAAATGTTTACACCAACTATCAGTGTCCGAAAAATAAATGATAATCTCATTATAAAATGGCAGCTTTCACACTTTACGATTCCTTTAGAAGACATTCTTGAAGTAACGGAAGATGACACGTACGGAGGCAAAGAAGTAAACGCCATTCGAATTGGCCCTCCGTACGGAACAACTGACCGCGTCTTTATAAAAACGACCAATAAAAACTATCTGTTATTTACCTCAAACGCACCGGCTATATTAAACGAAATAAATTCATAACGACCATTACTAAATACGAGATATATAGGAGAGAAAAAATTGAAGATTAGCCGTACTTTCGATGCTGATACAATTGCCAAGCTTAATCAGTCTGTTCATCAACTGCATGTAGAATTATACCCCGAGCACTTTCAAACATATGATTTTCAGAAGATACATGAATTTTTTAAGAACGTGATGAAAGACGATAGATTTATCTTTCTTTTAGGAGAAAACGAAGGTCAGCATGTGGGATTCGCTTGGCTGGAAATAAAGCAGTATTCAGAGACAGTGTTTAAAAAGACTTACAAGTCAATTTATGTTCATCAAATAAACATCGCAGAACCCTACAAAAACAAAGGGTTTGGTTCGAGTTTGATGAAAGAAATTTATAGCATTGCTCGTGAAAAAGAGATCACTACAATTGAGTTAGATTACTGGAGTGACAATACGATTGCCGAGAGCTTTTACGAAAAAGAAGGATTTGTTACGTATAGAAAAATGGCTTATAAAGAACTTTAAAGAGAGCATTTACTTGCTCTCTTTTTTATATCTAAGAAGCCATTTTCTTCATTTTAATTACTCAATAAAATAAAGTACGCGATTTGAGAACTTAACTCTTGAAAAATTTTTGTTTTACATTTATACTTACATTCTTGTTCGCGTAATGCGACAACTCACTTTATATTCAACTAGGAGGTATACAGATAGTATGGAAAATTTCATTTATCATAATCCCACAAAATTAATCTTCGGAAAAGATCAGCTTCAAGCATTATCAGAAGAGCTCCCGAAATACGGAAAAAATATTTTGCTTGTTTACGGCGGAGGAAGCATTAAGAAAAATGGTTTATACGATCAAGTTCTTACGCTGTTAAAAGAGTTAAACGTAAATATACATGAGTTAGCGGGCGTAGAGCCAAATCCCCGACTATCTACGGTACGAAAAGGAATTGAAATTTGCCGAAATGAAAACATTGACTTCATGTTAGCAGTCGGCGGTGGAAGCGTGATTGACTGCACAAAAGCAATCGCTGCCGGAGCTGAGTATGAAGGAGACGTTTGGGATATTATTAACAAAAAAGTAACGGCTACAAAAGCACTGCCGTTTGGAACGGTATTAACATTGGCAGCAACAGGTTCTGAAATGAATCCTGATTCTGTTATTACGAATTGGGAAACAAATGAAAAATACGTTTGGGGAAGTGCCGTTACGCATCCTGTATTTTCGATATTAGATCCTGTAAACACGATGTCTGTTCCTAGAGATCAAACTATCTACGGCATGGTAGACATGATGAGCCATGTGTTCGAACAATATTTCCATAACGTGAAAAATACGCCTTTACAAGATCGTATGTGCTATTCTGTATTACAAACAGTAATTGAAACAGCACCGAAATTACTAGAAGATCTGCAAAGCTATGAGCACCGCGAAACGATTTTATATTCCGGAACAATCGCATTAAACGGAACACTTCAAATGGGCTACTTTGGCGATTGGGCTTCACATACAATTGAACACGCAGTATCAGCGGTATATGACATTCCTCATGCAGGCGGTTTAGCAATCCTATTTCCAAATTGGATGCGACACGTTGTAGATCAAGATGTAACGCGTATGAAGCGTGTAATGACAAGCATGTTCGATATTGAAACTGCAGGTAAAAGCGACAAAGAAATCGCATTAGAAGGAATCGATAAACTAAGCGCTTTTTGGTCAAGCCTTGGTGCACCTTCTCGCTTAGCAGATTACGATATCGGAGAAGAGAGACTAGACGAAATTGCTGGAATTGCTGCTCGTGAAATGGAGTACGGAGGTTTCGGTAACTTTAAAAAACTAAATAAAGATGCTATTTTAGCTATTTTAAAAGCGTCACTGTAAAGTGAAAAACAAAAAAGAAGGAGACATCTGTCTTCTTCTTTTTTGTTTTATCTTATAAATGACTGGAAATTAAGTAGAGCAGGAAGAATGGTTTTTTTCTCAAATTTCAGTTAACAACTAAAAGAAAAGCCTTATAATTAAGTACAGAAAGAAAGTTTTAGAGAATTTAAGGGAGTGGGGAGATGAAAAAGTTTGCGCTGGCTTCATATGCGCTTTATTTGCTGGGCGGATTAGTCATTACAGCCGTAGGGTCCGTCTTACCGCAATTGTTAACGCATTATCATGTGTCCTATACAGTTGGCGGGCAGCTTGTATTATTAGGTTCTTTAGGATTTTTGATAGGAGTTCCGCTATCTTCTTTTCTATTAGGACGCTTCAGAGAAATGAATTTACTTACAGTTTCTGCACTAATGATAGCGTTATCACAAATAGGCATGCTTTTATTGCCGCCATTTGAGTGGATTATTGCATTCAATTTTTTAAACGGTATTGGTGTAGCCGCATTGGAAGTAGTTGTAGCTACTTTAATGATGGAAGTATTTATCGGTAGAAGAGCTATTGTTATGAGCTATTTAGAAGTATCATTTGGTCTAGGTGCGCTGTTGATGCCGTTAGTAGCTAGCTTATTGATTTCAGAGAACAGCTGGAGGTTTTCATTTTTTATAACGAGTGTACTAGCTTTACTAATGGTTGTGGTTTGTAAAATGATTCCTTTTAAAAAAGAGACTGTTCTAACTTCAGAAAGCGATGCTTCAGACGCCAACTCAGAACCTGCGCCTGTGCTTGCTAAAAATCAAAGATGGAAAATACTTGCTCTTTTTAGTGTGATGATTTTTATGTACGCTGGAGTAGAAAGCAGTATGAATAATTTTCTTTCGTCTATTTTTATCGCGTATCTAGATGTAATTCCGTCACAGGCTACTTTGAGCATAAGCGTTTTTTGGGTGGCTATGCTAATAGGACGAGTGGCTACTGGATGGATTATTCGAATTGTTACATACGAACGTTATCTTTTTGGCAGCATTGGAGGAACAATTGTGAGTTTAGTGCTGTTTATTGTGTTAAAAGAAGCAGTAGCAGGCTATATTTTATTAGGGTTTTTAGGGCTTGCAATGTCAGGTATCTATTCGATAACGATGGTATATGCTAACCATACGTTTACTGGATCTGCTCGTATTGTAACAAGTTTAATTACTGGTTTTTCAGGGCTTGGAGGAGCTGTTTTCCCTGCACTTATTGGCTTTACTATGGATGTAAGCGGAATTACCTCAGCACTTTGGTACATAACAGCTTTTGCATGTTTATATCTTCTGGCGCTTTGCATCATTTTTTTCGCTCAGCGTGATGCCAAACAAAAAGCTAATAATCATTTGCAGCCTATGAAATAAATGCTACGTCAAAAAAAGAAGTGAATTATAAGTTCACTTCTTTTTCTTTTCTCTTTCGTTATAGTAAACAAAAAGGGTTCACATAAATTCAAACAAGAAAGTAAAAAATGGATATATCTATGAAAAAGGAGCGCAATATGAAAGAAGTGAAGTTTAACTCAAGGGACACCTTGAGTCAAAAACAAGAAAATGTTCAAATTATAAAAGCAGAAAACGTGCAGCCTCAACAAGCACGTGAAACGTTGGATAAACATTTGCTTCTTCTTCACCGTACCGCTAAGCCTGTTGCGATTCAAGAAACAGTAGCAGATAGCTTTCATGGAGGAGTAGCTTTTAGAAATGATATTAACTTTATTCCTGCTGGAGCTGACAGCACTTGCGAATGGAAAGAACCGCTATCTTTTTTGCGTGTTGAGTTAGATCCTCAAACCGTTAAAGAAATAGCTGATAAAGAAAACTTATCTTCTAGGCTTGATTTAAGCTATTACCTTAGAAATCAAGATTATAAAATGCAGCAGCTGCTTTTATGGCTTAGCGAAGAAGTCGAACAGGGGAATCCCCAAGGAAAACTGTACATTGACTCAGTTACAAATTTAATTATTTATCAGATTTTAAAACAGCATAACGATAGTCAGCCCAATTTCCTTGGTAAGAATCCGGGACTTGAGCATTTAAAAATAGCGATGGAATACATGCAAGACCACTATGCTGAATCAATTACATTAGATAAGTTAACTCGTTTGTCTAATTTAAGTCCCTCTCATTTCATTAACAGCTTTAAACAAACGCTAGGCGTAACGCCCCATCAATACTTGCTTAAGATTCGGATCGAAAGAGCAAAAGAAAAATTGCAAAGTTCTAGTTTGCCGCTTAGTGAAATTGCTTATGAATTAGGCTTTACAGATCAAAGCCATTTCTCAAGGCACTTTAAGAAAATAACCGGAATGTCCCCGCTTAAGTGGAAACAAAATTTTGTACAAAAATAACCGAATTTTGTACAAGAAAACGACTTGAATATCTCCTAAAATAAACGTGTAAAGCGATTTAAGAGGAGATGTTTAAGTGAAAATCATCTCCGTACTATAAAGATCATACACAGTATAGGAGAGATCATAATGAAAGTATTAGTAAATATATTTCACCCTAATTTAGCAGAATCTAACGTTAATAAAGCGTGGATGAAGCGATTAGAGAAGGAAGATGTCACAGTTAATAATATCTATGAGCGCTATCCAAATTGGGAAATTGATGTAGAAAAAGAACAAGAGCTTTTATTAAAGCATGACCGCATCGTTTTTCAATTTCCTTTTTACTGGTATAGTACACCTCCGTTAATGAAGAAATGGTTGGACGATGTGTTAACTTTCGGCTGGGCCTACGGTACGAATGGTACTCAACTGCACGGAAAAGAATTTGTGTTGGCAATTTCAGTGGGGGGGCCGCAAAAGTCATACAGAGCAGGAGGTTATAATAACTATACGATCAGTGAGTTAACAAAACCGCTGCAACAAACGGCTAACTTAACGGGCATGAAGTTTCTTACTCACTTTGTTCAATACAATTCGGTTGTAGCTACCGAAAAAGAGATTAGTGAAAGTGCGGAAGGCTTAGTTCAGCATATAAAGGATCCCGCATTAAACCCCGACGTTGCATTAAAAAGAATACTAAATGAGATGGCTGAAAAAGATGTAACTTTATAAATGGTTAATATCTATTTTAATAAAAAATAAAAAAAGAAAGGTTGAATCTATGTCGACCTTTCTTTTTTTTAGAAAAATTCTCATTAAATTTTTTCTAACAATATCTTTATAATCAAATAGCAAAATTCCTGCTTTTAGTTTCGCTTTAGTATTAACCCTATAAACCATTCTTTTCTTTACTTTTTACTAATATATTAAATATTCTATATATTCCTAATGTTATATAAAATTAAATTGACAAATATATGAAGCGGTCATTAGAATTTAGTCATCGAACAGTGAAGAGCTGTTTAAAAGTAGGGGGGAAGTAAATGCCGTTACAAAATAAGCATCTAGCAGTTGTGTTACAAAATACATATTTACCGTTTATTTTTGAAGAAGCAGAAGCTCTCGGAATTAACGTGACGTTTTTTTATAACCAAGAAGAAGTAGAACCTAAGCATCTTAAAAACGTACAAAATTTCATACCTATCGATTTATTTCACACCCCAGACAAAGCTCTTGAGATTATTAAAGCAGAGCATCATAAAAATCCTTTTGACGGCATTATGACATTATATGAGCCTGCATTAGAGTTTGTATCTCAGCTGACAGAAGAGTTAAACTTACCGGGCTTATCACCATTTGTGATTAGTAACTGTCGCAACAAACAGAAGATGAGAGAGGTTTTAAAAGATAATGATCTTAACACTCCGTATTTTAAAGAGGTTGAAAATACGGAGGAATTAAAGAATCTTTCACTGCCTTATCCTGTCGTAGTAAAACCTTCTAACGGATTTTCCAGTCAAGGTGTATCACGAGCGAATAATAAAAAAGAACTAATTGACAGCGTAGAAAAAGTGAGACGTGTAAATGAAGAAGACCTAAGTAAATTCACAAAAAATAAAACGGGCATGGTAATTGAACAATTTATAGACGGACCAGAGTTTGCTATTGAGACGTTTTCTGTAGAAGGAGAAGTTTATGTACTTTCTATAGGTTATAAAGGAAATTCCAAAGGACCTTTCTTTGAAGAAGGAGTTTATATAGCTCCAGCTCAGCTAGAAGAAAACGTTTGGCAATCTATTGCACAAGAAGCAGCTAGAGCAGCAAATGCTTTAGGAATTGAGAATGGCCCGGCTCATATTGAATTACGCCTGGACCCAGCAGGAAAACCTTATGTAATTGAAATAGGAGCGCGCATTGGAGGATCTGGGATTTCTCATTATATCGTAAAGGAAAGTACAGGTATTAACTATATGGAGCTAGTTTTTTACTATGTATTAGGAGAAAAACCTTCTGTATTAAAAAATGAAAAAAAACGAAAGAAAGTGGTAGGCAACTACATTATCCCTGTGCAAGGTCATGGGATTTTCAAAGAAATTCGAGGCTTAGAAGACGTGCGTAGAGATACTGAAGTAAAAAGGGTTATTCAATTTATAACTAAAGGGACAGACATTTTACCATATCCGCACTTTTCAGGGTACCCTGGATTTATTTTAACCACTCATGACTCTTATTCCGACTGTGAGCAGTATTACAGCTATTTAGATAACAAAGTAAAAATCGTTTATAAAAATAAAGTAAACGCATAGGGGGTATCAAAGGCTATGATAGTTGCAGAGTCGTCTAGTAAGAAAAATAAGCAGCTTCAAAAAATTAGCATTATCCATACCTTAGGGCCTGAAGGAACAAATTGTGAAAAAGCAGGCTATCTGTGGTTTGAACGCCAAAGCATACAAGGTCAGGTCTTTTTGCACCAAACGTTGGAAGAAGCTTTAGTTCATGTGAAAGAAACAGAGAGTTCTGCTCTTCTAGGCTGCGCTGTATATCCTTACTTACATGATATTGTGTTCAAAAATTTAACTAGTTTAGAGCTAGTAGATAGCTTTATTATGCCAACGTATAACATGGTGCTTGCCTCAAAAGAAGAGGTGATAACAAACAACAACCTGTTAATTGCTTCACATCCTGCCCCTGTTAATTTAGCTCATTCCATCAGTCCTAATGTTCAGTTAGTAAATAGTAATGCTCAAGCGGCGATTGATTGCTTAGAAGGAAAGGTAGACGCATGTATTACAACAAGTAAAGCCGCTAACGAGCAGGGGTTAACAGTTGTAAAAGATTTTGGAGAAGTGCCGATGTGTTTTACGCTCCACGGAAGAAAATAGGCACAACTTAAAAAAAGAAATAAGGTGAAACAGTGATTTCTAAATTAACCCGTATTCATGTCCATCTTTTGTTTTGTCTATTAGCTGTCATCGGGGGAACGACATGGGCTTTTCAAAAGACTGGATTAAAAGATAGCTTGCCTCTATGGTCAGCAGGTATGAGGTTTTTAATTGCTAGTTTAATAATTGCCCTCTACCTCTTACTCACAAAAAAAATGGCCGTTTCAAAAGAAGTAGTAATCATTTCAGCATTAAACGGAATTTTGTATTTTGCTCTACCGTTTGGTTCTGTTTATTGGGCATCCGTCTATTTGCCAAGCGGGCTTGTTTCCGTTTTAGCTGCCAGCATTTCAGTGTTTGCTCTTTTATTTAATCGCCTATTCAAAGGAACACCAGCTACAAAAGGACAAAAGCTAGGTGTAGTCATGTGCTTAATTGGTATGAGCGTTGTATTTGGAAATCAGCTGTTTATACAGGGAAATGTGATTCAAATAGTAGCCATGATCGTCATTTTAATGGCTATGCTAGGTTCTGCTTTTATAACTGTTCAAGTTCAATCTCGCATAAAATCCTTGCCTATTATGACCTTTAATTCTTTTTCGATGCTAAGTGGAGGCGCTTGTTTACTGATTGTTAGTTTATTTGTGGAAAATGGAAATCGCACTTTCTCGGGGATTAGCCTTATCTCATTATTATACTTGGCCATTATAGGGTCGGTCGTAGGGTTTTCTATTAATATTTATTTATTAAAAAAATGGCATATATCAAAAGCAACAGCGCATTTATTTATTTCACCGGTTATCGCCTTATATGTAGGATTTGTCTTTTTAGGTGAAACATTAAACAAACAGGTCTATATAGGTACAGCGTTTGTAATAGCAGGGGTTATATTTATTAACTTGAAAAAGCAAATAGAGAAAAACACAAATAACTCTACTCTTACATCATCTAAAAATTTTTCTGCTAAGTAGCTGTTCTAAAAAAGGAGTGTTTTAATCATGTTAACAAAAAATCATACTCAAAGTTTAGTGGAGTTATTAAACGATAAAATAGTACCTGCTCTATATGAGATAAGAAAATATCAGGGCCCAAATGGAGAGGTCAAAAGAAATTACGAAAAAGCTAGAGAGCTCTTATTAAAAGTAGTTGCTGAAACTGAAACAATATATAACTCTTTAAATTTACCTGAAGTGTGGAATGCATTAAAAAATGACGTATGTGATTGGATTGAAAGAGGACTCGATCAAGCTCCTTATTTTGATCAAACTTTAATTGCTTATAGCCCGCCTGCAAACGGGGAGGCGACGTTCTTTTTAGGACCGATTGTAACGCCTAATGGCCCTACAAAAAGAGGATTTTATTTAGAAGCCTTTATCGCTGTTCGCGATGAACCTGAAATCATGAAATCCATCGAAACAGACCTTCCTCATCCTAAAAATGGATGTGAATCTTTAAAGCTGTTGGCTGGTACTCAAGGATTTATGGAAGGGAAGTGTATTGTGTTTTTCCCTGAGAATGTAAAAACAAAAGAAAAGGTAACAAGTCAAAACTTCGCGATATTTTTCTTTAATAAATTTCACAGCATATACAATGAGGATACATTAAAAAGAGCTTCTTCTATCTTTCCTGATTTCAACTTTAAATCTCATACTATGAATAGAGAAGACACTTATCAGGCAAGGGTAATCTGGGGATATTTGCATGATTATTATCATCACTGCGGAAATAAACCTTTTGACCAACATATACAGGCGAAAATGAATTTTTTTGCAGGCATACTAGAAGAAGTTAAAGTAGATTGCCAGACGGTGCTGGCTCTTCATAAAAAAAAATATCCTTTTTGGGAAGAGATAACGGAATTTGTTCTCTTTGAACGACTTTTAAGATACCCTAGTCAGCATAATGCACCTCGAAACTTTGATTCTGGAACAGGTTTTTTTCTTTTTAGCTGGCTAGTTGCAAACGGGCGTTCAATATCCCGAAAAGGAGACCATGCTTATTTAGATTTACACATATGCTTAAAAGAACTGGATCTTTTAGTAAAAGAAATTGAAGAACTTGAAACGATTCAAAGTGACCTTGACTATAAAGAAGAAGCTGAACAGTATGTTCGAAAATACTTATTACCTAGTGAGAACGGTGATAAATTTTTTATCCCGGACAATTACTTTATTAATCAGCAAAATAAAAAGATTGAAGTTCCATACTTACTATTCAATGACTATAATCTTTAAGGAGAAGGTGCACTAGTGACTGCTTTGCATTTAAGTAAAATAGGAAACAAAATGACTAATAAAGTAGGCGTTCGCGCTATTATGCATGACATCCAAGAAGTGCTCAATTCCAATCTCAATCAATATATGAATTTAAGTGCTGGCAACCCCGCCATCCTCCCTCAAGTTTATGAAATGTGGGAAGAAGCTTTAAGAGATATTGTGAACGACAAACAATTAAAAAATTTGATTAGCCAATATGGTTCTAGTTACGGTACGCATGAATTAATTGATTGCATAAGAGAATACTTCTTTACGAATTATCGTATTAAACTGGACAGAGAACAAGTCTTGATCACGTCGGGAAGTCAAAATCTCTTTTTTTTAGCTTTAAATTCGTTTTGCGGTACAAGTAAAGAAGGAAGAGTAAAAAAAGCATTAATACCTATGCTGCCAGATTACGCTGGGTATAGTGGAGTCGCGCTCGAGGAAGGTGTAATAGAAGGAATTCCTCCTATCCTTTCAAAGCTTGATCGTCATACGTTTCGCTATGAATTTAACAAACAAGCATTTAAAGATAAAATAGCTCAGGACCCAGACATCGGAGCTGTTGTATTATCAAGACCTAATAACCCAAGCGGCAACATCCTTTCCGAAGAAGCCGTACAGCTTATATCCCAAGTTTGCAAGGACTATCACATTCCATTGCTAATTGATTCAGCTTACGCACCGCCTTTTCCTGCTATTAATTTTATTGAAATGGATCCAATTATACAGGATAATATCATTCACTGCATGAGTCTTTCTAAAGCCGGATTGCCTGGAGAGAGAATAGGAATTGCTATAGGAAAAAGTGAGTTCATAAAAGTAATGGAAGCATTTCAATCAAATATTTTGATTCACTCTTCTAGGTTAGGTCAGCGAATGGTGGCTAGCACCTTAAAGAGCGGGCAGTTAGCCGGAATTTCAGCTGACTATATAAGAACTCATTATAAACAAAAACATGACTATTTAAAAAATCTTTTAACTACACGTATGCCGGATAATATTCCTTGGTATTTGCACAAAGCGGAAGGTTCGTTATTTGGCTGGCTTTGGTTAGAAGGTTTGCCTTTCAGTGATAGCGATCTATACAATAGATTAAAAGCAGAAAACTTGATTGTAGTACCAGGCGGCTCATTCTTTCACGGCAGCCAATCTTCTTCTCACAACCGGGAGTGCATTCGTATAAGTCTTACTGCTACAGATGAGGAGTTAAAGAAAGGAATTGATATTCTTTCTTCAGTAGTTAAGGAAATATACAGTTCAAACTTTATATTTTAAACAGAAAAAATAGAATTTCTTTAAGATTTAGAAGTGCAACTCATACGTAATCATAAAGGATTCTTTATAAGCTAAAGATTGTTTAAAGAAGACAATAACATCCAATTTCTTTTGGAATTGGATAATTTTTTACAATGAAAGACTCCTATATTTCTGCTAGCATATGAACCACGTCAAGAAATAGCAAGGAGGCTTTTTATTTTTATGATAAAGAAACTAGCAATCGCTATAGCGATGCTTATCCCAAGTTTTGGTGCAGGTTACTCAGCATTTGCTGCAGCGCCCGCTCATGAACAGCACGTTCAAGTAAATAAAAATGATAAAGAATTATTAGCTCGTCTCGTATCAGCCGAAGCCAAAGGAGAGCCTTATGCAGGCAAAGTAGCCGTGGCGACAGTTGTATTAAATAGAGTCGACAGCAGCAAATTCCCGGACACTGTAAAAGGCGTTATTTATCAAAAAGGTCAGTATAGTCCGGTCAGCAACGGTCAAATTAATAAACCTGCAGACAAAGATTCAAAAAAAGCTGTAGAAGAAGCAATTAACTTCCAAGGTCAAGGAAAAGGTTCATTATTCTTCTTTAATCCTGATAAAACGGGAGATCAATGGCTGCGCCAAAAACAAGAAACAATTAAAATAGGAAATCATGTATTTGCAAAATAATAAAAAAGCTAATGGCTAGCTGCGCGCTGCTATTAGCTTTTTTAGTTATGTACATAAAATAAACAGTAGAACAACCTTTAAAATTAGAATTTTATGGTAAAATATAAAAAGTTATTTGTAATTAAAAATATGAGGTGATAACGTGAAAGAGAATATGATGTTTGCTTGGATAGCTTCATGGTTAGCTCTTGCTGGTCAGCTCGTTTTTTTATGGGAGTAGCGCTTTTTACAGGGGATTGGCGCTACATGATGTGGAGTTTTATGATAAGTATAATTGTAGGTATACCTAGTATCATTGGCACCTATAAACGAAATCAGCAGCTAAAAGCTTACAAGAAATAAGGAATATCGTATTGAAACGAGTTATGAAAGACTTAGAGAAATCCTCCAAGTCTTTTTTTGTTTGGGTATAAAAAGATATGAACCGTACTCCGTTCTTCTAAAAAAAGTGCTTTTTACATAGTTTATCAATACAGAAAATTTGATAAACATGCGGAGGAGTAAACATGCAGAAACAGCCTAATTTTTTGTTGATTATCGTGGACGAGGAGCGGTTTCCACCCTTATATGAAAGTAAAGAACTAAAAAAGTGGCGAAAAAAACATTTAAAAGCACATGAATTTTTAAAACAGCATGGAATGGAATTTACCCGTCACTACGTCGGCTCTACAGCTTGTTCACCAAGTCGAGCTACATTGTTTACAGGGCAGTATCCTTCCTTGCATGGAGTTACGCAAACGCAAGGTATCGCAAAGAAGTCACAAGATCCTGATATGTTTTGGCTGCAGCCTAATACCGTCCCGACGATGGGAGATTATTTTAAGCAGGCTGGGTATCAAACCTTTTATAAAGGAAAATGGCACATTTCCGATGAGAACATCTTAATTCCAGGAACACATAATGTTTTTTCCAGCTACCAGATGCAAACAGGAATACCGGATCCGGAAAAAGAATGCCTCTATCAACGCGCTAATAAGCTTGAAAAGTTTGGTTTTTCAGGGTGGATTGGTCCAGAACCGGAAGGGAGAAACCCGCACAATTCTGGTTCATCTGCGGCCGTTGGAGTGAGCGGACGAGACGAAATATATGCAGAGGAAATCATAGAGCTTTTTCAACGATTAGAACATCAAGCGACTGAGCAGCCTTGGCTCATGGTAGCTTCGTTTGTGAACCCGCATGACATTGCGCTGTTTGGAGCGATTACCAAACACCTTCCTATGTTTCAGTTTTCTATTGATGAGACGATTCCGAACATCGATCCGCCGCCTACCATTAGAGAATCTTTACAAACAAAGCCTAGCGCTCAAAGCAGCTATAAATACATCTATCCAAAAGCGCTGCAGCCAACCCCAAATTCTAGCTTCTACCGGCGCTTGTATTATCAGCTGCAAAAAAATGTTGATACACAAATTTTAAAAGTTCTTCGGACCATGGAACAATCTTCGTTCTATGAAAATACAATTATTATTTTTACGTCTGATCACGGTGATTTGCTTGGAGCTCACGGGGGATTACATCAAAAATGGTACAACATGTATGAAGAATCTATTCACGTTCCGCTTCTCATTCATAACAAGCGTTTGTTTCCTAGTTATCAACATACAGACACACTGACTAGTCACCTTGACTTGATCCCGACAATGCTTAGTTTAGCTAATATCGATGCTTCCGCTGTTCAAAAGCAATTACAAAAAAGTCATACGGAAGTACATCCATTTGTTGGGCGAGACCTGTCAGATATACTTCGAGGAGAATCGTCTCTTGAGCAAGAGCAAACACCGATTTTCTTCATGACGGATGATGACCCGACAAAAGGACTTCACCAAACAAATTTTTTAGGAGAAAGCTACCCGTCAGTTGTTCAGCCTAATCACATTCAAGCGGTCATTGTCGAGTTTTCGTCAGCGGCAGGAAAGGAAATTTGGAAATACGCTCGCTATCATGATAATCCGCAATTTTGGTCAGCAGCTGACGAAAAAGATGAATTCATTCACGGAGAGCAATATGAAGATTACCCTGTAAGTTTTACTACCCTTAAAACAACCCGTGTTCCTGATCAAATTGAAATGTACAATTTGACCAAGGATCCGTTAGAAACAGTAAATCTGGCTCACCCGTATTTTTCGACAAATGAAACAAGGAAAATTCAGCGGCAGCTTGACGTTATTCTTAAAGAACAAGTCAGGAAAAAACGGATTTTTCCGCAAAGTGGAAGCATGCATGATGAGCTTTTGTCTAAAGATAGATAAAAAATAGTTTCTATGGATTCAAGTTAAATATTTGTGTGAGCAGAAAAAGGTGTATTTAATATTTTAGTATATAAATTAAAAACTTGATGATACTTGTGTTAGGTTACTTGTTCTGGTTTGGGGTAGTATTGGTTTCACTTCATTAATTCTGCTTAGATAAAACAAATAAGGACTTATAGCATCTTTCTTTTTCGCCTTTATTGCTGTGAAAATAGAGGTAAAAATAAGAATGGAATGTAGTCGTTAATAGTATAATAAAAAACTTTTTCAGTCCGTGTATTCTTAAGTAACTTTTCAAAAATTCAAGCATAAAGTAATTCTATACCATTTGAAAAATAAAAATTACTTCTTGACTTTTGTTAAATTTATACACTATAATCGCTTTTAACAACTAATAAACAGTATTTGGCAATGAAAAGGACACGAATTAGATGCTGTTTTCTTCGCAGAGAATAGGGCCACTGGCTGAGAACCCTTAAGAAATCATCTAATTTACCACCTTAGAGCTATTGCAGGGAACGTGCATAACTGAAACTGCAATCGGTAAAACCGTTATCTTTTTAAGCGTAAAATACGTATGGGTATTTTACGGAATTAGGGTGGTACCACGGCCGCATTCGTCCCTTCACTAGGGATGAGTGCGGCTTTTTATGTAGAAAAAATGAATATACAAGCAATGAAAAGGACATGAATCATTTTTGGATTTTCTTTACAGAGAGTAGGGTCACTGGCTGAGAACCCTTAGAAAACGAAATGAATTTACCACCTTGGAGCTGCGGCGGGGAATGTGTATACACTGAAACCGCACCCGGTAAAACCGTTATCTTTTTAAGCGTAAAATACGTATAAGTATTTTACGGAATTAGGGTGGTACCACGGCCGCATTCGTCCCTTTACTAGGGATGAATGCGGTTTTTTTTGTTGAATAAAAACATATTGGAGGAATGAACATGTCAAAACAAATGGAAGCAGAAAAGCGAAATCATCAAAAGTTAGGTCAAGAACTGGAGCTGTTTATGTCAATGGAAGAAGCTCCTGGTATGCCGTTTTTCTTACCTAACGGAATGATTGTTCGAAATGAGTTAGAAAATTACTGGAAACAAAAGCATTATAAAGCAGGCTATCAAGAAATAAAAACACCCATCATGATGAAACAGGAGCTCTGGGAACAATCAGGGCACTGGGAGCACTATCATGAGAATATGTATTTTTCAAATGTTGACAAACAAAACTATGCGATTAAACCGATGAATTGTCCGGGAGCCATTTTATTGTTTAACAGCAAGCGAAGAAGCTACCGAGAACTTCCGATTCGATACGCAGAGCTTGGATTAGTTCATCGTCACGAGCTTTCTGGGTCTTTAAACGGCTTGCTAAGAGTCCGTTCATTCACACAGGACGACGCTCATTTATTCGTAAAGCTCAGTCAGATCCAAGCTGAAATTAGCCGCATTCTAGCGTTTATCCATGACTTTTACTCACATTTTGGCTTCGATTACAAAGTGGAGCTATCCACACGACCTGAAAAATTCATGGGAGATATTGAAACATGGAACCAAGCAGAAAAGGCGCTTCAATCTGTGTTAAGTGAAAAAGGCTTAGACTATCAGGTAAATGAAGGAGACGGAGCTTTTTATGGGCCGAAAATCGATTTTCATATTTTAGATTCCTTAGGTCGCAGCTGGCAGTGCGGAACAGTTCAGCTTGATTTCTTAATGCCGGAGAAGTTTGACTGTATGTATATCGGAGAAGACAATAAACCGCATCGTCCCGTAATGATTCACCGCGCTATATACGGTTCCGTTGAACGATTTATGGCCATCTTGATTGAACATTACGAAGGTCAATTTCCTCTTTGGCTGGCTCCTGTTCAATTTAAGCTTTTGCCTATTGCACCGCCGCACGTGGAATATGCATATAAAGTGAAACACGAGCTGGAGTTAAAAGGGTATCGTGTTGAAGTAGATGATCGCATTGAAAAAATAGGGCTGAAAATTCGAGAAGTAGAAATGCTAAAAGTTCCTTATATGGCTGTGATAGGAGATAAAGAAGTGGAAAATGAATCGCTTGCTATGCGAAAGCACGGGAAGAAAAATATAGGAACAGTAAGTGTGGAAGAGGCAGCTGTACACTTGAATAAAGAAAAGAATTCAAACAGAGTGTATTGAAGCTATTTACCTTACTAAATAGAAAAATCCGATTTTTTAAGTCGGATAGTGATTCCCTTCATTTTGTCTCACACCAAAATGAAGGGAATATTGAACTAGAAGGGTATAAGATAATATATATCAGCAGTATAACTTTTGCCTTAGACAAACGCCGGTATTTTATAAAAAAATTTATCTTATTCCATTCGAATCGTTTGTACGGGATGAAGCTGAAGCCTCACCTGATGGTTTGTTCATGTTTTGCTGCTCTCGCTTCTTTTTAGAAGGAGAGTAAAAAAGAAATTTAAACATAAAGTATACTCCTAATGCTAGTAAAATACAGCCAATAAGTAAGTTAATCATCTTTCTCCGCCCTTCATACACCTCAGTTTTCATCATTATAACACCCGGTAAGATAAAACATTCATCGTTCTGTAAATAATCTCTATGTCAGGAATTTATATCTGAAGATAGTTAGTAAAAAAGTTATTTAAAAACATATAAAACAATCTTTTAGAATATTATTTTTATTCAAACTTATTATACGTACGCACAATGATAATCTCTTTATTTAGTTTATAAATCCAAAATAGAACGATGTTAAGAAATCGCTTACAAAAACTCTTGAAATATACATAATGATATTAGTATACTAATAGACAAGTTAGTAATTATTTCTATATAATTACTTCTGTATCTGAAGTGAAAACGCGCAGCCCAATGGGAAAAGAAGGTATTTTCAAGTTTTTAATGGATGAGTGGCAACAGAGAGGAGAGAGTGCAATGGGAAAACTATTTAAAAAGAAGTCAATCGAGCAATTATTAGAACAAAGTCAAAACAAATCTCTAGTCAAAACATTAGGAGCATTCGATTTGACTCTTCTTGGTATTGGAGCCGTAATCGGAACGGGGGTTTTGGTATTAACAGGCTTAGTAGCTGCTAACGATGCTGGACCAGCCGTTATTTTTTCTTTTATATTGGCTTCTATTGTATGCGGTTTTGCAGCGCTATGCTATGCAGAATTTGCTTCAACTATACCTGTATCTGGTAGCGTTTACACCTATACATATGCAACCATCGGCGAAGTGGTAGCACACTTAATGGGCTGGACGTTGCTTTCGGTCTACTTGTTAACAATGTCAGCAGTAGCAAACGGCTGGTCTTCTTATTTTAACAACTTTTTAGAAGGATTTGGTTTTTCACTGCCAAAAGAATTGATTACAATCCCTGCAAATGGAGGTCTAGTAAACCTTCCTGCTATTTGTATTACGCTTCTTATTACATGGCTGCTTTCAAGAGGAACAAAAGAAAGTAAAAAAGTGAACAACTTTATGGTGCTTGTTAAATTGTTTATTATCCTTCTTTTTATTATTGTAGGAGCTTTTTATGTAAAACCGTCTAATTGGACACCTTTTATGCCTTATGGAATTGAAGGTGTTGTGACAGGAGGTGCGGCCGTATTTTTTGCTTTCTTAGGTTTTGATGCCTTATCTACATCAGCAGAAGAAGTAAAGAATCCGCAGCGTAATTTGCCCATTGGAATTATTAGTTCACTCGTGATCTGCACGATTATTTATGTAGCAGTATGCCTTGTTATGACAGGGGTTGTTTCTTATAAGGAACTGAACGTTCCAGAAGCAATGGCCTATGTTCTTCATTCAGTAGGACAAAATGCAGTGGCAGGAATTATTGCTGCAGGAGCTGTCATTGGAATCATGGCTGTTATTTTCGCCTACATTTATGCAGCAACACGCATTTTATTCTCAATGAGCCGTGACGGCTTGCTGCCAAAAGCATTTGCTAAAACAAATGAGAAAACAGGAGTTCCGACTCTTTCCACTTGGCTAGTAGGGATTATCGGAGCGTTAATTTCAGGGTTTATTGATCTAAAAGAACTTGCGAATTTAGCAAATATCGGTGCTCTTTTAACTTTCGGCATGGTGGGCGTCAGCATTATCATCTTACGTAAAACGCATCCAACTTTAAAACGCGGATTTACAATGCCGTTTGTCCCGATTTTACCAATTTTATCTGTATTATCTTGTTTATTTTTAATGATTAATCTTCCTAAAACAACATGGCTGTATTTTAGCATATGGATTGTGCTTGGTATATTTGTGTATATAGGTTATTCTCGTAAACACAGTCGATTAACAAGTAAAGAAATGAAAAAAGCGAGCTAGCAAAAAAAGAGCCTTTCATCCAAGAAAGGCTCTTTTTTTGCTTTTTGTTCATTTGTTAGACAGTCAGGACGATTGTTCACTATGTTTTTTGCGTGTTTCCACAATAAAAAGACAAGTGCTAATAACAAAAGCCGTTCCTACAAAAATGGCGCCAACCCAAGGAAGTGAAGGAAGTCCCATATGGTTAATAATTACGCCTCCGAAAAAGGCGCCAAAAGCATTTCCTAAGTTAGCAAATGAGTGATTCGAAGTAGAAGCTAAAGCAGGTGCTTCCTGTGCTAAGTTCATAATTTTCACTTGAATACCAGGCATTACAGCAAACGCTGCTGCTCCCCAGAAAAACATCGTGATAATAGCTGCTGTTGGGCTTTTAACAGTGAACGTAAAAATAGTCAGCACAATACAAAGAAAAGCAAATATACCTACAACCGAAGGCATTAACTTCCAGTCTGCTAGCTTGCCTCCAACAACGTTTCCGAGCGTAACGCCGCATCCATATAATACAAGAATCCACGTAACACTATGTTCACTTACTCCTGTAACGTCTTCAAGAAGCGGTGTAATGTACGTAAATACAGTAAATAAACTGCCGCATCCTATCGCGCTTAAAAGAAGCATCACAAGAAGTTTTGGTTGAGTAAAAGCAGCAAACTGCTGTTTTAGACCCGTTAATTTGTCTTGACCAAGCTTTGGGATAAACAGAATAATACCAATAAATGCAATAATCCCCATGATCGTAATAGCCCCAAACGAAGCTCTCCAGCCTAAGTGTTGCCCAATGAATGTTCCCACAGGAACGCCGATTATATTTGCAATGGTTAAACCTGCCATCATCGTTGCGACAGCACTTGCACGTTTATGAGGTTGTACGAGCCGTGAAGCAATAACAGCGCCTACTCCAAAGAAAGTACCGTGACATAATGCCGTAACTAAACGAGCTCCCATTAAAATCCCATAGCTGGGTGCAATAATAGCAATCGCATTTCCGAGAATAAATAAAAGCATAAGTAAACAAAGCAGAAGCTTTTGAGGAAGTCGATGAGTAAAAATAGTTAAAATTGGCGCGCCGATTGCTACTCCTAAAGCATAGCTTGTAATTAGCTGACCAGCAGTCGAAATGCTAACATGAAGATCTTCCGCAACGTTAGGCAGTATCCCCATAATAACAAATTCCGTCATTCCAATAGCAAAAGCTCCAAGAGTTAACGAGATGAGGGCAATTGGAAAGGAATCTTTCTTATTGACCTGCTCGTTGGCATGCATTGTATTCATGTGTGATCACCCTTTCTGTGTATAAAATTTATATCTCCTTGAAAAGAAGTCAATTACTAATAATACTTAAGTGAGGGAGCTTTGACAACCAAAAAAGCTGATGTAAGCGGTATCTTCCAAGATTTCTATTTATCTTTATCATATATGAAGACAGTCAGACATAAATTTATTGACAGAATAAAGTTTAGTCCTATAAACTATTTTTAAAGTCGAATAGTTTATACCTATAAACTAAATGAGCAAAGGAGGGAAAGAAGTGACAAAAAGCAAGTTATATCAAGCGGTAGAACTTTTTGAAGAAGTGCTGTTTGTAGGAACAGAAGTGATTCATAGAGAGATCAGCCATAACCTCTTCGAACATGTCTCAAGGCAGCAGTTTGATTTGTTAAACAGTTTAATGATTAAAGGTCCGTCTTCACCTGGCAGTCTCGCTGTCTTGCAAGGCGTTCATAAAAGTGCCATTTCGAATCGAATCAAAAAACTGCTCGAAAAAGGGCTCGTGGAGTGGGACACTAATGAACTAGAGAGCGATAAACGTTCTAAGCTTATTAAGATTACGGCTGAAGGAGAAAAAGTAATAAATGACGGAAATGCCGCGTGTTTTAGTATCATTGAAAATTTATTTGATGATGTAGAAGAAGAAAAAATAGATACATTTATCGAAATTCTTACAATGGCAAAAGAAAAGTTAACTACAAAAGGGGAAAGCAAAGAATGAAATTTATCGTAAAATTTAAGTGGGTGATTGCGGCCTTTATTTTAGCTTTAACAGTTATATTGATGCTAACGTCACCAAATTTAACAAAGCTCGCAAGTGAAAAAGGACAGTCTCAGCTTCCCGACGATGCCGTTTCATCCAGAGCCAGCCAAATTCTAAAAAATGCTGGAGAAGACAGTAATACCATCAGCATGGTTATCAAGTTAGATAATGCATTAGATAAAGATAGTGAGAAACAAATACAGAAAATCATTGATAAGACAGAGAAAATTAAAGGTGTAAAAGATGTCACAACGCCTTTAACAGATGATCAAGATGTTCGTAATCAATTAATGTCTAAAGACAAAAAAACCGTTTTAGTTCCGGTTACTGTCAGTGGATCGGATGAAAAAGTTGAAAAAATAGCAAATCAGATTTATGATAGCGTGCCAAAAGACACTACGGCATATGTAACGGGTGCATCTCTTATTAATCAGGATTTTGCACACAGTTCAGAAGAAGGGTTAAAGAAAACTGAGTTTATTACTATCTTTTTGATTTTAGGTTTGCTTTTACTCGTTTTCCGTTCAGTCGTGACGCCGTTTATTCCTATTTTAATTGTGGGAATCACATACTTAATCAGTCAATCGTTACTAGGGATTTTAGTTAAAAATGTCGATTTTCCAATCTCAACGTTCACGCAAACGTTCTTAGTAGCTATTTTGTTTGGAATTGGTACGGATTACTGCATCCTTTTACTTAATCGTTTCCGTGAAGAATTGGCAAACGGACATGATAAAGTAGAGGCCACGATCACGGCTTATCGTACAGCAGGAAGAACGTTATTTATCAGTGGAATTGCTGTATTTATTGGGTTTGCAGCCATTGGATTTGCCAAGTTTGCCATTTTCCAGTCGGCTGTCGGAGTAGCAGTGGGGGTAGGTGTACTGCTAGTCATTTTATTTACTCTGCTTCCACTTTTTATGGTTACGCTTGGAGAAAAATTATTTTGGCCGTCTAAAAAAGTGGCTTCTCATAGCGATAATAAGCTGTGGGGCTTTTTAGGGAAAAAGGCAGTGGCGCGACCGTTCGTGTTTTTAGTCATTACAGCGATTATTACCGTGCCTTTTATTGTAACGTACGACTCAAAAGTATCGTTTGATTCTACTGCTGAAATAAGCAGTGATTATAAATCTATAAAAGGACTAAACGCTATCAGTGATGCACTCGGAGAAGGAAAAGCGTTTCCTGTCAATGTTATTATTAAAGGAGATAAAGAGTTAACAAAGGCAGATGTTATTCCTTATTTAGGAAATATAAGCAAAGCAATTGAAAAAGTGGATCACGTAGATTCTGTTATGACTATCACACAGCCTACCGGAGAAAAGATTGATGATTTATACGTTAATTCACAGCTAGGCTCCGTATCAGACGGAATCAAAGATGCTGTTAAAGGAATCGGAGATGTAGAAAAAGGATTAAGTGATGTTGAAAAAGGGCTAAATCAAATAGCTGACCAAACGGGTTCTGCTTCTAAAGAGAAATCTGGAGGGTCACTTGCACCTGCTGCAGACGGATTAGCTCAAATTAATCAACAGCTGCAGCTTGTCAGCACTCAGCTCTCTACAACAGGAACTGTGCAGCAAGCGGTTCCGCAGCTTGTTGCAATCAGTAAACAGCTTACTACCATTCAAACCGGTCTCCAACAAGCAAATGAGAATCTTTCAGCTCAGCAAGGTCAAGTTGGAACGTTATCAGACAGTATCAATCAGTTAGCAAAAGGAGTTAAAAGTGCGAATGACGGACTGACGAAGATCTCAGATGGCTTAACAAAAGCAACAGATATGCTTGATAACATGAGTGATAGCTCAACAGTTAGAGATACTGGTATTTACCTTCCAGCAGAAGTGATGAAAGATAAAGGGTTTAAACAATCCATCGATAACTATTCTTTTGCAGATGGAAAAGGAGTTAAGCTCAGTGTAGTGCTCGATCAAAATCCATATTCTGAAGAAGCCATTTCAACCGTAAAAAATATTGAAAAAGCGGTGGCAAGCGAAGTCGTTGATACGCCGTTTGAGCATACAGAAATTGTGTACGGAGGGGTATCGAGCTCAAATGCGGATTTAAAAGATTTATCTACAACCGATCTTTCACGCACAATGGTTATTATGATGATTGGGCTGTTTATTGTGCTGACCATTTTATTCCGTTCAATGATCATGCCTGTATACATGATTGCTTCACTGCTGCTTACCTATTATACAGCAATGGGAATCTCAGAGCTTCTATTCGTGGACATAATGGGTAATGATGGAATCAGCTGGGCCGTGCCATTTTTTAGTTTTGTTATTTTAGTTGCCCTTGGAATTGACTATTCTATTTTCTTGTTAGACCGTTTTAACGAAGAAGTAAAAAGCGGCGTCGCAGAAGGAATGGTTACGTCTATGAGTAAGATGGGATCGGTTATTATTACTGCTGCTATTATCTTAGCTGGAACGTTTGGGGCTATGATCCCATCGGGTGTATTAACACTTGTTCATGTAGCAACGGTTGTTATTATTGGTCTTTTACTTTATGGTCTTGTTATTCTTCCGCTTCTTATGCCAGCGATTGTCGTAACGCTTGGAGAAGGAAACTGGTGGCCGTTTCTTCGAAAAAAAGAAAAGTACAAAGTAGAAGAATAACTTGTATACGCTAGGTCGAAAATTAGGTATGTCTTAGGAAGAGTACTATTGACACAGTATATAGGATAAAACTGAAGGATAGAAAGAGCGTCATCGGGCTGCTCTTTCTATCCTTTTTTGTGCTACAAAAAAACAATGTTCAGGAGTGGCCATAAACACGCCCAGTCGAATAAAAGACCTCTCATCAGGAAAACCTATAGTCAAAAACATGAGGGAGGTTTTTTTATGAAATTTGTAAATTTCTTAGCTAATCAGCGAGACAAACGACGGGAACAAATGCGCGAAGCAGGAACATGTCCAGATTGCTTAGGGAAACGATTCCACCATATTGGACTTTATTTTGTGCATGTTTATGAGTGTCCAAGCTGTCAAGGCAAAGAAGATATGTAATAAAATCTTCAGAAATAAGGCAAAGGCAGTCTCTATGCAGATTATGATGTGAAACCTTCTTAATTTTAGAGAAGGTTTTTATTTTTTTGAAGGTGAACAGTTGCTTGTATGTTTTGTGTTAGCAACCTTTACATATTTATTTTCTGTCTAACTAGATTCGATTAGTATAGTCATTAAGTTACTTTAATGTCTCAAGTTAACAATTTAAATAAAAAGGAGGAAAGAATTAAGGATTAAGGAAAAAGAGACGCGTAACTTGCAATCATGTATCTCAAACTTTAAATATAAGGAGCTGAGGTAAGATGACAATGTTACATTTAGATAAAGTATATAAAATATATGATAAAAAAAATATCGCCGTAAATGATTTTAACCTTCAGATTGGAGAGAAAGAGTTTGTTGTATTTGTTGGACCTTCAGGCTGTGGTAAATCTACTACGCTGCGAATGATTGCAGGTCTGGAAACGATTTCAAAAGGTGATTTTTACATTGATGGAGATCATATGAACGAAGTAGCTCCAAAAGATCGTGACATTGCTATGGTCTTTCAAAATTATGCTCTTTACCCTCATATGACTGTTCGAGAAAATATGGCATTTGGTTTGAAATTAAAAAAAATAAAGAAAGACGAAATTGATAGACGGGTAAATGAAGCAGCCAAAACATTGGGTCTAGAAACATATTTAGATAGAAAGCCAAAAGCTTTATCCGGAGGGCAGCGTCAGCGAGTTGCTTTAGGTCGTGCTATTGTTCGGGAAGCAAAAGTTTTCTTAATGGATGAACCATTATCTAATTTGGATGCGAAGCTGCGAGTACAGATGCGTGCTGAGATTATTAAACTGCATCAAAGGCTGCAAACAACAACAATATATGTGACGCATGATCAAGTGGAAGCTATGACAATGGCTACTCGCCTAGTGGTTATGAAAGACGGGATTATTCAACAAATCGGAACTCCTCAAGATATTTACAAACATCCTAGGAATGTATTTGTAGGCAGTTTTATTGGATCACCCGCAATGAATTTTTTTCGGGGATATCTCCAAGGCACTTATTTTATAATGGGAGAAACTAAAATACAGCTTCCTGATTTTCTACTACACGCTTTACATTCTCAAGGTCATAATGAGAAAGAAGTCATAATGGGTGCGCGTCCTGAACACATTATATATCATAAAGAGGATAGTAAGAGAGAGTTGAACGATGAGTTTTGCTTCACTACGACACTAGATATGATAGAGGTACTAGGTGCTGAAACAATTTTATATGCTAGTTTAGAAAAGCAAACGTTTGTGGCTCGAGTGCCTCTTTTATGTGAGTTTGAAGCAAGGGACAAAGGCATTTTTTCGTTGAATTTAACCTACGTTCATTTTTTTGATGGAGAAACAGAAGAGCGCATTTCTACAAATATAGATAAAAAAGTTAAATATTCTGATAAATGTATTGACTAGTTAATGTAAACAGTTTAATATAACAATATATAACATTACATAATGTTGTATATCATATTTTATTTAAGGAGTGGGGAAAATGAGCAGAACAGTAGTGAATGTAAAAAGTGATGTGCAAGCCGTATTAAACGAATTAAAAAGCAAGCAAATTCGTAATGTGTTTTTCGTCGCATGTGGAGGATCTTCTGCGATCATGTATCCAGCTAAGTATGTACTAGATCGAGAAGCTCAACATATTACATCCGATTTGTATAGCTCGAACGAATTTATCCACCGCAATCCGCAGCAGCTAGGAAAAGACTCCTTAGTTATTTTATGTTCCATGTCAGGAACAACTCCTGAGACTACAGAAGCAGCTAAGTTCGCTAAAAGCAAAGGCGCTTATGCTGTAGCCTTAACAAATGAACCTACTTCACCTTTAGCACACAGCGCAGATATTTTTATTAAGTATGAGTGGGGCAATGACATCGATGCTTTTGAAACAAACTTAGGCGTTTTATATCAGCTTGTATTTGGTCTCTTATACGTAGCAGAAAAAAATGATAAATTTGCAAAGTTAGTTACTAGCTTAGAAAATCTACAGTCTGTTTATGAAAAAGCTCTAGAATACGAAGCGAGCAACGCAAGAAAATTTGCTGAATCACATAAGTCTGAACCGGTTATTTATACAATGGCCAGCGGTTCGAACTATGGAGCAGCCTATTCATTCAGCATCTGTATCTTGATGGAAATGCAATGGATTCATTCTCACGCTATTCACGCTGGAGAGTATTTCCACGGTCCATTCGAAATTATTGATGAAAACGTACCTTTTATCATCCTAGCTGGACTAGATGAAACAAGACCTTTAGAAGAACGCGCCTTATCATTCTCTAAACGATATGGAAAGAAATTAACTGTTCTAGATGCAAAAGCATATGACTTCGAAGGAATTGATAAAGATGTGCAAGGGTATATCGCTCCTCTTGTATTAAATCGTGTACTGCGTCAGTACGCCGAAGAATTAGCCGAAGCACGCAATCACCCTTTAAGTAAAAGACGCTACATGTGGAAAGTAGAATATTAATAATCTCCTAATAAAGATAGAAATCTGTATATTTTCCTTACGAGTTATACTATAATGTTATAAAACATTATAGTATAACTTATATATGAAAGCACTTACAATAAGGGGGTTTCTATATGAAAAAGACAAATTTAATCTTAGCCTCACTTTTAAGTTGTTCTTTAATGCTCGGGGGGTGTGCTGGAAAACAAACGTCTTCAGACTCAGACACAGGAAAGACAACATTAACATTCTTTCACAGATGGCCAAAAGAACCTGAAAAAAGCTACTTTGAAGAAGTTGTAAAAGAATTTGAAAAACAGCACCCTGATATTGATATTAAAACAGAAGCCGTCTTAAACGATTCATATAAAGACAAAATTAAAGTTATGACAGGCACTAATACCCCTCCTGATGTGTACTTTTCTTGGAGCGATGAGTTTGCTAGACAATTTGTCAGAGGAAACAAAGCCTTAGATTTAACCTCTTATTATAAGAAGGATTCAGCATGGTCTTCCAAGCTTGTTCAATCTCAAATTAAACCATATACCGTTAATAAGAAAATTTACGGTGTTCCTGTTACAATGGACGGGAAAATGTTTTTTTACAACAAAGATATCTTCGATAAATTAGGATTAAAAGCGCCTACAAACTGGAACGAGCTACTAAATATTTTAAGCGTGTTAAAAAAGAAGCATTATACAGCTTTAGAATTTGGAAGCCAGGATACGTGGACCATTTCTCACTACGTAGGAACCTTAAATCAGCGCATGGTAAAGCCCGACGTTCTTTCAAAAGACTATAATTCAAAAACTGGGACATTCACGGATAAAGGCTATGTAAAAGCTCTAGAAAAATTAGAAGAATTAGTTCCTTACTTTAATAAAAATACAAACTCGATTGATCATGAATATGCAAGACAACAATTTTCAAATGGAAAAGCAGCTATGTTTTATGCTGAAACTGCTGAAATTAAGCTTTTCGGTCCAACGAAATTTAAGATTGGCATGTTTAATTTTCCTAAAGTGGAGGATGGAAAAGGAAATACTACTAATTTAACTGGATCACCTGAAGGGTTTATGATTTCTTCTAAAACTAAGCATCCAAAAGAAGCGATGGAATTTCTTGAATTTTTAACATCAAAACAAATGGGTGAAAAGCTAGTAAAAGAAGTAGGGAAATACAGTGCAGTAAATGATACAGCGAACAGCAGTAATTCAACACCGGAGCAATTAGAAGCAGTAGATAATATTTTACAAGCCAAAGAGATGGCTCCATGGTTTGATATGGCAATCGATGCTCGAATTGCAGATGCTTATTTAACAGGGGCTCAGCTGATGCTAAATGGTGATAAAACACCTAAAGAAGTAATGAAAGATGTGCAAAAAGCTGCAGCGAGTGTTCGTGCTGAATCTAAAAAGTAAGGAAGTGAAAAAGCGATGTTAAAACGCAATAAGCTAACCCCTTATTTATATCTTCTTCCTGCTTTTGCTTTTTTACTACTCGTGTACATCCCAATTTTTCAGAATATTTGGGATAGTTTTTATGAGTGGAGTACATTTTCACCAGACAAAGTTTTTGTAGGAATAGATAATTATGTGCACTTATTTAAAGACCCTGTCTTTTATCAGGCACTCAAAAATAATATTCTTTATGCGGTCATTTCAATTATTTTTCAAGTGGGTGGCGGTCTAATTGTGGCTGCCGTTTTAGAAGATAAACTTATTCGAAGGTTTTCTCCTTTTTTTCGAACGGTTTATTTTTTACCAGTAGTCGTTTCGATGACCGTTATTGCCTTGTTGTTTACTTTTTTTTACAATCCTGAAGTAGGGCTTTTAAATCAAATGCTCAAAATGATCGGATTAGACTCATTGGCAAAACCTTGGCTAGGAGATAGTAATACGGCTATTTATGCAGTTATTGCTGTATCTCAGTGGCAATCTATCGGCTATATCGCCATGCTGTATATTGTAGCAATACAAAAAATCTCACCTGAATTGTATGAAGCAGCTGAAATAGACGGCGCTAATAAATTTAAAATGTTCTTTCATATTACTGTACCGCAAACAAAAGAAATGACATTTGTTGCTGTTATTTTAACGCTTACTGGTGCTTTTACAGTGTTTAATGAACCTTATATTTTAACAGGAGGCGGACCGGGTACATCATCTGAAGTACTAAGTACGTATTTATACAAAACAGCCTTTTCGAAAGATATGATGGGCTACGCTTCCTCAATTGCTACTGTCATTTTAATTATTACACTGCTGATTTCTCTTGTTCAAATGAAAGCATTTAAAACAGGAAAGGAAGACGCTTGATGCAGATGCCTAAAACAAATGTCACCTTACCTAATGTTGTCAATACAGCCACTAGAGAAAGAAAAAAGAAGAGGTACACAGGTGTAACGATAGTATATGTCGGATTGATCGTCTATTTTATCGTCATTGCGTATCCTTTGCTTTGGATGATTATAAGTTCTTTTAAAAGCACGGATGAAATCTTTACTCACAGCTGGTCTATGCCGCATAATTGGCTAATTGAAAATTACGTGACAGCGTGGAAAAGTGGAATATCTTCTTACTTTTTAAACAGTGTGATCGTCACGGGCGCGTCTTGTTTTTTGACGGTCCTGGTCAGTGCATTAGGAGCTTATGGACTATCACGCTTTGAGTTTCAAGGAAAAGCTTTTGTCCTCATTATATGTCTTGGAGGGCTTATGCTTTCTCCTCAGGTAAGTTTAATTCCTTTGTATAGCATTATTCAAAAACTTGGAATCTATAATACACACTTGGCACTGATTCTGCCTTATGTTGCTTATCGAATTCCTTTAACCATCTTGTTAATTCGCGCTTATTTTCTTTCGATTCCAAAAGAACTGGAGGAAGCGGCTCGGTTAGATGGATGTACAAGCTTGGGAATTTTATTTCGAATTTTCATTCCAATGAGCACGCCCATTTTATTAACAACGACAATTTTGACAGCTTACTACACATGGAATGAATTTATGTTTGCCATTATCTTTATCGACGATGACAGTTTGCGTACAATCCCAGCAGGATTAATGCAATTTAGAGACGCTTTGCAAACAGATTGGGGGGTATTACTAGCTGGACTGACCATTTCAGCAGCACCGATTGTTATGTTGTTTTTGTTTATGCAAAAATATTTTATCCGTGGCATTGCTAACGGAAGTGTTAAATAATAGGAGGACAAGCAGATGAAACTAATTGGAGTAGGGGATAATGTAGTAGATTACTATAAAGATCAAGGAAAGATCTATCCAGGCGGCAACGCGCTAAATGTGGCCGTATTTTGTAATAGATTGAGTCATAATCAGTCTTCCTATATGGGAATCATGGGGAATGACGAATCGGCAGAACATGTAGTAAATACTCTGCAGCAAGAAAAGATGGAGATTAGCAGAGTAAGAAGAGCTGTAGGAGAGAATGGAATGGCGGTTGTAACACTTGATGAACAAGGTGATCGAATTTTTGTAGGATCAAATAAAGGGGGCGTTCAATCTAGATTAAAACTAATGCTGAATGAATCGGATTTAACCTATATCCGCCAGCACGATCTTCTTCATACGAGCGTTTTTAGTCATTTAGAATCTGACCTTCCGTTGCTACATAAAATCATTGATATTTCCTTTGATTTTTCTACAAGATACGATGAGGAATATTTACAGCAAGTATGTCCATATATCAGCTATGCATTTTTCTCAGGAAGCAGCCTGCCAGAAGAAGAGTGTATGGATTTAATAAAGCGAGTACACCTGTTAGGAACCAGTGTCGTATGCGTGACAAGAGGAGAAGATGGAGCTTTATTATCAGTCGAAAACCAATTATTTAAACAGCCTATAATCTCTACAAAAGTGGTCGATACATTGGGTGCTGGAGATTCTTTCATCGCCGGTTTTCTTTCTTCTTATCTACTAGAAAAAAACATAGCAAAAGCTCTCCATAATGGAGCATTAGTGGCATCACAAACTTGTCAAAATTACGGAGCTTTTGGATATGGAAAAGAATATCATACAGACTGTGCGATGGTTTTAAAATGAATAAAATAGCGCCTTTGCTTTTGAAGCAAGGCGCTATTTTATTAAGAATTAGAACTGTCTATAGTGAACGTAACGCGATTCGCAGGATAGTGTAGAAAAGATGAATGAATCGGTCTTTTTTGTGCATCATACGCCACTTTTTCCACTTTAAACAGCGGCTCTCCGACTTCACATTCTAAATGTTTTGCTTCATCCACATTTGCAAATACCATGTTCAATAATTTTTTATTATGAACCGGAGCAATATTGTACTTGTTTTTTATAGTATCGTACATTGAAACTGAATTATGGACGTGCTGATCTAAGTGTGGTAACAATTCTAAGGAGTAGTGAGAAATTTCTAAGGTAAGAGGCTGGTCGTCATAATACAGGATGCGCTGCAGTTCAAGGATTTCACTTTCTGGAGGGATGGATAACATCTTTGCCACATGAGCTTTTACAGGTTTTATACCAAAAGACAAAATTTTAGTCTGCGGTACTTTCCCTAATTCCGACATATACTCTGTATGTCCATTAACGGCAAACAGCTCTCTCTTAGCTTTTGGATATTGAACAAAGGTTCCTTTTCCTTGCTGACGTATCAGAAGGCCTTCTTCTACTAAATCTAATACGGCTTTTCTTACCGTAATCCGACTTACTCCGTATATATCGCACAAATCCGTTTCAATTGGAAGTTTTTCACCCGGAGTATAAACTCCTTTATTAATATCTTCTGTAATAGCCTGTTTTAACTGCATATATAAAGGCGTAGAGCTATGAGTATTTAGCTTCATCTTTTTCCTCCTCTTTCCTAAATACTTTCTTTTGAATATAATTATATTATAACGTAATGTGATGTTATATTACAATTTGCTTTTCTTCCTTTTTATCATGTATGTTTGATACAAAAGAAAGAAAAGTTGGCGAATTCAAAGTTCTATAGCATTCACCTTTCTTTTCTATTAATTGAAAACATGGGTAATGGTTAGACAAGCAATAGAAAATATGCAACAATTTTTATTACCAGCTTCTTCAACATAAGATAAAATATAAAGAAGGTAAGAACTTTATAAAAAGGAGGTTCCGCCATGGGTGAAAAAAAGAATATTGATATAGGTGGTCTTAGTTTTGCTTGGGATTTAGAAAAAGGACAATTTAGCTTTGAAGGAGAAGATGCGATCCTTTTTTGGATTTCTTCTGCGATGAAAACATTGTTTGACACAATCGAAGAAATATCTGGAGAAGAGGCAGCTTCTGTAGTACTGGAAACCACTGGTTTCCGACAGGGATTAGTAGTAGGAGAGTACTTTCAGAATATGAAAGGCGTAACGGTTTTTGAAGCGGCTGAGTTAATTACCAATACATACGCTTCGGCTGGATGGGGAAAAACTACTATCAAATATTTAAATCCTGAAAGTAAAACTCTATCTGCTGAATTAAAAGACAGTTGGGAACATAAAATTAACGTCGCGCAAAAGAAAACAAAGGGAGGAAATTTTCTTCCGGCCCATTATGCAGGGATTTTTACAGGACTATTCGGAACAAATATTTGGTACAAGGTGATTCAACATCAAATAGAAGGGCATGAATGCACTACAGTAGAATACTTCCCTTCTAACATTGATATCGCTCAAAATATTCATCAATTAGCCAGAAGAAAAGAAGCGCAGAAAATAGAACATTTGCAAAACATTGTAGCAGAAAAAACAGCAGAGTTAAAAGATCTTATTAAAAAGCTTTCTTCTCCTATTATTCCGGTTTTGGAAGGCATAGTCGTCGTTCCTTTGATTGGCAAATACGACGAGGATCGAACGGAAGATTTGATTGTCAATACATTAAATAACCTTCCAAAACATCAGGCTAATTATCTTGTGCTGGATTTAACCGGATTGGATAAAGAACTTACTGAATATACGGCAAGTCTTATTGAAAAATTAGGTGCAGCAGCGTCCCTGATTGGTACGAAAACAATTTTAGTAGGGATTTCTGCCGACTTAGGCTTAGTTATATCAGAGACCCATATTGATTTATCAAAATATGATTGTTTTCAAACATTGCAGCACGGCATTCATTATGCATTGGCACAAAGCGGACGAAGCATCGTTTAAAAGATATATTTGAAATATAACAAAATGCACTCATTCAGCATCATAACAAATCTCTTTATCAAAGACTGGAAATGTATTAAAGGATTTCATTTTTTAAAAGAGGAATTGACATAACACTAAAAGGTGTTATATTATTTTTATATAAAACCTTTTAGTGTTATTTTTTAAAAAGGAGAATGAAGATAACGATGAATGATAAAAGTGTAGTAGAAGATGTAAAACAGACGATAATATTTAACGCGCCGATTCAAAAAGTTTGGGATAAAGTAGCAACCGCAGAAGGGCTCCAACAATGGTTCATGCCTAATGATTTTCAGCCTCAGGCAGGATATGAATTTCATTTGCAATCGCCTTTTGGACCATCTCCGTGTAAAGTATTAGAAATAGATGCACCAAACTACCTTTCTTTCTCTTGGGATAAGGATGGATGGGTCGTTTCGTTTACCTTAAAAGAAATGGGTAATCAAACTGAATTTACGCTTATTCATAGCGGGTGGAAAGAAGCTGAAACACTTCTTGAAAAAGCAAACGAAAAGAGTTCAGTGGTACGAGATAGAATGAGCTACGGGTGGATTAGTCTCGTAAATGAAAAACTTCGAAAGGTTGTTGAAAACTAAATGACTTCATCAGCTGCCAAGCATGATATCTTTCAAGCCATTGCTGATCCTACTCGAAGAAAAGTACTTGAGCTGCTTTCTGAAAAAGAATTGCCTATATCAGAAATAACGTCTCATTTTTCAATAAGCCGTACCGCTATTGTCAAGCATCTTCATATACTTTCAGAAGCAGACTTAGTCCATGGACAAAAAAAAGGCAGAGAAAAAGTGTATCATCTTCAGCCAGAGCCTTTAAAAGAAGTACAAGATTGGCTTTCTTACTATGAGCAATTTTGGACGAACAAATTATCTATTCTTCAGCATATTGTTGAAAGAGATGAAGAAAGAAATCAATAGAAAAAGCATAAAAACGTTTTTTATAGGGAATATAGCAAAGCCAGTCGTTAAAAAGACTGGCTGTTTTACATAAAAGCTGGTTTTATTCTAGAAGGACAAATAAAAGAACGATGCAGAACAACATATGACATTTCTTGAAATAAAAAGATAGACCTTTAGAAGAAAAAAAGGGGGAAACAGAGCAATGAACAAGCTTTTATTTTACGGGACGAGCGATGCTCAAGGAGTGCCTCGATTATTATGTGACTGTAAAGTATGTACACAAAAAGATCAATTAAATCAGCGCACAAGGCCCAGTGCACAGTTTACAATGGACGGTAACGTGTTTTTGATTGACGTATCACCTGATTTTAAACATCAATTTCATTTATACAATAACAAAAAAATCCCTTCTACTGTACTTATTACGCATCCTCACAATGATCATGTGGCTGGTTTAGGAGATTTAGCTGACTTATGCTATTGGAATAATGTAAATACAGAAGTCGTAGGAGCGCCTGAAGTCATCAGCGAGTTAACCGAAAGATTTCCTTATCTCGCAAAAAGAAAAGGGCTTACCTTTAAAGGAACGTTAAAATGGGATAGTGGAGAAACAACGATTACGTTTCATAAAGTAAATCACGGATTTAACGGTCATTCCTACGGCATTGTGGTTCATCAAAAACAGGGCGAACGCTGGGCGTATGTATCCGATTCTTTTAATGTGACAAAAGAACAGTGGCAGCCCTTTTACCACTTAGATTTACTGATATTTGGTACATCTTTCTGGAAAGAATATCTTCAAAAAGAAAAAAGATCCGTATATGACGTGACAGAGGCAATGGAGATTAAAGCGAAGCTGCAGGCCAAAAACATGGTATTTACTCATTTATCACATGATATCGATATCCGAAAGCACGCCGAGATGCTCTCAGATGAAAACGTAAGCTTTGCTTATGACGGACGCGAGATTTTATTACCCTAAAGCAATACATAAACGCATAAAAGGTTTCATTTAAAGAAGCAGCGTAGCTAAAGCGCTGCTTCTTTAAGTTTGTAAATTAGATATGTTCGATAAAGTTGCTCACAACTTTGTTAAATCGATCGCTTTCTTCAAGAAAAGGGCAGTGGCAGCTGTTCTCAAAAACTTCAAGTACAGAACCTGAAACCAGCTTTTGAATATGTCTTCCAGCCGCTACAGGAATGAGCTTTTCTTCTTTTCCAAAGCACAGTAAGGTAGGGATTGTAATAAACGGGAGAAAATCTCGATAGTCCACAATGGATTGATCAAACAAAATAGCACTGGCTATCGACTCAGGCATTTTCGTTACTTCTTTCATAATCCAATGTTTATTTTCTTCCGTTAACTCATCCTTAAACATAAGCGGAATAAAACTTTCTAATGTACTTGTTCTATCAAGTTGAATACCCTGCATGAGCGAAATAAGCGCAGGTAAATCAAATGCACCGATTGGGAAGTCTGGCCACTTAAAGTCTGAAGCCATTTCATCTACAATAACATTCCCTTTTACATTTTCTTGACCAAATTGTTTCAAATATTCCCACACAACAAAAGCACCCATCGACCAGCCTACTAATATGACGTCTTTTAATTGATGAGTGGTTATAAACTCATGCACATCACGAGCATAAGTGGAAATTGTATGGCCGTATGGAGTATGACTTGAATTTCCATGTCCTCTTAAATCCAAAAGAATAGTTTGATACTGTTTCGAAAAAAAAGAAAGCTGGTTGTGAAAAAAACGACTGCTCATCCAAACTCCGTGAATGAAAATAATAGGTGTTCCTTCTCCTTGTTGTTCATAGTACAAAGTTGCACCGTCTTTTAATGTATAAAAAGGCATTATTTTCGCCCCCAATTTCAAAGATTTATATCTCATCATGTATGCGCGGGAAAATTCAGGTAGAACGTATCGCGTCAATAAAATTTTTATTGAAGAACAAATCCTAGAAGTGGACGCTTTGATATGTTATACTATTACAGGCTTAAATACTGTATGTTTTTGAAACAATCATTCACTGTAATACTTTTTAGATAGAAGCATCCTCATAAAAAGGATGTTGTTTTTGTCGTAATGTACCTTTAAGTAATGAATTGTTACCATCAATTCGGTTCACAATAACCGACCTACATGCATTATATCTTGCAAATATAAACAGATAGGTGGAAGAAGCAACATGACTGAAAGAAAACCATATCAAGTACTACTATATTATTTGTACACTCCAATTGAAAATCCTGAAGAGTTCACAGCTCAGCACTTGGCATTTTGTAAAGAGCTTGAATTAAAAGGACGCATTTTAATTGCGGCTGAAGGGATCAATGGAACGGTATCAGGAACAGTTGAACAAACAGATAAATACATGGAAACGATGAAAAATGATCCTCGTTTTAAAGGTATTGTATTTAAAATAGACGAAGCAGATGAACATGCGTTCAAAAAAATGCACGTGCGTCACCGCAAAGAATTAGTAACTCTTCGATTAGAAGAAGATGTGAATCCTCTTCGGGTAACGGGTAATTACTTAAGCCCAAAAGAATTTCATCAAGCGATGCAAGATGAGAATACGGTCGTAATTGATGCACGAAACGATTATGAATACGATTTAGGTCATTTCCGAGGAGCTGTTCGTCCGGATATTCGAAACTTCCGTGAGCTTCCTGAATGGATTCGCGACAACAAAGATCAGTTTGAAGATAAAAAAATCTTAACTTACTGCACAGGCGGTATTCGTTGTGAAAAATTCTCTGGGTGGCTTCTTGAAGAAGGTTTTGAAGACGTAAGCCAGCTTCACGGAGGTATTGTCACATACGGAAAAGATCCTGAAGTACAAGGTGAACTATGGGACGGTCAGTGCTATGTGTTTGATGAGCGCATCAGCGTACCAGTTAACCAAAAAGAGCATGTGATTGTCGGAAAAGACCACTTTACCGGCGAGCCTTGTGAACGTTATGTTAACTGTGCAAACCCAGAATGCAATAAGAAAATCTTAGCTTCTGAAGAAAATGAACACAAATATTTACGCGCTTGTTCACATGAATGCCGAGTGAGCCCTCGTAACCGCTATGTAAAAGAACATGGTTTAACAGAAGAAGAGTTTGCAGCACGTGTTAAAGAGCTTGAAAAAGAACACGTAACTTTATAATAAAAAAAAGCAGCACGCTATACAAAGCGTGCTGCTTTTTTATGAAAAGATTCTCTTAGAACCTGGTGTTTAAAGAATGTCATACAACGGGTATTTATGAAAAAGGAAAGATATTCCTAACTTTTTCTATTTGTTTAAAAGAATGTTTTTTTGAGAAAGCGATTATAAAAAAATGATTGTACATAAAAACGAAAAAGGAGCTTGAAAATGGAAGCAAAAATTGAAAAAAAGTACGATGGCCGTTTGCTTGAAGGACCCCTATGGGATGAAGAAAATCAAAAATTAGTGTTAGTAGACATCTTAGATAAAAAGCTTCTTACGTACGATCCAAAAACGACAACCTTAGAAGATATTGCTCTTCCTTCAGTCGTTACAAGCGTTTCTAAAACCAATCATTCAAAATTGATTGTCTCTACCCGTAATCAGCTGCTTTTAGTTGATAAAAACAAAAAGAATCATGAAGAGTATATCCGTTTAGATACTCTTGAAAAAACCATGCGTTTTAATGACGGGAAATGTGATCCATATAATCGCTTTTGGATTGGAACGATGAGTGAAGAAGATGAAGAAGGAAAAGCCCAACTTTACGTAGTAGATGAAAAAGGTGTCATTAAGAGCGCTAAAGAAGGATTAAGCGTGTCAAACGGGCTAGCTTGGAATCGAACAGGAGACAAATTCTTTCTGGTTGATTCACCGAAAAATAAAATTATGTCTTATTCATTTTCGAAAGAAACAACAAGGCTCGAAGATGAAAAAGTAGTGATTGACCTTTCAGATATGGACGGGTTTCCCGATGGAATGACAATTGATGAACACGACCGATTATGGGTAGCGCTTTGGGGAGGTTCGAAAGTCATTTGTGTAGATCCAGATAAAGGAGAAATTATAGAATCTATTCATCTTCCTGTTTCCAATGTAACCTGCTGTACATTTGGAGGAGACGATTTACAAACCTTATTTATCACCACAGCTAAGGAAGAAGAAAAATACGAAGAAGCTGCCGGCTCTCTTTTTTCATGCCGAGTAGGAGTAAAAGGCGTCCCTGCTTATACTTACGTATATTAGATAAGCGCTTGGAAAAATGTAATGATTCCTAAAGCCAAGTAACGAGAGATGTTACATACAGCTTCTACAATTCCTTTACGTTGTGTTCACTTCTTTACATTTTATTCTTTATGAGGAAGAGGAATAAAATATGGGGACAACGAATTTCCATAAAGAAGCCTTTTAAAGAATATGAACACTTCTATTGGGTAATAATGGGAGAAGGTACAAAAGGAGGAATTGTTTTGGAACAAACATTGTATGAAAAAGTGGGCGGACAAGAAGCGATTGACAAAGTAGTTGATTATTTTTATTCTGAACTCGTATTAAAAGACGAAACGGTCAGTCACTTTTTCGAGCATACGGACATGGATAAACAGCGTCGGCATCAAGCTAAGTTTATAAGCTTTGCCTTAGGTGGCCCGAATCAATATTCAGGGAAGTCGATGGCCAAAGCACATGCAAATATGAATATTCAACCCGAACATTTTAATGCAATTGCTAAGCATCTTCACGATGCACTTGCTCACTTTAATGTTGAAGAGCCTGATATTGACCAAGCATTAAGTAAAGTTGAATCCCTAAGAAATGATATTCAATATAAATAAATCATAAAAAAGAAGGTTACTGTGACCTTCTTTTTTTTATGCTCAAAGCTGTGATGTATGAAGGAAACATGGAAAAGACATCGTAATATGATAAAAATGCAATAGGTAAAAATATTTATCGAAAGTCTGGGAGTGGGAGTATGTCAGCAATTAATGGGAAGCAATACGTAGAGAGAATTAATCAATTAAAAGCAAATGTATGGGTTGATGGCAAGCTCGTAACAGGCGATATATCAGAACATCCGGCTTTTAAAGGAGCCATTAACAGTCAAGCTAAGCTTTATGATCTTCAGCATGACAAAAAAATTAAAGATATCATGACATATCAATCTCCGGCTTCTAAAGAATTTGTTGGTACATCTTATTTACAGCCTAAAACAAAAGAAGAGTTAAAAAAAAGACGAGAGATGACCCAGCAATGGGCGCAATTAACCCATGGTATGATGGGAAGAAGTCCAGATTATATGAATACCGTATTAATGGCTTTTGCATCCTCTGCAGAACTCCTGAGAGGAACAGAAAACTGCTTTCCTGAAAACATCCTTTCTTATTATGAATATGTGAGAGAGCACGATTTATCGCTCACTCATACATTCATCGATCCTCAAGTCAATCGAATCCAATTTTATTACGAGCAAAACGACGAACCGATAGCAGCAAAAATAGTTGATAAAAACAATGAGGGAATCGTTATCCAAGGCGCGAAACTGCTTGCTACACAGGGCGGAATGACGGATGAGCTGCTCGTACTGTCTTCAGCGGGCATTCAAGGAAAAGAAAAAGGATTTGCTTTTTCGATTCCAAGTAATACAAAAGGAATTAAATTTATTTGTAGAGAATCATTTGCAGGAAAAGAATCGACGTTTGATTATCCATTAAGTTCTAGATTTGAAGAAATGGATACAGTTGTTGTTTTTGACCATGTATTAGTACCGTGGAACCGCGTTTTTTTCTATGAAAATGTAGACGTATCAAATACATTCCTTGCTTCTAGTTCCTTTTCAGCTTTTGCTCTGCATCAGGTAACTTCAAGGAGAATTGTCAAAACAGAGTTTGTATTAGGGATTGTACAATCTCTGATTGAAACCATTAACATTACGGATTATCCGCATGTGCGAGAAAAAGCAACGGAGCTTATTATTGCTTTAGAAACAATGAAAGCTCTCGTGATGAAAGCAGAAGAAGAAGCGGAAATTGATCCATGGGGATACATGCGTCCGAATGAAACTACACTTCGTATTGCCGCAAATATATTTTCAAAAACATATCCTACCTTTACAGAGATTATCCAGCTTTTAGGTGCAAGCGGACTAATGGCAATACCAACAGAAAATACGTGCCGCTCATTGGTTAAAGAAGATATTACGCGTTATTTACAAGCTAAATCGAGAGGGGCAGAAGATCGAATTAAGCTTTTTCGACTAGCGTGGGATTTAACTATGAGTCCGTTTGGCACAAGAGAAACACTGTATGAACGTTTTTTCTTTGGAGAGCCTGTACAGTTAACCAGTTATCTGTACTTATCTTATGATAAAGAGCGCTATGTACAGAGAGTAACCGATTTTTTAAAAAGTTAACGGAGAAAACGAATCTCCGCTGGGTATGATAGTTTAGTTACCAAAACAGCGGAGATGCTTATTGAATAAATTTTAAAAATCTGCAATAATTTTCAAGGAATCATTTCTGTGAAAATACTAAGGAATACTATAAAGGTAGGATGTGACAATGAAGCAATTAATCTATTTTGGTTTAGAACAAGCAAAATCTTGTGTTTTTCCTGTTATCATTTTTCTTACGTTGGCTATGACAAAAATAATTGAAGTACCGTTTATTTCTAGATATGACCTTATTCTATTAGTCTGTCTAGGAACTCAAGTTTTAATGGTAATGTTTAAACGAGAAACGCTTGATGAAGTAAAAGTCATCGCAGTATTTCATTTAATTGGACTAGCGTTAGAACTCTACAAAGTTCATATGGGCTCATGGAGCTATCCGGAAAAAGCTTTCACTAAAGTCTGGGGAGTTCCGCTGTACAGCGGATTTATGTATGCTAGTGTAGCCAGCTACATGTGCCAAGTGTGGAGAAGGCTTGAATTAAAGCTTACGAACTGGCCTTCTACATGGGTTGTCAGTATACTAAGTGCGGCTATTTACCTTAACTTTTTCACGCATCATTTTATTTACGACTTCCGCTGGTTTTTAAAACTTTTTACTTTACTTATTTTCTATCGAACTTTTGTATATTTTACAGTTAACAAACGTACATATCGCATGCCTTTAGTATTGTCTTTTGTACTGATTGGCTTTTTCATTTGGATCGCTGAAAATATCGCAACATTTTTCGGAGCATGGCAGTATCCAGATCAACAGCAGCAGTGGACAATGGTTCATATAAGTAAAATTAGCTCTTGGCTTCTTCTTGTGATTGTTAGTTTCTTGATTGTTGCTTTACTAAAGCATTTAAAAGAAAATCAAAGCCAATTTAAACAAAGAAAGAAATCAAAAGAAACAAACGAAATATATGAAAGATAGAAACATAACTATGTACACGCTGTTAATATGAAGTGCAGAACCTTTGGAGGCTTATATGCAAGAATATATTTTTTATCTTCCCTATTTTAAATCAGCGGGGAAGACCATAGCAGTTACAAATGAAAATGGAGAAAACGTCGGACAGCTTAAGAGAATGCATAAAAATATGTGGACGAAAAGTATTGATTTTTTAACTCGTGATGGACTTCCAGTGTTAGATTCTATTTCTTGGTTTCCTATCTTTTCCTGCGGCTTAAAGGTACATTTACAAGTTCAATGGGAAGGAAGAACGGTGTTTATTGATCACGTAAAAAAACACCGGTGGGTGATAAAAGAAAATGGAAAAACAGTGGGAGATCTATTAGGTAAAGGAATAATTAACAACGAAGGAGCACAAGAAATTAGATGGGGAAATAACGTCTACATGTTAAGCAGTCATGAAGCTGTAGAGGAAGCGTTTATTTTTAATCAAAAAAGAGAAAAAGTCGCAGAGTTTAAATCAGACCTTTTTCATTTTAAAGAAGGCAAACACTCAATAAGAGTAACAGAAGAACTGCCCGTACCCATTTTTATCGCTTCTTACTATATAACTACTTTTATTATGCCATACATATAATCAGGCGCAGAATCATTCTGCGCCTGATTTTTATATCATGATTTTACAAATATCATTTGTGAATTCAACGGGATCACTAATATATAAACCTTCAATTAGAAGAGCTTGGTTATATAATAAATTTGTATAGAGGTCTAATTTCCCTTTATCATTTTCAAATGCATCTTTTAAAGAAGCAAATACATCATGATGTACGTTAATTTCTAACACTTTTTCTGCTTTTACATGCTGATTATCAGGCATAGCACTTAAAATTTTCTCCATTTCAATCGTTACTTCACCATCAGCTGATAAGCAAACGGGATGTGTTTTTAAACGTTTAGACGCGCGCACATCTCCTACTTTTCCCGCCAAAGCTTTTTTCATATAGTCAAATAGCTCTTTATTTTCTCTTTCCTCAGACTCATTGAGCTCTTCTTCTTCTGCTTCAATCCCTAAGTCACTGCTTGAAACAGATTTAAATTCTTTTTCTTCGTACGTCATTAACATTTTAATTGCAAATTCATCGATATCTTCTGTAAAATACAGAATTTCGTACCCTTTATCTGCAACCAATTCTGCTTGAGGAAGCTTTTCAATTCGGTCATACGATTCACCTGATGCATAATAGATATACTTTTGATCTTCAGGCATGCGCGATACATACTCATCTAGTGTTACGAGCTTTTTCTCTGTAGAAGAATAGAATAAAAGCAGGTCTTTTAATACGTCTTTGTTGCTGCCAAAGTCACTGTAAACGCCGTACTTCAACTGGCGGCCAAATGATTCATAAAACTTCTCGTACTTTTCACGTTCGTTTTTAAGCAAGCTTTTTAATTCATTTTTGATTTTCTTGCCGATGTTTTTGGCAATCAGCTGAAGCTGGCGGTCTTGCTGCAAAATTTCACGTGAAATATTAAGAGATAAATCTTCAGAATCTACCATACCTTTTACAAAGCTAAAGTAATCTGGAAGAAGATCTGCACATTTATTCATAATTAAGACGCCGTTTGAATACAGTTCAAGCCCTTTTTCAAATTCTTTTGAGTAGTAGTCAAACGGACTATTTTCTGGGATAAATAAAATGGCATTGTAGCAAATCGTTCCATCCACATTAATATGAAGGTGAGTGAGCGGTTTATCAAATCCGTAGCGCTTTTCTGAATAAAACTGCTCATAGTCTTCTGAAGTCAATTCATTTTTATTTTTCTTCCAGATAGGTACCATACTGTTGATAACTTGCTCTTCTGTATAATCTTCTAGCTCGTTATCAGAACCTTCTTTAGGACGTTTTTCCGTTATGTCCATTTTAATCGGGTAGCGGATAAAGTCTGAATACTTTTTAATGATCTCTTTTAAACGATACTCTTCTAGATACTCATCATATGTTTCATCTTCTGTATTTTCTTTAATTTTTAAAATAATTTGAGTCCCAACCGTTTCTTTTTTGCAAGGCTCGATTGTATAACCATCAGCACCAGTAGATTCCCATTTATGGGCTTCATCGCTGCCTAACGCTTTACTAATCACCGTCACGACATCTGCCACCATGAACGCTGCGTAAAACCCAACGCCGAATTGGCCGATAATCGTGTGCCCGTCCTTTATTTCATTTTCGTTTTTAAACGCAAGGGAACCGCTTCGCGCAATTGTGCCCAAGCTGCTTTCAAGCTCTTCTTGCGTCATGCCAATTCCAGTATCCGTAATGGTTAAGGTACGGTTAGTTTTATCTGGTTTTACTTTTATGTAATAGCTTTCTTTGTTAAAACGTAAGGAATCGTCTGTTAAGGCTTTGTAATAAATTTTATCGATTGCATCGCTTGAATTTGATAGAAGTTCTCTCAAAAATACTTCTTTTTGAGAATAGATAGAATTAATCATCATCTCTAATAATCGCTTTGATTCGGCTTTGAATTCTTTTTTTGACATAAGAAATTCTCCTTTCCAAATGGGGCTTATAAAATAATTAGCACTTGGGTGAATAGAGTGCTAATCACTCTTCTTATTTAACATGTATTAGGATATTTGTCAATATATTAGGAGATTCGCTAAAGAGAGTAAAAATTAGACTGAAAAAAGCAAACTTTTAAAAAAAGGTTGAACGTTCTGAAAGAGTTTGCTAGAATATACTTAATTTCAAAGACTATATGTGACTGGCGAAACGCGGATAACCGTGAGGAAGCATATAGTGACGTAGCCGTTCGCCTGGGCAGAGGTAAGGGATTAATACATATCTCTTACCTCTTTCTGTTTAGGGGGAGAGGATATAGAAGTTATCACACATGTAGGCTAAAAAACCAGACTTTTAAAAAAATTAAAAATGAAGTTCCTTTATCCAAAGGTAAAAACATGTAAAACTACGATGATAATCAGAGGAGAGTACAAAATGAGCACATTAACATTAGAAAAAGTACAAACAATCAAAACATTAAACAACATTGCACAAAAAGGTCTAAATGTTTTTAATCAAGAAGGTTATCAAATTGACAACGACAGCGAAAATCCAGATGCGATTGTCGTGCGTAGCTTTAACATGCACAGCATGGCATTTGACCAAAATTTAAAAGCTATTGCACGAGCTGGAGCAGGGGTTAATAATATACCGGTGGACGCTTGCACGGAGCAAGGTATCGTTGTATTTAATACGCCAGGAGCTAATGCAAACGCAGTAAAAGAAATGGTTTTAACTACAATTATGGCTTCTTCTCGTAACTTATTTGCTGGAGTTGAATGGACAAAAGGATTAGATGGCCAAGGTGATCAAATTCCTAAATTAGTTGAAGCAGGTAAAAAACAGTTTGTTGGAAAAGAAATCAAAGGTAAAACGTTAGGCGTTATTGGTTTAGGTGCAATTGGTGCTCTTGTAGCAAACGATGCGCTTGATTTAGATATGGACGTAATTGGTTTTGATCCATTCATTTCTGTTAATACAGCTTGGAATTTGTCTCGCAACGTACAGCGTGCAATGTCTCTAGAAGAACTATTTGCAGCATCTGACTATATTACGGTTCACGTTCCATTAACGGACGATACAAAAGGTGTTTTCAATAAAGAAACGTTCAGCATCATGAAACCGGATGTTCATATTTTGAACTTCTCACGCGGTGAGCTTGTAAACGAAGAAGATATGAAAGCTGCTCTTGAAAGTGGAAAAGTTGGACGATACATTACAGATTTCCCAAATCAAAATGTCTTGAACATGAAAAATGTTGTGCCAATTCCTCATCTAGGGGCATCAACTCAAGAATCAGAAGAAAACTGTGCGGTAATGGCAGCACGTCAAGTGAAAAATTTCTTAGAAACAGGAAACGTTAAAAACTCAGTAAACTTCCCGAATGCATCTCTTCCTTACACTGGGAAAAAACGCGTAGCTGCTTTCCATCACAATGTGCCGAATATGGTAGGACAACTTACGCAAGTTTTCTCAAACTACAATTTAAACATCGCAGATATGGTGAACAGAAGCCGCGGTGAATATGCGTATACAATGATTGATATTGACAATCAAGTAAGTGACGAGATTGTGCCTGAGCTAGAAGAAAAAATTGGTCAAATTGAAGGAATTATTACAAGTCGTATTATCTAATTTGGTTACTATCATATTCTAGTGTTGCAGCCCTAACTTAGAAAAGTTAGGGCTGTTTTTACATAGTGTTTATCTTCATATCATTTCCTTCATTCCCATAGCATATAGAAATACCTTTAAAGAGGTGAACGTTTTGTCAGGAGAACTGATCGGAATTTTGATAGGGTCGCTCATCGCGCTGGCAGGAACATTCATTACGTCTGTCGTAGCCATAGTGATGTCGAAAGAGCAATACAAGCAAGAGCTTCGCAAAGCATTTATCCAAAAGAAAGTTGATGCCTATACCCATGTGTGTCAAGTTATTCTAGCTATAAAAAACGATTTACTTACAAAAACTGTTTCTTCAGCCGGATTAAACTGGACGGCTCAATCTATTAACAAACTAGCAGATGTGTGTATTACGGAAGGGCTATGGATCGATGAAGAAGACAGCAAAAAGCTGGAGGTTCTGCAGAAGCAGCTTTCAAAATTTGTATTTGATGAAATAGAACTGTCTAGACATGATATTCTCACAGTCTGTTATGAAATTATTGAATATTGTGAAAAAAAGGTAAGGATTCTTCATTTTATGACTACAAAAGAATAGGTGATTACTACTTTAAGAAGTGATAGTAGAAGTATTAAAAAAGCATCGGTCTTAACGATTGTATAAGAAGTGTATGAGCTATTTCATATTTCATACAGTTCTTAACAAACAGTAAGTGTCTATGAAAAAAACTTTGCAGCAACATACAAAGTTTTTTTTATAGCTTGCGTTTTTTCGTTCAATTGTGGATATAACTAAAGAAAAACAAAGCAAGCAAAAGGATAATTCCAACTACACAAGCCATTTGAATGGTATTTAAGGATGTTGATAACCAAAGGATTAAAGCGATAATACATAAAACTAAGCTACCTAGTACAATGGCAAAACGAATAACAAAAACGACTGTTATAGAACGAAGGCCACATACAGCTGATATACTAATCACTTCTTTGTAGAATGAAATAACTTTTCTGTCCAGGGTATAAGCATGCTTAACATCTCACGTTAATGTCTACATTCACATTATCTTAAGTTTCAATTCATACTGGCTTCATATAAATTAATCATACTGAATGTATTAATAAAAGATATGAGGTGGAACAATGTTAAACAAGCTTTTTAAACTATTTACAATAGAAACCGAGATATCTAAAGATAAAGAAGTAGATCTCCACGAAGAGAACGATTTTAGCGAAGTTTGTGATGATCATTTCATTATAGATGAGTATTAGAAGCCCTATAAAACGCTGCAAAATTGAAAGAATTGATTGAGTATATCTGTATAACCAGTAATTGTACAAGGGTCGTAAAGGTATACTTTTACGGCGAATTAATATTGATGAATTGCTTTTTTCGTGAAACAATGTGAAAAAAATGGGTATCCTAGAAGCAAAAGGAGGGGATAGAATGGGCAAAGAACCAAATGATGAAACAAGTGAAGGGTTGAATCAGCTTTTTGAAATCATCAATGCAAAAGGCGACGAGGGCGAACTTAGAGAAATTGTAAGCAGAAGCAGTGAAAAAAATAATCATAAAAACCATGAGGATCAATCGTAAAAAGAAAATAAAAAACCTCTTCATGGAAATCATGAAGAGGTCAGATGAAATAGTATTGCAACCATTCCATTCTGCAGAGTTTTAAAGTGTTTTAAACTGTTGATGCGACTGGTTTTATGGAACTGATGGGATTCGAACCCACGACCCCTTGTCTGCCAGACAAGTATTCTCCCACTGAACTACAGTCCCGATTATGTAGAGTCTTTATTGCGTGTTGACTCTACTATATTTTAATACGTATGCCGCGCGTTCGCAATAGTTATTTTCAGTGTTTTCTAATTTCTTCATATGAATATTAACTTCTAAAAAAATCATTTACTTCTTGTTTGTACGTATAAAAAAAACTTGGAATTTGGCTTGGTTCCAATCCTTTTGCAGCGTATTTGCTGATGGATTCGTAGTACCATTTCTGCTTTTCGAATCCTCTTTTAAAGCTATTCCAAATCGTATCTCCTTGCTGATCGTAGCTTTCTTTTAAAGACCGTAAATTGTCTAATTTATCTGCTACAATTAAAGATTTCACTTCAAGAGAACCAGTTTTCACAATTTGAATTGTATGCTGTTTACGTTCTTCCCAGCTTTTTGATTTGTTTTCTGTATGAGCTTCAACAATCCCCGCTACCTCTAAACCAAATCTTTGTACAATTTCTTCGAGTGTTACACTTGTATCTTCTACAGCATCATGCAGATAAGCTGCTGCAATTACTTCTTCACTAAAACCCGCTTTTTCTAAAATATTACCTACATTAATAGGGTGAACAATATAAGGTTTATCGGACAGTTTGCGCATTTGGCCGCTATGAGCGTGTTCTGCATATCTACGTGCTTCTTTTATTAAAGACATCATATTCCTCCACTTTTTATTCAGTATATCTTCATATTAATAGTATAAACGAATATAGCTTTCTTCACTTTATAAAATTGCACAAATTCATTTCTTATAATAAGGGAAGGCTATTAAAATCCCTTCATATTGTAGTTTTTTTATAAGACCTAATATCTATTTAATAGGCCTGTATCAGTTGCCATTTCCTTTTTTATTCATAGTTTGTATGAAGGAGTGATAGCAATGCAAAACCGTAATAATCAAAATATTAAGGTCATTGATGTTTCTCATCACAACGGAACAATTGATTGGGCAAAAGTGGCGTCGGATGGTGTAAAAGGCGCGTATATTAAATTAACAGAAGGTACAACCTTCTTAGATAAAAAATCATATGATAATTATATAGGTGCAAAAAATGCAGGTCTACGTGTAGGCTTTTATCACTTTGCTCATGCTGATAATGATCCCATTGCAGAAGTTAATTTCTTTTTAAATAAATTAGGTAGCATGAAGGTTGATTTGCCTCATTGCTTAGATTTGGAAGAAAATAAAGGGAAAACAAAAGCGCAGGTCACAGCCTTTGCAGTTAGATGGATGGAGTATATTGAAAGGAAAACAAGCATTACGCCTATTCTTTACACAGGGTATAGTTTTATTAAATCCAATTTTACAAGCGCTGTGGCAAGATATCCGCTATGGATAGCTCGTTACAGTGGAAGTAACCGCTCTAAGGGATTTGCTAACCCAGGTGATACGGGGATTTGGGATAGATGGTCTATGTTTCAATATACAGATCAAGGAAAAGTAAATGGGATTAAAGGCAATGTTGATATCAATGAAATGGATCTGGATTTCTTTAATAGTATTAATACGGACGTGACGGTGGTGGAAAATAATAAGCCATCAGCACAATTACAGCAAGGTGATAGCGGACTAGCTGTAAAAGAACTGCAGCAAAAATTAATTAAATTAGGATTTGAAATTTCCCAGCAAGGGACCGATGGTCAATATGGCAGTGAAACTGTTGCGGCTGTTAAAGCTCTTCAAGAAAAGTATGGATTAACGTCAACTGGAAAAGCTGATGAGAAAACATTAGCTAAAATAATGGAATTGCTTAAGGGTGTAAGCAATCCTGTCGAAGAATCATTACCAAAGGTTACTTCACTCGGAGATAAATATTCTTTTCAAGTAAAAGCGAAGAAGGATATTGGAGTCTACAAATATGCGAATATAACAGAGAATTTTAGAACTATAAAAAAAGGCACGGTATTTAGTGTATATGGCTATACGAATGCAGCATGGGCTGTTCCAGGTGGATTTGTGCAAATGAAAGACGTAGAACCTATCCCAATTACAATTAAAACAGGCGGATTAAGTAAAGACATGGAAACAGAGTTTCGTGCTTTCTTAAAAAATGAAGGAATCGACAGTGAATTACACGTACATGCAATAGGTAATCCGTCCGCTGAACTTACCGCAGCTGGGCTGGATTTTGTAAAAGTTAAACAGTTTTTAGATAAAAAAGGTTGGTACTACAAGCAATAAACTCCCGCTCCGAAGAGCAGGGGTTTATTTTGGTATTTTGTAAAAAAAGAATAGCAGAGATAAATTAAGTAATTAAAATATGTTCTAAATAACAAAGTAGGTGATAACAAAAAAGTTTCTATGTATAGTTCACCTCTAACAGTCATATTTTTAGTCAACGGCTCATGGAGGGTGAATGAATATGAAAAATACGCAGATTCGAATTGAAACACTATCCTATCACTATGAAAGTATTATGGTGAATGATGAAGTAGAGCGTGCGATAAAAAGTATCGAAGTGACGTATCGAGCATATAAACATAACCACGTTTTAAACGGACATGTAGTACTTTCAGGAGAAGAGATTTACGATCTTCAGCAGCTGACTCACGCAGTGGCTGGGAAAATAAAAGCGGAATTAGAAACTACATAAAAAAGCGCCTTTCTTTAATCTTGGTTTAAGATTAAAGAAAGGCGCTTTTTTATTAATTGTTAATTAAACTGCGAAAAGAAGAAATTAAAGTATGTTCTAAATAAAATGTATAAATAAAAACATAGCCTCTAAGACAACTCCTTAAAGCATACACATTATCTTTGCATTGTGAACTTTGTCTCTTTTACCACTACTTTTCTTTTACTATGTGTAAGCAACACGCCGCATAACGTAATGATGCTTCCCACAATGGAAGCTGCACTCGGGATATCTTTTAAAAGCAGCCACGCTAAGAAAAAGGACAGCGCAGGAGTTAAGTAAAGAGAAATGGCAGCCTCAGCAGAACCTATACGCGATGTCAGATAAGCGAGTACCATGTAGGGAATAACGGTTGGAAATAATCCTAAATATGTCACGCTTATCGCTGATCTGACAGAGATATGTGCAAGTTCTGTTTCTAACCCAGGTAAAAAAACAAGCATAGAAATTGTAGCCCCCCAAATACTGTACGTCACAAAAGAAAGAAAACCATACTTTTTTAATAAATTTTTTTGACATACTATATAGATGCTTTCTGCAAGGGCAGCTAGCAGAATCAGTAAGATTCCATTAATTGAGTGTACAAAGTTCTCTTTGCTGAAGGTTAAAAGTGCAATACCTGCAAAGCTTACTGCAGATCCAATCCATTTTCTTTTTCCGAACTCCTCCTGAAAAAGAAAAATAGCTAAAAGGGAAGAAAAAATAGGAGTAGTCGAGACCAGTAAACTCGCAATACCCGCACTCACCGTTTTTTCTCCAATGTTTAATGCCGTGTGATATACGGTAAAACCTAAAAAACCGAGTGCTAAAAGAAGTGGAATATCTTTTATATCAGGCAAGCGCATGCGTGTAGCTATTGCAATAACTAACAGTACTAAAGAAGCAATACTTAACCGAACAAAAGCAAGGTGCTGAGGAGAAAACGATTCCAGTCCTATTTGAATAACTGGAAATGCTGAAGCCCATAAGCTAATCATCAGTATATGTAAGAACACCAGACTAAACGTTAATTTCATGCCTATTCATCTCCATTTTTCATTTTGAATCCAACCAGTATCTATTGTGGTTCCCATGTTAATAAACATTTGATAAAATGTCTTCAACCAGTTTAAAAGCAATTAACCCAACCACTTTAAAAACAGGAGTAAATGTATGAATCAAGGAAACAGTTCAAGTTATCCAAAATACAAACACATCATTGATTTTATGAAAGAGAAAATTGCGCGTGGAGAATGGCCGATTGGAAGTAAAATTCCTAGTCAGCGAAAGCTTGCTGCTATGTTCGATGTTAACCGAAGTACGGTCATCACGGCATTAGAGGAATTAACAGCGGACGGTTTAATTGAAGGTAAGATGGGAAAGGGAACAATCGTTATAAATAATACATGGACACTTTTGGCTACGACTCCGCCCGATTGGAATGTTCATGTGAAATCAGGTATGCATCGTCCGAGTCAAGCAATGGTACAAGATATTAATGAATCCGAATTTAACTCAAACCTTATTCAATTAAGCAAAGGAGAGCTTTCACCTGACATATTCCCTAAAGATAAAATGAAATACGCTATGGAAAAAGTAGCAAAAAACATGGAGGTTCTGGGATACGAAGAACCAAAGGGGTATTTTCCTTTACGAAAAGAGTTAAGTGCGTATATGAAAACAATTAAAATAGAATCTTCTCCAGATTCTATTTTAATTGTTTCCGGCGCTCTTCAAGCTCTTCAGCTTATTTCAATTGGACTGCTGCAAAAGAACTCTTCGGTTTTGCTAGAAAAACCTTCTTATCTATACTCCTTACATGTATTTCAATCAGCGGGAATGAAACTCAAAGGTCTTTCTATGGATGAGGAAGGAATAAAAGTAACAGCTATAAAACGCGCCGACCCTCAAGAAGGGCAAGCTATTTTATATACAAATCCATGTTTTCATAACCCAACGGGAACATTAATGTCACAAAAAAGGCGTTACGATTTGCTGAAAGAATGTGAGGAACATCAGCTTCCTATTATTGAAGATGATTTATACCGCGAATTATGGCTAAATAAACAGCCTCCGTTGCCATTAAAGGCTTTAGATAGAAATGGACACGTGTTATATGTTAGCAGTCTTTCTAAAACATTAAGCCCGGGATTACGTATCGGATGGATAGTCGGCCCAGAACCAGTCATTGAGCGTTTGGCGGATATTAAAATGCAAACGGATTATGGATCTAGCTCATTGTCTCAAAGAGTGGCAGCAGAATGGTTTAAAAATGGCTTATATCAACAGCATATGGAAACGGTACGAACCGAATTGCGAACAAGAAGAAAAGTTATGCTGAATGCTTTAGAAACATATGCAGGAGATGTAGCGACATGGACGAATCCTGAAGGAGGCTTTTTTATATGGGTGCATATTCAACCTTCTATTTCAATGAAATCTTTATACTCTCGTGCTTTAAAAAGAGGGATATTGCTTAATTCCGGAAGTATCTATGCACAAGAAACCGGCAGTTATCTCCGGCTTTCTTACGCCTATGCCTCTTTACCAGATATCGATAGAAGTATTAAAATTCTTGCTGAACTTATTCGGGAATTGCAAGTACAGTAAAAAGGAATAGCGGATTATTCGCTATTCCTTTTTACTTGTATCAAACTCTTCTTCCTATAAAAAACTCCAAGTAACAACTGACTATATATTACCGTCTATAAATCCATGTTATTTTTTATGATAAAAATAAGTTAAGAAGACTTTTAATTTGCTTTCTGTACGTTTTACATGTAAATCGTGAATGGTTTTAACTACGTAATCATTATCAAACATTTCCAACACCTCAATTATTGTTAAGTTTCCTGTTTGTTATAGTTTATGAAATAATCAGACGCATATCATCCGCCATCAGCTGTAACTTTGCGGTTCATCTTTTACAACTAAAGGCTGAAACGTACGCTCATAATTGAACGCACGAATAACAAGATATGCAAAAAAATGAAAAGTGTGCACGTTTTGTTTTAAAAAAGGCTATATCTAAAAAAAAGAAAATTGTCACACACATTTATGAATATGTATCTACTAAGTAAGAAGCCTTTTTTAGTTGGTGGGATTGAAGGTGAAAAAGATGGATGAATTATTTAAAGATCTTGATGTGTACAGAACGCAAGAAGAAATGAAGCAGTATTTTGAACATACGCAGCAAATGATTCATCAAAACAGAGAATATATAAAATTAGCCCGACTTAAAAAAGGGCGTTTCAAAAAGTTTTTTGAAGAGTTTTATCCGCTTTATTGTTTCAGCCAATCTTCCTATTGTCCGAGGAATTCAAAATTGAAGCTTATTATTGGAAGTCAAGGATACGACGGATTAATTCTTCAGCCGGATGGTACTGAAAAACGAATTGAAATTACTTCTTACAAAGATGGGAAACTGGAATTTGAAGATGCACAGAGGGTGAATTCAGGAAATTTCGCTCTACCCCGTATCCAGACGGAAGGTTCTGTAGAAGAGTATATAGAAAAAGTGCTAGAAAACATCCAAAAAAAGAGCAAAAAAGATTACAGTGGAGCATCCATTCTATTTGTTGTACACACATTTCATTATTTTGAAGCCTGTGGAAAAAGTTCAGCTGCCTTTATTCGTACCTTAAAAAAAGAAATGAAGAATACTGATTTTCGAGCGGATAAAATTTATTTATTGGAATTAAATCAGAAAGAAAGTGAAAGTGTTAAGCAAAACATTCATTTCATTAAATAAGAAGACACGTTGCAGATGTTGAGGCGTGTCTTCTTTTCTGATAACAGAACTCTCTTAATACAGGTGGATAATTTTGAAAATTACAACAATTAAATGCTATAATTCAAGTATGAATATGCATTCAGAGGAGGAAAACCGATGGATTTAGCTTATAGAGATAAAGCTTACGAATATGCCAAAAGATTCGAATCTAGCTATGACGATTATGATGAACGCTATAAGGTGCACAATAATCCGACGGTGTGGCGATTTATGCCCCTGTCTGATTTTCAAGATTTACTGGAAACCAATGCGCTTTTTTTCGCAAAACCTGATGCATTTTCCGACCCCCTTGAAGGATGCTCTTCAATGTGGAACATAGAAGAGTTAAGAAAAAAAGGCGAAAGTCATAACCGTACCTCTAGAACCTATATAAGAAAAATCCATGAATTTTCTGCTGTTTCATCCTGGCATATCAATGATTACGAAGCTGCTGGAATGTGGGATCTATATTTAAAGGGGAATGATGGCGTAGCTATTAAAACCACCTATGAAAATTTATTGTGCAGTATTAAAGATTTACGCTATAAACTCTTCTCTGGCAAAGTGCAGTACATAGACTTTCAAAAAGAAATGATCAGCCACTCTGTATATGACACATTATTTTATAAGCGCAAATCCTATCAGCATGAAAATGAATTGAGGCTTGTTATTGTAGCAAGTCGCATACACGCTTGGAAGCTGCAAAAGCTGTTCGAAATTCAAGGTATTTCCGCAAATCAATGGCAAAAACGAATGGATATCCTTGAAAAAAGATCGTATGATTTTTCTCACGAGCATGGTAACCTCCTTACATGTAATTTACATCAGCTGATCAATGAAATTTACGTATCACCAAAAAGTGCTCAAAGCTGCGTAGATGAAGTAAAAGCCCTTGCTAAAAAACACGGACTCGCTTATAAAAAGGTCACTCAGTCCGACTTGTATAAGGACTATATTTATTAAATGTTTATGTTATTTGAAAACAGGTAAATCAGTAGTAAAAGATGTTTACAAGGAGGAATACTATCATGCCTTACAATTCATTAAAAGAACTGCCGGATGGAGTAAGAGATAATCTTCCTCATCATGCTCAGGAAATTTATAAAGAAGCATTCAATTCAGCAAGTGATGAATACAAAGAAGAAGCTACCGCTCACAAAGTTGCTTGGAACGCGGTGAAAACGAAGTACAAAAAAGATGATAATGACAACTGGGTGAAAGAATAGAGACAAAAGAACCTAACCATAATGGATTTATTATTTTTTGAAAAAATCTCCCAATTAGGTTTCAATTATTTTTTCGAGGGTACACACTCTATGTAAGGCCAATACAAGAAAGGAGAGACTGTACACATGCATTGTTTTACAGCGACTTCAAGAAACGTATTGAGCACCTTAGAAGGAAGATTTGTTTTGATTACAAAAGGCACATTGGTAAACAATCGTTATACTAAGTGCTAGGCTGTCTAATTCAGACAGAATACTCGACTATTCAAACATAACATTCAGTATAAAAAAGAAGATGCGTGCTAAGCGCATCTTCTTTTTTGTTAACTCTATTTTCCCTCCTTTTTTGTACTTCGTCTCATTTTTACGCATAAAGTAATAAAAAGGAGGGGGTTATGCTGTGTGATTATGAACAGGAGTTAACGATTCACCGAAAAGATGCTACTCAAAAGACTGCAGCGACTAATGCTGATACTTATAAAAACATAGACTGGGAACAAGTGAAATTAGAACAAAATCTTGCGGATTACCAAGCTGTTGTACGCGTACCTTTTCCTCTGATTTTCAAAAAAAATCAGCTGTATCCTGTATGGGATTTAAGAAAGTACGCTTTTTTATTTGAACAATCTACACCTGCTACTGTCCACCCTAAACTGTGGGAACAAGGAAAATTAAATGTACAAGCCGGCTTATATCAAGTAACTGAAAATATCTTTCAAGTCAGAGGCTTTGATATGGCTAATATTACATTTGTTAAAGGAAAAACGGGATGGATTGTTATTGATTGCTTGACGTCAAAAGAAACAGCAGAAGAAGCACTTAAACTAGTAAACCAGCACTGCGGGAAGCGTCCTGTTAGAGCCGTTATCTTCTCACATTCACATATAGACCATTACGGTGGAGTTTTAGGAGTATTACCTGACTCAACACAAAATAAAACTAGTAAAGTTTATGCTCCTGCTGGGTTTATGGATGCGGTTATCGATGAAAACGTCACGGCAGCCACAGCAATGACACGAAGAAGTCAATATATGTACGGTATTCAACTGCGACGCGATGAAAAAGGCCTAATTGACAACGGTATCGGAAAAGAAATTTCATTTGGAACAATCACGCTTATTAAAGGAATAGAAGAAATTCGTCCTTCCGAACCTCATTCTTATGTAAGTAAGAAAATTGACGGCGTCTCATTTCGGTTTCAGCTTACGCCAGGAACGGAAGCTCCTGCTGAAATGAACATCTATATTCCTAGTGAAAAGTCTCTATGTATTGCAGAAAACTGTACGGCCACTCAGCACAACCTCTATACGCTCAGAGGAGCAAAAGTAAGAGACGCAGCAGCATGGTCAAGATACTTGCAGCAAGCAATCGATTTATTTGGCCAAGAGCTAACAACTGTATTTGGGGTACATAATTGGCCAAGGTTCGGAAACGAGTCGTGTATTACCTATATCGAAAACCAACGAGATGTTTATCAATATATTCATGATCAGACATTAAGGCTCATGAATCAAGGATATACCATTGATCACGTCGGCCGAATGATGAAGCTGCCAGAAATCCTATCTCACGAGTGGTATACCAACGGTTTTTATGGAACGGTTAACCACAACGCAAAAGCGGTTTATCAGCGCTATATGGGCTGGTATAACAGCAATCCTGTAGATTTAAATAAACTGTTTCCTGAAGAGTCAGCTAAGAAGTATGTAGAGTATATGGGCGGAGCGGACAATATTGTCAAAAAAGCGCAGTGCTGTTTTCAACAAGGCGACTACCAATGGGTAGCTGAAGTGACCAAACAAGTTATTTATGCTGATCCTCACCATGTGAAGGCAAAACTTTTATGTGCAGACGCGCTTGAACAGTTAGGGTATACAGCTGAATCTGGCCCTTGGCGAAATGAATATTTAACAGGAGCCAAAGAACTTCGTTTAGGTAATATACCGCTTCCTGCCAACATTATCACAAAAGAAGTATGGGATACACTTCCTTTAAAAAATATTTTAGAACTATTTAGCATTCGCGTAGATGGATTAAAAGCAGGTGCATGTAACTATCGTATATTGTTTGTGATACCCGATCGTAATGAAGTAGCTCTTACAGAACTTAAGCATGGAATCTTTAGGTATCTTGGAGATACGCGAAGGAAAGCTGAGGTGACGGTAACGATGTGGCAAGATACCTTATATCGACTCACAACTACAAATGATCACTCTTATAGCTCGGTCCTATTTGTTCAAGGAGATAAATCGAAATGGGATTTCTTTTTGTCTTGTCAGGATTCTATCGATCCAAACTTTAATATTGTGACACCTGTTTCTAAAAAATAAAGTACCTGATTACAGCTCAGAAAGCACATCGTTGATTTTCTGTTCAAAGCAGCTGTCGCATGTGAAGATTTCTTTTTCTTGAAAAGATGTTAGCCTTTCTCCGCAGATGGAACAGCATTCTATACAGTGATTGTTTGGTTCTTGTTCTTTTCTTTCATGTAACATAGCACTTTCCTCCTTTGTAGTATAAATAGTTTGTCTTATTTCTTTAAGTATATACTAATATCAGCCTATGCAGGGAATATAAGGCTTGCTAATGCAGATTATTTATAATATAAAAGCGTTGTAAAGGAGCGGAAATTGGCACAGGAATTGCATATTAAATCGTTGAGGAAATTCAATGATTAATATGGGGTGAACAGAATGTCTATTACAAAAACAGCTAGTGAATTAAAAAAAGAACAGCAGCAAGAACAGGAATCACTTAATTTATTTTTATCTACTCAAACGGTTATTCAAGAAGCGCTTCAAAAGCTGGGCTATGGTGAAGAAGTGTACCATTTATTGAAAGAACCGCTGCGCATGATGACGGTTCGCATTCCGGTTAAAATGGATAACGGATCGGTAAAAGTATTCACCGGCTACCGCTCTCAGCATAATGATGCTGTCGGGCCTACTAAAGGAGGCGTACGCTTTCATCCTGAAGTCAATGAAGAAGAAGTGAAGGCACTATCCATTTGGATGAGTTTAAAATGCGGGATTGTCGATCTTCCGTACGGCGGCGGTAAAGGCGGAATTGTATGTGACCCAAGAAACATGTCTTTTGGTGAACTAGAACGACTCAGCCGCGGCTATGTAAGAGCCATCAGTCAAATAGTTGGGCCTACTAAAGATATTCCTGCACCGGATGTCTATACAAATTCTCAAATCATGGCGTGGATGATGGATGAATATAGCCGACTGCGTGAGTTCGATTCTCCTGGTTTTATTACCGGAAAACCTATCGTACTCGGAGGATCTCAAGGACGCGAAACTGCAACGGCTAAAGGAGTAACCATTTGTATAGAAGAAGCTGTTAAAAAGAAAAACCTTAACTTGCAAGAAGCGCGGATTATTATTCAAGGCTTCGGAAATGCCGGCAGTTTTCTTGCTAAGTTCATGCATGATGCAGGTGCAAAAGTAATTGGCATTTCAGATGCATACGGAGCTCTTTACGATCCGCTTGGTCTTGATATTGATTACCTGCTTGATAGACGCGACAGTTTTGGTACCGTAACGAATTTATTTACCAATGTGATCACAAACAAAGAACTATTAGAAAAAGAATGTGATATTTTAGTGCCCGCAGCCATTTCGAATCAAATTACGGTTCGCAACGCTTATCGCATTAAAGCTTCTATTGTAGTAGAAGCAGCGAACGGACCGACTACGCTTGAAGCTACGCGCATTTTAAATGAAAAAGGCGTGCTTTTAGTGCCAGATATTTTAGCGAGTGCTGGAGGCGTAACGGTTTCATACTTCGAATGGGTGCAAAATAATCAAGGCTACTACTGGTCTGAAGAAGAAGTAGCTTACAAATTACGCAAAGTAATGGTGGATTCATTTGAAGCGGTCTATCAAATCTCTCAAGAACATGACGTAGATATGAGACTTGCTGCTTACATGGCCGGAATTAAAAAATCAGCTGAAGCTTCTCGTTTCCGCGGCTGGGTATAAGATAAAAAAAACGATTTGGGCTCTATGTTCCAAATCGTTTTTTATTTACCGGACTGCCAAATAATTAAAAGAAAACCTGCTAAAAAAGCAAACACGCTTAAAAAATTGGCATATTTATCGCGACCCGAATAAGGGCAAAACAATTGACAGTGAGAATGATTTTCAATTATTCTATATATAAGATATATACATACCTATACTAATAAATTAAATGTAGAAAAGGAGATAGAAAGCATGAGCGTATTAGATATTATTAAAGCTAGAAGAACGATTGGGGCCATGCAAGACAAAGACGTATCAGAAGATGCTATTAACCTTATGTTAGAAGCCGGCACTTGGGCTCCTAATCATAAAAAGACAGAGCCTTGGAAGTTCCGCGTGTTTACAGGGGATTCACGCGTTCGTTTAGGAGACGAAATGGAACGTATTATGAAGCAAAAAACTGCTCACTTAAGTGAAGAAGAAGCGTTGAAAAAAACAACAAAAGCAAAAAAAGGACCGCTTCGCGCTCCTGTCATTATTGCTGTAGCAGTAAGCCCTTCTGGAAAAGTGCCTGAAATTGAAGAAATCTCTGCCGTAGCGGCAAGCATACAAAATATGCTATTAGTAGCGGAAGAACAAGGTCTGGCTACAATTTGGAGAACCGGTGAAATTGTCTATCAGTCAGAACTGAATGACTTTTTATCTCTAGAAGACGGAGATAAGCTCTTAGGCTTAATTTACGTCGGCCACCCTAATAAAGAAGCTTCATCAAAACGTATTCCATATCAAGATAAAACGATTTGGTATCGTTAAAAGGTTATTCCCATGTTTCTATAAATAAAAGGCAGCAGCTCAACTTATGAGCTGCTGCCTTTTTTATTGTTTTTGAAAAGTGCAAATTTAATGCCACCATGCAGCGGCATCAATTTGTACTTTTATGGGTTTACCTGCAGCAGTTCTTTTTAGTATCTTATCGCGAACTTCTCTGGTTTCCGTAACTACTAGTCAAAGCAAAATAGGAATTGTCTGTGTTCAGTCTTCTTTGCGAAGACCAAAATAATAAGTACACGCCAAACCGAAGATAATGGGCGGCAAAAGAAAGACGATCATTTAACGGTCACCTTCCTTTCGGATGATTGAACGTCTACTTTCTGCGTTGGGGTAGCAGTGTTGACAAAGAAGATGCCTTTTAACTTTGAGTATTCCATCAATACTAATAGCAAACTCATCGCAAGAAGCGGAACACACACCACTTTGGCAGGAATGTTGAAACAATAGTTAAGGACGGTGATGTTGGCAATAATGGGGAGAAAAATAATGTTCCCTAGTGTCGCGGTACGCGGAATCACCAATAACAACGCAGCTAATAATTCGCCAGCGGCAATAAAATAGTTGTAGAAATCGGAATACCCAAAGAAATACCACGCCAGTTTCATCGCAGAATCTTTTGTTGAATCGAACACAAAATCGCCTGTTATAAATTGTCCTGGATAGATTTTGGCCATTCCATAAATAAGAAACGTAATAGCCATGGTCCACCTTAGGGTCGCAAGAACACTTAAACGAAATTTCTCTTTTGTTGATAAACGCATTGTTTTCCTCCATTTGTATGCTTAGTCCAAAAATCGCATTTTGGCTTCAGGGGTCGGCAACATACATGACGTTTGTTTTCCAAACCACTTATACCGATTACGTGCAATGAAACGATAGAGCAGGTTTCGAATGAACGAGGGAACCACTTGGAAACACGCCATTAGTTGAATGGGTCCTCGAAGCTGGCGGACAATATGTAGAATAGCCGTAGACTCTGTGTAAAGATTCCCGTTCATAAGAAGAATAACCGAGTGAAGTGGTGGATGCTCATGGTTATGCTTACGCAGCAAGGTTCCCGCAGTATCAGATTGAAGCGACGCAAAACGAAATAGAGCACGTGGATCTCGTTTGATAACAAACTGTACCCATCCGTTGCAAAGGTTGCAAACACCATCAAATAGAATAATAGGATGGTGTGATGGATTTGGCGGCATGACGTTTCTCTCCTTCCTTTTTTATGAATATTTACTAAAATAAGTATAATTGTTTACGTGTGGGACTACAAGACATAAGGGTAAAAGTAGAAATGTTTTATGTGAGTTCAAGTGAATTTAAGCAAGAAAACAGAGTCAAATACAACACTGTTTTTGTTTGAATTTGAATGTAGCAGCTTATCTAATAAACTTCTACTTTTTTGTGTTTCTTATAAACAACTAAAAATTTTTCCTTTTTTAACAAAATGTAAAACTATTCCTGTTTTGAAACGTACTAGATATAGTGGGGATTTACGAGGTAGATGTAATAAAAGCGTGAACTACCTTTGCTACTACAAAAAGAAACTTACTTCGAGGTGAAGACGTGAAAAATAAACATATTTTAGAGGTGAAAAATTTAACTAAAGTTTATAAAGGAGAGGGCTATGAAGTTACTGCACTAAATGATATATCCTTTCAGTTAAGGATAGGTGAAATGGTTGCTGTTATGGGAACAAGTGGTTCAGGAAAAAGCACACTGCTGAACATTTTAGGAGCACTGGATGAACCAACTAGTGGAACGATTAAATTAAAAGGAATGCTTTCAAAAGATATGTTCCAAGAACCTCAAGCTTCAGCGTACAGAAGAGATAATATTGGATTTGTCTTTCAATCATTCCACTTATTAAAGGATTTATCTGTAGAAGAAAACATAGCTCTGCCGCTCGTTTTAAAGGGACTTACATCGGATGTAATTGATTTAAAAGTAAATAACGTTGTCGAGCTCTTGGGCTTAACAGCTTGGAAAAAACACCGTCCTGTACAACTGTCAGGTGGACAACAGCAGCGCGTAGCTATAGGAAGAGCAATTATAACTGAACCACCTATTATTCTGGCAGACGAGCCTACAGGTAACCTTGATTTTAATACTTCCGAAGTCATACTACACACACTAGTAACTACAAAAAACGAACTTAGCCAAAGCATACTTCTTGTTACTCACGACCCTAATGTAGCTACTTATGCAGATCGTGTTCTATTCTTTCATGATGGCTCTATTGTCGATACATATATCTGTAGCGGAAATAGTGATTTGGATCATATACTAGAGAAGTTTAAGCTTATTACAAAAGTCGAGAGTCCTAAGATATGAAAACACTACAAGGCTTAGCTTTTCGTTTATTTAAGTCCAATAAATTTATAGTGTTCTCATCTATTGTAAGTATAGCTATTTCTACGATGCTTGTACTTAGTATGGTTTTATTCTCTTTTAATGCGCAGGACACATTAAAAAGTCAATTAAAACAAACTTACGGTGAGATGGATTTGTCTGTAGGGTTTGAGATGGATCAAGGCAAAATTTTGACATCGACTTTAGTGGAAGAAATTCACCAGGATAAAATGGTAGATAAGGTATCAAAAGTATCTATTGCTCATTTGAATCTAAATAAACTAAATACCTCTATCTATACAGTAGGTGTCGAAAATGATTATTTAGCTAAAAGTCGGTATCACTTTTCCAAACCGTTGAATAAGAATTCTGTCGCAATGAACAAAGGACTAGCTAAAGATTTACATGCAAAAGTAGGAGATAAAGTTCTTATAGAAAACAAAACATATACATTAGCAGAAACGGTAAAAGATTTATCCGCTACTGGAGTAGCTCCAGATATGCTAATACTTAATCAAAAAAACGTAAAAGGCTATATTCAAGCAAAAGAAAAAAGCAGCGCAGAAGCAACTTATTTATTAATAAAGGCACACAAGAATGAGAGCGCCTTAAAGTTGGCCGATCGTATAAAATCTTATAACAAGAACTTACGTATTGATATAGCTGAACAAGATGCAGGCGTGCAAAATAATTTACAATCCTTACATACATTTATTATTGTTTTATCGGCATTGGTGTTAATTATCACGTCTCTTATTCTCATTTCAAACTTTGAGCTTTTGCTTTACAAGATGAGGAATCAGTTCGCCATTATGCGTTCAATAGGAGCCAGTGCTAAACAGATTAGCAAGATTATCATACTTCAAAGCACCGTTATAAACACCGTAGGTACAGGTGTAGGATTTTTGCTAACCTTTTGCAGTCAAAGGTACTTATATAGCTGGTTAGGAAAAGTGTCAGAAATACCTTCCTTTCCATCTGACTTTAACGTAGGTACTGCCATTACCCTTACAGTTGTAATGTTTGTTATTATTCAATTCTTTTTACTCGTTCCAGCTTATCGAAGTACAAAAGTATTGCCCCTAAAAACAATGCAGACGAACGAGAAAATTAACTATGGTTTTTCCAAGACAAGAGTAGTAGTTTTTAAGGTACTATTAGCACTGTCCTTATTTTTAGTTATAGGAAGCCAAGTATTTCCTACAAGAGGCACATACGGACCTGGGATGTTGCTAATTACAGTTATTTTAGTTTTGCTTGCCTTTATACTAATCTTTCCTATCATAGTGACTAAAGGATTAAAATGGTTTTTGCCATATGGACAAAAAATATTTGGCAAAGAATTTTATATTGCGGTAAAAAACCTAATTCCCCAAGTTAAAAAAAACACAATGATTATCTTAATAATATGGGGATTAATGATCATTACTGTATTTGGGTCAATTACATTTAGAACCATACAAATTAATGGACTAACCTACTTAAAAAAAGAATATGTAATGCCTATTATTGTGGAAACTCGCCTTGATGATTCAAAAATAGATGTAGAAGAACTAACTAGAAAGGCTGAACAATTACCTAACGTAAAAAGCGTTAGCAACATGAGTAATCAAGGCTTAGGAGAGATTTTAAATTCAAAAAAGGTTGCGGATATTCGTTACAATGTGGTTGACTTGAAAAGATTGCAGAAGCAAGGACTTCTAGAGCACTTCTCGTATGTAAAAGGAAGTAATAAAGAGAATAGTATAATAGTGTCTGAAAAATTTGCTGAAAGTCATGATTTAAAAGTAGGTCAGGTACTCCATTTAGGTATGTATGTTGAAAATCAAGATGAATCAATGGTAGAGGGAAATATAATACCTAAGGGAGATTATGTGGTAACAGCTATACCTAATCACCTTCTTGACAATAATGAAGCATTTTTAGATTGGAAAAGCAACAAGTTTAAAGATGTAGATTTTTACCGCCTATACATAGATGTTACGGATGTAAAGGCCGCTGTAAAAGAAATTGAAGGTTTAAAAAGCCAGTATTCCGAATTAAAGGTAAGCAGCTATGATCAATCTGTTAAAGAAGCAAACGAAATGTTTTATCAGCGCTGGGGAATTTTTATAGTTGTTATTGCCACGTTGGTTGTTTCTACCATGGTAGGAGTATTTAATTCATTGGCAAATAATATTTACTCAAAACGAAAAGAATTTGCTGTTTTACGCGCGATGGGCATGACGCCAAAATCCATTCGTAAAGTCATTCTTTCACAGGTGAATTTATATATTACGATTGGAGTAATATGTGGAATTGTAATGGGACTTTTAGTGACATTAATTCTGCTATTAATGGATCCAGGGAAGTTTGTTATAGCTTATAAAACGATTCTTTCTGTAGTAGTATCAATGCTTGTAGTTAGCACTTTTTTATTCTCATACGTAAGTCGAAAAATATCTGGACAAGATCTTTCTATAGAGCTTACTAATGATAATAGGTGACTTCTCATGTAGATATATTATAATATTAATAAGACCCAATCTCTTTGTAGAGGTTGGGTCTTATTAGTTTCTATGTTATTTATTTAACAACAACGTTCCCTACATATTGTGCGTAGCCTCTATCAGTTTGAAGTTCTAGCACATAAACATAATTCCCTTTTTTCTTTGGGAACGTAAAAGTTCTATCTTGTTCGTTTATACTAATATCTTGCTTCGCATTACTAGTACTTATTGTATAAGAACTAATGTCATTAACAAGAAAATCTTCGCTGTCAAACCTTAAATTTCCTGGTGTTTCAGGGGCTACAGCTAGCTGTTGCTGCTTTTTAGCTCTATTTATACCATTCCTTGTATTTGTTTCCTTTCTGTACTGTTTTCCTTCTTCGCCTCGCCAATCTACATTAGTTTCTTTCAGTTCGACATCCAAAACATCATTGGCCGATAATGTAACCGTAGGGGGAGAGAAGTCATATTCTTCGCCTATACACCCTGATAATCCAACGATAATAAACGTAAACAGAGATAATTTTATAAACCCTTTCATATATAATGTCCCCCTTAGTGAGTTGTGACTAGTAAAAAAAATTGCTGCTTAATTTCTTGGAACAGGGGAGAGGTAATAATAAATATCATATTCTTTATCAATATGAGGGACTACTTCAGTATCGGTACGGGTTTCAATTGTCATATTTGATTTTGTTGGGGTACCGGCATAAAAATCGTACTTTACACCTTTTGGAGTCGTTATTTCACTAGTGATATCTGTATTTCCCTTTGATTGTTTGATAATAGCTGGATTCCCATTAAAATACCAACGGATTTTTTGATCCTTTTGAGTTAATGTAGCTGTTCCTACACCTACATTCGATTTTTCTTTAATTGTATAGATAACAATCTTTTCGTTATCTACATATTTGCTTTCACCGATAATATCTTGTATTCCTGTAGACTCTTTTTTTGCATTTTCAAAGGCTTCATCTTCACTAGAATAGAATTCCACGTCTTTTTTACTGTGTACGTTCGTTGCTGAACAAGCCGTTAGTATACTGGCTGACAGTAGAGAAGCGAGTAATGCAGAATATACCTTTTTCATACAAACCTCCATTTTATTAATTTCTTTAATTTTAATCTTAATATAAATAGTTAAAATAATCCATTTACGTGATATAGTTGTTCAGTATGTAAAAGTTAAACAACAAAGAAATGGAGTTTCACAATGAAGAATTCAAGAAAGATAGCAGCAGGAGTAGCTGTTTTAATTGTTGCTTTTAGTTTAATGGGATGTACCCCAAAAGAATCAATTACCAAAAGTACAAAACAAGAAGAAGCCCAAAAAGAAATAAAAATAGAGTTAACGTTTCTCCAAAATGAATGTGATCGTCTTATTAATAAAGGTGAGGACATAGAAAAAACGTTTCAAAGTTATAAAAATGATTTTAATTTGTTATCTGAGTCCGTTAACAGTACTTCAAAGGTTAATAAAATGAATAATGACGAGTTAGAGGTAAGTATCAATAACCTTGAAAAAGATGTGGACAAACTAAATGGAGAAGAGGCTTTAAAAGCTTATACGAAATACACTTCTCCTAAAACAATATATAAAGTGACAATGATGGAAAATATGCATTCGGTTATAGAGGCCACTAGAGGTTGGGATGACGGCAAGGATCTAGGTATATCATTTTTCTACGACCATCTCCATTCTTCTCAAGAAGATATTAATAGAGATATAAAACCTACAGTTAATGACATAACAAACGGACCGGTATACAAACTGCGTATAATAAAAGATGAATTACAAAAGCATCGAGATGCTTTTAGTAAGGAACAGCTTGAAGAGTTAGAAACAGCAATGAAAGGTTTTGATTATTCTTTGGATACTCAATTAAAAACCATCAGATCATATAAAAACATTGTTAACAATCCGTACACAAGTAATAATTAGGACTATGAAGAAGAAGAAGAAGAGAAATATAACGGAGCCCGCACGTACCTTACTGATTTTGAATCGAATTTAGGTGTTGCTAAGCCTGAGTACTAAAAACGTCTGAAATGGAGACCAACTATGAAAAAGCATAAAAAAATGTTAATTGCATTTAAGGATCCTGAGTTAAATTGCTTTGCTGATAAAGGAGATTGGCTCTATATAGCAAGAAAAAAAGACACAAAGAAGGGACTTTTTAGATTACCTAGATACATACATTTTTTCATATCTATAAATGGAGAACGAATGCCTTCCGAATTTGGAGTAGTAAAGAATATAGATACTCCTATAACAGCAATGGAACTTGCTGAGCTAGATTATAAAAGCAGAAAGAAAGACATTCAACTTTTAACAGATGAAACAGTGAAGGAATATGAATGGTTTTTAGAAAAAGTTAACGTTCATCCTGAACATACACCGATGGCAGTAACGTGGTTTGAAAAAATACTTCCTAAAAAAGAGAGGTCCCTGAGGTTACATAAGAAGTTTTTTACGGGATTTTCTGAGGAAGAGAAAAAAGAATTATTTGAGAGCTGATAAAACAGGTGACTTACTCAAGTCACCTGTTTTGTTTAGAACGCACCAACACCTGACAGTACTTTAAATAAGAGTGAGACAAAAAGTATGGATATTGGGAGGTTTGGGTTAAAGAAACGAATACCGGAGACAACGCTTACGTAACTGTAAATCAAAATACAGTTAATTTTCACGGATAATGAATAAACATAGCAAAAACAATAGAATCGAAGTTTGATATGTTGAGCAACTAAATTAATGTTTTTTAAGTCTTTCGACGTTGTAACTGGGCCTATTTAAGAAATGAAAAAGCTGAGATCTAGTGTAAATAGGAGCTTAGCTTTTTTAGTATATACTAATATTTATATCTTCTTCCGTCTGACCAAAATGAAATGTCCTGCAATCGCTAAAGCAAGAGCTAATGCAATATTCTTTACAGCTAATAGGATAATCCTTGGATACAACTGCATATCTATAGAGAATGACATTACGTTATATACCAGAATGTCCCTAGTAGTCCAATACTTGACCGCTATATATGTTAATAAAATAAAGAGCAGAATAGCAATGTTTCATGATAATACCATGAGGAAAAATCCCAAGTAACAGTACAACACAGTTTGAGGAACATAAATAATAGTTAAATTAAATGGTGAGAAATACAATTGAAATAGCATTTGTAAAACGAAAATTATCTTTAATTAAATTGTAAAACGCTCTTTTTTAATCGTATTGCTTGCTGCTCATATATAAGTAGGAGGAACGGAAAATCATCTTAGTCGTTTTTTCTATCTAATTTAATGTACATAAAAGCAAAAAATAAAAATAATGCAATACTAACAGGGAAAACGATATAGGAATCCGTTAATTCACTTACACTAGATTTTACTGTGTAGTTATAAATGATAAATGCAATTCCAATAATAGCTATTAATATTTGATATGTTCTTTTTTTAGTAAACATATAAAACATCCCCTTTTTTATTAAACCTCGTTTTAAATAGAAGTAAGGTTTTTATGTTTTAATTATAAATATTTTAGAAAATGACGTTAAAATCTCACCTCATTTTTGGTGTATTATACCATGTAACTTAATGGAAGAGGAGGATCGTTGTATGGAATATTCATTTACTATAGGTCTTTTTGTTGTTATATCCATAGCAACAGTCGGTCACTATATATTAGAAAGTATCTTGAGATTAACAAAAAGTGCTTGTGTATTTAAATATCCAAGCGCTTTTTTGTATGAATTATTTTAACTAGAAAGATTAATCAGGTGACAGATACCTAAAATTTACAAAAAAGTGTAATTATTATAAAATTTAGTTAGGTGTAATTTAAAAAGAAGTGAGTTCTATAGGGGGGGGAGTATGAGTTTAAAAGAGAGAGCAACTAAAGAGTTTAAAGAAAAGATAGATAGCGACGAAGAAATTAGAGAATCTATTTTAACTTACTATGAATGCGAAAGTGGGTTTTCGGGAGTTGTAGGTGTACCAAATGGAAATTCTGTACCTATTCGAGGTGTTTTAGCTTATACAGAAAAAAGCCTACTTTTTTACGGAGAAGTTTTCTCTAAGCTGCCTATTGTATTACATATCCCATTCAATAAAATCAGAGAAATAAAAACAGGAAAGCAAATCCTTACAATTTTCAAATCAACTCTTACGATGGTTGTTGTTCATAATGACAAAGAAGTTTTCTCGACACGGGGAAACAAGGAAGACTTTTCTAGGTTGGAGTCGTTTTTTGAAAATGTGAATGAAGAAGTATTTCTTGCTAAATAGGTAGTACCAAGATAAGCCTAGACTTAAAAATTAGGCTTATCTTGGTATGGCGTTCGCTAATAACGTACTTTTTAAGAAAGGATTTGGTTGTGTATATAGAAAGTACGTTAGACGTTAGGATGCTATTTCATTTCAGAGAGAGGTGGTAATTATGCGTAAAAGAGATAAAGGGTTTTGGATAGCTTACCTTGTGTTTGCAATTATTATGCTATTAATCTACAAATATATACCGGCTGAAAACGGATTTCTCGTTATTGTTTTGTTTCCTCTAATTTATTGGCTCATCTACGAATTTATATTAAGGCCTAAGAAAAGAAGAAGCATAGTAACTTTTGATCAAAAACAAAATGGAGCGGTTAATCAAAATAAAGAACAGAACTAACTAAAAGGCTCGTGGAGAACAAGTTCATTTTAAGCAAAATTTAATGAAGAGGGACATTTCGAAAAGAAGTATAAACATTTACCTAGTAGATTGCCAAGAAATTTTAGCTTCTAGATTCTATATAAGTAAAAGGGCTATCGAGATTGAAAGGAAGAGAGTGAAATAAAAATTAAAAAAACAAAGTTATTAAACATATTAGGACTTTTATTAATAATGAGCGCTACGCTTTATTCAGCTGGCTACATAAAATCACTTTATACTTTCATAGCGCTATATGGTGTAGGTATGACTGTAATTTTAACTGTAGGAATTGTATCTAGAAAAAGGCGTTAATTGTTTTAGGGAGTTTAAAGTACTTAAATTCACTTTTTTTATAGGTGAGGTAACGAAGATTCTGGAGTGAAAATTTTATAGGAAAGAGGGAAGTAATGGACGTTCAAAAGGTAGCAAATTTATTTTTGATTTTTGTCTTAATTGCAGCAGGCATTTCATTGGTAATTGGCTTTGTTGTTGCTGTGAGAAGTACAAACTATAAGAAGGGATACATAAGTACTTTTATATCCAGTGTTTTCTTTTTAATACTTATTGTGAACTGGTATGATAAAGCATCTTCAAACGTTTTTATGGGGACAATACCTTGGACTTTAAATGTTATTGCCGTCATTATTGTGTTACCACTGTACGTGTTAGTTGCTCGCTTTATATTTAAAAAGGTGACAAAAGGACAAAAAGGAACAAATGAAAAAATTAGCGGTTAACTTACTTTTTTCATCGTTTTCCCTAATCTTCACGATTTTAAATAAATGAAGATACACAAAAAATTTTTTTATCAATATCCTGTTAGAGAAGGTGATTGATATCATTTTCTGTAAAGGAGAGAACGTCTATGATTAAAGTTAATCAACAAATTGTGAAAATAAGCGATTTAAATAATAGTTCGTTAACAAAAGAAAAAGCAGACATTTTAAAACAAATGGATGCCTATAGGGAAGTGTATGAGTATGCTACATTTGACCAGCTTGATTTTGATGTATCTGTTAAATTACAAATTATTGAATCGTCTGTGTTGCTGCGCAAAAGCGGCGCTAGGTTTGCTACATTCGCCCGTTCTAGGTGCAACGAAAAGTATTGGAAACGAACCGATAACGGAGGGTTTCAGCTATTGCCTACCGTTTCTCCTCATCAGGCCATCGATGATATTTTTTACAACGGACACGAATACGCGTTTGAGTGCGCGACGGCTGTTATCATCATCTTTTACAAAGCTGTATTAAATAATATTGGAAAAGCAAACTTTAACAGGCTTTTTGCTGATCTTTACTTACACGATTGGCAATATGATGAAGATCTTGAGCTTCACGGTTATAAAGGATCTGACTACTTGCCCGGAGACTGTGCGTATTTTAAAAACCCTGATTATAATCCTGAGACTCCCCAGTGGAAAGGTGAAAACACAATTGTATTAGATGAAACTTTATATTTTGGTCATGGAATTGGAATTACAACGCGGGAAAGAATTATTGAAGTGTTAAATTTAAAGAGAAAAGACAACGCAAAGCAATCAGCTTACCTGTCAGATGAAATTGTCAGGCTTCACACCGCTTACCTCAGTTATTTTGCAGTTAGATACGAACCTGTTGTTTGGTACGACAGAAACAGCGCTATTATTTCCACCATTGGGTCGATTACGTATGTAGCTTGATTGATCAAAGTTTTGATACTTTGGTCTTTTTTTGTAAAAAGGAAAGAATTACATGAAGGTAAATTTAAGAATTCAAAAGGATTTTATGTATAAAAGAAGAATCCATTTAATACACAGGTCTTAAAACTAAAAGGAAAGGAGGAGATTACCATTAAAAATCGTGATAAAAGACGCAAGAGAAAACGCGGCGCATTAAAAGATTATCTAAAAAATAAGCTAGGTCAGCTAAAACCGAAGCCAAATAAAGGACCTGTCTCAAATTTGAAGTCTTCTGCTTAAAACATCCCCCTAGTTTTTATATAGGGGGATGTTTCTTTTGAATTTTCTTTTATTTTAAGGTTTAAATGTTATGAGTGGCATTTAAGGGATAATTTGTGCACAATAGACATTGAATAGTTTATCTAATACGACAACGTAAGGAGAGATTAGACGATGGAAAACATGATTTTAAAACATATGGACGTTGTAAGAGGAATTACGATTAGTATCCTTGAAAAAACAACAGAAGAGGCAGCGGACATCACACCAAAAGGATTCAATAACAGTATCCGCTGGAATCTTGGACACATTGCCTTTATTCAAGAAAAACTTGTGTTTGGCTTAGCTGGTGAACCGATGCAAACGCCAGAGAGTTATGAAAGCTTTTTCGGCGCAGGAACAAAACCTGCAGATTGGACGGAGGCTGCTCCTTCTCTTGAAGAAATTGCGAATGTGTTGAAAGATCAAGCACATCGTATTAAAGAGTTCATGACCCAGCAGTTTGATAAGCAGTTAATCACACCTTTTACAAACAAAGCCGGCATCAACTTTACAACAGTTGGTGAAACGTTTTTATTCAGCTTCTATCACGAAGCGATGCATGTAGAAACGATTAAACAAATCGGGAAAGCTGCAGCTGCACAATAAGAAAATAAAAAAGAATAAATCACATATTCTTTATAACTATTTTACATAGCGCCTATGCATATACTGATCTATACAGCGCATAAGATGTAACATGAGCTGCTTTTCCTAATGCAGTTCGCAAGGAGGTGACAACGTGAAATTTCTTTCAGGTTTAACAACTCTTCTTGTGATTTTAGGCGGTTTGAATTGGTTAGCTGTAGCATTAGGCGTGAATGTAGTAGAAGAGCTATTTGGCTCTTGGGATTGGTTAGTAACAACGATTTATTGGTTAGTTGGCCTGTCTGCTCTTTATCAAATTTTTGATAAGTTCTTCGGAACGGGAGCGAGTGTCAAAAGCAAAGCGCTATAATAAATATTATTTTTTATTATCTTTTTAGGGAGTTTGAATGTATATTCAAACTCCCTTTTTCATGGATAAAAGACGTGACATCCTTACAAAATACGGTAAAATAAGGTAATAACCAAAAAATAGGAGGAATGAGATGGAGCTTTGGGGTGTAGTACCTATCTTAGTGTTTGGAGTTCTTTATATAGGAATCATTGCTGGTATTATAGCTGTTATCGTTATAGTGTTAAAGCGAATGAAAGAGAGAAATCAATATTTACGTGAAATACGGGATGAACTGAGAAATCAAAACAGAGCAACTATAGCAGAAAATAAAGAATAGAAGAGGATTTAATAGATGAAGAAAAGTGTACTTCCCATATTTTTTATCGTAAATCTTTTTTTTATTTACTGTTTATTATTTAATCAAGGATACATCTTTCAGCTAAAGAATCTACCTTACATATGGGCTATTTATTTACTTCTTGGCACCTGTTTAGCTTTTTATTATATGCTGCGATATAAACCAAAAAAAGACGGACAGGTGTTGCTTTCAATCGGCATTTTAACTACAAGCATTAGTTCACTTGGCTGTTTAGGTTTCTTTTACTTCTTTTATCACGCGATGGGCGGATAAAGAGCACCTAAAGCAGGGACTTCAGTGAAAGTCTCTGCTTTTTATATTTGGATCTATTGTATAATAGAAAAAAAGAAATGAATGCAGGAGGGGAACTATGCGAATTGTTTCGCTTTGTCCAAGCAATACAGAACTAATAGCGTATTTAAAATGTGAGCATTTGCTCGTAGCAGTTGATGATTATTCTGATTGGCCGCAGTCTATTCAAGGTCTGCCGCGTTTAGGTCCCGATTTATCTATTAATATGGATGCGGTGGAAGAAGCTAAACCCGATTTAGTCCTAGCATCACTAAGCGTTCCTGGAATGGAGCAAAATATTGAAGAACTTAAAAAACGAAAGCTTCCTTATGTCGTATATAATCCTAATTCGCTAGAAGATATCCGTCAAAATCTACAGGATTTAGGTCAGCGATTAAACATTGAAACAAAAGCAGCTGAACTGTTAAAGCGTTATGATCAGTTTCTTTCTACATATAAACGTATTGCAAATCAAATTGGTGAAAAAGCCACTGTATACTGGGAATGGTGGCCAAAACCTGTCTTTACTCCTGGCAAAGCAAACTGGCTGACTGAAATTAGTGAGTTAGCGGGAGGAGAAAATATATTTGCTGATCATAAAGAAGCAAATGTACAGAGTAATTGGGAAGAAGTGTTCAAACGAAATCCACAACATATTTGTCTGGCTTGGGTAGGCGTGCAGACAAACAAAGTAAATCCGACTATTTTACATAAAAGACCCGATTGGTCCGATATGTGTGCCATTAAAGAACATCGCGTACATGTACTAGAAGAATGGCTGTATTGTCGTCCTTCACCTAGGCTGCTGTTAGGGTTAAAAAAACTCGCGGCGCTTCTTCATCCAGATACGTTTCCTGCATTTGATGGCAAAGACCCCTTATTATAAGAAAAAGGAGCGATACATATGAAAGATATAAAACAAATAAAACATACCATTCAACACCGCTATCCCTTTTTACTTGTTGATCGCATCTTAGAGCAAGAAGAAGGAAAGCTTGCGATAGGGATTAAACAAGTAACAGCAAATGAACCTTTTTTCCAAGGCCACTTCCCGGACTATATGGTAATGCCAGGGGTACTTATTGTCGAAGCTCTTGCCCAGCTCGGTGGGTTTGCTATGGCTGCGGATGACCAACAAAAAGGAAGACTTGCCTTTTTAGCGGGAATAGACGAATGTCGTTTTAAGCGTCAAGTAAGGCCAGGAGATACACTGCGTTTAGAATTTGAGGTTCTGAAGCAGCGCGGAAAGATCGTAAGAGGAAAAGGAAAAGCATTTGTAGACAGCGAGTTAGCTTGTGAAGCGGTCATTACCTTTGCTCTTGATATATAATACAAACCAGGATAAAGCGTATTGAAGGAAACCGCCTTATGCTATAAGGCGGTTTTTTGTAAATACCTTAGTCAAACTTCCTTTTGATGAAAGAAGAAACGGGGTATAGAAGAAAAAAGGGAGAGGGGAGAATGCGGTGAGAACATTAACGGAAGTTGTTGTATTACTCACACTATTGGGTACGTATATAGGCATCTCACTACTTGTTTACAAACGGAAAAGAACGAATCCGTTTTTCTACAGCATTTACTTTTATTTAGCTACTAGCGTCATTTTGATTTGCTTGGTTATCTTTTGGCTTCAGCTTCGTTTTGGAATCACTGATAAGCAAGTAGGAGGATTGCTTATCAGTGTGGTTGCATTCTTTTTACTTATTTATGGGTTGTTAAAGACAAAACAAAAAGACAGGTAGCCGGTGCTATCTGTTTTTATTTATATCTATGTTATATATTTTTATCAATTGCAGTGTCAATTGAATGGATCTCTTCATATACTAAAGATAACAGCTTTCTTTTGCAGGTTAGTTGACATCGTAGCTTATAACTCGCTATTCTTTTGATAATTCATTTTGTGAAAGGAAGTGGACGTATGGATGCATCCCGTATTATAGCTAAGTTAGAAAATCGGATACCGACAATTCTTGGAATGGAGCAGTTTTCTCGCTTCGGTATTCTTGTTCCGCTTATTGAAAAACAAGGGGAACTGCATGTTTTATTTGAGGTAAGAGCGCTCGATTTACGAAGGCAGCCCGGAGAAATTTGTTTTCCAGGAGGGCGTGTCGAGAAGACGGATGCAGATGAAAAAGAAACGGCTATCCGTGAAACATCCGAGGAGTTAGGGATTACGCCTGAATCTATTCAGCAAGTACAAGCTTTAGATTATATTGTTTCTCAATTTGGAACAATCATTTATCCTTATGTAGGTTTTATTGATGAGTCGCTTGAACTTCGACCGAATCCTTCGGAAGTAGCAGAAGTATTTACCGTGCCTCTTTCTTTTTTTCAGCGTACCGAACCTGATATACACAATATCCATTTCAGAGTAGAACCCGAACATAATTTTCCTTATGACGCGATTATTGGTGGTGAAAATTATAATTGGCAAACAAGAGAGATGGAAGAACATTTTTATTACTATGAAGACCGAGTCATATGGGGACTGACAGCAAAAGTGATTTATCATTTAGTACATGTACTAAATGATAAATAAAAAGCAGCGAATACGCATTCGCTGCTTTTTTTATATTAAATAGATTGAATAGCCTCTGCGATAGGCGTATCGCCTGAAACTAAATCAAAAGAACGTCCGAATGTATGATCTTCACTTAGCGTTTCCACTACCACACGCGCTACATCTTCGCGAGGAATAGATCCGCGCTCTTTGTTCTCCCCAGCATCTACACGTCCTGTTCCTGGTTCGTTTAACAATCCGCCTGGTCGAACAATTGTATATGTTAATCCGCTTGCTTCTAAGATTTTATCTGCATAATGTTTGGCTACATAGTAAGGAATTAGTGAAGTATTCCAGTTTTCACGGTGATGTGCTTGAAGTGCGCTTACCATCACAAATCGTTTAATGCCTAAATCTTCTGCAGCTTCCATCGCTTTTACCGCACCGTCTAAATCAATTAAAAGTGTCTTATCATGGCCTGTATTTCCGCCTGATCCTGCACTAAAGATAACGGCGTCACAGCCTTTCATTACTTCCTTAATTTCATGTACAGTGCCTTCTAAGCTTGCAAAAGCCGTTTCGATACCTCTTGCCTCAAGTTCTTTTGCTTGTTCTTCTTTACGAACCATCGCACGTACAGTGTGCACATCACTTTCATTCAAAATGTTTACAATATGTTTGCCTACCTGACCATTCGCACCAATTACAAGAACTTTCATGTCTAAATTTGCTCCTTTCAACTCCAAATGCTTATATATTATTGTTTCATATTCACCGTTTTCATTCAATAAATGAGCTCAAAATCCGGTGAATAAGGGGAAATTAAGAAAATATATTAAAAAAATGAAAAACAAGAAATAAAAACTAATTTACAAACAAAAAAAGGAAAAAAATAGTTCGTTAAACCCAGTGTCTGAACTATTTAAATTTTGTAAAATTTTCTCGAACCCTTGGTAATACAACACTTCTTAAAAACAGTATCTCTTTTAACATTTCCCGATACAACCTATATAAACACATTTTGATAATTTTAAACTTTTACTTCGGAAAAATTTTTTGTTATTATGTTTTAGTCATTAAAATATTCACGAACGAAATATTTAGTCCGAGCGGACAAAGGAGAGGATAAAATGAACACATTACAATACTTAGTCGCAGAACGTGCAGAGATTTCTCCTCAACATGAAGCACTAGTTGAACATAATGAACGTTATACATTTAATGAATTTCATGAAAAAGTAAATCAATTATCTCATTACTTCTTAGAGAAAGGAATTCAAAAAGGAGATCGTATTGGTATTTTAGCTCATACAAGCATTGCTTACCCAGTCGTTACAATGGGGATTTTACAAGTGGGAGCAGTCGTTGTTCCATTAAGTAAGAGCATGACACCTTATGAGCTTGATAGCATTATTACGAGCGGACAGTTAAAAGCGATTATCCACCACAATGAATTTACGTCTGTATTAGAAAAAGCGGAACAAACGGATGGACTTAGCTTTACGTTAAAAATTGAGGATGCAAAAGAATTTACAACTCAATTCTCAGCGTATAACACAAATACACCAGAAGCACTTCCTGAAGTACTTCCTGAAGATCTAGCATTGATGATGTTCACATCTGGTACAACAGGTAAGTCAAAAGGATGTATGATTGCACACGGATCGGTAAGTGCCTTTTTAAATTCTGGCGGACAGGAAGAACGTGCAAATATTGATAAAAGCATGCGTTATTTGTTTGTTCATCCATTCTTCCACATGAGTTCGATGAGCATTTTATTTATGTGCATTAACACAGGAAACACAATGGTATGTTCTGAAGAAACAGATCCAGCTAAAGTAATTGAAGTAATTGAAAAAGAAAACATTAAAATGCTGTTTGCACTACCACCGGCATTAAAATACATTGTAGAAGAGCTTGAAAAAGGAGATCACTATGATTTCCCTCTAAAACTTGCTGTGTCAGGCGGAACAAAAGTATCTGAGTCTTTAATTGAACAATATGATCGTAACGGAATGATTTTAGCTCAAGGGTACGGAAGCACAGAAGCTTGGATTATCAGTTCATGGCATCCTCAAATGGGATGGAAGAAAGTAAGCTCTGCTGGAAAACCTGCTCCACATGTGGAAGTTAAAATTGTAGACCCCGAAACACGTCAAGAAGTTTCAACTGGAGAAAAAGGTGAAGTACTCGTACGAAGCCCTTATCTTTTCAAAGGCTACTGGCAAAACGAAGAAGCAACAAACGCTGTCTTACAAGATGGCTGGTTAGCGATGGGTGATGCAGGTCGATTAGATGAAGACGGATTTCTTTACATTGAAGGACGCTATAAAGATGTAATTGTATATGGAGGAGACAACATCTACCCAGATCAAGTAGAAGAAGTTGTCCTAGCAGCAGATGGTGTGTTAGAAGCGACAGTTGTCGGCATGCCTGATGATGTGTACGGCGAAGTTCCATATGCATTTGTTGTTAAACAAGAAGCATCTGCTTTAACTGAAGAAGATGTAGTGAACTTCTGTAAAGAACGATTAGCACCATATAAAGTACCAACTGTTGTATTTGTTTCATCACTTCCTAAAAACAGCGTAGGAAAAGTGTTGAAAAACGAAGTGAAAAAACAAGCCTTAGCACACGCATAATAAAAAAAGCGGCCTTTATAGCCGCTTTTTTTATATTTATTGCTGTAATTTTTGAGATATTTTTTTCATAATGTGAAAGTATTGATCTCTTTCTTCTTCTGATAAGTGTGAAAGTAAATCTGACCAAAAATCGACACGAGTAGCTTGCAATATTTCGACAACTTTTTCGCCTTTTTCCGTCAACTCTACCCACACGCTTCGGCGGTTTTGCTTTTTATAAATACGATTCACAAGCTCATCATCTTCTAATTGATTTAATACAATGGTGATAGCACCAGGTGAGAGCCCAAGTACTTTTGTGATATCGCTAACAATACAGCTTTTTTTATCGTGAATGGTCTTTAAAATTGCCTCTTTTGTTGAAGTTAAATGGTAGGGAAGCAAATCATATTTCTCACCGATTACGGTGTTTTTATATTTTAAAAGAGCTTCTTTTACATGATCTATACTTTCTAGCTGATGACTAATCTCTTCTTTGCTATAACGTTCAGTCAAGCGTAAATCCTCCTCATAAAACAAATTCCATTTTTACCATTATACCATGTATAATGCCTATAGAAAAATGAACAACACCGCGAAAATTGTCAGAAAAATTTTAAAATAATTACCATAATTCGTTAAAAAATCCTTGTTTTCGTGCTATTATATATAAGAATAGTAATAACAGGAAACGCATACAACATTTGTTTTCTATTGAGTTCATAAGAAAAAATGGGGGCTATGAACATCATTCCTCTTTACCTCATGTGTTGAACAAAGAAAAAAATATAAAAAATGGTGATTATTCACTTTGGCAGATCGTCTTTTATAAGATGTTTGGATAAAATGAATGTATACATATTTTTATAGAAAAAACATATTGAGGTAAAGCCGAGATATGGGGGGATTCAATTACATGAAGAAAGTCTTAGGGGCGCTTTTGCTTGGCGCGACAATTGTCAGTGCGTTTATTGCGTACAGCATGTATACCAATCATTCTGCAAAGCAAACAGCCGCGATAGAACAAAAACAAGCAGCGAAAAAAGCAGAAAAAAAGACTGAGAAAAAGAAAAAACCAGTCCTTAAAGTCGAAGACCTGACGTATCAGCTGAAAGATTCCCGTACAGGACAAGTAATGAAAGAATTCAAGCCTGTTCATTACAAGGATAAAGACGTATACGACCAAGAAATTAAGCAATTAGCGTCTGAACTGGCAAAAGGGATCGACACGCCTATGCAAAACATAAAAATGGATGCAAACGGATCATTAACCGGCGGGTCCAAACAAATCATTTTAAAAGAAGCAGAGCTTGTTAAAAATCTGCAGAACTTAAATACGAAACAATTGGATGTAAAGGTTCCAATTTACGAAACCGCTCCAAATGTAACGGCAGCATCTGCTCAAGGGATCGCTGATGTATCGCTAGCTTCGTATTCTACACGGTTTCGTCCAAGTGATACAAGTCGAAACAGAAATGTTCAGCTATCCGCAGAAGCCATTAACAACGTTGTATTAGGTCCTGGAGATTCATTTTCTTATAATCAAACAGTTGGGGAGCGCACAGCAGAAAGAGGCTATCAGCCTGCTCCTGAAATTATCAACAAACAGCTGGTGATGGGAATTGGCGGAGGGATCTGCCAAACATCTTCTACGCTATTTAATGCTATTGACGGAGCTGGTCTTCAAGTGACGGCTAGGTCTCATCATTCAAAACATGTAGGTTATGTACCTGCAGGAAGAGATGCAACCGTATCGTGGGGAGGACCTGATTTTAAGTTCACAAACAACAAAGATTACCCTGTCATCATTAAAGCGTACGCAAACGTAAATACGGGTGTTTTAACGGTAGATGTTCGTACTTCACAGCGTGCTATCTAATAAAAAAAGACGTATCCTAACAGATACGTCTTTTTTTCATTTATTATGCTTTTTGTTGCTCGCGTTCACGAAGTTCCACACGTCGAATTTTACCTGAATTAGTTTTTGGCAATTCATCAATAAATTCAATTACGCGAGGATACTTATAAGGTGCAGTTAGAGTTTTTACGTGATTTTGCAGCTCTTTAATAAACCCTGCATCTGTTGTTTTTACATGATCAACAAGAACCACATATGCTTTTACTACATGGCCGCGATCAGCATCTGGGCTAGCTACAACGGCACATTCTTTAACTGCTGGATGCTTAATTAATGCATCTTCAACTTCAAATGGCCCAATTGTATAGCCGGAACTGATAATGATATCATCTCCGCGTCCTTGGAACCAGTAATAGTTCTCTTCATCTTTAGAAGCGCGGTCACCTGTTAAATAGTAGTTTCCTTTATACGTTTTCTCAGTGCGCTCCATATCTTTGTAGTAGTGCTTGAAAAGAGAAGGGAGGTCTCTACGAACGGCAATGTCTCCAACTTCTCCAGGCTCACAAGGTTCGCCGTCTTCATTAATGATTTCTACAAACCCTTCAAGCATCGGTTTACCCATCGAACCAATCTTCGTTTTTACACCTTTTAAGGTACCAATCAAAAGGGTATTCTCCGTTTGGCCGTATCCATCACGTACTTGGATGTTAAAATATTTTTTAAACACATTAATCACTTCTTCATTTAGCGGTTCTCCTGCAGATACAGCGCTGTGAAGGTGAGACAGGTCAAAACGTTCAAGCTCATCAATTTTAGCCATAAAGCGATACTCTGTTGGCGTGCAGCACAGTACATTTACTTTTTCATCCTGTAAAATTTCTAAAAACTTTTTAGGTTCAAAACGTCCGTTATAGATAATGCCTGTTGCACCTTGTCCAAGTACAGATAAAAACGGAGTCCAAATCCATTTCTGCCAACCAGGACCTGCTGTTGCCCAGACCGTATCGCCTTTTTTAATATTTAACCATTCAGCAGCAGCGATACGGAGGTGAGCATAAGCCCATCCATGAGTATGAACAACGCCTTTTGGCTGTCCTGTTGTACCAGATGTATAAGGAAGAAATGCCGTATCATCCTTAGTTGTTTTAGCTGCTTGGAACTGTTCTGATGCATCAGCCATAAGTGACTCTAAGCGCGTCCATGACGTAACATCAGCACCAAACGTAATTTTATGTTGTAGAGAAGTAGGGAAGTTTTCAATCTTATCGATCTCATTGCAGAAAGGATGGTAAGAAATAATCGCTTTTGCTTCAGCGTGATGTAAACGATATTGGATATCTTTTGCGCGTAATAGTTCTGAAGAAGGAATTACAATAATACCTGCTTTTAAGCATGCTAAGTAAATAGCGTACGATTCAATAAGGCGAGGCGCAATAACTAAAACGTGATCGCCTTTTGTTAAACCTAGCTCTGTTAACCCATTTGCCACTTTATTGGCTTTTGCTAACAGCTGATTATATGTAATTTCTTCACGTGTACCGTCAGCGTCCTGCCACTTTAACGCAAGCTGATCGGATGCATGTTTTTCAATTTCCTCTGTTAAGTTGTAATGTTCACTTGGAACTAAATCTTTTAGTTGAATCATAAAAACGACTCCTTATATTATAGATATCAATGATTTTTATCATTACTATTATTATATTACTAACTATTAGTACTTGCTACTAATTTGTTTTGGGTTTTAGTAAAAAAGCAAAAAAAGACCCGCTTATCTTATTAAGACAGCAGGTATAACGTATGTTATTTAAATAAGCTCCATTTTGTATGAATAGGTACTAGCTCTTCTTCAGACTCGTCCTCTTCGTATAAACCACGTTCTTTTAAATACTCCACAAAATATAAGTCTGCTTCCTTACGTTCATCATAAGGTTTGATCGATAAAACAAACCCTACTTTATGCTGATCTTCATTTTCAACGCCGGAGAGATACGCTTTTACATTATGCTGCAAGAACAGCTCTTTGGCAGGAATAATTAAATCTTTAACGAATTTCGACAGCAATTCCAGCTCAAAGTCGAAGGTGTACTTAGCAATTTTTTCTAGATCTGCAAATACCACGCCGATAAAACTCGTATTATGTATTTCGTAGTCTTTCGTTTTTTCATCCCACTCAATATGTCCGATTTCCTTTAAGTAATTAATAAAATACCCAATGCCTTCATTGCGGCCAAAAGGCTGTTTAGAAAGGACTAAACCAATCTTCTTGTACTTAGGAAGGTACACGCATGAGATAGCGGCTTCAACTTTATGCTGTTGAAATAAGTGCGTTGCCCCTTGAAGCAAGGCATCTAAGACATGATGGGTAATTTTCATTTGCTTACGAGGAAAGTGATATTCATTGCGTGCTAATTCATCTGTATCAGCAAACGTTGCTCCAATAAAGCCTGTATTGGATAGGGTAGGAGGGAGCTTCTTTCTTTTTCTTTTTCGTACCGTCATTCAAAAACACTCCTTGTGATCATCAATACGATAAAAATAAAACGAACATACGTTCTTATCTAATGATACAAAAAATGTGTCGAAAAGTAAAGAGAAGTTAACGGAGAATTTGAAATTTTATAATAAAAGTAACTAAGATTTGTAAAACGTAGCGGTTAGTAGCGGTTAGTAGAAGTTAAAGAGGAGAGGGGAAGCAAAAAATAAAAGGCTGCAGATGAAAAGCATCCACAGCCTTTTATATATTCATTAACGAGCTTCTGTTAAAGCTACCATATCTTCATCATCTAAATCGATATCTACGTGACAATCCATTGTATGAATTGTTTTATCTTCATGATTTCCATAATAAATTGTAATGTTCATGAGTATCGCTCCTTTAAAACTGGATAATGACATCCAATTTATACCGTCATCTATTTGTTTAATATTATACCCGATGAAAAAGGAAACTACAACTAAAATCACTAAAAAGCTGATAAGAAAGGGGTTTTCAGTGATTTTAACAAGAAATCACGTGGAATAAAAATACTGATTGATGTATTTTATTACAGAAAATACGAGGTTTTAACTTTCTTTAATGAATAAAAATCCATTTAATGCAAACATATGTACTAAATGAAAAATATACGTTCTGTAGCAAATAAATCCTTAAAAGATTAAACGTAAACAGATTTTATTGATTTACAAAGAGTTCATTGAGAATACGATGAGAAAAATAAATGAGTATAAAATCTAAATCCTACAAGTAAATTCATTTATTTTTCAAAATCTATAAATATAAATCGAACTGATCAAACTTAAAAACAATCTGGTGAAATCAATATGCATTCTATAAAATCATATCCGCATTTGTTCTAATTGAACAAATATTGCTGATAATTAGTTTAGTGAGTTAAATCATATAAACACAAACCCTATCTCATTTTTTAAATTCTGTCTCACTATCATAAGTATACTTTTGTAATGAGACATAATTTACGTTTCATCTATTGGTTCCTAGAATATATATTATGTAAACTAGAAAAATAAATAAAATCTTTAGGGTCTCCCTTGCTCTTAGAACCTTTGAATGTCTATCACCTTTTGCTTTTTCTTTAAAGTGTATAGATTTGTTTTCAAGTGAGCTGGTTTTACTCTCATGATTTTAATTTGGGGCTGTAAACAGAACTCTTAAAAATCGACTGAATGATGCTTTTAAAGTCAAATGTGAAATAGTACAAGCTATAGATTATATCTTACAAATGGTTAAAATGACCGTTCACTTAATCACAATCGCCTGAATACGCCAGTACGTATCATTTTATATGTAATCAAGTAACTCCTTATGGTTTATCCTAGAACTTTACAATTTTGTATCCCGAGTTTCAAGTAGCTATATTTGATGTAGAAGCGCAAAAAAAGGGAAAAAGAACAACTTCTTCCCCTCCATCCGCTTGTCATACAAACTTTCAAAATTACTAGTTGCAAGCTTTCACTCACTAAGGTATGTTTCCCAATCGTAGTCATGAATTCTATCAAATTCCCCAAACTCATTTCTTTCGTAAGCACATAGCGGTGATTCATTTATAAAAGCTAAAATTGAGTCATCAACATTTAAAGCAACTCCTAGAGCTGCAATTTGAAAATTATTTGGATTACTAGTAAATTCATCTTCTTCGTATCCGCTAAAGATAACCCATCCTGAATCATTTGGTTCATTTGGTTTATCTTTTAACAGAAAATTAAACTCGTTTCTTTCTAAAACATCATTGCTAACTGTTACGAGGGTATTAAAGTAATAGTCCATCTTTGCAGCGTCATCGTCTTCATATTCAGTATCACAAATATGTTCAGTGCCAAAATGCAGGATTTGACCAAGTTTTAAGCCCTTTAAATGATAAGGTTCATTATCAAGCTTTCCAACAAAGTTCTCTTTGTTTCTATCCGTAATTTCCACCCACATTCTTTCTCCTTTGGAACCAGCTGTATCTGAATCACTAAAGAAAACTAACTTCACCAGGTCTCCCGCTTTTAATTTATCCGTCACCGCTTTTCTTGGCTTGTAAAATGTATAAGGAGATTCTTTGTTTCTTTCATAAACATTATCTAATTGCCAATATGTATTGCTATCCTCATGTTTTTTATTAGTAGAATGTTTTTTGAACCAACTTTTCATAAAATACATTACCTCTTTGATTTATATAATTTAAATTTCTTTAATTGGATACTGAGTTAAAATAGATTCTAACCCTTGAATAAACGCATCTGTGTAAGTCGGATTTTATGTTTTAATACTCTTTCGGGTTGATGATGGTGTAAACTTTTATGCTCTTTTCCTCAATCCCTATAAAATGAGCTTTTTGCCTTGTATCTAGTCCTCTAAGGGTTCCGCTTAACTTACCTATTTTTTTAGCACCACTGTCTTCTGCTTTCCAACTGTATAAAGTTCCTTCCTTGTTGTATGGGCTGTAAAAATAGCTATATTCTCCTCTAATACTTATTGCTTGTGATCCATGTAACGTTTCAGGAGTTTGATGTGCAATAAAAGAATTTTTCTCGGGATTTACTTCAATTAACTCAAAATCTGTATATGGATATAACCAAAGTGTCGTATTTTTACCTCTGCAAATTGCATAACAATCTGCAATGGATGGAGCATCTGGTAAATGAGTGTGATATTGAAAAGTTGGGGAACCTGTATTATCAAATAATACTAACCCTTCTGTTGATATCCCTTCACCAAAAACGCCTTCGTCGAAATAGCTGCACCATATTCCTTCTTTACTAACCGCTACGTCTTGCACAGCATCTCCACAATAGAATGACCGCATGACTTCTCCATCGATATTCATAATAAACAAATTGTGCTTTTCTCCCTTAGTTCTAGGATTCATTATCAAAAAATGCTTATAATCAATCCATCTGACAAAAGGATAGTTTATTTTTAAACGTGGATAAAGAGTAGTACCGTTTACAGACAATTCGAATCTATTATGGCGTTTTTGAACTAAGACCAGTCCATATTCATCTTTGTAATCTGCATCAATGATATTTAAACAATTATCATCAGGTTCGATGGTAAAAATAGTCGTCTCTACAATTCTCAAAGCTAGTCACCCCTTATATTATAAGAAAGCGAAAAACAAACTTTAAAATTAGAAATGAATAAAACTTCCCGCTTGCTTTGATCTTATTTATTCTCACTTAGGTTTAGTGGGTATGTAAATCTACTTTTACTCAGCCCACTTTTCTTCACTATCTATCCACTTATTCTTATGTAAATCAAAAGATTTTATATCATCATGGAAGTCTAAATAGACAGGCAATTCAAAGCTTTTGCCACCCACTTTATTCCAGCAGGAAACAAACCACCTTACAATAGTTTCTTCTTCAGCAGCAGAGATGGATTCTTCATTTTGCTCATAAAACTCCCGGAAAGCGTCCGAGTTTTCAGCAGGAAGATCATAGTATTGAGTCTCGTCAAATAAAGGATGACTACCTGAAAAAATCTTTCTGTCATTTCCTTCATAAAAAACTTCATTCGCTTCATCATCCATAGAAAACATCATAATAGACAAATCAAACGGTTGCATAAAAATCTCAAAGTCCAGCAAATCAATTCCTTCATAATAATGAAAAGTCTGTATCTCTTTTATGTTTGCAATCAATACATGTTCATTTTTTTGAAGACTTTCTTTTAAGGAACTAATATAATCGTCAATTGTAAACATCGTATTCCCCTTGGTCGTTATTTTTTTATGTTTCCAGCTATTAAACCGCTCATTAAGTTTCGGTTTTAACGTTTCATAATTTCCCCATGTGTCTTTCACTTCGTAAAGAGATTTCACATGAGGAAATACTTCTTCATAATCATCCAAATAAACACCGTCTTTAAAGTCAAAATAGGCTTTTGTAAAAGCATTACCCTCCTCATTTAACATATCACTTACAAATACACCATCCCAGTTCATGTATATTTCAGTTCCTGTCATTTTCTTTTGTTTAAATTTGATGATTTCATTAGCAGCCGCTTCTTTAAATTCTTTGCTATATAAATGGTTCTCAATAATCCACCCCAGATACATTCCCGTATGTACAAAACCTTGTTTATCATCTAACCCTTCTGGAAAGTCTCCCTCATAATGCCATTTTGCTTTATCATAAACCACTGTCATATTTTCCTTTTCTTTTTTTGCTTCTTTTATTACTTCAGGTCTAGCTGACTCACTTCGAATCATAGAATTCGATTTTTCTTCGCATCCTTGTAAAAATAAAAAAGTAAACATAAATAACGAAATGTATTTTAATTTGTGCAAAATGGTCCTCCAAGTCTAATAAAATATTTTCAGGGGATTCCTATAAAATAAAAATTATACCTTAAAAAAAGAAGCCATTCCTTTTTAGGAACGCTTCTTTTAATAAACTTTTTTCTTTCTATTAGTAACCATCTACCGTAACATCAGTAATGGACCCATCACTAGGACTTACTTGATACCACCCTTGTGTAGCTGTATGTTCCTCTCCTGTTTCTTCATTATCCACAACATTTTCATAAACATGGATAATATAGTTTCCTGAATCGTCAACGTGATCATATGTTACAAGGAGAGGTGAATCTTCAGATATGCCTTGCTGATCACGAACTAGCTGGATAGCTTGCTCTTGGGAAACTGTTTGTTCGGCTGGTTCCTCTTCCTCAATTGCTTCTGTATCTTCTTCTTGCTCTGGTTCTGATTCCAATTCCGTTTGGACCTCATCTTCCGAATCAGCCTGAGCTTCCTCTTCCTCCTGCTGTTTCTTCTCTTCTTCCGCTAAACGTTCTTCCTCCGCTTTACGATCTGCTTCTGCCTGAGCTTCAGCTTCTGCATCAGCTTTGGCCTGCGCCTCTTCTTCTTTTTGTCGGTCTTCTTCTAGCTGCGCATAGTAATCATCTAATTCCTTTTCCATTTGCTGCTGTTCAAGGTCTGATAATTGCTTTTGTTGTTCTTGTATTTGGTTTTGAAGCAAAGCAATTTGTTCTTCTGAAGCATTATCCACAAAATTGATGTTTTCTACATAATCACCACTGGCGTCAAAATTAACTTCCATCATACAAAAAACATTTTGCTCTTGATTAATGCCATAGTAAATATACTGATTGTCACCTACTTGGATATACTGATAACCATTCATTACGTTTAATAAGTAATCGCGATCAGCTTCTTTAGAATTAACTGCTTTTTTAATTGTGGATGCTTTTGTTTGTAATGTATTCGGCGATGATTCTTTTACAGCCGTTTTATTGCCATTTTCTTTCGTATGAACCGCTGTTGATTTCTCTGTCGGCTCTTCTTTTTGCGATACAGTTTCACTGGTCTCATCGCTACAGGCTGCTAGCAATATAGCTAACAGTGGAATACCAAAAGCAACTTTCAACATTTTCATAGACTATTATCCCCTTTTTTTATCTTTTTTTAGGTTTTATATAATTCTAAAGAACTATAAAACCTTAGGGGTTATTATACCAAAATTAAGAAAATATAAGAATGTTTTCATGTATTGTTTATGGAATTTTTTGAAAAAATATCTTTTTATACATAAAAAAACACAAAGCCATATACCTTTTTCAGAACACGGCTTTGTGTTTTCGTAACAAATGTTAATGATGAAATCCGTTGTCGTATTTCGTGTCTTTAAGAACAGGTCTATCCAACGAGTTAAGAAATTCAACGGCTTGTTTAAAATTAACCATAAATAAATGAGCAAGGTCTCTTGAAAATCCATTTCTAACAACAATACGCATGATTGTTATTTCTTCCATGTCTGCAGGCAGCGGATAAGCAGGAACTTGCCATCCGTACGTACGCAGTTGTCTAGACAAATCATAAAGCGTCCAGTTTGGTGTATATCCTTCTTTTAGTTTCCAAGCAAGAACCGGGATATCTGAACCATCAGCAAGAATTTCGAATGCTTCCATTTCTCCAATTTCTTTGCTGAGAAACAGCGCGTTTTCTTGAGAGGTTTTTTGCACGGCATAATAGCCGTCTTTACCTAAACGCAAGAAATTGTAGTACTGCAAAAGAACTTGTGCTCCTGGTCTAGAGAAGTTGAGCGCAAAAGTTGGCATGTTGCCTCCTAAATAAGAAACGCGGAAAATAAGATCTTCAGGCAAGTCTTCTTTTTCTCTCCAAATCACCCATCCTAAACCAGGATAAACTAAACCATACTTGTGTCCTGACACGTTAATGGACTTTACTCGCGGCAAGCGGAAATCCCAGATAAGGTCTGGCTGAAGAAATGGAGCAATAAAACCTCCAGAAGCAGCATCTACATGGATAGGAATATCTAACCCTGTTTTTTCCTGTAACTCATCTAATGCTTTTGCAATAGCAGCAATTGGTTCATAAACTCCTGTATACGTCACTCCAAGAATCGGTACGACACCAATTGTATTTTCGTCAACCGCATTAATGACGCCTTCTGCATCTAAATAAGGATGATCTGCATTAATGTTCACATAACGAGGCTCTACGTCCCAATAGTTTGCGAACTTCTCCCACACCACTTGAACGGATGAACTAAATACAATGTTCGGCCGGTCTGTTGATAGCCCTTTACTTTTACGCAGTTTCTGCCAGCGTCTTTTTAACGCTAGTCCGCCAAGCATACAAGCTTCAGATGAACCCGTAGTAGAAACGCCCATCGTTGTATCAGGATTAGGTGAATTCCAAAGGTCCGCTAAAATACGTACGCATCTCTCTTCAATAGCCGCTGTCTGCGGATACTCGTCTTTATCAATCATATTTTTATCAAAAGACTCTCCGTACAAACGCTTTGCATCAGGCTCCATCCAAGTAGTAACAAACGTAGCTAAATTTAAACGGGCATTTCCGTCTAAAGCAATTTCATCATGAATGATTTGATAAGCTGTTTCTGGAAGCATACCTTGATCACCGATACGCAGCCTTGGAATCGTCACTTCTCCTTGTCGAGAAAAAAGCGGATTAACAGGAAATTCATCAGGTAAATTTTTTTGTTCACGATGCGGATGCCATTGAGGCATAAAGTATCATCTCCTTATGTATATCTAACAAATTGCTTTACGTTCACCCGGTGTTATAACAAGCAGGTCTCCTTTACACATTATGAGCTTTGAAGACTATTTTCATTCTTTCCATTATCCGTAGCACGTAAGGGCGAACTTTATTTAATAATACCCATGGAAATGGCCTTACCAAACTCAAAAGGTGTAAAATATGGTAATATATTGTAAAAAGGGGTTTTAAAGTGGAGAAACAAGGGATTATCTTGCAAGACAAGTTTTTCGAGTTAGGCGAATCTCCTATTTATAATGAATCACAAGACGTTATTGGAAATGTCGCATATAAGTTATCTATTGCTAATAAATTTGATATTTTAAAGGACGAAGAAATTATATTTACAGGTAAATCTAAAATGTTTGCCCTTATGCCGAAGCTGATTATTTCTGATCACCATGGAAATGAAGTTGGCATGATTCAACGAAAATTTACTTTTTTTTAAAAGAAGTATCTTTATATCAGAAACGATGGCGATACATATGAAATTACGGGGAATATAACAGATCGCAAATTCGACGTTTTGCGTTCCGGCGTTCCTATTATTCAAGTCCGCACACTCTCTTCTTTTCTGTCATTATGTCCCCACACGTTTGCTTTAGAATTTCTCGAACCTGATCTTGATAAGTGGGAAGGAATTGCGGTTGTACAAGGCGTAAGGATGATGGTGAAAGACGAAAACAGCAGTACAGCTACTGCTCCCGCTCAATAGTGGTTACAGAAGGTTATATGATATAAAAAAACGAACAAACTTCAATATAAAGTTTGTTCGTTTTTTAATTAAGGGCCGAATACTAACGTACCGATGACATGGTAGCCAATTGGTACAAGAAACAAGATGATATTTAAAATAATCGCCCATAGACAGAGGTTGTCTTTTTTTATAAAAAAACCAATAATTGCAGGAACAATCATGAGCGGAACTAAAAAGATAGGTGCGATAATAGGCAGTCCTTGAAGCTTTTCAGCCGCAATAAGTCCTGTAAAAAAGTTAAGGATCAATAAAGTATTAATAATGACGTATAAAAGTGAAATTCCTCCAAGAATCCCTCCTATTACCCCGCTTTTAGTTGTTTTAACAGTAGCATCCACGTTTCTGTCACCCCGTTTTTAGAAATATAAGTAAACTATACTATAATGTGGTTTTTATTGTAAAGGTATGGAGAAAACAGCTGTTGAAAGATTGCTACAGTGCTTTTTATAAACAGTGCATTTTTTCTTTTGCTTCTTTCCAAGGAACCGTATAGCCCTGTCCTTTTGCGCAAAAGACGGACGATGAACTGTATTCGGGATCCGCCTCTTTATTGTAGCCGATTTGTTCAATCACTTCTGCTTCATTATGACAGCGTTCATACCCTCCGAATAATAGAGACATTGCTCCTTTTCCATGCGTAAGAGATGCTAGCGTCGAACCGTAGTTCATAAAAGTAGCAACAGGAACTTTTCCTGTAATAATCGCTTTGTTTTCGGTTGTTACAGGAGAATCAAAGTGACCGTGTGCGCTTTGAACATCCGCTAATACTCTTCCCATTTGATCAATATCCACTTTAATTTTGAAATCATAATACGGTTCTAGCACAATATTTTCTGCTTTTTCTAACCCTTGTCGCAGTGCACGGTACGTTGCTTCTCTAAAATCTCCTCCGCTTGTATGCTTGTTGTGAGCTCGTCCGGTACATAATGTCACTTTTATATCAGTAATAGGTGAACCCGTTAACAAACCATGATGCGGCTTTTCAAATATATGCTGACGGACTAGATTTTGATACCCCGCGGATAAATCGTCGGCGTGACAAGCATTTTCAAAAGTAATTCCACTGTTTCGTTCCGCTGCTTCTATTTTCAAATGAACTTCTGCATAGTGTTTTAACGGTTCAAAATGCCCGTAGCCCATCACTGTATTTTGAATAGATTCTTTGTACAAAATTTCTGGTTCTTCAAACTGTACGTTTATATTAAAACGTTCTTTTATCAGTTTTTCGAGGACTTCTAGCTGAATTGCTCCCATCACACGAATATGAAGCTCTTGAGCTCTTTCTTCCCACGTCACATGTAAAGAAGGGTCTTCAGCATCTAATAATTGAAAAAGTTTAATTCCTTCTTTTGGATGAACAGAAGACTCAAAAACAACTTTTGATTTTAACGTAGGCAAAAGTTCGTAGGAGCGGCTTTCTTTTAATGTTCCAAGACCATCTCCAATCGATGCTGAAGACAACCCTGTAACCGCAAAAAGTTCGCCAGCTGAACCTTCATTTACGTTTTTAAATGTACTTCCGTTATAAGCACGAATTTGAGTGATTTTTTCTTCGTATAGCTCTCCGTTTTTTTCATAAGCCACTTCATCACGCACCTGCATTGTCCCGCTTAGAGCTTTGATAAACGTGATGCGCATGCCGTTTTCATCGTGCCGAATTTTATATACACGACCTGAAAATGCTTCTTCCTTCGAGTAGCAAGTTTCTGTTAGCAAATCGAGCTTCTCTAAAAAACTTTCAATGCCGATATCTTGTAAAGCTGAGCCACAAGCACACGGAAAAAGCTGATTGGTTTGAATAAGCTTTTTCATAGCGGCTCTCCAATAAGCTTGATCATTCTTGCCTTCCATAAATACATCTAGAAGCTCTTCATCTTTTTCAGCTATAAATTCAATAAGTTCCTCACTCAATGAGCCATCTATAAGCTCTGACGTTATGTCAAAAACATCGGGGGTTAAGTTATGTTTAATATCGTTTATAACACGTTCAGGATCTGCTCCTACACGATCGATTTTATTAATAAAAAAGAATACGGGCACACGATGTTTTTGAAGCAGCTGCCAAACGGTTTCTGTATGGCCTTCGACTCCTTCTACTGCACTTAAGATAACAATCGCATAGTCCATCACTTGAATAGAACGTTCCATTTCAGGTGAAAAATCGACGTGGCCCGGCGTATCAATTAAATAATAAGTAGAACCGTTATATGAAAAAGTTCCTTGATCGGCAAATACCGTAATTCCTCGTTCTTTTTCAATCGTATGGGTATCCAGAAAGGAATCTTTGTGGTCGACTCTTCCTCGTTGTTTAATACTTTTGGTATGGTAAAGAAGCTGTTCGGAAAACGTTGTCTTTCCTGCATCGACATGCGCTACGATACCGATCGTTTTGTTAGATTGTTTCATTGTTAAATACCACCTTACTGCTGTATGTATAGCTGTTACTTTCTATTTTATAATAATCGTAAGAAAAAGTGGACGACAAAGGCCTAGAACTGCTTACATCAAAAAAGAATGCGTGATTAAACATCGCATTCCCTTTTTGTACGGCGTTTAGTATCTTTTTTGCCTTTTACTATAAAAATAGCTGCTATAAGGCACCCAATTCCAGCTAAATGCATGATGTTATTACCTGTCGCGCCTAGACTGTCACTGGTCAATCCAACTAAAATACTGCCAAATATAATGAATAAAACAGCAAACATGAACTTCAATTTTTTCACTCTCCTTTAATACACTATTAAATATGATTTGCATACGGATCATATAAACCAGTTATTAATAATAGGCCTGCTGATAAAATCAATGTTCCTGCGATTAACAAACTGTTGCTACATACCTTTTTTTCTTTTTGCGTAAAAACATTCCTGATATAAGAAATAGTAGTGCGACAGATAGCAGAATCAATCCTATACCAATATTCAATCTTTCTTTCTCTCCCTTTTGAATGTATTTCTTACCATCTAGTTAACCATAATATTATTATGAAAATAAAAAGAGAACTTGAACGTTTACCGAACCTTAATTGTTTTATATGTTATCATACATAAATTGTTAAAAGTACATTTTTTCACCTTTCACTATCAAAAAAGCAGCCTCTTTACTAAGAGACTGCTTTTTTTAAATGACAACTGATAAAACCGCTTAAGCAGCTTTTTTTATTTGTTCTTTTTGTTTCCGTTGATAAGAAGAAAAATAAATAAGGCCTACAAATACAGATCCTCCTATCATATTTCCAATAAAGGTAGGGATAATATTTGCAATAAAATCAATCCATGTAAAGTGACCTGCAAAAATAGCGGCGGGAATGATAAACATATTGGCTACAACGTGCTGAAAGCCAATTGCAACAAATGCCATAATCGGAAACCAAATACCAAGAATTTTCCCCGTAACATCGTCAGCACCGTATGAAAGCCAAATAGCTAAACATACAAGCCAGTTGCAGCCCACAGCAGAAATAAGCGTTTTAAAAAACGAATCATCAATTTTAGCTTGAGCAATGGCTACCGTTTTATCTAAAAAAGGCCCTGTTTCTGTTAAACCTACAATATGTCCAAAGAAATATGCAATAAACACGGCACCTAAAAAGTTAGCAAGCGTGACCCAAAACCAGTTATGAAGCAAGTGACGAAGTGAAATTTTTCTTGCATACAGGGCAATGGAAACAGACATCATATTCCCTGTAATAAGCTCCGCTCCCCCAAGTACAACCAGCATAAGACCTACAGGAAAGACGGCCCCTCCTAGAAGATTCGATAAACTTCCCCATTCAACTGGTAAATTACCAATCACGCGCACATCTAGTAAAAAACCAAGCGCAATAAACGCGCCTCCTAAAAACCCAAGCATGAGAATGGAAGAAAGAGATAGCTTCGTTTTTGAAATCCCCGCTTCTAAAGCGATGTTTAACATTTTATCCGGCTTGTGAAATGCCATAAAACTCCTCCTTAACTAAAAAAGGCAGCACTCAAAAACACCTTTTACACAAGGTTTTTGAATGCTGCCTAATAATCCTGCACTTTCTTTACAGTATATCAGTCATCATTATCTATAATAAAATCAAATAAAAAACAAGCAGATCCTACTTCTCTTTCATTTAATTAAATTATGTATTTTAAGTTGTTCTACTGAATATTGGTTTTAAACACAAACACAGAAACAGCGATATCTTCTTCTACTTTGATATCAGAAAATAAGTACTCCAGCTTAGCTCCTAACAAGTCTTCAAGCCCCTCTGGAGGAGATGAAGCATAAAGGTTTTGAATAAGCTTCGTTCTTGCCATATGTACTGTCTCTTTACCTTCGGTTGTTCTCGCGATAAATTGTTCAGCTGGCGTTAAGTTGCCGTACAAAGTTGAAATAGCCATATTTTGAACAAATACAGTATGAATTCGTTCTGGACCTTTTCCAAAAAGTTTTTTGCGCAGCTTTCGGATAATATCATTAAAATCATGTATTTTCTTAGACACTGGTGTATGCCTCCGCTTATCTCGAGTATGTCTATCCTGCTCATTCAAGTTTTCAACTAAGAATAAGTTACATTATACATGACGACGTTTACATTGTATACAATGTATCTGTTTTATCCCCGTTAATCCAAATCATCGCAAAACCATTACGAAAGGATAAAAAAAATCCTTCACTTATTAAAGTGAAGGATTACCTTTATATCTCTACTTAAAGGTTACAAATGGATTCTCAGTTATCAAACAAAGAAATAACTAAGAACTTTGACAAAATAGCATGTCAAAATAGTCAAGTGGTATGTTTGTACCAGTAGTTAATGCTATCACGTTAAAGTCATGGAATCCAATTAGTTTACTTTCATAATACTTTATTTAATTTAAATATTCTTTTTTGATAGGTAACCCTTAATCTTCATCACGATCTGCTCTAAATTCATCATCAGATAATGAATTTAGTTGATGGCTAAGTTTTTCGTAGTTATCTTGTTTTTGGTTTTGTTGTACATCATTAGATATAGGAGCTTCACTAGAAATAGTAGACTTTTTTCTCGTCTCTTCGCCTCCGCTAACTCCAAACCCAACATTGTTATCTGTCATCGGATTCACCTCTTTAACTGTTATTATGGAGAATTGCTCTAAAAAAATAACAGGAAACAAAAGGGATTCTCACTTAGCTAATAGCGGTCCAAGCTTCCTTACTTACACCAATTCGTATTTAAATAAGGAAATGACCTGCTTTAACCCCATAGGCAATACCAACAAAAAAGCTTGCTATACCTAGTGTTTGACTTTTACATACATACTTTATAGTTAAGCCTGGAATCAGACCCCATATAATGATGAAAATAGCGAACGATACTATAATAGAAGACCATGCATCTTGCCCTGATATACTTATACCTTGCATAAACGTTTCTCCTTTCAGTACTTATATCGGGAGAACATAAATTTTTTATAGTATCTTATAATACGAACTAAAAAATTCAAGTGACCTGTCCATATATGCTTTTACAGCGAATGGTGGCGTTCAAGCTCGACTGTTTTTGGTTTTTGCCATATTAATACCCCTGCTGCTACATACATAAACGAAGTGATGTAAAAAAGGCTGCCGATTGTAAGAAAATCAATGATATACCCTGTTGCAATCACGGCTAAAGCTGCCCATATAGAGGTCCATAAATGATAGTGTCCTACTTGTTTTCCCGTATGAGCACGATCTGTCTGCCTAGATAATGCTATTTTTTCTGCTGTTTTTTGAAGAGCTCCAAGTAGCCCCATTATAACTTGAATGATATACACCTGCGTAATAGTTGATAGAACGGGAATCACAAGCATAACAACCGCCATCCCAAACGTATATAAAATGAGCAAGCGCTTTTCTCCTACTCTGTCACTCCATGCACCGATTAAAGGGTGACTCAAAGCTGCGGTTAAAGCGAAAATTCCGTAAGCTAAGCCAAATTGTGAATAACTATCACCAAGATTTCGAAGCAGTAACAGGTAAAAAGGAAAAACAATACTACTTGCAGTAATCATCAGGCTTTGTGAGTGTAAGAGTTGTTTGTACGTCATTTTCCATACTCCTTATAAAATAAATTAACGAACGTTTCGTTCCGATCATATTTTCTTTTCAAATTAAAAAAGGCGGTTGTATGAGGGTAAGCCTCTTCTAATTGCTTCTTGCTTGGGTAGCCGTAGTAAGGCAAGTAATAGCTTCCCTGATGCTGCAGCGTTACATCCACCATTTTTCTGACAACTCTTTGTGTATCAGCCATGCCTTGATGGTCTTTTTTCTGGTTAATAAGTAAAACGAGAGCAAACATATCGTCTTTTGCATAAGACATGACGGCTTTATTGTCTTTTTCTACATAGCGAACAGTAATGTTCAGTAAATTTAATTTCTCTGTTGCTAACACTTCGCGTAAATCATCGATGTAAGAAGCAAATTCATCAACCGGAACGAAGTATTCTTGTAAAACTTCCGTCCGGCTAACACTTTCGTATTCCATAAAATCACTTTCAGAACGCATAACATTATTTCTTGTTTCAAGCCGTCCATTTTGTCTTAAAAAATAAGCCTTTTGTGTTTCCCACAGCATATCTTTTCCCCAGTCACTGTAACGAGACAGTCCTAGCATAAATTTAGGAAGTGCCACTATTTTTTCTGTTTTGAGCGGTTCTTTTACAGTAGAAGTATTTTGAGAAGATAAGCGATAGTTTGTGACGTACATATCTGTTAGCAATTGATTAGGAGAAACAGAAATACGCGCCATATGCATACGAACGTCAGGGTTATGCTGTACGTAGTTTTTAAAATACGCTGTATACTGTCTATAATCTAAGCGGATAATTTCATCTTCGTACCATTCATCGTCCGTCAAACGAAGCGTCACATCTAAAATGACTCCAAATAACCCGTAGCCTCCGTTTACTAAAGAAAACAGCTCAGGGTGTTTTGTCCGGCTAATTTCGATAATAGACCCGTCGGCCTGCAGGAGACGCATAGATTTTACCGTATCCATTAAAGAACCGTATCGAATATCTCTGCCGTGTACGTTCACGCTAATAGAACCTCCAACGGTAAAAATATTTTGTGATTGCATAACCTGAAGAGCAAGACCGTCTTTATGTATATATTGCTGAATATCATTCCACGTTGTCCCGCTTTGAACCGTAATTTCCTTTTGACGTGGCTTGTAATCTACAATTTTATTGTACTGCTTCATATCAAGTAAAATAGCATTCGGATAATACGTCTGCCCTCCTTGACTGTGCTGCATGCCTGAAATCGCTATTTTTTCATGATGCTGTGAAGCGGTTTTCACCCAATCTTTCAGCTGTTTTTCAGTTGTTCCGTGCTTTATTTCTTTGACTTTTGTAGGAAGAAGCCGAGCAACATCTTTCGTTACAGGACGGCTTTGCTGCTGTTTATAAATATGATAGGAGGCATATGAACCTACTAGATAAAAAGATAAAAAAGTTCCTAACAACACGTTTTTCTTCATCACAAACTGTAAGCTCCTTTCTTTATTTCTGTGAAATTATACCATATTAAAAGTGAAATAACACTAAAAAAGTGTAATTTTACACTTAGTTATAGTTCATTTTGAGAAAGTATATGAAAAAAACTTGTAATTTAATGTATGTTAACCTTATTGAAACAAAAAAAGAAAAGACATTAGGTCTTTTCTTTTTTTGTTTCTTTATTTTTCAGCTTCGTATGCAACTAAAGCTACTCTTTTTCCTAACGTTTGTTGAAACTGCTCTTCTAGCTGTTTCAGCTTCGCATGCATATCATCGTTAATTGAAGCTGGCTCAAAGGTCATTTTTGTTTGCTCCATCATACTGTCACCTCTTTCATATGTGTATGTTCTACTTTTTCCAATATAAAAGAGGTCTATGACGATTTGACGAAAGTTTACAAATTAAATTTGCTAATGAGCGCTGTTAATTGTTCTGCCATTTGAGACAGAGATTGTGCGGAAACGGCAATTTCCTCCATTGAAGCCAGCTGTTCTTCAGTTGATGCGGCCACTTCTTCAGATGTAGCTGCATTTCCTTTAGCAAGGATCGCCATTTCACCTGCTGTACGAGCCACTTCTTCAACCGCTGCTGAAATTTGCTGAGCAGTCGCAGCCACTTCTTCTACTTGCGGAGTCGTTTCATTCATGCTGCTTAGAATTTGTTCGAATTTTTGAATAGCCGTTTGTGATATTGTTCGTCCTTCTTCAACTTTGTTTGTAACTTGCTCCATTGTATGTACAGATTCCTGAGTATCTTGTTGAATAGCTTGAATAAGCTCAGAAATTTGAGACGCGGACACTTGTGATTGTTCTGCCAGCTTTCTCACTTCCGCTGCTACAACGGAAAATCCTTTTCCATGTTCTCCAGCTCGTGCCGCTTCGATTGCAGCATTTAAGGCTAGTAAATTTGTTTGAGCAGCAATGCCGCTGATTACTTCTAAAATGGTTCCAACTTCTTTTGAACGTTGAAACAAAGTACGAATTGTTGTATTAGACAGCTCGACGCATTGAGAAATGGATTCCATTTGTTCGACCGTTTCTCTCACGGCTTTTCCACCTTCTACAGCTTCAGACGTTGTGTGATTTGATAGCTGAGAAACAATTTCTGTACGCTTGGCAATGGTAGAAACTCCTTGAACAATCTCATCTAAAGAAGCTGCATTTTGGTCAATAACAGCCGTTTGTTTTTCTGCACTAGAAGCCACTTCTTGTATCGCAACTGATACTTGTTCAGTCGCAGCGCTCGTTTGCTGTGAGCTGGCCGTTAGCTCTTCTGAAGAAGCGGCCACTTGCTCTGCACTCATTTCAACATTTTGAATTAATGTGCGAAGATTGTTTTGCATCTGACTAAAAGCATACCCTAACTCGCCGATTTCATCTTTTGAATTGACAGTAATCGCTGTTGTCAGATCTCCTTCACTAACGCTCAGAGCCTGATTCTTAAGCTGTTTGAGCGGTTTAATAATCGATTGTAACACCATAAAAATGGTAAGACTCCCGATTATCAGACAAGCTACAATAATAAATAGTGTTTTGTAAAAGATAGGCTGTGCAGCTTCACTAACTTCTGATGAATACATAGTGCCTGCAACTTTCCAGTTTGTTGTTTTATTTGTCGTAAAGACCATCTTTTTTTCATCCCCGTTAAAGGTATATTCAAAAGACCCAGAGCTCTTTGCATAAAGCTTGTCAAAAAGAGAATCTGTCGCTTTTGCACCTGCTTTTTCCGTAGGGTGAACAATATATTTTCTTTCTCCATCTAAAAGAAATGGATATCCTTTTTCTCCGATTTTTACTTTGCTGACAGCTTTATTAATGCGGCTAATATCTAAATTCAAAGCAATAACCCCTGTGCCATCCCCCGATGTTTTCGCTACAGTAATAACGGTCTGACCTGTAGAGGCTGATGGATAAGGTTCAGTGACAACTGTTTTTCCTTTGTTTTGCATGGCCAGCTTGTACCAATCTCGTTTTCTAGGATCATAGCCTGCTTGTAGCACTTTTTTAGGCGATTGAATAAACTTCCCTTGCTGATTTCCTGTAAAAATGCTGACGGCTTCTGGATGAAGCGAAGCATATAAGTTAAAATCTTTGCTTAAAGTAGCCATATCTTTTTCATTGTAGCGCTCGTTGTTTACCACTGATGAAAAAAACTCTACATCATGAATTTTTGGTCCAATGGTATCGTCAATCACTGAATTAATGGACTGTACATTTTGCTGTGCTGTGTTAATAATTTGGTTTTCAATTTCATGTTTCGCTGTTATGTAAGCTGATACACCTATCGTAACAGATGGCACTAATAAGATCGCTGCAAATGCTAGCCCCAGCTTTGTCTTAAAGTTATTAAGGGACCTTTTTTTTCTTACTCTCTCCATGCTATGTAGCCTCTCTCTCCGTAGTTAAAAGTGATCGTGCACTTTCTTTCTATCGGCAAGACTTCATATTCCTTTAGTCATCGAGTGTATACATAATTAACAATGGGTGTGAAAAGATAAGAGTACGATAAAAAAAGTAGGTGATTTTAATGGAAGAAAGTAAAAACAGCAAGTCTTTTTCAATGTTTGAAACAGAAAAGGTTCAGCGCGGGGAAGAAAAAGATATTTTTAATATCTATAAAGAAGGAGTAAAAATTGCGGAAGTAAGAGGAACGAATCCTCAAACTCAGCAGGTTATTCCGATGCATGACTTAAATGATTACGAAGAAAATAAGCTTCACGAGTATATTGCTCATTTAGACCATACAACGTAAAAAGACTAAAACAAGAGTCCTCTCTTGTTTTAGTCTTTAGAATCGTAAAAAACATGTTCAAAACGCAGCGTGTTTTTTTGTATGTACAGAAGTCCAAACGAAAATTGCTTTTCCCGCCGTTTGTCAGTAGCGGAACCTGGATTAAACAACGTAATATCACCAATTTGTTTATGAACAGGAATGTGAGAATGACCAAAAATCACTGCGTCTACTTGTTCATGTTCAAATGCCAAAAGTGCACGTTTTTCAGTCGTTTTTCCTTTGCCATGACCGTGGACTACGCCAATCGTAACGTCGCCAAACGAAAGAAGTAATGAAGATGGAAGTATTTTCTGAAGCTCTTCACTGTCTACATTTCCAATCACGCCGTGTACAGGAGCAAACACACGCAGGTCATTGTATACATCTATCGTTTGAAAATCTCCCGTATGAATAATAGCATCAGCTGTTTTCAGTTCGGCTAGGAGTCTTTTCGGAAAATGTTTCGCTCTTTTTGGAATATGAGTGTCACCTAAAATAACGATCCTCATTCATCATACGCTCCTTTTTCGCTCATTTATGTAGTGTAGCGTATTACGTTGGAATGAAGCAACTCTATCCGGAGCGTCAGGCAAAAAATTTCTCTTTTTCGTTTAAGTTTGCGAAAATACGTTACATACCAAGTTACAGAATGGAGTTTTCAAAATGGAAGTAAAAATTAATCGAAACGCAGCAAAAGTGTTAAAAAATGCATTGGCTAGCCCAGAAGGTCAAGGAAAAATGATTCGTGTATATGTAACTATCGACCACGGTGATCACGCGCATTATGATTGGAAATTCGATAAGCCGACTGAACATGATGAAATCGTAAAAACAGATAAAGATATCGATATCGTTTTAGATAAACGCGAGAAATTTTTAGAAGGCGTATGGATTCAATATTTCCACGTTCCAGAGCCTGAATTTGTGATTAGCAGCCTTCACCACGCGCATCACCATCATTAATATAAAAAACACACCTTGTTTTATAGGTGTGTTTTTTCGTTTGTGTGACAAGCAAAAATTTTATTGATAAGAAGAAGAGATAAAATTTTGTTGAAGCAATAAAAATGAGCTATAGTGGAATTACGGATGAAAGAAAAGAGGTTAGCGTATGAAAGTAAGTGTGTTAGTAAGGTCTATTTTAGTTGTTATTTTATATAATTTATTCGTTTTGTACATCGGATGGAACGCTTGGATGTGGCTTCACACAATGTTTGAAGTGGAAAACAAATGGATTCTTACGGTAATCGTTGTCTTTTTTGCTTATTCCTTTATCATCAGTCGTGCGTTTCAACAAGTGAGCATATTTAAAATTGTGGGATCGTACTGGTTAGGATTTATTCAATATTCGGTGCTTTTGCTTCCTATAAGTAATCTAGCCGTATATATTCTTACTCTTCTAGGCGCTTCGCTTTCTACAGCTATCGATTCAATTGGATTTTTCATAATTGCCGCTTTTTTATTCATTTTTGCTTACGGTACGTATAATGCTTACAGTCCTGTGGTAAGAAAATACACGATTTCGCTTGCTAAAAAGACGAATCGGAAAAACCTTCGCATTGCTGTAGCATCTGATATGCACTTTGGCACATTGTCCGGCAAAAAACATTTGCAGCGGTTAATCACTCATGTACAAAAGATACAGCCGGATCTTATTTTACTTCCTGGAGATATTATTGACGATGATCCCCATGTATTCTTTAAGAAAGAAATGGATTCTATGATGAAGCAGCTCAAAGCGCCTTTAGGCACGTATGGAATTTTGGGAAACCATGAGTATTACGGCGGGAAGATTCCTCAGTTTGTGGAAAGAATGAAAGAAATGAACATCCCTATTTTAATGGATGAAGTGTTAAACATAGGTGATAGCTTGTATTTAATAGGCAGAAAAGACAAGACGGACAAAAACCGATACAGCTTTTTCGATTTAGCGAGTGAAACGGATCGTTCTCTTCCTGTCATTGCAATGGATCATCAGCCGCTTTCTTTAAAAGAAGCGGAACAAGCAGGAGTGGATTTACTTCTATGCGGCCATACTCACAGAGGGCAAATGGCGCCTAATCATTTAATTACAAAGCGGTTATTTGAAATTGATTGGGGCTACAAGCAAACTAATCAACTGCATACCATTGTCTCTTCAGGATTTGGCTTTTGGGGTCCTCCGCTTCGAATCGGAAGCCGATCGGAAATTATTCAAATTGATATTTCGTTTACAAAATAGAGAAAGCCCTAGGGCTTTCTCTATTTTAATGTACACAGCAGCTTCGGAAGCTCTGCATAAATGGCGACTACTTCATCTACTTTCATTCGAACGAGCCCGCTTGAAGACGGGGCAACAAAGTCCATTATTCCTGATACCATCGATTTCTCTTGTTTACCCCACTTTACTTGCTTTCGTCCGCTGTACTGCTGATAGACACCTTTTCCAACAAAACAAACGATTTTAGGCGTATATGTAGCTATTTTTTCCTTTAAGATTTCTCTGCCTTCTGCATATTCTTCTTTTGTAATCTCATCAGCTGCCTTTGTAGGACGTTCTACAATATTTGTTAAACCGTACCCCAGCTGGAGCAGCGAGTGATCTTCCTCCGGATGATATTTACGATCTGTCAAACCTGCTTTGTGAAGAATCGTCCAGAAGCGATTGGTTGGATTCGCAAAATGATGACCCGTTTCACCTGAACGGATGCTTGGATTAAAACCGACAAATAAAATATCTAAGTTGGGTTGTATATGATCAAAAATAGAATTCATAGTCATACGCTCCTTACAATATAAAAAGAAAACATCCAGATGGGATGTTTTCTTTTTACTATACCCTATTAAATACGAACTACGCGTCCGTTGAATTTTTGTTTCCAGTATCCGCTGCTCATGTTTGCAATTGCAACACCTGTTGAGCTTTGAGCACCGATGAACTTGCCGCCTCCTACATAAATGCCAACGTGACCGTCTTTTTTATATGTATCGAAGAAAACAAGATCGCCAGGCTGCATTTGACTAGAAGACACTTGTGTTCCCGCATGCTTTAACGTCTCTGTACTTACAGATCCAAGAGGTCCAAGGTTAACGCCTACTTGAGAATATGCCCAGTGTACAAATGACGAGCAGTCAAATAAACCGCGGCTAATATCAGACTGGCTGCGTCCTCCGCCAAATACGTAAGCAGAGTTTCCAATCCAGCGGTTTCCTACTGTTACAACATTGCTAGCTTTTGGAGCCGGAGCGCTTGTAGGTGCCACATCATTGCTGCTTGCTTTTGGTGCTTCTGCCTTAGCAGAAGATGAATCGGCTTGTTCAGCTGGCGCAGCCGCTGCTTTTTGAGCTTGCTCAGCTGCTTTCTTAGCTGCCTCTTTAGCCGCTTGTTCAGCTGCTTTTCTTGCTGCTTCTTCTGCAGCTTTTTGATCTTTAATATTTTGTTCAAGCGTAGACTGTTCATTTGCAAGAGAGCTGTCTTTTGCTTGTAGAGAAGCCTTTAGTTCTTCATTTTTTGCTTCTTTGTCTTTTAGTTCTTTTGCCAGTGCATCTTTTTGTTTCTTTTGAGCTGCTAGCTGGACAGTCATTTCATCTAGTTCTGCCTTCATGTCTTCTAAGCTAGCTAGCTTAGATTTAACATCAGCTTGTTTTGTTTTTAATTCGTCTTGCATATTTTTAGTTTCTTTTAAAATACCACGGTCTGCATCTACAATAGTTGAAACAGCTAGCGCGCGGTCTACAAAATCACTGAAGCTTGAAGAACCAAGTAAAACTTGTAAATACTCTACGTTACCGCCGCTTTCTTGCAGAGAACGTGCACGATCTTTTAAAATATCGTTTCGCTTTTCAAGTTTTTCTTGAAGCAGCTTAATTTCTTTTTCAAGCTGCTCTACTTGTTTAGACGTTTCTTTAATATCGGCTTCTGTTTTTTGGGCTTTTTTATTGTTTTCTTCTTCTGCTATTGTTAATCGCTCAAGCTGTGCTTTCATTTGATCTTGTTCTGCTTGAAGGCTTGTTAATTCATCAGAAGCTGCTTTGATGTTAGATTGCACATCTTGACGCTGATTTTGAATTTGAGATTTTTGTGATTCCATATCCTGAATGGTAGAAGCATACGCTGGAGTTGATAAAACTCCTCCTAGGCCTAATAAAACCGTTGTGTTAAGTAAAAGCATTTTCTTTTTCAATATGAATTCCTCCGCTTTCTCGCTCTGTTAAACTAGTAATTTCTAATTATGTATCAATATGTATAAAAGTCTTACAATTTATGTAAAGTTCACTGTATTTGTCGATAAATAGCTAAATATGCTAATGAAAATCTACGAAAATTATACCACGATAAACGTTCAAAAAAAGAATAACAATATTACAATTGTATTTCAGTAATGTAACATTTAACGCTTGTGTATACATTCCCTTCTTTCCTGCAAAAATATACCTTTATTTCCCCATACCAGTGAAAGATCTATCAAGCTTCAAACAGCAGTGCTTTTAGCGTTATAAAGTAGATAATTATTATTGTTTAAGCTGTTTAGATTTAAGATATTTCTAAAAGAAACGTAACAACTCTTTAACATATTCGTCTATTTTTAACCTTTATCTACCATTTTTACAATATTTGAAAATGATTTTCTGGAATAACAATGAATTTATTTCTATTCGATGTTTGAAGAAGTTCAAAAAGAGGACAATAGGCAATTTTCAAACAATATTCGACAACGCTTGGATGAAGCCATACAAAAAACCTTCTCGCCATGAGGCGAGAAGGTTTTTTTAATCACGCTGCTGATAATAGTGTTCTAAAGCTACAATTGCGCTTCCCATTCTTTCTTGGTCAGGAATAACAATACGATCTACTCCTTCTTCTTTTAAAGCAGCAGCGGTTACTTTCCCAACGGCCACAGCTACTACAGAGCTTTCAAAGAGTTCTCGAATGTGATCAGCTTGTCCGTGTTCTCTTGCAAACGAAAATAAAAAGCGGGCTTGGGGAGCGCTTGTGAAATTAACAGCATCGACTTTCCCGCTTGTTAATTCGTTTATAAGCTGTTCCATGACTTCTGCTTTTGGAGGAATATGCTGATACGGTAAAATCTCTTTGAATTGGGCTTTTTGATTCGAAAGAAAATCAATCAATTTTGGTGCAGGATCTCCGTGAAGCTGAAGCGCTACATGCTTTCCTTCAAAAGAAAACGAATGAAGCGCTCTGACTAGGCCCGCTGTACTTCCATCATCATCTCGAACGGTTGGAGTAACACCGAGCTTTTTTAACATATTTACGGTTTTATACCCGCGTGCAGCAATATTAGCTGCTTGTAAAGAAGAAAGGAATTCATCAGCTAGTCCTAGCTTATCTGCTGTTTTATATAAAATTTCCGTCCCGACGCCTGTCGTAAAAATAAACCAATCATAATTTCCTTTTACCAGTTCTTTAATATCTGCTTCTAAGTGTGTGTCATCTAAAAAGATGGTTCCTTGTGCAGGTCGTACAAGCGGTGTCCCGCCAAGGTTTTCAACAATTTTGCTGATTTCTTCTACTTTACGCTGACCTACGAGTGCGACTGTTTTACCTTCTAATCGTTTCAATGGTTTACCTCCATTTTTCTATGTATGCTACTTTAATGAACCTTGATAACCGAGTTTTTCAGAAATTAGGCTCGCCGCTTCTGTTACTTTTTGAATAATGAACGGCAGTCTGTCTCCTTGAAATCTCGCTTCAATTCCCGCTACGCTAATGCCTGCAACCACTTCATTTTGATGATTTACAATCGGCGCGCTCACGGATGTTGTAAAGTTTTCTAATTCAGAGGTGCTAATGGTATACCCTTTTTCTTTTGCTTCTTTTAATACATTTCTTAGTTTCTTTTGATCTGTAATGGTTCCAATACCTATTGGAGTTAGCTCCGTTTGAGTAATATATGCCTCTTGTTCTTTTTCGGGTAAATGCGCCAAAATAATGCGTGAACAAGCTCCTGCATAAAGAGGTGAACGCCTTCCAATTGATGTATAGAGACGCACGGGATGAAGCGTATCTACTTTTTCAATATACATGGCTTGATCCCCATCTCGTACAATTAGATTAACCGCTTCTTCTACTTCGTCTCGGAGCGTTTCCATTACGGGCTTTGCGATATTTCTAATATCTAAGCGATTAGCCACTAGCTGACCAAATTGCAAGAATGAAAGTCCTAGTGAATAGTATCCCTGCGCGTCTTTTGTTAAAAATCCCATCTCTTCAAGCGAACCAACCATTCGATGTAAAGAAGTTTTCGGAACGCCTGAATATTCCATCATTTCTGTGAAGGTCAGCTTAGGGTGGTTGATAAAAAGCGTGAGAATCTGCATGGATTTAACGACTGTTTTATTGTTAGCTTGCATAAAACCTTCTCCCTTATTTGTGCGAATACATGTATTTGATAGAAGTATAGCTTACTAGCTAATCATATGTTCTTTTTATTATACATGAAGAAAAAAAGGAAAGCACTCCCTTATAAGAGCACTTTCCTTTCTTACACCGTTTCTAGTTCTTTAATTGAAATAGGGTTACTTTCTAGAAATTTGGTTGTAAAATCCCCTTCTTTAAAAGAAGGATGATTCAGTAATTCTAAATGAAAAGGAATAGTTGTGTGAATACCTATAATGATAAATTCTTCGAGCGCACGTTTCATTCGTTGAATCGCTTCATTTCGGTCTTTGCCTGTTACAATTAATTTCGCCACCATTGAATCATAAAATGGAGAAATTTCATAGCCTGGGTAAACCGCGCTGTCTACACGAACGCCGTAGCCGCCAGGAGGTAAATACATCTCGACTTTTCCAGGAGAAGGCATAAAGTTTTTAGCCGGATTTTCTGCGTTGATTCGACATTCAATTGCCCATCCCTTTAACTGAACATCCCGCTGAGCAAATGATAGCGGGTAGCCTGCTGCTACTGAAATTTGTTCTTTAATTAAGTCGATATTTGTTACAAGTTCTGTAACAGGGTGTTCAACTTGAATCCGTGTGTTCATTTCCATAAAGTAAAAATGTCCGTGTTTATCTAACAGAAACTCCACCGTTCCCACACCTGTATAATCGACTGCTTTAGCTGCCGAGACTGCCGCCTTGCCCATTTTCGCACGAAGATTTTCATCTACTGCAGGAGACGGAGCTTCTTCTACTAATTTTTGATGACGTCGCTGAATCGAACAATCTCGTTCACCTAAATGAACTACATTACCTTCCTCATCAGCAATAATTTGAATTTCGATATGTTTCGGTTCTTCTAAATATTTTTCAAGGTATACTCCGCCGTTTCCAAAAGCTGTTTCTGCTTCGTGCTGAGCTTGACGAATCGCTTTTTCTAGCTCCTCTTCGCTATGAGCTAGCCGCATTCCTTTTCCGCCGCCGCCCGCTGTAGCTTTTACAATGATTGGATAGCCTATTTCTCTTGCTACTGGAATAGCGGTGCTGCTATCTTCAATCAGTCCTTCCGTGCCAGGTACAATAGGCACACCGGCTTGTTTCATTGTTTCTCTTGCTACAGCTTTTGCTCCCATTTTACGGATGGCTTCCGCTTTTGGACCAATAAAGGTAATATCATAGGATTCACACATCTCAGCAAAATCAGCATTTTCAGCTAAAAATCCGTAGCCGGGATGAACAGCGTCTGCCTTGGTTACTTGTGCTACGGTAAGCAAATTCCGAATATTTAAGTAGCTTTCTTTAGAAGATGTTTTACCAATACAAAATGACTCATCTGCTAGCTTTACGTGAAGTGCATCTTTGTCTGCTTCTGAATACACGGCCACGGTTGCAATTCCCATCTCTTTACAAGCTCGAATGATACGAACTGCAATCTCACCGCGGTTTGCGATTAACACTTTTTTGAACATAGTGGCTCCTCCTGACAATATGTATACTTTAATATGATTTTACGGTAAATAGAGGCTGTCCAAACTCAACAACATCTCCGTCTTTCACAAGAATTTCAAGCACTTCTCCTTCCATTCCTGCATCTACTTCGTTAAACAGCTTCATCGCTTCAATTACACATACAACATCTTTACGTTCAATAGTTTGTCCTACTTGAACAAACGGATCAGCGTCTGCTTCTGGCTTGGCGTAAAAGGTTCCAACCATTGGTGATAAGATTTGTTTTTCATTATTCTCTGCTGCGTTTACAGACATAGAATCTTGAGGCGTTTGCTCAGCAGCAGCGGCTTTTACTTCCTCTGTTTTTACTTTTGTAACAGCTGTGTCTTCTAAAGGAATTCCCGCTTTATCAATGACAACTTTTGTTCCTTCATGTTCAATATGGAGCTTTTGAATACCAGATTCATTCATTAATGAAACAACTTCTTGCAATTCACGTACGTTTATCATTTCTTGTCACTCCCGTTTTGTGTTATTTAGTTGACGCAAGGTTAATAGCAATCTTCAATTCTTGAAGCATCTGTTCTTTTTCTAAATAGATTTTTTCTGCTTCATGAAGCGAAATGTGAGAAAAATAGATGGATTCTCCGGGCTTTACTTGAGCTAAAAGCGGTAAATCCGCTGTGATGACTTGAGCGATTTTAGGATATCCTCCTGTAGTTTGACGGTCTGCTAACAGGATAATGGGATTTCCATCTGGCGGGACTTGAACAGAACCTTGTGAGACGGCTTCAGACAATAGCTCTTTTTTTTCTTGAAGCTGAAGAGAAGGTCCATCCATTCGATAGCCCATTCGATCTGATTGATTTGATACTTTAAAGGGTTCTTGAGTAAAATGACTTTGGCTTTCAGCTGTAAATAAATCAAATTGACCCCCATTCATAACACGGACACTTGGTTTCTTTGTAAAATGGACAAATTCTTTATAATTTACGGACCATGAAGAAGTATATACTCCGTTTATCAGTTCATTGGAAAGAAAAGCAGGCTTTGAAGCAGCAGGAACAGATAGAGGTAAAACGTCGTCTGTTTGTAATGCTCTTCCTTTATAGCCACCAATTTCCCCCCTCAAATACGTGCTTTTACTATTTAACACTTCATTAATAGAAAATCCTCCAGCTACAGATAGATAGGAACGACAACCAGTTCTACAAGGCCCAAATGATAAAGTGCCTCCTTTTGGAATAAATAAAGGTTTCCACATCGGGACTGGCTTTCCGTTGACCGAAGGAGTTAAATCTCCACCTGTGATCGCTACTAAACAATCACTTTCTATTTCAAGGGTAGGCCCCATTAGCGTAACTTCAAGTCCCGCTTCTTTTTCATCGTTACCAACTAGTAAATTAGCAATTCGAAGAGAATAAGAATCCATTGCACCGCTTACAATTACACCGTGCTGCTGAAATCCTTTTCTTCCTAAATCTTGAATGCTTGTCAATAACCCGGCTTTACTAACTCTTATACTCATTTTTCTCCCTCCTTTGCCTGTAGTTCTTGATACTCTTCTTTAGAGATAGGCTCAAATTTTACAATATCTCCAGCCTGCAGCAAACTTGGAGGATTTTGCTCCGGCAAAAACAGTTTAATCGGCGTTTGACCAATTAGCTGCCATCCTCCGGGAGTGGAAATAGGATACACTCCTGTTTGCATTCCTGCAATACCAACCGAACCTGCAGGAATAGAGGTGCGAGGAGACGAGCGGCGAGGCGTAGCAATTTTTTCAGATAGTCCTCCGAGAAACGGAAATCCAGGAGCAAATCCAATCATGTACGCTAAGTATTCGCCTTCAGAATGAATACTTATTACCTCTTCAGGTGTTAAGTTATGGTGACGAGCGACATATTCAAGATCAGGTCCATACTCTCCTCCGTAGCAAACTGGAATGGAAACCGTACGATGGTCTAACTCTTTTTCTGTCTGTTCGTTCTCTAATTTGCTTTGAAGGATAGAAGACACTACTTCAAAAGGAGACACAAATTCTTTTTTCTCCTTCTTTTTCACGGCTGCTACCACTTCAAGAGGGTTATAAAAGATCGTAAGGTTCGTAAATGCCGGCACGCATTCAATAAACCCAGGGAAAGGATTTAATTCTATTGAATCTTTACACGTTTTGATTTGTTTATGAATATCGTACTGAATACTATCTCCAAACGTTATAACAAGCGCTGAGTCGCCAAGCGGAGAAATAACAGCTGACGCTTTTGTTACGGTTTGATTCATATCTACACCTCTTTCTTTTATAAAACACCTAGTTTTTCATCTCGAATATCTGTGATAAACATATGCCCAGGAGCATGTGTAATCATAATAGAAGGTTTTGTTTCCATTGCTACAGCTTGAGGAGTTACGCCACAAGCCCAGAACACGGGAACTTCGCCTTCTTTGACGGAAACAGCATCGCCAAAATCCGGAGAGTGAAGGTCTTCAATACCTATTGCAGCGGGGTTTCCAATGTGAACAGGTCCTCCGTGCACAGCTGGAAAACGTGAAGTTACTTGCGCTGCCCGCACTACGTCTTGCTGAGGAATTGGACGCATACTAACGACCGTCGAGCCGTGGAATATTCCCGCTTCAGCGCATGAAATATTTGTTTTATACATAGGAACATTACAGTTTTCTTCAATGTGACGAACAGGTATGCCGTTGTTTAAAAGTGCGTGTTCAAATGTAAAACTGCAGCCGATGAGAAAAGCTACCATATCTTCTGTCCAATAGTCTTTGATATCGGTTACTTCTTTTACCAGTTCCCCATTTTCATAGATTCGATACTTCGGAATGTCTGTACGAATATCTCCGGACGGAGCCGCAAACTTTGGAACAGGAGATCCAACGTCCGTTACATCTAAAAGAGGACAAGATTTAGGATTACGCTGACAGAACAATAGAAAGTCAAAGGCTTGTTTCTTTGGTAAAATAGCTAAATTAGCTTGAGCATAGCCGTTTGCCATGCCTGCCGTTGGGTGAATAAGCTGGTTGTTACGGATTTGCTGACGAAGTTCAGCTGGAGTTAGTTGTGAAAGGTTTGACATGTTTCTATCTCCCATCATTACCCGCACGCAACTTGCGTGCGGGCACATTGTTTTATTTAAATAATTGAGGAAGCTGATCCATTAACGTATAACCGCCCATTAAAGCCATTACAATAACGACAAGTACACCAGAAATGGTAAGCCATAAAGGATGCTTATACTCACCAACGATGCTTTTTTTATATGCAGCAACTAGTAATGTTCCAAGGGCGATTGGCAGAATTAATCCATTAATTGCTCCCACTAACAGAAGAACTTTTACAGGTTTTCCAATTAAGACAAACGACAGAGTTGAAATAATAATAAATCCAATAATAATCCAGTTTGAGTTTTTATTAAGTTTTTCACTAAACGTTTGAATAAACGAAACGGATGTATAAGCAGCTCCCACTACAGACGTAATAGCAGCAGACCACATGACAATACCAAAGATTTTATAACCGACGTTTCCTGCTGCGAGCTGAAACACGGATGCTGGAGGATTGGCCGGGTCAATTTGTAACCCTTTAGATACAACGCCAAGTACAGCTAAAAACAAAGCGATTCGCATAACGGAAGTGATAAGAATTCCTGTTACAGAACTTTTAGTTACTTGAGGTAAAGAATCGATGCCTTTTACCCCGGCATCTAAAAGACGATGTCCGCCTGCAAAGGTAATATAACCACCAACAGTACCTCCAACAAGCGTAACGATCGCAATGATGTCGATTTGATCAGGTTTAAAAGATTTCACTACAGCTTCTCCAACGGGAGGTGAAGTAGTAGCTGCTACATATAGCATTAGCCCAATCATGACAAAACCTGCAATTTGCGTGAAGCGATCCATTGCTTTTCCAGCTTCTTTTACAACGAAGATTAGCACGGCAATAACTGCACTAATTGCAGCTCCGGCTGTTGGAGAAATACCGGTAATCGCATTTAATCCAAGACCGGCACCGGCAATATTTCCAATATTAAATGCAAGTCCTCCAATTACAATTAAAATAGCGAGCACGTATCCTAGTCCGGGAAATACCATATTGGCGATTTCTTGTCCGCGTTTTTCAGAAACGGCAATAATCCTCCATACGTTGGTTTGAGCAAAGATATCAAGAATAATTGAAATTAAAATAACGAATCCGAAGCTTGCGGCTAAATTTTGTGTAAATACGGTAGTTTGAGTTAAAAAGCCTGGTCCAATAGCCGATGTGGCCATTAAAAAAGCGGCTCCAAGCATTAACGTCCAGTTTACTTTAGGTGCAGCCGAAAGCTTTTGCTGAGGTGTTGATTTTTTTATTGGCTCCAATATCATCTTCCTCCTGATTGTATGTAGTTTTTATTGTGAAATAGCCTTAACTACCACTTCTGATGCTTGTAAAGAACGGTTGACATGACGAGCAAATTCAAGTGCGTGAGCCCCGTCTCCGTGAATACAAATCGTGTCTGCCTGCAATTCTACATCCTTGCCTTGCTGAGATTTGACTTTCCCTTCTTTCACCATTGTAATAACTTGAGAAACAGCTTCGTTGTCATTTTCAATTAAAGCATTTGGTTCTGTACGAGGCGTAAGAGAACCGTCTAACTGATAGGTACGGTCTGCAAATACTTCGTTGGCCGTTTTCAAACCAATTCTGTTACCGGCTTGAATCAGCTCACTTCCAGATAATCCAAACAAAATCAGCTCAGGATTTACGTTGTAAACAGCTTTTGCTATTGCTTCAGACAACGCTTTATTTTTAGCAGCCATGTTATATAGTGCACCGTGAGGTTTTACATGCTGCATTGATAACCCTTCTGCTTGCAAAAAACCGTTTAATGCACCAATTTGATAGACTACGATATCGTAGGCTTCCTGAGGTGAAATATTGATGTTTCTGCGTCCAAAACCGATAAGGTCCTGTAGACCAGGATGAGCACCAATTTGCACTTTTTTTTCAGCGGCCAATTTTACCGTTTTTCTCATGACGCTTGGATCCCCTGCATGAAATCCACAGGCTACGTTCACAGACGTCACGTGTTCTAAAATGGCTTCATCATTGCCAATGCGATAAGCACCAAAGCTTTCCCCTAAATCACAGTTTAAATCTACTTTATTCAATTCGTTCTTCCCCCTTAAAAACTTCATTGTAAGCGTAATCATTTGCAGATAGTAAATAAAATCCAAGCTGAATTATCTGCATCAATACTTCAAGTTCCGTTTTTCGGAACTTCAGTACCGTTTTTCAGTTATATTTGGATTTTAGCACGAGATGATGAATTGAACAACAACATTGTCAGAATATTTGACATAGTCATTATTTTTATTTGGATAATACTCCCTTATTTTATTTGTATTTTCTATCTATAGCCTTAATATAATGCAGCTTCTTAATGCCATTGGACACAGTAAATAACTAGGTTGTCAGAATAATTACTAGTTCAAAATAATCAAAATAAAATTTTCGTTGTAATCGTTTTCAAAGAGGTGCTATATTTCAATTGTAGTCAATTTATGCAAACGATTGCAAAAAAAGGGGATGAAACGATGAAAGGGAAAAAATGGACAGCTTTAGCTCTAACACTGCCGCTGGCTGCTAGCTTATCAACAGACGTTCACGCGGAAACCGTACATAAAGGTAAATCTCCAGCTGCAGATAAAAACGGTGTATTTTATGAGGTGTATGTAAACTCTTTTTACGATGCAAATAAAGATGGACATGGTGATTTAAAAGGTCTTACACAAAAGCTGGACTATTTAAATGATGGCAATTCTCATACAAAGAATGATCTTCAAGTAAACGGGATTTGGATGATGCCGGTCAACCCTTCTCCTAGCTATCATAAATATGATGTAACGGACTATTATAACATTGATCCTCAGTATGGAAATCTGCAAGATTTTCGCAAACTAATGAAAGAAGCAGATAAACGAGATGTAAAAGTTATTATGGACCTCGTTGTGAATCATACGAGCAGTGAACACCCTTGGTTTCAAGCTGCGTTAAAAGATAAAAACAGCAAGTACAGAGATTACTATATTTGGGCTGATAAAGATACCGACTTGAATGAAAAAGGATCTTGGGGGCAGCAAGTATGGCATAAAGCTCCAAACGGAGAGTATTTTTATGGAACGTTCTGGGAAGGAATGCCTGACTTAAATTACGATAACCCTGAAGTAAGAAAAGAAATGATTAACGTCGGAAAGTTTTGGCTAAAGCAAGGCGTTGACGGCTTCCGCTTAGATGCTGCCCTCCATATCTTTAAAGGTCAAACACCTGAAGGCGCTAAGAAAAATCTCCTGTGGTGGAATGAGTTTAGAGATGCAATGAAAAAAGAAAACCCTAACGTATATCTAACGGGTGAAGTATGGGATCAGCCGGAAGTAGTAGCTCCTTATTATCAGTCGCTTGATTCCCTATTTAACTTTGATTTAGCAGGAAAAATTGTCAGCTCTGTAAAAGCAGGAAATGATCAAGGAATCGCTACTGCAGCTGCGGCAACAGATGAACTGTTCAAATCATACAATCCAAATAAAATTGACGGCATTTTCTTAACCAATCATGACCAAAATCGCGTCATGAGTGAGTTAAGCGGAGATGTCAATAAAGCAAAGTCAGCTGCCTCTATCTTACTTACGCTTCCTGGAAATCCGTATATTTATTACGGTGAAGAAATCGGCATGACCGGTGAAAAGCCTGATGAATTAATCCGTGAACCGTTCCGCTGGTACGAAGGAAACGGACTTGGACAAACTAGTTGGGAAACACCTGTATACAATAAAGGCGGCAACGGCGTGTCTGTAGAAGCACAAACCAAACAAAAGGACTCTTTGTTAAATCATTATCGTGAAATGATTCGCGTGCGTCAGCAGCACGAAGAGTTAGTAAAAGGAACGCTTCAATCTATTTCAGTAGACAGTAAAGAAGTTGTTGCTTATAGCCGTACGTATAAAGGCAACTCCATTAGTGTGTATCATAATATTTCAAATCAACCTGTAAAAGTATCTGTAGCAGCGAAAGGTAAATTGATTTTTGCTAGTGAAAAAGGTGCAAAAAAAGTCAAAAATCAGCTTGTGATTCCGGCGAATGCCACGGTTTTGATAAAATAATTAAAAACACCTCTAAGTGATTACCAGGTAATCACTTAGAGGTGTTTTTTACCCAGAAGGAATAAAAAAGCGACACAGTTTTTTATTCCTTCTATGCTACAACTGCTGTCATACTCGCGCAGCCGCCCTCTTTTAGAAATAGTTACATGATTTATATAAGTTGTAAAAAATACAGCATTTCTCGTCAGCAAGTGTAAACAGTGAAACTTTAATAATATATAGTGTGTTAAATCTTTCTTCCTTTTTTAATTCATTTATTTAATAGGTACCGATAAACTACATTATGGTACCTAAAACGAAATAGATAAACATATGTTCTAACATTGTTATGTATAGGGGTGTTAGATATGGGAGTCTCTGTTAATAATAGTGAAATATGTGTTGAAAGGATAATCTGCGGATCATTTATAGAAATAGGAATTACCTTCATAGCTCTATTCGTTATATATGTTGGTTACGAAGTGATCTACAAGAAATAAATAATCCATTCAAAAATAGTGCATTACTTATTTTTGTGCCGAGAACAAGTACTATGTTAATTAGAGACGTATGAAAAAAGCACTGGATTTTTATCAGTGTACAACCTTTTGTCCTCATTGGTTATACTTATTCTCAATATTTAGAGCAATTAAGGTTCCTTCTTTTAAGGAAAAAGGAATATAACGATGTCGTTATATTCCTTTTCACACATGGCAAACATAAATTTTGAATCAACAAAGAGATGAAAGCACTGAATTTCGTTATTTCTTGATGAAATTTTTTTCTTTCAACAAGTTTATTATCACTGAATTCTATCTTATTATTCATCTAATATTTACCTTGTATTCTTTTTTTGAACAAAAGGAATCTTAAAAGCATACAAGGAGGTGAATCAACATGTCAAACAACAACAGTGGTAGTCGTAATCAATTATTAGTACGTGGTGCTGAGCAAGCAATTGATCAATTGAAATATGAGATCGCTAGCGAATTTGGTGTAAACCTTGGTGCTGATGCAACAGCCCGTGCGAATGGTTCAGTAGGTGGAGAAATCACAAAACGCCTTGTAGCAACTGCTCAACAACAATTAGCTGGTGGCTTTTCAGGACAATCTGGAACTTCTCGCTAATAACTCGTGAAGAGTTATAAAAGGTTAGATAATTAAATAGGTCTTGATGGCTTTGGCTACCTACATTTGTAGGTAGCCTTATTGTTTTTAAGAAAACATCTCTTCACACTTGATAAATCCCTTCTTTTATACCCGATACGCTTATCTTCTACAATAACGAATAAGGAAATGGAGTATTTTCTAAGAGTTTTTTTGGTCTTTTCATAGACAGATAAGTAGACCGTGACTATTGAAGAGTAATGCTGCGTAGTTTCAGCTATTACATCCTCTATAGAAAAATTGTGGGTTTTCCTTCTTATTATATACCAATCTATCTTCTACTCCCCTTTTAAGAAATTGTTATATTAATGATAACTCAATAGAAAATTTAAAAGTATTTAACTTTAGTTTGCTTTTAATAAGATATATTCAATCAAAAATATAAAATTAATACCCTTTATATAAAGGAATAAAAAGATAAATTAATTTATAAAAATCAAAGTTTGACTATTTACTCCACCTGACGACAAATAGAACCTTTTTCCTCCTTACATTCGTAATTATTTATAGATTAATTTATCATTCAAAAACATTCTGTAATACATATTACATTGCCGTACGTAAAGGTAAAGAGTCAGCACAAAATGCCGACTCTTTAATGTACCGGAAAGACTATTTAAGATTTTTACTTATATATTGTACTATTTTTCTTAGCTCTGTACTTGTAGGACGACCAAAAGGGCTTGTTTGCTTTTGTTGATAAAGAAGACGTCCTTTCTCATCTACAAGGAAATAGGCAGGTTCCCCGTGAGCTCCATGGTCTTCATATGGAGCGTCTTCACCATGAAAGAATACGTCAAAAGCTTTTAAAGCCTCTAAATTTTCATCTGATAAGACAGGATATGAAAGGTTGTTTTCATCTGCCATTTTCTTTAAATTATCAAGTTCATCCGTAGAGATAGTGATTAAATGCACATTCTTACTTTCAAAATAACTCTTATTTTCTTCTAAGTCTTTTAAATCTTGGACACAGACTGGACACCACGCTCCTCTGAAGAAAATAATTAAGTGCCAGCTTTGATGTTCTTTTTGATGAGTCTCATATGAAAATGTTTCACCTGTAGTGGAAGGGAGAATAAAGTTAGGGATGTTTTCATTCAATTTTAATTGAGTCATTTTGGTACCTCCAATATCTTAATTCACTTTACCTTCCTCTTGATAAGAAATATGTAATGTTATTTACTTTTTTATTTTTTAAGTGATTTGTAACAGAGTATGTAAGCTATCTTACATTTTCCAACAGACTAAGGTTGATTAGGTAAATTAGTCTATGCAGAGTGGGATTTTATATATAAAGGAGCGGTAGGATGTCTGAAAAAATAAAGAAGCTAGAAGATTTTGTGCGTGAAAAGTGGGTTCTGAAGGAGCTGATTCAGCGCATCGTGTGCAATGTATCAGCTCCTATAAAATTAAAACATGCTCCCATAATCCTAGCTTTCCCTTTGCTGGAATAAATTCATCCAGCATCTGCATATCCTCAACTACCCAAGCATAACCTCCCACTATAAAGTTACCCATAAAATAGTCATTCCCTGATACGATTCGACCATCCTCCAGAGTGGCCCATGTCTCATTGTTTTCAGTTACCTTCAAACAATCTACAAGTTTGCATACAGCAATGATCTGGCCAGTTGGAAGATTCTCTGGTGTGTATCCGTGCTTACCAAGCAACGACTTTATGGCTATATGGTTAGAGGCGTCTTTATCTATTTTTTTACTTGTGTGAATGGCAAGTAGCCCTCGATAATTCGTTCTCCATGACCTTGTTTCATATGTTGCCTCTCTAAGGACAAAAAGGCTTGCCCACGGCTGGATCATTGATAAAACCTTCATTCTGACAGCCTCCAACCTATAGAAATTTATTTTGATTATAGAGTGTCCCTTTAAAGGAATGTTATGAGCAAAAGGCAGAATATCAGTTCACGGAGATCCAATTTATGAGGTATGAGTCATGACCAGTGATTATTAATATCATATATTCAATATCTTGAGGCTTTTCTTCTTCATGCGCTTGTAAAAACGTAAGGTAGCTTGTTTTGAGCTGCGTTTCTCGATCTTTCTCTAAAACAGGATTCACATCATGACTTCTCAAAAATCAACTGTTGCTTCACTTCCAAGGCTTGTTTTTGCCCTCTTTCATCGGTGTAAACAAGCAAAACCTGTGGTTTTTCCTCCCCTATATCTGATTGTGTTAAGTAAACAGCACCAAAAGGGATGTCTTGCAACTGTTCACCACTAATATTGGCCCAACCTGCTTCGATCTTTTCATTTTGGGGGTGTTTCATGAGCTTTTTGAGTTCTCGTTTATCGGAAATAAGCTTGTTAAATTCTTCAATTGAAAGAGATGTAATTTTCTTCATCGTTTATTCCTCCAATTAATGTGGTTTTAAATGTAAAATAAAGGATTATTTATAAAAGAAAAAGCAGAGGAATTAACAGGATCTGCTTGTTAAATTTAATTTTGTCAGGTTAAAATCACTTCATTTTTTTCAGTATAAAATTGATCTCTTTACAGAAAATATCCTTATCTACGAATTATGAATAAGGAGGGGGAAAACTTGGGTAATAAAAATAACCCGTTAGTTGGTATTGGAATTATATCGATACTATTAACAACAATTTATACAGCAATACTTGCATCACAGTTGATGGCCACTAAACACAAGGTTGATTACCTTTATTTTAAAAATAAGTTCACTGGAAATAAAAACTAGTTCTATTGGGACGACGATCGGTCATCGTCTTTTTACTATTCTTTGTTTACACAATATTTATCTGATGTGCCGTCAAATATTCTTGCTATACTTTACCTTTCGAGTTCCTGTTCTTCTTTTACCTTTTTGACGGTGCCTGTACGTTTTTGGAATTGCATTTGACTGCCCACTTCCATACGGTCTTGAAAAGTAAGAGATTGTTTCTGAACTTGACCATTCATAACTCCCTTCTCGTTTTTAGTCATAGTTGAATCAATCTGATGCTCAAGTTTCACGACTTCCTCCTTTGTTATCCATCCATTTTTGATTGCTTGTGTTTTGGTTGAATAGTATTTTTCTTCAGCTGTGACACGTTCTAAAATGCTATCTACATTTTGTGCGGATTCCTGTTGCTGTTTTTGTTTATAGTCCTCATAACCTTCTTTCATTTTCTCTTGTACGTTTTGAGGCGAAAGAGGTTCTGCTTGCTGCTGTTTTTCATTGTTTTTTTCTGGTGACTGATTTTTTTCTCGTTCTTTGAATAAAATATCTTCGATTGTTTCAATAAAGCCAACTGATGTTTCATGAACTTCTTTTAAAAGCTTGGTTTTATCTTCAAAGGTCTGTCCTTTCGTCCAATGTGACAACTCACTTATCCCAACTACTTTTAAATCCAAACCTTTTTTTCGAATCGGTATAAAAAAAGATTCTTATGATAAAAAGGTTTGGATTTTGTTTATTACTTTGCTAGAGCCTTTAATCCGCAGAATGAGCTTAGATCTTTACTATTAGATTTCCACTTTTTCGAGACCTTTGCGTCATTCTCATCCTCCAAAGTTGCCATGGCTTTTAACTCTGCATCTGTTGTAATGTCGAGATAAATCATTGTAGTCTGAACATTGGAATGACCGAGCAGAAAAGAAATCTGTACGATATTCATACCGTCTTCAAGCCAGTGGGATGCTTTTGCATGGCGAAATTGATGTGCATGGAGACCTAACGGTACATCACCACATATCTCATGTGCTGCTTTAGCATGTTTTTTTAACATCTTGGCAATAGCTGGTTGCGTGAGCTTCCCATTTTTACCAGTGTTTCTAGAGTAAAACACATAGTCATCTGGGGTAGGCTTGTTACCATGAAACTCTTTTAAATAGCTTTTCACATGGGCTACGGCTTTCGGCAGAAGGTATAAAGTCCGTATTTTTCGACCTTTTCCAATGATAATTGCATATGGCTTTTGGTCATTTAAATGAAGTTGAGATATTTTCATATCCAATAGTTCATCCAATCGTGCTGCAGTTCCGTATAAAAAAACCATAAATGTGATATCTCTTTTTCCTGTTCTGGTCTGTGGATTAGGAACTGCCAGAAGCGCCTTTACTGCTTCACGACTCATTCCCTGTACATTTTTCTTTGTCGTTTTTCGGGACTCGATTCTCGTAGCATCATTAGATAAGTATAGATATTTAATATCCCGGCTTCCAAGAAATTTTAAGAATACTCGTAACGAAGATAACCTAAGATTACAAGTTTCCGGACTACAGTTTCTGTTTTTCATCAGCCAAGTGAGCCATTCCTCAATCACAGGTTGTTCAAAACAGCCTGCTGAAAGATTCTCTGGGGATACAGATTTTACATCTGATAAAAATCCGATGTAGAGTGTTAGGGCAATATTATAGGACTTTAGGGTGTGCTGGCTTGTAGTTTTTTGTGTAGGAGCATAGTTGTCTAAAAAGGTATGGATGTATTGTGCCAATTCCCGTGCTTCAACATTAGCCTTCTTCATAGTCCACCTCCGGAATCAATTCATTAAACCCTGTTTCAGTTTGTTCCAAAAGGACTTCCGAGAGAGCTGGAACCAATGAGTAATAATACTTTACGGTGATATCGGCAGAAGTGTGTCCCATGCTTTTGCTAAGGTAAATGAGATTATCTTCAAATGACATCCCATGACCTACTAGCTTATTGATATTCTCAATAGCATAATTATGACGAAGTTCATAAGCCGTAGCGTATGTTGATTCAACTTGTTCCCACATAACCTTAAAATAATGTTGAACCCATGTACGACTTCTAAAACCAGTCGGTCCATTCGGGAAGAAATACATTCTTCCTGGATATAAATCTTCTATAACAAAATCGTATGTCTTCATCAGTACCAACATGCTGTCATGCATTACGACATAGTGCTGCTCATAACCTTTCGTGTTTACAATGCTGATAACACCTGTGTCAAGATTCACATTACACCGTCGAAGTTTTCTGGCTTCCGTTGTACGCATCCCCGTACTATAGAGAAGCCTAAAAAAAACAGGCAATGTATATTTGATGTTCAGGTGACTGGCAGTACGAAAGTTAAACGGCTTATAGCTGTCACAGGCCCTGAAGAAGAGCTGAAGCTCTTCTTTTGTGAACGGATGCGGAATATATAATCGCTTTTCAGCAGAGGGAATAACAGGTTCATTAGCATTCGTTAGACCCCTTTCCCTTAAAAATCTGACAAGACTGACAATGGCATATATCCTAGAAATACAGCCATTGTTTGATTCTGACTCTCTTTGATTACACCAGGAATCTACCATGTCCTGAGTAAGAACTTTTTCTTCTGGAAAGTGCTGCAGGCAATGCTTATCAAACAAAAGGAGATTCATTCCATAAGAAGTATCATTCCATTTCATACAAGCTTTCCTAAATCGTACAAAAGCTTCAAACTGTTCAGCTAGAGGAGATTTAAATTCGCTCACTACAGAATACCCCCTCTCGCACTGGAAATGCTTCTATGCTTAGTGAACATTCCTTCAGATGAATCATGTCAGCAGACAGATAAGCCTCAGTGGAGGCTGGGGAAGTRTGCCCCAAGATTCTGCTAATAACAGCTCTTGGTGCACCATTTTCAAGCATAGATGTTGCAAAGTTATGTCGGAACAGATGCCCACCTCTGCGATCGTTTGGATTCTGTCTGATTTCGGCATTTTTGTAGATTTGATCTGCAATAACGCCTATGGATCCTGGTTTTAGCTTTCCATAAGGGTAATTATAGGATAGAAAAATGTAAGGTTCATCAGATGTTTTCCTTTCCTTGGTAATGTAATTGTAAATAGCATTTCCTATTATAGCTGTCATAGGCAACTTCAATGGCACATCTGTTTTCTGCTGGTCAATGAATAGTTCATCCTTATCCCAGTCAATGTCAGAAAGTGTGAGATTGGAAATATCACAGCAACGAATTCCAGTAAAGTATAGTAAACAGCCAATTGCTCGATTTCGGTGACTTAAGGTATTATCGACATCCTTTAAAGCACTTTTGACTTTTGTTCTTTCATGAGGCTCAAGATACTGGATATTTTTTCTAAGTTTTCTGATTACCGGAATGCATAGAAGAATCCTCTGGCATTCTTGACTCCATTTGATGGCACCTCTAAAAACTGCGATGATCTGCATCACATACGATGCGCTTTTAGCAGGGTAACCAGAATCATCTGTAAGAACATGCAAGATGGCATCCTCTGTAATCTCTGTTAATGAGTTATATCCAGCTTTCTGGAGTGCAAGTAAAAATGAACTGGTATTCCAGCATTCATTACGGATAGTGGTTTCTTTTTTTAGTACTTGATCTGCATTCGCATTGTAATAATCTATAAGGCTTTTAAATTCAGGATTCAGATAGTCATACGAAGATGATTTTTGGAAATAAATTGTTTTATTCTTTGCGCCAGGGAAAGCACCATAGCAATCAAATGAAGCAATTAAGTTTAGGATAGCCTTTTTCTTCGAAAAGTCCTTACCACTAATTGCTGCTTTCTTGTAATAATCCAAAATTTCATCATATGACTGCCATTGTTCGCTTTTAGACAGTATAAATTTCAGAACTTGCTTAACAACTTGCACATAGTTTTTGGAATATCCCGCAGCATACATGAAATCTACGAGCTGTGGATATGTGTTTTGCAAGTTTTCTACATTCATAATAATGTCCTCCTTTTAACCTGAAGACATTATTAACAAAATCCAAACCTTTTATTCATAAGAATCTTCTCTTATACCGATTCAGAAAAAAGGTTTGGATTTAAAAATAGTTGGGATAAG